>NZ_JYOO01000026.1 GCF_000956595.1 Priestia aryabhattai B8W22 | reverse complement strand
TTTTTTTATGCGTTTTTCTTTAATTCAGTTTGCGTAGTGCCTTTAGAAAATAATGTTTCTTTCACGCCGTTTGTTGCTGCTTTGGTTTTTGCAGCAAAGATTGGATTTAAAATAACAACTACGAGTACGTTAGATAATAATCCCCAGAACCCTTCATAAAGACCAAATGAATTTCCTGTGGCATGGACGGTAAACGTTACAACCAGCCCTACTACTAATCCAGCAATCGTACTTTCTTTCGATTGATTTCTCCAAAACAGGCTGATCACGATAGCCGGGAAGATTTGTACCATGCCGGATACCCCTAGTAACTGTAGGGAAACAAGCGCTTGAGGGAATAATAAACCGAATAAAAGTGCCAGTCCAATAACAACAAAAACCATAGAACGAGTAACCATTGTTAATGTTTTACCCTGTACATTTGGATTAATTAAATCTCTAAATATATTATTTGCAAATAAGTTAGACGCTCCGATAGCCATGATAGAACATGGAATTAATGAAGCAAGAGCAATCGTTGCATAAGCTAACCCTTGGCCAATGCCGCCATATGAATATTGAATTAAGGTTAATAATGCTAATCTAGGATCCGTTGTATCTTGAGGCAATACTTGATAAGCAATAAACCCTAAGAAGATGACTAGAATTAAAACAATATTGTAAAGAGGTAAGAAAACAGCATTTTTACGAAGCGAATCTGCACTTTTAGCAGTGAAAACACCTGTAGCAGCGTGGGCCCACATGAATAAAGCTAAAGCAGATACGAGTGATGCTGTAATAAACCATGGAATGCCTTTAGGTCCTTGTGTTGGGATCGTTAATAGCTGAGGTGCATCCTTTGCAACATTGTCAATCATGTTGCCCCAGCTTCCAAAATGCATAATTGGCAGAGAAACAACCATGAATAACATAATCGCCCATACTAAAATATCTTTAATAATTGCCGTATAAGTGGGACCTTTAATTCCGCTGAAAAAGGTATAAAGAGCCACAAGAAAGAACGAAAGAATAACGACAGCTTTTACGTTAATGTAGCCAGTTCCTGCAACGCGAAGAGTATCTTGAATACCGCTAAGCTGAAGATCGATATATGGAATGAGCATCAATACACCTACTATGGCAATTAAAGAGGAGAGAAATTTACTGCTAAAACGTTCTCTTGCATAATCAGCAAGCGTCGTAAGTTTGTGCTTTTTAGCAACAGTCCAAAGTTTTGGAAGAAAAAAGTATGAAATTAAAAAAGCTAAAACAGAGTAAGGAATGGCAAAAAATGCGATGCTTCCTCCTTGATAAGCTGTACTTGTAAGACCTAGGAATGTATAAGCAGTATATAAATCTGCTCCTACTAAAAGCCAGACGAGCAGGCTTCCAAAACGTCTTCCCCCTACAGCCCACTCTTCAACGGAGCTTCTAGATGATTTGTCACGTCCTGCTATAAAGCCAATGGCGATAACGACAAGAACAATTGCTGATGTGATTAAAAGTGCGGTTAAATTTCCTTGCATTATTCAATGTCCCCCCAAGATTTTTGTAAACGATAAATGATAAATGTACACACAGGCGTTAAGAAGACCCATAAAAATAACCATAAATGCAAAATAGGTAATCCAAAAATAATTGGATGAATGTTATTTACAAAAGGTAAAAAAGCGAATTGAGCAATAAACGGAATGATGAATAAAATAAATATTATGAATTTTCTGTTCAATTTTTACTCCTCCTATAAAATTTATCTAACAATGTTCACTATGATAGCAAGTCTGACATAGTAAAGCAATAAGTTTTTTGAAAATTTCGTTATAAATTATGAAAATTTTTTTAGAAAAACAAAAAAAGAGCATGATGAGAAGAAGATATTTGAAATGATTAGGGAAGAAAAAGCAGGGGAGAACCTAAGCACAGTTGCCTTTGAAGCAAAAAAAGAATGGAAAAGAAGAAAGTTAGTTTTCTCGATGAGATAAAGTATATTACTATTGCATCAAAGAAAAAGAATTTGTATGTTCAAATAAAGATTTATGGAAGCTATAAAAACGAGCAAATAAAAAAACTAGACAATAAGTGCTTGTCTAGTTCCACCACTCTGTCAATGGTCCTTTGTCGCCATAAACAGGATCCGTTGTAGGAATAGGTACTTGTGCAATTTCATCAAATACGTGAGGGCGATCGGTTTGTTTTCCTGTTCGTAAGTTGTAATCCATGCCCTCTGGATAAGCTCCAACCACTTTAAAATCAGCAGTTGACTGCAGACGCATATGCCCTGTACCTGCAGGGAGTACGAGTACATCCCCAGCATGAACCACGATATTTTCTCCCATATGTCCACCTAGTTTTAAACGTGCAGATCCGCTAATTACACCTAGTGCTTCATGAGAATTACTGTGGTAATGGTGAAAATCATATATGCCGCCTACCCAGCTGTTTTTCCAGTTGTGAGAATTAAAAATGCTCTCTACTTTCTCTTTCTTACTAATAAATACGTGTTCATACAACAAAACTGGAAGACGAGGGTGATTTGGAATGGTTCCGTCGTCATCAAAATAAAGAACTTTTACATTTGCATAATTCATAAGCATCCCTCTAACAATCTTTTTTCGTAATTTTCCCTGTTTTTTGCTTGCGTAAACAGAGAAGTTTGCTCGAAGTACTTCATTCGTTGCGAAGTGCATGATATGTAGGTGTTAACGTTTTCCTAAAAGAAGTCTCCCACTTCAAGCGCAGCTAAGTGGTGGGAACTTCACTTTAGTATCTTTTCTTCATATTGTATATAAGTAAAGGGTCTAGTGCAAGAATTCTATGGATATATAGATGTTAATTCGTATTTTGTAAATGAATAATATATATTGGAATAATTTAAGGAAGGGGATTTGCTTATGAGTTAAAAGAATCAAATGATAAGTAAAGTTAGGGTTTCAGTTCTTTTTTGTAATTAAAAAGAGGTTTTTAGGAGATTAATTTTGAATTTTACGAATAATTTATTATTTTTAAAAACTAATGTAAACATTTTTGTGTATTGAGTAATAGTAATGAATGTTATATACTGATAAAAAATATATTCCTATATGTGACTGGCGCAACATGGATGACCATGGGGGAGCATATAGCGTATAAGCCGCGCGCCTGGGCAAACACTTGAGAAAATTTCGCAAGTGTTTTTTTTATTTTCCTAGGGAAGAGGAGTAGATTTGGATGAGCAATATGCAAAGGAAGATGGGAACATTTGCTTTAACCATGACAGGCATAGGTTCGATTATCGGTTCAGGATGGCTGTTTGGCGCATGGAAGGCAGCTCAAATTGCGGGACCCGCGGCTATTTTTTCATGGGTTATTGGAATGGTGGTTATTTTGACCATTGCCCTGTCATATGCGGAACTGGGCGCGATGTTTCCACAAGCAGGGGGAATGGTTAAATATCCTCAGTATTCACACGGATCATTTATTGGGTTTTTGGCTGCTTGGGCTAACTGGATTTCAATTGCTTCAACGATAACAGTGGAGGCTATTGCATCTGTGCAATATATGAGTACTTGGCCGTGGAAATGGGCGCGCTGGACTCATGAATTAGTAGACAATGGCATTTTAACGTCCAAGGGGTTGGCAGTTGCGTCTCTGTTATTGTTCGTTTACTTTTTTGTGAACTATTGGACGGTAAACCTCTTTGCTAAAGCAAACTCATTTATTACGATTGTTAAATTAATTATTCCTGGTTTAACGGCAGGGGCTTTATTTTTTGCTGGTTTTCATAGCGGGAACTTTTCAAGTGAGCATGGAGTTGCCCCTTATGGGTGGGCCAGTGTTTTAACGGCAGTGGCAACATCAGGTATTGTGTTTGCATTTAATGGGTTTCAAAGTCCTGTAAATATGGCAGGAGAAGCAAAATCACCTAATAAATCGATTCCGATAGCTGTAATTGGTTCAATTTTTATTGCTGGAATTGTATATATTATATTACAAATTGTTTTTATCGGAGCAGTAAGTCCGTCATCAATTGCGGATGGATGGAATCATTTGAATTTTAATTCTCCTTTTGCTGATTTAGCGATTGCGCTTGGAATTAACTGGCTAACAATTGTGTTATACGCAGATGCATTTGTTTCTCCTTCAGGCACAGGTGCTACGTATACGGCAACTACTTCTAGAATGTTATACGGGATGCAGCAAAATGGATATTTGCCAAAGATATTTGGTACTCTTCATCCACTTTACAATGTCCCGCGCCCAGCTATGTGGCTAAATTTAGCAGCTTGCTTTTTGTTTCTCTTTTTATTTAGAGGATGGGGTGTCTTAGCAGAAGTGATCTCAGTAGCGACGCTTATCTCTTATATTATGGGCCCTGTAGCGCTTATAACATTAAGAAAAACGGCTTCACACTTTTACCGTCCGTTTTATTTAAAAGGGGCATCAGTTATTGCGCCATGCGGCTTTGTTTTTGCTTCTTTGACGCTTTACTGGGCAAGGTGGCCACTTACAGGTGAAGTGATCTTTATTATGGCAATTGGCCTGCCAGTTTATTTTTATTACCAAGCGAAAAATAAATGGGTGGGCTTTAAAAAAGAATTTTTAACCGGGGCTTGGATGCTTATCTATTTAGCGTGCATGATTTTTATTTCCTACATAGGAAGCGAAAAATTCGGAGGCAAAAATATTTTGCCTTTTGGATGGGATATGCTAGTGATTGCTTGCGTATCGTTAGCTTTTTATTACTGGGGAATTAAAAGTGGAAAACCTAACCGATATATGAAAGAAGCTGAACAAATCAATCAAGAGAATTTTCAATCTAAATAAAAAATACGAGCACGAGCGGGTGCTCGTGTTTTTTTATTTATGGAGAATTTAGACTTAGTTTTTATCAAAATATTGTAAAAAATATAGATTTTAAGGTTTAAGGATTTACACAGAGGGAACCTTTATTTGGGATAAAGTTCTAAAAAAACAAAATAAAGGGGATTGGGCAGCTGTGAAAAAAATGAATGTTTTAGCTTTGGTTTTTGTACTTATGCTAGTATTAGCGGCTTGTAACAGTTCTAAGGAAACGGGAGGATCCACTTCGGCTAAAAATAAGGTGATTGAAGCATCTATTGACAGCGCTTCTTATATTTTAGTAGACAGTGATGAAGGAGCTACAAGTGAAGAAAAAGGGCTGTTGAAAGTCGATTTGAAAGTGAAAAATGTATCCAAAAACAGTATATCCTTATCGGATTACGACGGTGTGTATTTATATGAAGGAGATGAACAATTATCTCCAAAAACGGGAGTGAACAGTCGGGAACTTGGACTAGAAAGCAGTTCATCTGACAAGATTGGCGCTGGAAAGCAAAAAAAATTAACGTTTGTCTTTGAAGTTAAAAAAGATAAAAAGTACAAAATTGGGCTTCAGCCAACATCCTCTGATTATGATGAAGAAATTGACGAAGTAACATTAACACTTGATACGAAGAAATACGCGAAAAGCTATAATAAGCTGCAAGACCCAGAAAAAGCTCTGCAAGCTTACACGGAAGTTCTTTACTTAAACAAAGAAAATGTAGATTATGATAAATATGTAACAGCCGATAAAACAGCTGTCATAGAAGAACAGAAAAAAGCGTTTAACGAGGAATTAAAAGGCGCGTTTTCTAACAGTTTAACCGACAAAGCAAAAAAAGATTTTTTTAACATGTATAAAGACGTCTTAAAAGAAAAAGCAAGTGTAAAGACAAGTGTGATTGCGAATGCAAATAATAAAGCTGTAGTAGAAGTGGAGTACACTACTGTTAATTTATCAGACTTATATTCATACGTATCGCAGCTTAAGCGAGCATATACAGATGAAACGAAAGATTACGATACAAAACACTCTGAAGAGTTTGCGGCTTCTAAGTTCAAAGATATTGTAAATGAATTAGAAACGAAAGAAGGAAGTCGTCCCCTACGAATTTTTATGGTGAAAGAAGATGGGAAATGGACTGTGAAGTCAAGTGACCTATACAGTGACTCTTTAGGTAAAACGTTTGGATCAAGCTACATTCGATAGACAAAAAAGAGAAGAATTTTTCTTCTCTTTTTTGTTTTCTGTAAATAAATCAACGAGTTTTTTGTAAAGCTAAATTTATCAAAATATGCTAGTATAGTTTCATTCATTCTTTTATTCTTATTATGATAGGCATCAATGGAGGTTCTTACTAATGAAAGCAAATTATTGTAAAGATACAAAGGCCGTTCGAACGAGCCGCATTTTCCCTAATGATATTAATAATCACAATACGTTATTTGGCGGAAAATTAATGAGTGATATTGATATGATTGCGTCCATTTCAGCTTATCGTCACAGTCGTACAGAGTGTGTGACGGCTTCGGCAGACTCTATTCACTTCCTGCACCCTATTACGCCTCAGGATTCTGTATGTTTGGAGTCATACGTATCATGGACAGGCCGTTCATCCATGGAAGTGTTTGTGAAAGTGATTAAAGAAAATTTAAAAACCGGGGAGCGTCAAATTGCAGCTACGTCATTTTTAACTTTTGTGGCAATGGATGATGATGGAAAGCCCCGCACAGTACCCGAGCTTATTCCAGAAACAGAAGAAGAAAAATACCTGTTTCAAACGGGGGCAGATCGCGCTGCCACGCGTAAACAAGTGCGTAAAAAAAGCAATGAACTAGCCTCAGTATTGGATTTAGGACAACCTTGGTAGCATAAAAGAGAGGCTGAAAAATATTTTAGCTGAAGTGAAAAACGAACCATTGATCAACATGTTTGATTAGTGGTTCGTTTTTTTTTGTTATGGTGAACGTAGGTTTTATCTGTTTTGTTCCTTCTAGCAGTCGATTGGAAGGCGAGGCGAAGTCTTGCACGGAAACCAACTGCGGTTCAGCTTATGTATCCCATTTGTTCGTCTTAGGATTGGATTCATTTAATTATGTCTCAACCTCTTTTTATATTTGATGAATTTTTCCTCCTAACCGAGAGGAGGAAACAAAATTATATGAAATTTATTTTCGTTCATGGTAATATGAATTTAATATAATTTTCTAAAAAGTTTAAAAAGTACAACATTTATAAAGAAAGGTGTCGTGTCTAATGGTAACAGTAGAAGCAGCAGAAAGACAAAACAGCAGCACTGCCCTGCGCCGTGATGTAAAATTTCTCGGTCAATTGTTAGGGAAAGTTCTGGTTCACCAAGGTGGAGAAGAACTGCTCAACAAAGTAGAAAAAATACGCGAAGTGGCAAAATCACTTAGAGAAAACAAAGATGAAGCCATCTATAAAGAAATAAAAAATGAAATCGTTACTCTTGAACAGCCGATGCGCGCGCAGGTTATTCGGGCGTTTGCCGTTTATTTTCATTTAGTTAATATTGCAGAGCAAAATCATCGAATTCGTCGCAGACGCGAATATCAGCAGCAAGAAGATTCTATTATGCAGCCGGGTTCATTGGAAAGCGCCGTTGTTTCGCTTAAAAATAATGGCGTGGCGCCAGACGTAATAGCTAAGTTGCTTCAAACTTTATCTCTTGAGCTTATCATCACGGCACATCCAACAGAAGCCACTAGACGAAGTGTCCTTGATATTCATAAACGAATGGCTGAGCTTCTGAAAAACTTGGATAATCCAACGTTAACAAAACGTGAGCGTACAGAAATTGAAGAAAGACTGTTTAGCGAAGTGTTAATTTTATGGCAAACAAATGAACTGCGAGATCGCAAGCCAACCGTCATGGATGAAGTCTCCAATGGATTATATTATTTTGATGAAACGTTATTTGAAGTGCTTCCTCAACTTCATCAGGAATTGGAAAATTCATTGCAGGAGAATTACCCCGAAGAAAGTTGGAAAGTGCCTAATATTCTTCGATTTGGTTCATGGATTGGCGGAGACCGAGATGGAAACCCCAACGTAACTCCTAAAGTAACGTGGCAAACGCTTGTCAAACAAAGGAAGTTAGCTATTCGTAAATATAAAGAGTCGCTTACTCAATTGAGACAAAGGTTAAGTCAGTCTACAAAAAGAGTCGCAGTTTCAGATCATCTTCTTGATTCTATTAATCAAGAAATATCGCTGCTGCCTGAGAAAAAGCGATGGAGAATCAAACACGAAGTATATCGCTGCAAGCTTACGATTATGCTTCATAAATTAAATTTAGTTGGAGAGTCGGAAGCAGGTTATCAAAGGTCGGAAGAACTTTTACAAGATTTGTTTCTCATCAAAGACAGTTTGCAAAAGCACCAGCCTCAAGATTATCAGTTAAAAAGCTTGTGTAAATTAATTCGTCAAGTTGAGCTGTTTGGATTTCATTTAGCAACGCTTGACATCCGTAATCACAGCGGAGAACATGAAGCGGCAATCAAAGAAATTTTCCATGCCGTTTCTTTAGCTGAAGATTATTCAGCGTTAACAGAAGAGAAAAAAGTTGAGCTGCTAGGGAAAGTTCTTCAAGACCCAAGACCTGTGCTATCGTTTGTAGAGAATTACTCTAAAGAAACGCAGCAAGTAATTGAAGTATTTAACATGATACATCGAGCACATAAAGAGTTTGGAGAAAGATCCATTGAAGTCTACTTAATCAGTATGACGCAGTCTGCAAGTGATTTGTTAGAAGTCATGGTACTGGCTAAAGAAGCGGGTATTTATCGCCTTCATGCAGATGGCCGTATTGAAAGCAAGTTAAATATAGCTCCGCTGCTTGAAACGATCGATGATCTCACAGCAGGTCCTAAGATTATGGAACAGCTATTTCAATTAGACTTTTATCGAGAGCACTTAAGAAAACAGCAGGATTTGCAGGAAATCATGCTTGGCTACTCAGATGGAAGCAAAGATGGAGGAACGCTTACTGCTAACTGGAAGCTCTACAAAGCGCAGCAGGAAATTCACGATATGGCGAGGAAATATCAAGTTCGTCTGAAGTTTTTCCACGGTCGAGGCGGCTCACTAGGCCGAGGAGGTGGCCCGTTAAACCGAAGCATTTTATCTCAGCCTGTTGAGACACTAGGAGACGGTGTTAAAATTACAGAGCAAGGAGAAGTTCTTTCTTCTAGATACTCTTTATATGACATTGCTTACCGAAGCCTTGAGCAAGCGGTCTCAGCTCTTCTTACAGCGGCAGCAAATGTTTCTCAAGAAGCTGAACAATGTGATATTCGTACACATGAATGGGAAGAAACAATGGACGAGATTTCAACTGCTTCATTACGTAAGTATCAAGAGCTTGTTTTCAAAGACCCAGACTTTTTAACCTACTTTAAACAAGCTACACCTCTTCCTGAGCTGGGGGCTTTAAATATTGGGTCACGTCCAATGAGCCGAAAAGGAAGTGATCGCTTTGAAGACTTGCGAGCAATTCCGTGGGTATTTGCATGGACGCAAAGCAGACAGCTGCTTCCAGCCTGGTACGCTGCAGGTACGGGCTTGCAGCATTTAGTAGAGAAATCCGGAGATATACAGCTTCTTCAGCAAATGTATAAAGAATGGCCGTTTTTCCGCTCGACAGTCGATAACCTGCAAATGGCCTTAACAAAAGCAGATTTAATGGCAGCAAAAGAATATACGGAAATGGTACAAGACCCGGTTATTTCAGAACGGATTTTTACCGCTATTAAAAAAGAGTATAATGTTACGAAAGAAATGATTCTTCAAATCACGGGGCAAAAAGAATTAATGGATCATCTTCCTACGATTAAAGAATCTATTAAATTACGAAATCCGTATGTGGACCCTCTAACCTTCTTGCAAGTTAAGGTTATTTCCAAGCTGCGTGAAGATGAAGCTGAAACGTTAAATGAAGAACTTTTAAAAGAAGCATTATTAACGATTAACGGCATTGCAGCAGGGTTGCGTAACACAGGCTGATGATACCAAAAGACACCTCAAGAAAACAAAAGAGGTGTCTTTTGTTTATTTTTCTCACATAAAGAACTGCCTGTCAGTTCCCTCTCTTTTAAAGAGAACTTCCGTCTGTTAAATAGGCACTGAGAAAAATCAGTGATAAAATAGAGAAGAACTGGTAATATTCTACAAACGAGTGCGAGTGGTGGGATAACTAGATTGAATATGGAGGACGAGGATAATGGTAAAAAATTCACAAATCTTCATGGAAGCTGACTCCGAGAATTCTGTATTTATTGGACTGGAATTTTGTGAGTATACACAGAAAATGAATCCTACTTGTTTGTCCAAGCAGCATGTAAACGTGTCTATTGATCCAGAAGAACTCATCATAGAATTTAAGAAAACAAAAAGTGATAGAACCATCGACGATTTTCACCTGATGCATATCGTGCCGGTTCATTGCTTTAATTATTTATTATGTTCGATTTCCCAAGGTATCGTTACAGATGTTCAGCTGAAAGCGGTCGGTCATCAAGGAGAAACGTTGTTTGAAGAAAGCCTAACATTGAAGTTTCATGAAAAAGCGACGGATTATGAAGAAACGCTCTCGTTTTTCAAGCATTTAAATCAAGAAATACAAAAACAGACGAAAAAATATACAGCCAGTTATATGAGCTCATAATAAAACAAGCTGCGGTTTTAGAAACCGCAGCTTTTATTCGTTTAACCGAAAAAACTATGTTAGAGCTGCTTACAAAGCAAGAGATTTTTCAGTGGGAAATTGATAAAGTAAAAACAAGACAAATCAGTGGACAAAAAAGCTTTTAACGGGTAACCATTCTTTATTTAACATGTATAGATACTTAAGTGAATGTCCCCGTAGTGAGATTAAAAAAATAGCGATGAATACGTATTGTCATTGTAGATGAAGTGCTAAGGTCGCTCTATCTGCAATTATGTAGAATCTTCGCGCGCTTATAGTCTGTTTTACGGAACGAAAAAGCTGCGGAATTAGAAGACCCCCTTCTATTTCTGCGGTTTTTTTTATAAACAAGAAATAAATTTACTTATCGTACGGAGGCGATGCAGATGATTAAAGATTTAGTATTGGCTAAGGAATGGCTGCCTGCAGCTTATTCACATGATTTAACAGATCAGCCCTTGCAAGTAACGATTTTAGAAGAGCGAGTTGCGCTTTTTCGCACAACTAATGCTATTAAAGCATTTAAAGATTTGTGCATCCATCGCGGTGCAGCGTTATCTCTTGGAAAAGTAATAGATGATTGTATTGTGTGCCCTTATCACGGATGGAAATACGATGATACCGGGGCTTGTGTGAAAATTCCTCAACAGCCGCCGGGAAGAGCTATTCCTTCAAAAGCAAAAGCACAGGTATATGACTGCGTTGAAAAGTACGGGATTATATGGGTGAAGATGAACAGCGATGCAGGTGATACTCCTCTTCCTCAGTATGACGAATACCTTAACCCCGGATTTAAAACGGTTTGCGCCAACCCTCATACTCTGCAGGCAGCAGCTCCTCGTGTCGTAGAAAACTTTTTAGATGTAAGCCATTTGGCTTTTGTTCACGAAGGAAGCCTTGGACACTCGGACTACGCGGAAATTCCTGATTATAAGGTACATTGGAAAGATAATCGATACGTTTCTGATGAAATCGCTGTGTACGCAGATGCAGATGGTACGGGTAACTTTGCGACTATTTATTATACTTTTGAAATTCTTCGTCCTACCGTTGCGAGGTTGAAAAAAGTGAACTACGAAACGGGTGAAATCTTTTCGATGCTGTTTGCGGTTTTACCTGAAGATGAAAGAAAGTCGACCGTGTTTGCATTGGTTTCTAGAAACTATTCGTTTGATGCACCTGATCAATATTTCCGTGATTTTCAGCAGCTTATTATTGAACAAGATACGAGCATTGTAGAAAGTCAAAAACCAGAAGAGCTGCCGCTTGACTTACAAGCAGAGCTTCATTTGAATCCGGACCGACTGAGTATTGCCTATAGAAGATGGCTCGGTGATTTAGGAGTGACCTTTGGAAGTGACGTAGGAACAAGATTAAAAAAAGCTGCTCAATAAAAAGAAGAAAGGAGTCTCCTTTCTTCTTTTTTATGTATGCTCACGGATAAGCTGTTGATAGCTATTAAAAAGGGTAGGGTATGTTAAACGGCTTAAGATGACGCAGGAAAGCGTAGCAGACGCTAGAATAGTGAAAACGATGAGCAGCTGGAATTTGACTGCTTGTATCGGATCTGCCCCTCCAATAATTTGGCCTGTCATCATGCCGGGAAGCTGAACGAGTCCAATTGTTTTTTGACTTTCTACAGTAGGAATCATGCTAGCTTTGATTGCAGCATTTAAAATACTATGAATAGCTTGTTTAGGAGTGCCGCCAAGTGCCAGAATCAATTGAATTTCATCTCGCCTTCTATTTACTTCAGCGTCTAACCGATTTAAAAATAAATTGGCCAAAATCATCGAATTTCCAATAATCATACCGCTGACAGGAATGACGTATCGCGGAGTAGCAGGGATAATATGTAGGCCCAGCATAACGCTTTGGGTCAGGATTTCTACAATAAAAAGAGTGACAAATACACGAAAGAAAGCTTTAAATCCCTGCTTTTTTTTCTTGACAACATTTTGGGAAGCGACCGTCAGCATAACGAATAAAATGAGAATCATAAAAGCAGGGTGATTCGCGTCAAAAATAAACGATAAAACATATCCTATCACTAACAGCTGAACGGCTGCTCGAATACTGGCAATGATAATATCTTTTTCGAGTCCTATACGAAAAGATTTTGATAAAAAAAGAGCAATAAAAACGAAAACGATGGTAAAAATCAGTGAAAGTGAACTCATAGAAAGGCTCCTTCAATAAATTGTTTTGTTTCAGCTTTTACAGGAGCATGAAAAAAAGTCTCCGTCTTCGCTTTTTCTATAATCACTCCGTTCATTAAAAGCCAGACTTCCTCTCCTAAACGTTTGGCTTGATCTAAGTTATGGGTAACCCAAATAATCGTTTTATTCTGTTCTTTATGTAAATGAGAAATAAGCTGTTCAATTTCATGAGCAGAAGTGGCATCCAAAGCGGAAGTGATTTCGTCTAAAAGTAAAAGGTCAGATCCGTTCGACAGCGTGCGGGCTAATGATAACCTTTGTCTTTGACCACCGGATAAATCTCTTGCATCCTGCTCTAACAAGTCAGGGGAAAGGCCGGTTAAGGCACAGAGTTCTTCAGGCATAATATCCTGTTTGCCGTGCAGTTTTTGAACAAGCATCATATTATCTCGCACTGTTCCATCAATAACAGGGGCTGATTGAAAAGCGATGCCCACTTTTTTTCGTAAATCAGAAATATTCCATTTGCTAATGTCTTTTCCATATACTTCAATACTTCCTTCATCAGGTGCAGAAAGTAAATTGCACATGGAAAGAAGGGTGCTTTTTCCGGATCCTGATGGTCCTACCATCATGACGAGCGAGCCTTGCATCACTGTACCCGATATGCCTTTTAAAACACTATGTTCTTTATCCTTAAATGTTTTATGAACGTCTGTAAATGTAATGGCGGATATTGAATTGAACGTGTTCATAGTAACTCCTTTTTCATTCGTTTTGTTTATTGTAGCATAAGCGAAAGTATAAAAAGTTATTGGTTGATATAAAAAAAGCTGTGAAAAATCACAGCTTTTAAACAGTTGTATTCACTTTTTGGCTGGCTTTTAAGGCATAATCTAAATCTTCAAGAAGGTCGTCGATTGCTTCTGTCCCAACCGATAGACGAATGAGTTCTGGCGTCACACCCGAAGCTTTTTGTTCGTCTTCAGATAGCTGTTGATGAGTGGTGCTTGCCGGGTGAATAATGAGTGATTTAGAGTCGCCAATATTGGCTACATGAGAAAATAACTGAACCGAATCAATTAACTTAGCCGCAGTGTTTTTTCCTCCCCTTACACCAAAGGTTAAAATTGCTCCTTGTCCTTTAGGCAAATATTTTTGTGCCAAAGAATAGGAAGGGTGGGAAGGAAGCCCCGCATAATTTACCCATTCTACTAATTCATGCTGCTCTAAAAATTTCGCTACCTTTAATGCGTTTTCGCTGTGACGCTCTAATCGCAAATGGAGTGTTTCTACCCCTTGAAGGAGTAAAAAGGAATTAAAAGGTGATAAAGCAGCTCCAATATCTCGTAAAAGCTGAACGCGCGCTTTTGTAATATAAGCATCTTCACCGGCAGCTTCTGTGTATACGAGGCCATGGTAACTTGGATCTGGAGTTGTTAAGTCTGGAAATTTCCCGCTCGCTTTCCAATCAAATTTTCCACTGTCTACGATAACACCGCCAATTGCTGTTCCATGTCCTCCAAGAAACTTAGTAGCAGAATGAACGACAATATCTGCTCCAAAATCGATGGGACGAAGAAGGTAAGGGCTTGGAACCGTATTATCAATAATAAGAGGAATTCCATGTTCGTGGGCAATGTCTGCAACTGCCTCGATGTCTAGCACATTTCCCTGCGGATTTCCAACGGATTCAGCATAAATTGCCTTTGTTTTGGAAGTGATTGCACTTCTAAAATTTTCTGGATTATCGGCGTTTACAAATTTGACGGTAATGCCCAGTTTAGGAAGCGTAGACGAAAAGAGGTTATATGTTCCCCCGTATAAACTGCTTGCTGATACAATTTCATCTCCTGCAGAAGCGATATTCAAAATGGAAAAGGTAGTAGCTGACTGACCCGAAGCTACTCCTAGAGCACCTACTCCGCCTTCTAACTCAGCAATTCGCTGTTCAAAAACGTCCGTAGTAGGGTTTACAATACGAGTGTAGATATAGCCTTGTTCACTTAAATTAAATAAAGACGCAGCATGCTCCGTATCTTTAAATCCAAATGAGCTTGTTTGATAAATAGGTACGGCACGCGAAAAAGTAGCCGGGTCAAGCTGTTGGCCAGAATGGATGGCTTGTGTTTCAGGACGAAATGGTTTCTTAGCAGACATTGAAACTCCTCCTTAGATTTAAAACTTATAAAAAACATAGGAATAATAAACTTTAATCATAATATACGAATTCTATTGAATGATGTCAAATGATAATTAGAATATTTAGAAAATATAAATAAGATTAATACTGTAATTCAGCATTAAGACATCTCTTTAATTGTTAAAAATACCATAAAAAATATAAAATGTAAGAAAAATGTAAATTAATTTGTATAATTATGTTAGAATATTAGGTGTTTGAGAGTTTCGTAGAGAGCCGATTTTGCTAGAAGACTTTAAAAAGTAGTAAAAGACGGGTCTTAAGAGCTAATAACGAAACAAAATAAAAGGAGTTTGATTATGAGTACAGAAGTCAATGTATCTTCGGAAGTTCAAGAGAAAGGAAAGCCTTCTGTTTTTGGTTTTATTACGAGTCCGGTTGTACAGTTTGAGAAAATGAAAAGCAATCCGGTCATCTGGGGACCTCTTTTACTTATCCTCATCTTAACAGCTGCAACAACGATTCTAGCTGTCTATACTCCTCAGGCACAAGAGGCGCTGCAACAGCAAAAAGAAGCTGGCATTGAAGTGAATTCAACATTTAGTATGATTGGCGGAGCGATTGGAGGAGTTATTGCAGTAGTTGCTACACTGGCATTCACAAGTTTGATTCTGTTTTTAATTGCAAAGTTAGGAACTGGAAAAACAACGTACCGTCAAATGTTTAGCTTGAATTTATTTGTTACGTTCATTACAGCAATCGGTCAGCTAATTAATACAGGAGTCGCTGCACTAGCACACACTTCAGCGAATGTGACTTCGCTAAATGGAATGGTTGATGCTAAAGGTGCTATGGGAGGAGTATTTAATTCCATTGAAATCTTTTCTATCTGGGGACTTATTCTAACAGCAGTGGGACTACAAAAAGTGGCAAATGTATCAAAAGCTGTTTCTATTATTACAGTGATTATTTTATTCATCTTAGGAGCGGCTATTTCAGGAGTTGGAGGAGCTGTTTCAGAAGCGCTTAAAGGAGCAGGGTTGTAAATGAAAAAAGGAATAATTATTACAGCTGTAGCAGTTGTTATTGTTGCGGTTATTGGGATTAACGTATATCGTGCACAAAGTGTAAGTGGAAAAGCAGTCAATGTTCATGTAGCAAATATAAAGGAAAAAAAGTTAAGAAATACAGTTATGGTTCCGGGTACGTTAAAGCTTGCTGATGAACAATATGTCTATTTTGATGCTGAAAAAGGCGAGGTTGAACGATTTCACGTAACAGAAGGCTCTCGTGTACAGCAGGGAACCTCGCTTGTAACGTATGAAAGCGATGCGCTTGATTTAGAGCAAGAGCAAAATAAGTTAGAAAAAAAATCCAGTCAGCTGCAAATGGATTCCGTAAGCAAACAAATCTCAAATTTAAATAAAAAACGAAAAGAATTAGAAAAAGAAATGAGTAAACAAGAAGCGAGAGATCAAATCGACACAGAGCGTACGCAGCTCAATCTCGATTTAGAAACGGCTAAAATTGATTTAGAACGAAACAAACTAGAAGCCAAATCAATTGCTAAAAAAGAACGTAATTTAGATGTAGCGAGTGATATTAATGGGACGGTGCTAGAAGTAGATAAAGAAGCGGTTAATAACACAAGTGATGTTCAAAAACCGCTTATACATATTGGTAATACCGATGAATACTTAGCTACTGGTGTGCTGTCTGAGTACGATGCATTAAAAATTAAAACCGGTCAAGCTGTCAAAATTACATCGGATGTTTTGCCTGATAAAAAATGGGCAGGGAGCGTAAAACAAATTGACTATCTACCTCAGCAGCAGGCATCAGCAGAAGCCGGCAATGATGCGGCTAATCAATATCCGGTTGAAGTAAAAGTAGATGACCAAGATATCACGATGATTAAGCCGGGATTTAAGCTGCTGCTTGAAATTGAAACAAGCAGCAAAAAAGCTTCATCACTGCCGATAAAAGCAGTTGTAAATGAAGACGGAGAAAAATATGTATACGTAGTGAAAGATAAAAAGGCGGTTCGTAAGGAAGTAAAGATTGGAGAAACCACAAATAAATTTATTGAGATCAAAAGCGGCGTTTCTTCTAAAGACAAAGTCATTACAAATCCTTCAAAGGACTTAACTGACGGTGCGGAAGTGACTGTTCAATGATTGAACTTGTAAATATTCATAAAAGTTATCATCTGGGCAAAGAGGAAGTGCCGATTTTAAAAGATATTAATTTGAAGATTTATGACGGTGAGTTTGTTGCAATTATGGGTCCTTCTGGCTCCGGTAAATCAACGCTAATGAACATTATCGGGTGTTTAGACCGCGCTTCTTCAGGCTCCTACTTATTAAATGAACAAGAAATCTCCACTTACAGTGATGAGCAGCTGGCAAAAGTAAGAAATATTCATATCGGTTTTGTTTTTCAGCAATTTCAGCTGTTGCCGCGTTTAACAGCGGTAGAAAACGTAGAGCTTCCAATGGTATACGCCGGCGTCACGCGTAAGGAAAGAAGAGCCAGAGCAGAAGCTGCACTTGAAAAAGTAGGGCTGAGTGAACGGATGAAACATTTACCGAGCGAGCTATCCGGCGGGCAAAAGCAGCGCGTTGCTATTGCTCGTTCTATTGTAAATAATCCGACGCTTATTTTAGCAGATGAACCTACAGGAGCTCTAGATACAAAAACAAGTGCTGATATTATGGACCAATTTTCTCAGCTTAATGCAGATGGTACAACGGTTGTAGTCATTACCCATGAACCTGAAGTGGCAGAATACACATCGCGTACAGTTATCGTTCGTGACGGTAAAGTGCTAAGTCATAGCGATAAGGAGAACGATAGCTTATGAGTTTAATAGAAAATATTCGTATGGCTCTCTCTTCGGTTCTTGCTCATAAAATGCGCTCTATTTTGACGATGCTTGGTATTATCATTGGCGTAGCGGCTGTTATTATCGTTGTAGCCATTGGTCAAGGCGGAGAACAGATGATTAAGTCGGAAATAACAGGAGCAAGCAATACAGTTGATGTCTACTATCAGCCTCCTGAAGACGAGATGCAAGTTGATGACCTTTCAATGATGGGGGAGCCCATCTTTACAGAGGATGATATTAAAGCTCTTTCGACTATTCCCGGCGTGAAGAATGTGGTGGCTTCTAGCTCAATGGGAATGGGAATAAGATATAGAGACAAGGAATCAGATACGACTGTTAATGCAATTAATGAAGGGTATATTGAAGTTAATCAGCTGGAGGTTTCAAAAGGAAGAATGTTAGACAGCTCTGACTTTTTATCAGGTAATCGAGTAGGTGTGATCACAAACGATATGAAAAAAGAGCTGTTTGATAAAAAGGAAGCCCTTGGACAAGTAGTATGGGTTCAAGGACAGCCTATTAAAATTATTGGTGTGACAAAAAAGCCAACGGGCTTTTTAGCATTTGAAATGCCAACTATTTATATTCCAGATAATACGTATAAATCAAGCTTCGGTAAGCTTGACTATACAAACCTTAGCGTTCAAGCAAAAAGCTCTGATCAACTAAAAAAAGTAGGCAATGACGCAACGGATTTGTTAAATAATTTGCATGATGCGGAAGATGCTTACCAAGTGCAGAACTTAGAAGAAATAGCAGATAGCATTGGAAATGTAACGCGAATTATGACAACGATTATTGGATCGATTGCAGGCATTTCCCTGCTTGTTGGTGGGATTGGCGTTATGAATATTATGCTGGTTTCTGTAACGGAACGTACAAGAGAAATTGGTATTCGAAAAGCACTGGGAGCATCTAAAAGACAAATTCTAACTCAGTTTTTGATTGAATCCATTACCCTCACGTTAATTGGTGGCTTGCTTGGAATTGGTCTCGGCGCGGGCGGAGCAGCTCTTGTTTCGTTATTTGCTGGCTGGCCGTCATTAATTTCGTGGCAAGTAGTACTTGGAGGAGTGTTGTTCTCCATGACGATTGGCATTGTATTCGGCATGCTTCCTGCAAACAAAGCGGCCAAGCTAGATCCAATCGAAGCATTACGATATGAATAAAGACATGCGTTCGCATGTCTTTATTTCAAGTTAAAGAGAATTAAGAAGATTTCTCGTTTTTCTTATTTATTACTTACTAGGATTGATACGTGCTACGTTAATAATATCATGTATTTTCTCTACCAAATCGAGCATGAGAAATCCGTTTCCTTCAGAGCTTTTCCGGTATCCAAGAGGGAGCGTCCTTTTCACAAGTTGAGCATAGATTTCAGCTTCAATTAAAGAGCGGCCAAATTCTTTCTCACATAAGTTAATTAATAGAGCTAAAGCTCCGGCGACGTGGGGAGTTGCCATTGAAGTTCCTGAAAGAGTCGCATATTTACCTTCTAAAAAAGTAGAGATGATGTTAACACCCGGTGCCACTAAATCCACTTCTTCATTGACATTGGTAAAAGGAGCAAGATTTAAGCTGCTGTCCACTGCTCCTACTTGAATAACTTCGTTGTAACTTCCGGGATATGAATATTCAAAGGTTTCTTCGCGGTCGTCACCTTCATTTCCAGCCGCAACAACGACAGAAACATCTTTATTCACAGCATTTTGAACAGCTTCGTGCAGTTCTGGAACGTCTTGTGGTCCCCCGAGTGACATGGAAATAACTCGTGCTCGCTCATTGTTAGGACCGCGCCATTCGACGGCGTAGTTAATAGCGTCAATAATCCATTCATAATTTCCTGATCCTTCACCGGTAAGTACTTTTAAGCTTAGAATTTTTGCTTTGGGTGCCACCCCTACGATCCCTTCATTGTTGAGCGCAGCAGCAATGGTACCAGACACGTGAGTGCCGTGCCCATTATTATCTTCAAATACAGAAGAATCTCCGTCATAATCCGTAGTGAAGTTTCTTCCTCCGATAATACAATCTTTTAAGTCAGGATGATTTGTGTCAACACCAGTGTCGATAACTGCAATTACAATGCCTTCTCCTTGATTGCTTTGTTCCCAAATAGCAGGCGCTTGAATTAAGCTTACTCCTTTAGGCGTTTCGTTTGTTGAATCGATAATCGACTCAATTGTATAAGGAATTAATTTGACTTGTAACGGTTGTTGAGTCATAGTCATCCTCCTTAAAATGAATTCCATAAAAATGGAAGTTACTCACTTATAAATTCCCAACTATTGCTATAAATTAAACGCTTTTTATGCGAATCCTTTCTTTTTGAATAAAAAGACTCACAAAAGATGTGAGAAGAGGAAAAAAGACCCTGTAGATAAGCGCGACAGAGATTTTTAATGTTATCTGTGTATTCACTTTTAATGTTTATCTCACACTATAGAAGAAAGAAACTCCAAGAAAAATCACATAGGACCGGTGACTTTTGATATAATTACGAACGGTATGACATTCTCAAAATACATGATATTTATAAATATACATTAATTTGCAAATTACGAAGGGGCTGAGGATAGTGTCAACTTTAACGTCTCAATCCGTCATTAAATGTGGAAAGTATAAGCTGAATTATGCGAACCGTACGCTTATTATGGGGATTTTAAACGTAAACCCAGATTCATTTTCAGACGGCGGAAAATACTACGATGTAGATAAAGCAGTTGCTCATGCTGAGGAAATGGTAAAGCAAGGAGCAGACATCATTGATATCGGAGGAGAATCAACTCGTCCTGGTTATACAAGAATTAGCGATGAAGAAGAGATTAAACGGATTGTGCCCGTTATTTCTGAAGTGGCGAAGCGTGTAGAGGTGCCGATTTCCGTAGATACATACAAATCGGAAGTGGCGAAGCATGCGCTAGAAGCAGGAGCACATATTATTAACGATATATGGGGGGCAAAGGCTGATCCTAAAATGGCTCAAGTGGCAGCTGATTATAATGTTCCCATTATTTTAATGCATAACCGTCATGAGCCCAACTATACAAATCTGATCACAGATATGATAAGTGATTTAAGAGAAAGCATCTCCATTGCAAAAGCTGCAGGAGTTCGCGACGATCAAATTATTTTAGATCCAGGCGTTGGCTTTGGAAAAACGGCTGCCCATAATGTAGAAGCAATTCAGCATCTAGATCAGTTGACGAATATGGGCTATCCGGTGCTGCTTGCTACTTCTCGCAAAGGATTTATTGGACAAATAGTCGATGCTCCTCCTACGGAAAGAATGGAAGGAACCGCAGCTACTGTATATGCTGGGATTGCACAAGGCGTTCAAATAGTTCGTGTTCATGACGTATTAGAAATCAAGCGCTTTGTAAAGATGGCAGATGTACTGGTAGGAAAACATGTCTTTCAGTTTTAATAATCATTAAAGCAGATGCGTAAGCGCTGCTTTTTTATTTTTACTTGATTTATCCGGATAGAATACATGCCTTTAGATAAATTTAAGTAGCATCAAGGTTTTAAAAATGGAGGGTAAAAATGAAAGCGGTAACGTATCAAGGACCTAATCAGGTAAAAGTAGCAGAAGTAGAAGATGCGAAGTTAGAGAAGAAAGATGACATTGTCATTAAAATAACGTCAACCGCTATTTGTGGTTCTGATCTGCATTTATATCAAGGAAGTATGCCATTGCCTCGCGGTTATATTATTGGTCATGAACCGATGGGAATTGTGGAAGAAGTAGGGCCAGATGTTACAAAAGTAAAAAAAGGAGATCGCGTTATTATTCCGTTTAACGTAGCGTGCGGACAGTGTGCGTACTGTAAGGATGATTTAACGAGCCAATGTGATAATTCTAATCCACATTATGATTCTGGGGGCTATTTTGGATATACTGAAAAGTTTGGAAATCACCCAGGAGGTCAAGCTGAATATTTAAAAGTGCCGTTTGGGAATTTCACACCGTTTGTGATTCCAGAATCGTGCGAATTAGAAGATGAATCGCTTCTTTTTTTATCAGATGTGCTTCCAACTGCTTATTGGAGTGTAGAGCATGCGGGTGTTAAAAAAGGAGATACCGTTATCGTACTCGGCTGCGGGCCAGTGGGGTTAATGGCTCAAAAGTTTGCTTGGATGAAAGGTGCCAAACGGGTTATCGCAGTAGATCATGTTCCATACCGAATGCAGCATGCAAAGAAAATGAATGCCGTAGAAACCTTTGATTTTACAGAATACCCAGATATGGGGGAGCATTTAAAAGAAATCACAAAAGGCGGAGCTGATGTGGTGATCGACTGTGTAGGTATGGATGGCAAAAAGTCGCCTCTTGAATACATTGAACAAAAACTAAAGCTTCAAGGCGGAACGCTCGGACCTATTCAAATTGCGACAAAAGCCGTTCGTAAATGTGGAACCGTCCAAATCACCGGGGTATACGGAAGCAACTATAACAGTTTTCCGTTAGGAGCATTTTTTTCTCGAAATGTAACTCTCAAAATGGGGCAAGCTCCTGTCATTCCGGTTATGCCGAAATTATATGATCAAATTGTAAAAGGAGAATTCGATCCAAAAGAAATTATTACTCATAAAGTGGCTTTAGAAGACGCGGCTAATGCCTACAAAATCTTTAATGATCATCAAGATAACTGCATTAAAGTCATTTTAAAACCCTAAAATGTCATGTCTATTAGGTGAAAATTCCTGAGCAGTGAAGCTCGGGAATTTTTTATGTATGTAAAGTGGTGGAGGAAAATAATGCCCGATTGGATGATTGATTTTACATAATTTAGCTTTATGATAGAAAGAGAAGATATAACGCTTTCATATTCTGATTAAATTTTGCTGCTTAAAATGAATAACATCTTGGTATTCAGTCTTATTCAATCACCGAAATATGGAGGAGAGAATGAATGAAATTAGCATTGCTTCTTGTCATTATTATCGGCGTTGCTGCCCTTGCAGGTACGATCAGTGCTGCAAAGAAAGTAGATGAAGATTACGGGAAATCTAAAAAGAAAAGTATAGTGAATTTATCTATTATTTACGGAGTTGTATTCATAGGATCAATCGTAGGAGTAGCATGGTATATTGCAGTGAGACCATAAATAAAGAGATTGAGACATGACTAAATGAACCGAACCTAAAGACGAACAAATGAGATACATGAGTTGGACTGCTTATGACACCGCAGTTGATTTCTGTGCATTCGCGGGCGGCCGCTGAGTCTCCTCGTCGCTTGCGCTCGTGCGGGGGCTCACCTGTTCCGCTTTTACCACAGGAGTCTTCGCCTTGTCCTTCAATCATCTGCTAGAAAAAACGAAACAGATAAAACGATGTTCACCACAACAAAAAACAAACCATTAATCAACGTGGTGATTAATGGTTTGTTTTGCAATTGGGTTAAAATACTTTTGTCCCAGCCTCTTTATTTTGATTCCAAGGTTAATTCTCCGCTTGAAACAGCTATATCGATCGAATATTTTCCATTTCCGTGCTTTCCTTTTAATACATCTTCCGTTACGGTTGCATTGCTTAACTTAAAGTCATTGTTAATGTCACCGCTGCTTACTTTTCCATTCACTTTAAAACCAGCACTTTTCGGAAGAACCAGCACGGCATCTCCAGATCCTACATCTACAGAAACGGCTTCTTCTAGCTTTTTAAAATCCATATAGAGATCACCAGATCCAATGCGCGCCTGAAGTTTCCCTTTATAGTTTGTTCCTTTAATTTCCCCAGAGCCTACAGCAAATTTAGCCGTTTTGGTCTCGACATTACTCAGCTGTAAATCTCCAGAATTAACATCTGTACGAAGAGAGGTACTCATCAAGTTTGAAATGCTTGCATTTCCAGAACCTACTTTAATCGAAACATCTTTCAGCTGAAGCGCTTGTTCAGGATGCGTAGCAACTTGAAGGTCCCCAGAACCTACCGTAAGCGCAAGGTTATGGTGATAATCTTTAGGAATGTAGATTGTTACTTTTGTGTTTGAAAAAATAGAAAGCCATTGAAAGGGACTTTTTTGATACGCGACAACTAGGGTGTCTCCATTTTGTTTTACATCCACTTTTCCTTTGCCTTCTACTTTTGTTTTAATATCTTGACGATCTTGTGGAACCACAGTTGTACTAATGCTTGGAGAGTCAATTTGAATATGCTGAATATCACTTGATAACGCAGCTTCAGACTTGGACGTCTTGAATGAGCTTAACGACCAAGAGGAAGGTGCAAATACAGTAGAAAAGAGGACTGCCATACCACCTATTACTAAAATAAAAGCCAATATTTTTTTCAAATTATAACCCGCTTTCTACATAAATTAAATTTGTTTTCTTCTACCATAAAGTGTAAATTGAAAAGAGGTTAAATTCAACGAACAGCAGGATTATTTTTTTCTACGTCTCAAGTCGTAACAACAAAACATTTTTTTGAGGAATTAAATGAAAAGCGAAGTGGATATTTAAACATAATCATTAAAGAATCAATTTTTTTGCTTCAAAAATAGGAAAATAATTGAGTTGAAAGAACGATTAAATTCACTTTTTTTGTGTAATTTTTGGTTAAATAGTTCAAAAGAAGTAATAAATAAATAGAATTTTCATACCAATTTTATTATTCCGAAAAACTTTTAAAGTGTTGATTATTAAAAAAATAAAGGGTAGAATTTGTTCATATCAATTGAATACAGCTAAGATTACGATCTTGTATATTATCAGTAATATGGTCTGATAGTCTCTACCTAGTAACCGTAAAAAACTAGACTACAAGAAAGTTTGGATATAAGCAGCAAAAAGAAGGGCGTATTATCTAGATACAGCCTTCTTTCAAAGCTCTTACTTTTCATACTTTCTGTTATTGTCAGAATTTATGAAAAGTAAGAGCTTTTTTTGGTTTTCAAATACACACCTGGGAGTGGCTTGCATGTACTTTTTATTAAATTTATTAGGCGTTTTTGTAGTAATGGGTGTTGTCTTCTTATGTTCTCCTAAAAAGAAAGAAATAAAGTGGCGTCCCATTGCTTCACTGTTGGTCGTTGAAGTCCTCATTACTTGGTTTATGTTAGGAACTTCAATCGGAACATGGATCATTAATAAAATTGCTTCGTTCTTTACTTGGCTAATTTCCTGTGCTAACGATGGAATTGCTTTTGCGTTCCCATCCGTAATGGGAAATGAAACGGTTGACTTTTTCTTCAGTGCATTACTGCCTATCATCTTTGTCGTGACATTTTTTGATATTTTATCTTACTTTGGTGTTTTAACGTGGATTATTGATAAAGTAGGCTGGGTCATTTCGAAAGTTTCACGTTTGCCTAAATTAGAAAGCTTTTTTGCTATTCAAATGATGTTTTTAGGAAATACGGAAGCATTGGCGGTTATTCGTAATCAACTTTCTGTGTTAAAAGACAACCGTTTGCTTACGTTTGGAATTATGAGTATGAGCAGTATTAGCGGATCTATTATCGGTGCTTATTTAACAATGGTTCCCGCTACGTACGTGTTTACAGCAATTCCACTGAACTGTTTAAATGCGCTTATTTTAGTGAGCTTGTTGAATCCAGTTCATGTTACAAAAGAGGAAGATATGATTTACGTACCGCCAAAGTCGGAGAAAAAAGACTTTTTCTCTACCATTTCAAACAGTATGTTAGTCGGAATGAACATGGTAATTGTTATTTTAGCGATGGTTATTGGATATGTAGCTCTTACATCTGCGCTTAACGGTATTTTAGGTGTTATTGTAGACGGCTTGACTGTGCAAAAGATTTTCTCTTATATCTTTAGTCCATTTGCATTCTTACTAGGGCTAACGGGGCATGATGCCATGTACGTAGCTCAGCTGATGGGTATCAAGCTAGCAACAAATGAATTCGTGGCGATGATGGATTTGAAGAAAAATCTAGATACACTTCCACCGCATACGATTGCAGTTGCTACAACATTCTTAACATCTTTTGCTAACTTCAGTACGGTAGGTATGATTTATGGGACGTATAATTCTACGTTATCAGAAGGTAAATCAACGATTATCGGAAAGAACGTATGGAAACTGCTTGTGAGCGGTATCGCTGTTTCGTTATTAAGTGCTATGATTGTTGGATTGTTTGTTTGGTAAAAAGTTAAAAAAAGCTGTGCTTTCATCTTCGAAAGCACAGCTTTTTTCTTATTGCATCATCTATTCATTTGAAGAAAAACGGTTATGAATATCAACAGTAAAAGAAAATACACACTATTCAAGAAAAATTCATTTTACTTTTGCAGAAAAACATTTTAAATCTAGTCAGCATTATGTTAAGATTACAAAAGACTGTTTCATTTAAATTGAGAACACCGCATAAATATGTAAGTAAATATGCATATAAAACAAAGGTTTATTAATTTTTTTCTAGGTAATATCTCGTAATAAATAGGTTGAAAGGAAATGTCGTTAATATGATAGAAGGACAACAGCAAACAAATGAATTAAAAAAGACGATGAAAAGCAGACATTTGTTTATGATTTCGCTCGGCGGAGTTATCGGTACAGGTTTCTTTTTAGGAACAGGATACACGATTAGCCAAGCAGGAGCGATTGGAGCGATCCTTTCGTTTATCGTAGGTGGCTTCATTATGTACTTAACAATGCTTTGCTTAGGGGAGCTTGCAGTAGCAATGCCAGTTTCCGGTTCGTTTCAGACATATACAACAAAATTTATTGGCCCTGGCGTTGGTTTTGCTTTTGGGTGGTTATATTGGTTGGGCTGGGCTGTAACGGTTGCATTAGAATTTTTGTCAGCAGGTCAGCTTATGCAAAGATGGTTTCCTGATTCTCCGGTATGGATTTGGTGTGCTATATTTGCGCTTTTATTATTCTCATTAAATGCACTGTCAGCTAAAGCGTTTGGTGAAGCGGAGTTTTGGTTTGCCAGCATTAAAGTGTTAGCTATTATTTTATTTATCGTGCTTGGTGGAGCTGCTATGTTTGGTTTTCTTCCATTAAGCAGTGGAGACAGCGCGCCGTTTTTCTCTAACTATACGTCTCACGGCGTGTTCCCTCACGGAATTAGTGCCGTGCTGATTACGATGATTACCGTTAACTTCTCGTTCCAAGGTACGGAGCTTATTGGTGTAGCGGCTGGGGAAAGTGAAAACCCAGACAAGACTGTACCAAGAGCCATTAAACAAACGGTATGGAGAACACTTGTATTTTTTGTATTAGCTGTAGCTGTTTTAGCGGGTATGATTCCGCTTGAAAAAGCAGGCGTAGTGGAAAGTCCATTTGTTGTTGTGTTTGATCAAATTGGTATTCCATATGCAGCCGATATTATGAACTTTGTTATCCTAACGGCACTGCTATCTGTTGCTAACTCTGGTCTTTATGCAGCAACGCGTATGCTGTATTCATTATCAAAAGATAACATGGCAAGTTCAGCTTTTATGAAAGTAAATAAACGCGGTGTGCCGATGAATGCCTTGCTTTTAACATTAGGCATTGCGCTTTTATCTTTACTTTCAGGATTCTTTGCTCAAGAAACAGTATTTGTATGGCTTATTTCTGCAGCGGGTTTAGGTGCACAAATCGGCTGGATTACGATTGCTGCATCACTGCTTGCATTTAGAAAAAGATATATAAATCAAGGAGGACAAATCGAGGATTTAAAATTTAAAGTCCCTCTTTACCCGATGCTGCCTTTAATCGCATTAGTATTAAATACAATTGTATTGGGAAGCATGGCATTTGATGCAGAACAGCGAATGGCACTGTATGTCGGTATTCCACTAGCGCTGCTGTTTTATGCTTATTATCATGCACGTGTAAAAAAGAAAGTTGATTTATCTATCAGCCGTCAAGAAGTGCAGCTCAAAGACGACAAAAAAGTAATTTTATAAAATCAAAAAGACGCAAAAGCCCAGGTTTTTGCGTCTTTTTTTATTGTTTATTTGTAAACTTAAAATAAAATAAAGTTGACAAATAAAAAGAAATTATTGCAAACTTAAAGCAGCGAAAAGAGAAAGGAGGGTGAATATGAAACCGAAAACAATGGCGTATGTTTCCTTATTTGCAGCTTTAACGGCGATCGGTGCATTTATAAAAATTCCTATTCCCTACATACCGTTTACTCTTCAAATTGTTCCTGTTTATTTAGCCGGTGCGCTGTTAGGTCCGCGTTTAGGTTTGTATAGTCAGCTATGCTACATAGGTATTGGGTTAATCGGTGTTCCGGTTTTTGCAGAAGGAGGAGGTTTGGGCTATATCTTCAAACCAACGTTTGGCTATTTAATTGGCTATGCTGCAGGGGCATTTATGAACGGCTACCTTATTCAAAAATATGACTTAAAGAAACCTTTTTCTATCTTTTCAGCTAACTTATCTACGTTAGCTATTGTGTATGCAGTCGGCTGCTTCTGGCTTTACGGAGCAATGAAATGGATAATTGAAAAGCCTCTTTCACTGAGGGATACACTTCTTTTTGGAGCTGTTTTGCCAATGCCTGGAGACCTTTTATTGTGCATTTTATGTTCAGTGCTGATTCACCGAATGCAGCCTCAATTTAGTCGCTTGTCATTAAAGCAGGTTAAAGCAGGGTAATGAAGACATAGAAAAAAAGGAGAGAAAAGAAAATGGGCAAAGCGTATTTTATTACGGGAACTGGAACAGATATTGGAAAAACCCTGGTTACAAGTATTTTGTATAAAGTACTTGGTCGTCTAGGAATAAAAACGACAATTTGCAAACCATTTCAAACCGGCTATCAAGACGAAATTGGAGGTTATCCAGATATTCACTGGTTTGAAACAAGGCTTGGAGTAGCAGATACGGGTATTTATCAGTTAAAGCCGGAGACGTCTCCTCATTTGGCTATTGCACTGAGCAACAAGCAAGTGGAGCCTTCAATCGTCTTAACACGCATTAATGAATTAAAAAAGAAATTTGATGTAGTGCTCGTGGAAGGAGCGGGAGGTCTTGCCGTACCTTTAATTGAGGAGGAAACAACGTTTTATATGACAAAAGATTTGATCATAGATGCACAAATGCCGGTTATTGCTGTTGGAACGACGGGATTAGGAGCTATTCATGATGCGCTTTCTACCTTTTCATATGCAAGTGAGCATCACCTTAAAATCAACGGACTCATTTTTAATCGTTTTAATCACAGCAGTATCATTCATAACGACAATGTTCGAACGATTGAAAAGCTGCTTCAAATATCATCTTTAATGACCGTTCCAGTATTCACACATATCGATGAAGAGTTAGATGCATATATTGAGAAAATCATGAGGCAAAAAAGTGTTATTCAACATATTCAGGAGGTGTTTGACTGTGCCGTATCAAAAAGTTGAGCTGGAGAAATGGGATAAAGAATATGTATGGCATCCGTTTACACAAATGAAAGCTTACCGTCAATCGAATCCTCTTATTATTGAAAGAGGAGAAGGAAGCTATTTATATGATGTAGAGGGAAACAAATATTTAGATGGATACGCTTCTCTATGGGTCAACGTGCATGGACATAATGATCCGGAATTAAATACAGCTTTACATATACAAGTGGAAAGATTAGCGCATTCTACGCTGCTTGGATCGGCAAACGTTCCATCCATTTTGTTAGCCAAAAAGCTAGCGGAAATTACTCCTGGCAGCTTATCGAAAGTCTTCTACTCTGATACAGGCTCCGCCGCTGTTGAAATTGCGTTGAAAATTGCCTATCAATATTGGCAAAATCTCGACTCTGTAAAGTACAAAAACAAAAGTAAATTTATCTCATTGAATGAGGCATATCACGGAGATACAATCGGGGCAGTCAGTGTAGGAGGCATGGATTTATTTCATCGTATCTTTAAGCCGTTGCTGTTTGAACGAATTCCCACACCTTCTCCTTACACTTACCGTATGGACGGGTTCGAAACCGAAGAGCAAGCTTCAGCTTACTGTATTCAACAGCTAGAGAAGCTCTTGCAGAACAACGGAGAAGAAGTAGCCGGCTTGATTATTGAACCGCTTGTGCAAGGAGCAGCGGGTATTATTACCCATCCTCCCGGCTTTTTAAAACAAGTAGAGCGGCTGTGCAAAGCGTACGGGGTATTGCTCATTTGTGATGAAGTAGCGGTTGGGTTTGGACGAACAGGAACGATGTTTGCATGTGAACAAGAAGACGTAGTACCAGACATTATGTGTGTAGGAAAAGGGATAACAGGAGGATATATGCCGCTTGCTGCTACGTTAACAAGCGAAAAGATATTTAATGCTTTTTTAGCTCATCCGGATGAAAATAAAACGTTCTTCCATGGCCATACGTATACGGGAAATCAATTAGCCTGTGCAGTAGCGCTTAGAAATATTGAACTGATAGAAGAAAGAGAATTAATCCGTAGTATAAAAGAAAAGGAAAAAGTGTTTAAACGCTATCTATTAAAGCTTTATGACCTGCCTAATGTGGGAGACATTAGACAACGAGGTTTAATGGCAGGAATCGAGATTGTGAAAGACCGTCAAACAAAATCGATTTTTGAAGATAAAAAAGTCGTTGGAGACATTATTTTAGCGGCTCGCCAAAAAGGTTTAATTATTAGAGAGCTAGGTCCTGTGATTACAATGATGCCTATTCTTTCAATGGCGGAGGAAGAATTAAAAACAATGGTTGAAATTGTATATGAATCAATTAAAGAAGTGATCGCACGCTATAAAGTGAGCTAAATAAAAAGAGGCTGGGACAAAAGTATTTTATTTAGCTTAAAGAAGATCCGAACGATGAATCGTTCGGATCTTTTTTCAATCAATAAATATTTTTAATACTTGATAGTCGAAGTGATCGCACATGCTGATTTTCATCTTTTAATAGCAGAGTTTGTTCGAGCAAGTTTAAGTTTTGAATATAACCTTTGACCGTTTGAACAAAACCGTTGTTTTGGTAGTTAATAGTTAGTAATTTATTCGTTTTTAATGCTTTTAAAATCATACCTGTTTTCTCCCTTCTTATATCGTAGCTGACGAAAAACTACAAAATAACGAAGAAGCATTGGAGGCTTGTATTATTTATAAAAAGTACTCTATTTTTTATAAATGCTCTCCTTCTACTAATAGTAGAGGATGATGGTGAAAAACAGATGAAAGATAAAGAATAAGGTTTGATTTATTGTAATGAACTGACTTTTCCTTTACAAATACCTATTTCAAATTTCTTTTTAGTGATAAAATACTGTTAGTGAAATAACTACTTCTTTTCATTAAAGGGTAAGAACGGGTTATAGGTTATATTGATAGAGTTTTAGTTCTCTATTTCTAGTAATGAAATAAGAGATAGAGAAATAGACTAATAAAAATCAATCAAGGAGTTTTTTTATGGATCAGAGTTTTATTTTAAATCTTTTAGAAATTTTACTGATTAACATTGTACTGAGTGGCGATAACGCAGTCGTGATTGCTTTAGCTTGTCGGAATCTTCCGGACGAGCATCGAAACAAAGCGGTTGTTTTCGGTACATTAGGAGCGGTTGTATTACGTGTAGGGCTAACGTTTGTCGCTGTATATTTATTAACAATCCCATTTTTAAATTTCATCGGAGGCCTGCTTCTTCTATGGATTGCGATTAGTCTTTTAAAAGGTGAAGATGACGGAGATATTAAAGCGAATTCAACTCTAGCAGGTGCTATTAAAACAATTATTATAGCGGATCTTGTTATGAGTTTAGATAACGTAGTGGCGGTTGCGGGTGCGGCTAACGGCAGTATTCTACTCATTATCCTTGGTCTTGTTATCAGCATTCCGTTAATCATTTGGGGAAGTCAGCTTTTAATGAAAATCATGGAAAAATTCCCGATTATCATCATTGCCGGAGCAGCGCTTCTTGGCTATACTGCTGGTGAAATGATCTTTAAAGACAAAGCGGTAGGACATGTATTAGAAGGATTAAATCCGCATTTGCATACAATTGTTCCTATTTTGTTAGCTATTTTAGTTGTTGTCGTTGGGAAACTTAGCGGACGTTCTAAAAAAGAAACGCATTAATCCTAAAAAAGAGGTTGGGACAAAAGTGTTTAAGATGAAGTGAAAAACGAACCACTAATCAAAATGTTTGATTAGTGGTTCGTTTTTTGGTTGGGGGTGAACGTAGGCTTCATTTGTTTAGATCCTTCTAGCAGTTGATTGGAGGACAAGGCGGAGACTCCTGCGGGAAAAGCGGAACAGATGAGACCCCGCAGGAGCGTACGCGACGAGGAGGCTCATCGGCCGCCCGCGGAAAGCGAAGTCTTGTACGGAAATCAACTGCGGTGTCATAAGCGGTTCAGCTCATGTATCCCATTTATTCGTCTTTAGATTGGATTCATCTCGCTATGTCTCAACCTCTTTTTTTATTACTTAGCTAATGGAGGTGCAGAATTAACGTCTTGTATCGTCTCTACAGGAGGATGAAATTCATTTTCCATTTTTGATACAACTACAGTTGCTACACCATTTCCAATTAAGTTCGTAATGGCACGAGCTTCCGACATGAAGCGGTCTACACCAATTAACAGCGCGATTCCTTCAACTGGAATCATCGGGAATGCAGCAAGCGTAGCTGCTAGTGTAATAAATCCAGAGCCAGTAACTCCGGCAGCTCCTTTAGACGTTAGCATTAAAATACCAAGTAGCGTAATCTCTTGCATTAACGACAGGTCGACTCCATACGCTTGAGCGATAAAGATAGCAGCCATGGATAAGTAGATTGCTGTTCCATCTAGATTAAATGAGTAGCCAGTTGGAATGACAAGTCCTACTACAGATTTTGAACATCCGTACTTCTCCATTTTGTCCATCATTTTTGGCAGTGCAGATTCCGAAGAAGACGTACCTAATACAAGTAGAATTTCTTCCTTAATAAAAGCAATGAATTTAAAAATATTAAATCCATAAATCTTAGCAATGGTTCCAAGTACAAATACGATAAATAAGAACATAGTAATGTAAACAGATCCCATTAAGAAACCGAGTTTTTGAAGAGAGCCTATTCCAAAGTTACCGATCGTATAAGCCATCGCTCCAAACGCCGCAATAGGTGAAAGTTTCATAATCATATTAACAATTCCAAAGAAAATATCTGTACAGCGTTCAAAGAATGTAATGACAGGAGCCGCTTTTTCGCCAAGTGTAGCTGTAGCCATTCCAAATAGTACGGCAAAGAATAAGATTGGCAATAATTCACCATTTGCCATTGCGCCAAATACGCTGTCTGGAATAATTCCCATGATAAACTCCATAAAGCCATGCTCCGCTTCAGCTGCTTGCTGCGTATATTGAGTAACATCAGCTCCGCTTGCGCCGTTGATATTAAAGCCAGCCCCTGGTTTGATAAAGTTTACAACGATAATTCCAATTGCTAAGGCAAAAGTAGTGACAATCTCAAAGTATAAAAGAGCTTTACCTCCAATTCGTCCCACTTTCTTTAAATCTCCCATGCTTCCGATACCGATGACCACTGTTAAGAAAATAATTGGGGCAATCACCATCTTAATTAATTTAATGAAGATATCAGCCAATACTTTTAATTTAGCTCCAAATTCAGGAAACATGAAGCCAATTGCAATACCAAGAAGGATACCGATAACAACTTGAACAGTTAGATTTTTAAAACTTAATTTCATACGTAATGCTCCTTTCGAGAATGTTTTTGTTAACGCTTACATTATCCTTATCCTTATATTAACTGATAATTTTAACTATTTATATTTCTGGTGATAATGTTCTTTTTGGTCATTTTGGTCAAAAAAAGTGATGAACATATAGTCATCACTTTTGGCTTTCGATATTCTTTATTTGCTCAATGATATCAAGCGTTTGTTTTGTTGCATTGTTTTCAAACGATTGATAAAGAGAGGTAAACTGCTTTTTCCATTCGGCTTTCTGTGTATCATTTAAGTAATAAACGCGCATGCCAGATTTTATTTTTTATTTGCTGCAGCTGTTTATCGTTCATCATTTTTGATTGATTCCAAATCCAGTTAGTTGTTTCTACCATTGCATCACTTAATAGTTGTTTTACATCTTCAGGGAGTCTGTCCCAATACTTTTCATCCATTAAAACAGCATAGCCTAAGTATCCATGGTTGCTGATGGTCATATATTTTTGCAGCTCGTACAAACGTTTTGAATAAATATTAGAAATGGTGTTTTCCTGACCATCAAATTCCTGTCGTTCAAGGGATTGATATACTTTATTAAACGAGACAGCCTGAGGCTTGGCGCCAAGAAGTTCGAATTGTTTTTTGATTACTCCACTTGGCATAATGCGAAACGTTTGATCTTGAAAATCTGCTGGATGGAGCAAAGGTTTTGTATTGCTAGTCATTTGTTTAAAGCCGTTGCTCCATAAAGCAAGCCCTTTAATGTTTTTCTCTTGCAGCGTACTCAACAAATCCTGTCCGATTTTGCCCGTAAACACTTGTTTTGCCTCGCTGTAATCATCGAAAATGAAGGGAAGATCAAAAAGTTGCCACGTAGGGGAGAGGTCGCTTAGCTTTGAAATGGAAGGTGCAATCATTTGTACATCATTTCGGCGAAGGGCGGCAAGTTCTTCGTCGTCTGAATACAATACACCGTTTGAATATACTTCAATTTTAACTTTACCATCCGATTTTTGATTAACGATTTCAGCAAATTTTTGAGCGGCTAAGCCTTTTGGAGTGTTTTCAGCTACAACGTGGCTAAAATTAATCACAATTTGTTTATTTAATCCTTTTTGCTCATCATCATGATACACATTATCCTGATTTATAACCGTATACTGCAAAAAAACATAGATCATTAAGAAAACGCTAACAATGATACTTGCCCCTATAAACATCTTCAAAATGTCCAACCCCGCGATTCAATAATTTTTCTCTACGAATATTCTAACACGCAATTTCTCAACGTGGTAAAATTAAAATAAACTTCAATCAGCAGTAGGTGTTCCGCTATGATGCGCTTATCAATGCAAACGAAAATGACGGGGTTAATCTTTTTTATCGTGGTCTTTTCGTTGTTTTTAGCAAGTATTGTCGTGATTAATAATTTTGTGCAGTCAAAAGAAAATGATTTAGAGCAAAGGGCTTTAATCACTTCGAGAACAGTTGCTGAAATGCCTGAAATTCGAGAAAAAATTGAAAAAGATAGCAAGAACATTAATCAAATTGTAGAGCCGATTCGCATTATTCACGGTGCTTATTATGTAGTGGTTATGAATATGAATCATGAACGTTTGTCTCACCCTTTGCAAAGCATGATTGGAAAAATTTCTAAAGGAGATGATGAGGGACAGGCGTTTGCAGAACATACCTATACCGATAAAGCAAAAGGAGAAGGCGGAATGGTCATTCGCTCTTTTGTGCCCGTTGTAAACGATCAGCATGAACAAGTAGGAGTGGTTGTCTCAGGCTATCTTCTTCCGAAATTTACAGAGGTCATTTTAAGTTTAAAAAAAGAAATCTCTCTTATCTCAGGTCTTGCTCTTTTTTTTGGAGGATGGGGAGCGTGGGCGCTTGCATCTCGTATTAAAAAAGAGATGTTTGAGCTTGAACCCCATGAAATTGCCCGTTTGTTCGTAGAACGAACGGAGACCTTTAATGCCATGCATGAAGGAGTCATTGCCATTGATAAAGAGGAGAACATCACTATTTTTAATCATAAAGCGAAAATTATGATGGATGTACCCGATGAGGTAATTGGAAAAAAGATCTATGATGTGATTCCAGATACAAGACTGCCAGAAATTCTGCAGCTTAATCAGCCTGTTTATAATCGAGAGCTTCAAGTTCGAAATTTGAATATTTTAAGCAATCGTGTGCCGATTAAGGTTAATAATCACACAGTCGGTGCGGTCGCTATTTTTCAAGACAGAACAGAAGTTAAAAAATTAGCTGAAGAGCTAACAGGAGTTAAATCATTTGTAAGCGCTCTTAGAGTTCAAAACCATGAATACATGAATAAACTTCATACGATTGCAGGACTTATCCAACTTGGAAATAAGGACAAGGCTCTGCAGTACGTTTTTCAAGTGTCTGAACAGCAAGAAGAGCTCACCCAATTTCTTCATAAACATATTAAAGATGAAAGTATATCGGGGTTGCTGTTGAGTAAAGTCAGCCGTGCCAAAGAACTTGGAATTGAGTTAGCTATCGATCGCCACAGCGAGCTTCACTCATTTCCTCCTTACTTAGATCATCATGATTTTGTGATTATTATTGGTAACTTAATTGAGAACGCTTTTGATTCGTATCAGCATATGGAGCGTCGTGAACGGAAGGTCTATATAAGTATGGAACAAAATGACGGCATTCTTTCTATATTAGTTGAAGATAACGGATGTGGCATGAATGAAGATCAAGTAGACAGAATCTTTGATGAAGGTTTTTCAACCAAAGCAAAGGAAAATAGAGGAATTGGTTTGCATTTAGTAAAACAAATTGTTGAAAAAGGAAACGGTCAGATCGAAGTAGAGTCAGAATTAGATGTTGGAACGACTTTTATCATTACATTCTTTTTATAGGGGGAGTGGGAAATGAATAAAAAAGAATGGACGGTGCTTCTCATAGAAGACGATCCTATGGTACAAGAAGTGAACCGCCAATTTATTGAACAAGTTGAAGGATTCATCGTTATCGCTGCAGCTTCGAATGGTTTAGAAGGTATACAGCTCATTAAACAGCATCAGCCTGATTTAACGATTATTGATATGTACATGCCTAGTCAAGATGGCCTAACCACCTTACAGCAAATTCGATCAAATGGCTATAAAACAGACGTGATAGCAGTTACGGCTGCAAGTGATATTGAAACCGTACGAAAAGTTCTTCAGTACGGCGCGGTGGATTATATTATGAAACCGTTCAAGTTTGAACGAATGAAGCAAGCGCTTGAGCAGTATCGTTCGTTTCAAGTTAAAATAAGTCAAAAAGAACATATTACTCAGTCTGAATTAGATTCTATGCTGTTTCAGCAATTCGAAGAAAAATCCGATTTGCTTCCAAAAGGGCTAAATGCGGTTACGTTAAGGAGGATACAACAATATCTTTCCAAACAAAATCATCCGATTTCTGCTGAAGAAGTGGCGGACGGCGTAGGAATTGCGCGTGTTACGGCAAGAAGGTATTTAGAGTTTTTAGAACAGGAAAACGAGCTGAAATTATCAGTTGAATACGGCAGAGTGGGGAGACCTATTAACCGCTATATGTTAAAAATAAATTAAATCATACAGAACAGCTTTTATTTGGAAAAGCTGTTTTTTTGCGTTAGAAAGTATATCTTTTTCTCTCCTAGAACAAATTAAGGTATACAGTTTTCGCTATCCAAAGAATATTTCGTGCAGTCATTAATTCATAAAATGTCCCTGAGAAAGGATTAATGGCGGAAAAATTGGGGAATATGCACTTTGACATTTAATTTTAGCACAGGAAGGTTTTGAAACATGGACATATTGTTAGCTGTCTTACCAGCCATATTTTGGGGAAGCATTGTGCTTTTCAATGTGAAACTAGGCGGAGGACCTTATAGCCAAACGCTTGGAACCACATTAGGAGCTTTGATTTTCTCCATCGGTATTTATATTTTTGTACACCCTACGCTTACACCTTTAATCTTTGGGGTTGGAGTTGTATCGGGGCTATTTTGGGCAGTTGGACAAAGTAATCAGCTGAAAAGTATTGATTTAATTGGAGTTTCTAAAACAATGCCTATTTCAACTGGGCTTCAGTTAGTTTCCACTTCATTATTTGGAGTAATTGTGTTTCACGAGTGGTCTACAAAAACTTCAATCATTCTTGGTGTGCTCGCTCTTATCTTTATTATTGTAGGGATTGTTTTAACATCACTTCAAAGCAAAGAAGAGAAAGAGGCTGGAGAAGGAAAAGGAAACTTCAAAAAAGGAATTGTTATTTTATTAATTTCAACCGTTGGTTATTTAGTTTATGTTGTAGTAGCCCGTCTATTTAATGTAGACGGATGGTCGGCTTTGTTACCTCAAGCAATTGGTATGGTTATTGGAGGAGTATTGCTGACGTTTAAGCATAAGCCATTTAATAAATATGCAATTCGCAATATTATCCCAGGTCTTATTTGGGCCGCTGGTAATATGTTTTTATTCATCTCGCAACCTAAAGTAGGCGTAGCGACAAGCTTTTCGCTTTCTCAAATGGGAATCGTCATTTCAACATTAGGCGGGATCATCATTTTAGGTGAGAAGAAAACGAAGCGTCAGTTAGTTGGGATTATTATTGGAATTATACTGATCATCATAGCAGGAGTCATGTTAGGGCTCGCCAAAAGCTAACTAGGAGGGTATTAACAATGTATAAAGATTTAGAAGGAAAAGTAGTTGTCATAACGGGCTCATCTACAGGTTTAGGAAAAGCAATGGCGATTCGTTTTGCGACAGAAAAAGCCAAAGTAGTTGTGAATTATCGTTCTAAAGAAGAGGAAGCTAACAGCGTTTTAGAAGAAATTAAAAAAGTTGGCGGAGAAGCAATTGCTGTCAAAGGTGATGTAACAGTTGAGTCTGACGTTATCAATTTAGTTCAATCTGCTATTAAAGAATTTGGAAAGCTCGACGTTATGATTAATAATGCAGGGTTAGAAAATCCGGTTTCATCTCATGAAATGCCTTTAAGCGATTGGAATAAAGTCATTGATACGAACTTAACGGGAGCATTCTTAGGCAGCCGTGAAGCGATTAAATATTTTGTAGAAAATGATGTTAAGGGAACAGTTATTAACATGTCAAGTGTTCACGAGAAAATTCCTTGGCCATTATTTGTTCATTACGCGGCAAGTAAAGGCGGTATGAAGCTCATGACTGAAACACTTGCATTAGAATACGCTCCAAAAGGTATTCGTGTAAATAACATTGGACCGGGAGCGATTAATACACCGATTAACGCTGAGAAATTTGCTGATCCTGAGCAGCGTGCAGATGTAGAAAGCATGATTCCAATGGGATACATCGGAGAGCCGGAAGAAATTGCAGCGGTTGCTGCATGGCTAGCTTCTTCAGAGGCAAGTTATGTAACAGGGATTACGCTCTTTGCTGACGGCGGTATGACACAGTACCCATCATTCCAAGCAGGACGCGGATAAGGAAAAACGCACTCTATAATAGAGTGCGTTTTTTAGTTTTCCTGAGCTTTTTTTTGGTTCTTAGGAGCTGACTGGTGTTGAATTCGCAAAAAAAGCAAAATTAAAACGATGCAGCCAGTGATGCTGTACATCCCGAGAATAAGCGGCTGCTGTGTATCTGTTCCAGAAGAAATGCCGTGATACAGTGCTAGCAAATAGCCTGGAAAAGCAAGAAAATGAATGGCTTTCCATGTTTTTCTCCTAAGCTGTTTTATAAAGTCGGATGTACTAATTAGTACGAATAAAATGTAGAGTGAAATAGTACCGAGACCTGTGCTAATTGGTTTGTAATCGGAAGTGAACGGAATTAAAATGTCAGAAAGTGAAAAATGAATAGATTGATCAAATGATAAAACAAGTCCGTGAATCATGCCAAATAATAACCCGAACCACCCTGATGATTGATGAACCAGCAAAAGCTGTTTTTTTCGTTTTGGTTTAAAAAACGAAAAGCTGTGAGAAATGCCAGCGGCAACTGATACAAACATTAGTAAATAAGAAGTTAAGCCGGCTGCCCGAATGGTATTCCAAACGAGAAAGTGGGCACTAAATTGCGCGAGGAGAGTAGCCATAATGGTATACCTGACCTTTCACATGTTTTTCGATTAACACCCTGCCTTCTTTTGTAACCGCAATTACCTCTAAAGAAGGGTGATGCATTTTAGCTAATCTTAATCCAGCGTCCCATCCGAGAATAAGCATGCATTTTGCATAGACTTCAGAAACGGTCAAGTCTTCTGAAACAACCGTTACTTGCAGAAGCTCTGATGAACTAGGCTTGCTGATTCTGCCGTCAATAATATGATGGTGAGTGTGTCCGTTGACTTTCCACAATCGCTTGCCCACACTGCTTGTAGCAATGCCGCTGTTACTCTTTACTTTAATGCTCATGAGATTTTTGGATGAATGGAATGGATGAGACAGAGCAATGGACCAGTTCTTGCTAGCAGGCCCCCACGTTACAATATCACCGCCTCCATCGATTGCTCCAAGTGAAGTTCCTTTTTTCTTTAATTGATTCGCCATTTGCTGAATGCTCCAACCTTTGGCGATTCCGCCTAAATCCAGACCGACATTAGAAGCAAGCTGAATACTTCTCATTCCTTTATGAATCATGATAGGATTGACAGCATCAAAAGCTGCTACTTCTTGAGGAAGCTGGTTGTTAGGCAGTTGTTCAAAGCTTTGGTCATATCCTAGAGTTTGAATAGAATGATACAGAAATGGGTTGAAAATTCCGTTTGTCTCATTGTAATAGTAAGAGGCTGTTTTTACAGCTTCATACAACATTTTTGACGGTAAAAATAATCTTCCGTTCAGTGAATTAAGCTGTGAAAGCTCGCTTGTTGGAAGAAAGCGGCTTAGGGTTTCTTCTACAAGATAACACCAGCTCTCCACTTTTTTAATTACAGGTGCTTCCAGCTGATATACATTAAATTCGGTATTCATCGCTTTAAATGAGTAGCTCATTACATCACATCCTTAAGAAGGTCTTGATTGCATAGAAGAATCATTATTATTCCCCCAGTTATCCTGGCCATTGGGGGAATTATCATTTGACCACTGGTCTTGCTGATTACTCGAATCATCGTCTGACCACTGATTATCTTGACTGCTTGAATTATCGTCTGACCATTGATCACTTTGCTCATTAGAACTGTCATTTGACCACTGATCTTGCCCGTTAGTTCCATTGTCCGTATTGGAGTCAGGTCCTGAATTTGGAAATAGGTCCGTCTCATCTTCCGTTTGGGTTTGCGATGAATTACTGGCTGATGTATCGTTATTTAGTGCTGTAGCTGTTGAATTTGTTTGATCATATTTTTGAGAAAGTCCTACAAAAGTGGTAAATGCAGCAACGCTTGATAAACCAACCATCCATTTTGTCCATTTATTAGCTGCCATTGATATGCTCCTTTTATCTTTCCTATTTTGCAACTGAACACTGAAGAAAAACTGCAGTGGAAGGTAACATACATCGTTCAATTGTTATAGTTCAATATAGACAGAAAAAATGAAAAAATAGTGAAATAGATGTAGGTTGGATTATTTTTGTAGGGAGTTCAGTGAATTATTAGATTAAAAAAAGGTTGTTCTTTTTAGTAACAACCTTTTTTTAATCAGCGATAAATCTTACTAATTGATACGTAATAAACCGTTAACTGTACAAGAGAAAGAAGCAAAAGAACGGCAATGGGATAGAAGCTAAAAGAATTAGGTAACAGCGGATAAAAAGCTATTAATATAGCACCTATAGGAATAGAAAATAGGAGAAAAACAAAGGCTTTTTTACAAGCCTCTGCTGTTATCATCTTTTCACGTTCATCTTCTTCTGCAAATTCAAAAGGAAATAATAAAGGCGAAACGTTCTTCGTCTTTTTACGCGCGCGGTAGTAAAACAATGAGACGATTAAAAGCACAATTAAGGAAGCAAAAGAGCCTATAGACATAGTAATTTCCCACGGGGGTTCAGGGTGGGTCATAACTTCACTAAATTGAATATTTAGGCTTAAAAAATCATATAAAAACCACCCTACGCATAGTAGAGACACTACATTCAACAAATAAGATTTAATAACATTACTCAACATTTTTCTCCTCCTTTTGAAGTGTAAAAACATCTTCCATTTTTAATTGAAAGACATCACAAATTGTTAAACCAAGTAGTAGGGAAGGAACGTAATTTCCCTTTTCAATAGCTGCGATGGTTTGGCGAGTGGCTCCAACTTTTTCAGCTAAATCTCCTTGCGTATATCCATGTTTAGCTCTAAGCTCTTTTACGTGATTAATAAGAGTCAATATGATCACCCGCTGCCTTTTTAATAAATTTGTTAAGTTGATTTAACATTATGTAAAGTTAATTTAACATTAATTGGATTATTTTTCAATAATTTATGGATAAAAAATACAAAAAAGATCCTAGAAGAATTCTTCAGGATCTTTTTTGTTAATAAATTTCTTTAATGCCAGACAAACGAATGGAAAAAATGTTTTGTTTTTCGTCTCGTAGGGAGAGGGTTTGGTCGGTTAGGTTTAAATTTTGGATTTTTCCTTTGAAGGTTTGAAGCAGGCCATTTTCGTAATAATTCACGGTTACATGTTTGTTTTTCTTTAACGCTTTTAAAATCATTTATTCATCTCCTTTCATGTGTGCATCTTTTATGAAAAGAAAGCTGTGACTTAAGCATACGAATGTAGAGAATGCTCAAGGCAGAATTATTATTATACAGCAAGATGAGGATAGTTTGTAGATAAATTGTGAAAAAATGCACAAGTTTGCAGTACGGGTGTTGCAACAGAATACAGTATATGAGGGGAGAAGGGGTTTTATGATAAAAAAGGTGATTTTAGTTTATTTATTTGTGGGTATTAGGTAAACTAGTAGATGAATTTAAAGAATCTATCTATAGTTGTGAAGGCTAGGATTTCATTTAATTTTCATTTTCTATGAGTATAATGATAAAGGTTTTCTATATGTTCTTTGTGAATCTACTCATAAACTAATCGAGAAAGGAAAATCAAAATGAAGCGAATCGTTTCTAAGCCGCTGCACTATTTCATATTAGCCGCTGTTTTAATGTGGATAAAGTCGTACGTGGCTTATAAAACTGAATTTAACTTAGGCGTAAGCGGCGTAATGCAGCAAATTCTGCTGTTCATAAACCCTGTAAGTTCAGTGCTGATTTTTTTAGGAATCGGCTTGTTTTTTAAAGGAAAGAAAGCAGGAGCTTGGATTCTTGCAGGCAGTTTCATTATGACGCTGCTATTATACAGCAACATTCTCTATTATCGTTTTTTTAACGATTTTGTAACGCTTCCTACACTATTGCAGACAAGTAATGCAGGAAGTATGGGCGGAAGCATTATGGATTTATTAAAAGCACATGATGTTTTTTATTTTGTTGATTTTATTATTTATTTTTTCTTCTTTTTTAGTAAAAAGATTGACTGGAATAATGAAAAAGTATCGGTTAAAAATGCTGTAACCATTCTTTCTTTAGGATTCATGGTTTTTTCTGTGAACTTAACACTAGCAGAAATTGATCGCCCGCAGCTTCTATCTCGAACTTTTGACCGCAATTATTTGGTAAAGTATTTAGGCGCCTATAATTATACGATGTATGATGGTGTTCAGACTGCTCAAAACTCTAAACAGCGAGCATTTGCAAGCAGCAATGATTTAACGAACGTCGTTAATTTTAAAAACAGTCACTATGCGGAACCTAACCCCATTTATTTTGGAAAAGCTAAAGGGAAAAATATTATTAAAATCCATTTGGAATCATTTCAATCTTTTTTAATTGATTACAAATTAAATGGCCAGGAAGTGACACCGTTCTTAAATTCGTTGGCTCATGGAAATGACTTTACGTATTTTGATAATTTCTTTCATCAAACAGGACAAGGAAAAACATCAGATGCTGAGCTAATGATGGACAACTCTCTATACGGCCTTCCTCAAGGTTCCGCCTTTGTGCTGAAAGGAAGCAATACGTATCAGGCAGCACCAGCTATTTTAGATCAAAAAGCTGGCTATACGAGCGCTGTGCTGCATGGAGACTATAAGACGTTTTGGAACCGTAACGAAATTTACAAGCAGTTCGGTGTGGATAAGTTTTTTGATGCAAGTTATTACAATATGACGGGTGAAAATAAAATTAATTATGGCTTAAAAGACAAACCGTTCTTTAAAGAATCTGTTCCAATGCTGCAGTCTTTACCACAGCCGTTCTATGCGCATTTAATTACGTTAACAAACCATTTTCCATTTTTACTTGGAAACAATGAGGCAAGCATACAGCCGGCTAACACGGGCGATGCGACAGTTGACCGCTATTTCCAAACGGCTCGCTATTTAGACGAATCATTGCAATCTTTCTTCCAAGAACTGAAAGCTTCTGGCCTTTATGATAATTCTGTGATTATGATTTATGGAGATCACTACGGTATTTCTGAAAATCATAATGCGGCAATGGAAAAAGTGATAGGAAAAGAAATTACGCCTTATGAAAATGCTCAGCTGCAGCGTGTACCTCTATTCATTCACGTTCCTGGAGTAAAAGGCGGAGTTAATCATACGTACGGTGGAGAAATTGATGTTGTGCCAACTCTTCTTCATTTAGTAGGGATTGACAGCAAAGAGTTTATCCAATTTGGTACAGATTTATTTTCTAAAGGTCATGATGATGTAGTAGCGTTCCGTAATGGCAACTACGTATCTCCGAAATATACATTAGTGGATGGAACGTATTATGATTCTAAAACGGGCCAAGCGCTTAAAGAAAATAATCAAATGAAAGCTTATAAACAGAAGGTAGCGAAAGAACTGGAGCTATCTGATCAAGTGCTTTATGGTGACTTACTTCGTTTCCACAAGCTGAAGGATTTCCAAACAGTCGACCCTTCAAAATATATGTACGGGAAAGAAGAAACAGAAACATCAGCTAAATAAAGCTAAAATCAAAAGAACATGATGACTTCTGCAAAGCAGAATGAGCATCATGTTCTTTTTTACTGTAAACTATTCATCAATAAATTTCTTTAATTCCCGATAAGCGAATAGAGAAAGTATTTTGCTGTTCATCTTTTAATGAAAGCGTTTGGTCTGTTAAATCTAGGCGCTGTACTTTTCCTTTAAACGTTTGAAGCAAACCGTTTTTATAATAGTTAATTGTAACGGCCCCGTTTTTTCTTAATGCTTTTAAAATCATTTTCAAAACTCCTTCCATATTTAAAATGTGTATGATTAACGAGCTGTAACATTCATTTTCATTTGCATATGTTTATTATACACAAAAATAGAAAGCGTTTTCACTAAAAGTTTGAACACTTTGTGAAAACTTTAACAGAGAATGTGACAAATACATACAGAAACTGATTTATTTGTCGTATTCATCATAAAACACATTTATGAAAGGAGTGTTAAGAACGTGTTAAAACTTTATGGATGGAAGAATATTATAAACTATCGTTTGAAATGTCGTAGTGAATCCACTCATCGTTCGTTACATTTCCGCCCATTTTTCTGTACAGCGTTTGGGCTCTTGTATTATCATAAGCCGTTTCCCAAGACATAGCTGCATACTGATGTTCTTTCGTATACTGGTGACTAATCGAAAATAACTTTTCCCCAATTTTTTGTCCTCTTGCTTTTTCAGTAACGTACAAGTCATTTAAAATCGCTACAGGTTTTACACGCGTGGTGCTAAATGTAAAATAAAGCGTTGAAAAACCTACTGCCTCGTCATTTTGAGTCGCGATAAACTGAACGCCAGCATCCGGATGGTGAAACAAGTGGTTAATTAAATTTCTCAGCTGCTTTTTGGCAGGCTGAGGGCGCTTGTAAAAATCAACAATGTATTCGTTCATTAATGAAATAAGTGCTTCCATGTCAGCAGCATTAGCTTGACGAATTGTAATAATAGTCATTAAATCTTCTCCTTTTTAATCAGATGATCTACACTTATAGTAAAAGAAATGTATCCCTTCTAAAAGAGCCAGATTTTAAAAATAAGATAGGGACAGATGAAAGGAGCTAGCGTGAAGTTCACACCTTTATTAAATCGCAAGGATGATACGCCGTTGTATCACCAGCTGTATGAATATATAAAAAAAGAAATTGTATCCGGAAGGGTGAAAGTAAAGGACAAACTGCCTTCTATCCGGTCTCTTGCTGATTACTTAAACGTAAGTCGAAATACTGTAGATATGGCCTATCAGCAGCTTTTAGCTGAAGGATATGTAGAAAGCAGGCCCAAAAGTGGATTGTACGTAACGAATACACAGTTTGATTTACTGCAAACAGATAAAAAGCCGACTGTATTTTTACACGCTCACTCAGAAACAAAGTCGTGTACCTATGATTTTCGGTATGGAAAAGTTGATAGCCGTTTGTTTCCTTTAAATGAGTGGAAAAAACGATACAATGAAAGTCTTCAAACTTATAGAGAAGCGCTGTTCACGTACCAAGAAAGTCAAGGAGAAGAATCACTGCGAGAAGAAATTGCTATGTACCTTTATCAGTCAAGAGGAGTGGTTTGTTCGAAACATCAAATTATTATCGGAGCAGGTACGCAGCACTCGCTCAGTTTACTAGCGCAGGTGTTAAAGCCAAGCATCAGAGATATTGCCTTTGAGAATCCTTGCTATGACGGGGCTAGCTTTGTATTTAAACAGCATGGATTTTCCTTAAAACCCGTGTCGCTTAATAACAAAGGCATAAACATCCAAGAGCTTTATGACAGCCAAGCACGAGCTGTTTATGTCACACCATCTCATCAGTTTCCATACGGAATGATCATGCCTGTTTCAAGAAGAATAGAGCTTCTTAAATGGGCGAATGACTGCAATGGTTTTGTTATTGAAGATGATTATGACGGAGAATTTCGTTATAAAGGCTCTCCCATCCCTTCATTGCAAAGCTTAGACTCTAAGGGGCGCGTCATTTATACAGGGACATTTTCAAAATCTTTTATGCCTTCTTTAAGAATCAGCTACCTTGTATTACCGGAAGTGCTTCTAAAGGAATATCATGAACGTTTCTCATTATACGAGCAAGCTGTTCCAGCCCTTCATCAGCGGACGCTCGGGCTGATGATGAAAACCGGAGAGTGGAGCAAGCATTTAAGAAGAGTGAAAACTGCTTATCAACTCAAACACGGTACTCTTTTAACGGCTTTACACAAGGAGTTTAACAAAAACATCACGGTGTCAGGAGAATATGCAGGTTTGCATATACTTGTCCGCGTGCACAACGATATGAACGAACAGCAGTTAATTAACGCAGCTCGAAAGCAAGATGTCTCTGTCTACGGCACTTCTCGTTATTGGCTTACGGAATCACCTCACCAAAAGACTCATCTATTATTAGGTTTTGGAAGTTTGGAGAGAGAAGAAATAGAAGAAGGAATAAGGCGGTTGAAAAATGCTTGGTTATAAGCCTCTCCTCATTTCTTTGGTTTCTTGACAAAAGTTGCCTAGTCCTTTAGACTTTTTTGCATATATTTTAAATTATCTGAAAGGAGGATAGGGTAATCGAAGCTAACTGCTAGTGGACAACCCTAGATTAAACAATGAATCCTATCCAACAAATTTTACATACATTTCCTGTGATTGTACTAGATGGTGCAATGGCAACTGAACTGGAGAGATATGGCTGTGACTTAAACGACAGCTTATGGTCTGCAAAAGTGCTGATGGAGCAGCCGGAATTGATTAAGAGAGTGCACCAAGACTACTTTGCAGCGGGAGCTGACTGTGCCATTACAGCAAGCTATCAAAGCACGTTTGAAGGTTTTGCTAAACGTGGTTTAAGTGAAGCAGAGGCTCGCGAGTTAATTCAAGCATCTGTAAAAATTGCGGCTGAAGCAAGAGATGAATTTTGGCAGCAAGAAGAGAATCGTCTTAATCGTCCAAAACCAATTGTCGCCGCTTCGGTAGGGCCTTACGGAGCATTTTTAGCAAACGGATCCGAATATACTGGACAGTATGACGTAACAGAAGAAGAGTTAATGGAATTTCATCGTCCTCGTATGAAAACATTAATTGAAGCAGGAGCGGACGTATTAGCTTGTGAAACCATTCCTAATGTAATGGAAGCAAGAGCCATTGCGAGGCTGCTGGAAGAATTTGAAGGAGCGTACGCATGGATTACGTTCAGCGCAAAAGATGATCTGCACATTAGCAGCGGCACATTAATCTCGGAGTGTGCACGCTATCTGGATTCCTATGAGCAAGTAGCGGCTATTGGAGTTAACTGTACGCCGCCTCAATATATCTCTTCACTTATTAAAGAAATTAAATCTCAAACGGATAAGCCAGTCGTTGTGTATCCAAATTCAGGAGAGCATTATGATGCTGAATCTAAAACATGGAACGGGACATCGGCGGGCGAAACGTATGGCTGCAGCGCTCACAGCTGGTATGAAGCAGGTGCTCAGTTAATCGGAGGGTGCTGCCGTACAACTCCAGATGATATCAAAGGCATTACAAAATGGGCTAGAAAATAACGGATTGAAAGAAAGAGAATGTGAGAAAAGTTGTTTCGCTAACGTTCAACACGAACTATCTATCAAAAATAGATAGTTCGTGTTTTTTTATGGTCACGGTGAACGTAGGTTTCGTGTGCGCAGGTCCTTCTAGCTGTTGCACAGAAATCAATAGGGGTGTCACAAGCAGTTCAGCTCATTTATCCCCATTTTCCGTCTTTAGATTGGATTTATTTTATTATGTCCCAATCTTTTTTTCTTGTAAAATAAAAGAATACAAGTTAAAAAATCTTTATTTGAACGAAAGAAGGGATGATGAAAGTGAAAGATATTAAAAATATTTATTGTGTAGGGCGAAACTACGCACTGCATGCAAAAGAATTACATAATGATATTCCAACATCACCTTTTTTATTTTCAAAACCTACTCACGCTCTTGTTGAAGCAGCTGGACAATCAATCACTCTTCCTAGCGACCAAGGAGAGGTGCACTTTGAAACCGAACTGATTCTTCATATTGGACAATCTTACAAAGAAGGCATAACAGTGGATGAACTTGTTGACGAGATGACGATTGGATTAGATTTGACGCTTCGAGACGTGCAGAGTGAATTAAAACAAAAAAAGCACCCTTGGCTGCTTGCAAAAGGATTCAAACATTCAGCGGTCGTGGGAAACTTTATTCCGTTTGAAGGAGTGGAAGCATCTAAGAAGAAAGACTTTTCGTTAGTGAAAAACAATGAACGCGTTCAGCTGGGAAATATCAAAGATTTGATTTTTGACTTGCAAACGATTATTGATTTCACAGGAAAACATTTTGGTCTTGATAAAGGAGATCTTATTTTTACAGGTACACCTGAGGGAGTAGGTCCTCTTTCTCATCATGATGAGCTTTCACTTAAATGGGGGCAGCAAGAGCTTGGTTCCTGCGTCATTTCCTTTCGTTAACAAAAAGAGCTTAAAGCAAAGGTAGTTTAGTTGAAGAAAGATCCGAACGATGAAGCGAGATTCTTGACAGAGAATCCAGCTCGTTCGGATTTTTTATTGTGATGGTGAACGTAGGTTTTATATATAGTTGCTTCTAGCTGTTGATTGGAGAGGCGAGGCGAAATCTTGCACGGAAATCAACGGCGGTGTCAAAAGCAGTCCAGCCCATTTATCTCATTTGTTCGTTCTTAGATTGGCTTGATTTCGTTATGTCTCCATCTTTTTTTTGCGAAGTGTTAATTTGTAGCCTTCAGAATGAATTTAATATCCAATGGGAAAGCTGTTTCTATCTCCTATAGGAAACGAGGTCGTAAGTATGGTGCTATTAATCCTTACAACGGTAATCTCTATTCTGAGCGTATTGGTTATGCCAAAGCGTATCAGCTGGATAGAAATATACACAACGTCTTTGTTTGTTATGTTTTTAGGATCGGTAGCAGATATATATCTTGATGTTAAATATGATTTTTATGGATTTTTTACAAAAGGAGTAGATTTTGAATATCTTTTAATTTTTATTTTTATTTATCCTGCGACGAATAGTGTATTTTTGAATTTTTATCCGCAGAGCAAAAGTTTGTCTAGAAAAGCTTTATATCTTACAGTATGGGTAATTCTTACGACTTTGTTTGAATACGTTTCTGGCCAAACAGAAGTGTTTTATTATAACGAATGGAAGCCGATATACTCGTTTTTTTGCTATCCTTTTCTTTATATAGCAATGGTTTTAAATTTAAAAATGATACGCAGGCTCCAGGTTATCGATAAGTAAAAATAGAAATAAAAAAAAGTAATGATAAATCATAAAAAAATGATATTTTATTAATGGCTACATATGTAATATAGTAAAAATAGAAAATAAACGAGGCAGCATATACGCAGGGTTAAAAAACATCAAAACGGGAATCTTGACATTAACTTCATAATTTTTAACCATGTATTGTGAATGACTGAATATACTTATTAATAAATAACATGCTGAAGAAGGAATTTAGCAAAGGAGGCAAGAAGATGTTTAAGCGCAGTGAAAAAATCCAAATTCATGGCGTAACGTTTCATGGAGTCATGAGTGCGAAGCAAAAAGCCGCCCTGCAGGAAATTGCTAATGTAACAGACGAAAAAGATTGGAATGGGCTAAAAGGTGTGTATTGCTTAGGCAGTGTAAAGGTGCAAGGAAAAGACGTGTTAGGTGTGTACTATGGCCAATTTAATGATAACCTTCCAAAAGAGAAGCGCAAACTGCAGTTTGAAATTGACTATATTAAATATACAGTAACGGAATGTCCTATTGTCTTTATCGATACAACAAAAAACAAAAAGCCTCATCAATTTGCCTTTATCATTCTGCATGAATTAGGCCATCATGTGGATCGTATGACAAATGGAACGCTTTTAAAAGAAGGAAATCGAACGCAAGAAATGTTTGCGAATACGTATGCTTTAGAAAAATATTCAAAAATAGAAAAGTTTCAAACAAAGAAGTTAAAAAACATTCCATTTTTAGAGGAATCTCTTACTCAATGGAATAAAACTCCTCATCCCGGAGCGTATTCTCTTAGAGTTCAAATTGAATAATTCACGAGAATAGTTCCTCTCTCTCCGTTTTTTACTTCCCTATCTTTTTCCTCTTCCTTTCTTTTATCCTTCCAATGAACAAAAAGGATTTAATTACCCATAAAGTTTTAAAAGTTTTTATAGTACGAATTATTTACACTATACCCTCCTGTAAATTATGATTATTTTAAGAAAAAACAGAAAATTTTAAAGTTTTAAGGTACAACTTAGTAGTGAACAAGCGATTTTGTAATCGTATAGACGAACTGGCATACATATGCGAGTCATACATACAAACGAATCGCTTCCACTGTTATGAAAGCGGATTCAAAAATAGGAGGGGTAATATGTTAGCTATTCTTGGGTTTTTGATGGTTTGTACATTTATGTTTCTGATTATGACAAAACGATTAACGCCGCTTATTGCTTTAATGGTTATTCCAGTATTGTTTGCAATCATAGGGGGATTCACAAGCGGTATTGGAGAAATGGCTTTAAATGGTGTAAAAGAATTAGCACCTACAGGTGTTATGTTAATGTTTGCTATTTTATATTTTGGGATTATGATTGACGCTGGTTTGTTTGATCCAGTTGTAGGAAGAATTTTAAAAATCGTAAAAGGTGATCCACTAAAAATCACAATTGGTACAGCTATTTTAGTTCTTATTATCTCGTTAGACGGAGACGGAACAACAACATATATGATTACGCTCTCAGCGATGCTTCCGCTTTATAAAAAGCTAAACATGAAGCCAATGATTTTAGCCTGTATCGCGATTATGGGTAGTGGAGTTATGAACTTAACACCTTGGGGTGGACCTACTGCTCGTGTGATGAGTGCATTGAAGTTAGATGCTTCACAGGTGTTTACACCACTGATTCCAGCCATGATTGGCGGAGCTGCTTGGTTATTATTCACGGCTTACTATTTCGGGAAAAAAGAGCGCCAGCGCTTAGGCGTTATTGATATTCAAGACGTTACAAATGCTCAAGTAGCTTTCGCAGAAGCAGCAGCAGCTGAAGGAATCGAGTACAAGCGTCCGAAGCTTTTATGGGTAAACTTTGCTTTAACAGCTTTACTATTAGTAGGACTTATCACAGCAGTTATGCCGCTTCAAATTCTATTTATGATTGGATTTGCAATCGCTATCATGATTAACTATCCAAATTTAGAAGTTCAAAAAGAGCGTATCACTGCACATGCTGGTAATGTACTCGCTGTTGTATCTCTTGTATTCGCAGCAGGCGTATTCACAGGCATTTTATCAGGTACCAAAATGGTAGATGCAATGGGTAATAGCTTAGTAGGATTAATTCCAGATGCGTTAGGGCCTTACATGTCTGTGATTACAGCCATCACAAGTATGCCATTTACGTTCTTTATGTCAAATGATGCTTACTACTATGGGATTTTACCAATTATTGCTCAAGCAGCTTCAGCATACGGTATTGATGCTGCAGAAATTGGCCGCGCTTCATTGATTGGTCAACCCGTTCACTTATTAAGTCCTTTAGTTGCTTCTACGTATCTATTGGTCGGGATGGCAAAGGTCGAGCTTGGTGAATTCCAGCGCTTTACTTTAAAGTGGACGATTGGAACAGCGATGGTGATGCTTTTAGTAGCTATTATTACAGGTGTTATTACGCTGTAAAGATCATGAACCTAAAAACTTATCAATTCCGCTTTTGGGATTGATAAGTTTTTTTGTCTAAAAAGCTTTTGGAATAAGGAGCGGATATACAAAAAATTTTGATAAAATAAAAGAGGAATAGAACTATAAGGTAAAGGCTAAAGGTGCGATGAAATGAAAAAATGGTTTCAAGTATCGCTGCAAACAAAAATCGTAGGTTTATCCGCGGCATTAATCATAACTGTTATTGTTCTTTTAGCAAGTATTTTCTCTTACATGCAGTTTGTAGAATCTAAAAGGCAAGCCGAGCAGCTGGCTCTTCAAGCAGCCAAATCAATATCATTTATGCCGGAAGTCAAAGCTGCTTTTCAAAAAAAACAGCCGAGTCGCTATATTCAGCCGCTTGCCGAGCAAGTGAGGGAACAAATCGGAGCAGCAAGTATTGTGGTTCAAAACCGCGGGCAAATCATCTATTCTCATTCTAATCAAAAATGGATAGGAAAGAAAAATAAAGAAGCGGTTAACGATAGAGCACTATTATTCGGGGGATATTATACGCTTGATGGAGAGGGAACCACAGGTCCTGCTATTATGGGGAAAGCGCCTATTGTCATCAGTCATGGAAAGTATACGGAGGTCGTGGGAGTGGTGACGGTTGAGTTTTTAAAGTCTCATGTTCATGCTCAGCTCATTACGCGTATTCAGCAAATTATCCTATTTTCACTAGCTGTTTTATTGCTTGGTATGATTGGGGGTATTTTTTTAGCTAAAAGTATTAAAAAAGATACTCTCGGTCTTGAGCCCCATGAGATCGCTTCTTTATACCGTGAACGAAATGCGATTTTACTTTCGATAAAAGAAGGAATTATTGCTATTGATCATCACGGCTTTATTACGATGATGAATACATCAGCTAAAAATATGCTAGGGTTACAGACGGAATATTTACATCATCATATCATTGAAGTATTTCCTTATACGAATATGATTGAAGTGCTAGATACGGGAATAGCACGAAGCGACCAAGAGATTTTTCTAAATGAAAAAACGTTTATCTTAAACTTAACACCTATTATTGAACATCAACGAATTGTAGGAGTGGTCGCTAGTTTTCGTGATAAAACAGAATTAAAAAGCTTAATCAATACAATTTCAGAAGTACGAAAGTATTCAGAGGATTTACGAGCTCAAACGCATGAGTTTACGAATAAGCTGTATGTTTTGTCAGGTTTGCTGCAGTTAGGGCAGTATAAAGATGCATTTGAGTTTATTCAAAAAGAATCAGCCGTACACCAAACGCAAAATCGTATTCTATTTGATCAGATATTAGATTCCAAAGTCCAAGCAATATTGCTTGGGAAGATTGGAAAAGCATCTGAAAAGAAAATTCATTTTTCGGTTGATCCGGAGAGTACGCTGGATACGCTCCCAGAACATATTGAAATTTCTCATCTCATTATCATTATTGGGAACTTAATTGATAATGCATTTGAAGCGGTGAGTCAACAGTCTGAAAAAGAAGTGTCGTTTTTCATTACCGATATTGGTCATGATTTAATTATTGAAGTGATGGATAACGGACCAGGTATATCAGAAGAAGTGCTAAATCAAATTTTTACAAAAGGTTTTTCAACCAAAGGGACAGACAGAGGATACGGACTGGCAAATATAAAGAAAATGGTAGATGAACTTGGAGGATCTATTGAAGTGTATAATCAGCCAGAAGGAGGAGCCATTTTTTCAGTTTACCTTCCAAAAAACTGAATCATGAGAAGTAAGGGGAGAGTCGAAATGTTACGAGTCGCAATTGCAGAAGACGATTTTCGAATTGCTCAAGTTCAAGAGCGATTTTTATTAGAAGTAGATGGTGTAGAAGTTGTAGGCAAAGCGTTGAATGCAAAAGAGACGCTTGAAATGCTAAAGGAGAAGAAAGTAGATTTGCTCCTTTTAGATATCTATATGCCAGATGAAATGGGAACGGATTTACTGCCAAAGATTAGAGCGCAGTTTCCACAAGTTGACGTTATCGTTGTAACGGCTGCAACAGAAAAAAACATTGTAGAAATCTGTTTGAGAAACGGCGTCGTTAATTATTTGATTAAGCCGGTTATGATGGAATCCTTCATTAATGCTATTAAACAATATCAAGAGAAAAAGGAACTGTTTAGTACGCATGAAGAAGTTGATCAATCATTTATTGATGCGTACTTTGGACATGTCAGAACAAAGCCAAAAGCGGATAAATCTCTTCCTTCAGGTATTGATGGTATCACATTACAAAAGTCAAAAGACATTTTAAAAAGCATCAAAGGAATTACAATCGAAGAGATGGGGCAGCAAATGGGAGTATCCAGAACGACAGCTAGACGATATTTAGAGTATCTAGTATCAACTGGTGAATGTCACGTTGAATATGATTATGGGATTATTGGACGGCCGGAGCGTAAGTACTATTTAGCGTAGCATTAGCCTTGAAGGATGGTATATATGATCAAAAAGCTCATGATAGTGTTTATAAGTGTATTGCTTGTTAGCTGTTCTTCTCCCTCTAAAAAAGACCGCACTGGTATGGAAAAAATTGAAATTGTGGCAGCCGGTGCAAAAGGCGGAGGAGCAGATGCAACAGTAAGAGCCATTCAACAAGTGCTAACGGAAAAGAAGATTGTGAAGGTAACGGTTTCTGTTAGTAATAAAATAGGTGGGCAAGGTGAAGAAGGGTGGAAATATATTAAACAGAGAAAAGAAGGAAATATTGTTTCCGGGAATTCCAGTTTGCTGATTACAAATAATTTGCTAGGGCAAAGTCAATTAACCTATAAAGACTTTACTCCGCTCGCTATTTTAACATCTGAATGGGAGGTCATCGTAGTCCCTGCTAACTCTCCTATATACAATTTAAAACAGCTCATACGCACGTTAAATCAAAGTGAATCCAGTATGAAAGTGGGAATATCACCCCGATTAGGAAACGACGATCATTTATCGTTCATGCAGCTCAATAAAAAAGCAGGCGTAGACTCTTCCAAGCTTGAGTTTTTTGTTTACAACAGCAGTCATAAAGTGATCGATGCGCTTGTTCATCATCAGCTAGATGTAGCACCCATGTCCTTATCAGAAGTAAAAAAGCAGTATGAACAAGGGCAGGTAAGAATACTCGCCGTTTCTTCTCCAAAAAGGCTAGAAGAGCTAAAAGAGATACCAACGTGGAAAGAAGCGGGAATTGACGTAACGTTTAGTCATTGGAGAGGTCTAATGGGACCGCCTAATATGACGAAAGAACAAGTAGCATATTGGAATAAAGCAGTTTATGAAATGGTTCATACAAAAGAATGGGAACAGCTGCTTAAAGATAACGATTTAACCTCTTTTTATAAAAACAGCAGCGGTGCTAAAGTTTTTCTTGAACAGCAAAGCAAGCTGTATTCTGACTTAATGGGCGGAACAAATGATGAATAAATACAATAGAAAGAGGTTGGGGTAAAAGGATTTTAGACGGAGTGAAAAACGAACCATTGATCAAGACTTTTGATTCGTGGTTCGTTTTTTTGTTTTGGTGAGCATAGTTTTATCTGTTTCGTTCCTTCTAGCAGTCTTGCATGGAAATCAACTGCGGCGTCAAAAGCAGTTCAGTTCATATATCTCATTTGTACGTCTTTAGATTAAATTCATTTCGGTATGTCTCAACCTCTTTCTATCAGTGTACATCTTTTAAATCCAAGTTTTGAATGAACTCAATAAAAGCTTTTACGATGTTAATTTTTAATGAATCCTCATGATAAAACATCCATGTACTGCGCGTTAAAGGCTCTTGATCTTTTGTTTTTAACGTGTATCTGTAAATCTCTGCTGCATCATCAAGCAGCATACTCGGCAAAATCGCATAGCCTAGTCCGTTTACAACCATCTTTTTACATGTTTCTGCTTTATCTACTTCAATGCTGACAAGGGGAGGCTGAGAGTAATTTTCAGCCCACCAGTTATCAACGGATGTTTTTAAAAACCGATCTTGATGATAATCAATTCGAGGTAGATTGGGAAGATTGTTTATGTCGACAGGCTGTGCAGACGCAATGCAAATGGTTTCTTTAAAAAGTAGCTCTTTCTGATCTTGCCAGTTATAATCACCTTTTACAAACGCAATATGAACATCGTGCTTATAAAGAAGATGAGCCATGTCGCTGCTCCATCCGGTCGTGACTTTGAATTCTACGTCGGGAAATCGCTCTTTAAATAAGCGTAATAGCCCAGGGAGTTTGTAGTCAGTAAAAAAGTTAGATACTCCTAGACGTAAAGTACCGGTTAATTGATCATCCATGTTTAACACATTTTCTTTTATTTTTTGAACCGTAAGCAGCATTTCTTCTGCGCACTTCACTAAATATTCTCCCTGCGGTGTAAACTGAACTCCGCGGCGCCCTCTGTTCACGATCTGAACATGAAATTCCTTTTCCATCTGCTGCAGTCTATGCGTAAGCGCAGGCTGAGAGATAAACAGCTCCTTGGCTGCTTTTGTAATGTTTTTTTCTCGATACAACACTTGTAGAATAAGCCAATCTCGATCGTCCATACTACCCCTCCAGGAATAAAAAAAATGAATGGTTTATAATAAAATTTCGATATTTTAATTATCTCTAAAATTATACTATAGTTAAGAAGAAGAATGTTCGGTGTAAGAAAGAAAAGCCTTGTAGAAGGAAGGAAGTAGATATGAACGCAAGAATTATTTTTTTACAATCTATATTTTTTATTTTATTAACATGCGTGGGAGGATTTCTTTTATCGTTAACAGGCTTATCCATTGGCTGGATGCTTGGGACCCTCATTTTAGCAGCTATTCTAGCTTTTCGAAAGCCGCGTTTTTTATCTCAAACAAGCAAAAAAGGCATTCCAAAATATTGGCTGTACGCTGGACAGTGCATTTTAGGGATTGAATTAGGTCAAAAGATTAACTTATCTGTGTTGACTACGTTTCAGGCTCACTGGTCCACCATTACGATTATGCTTTTGCTGTCCGTTGTTTTTTCTCTTTTATCCGGTTATTTGCTATGGAAGTTCAGTTCCACCGACTTATTAACAAGCTTTTTCGGTACGACTCCGGGTGGAATGAGCGCAATGCCAGGCATGGCTGAAGAGGTAGGAGCCAATACGGCAGTTGTAAGCATCATTCAAACGATGCGCGTGTTTTTAGTTGTGCTTGCTGTTCCTTTATTTGTGGTCTATTGGGGAAGTAATACAGGACGGCATGCAGTGTCAGTTACCCCAAGTGTTTTTCAATGGGGCTCACTGTTATGGACAGGCGTTTTAATCGTTACAGCAGTAGTAGGCTATTATATAGGGAAAAAACTAAAATTTCCTGCTCCTTGGTTAGTAGGAGGAATGCTTACTGTTGCGATTGTTCAAACAGCTGCTTCATCGTACGCGGGCTATAACCTTCAAGCATACTGGCCTCATTCTGTGATGATTTTATCGCAAATTTTTATTGCTTCAAGCATTGGTTCTCGCTTTCATAAAGAAATGTTTATTGGCGTAAAAAAAATTATAGTTGTTGCGCTTATTAATACAATCGGCTTAATCGCCGCTATGTTCGTATGTGCACTAGTAGTCTCCAAAATAACTGGAATTGAGCTTATCACGTCTATTTTAGCGTTTGCTCCTGGAGGCATTGCAGAAATGGCCACTACATCCATTGTACTGCAGGCTGATTCGACGTTAGTAGTAGCAGTCCAAGTGCTTCGGATTTTAACCATTTGGCTGCTTCTTCCTCCGCTGTTTCGATTGTTTCATCAGTGGGGAGAAAGAAAAAGAATACATTCACACGTTTCATAATAAATATGTGAATGCACTAGGCAAAGTAAGAGAGAGGTTTAAAGAGAGAAATGGAGGGAGAATAGATGAGTAATAAAGAAATGGTGGTCAGTCAGTTCGGGGGGAATGCCGGAAAGTATGTCAAAAGTAAAGGTCATGCAAAAGGCAAAGATTTAGCGGTTTTAGCGGAAATTGCTGAAGAAAATAGAGGAGGAAAGCTGCTTGATGTAGCGACAGGAGGAGGACACGTGGCAAATAAGTTAGCACCTGTCTTTCAAGAAGTAACGGCTTTTGACTTAACTCCTCAAATGTTGCAAAGTGCTGAAGGCTTCATTAAAGAAAATGGTTATGAAAATGTATCGTTTGTTCAAGGAGATGCTGAGGATATGCCATTTCAAGATGACGAGTTTGATACGGTAACGTGCAGAATTGCACCGCACCATTTTCCTAATATTAAACAGTTCATCAAAGAGGTATACCGAGTGTTAAAGCCAGGCGGACAGTTCTTGCTCATTGATAATGTAGCACCGGAAGTGAATGCTTATGACGAGTTTTATAATCGAGTTGAAAAGACAAGAGATCCAAGCCATTATCGTGCTTATAAAAAAACAGAGTGGCTTTCTATGCTTGAAATGCAAGGATTCCGTACAGAAGTGCTGACAACTTTTCCAAAGCGCTTTTTATTTGATGACTGGTGTGGAATGATGAATGTTCCGGAAGAGACAAAGCGTGAGCTTACTCAATATATGCTGAATATACCAAGCGGATTTAAACAGTTTTTCGACATCAAAACGAATCAGCAGAGAATTGAATCGTTTCAAGGAGAAGCAATCTTTGTAGCGTGTTACAAAAATAAATAAAAAGAAGCCAACTCACCGGAGTTGGCTTCTTTTTTTACTTATGCTCGTTGGTTTGAACGATTTCCAAAATATTCTGTAATACGGTCTAAAATAATCGCTAAAATAACGATTGAAATTCCAGCTTCAAAGCCCATGCCGACTTCAAGTCGAGAAACTGCACGATATACTTCCGCACCAAGTCCCGGAGCACCTACAAGAGAGGCGATAACAACCATTGAAAGAGACAGCATGATGCTTTGGTTAATTCCTGCCATAATTGTTTTTGTAGCTAATGGAAGCTGTACTTTAAATAATTTTTGTTTTGTTGTTGAACCGTTGGCATTTGCTGCTTCTACTAAGTCAGCGGATACTTCACGAATACCTAGGTTCGTGAAGCGAAACGTCGGAGGCATTGCAAATATAACAGATGAGATAACACCTGGCACCACACCGATTCCAAAGAAGAAAAGGCTGGAATCAAATAAACAAATGCGGGCATTAATAATTGATTAAAGAGCTTTGCATCAGCTTTTACCTTGAATTGTAAAAAGAAGAAAAAAAACAGTGAGACATAGAAGAAACGTGAGAGAAAATTGATACAATAAAAAATATTTTTGAAGCACCATACGGATGAACTTTTGATTAAATTTAAAGATTCAGAAAATTTTATCTTGCATAATTTCAGCTTCTTATAGTAAAATGAATGAAAGTCATTCATTTTATAGGTGGAGGGAAAGATTTGGTTACAAGCACAAGTGAAAAATACGATAAAATTTTACAGGCAGCGATTGAAGTCATATCTGAAAAAGGACTTGATAAAACATCAATTTCAGACATTGTAAAGCGTGCAGGCGTAGCACAAGGGACTTTTTATCTTTATTTTAGATCTAAAAATGCTCTTGTTCCGGCTATTGCAGAAAACTTACTTTCTTTGTCACTTGAAAAAATCAAAGAACGAGCTAAAACTGCAACGGATTTTTTAAGTACATTAGAGGTAATGATTGACGAAACGTATAAAACAACAGATGAGTATAGGGATGTTCTTGTTTTATGTTATTCAGGGCTCGCTTTTGACTATTCATTAGAAACATGGGAAGCAATTTATTTACCTTATTACAACTGGTTTGAAGAGGTATTAAATCAGGCTGTTGGAAAGGAAGAAGTCATCAAGCAGCTTAACGTTAAATGGACAGCTAAGACGATGATTAATTTGATTGAAAATGCTGCTGAACTTTTTTATATCGGGCGAGAGCAAGATGTCACACTTCAGCAATCAAAGGAAGAACTATTTCAGTTCTTAAAGCGTTCTCTTGTGCCATCCGTGTAATATTAGCACTGCTGATATTACACCTATTAAAATGACTGACATTCATTCAAAACATACAATAAATTATCAGAATTATAAGTTTTTTAATCGTTTAAAATGACTGACAATCAGTCGTTATTCAATAAGGAGGTATCTTATGGATCGTACAGCTGTTAAAACTTTAACCTTGAATATGTACATAAACGGAGAGTGGAGAAAAGCAGAGAAGCAGCGCTCTACTGTTAATCCAGCTACAGGTGAAGTGATTGGATATGCTGCAGAAGGCAGCGCAGAAGATATGAAAGCAGCAATTGAAGCAGCACGAGAAGCCTTTGACAGCGGAATTTGGTCTGAGACTTCTGCATCTGAAAGAGCAGCCATCTTATTCAAAATTGCCGATAAGCTTGAGGAAGCGAAAGAAGAACTAGCAGCATTAGAAACAATGGATAACGGAAAGCCATATCGTGAAGCTGAGGCTGATGTGGAAGATGCAGCTGCTTGTTTTAGGTATTACGCTGGGTTAATTACAAAGCCAGACGGTCAAACGTACAGTGTGCCTGCACCTATGCAAGCAATGGTTATAAAAGAACCAATCGGCGTGTGCGGATTGATTGTACCTTGGAATTATCCGCTATTGATGAGCGTGTGGAAAATTGCACCTGCTTTAGCTGCAGGAAATACGATTGTATTTAAACCTTCTGAAGTGACACCGGTTACTCCTACAAAACTTTTTGAGATCTTAGAAAGCGTAGGATTACCAAAAGGAGTAGCAAACCTTGTTATGGGAGCCGGAGATACTGTGGGAAATACGCTTATTCAAGATAATCGTGTTGATAAGATTTCTTTTACAGGCGGAACGGTAACTGGAAAACACATTATGCGTCAAGCAGCAGAAAATGTAACGAAGGTCTCTTTAGAACTTGGAGGAAAGTCACCGAACATTATATTTGCTGACGCTGATTTTGAAACAGCTGTAGATTATGCTTTATTTGGAATTTTTGCAGGGAGCGGCCAAATTTGCGCTGCAGGTTCTCGTATTTTAATAGAAGAAAGCATTGCTGAGCGATTTATCGAACGTTTTGCAGAACGTGCTCAAAAAATTAAAGTAGGAAATGGAATGGATCAAGAGATTGAAATGGGTCCTCTTGTAAGTGAGGAACATATGAAAAAAGTATTAAAATACATCGAAATTGGAAAGCAAGAAGGCGCCCACCTTGTATGCGGAGGCGATCGAATCACCAGCAGTGGATTGGAAAAAGGATTCTTTGTAGAACCTACGGTTTTTAGTAGCGTTACGTCAAATATGAAAATTGTGCAAGAGGAAATCTTTGGGCCCGTTGTCGTTATTCAAACGTTTAAAGATGAAAAAGAAGCTATTAAGCTTGCAAATGATACGGAATATGGTTTGGCAGGCAGCGTGTTTACAAAAGACGGTGCAAAAGCTCTTCGGGTGATTAAAAAGCTGCGTGCGGGTATCACTTGGATAAACACGTACCATTTTACGTTTAATGAAGCGCCTTGGGGCGGATATAAGCAGAGCGGAATTGGCCGAGGACTAGGCACGTTTGGTTTGGAAGAATTTCAAGAAGTAAAACAAATTAACATTAGCTTACAAGTAGAGCCAATCGGCTGGTTTAAAAATTAAAAAGTAGAGAAGGAGCGATATTAAAATGAATACAGTGACGAAAAATCAAGAGGTAAACAAAGCATACGGTGAAGTAAATGAATATATCAACAAAGTGCTAGGACTTATTGAAAAAAGCGAAGTGTCAGCTGAAGAAGCACAGTGGATTACGAAAGAAACAGTAGACGGATTTCGCGAGCATGTTAACCCAGGCTTTTTAGAATATCGTAAAACAGTAACGGTGGATACGCAGTTTGCAGCTGTTGAATGGTCAGATGAAGGTTCTTGTTTTACTGATGTAAACGGTAAAAAATACATTGATTGTTTGGGCGGATTTGGAATTTATAACGTGGGGCACCGTCATCCTAAAGTAGTCAAAGCTGTTCAAGATCAGCTTCAGCGTCAAGCGCTTCATAGCCAAGACTTATTAGATCCACTTCGTGCAATGCTTGCTAAAATTTTAGCAGATATTACACCGGGTGATTTGAAGTATTCCTTTTTCACAAACAGCGGAACAGAAAGTGTAGAAGCCGCTTTAAAATTAGCGAAAATGTATAGTGATCGAACAACGTTTATTTCTACAACACGTTCTTTTCATGGAAAAAGTCTAGGTTCTTTATCAGGTACTGCAAAAGGGATGTTCCGTAAACCATTTCTGCCGTTAATTCCAGGTTTCCGTCACGTCCCGTTTGGTGATATTGACATGATGCGCAAAACATTTGAAACGTGCGCGCTTGTAGGAGAAGATGTAGCAGCTGTTCTATTAGAACCAATTCAAGGAGAAGGCGGCATTATTCTTCCTCCTGAAAATTATTTAAAAGAGGTGCGTGCACTATGTGATGAGTACGACGCTATCTTAATTTTTGATGAAGTTCAAACAGGCATGGGACGTACCGGTGAAATGTTTGCATCAGAATTATACGATGTTGTACCAGATATTTTATGTCTTGCTAAAGCGTTTGGAGGAGGAGTTATGCCTGCTGGCGCGGTTGTAGCCAAAGAAAAAGTGTTTTCAAGCTTCTTTGATAATCCGTTTATGCACACAACAACGTTTGGAGGCAACCCGCTTGCCTGCGCAGCGGCTATTGCTACTATTAACGTATTGATCGAAGAGCAGCTGCCAAACCGTGCAAAAGAGCTAGGGGAATATTTCCTTGCTGGTTTAAAGAAAGCTGCTGAAAAACATGGAGATAAAGTACTTGAAATCAGAGGGCAAGGTTTAATGATTGGAATTGAGTTCCACCAAGATGAAATTGGCTACGCGCTTTCGAAGGGAATGTTTGATGAAGGAATTCTAGTAGCCGGTACACTTGTAAACTCTAAAACAATTCGTATTGAGCCGCCGTTAACTATTTCAGCGGAAGAAGTAGATCAAGTTATTTCTACATTTGAAAAAGTGTTAAATGAGCTGAACCACCAATAAATGTAACAAGGAGCAATGAATATGAGTCGGCAAACGTTTCTTATTCCTGTGTTGCTTTCTATGATTTTAGTAATGGAAAAGCCTAGCGACTAACTGAAATCATCGAAACGGAGGAGTAAATTATGAAATATCCATTGTCCCCAGATGTCAAACCAGAATTTTGTACAACAGGCTCATTTATGAGGCTTCCAGCGGAAAGAGAAAATGCAAAAGTAGGGTTAGTAGGGATGCCGTTTGATACGGCAGCATCTTTCAGAGTAGGTGCACGCTTTGCACCTCAAGCCATTCGGCAAGCTTCCATGACGCTGTTTCCTTATCACCCGGTACACGACGTATATCCATTCGATGATACAAATGCCATCGACATCGGTGATGTGCCGGTTATTCCTCATAATATTCACAGAAGCTACGAATTAATGGAAGAAGCGGTAGGAGCTCTTATGGATAGAGGAATCGTTCCGATTGGAATTGGAGGAGATCATTCGGTTACTTTGGCAAGTCTTCGTGCTGCTGCTAAAAGATATGGTCCAGTGGCTATGATTCATTTTGATTCCCATACAGATACGTGGGATACGTATTATGATGAAAAATATTGGCACGGATCTCCTTTTATACGCGCATATGAAGAAGGACTAGTAGATCCAAAGAAGGTTTTTCAAATTGGTATCCGCGGAACATTAAATCATCCGGGAGATGTTCAAGAAAGCAAAGACCTTGGTTATCATGTTGTGACAGCAGGAGAGCTTGAACATAAGGGATTTTCAGTGATTTTAGAGCAAATGAAGACAGCGATTGGAGATACGCCGTGCTTTTTAACATTTGATATTGATTTTGTTGATCCTTCTTGTGCACCAGGAACGGGAACGCTTGAAGTAGGCGGATTCAGCAGCAGAGAAACACTGCAAATGATCCGTTCTCTGACGGGATTTAACTATGTAGGATTTGACTTGGTAGAAGTGCTGCCTTCTTATGATCCAACGCAGATAACCTCTTTGCTTGCAGCTACAATCATTCATGATTTTGCTAGTTTGGTTGCAGTGAAAACGAAAAGAGAGTCATTGGATACGATGATTGAATAACGGTTTGTAAGCAGAAATCCCTCTTATTCAGAGGGTATTTCTGCGTTGATATAGCAGGAGATTAGGAACATATAGCTATTTAAAATAGAGCGCTTTCATAATATGATAAAAGAAAAAGATAGTTTGTTAGCAACCCTTACCTACTTAAAGAAATAAATCATATATTTGCTATAGTAAATGTAACAGCCCTTTATATAAAAATGAATGAAAGTCATTCATTTTTATATAAAGAAATGAAATACAGGCATTTATGGATTTAATTGTCAGAATGTTCTTAATAAAAGAAGGGGGAAGATAAATGAAACATGAAACAGTAACATTAAAAAGGTCGTTGAAATTATGGCAGATTGTATTAATGGGGATCGGATATATGACTCCGATGGTAGTGTTTGATACGTTTGGGATTGCGTCTGATATGACGAATGGACACGTTCCCACGTCTTATATCATAGCCCTTGTCGGGATGCTTCTCACGGCAGTAAGCTACAAAAAGATGATTCAAGTGTTTCCAAATGCAGGGTCAGCTTATACATATACGCAAAAGACAATCAATCCGCATTTAGGGTTCTTGGTTGGCTGGTCTGCACTAATGGATTATCTCTTTTTACCGATGGTTAACGCACTTATTTTTCAAATTTATTTATCATCTATTTTTCCTTCGGTACCATCGTGGATTTGGGTTGTCAGCTTCGTCATTATCGTTACGCTGCTAAATTTACGAAGTGTTAATTTCACCGCCAATTTTAATACGTTTCTTGTTATATTTCAAATGACGATTTTAGTATTGTTTGTTGCTGTTTCAATCAAAGCCTTGCTAGGCGGAATGGGGGAAGGTACTCTTTTTTCTATGAAGCCTTTTTTTAATCAAAACATGACGTCATCAGGGCTCATAGCGGGAGCTACACTTATGTGTTTTTCCTATTTAGGATTTGATGCCGTGGCTATGTTATCAGAAGAAACGCCCAATCCTAAAAAAACGATTCCGCGAGCTATTTTTTTAGTTGCGTTAATTGGAGGAGTCATGTTTACCCTCACATCTTATTTTATTCAAGCGGTTTTTCCAACGTTAGAAGGATTCAAGCATCCAGACGCTGCCGCTCCTGAAATTGCTATGTATGTGAGCGGTACGCTGTTTCAAATTGTTTTTTTAGCTGGAGGAATCGCAGGCACATTATCATCGGGCATGTCATCGCATGCAAGCGTTTCGCGTTTATTATACGTAATGGGACGCGATCGAATTTTACCTCAGTCATTTTTTGGTTATGTTCATCCTAAGCTGCGTACACCTTCGCGAAATATTGTATTAGTCGGAGTTGTATCAGCAACTGCCATTTTCTTCAGTCTGGCAACGGCTACGTCATTTATTAATTTTGGAGCACTCATTGCGTTTTCTTTTGTTAATATTTCGGTTATTGCGCACTATGCTGTTCATCAAAAGCAGCACCGATCGGCTAAGGGTTTTTGGTCATACATTGTTATGCCACTATTAGGAGCAGCGGCGATTGGCGTCTTATGGCTTAACTTGGAGCGCAATTCATTTTTACTTGGTATTGGCTGGGCGATTGCTGGTTTAGTTTATTTGGTGTATGCAACGAAAGGTTTTAGAAGGCAGCTGTCTTCCATTGAGTTTAAGGAAACAGAAGAAATGTCACCTTTGATGAAAGTTGGAGAAAAGTAAGGATAGAAACCACCTATTTAAGCCTATCTTATTAAGGAAGCCACATTTATGGATTACGTATTTTGAACGTGTTACTATGTAAGGACGATAAGATAGAAAAAGGTAGGTAAATTATGATTAAAGCAGTTGTGTTTGATTTTGATGGATTAATTATTGATACAGAATCAGTGTGGTACGAGGTGTACCGCGAAATGTTAGAAGACAGGGGAGTAGATCTGCCGATTGCAACATTTGCTTCTTATGTGGGAACGGATGCTACGGCACTTTACGATTACTTGCTTCAGCAGTTTAACAATGAGTTCACGAAAGAGGAACTGGCTCAAGAATCGTTAAGACGTCATCAAGAAAAAATGAAATTATTAGTAGCCCGAGAAGGTGTAGCAGAGTACCTGGCAGAAGCAAAAGAACTTGGATTAAAAATTGGTTTAGCAAGCAGCTCATATCGCGACTGGGTAACAGCATTTTTAAAAGAGCTAGATTTGCTGCACTATTTTGAAGTCATTCAAACGCGCGATGATGTAGAAAAAGTGAAGCCAGATCCGGCTCTTTACCGAAATGCAATTGAAAAGCTAGGAGTAGAACCCTCTGAAGCTTTAGCATTTGAAGATTCTTCTAATGGAGCAAAAGCTGCCATGGCAGCAGGCTTGCGCTGTGTGATTGTACCAAATCCGTTAACTAAACATCTGTCATTCGAAAGATATCACTTACATATCGAATCGATGAAAGAGAAAAGTTTAAAAGAAGTGATTCAGTATCTTTGTATTGAAGATTAAAAAGAAAGGACGCTCCTGCTGCGTCCTTTCTTTTTTATAGAATAGATACAATTTTTTAATTAAAAAATAACGAATCAGCTTGTTTAAATAGATAAAACTGATATAATGATAACGATTATCAGTTTCAAGAGTCAATTATCTACATAAAGATACAAGCAGGAGGAATGACATTTGAATAAGAAAAAAATAGGACTGCTGGTTTTTATTACAATGCTGGCAATCGGAATGCTTATCGGCTGCAGCAGCACGAATAAGGAAAATTCAGCTGATGAAAAAAATGAAAAAACAAGAGTGATCAAACATGAGCTTGGAGAGACAAAGGTAAAAGAAAATCCAAAGCGAGTAGTCGTATTAGAGTTAGGTTTTATTGATGCATTGTTAGATGCTGGTATCAAACCTGTAGGAGTAGCTGATGATGATAAAGCAGAACAGCTTATTGATAAAGATGTACTAAAAGAAATCAAAGGATACAAATCAGTTGGCACGCGAGCACAGCCAAGCCTGGAATCGATTAAACTGCTGAAGCCAGATTTGATTATCGCTGATTCAGAACGCCATAAAAATGTATACAAAGAATTATCGAAAATTGCGCCAACGATTGAACTAAAAAACTTAAATGCTAATTATGATGATTTACTAAATACAGAGTTAAAAGTAGGAGAAGCAGTTGGCAAGAAAGCAAAAGTTGAAAAAGTGATAGAAGAGCATAAGCAAAAAATGAAGGATTTAAAAGCAAAAGCGCCAAAAAATCCGGGCAATGTACTTGTTATCGCTGATGCAAATGGTAATATTAATGCTAGAACTTCAAATTTCTTTACAACGGGTGTTCTTGAGCAATTGGGCTTCAAAAATGCATTAACAGATCCTACAAAAGAGTACAGTGTAAAAATGACAATGGAACAGCTTGTAAAAGCAGATCCGGACAAACTCATTGTTATGCGAAATGAAAAAGGTCATACGCCTTTAGCGAAACAGCCATTATGGAAAGAGCTAAAAGCGGTTAAAAATAATCAAGTGTATGAAGTTGATGTATTTAAATGGTCTCTTCGCCGAAGTGTACAAGGTGCAAATGGTATTGCAGATGAAGCAGAAAAGTTATTATTTGAAGGCAAATAATAACGAGGAAAAGAACAATCCAGCGGGGTTGTTTTTTTCTTTTTATTGAACTTTCAAATGGAAGGAGGCGCAGTCTACTATGAAAGCTGTTCACGGTTTATCCAAAAGAAACAAATCTCCACTTCGTATAATAGCTATTTTCCTTGCGGTTATTATTCTTTTACTGATTTCAATGTTTTTATCTATTTCCATCGGTTCTATACATATTTCTTTTGGAACGATTAAGCAAGCTTTACTAAATTTTGACGGGTCAAAAGAACAATCTATTATTCAAACTGTCCGCCTGCCTCGCTTATTGGTAACGGCATTTGTTGGTGCTAACTTGGCGGTCGCCGGAGCGCTGATGCAAGCATTAACTAGAAATCCATTAGCTTCTCCTGGTATCTTTGGTATTAATGCCGGGGCCTCAGCAGCAATGGTATTTTTAACGGTTTTAGTGCCGGGTGTAAGCATGATTGGCGGGGTATTTGGTGCGTTCTTAGGAGGGACCTTTGCTGCTGTTATTGTCTACGTCATGAGTTCGTTGATTAAAGGAGGCGACAGTGATGTAAAACTTGCTCTAACAGGTGTTGCTATACAAGGTATGCTTATGTCTCTCACGCAAACGCTGCTGATTTTTAATGAAAGCAAAACAGAAGGCGTTATGTTCTGGCTCACCGGTTCAGTTATTGGACGGGATTGGGGACATGTTCACGTATTGCTTCCTTTCAGCATCGTAGGTCTGCTTGTTGCCTTTGGTTTGGGAAGAGCGTCTTCTTTGTTGTCTTTAGGAGATGATGTAGCTAGAGGACTCGGGCAGCGAGTCTTTGCCATTAGAGCGTTCACGGCATTTGTCGTGATTGTATTAGCTGGTGTTTCAGTGGCTATTGCGGGTCCTATTGGCTTTGTAGGGCTTGTTGTTCCTCACATGGTGCGCTATTTAATAGGCGTAGATTACCGAGTTGTTTTGCCAATGAGCGCGCTGCTTGGTGCATCTTTATTACTATTAGCAGACGTATTGTCGCGATTTATTACATACCCGTATGAGACTCCTGTAGGTGCAGTAACAGCATTGCTTGGAACGCCGTACTTTATTTACTTAGCGAGACGCAAAAAAACAGAAAGGAAGGCATGAGTATATATGCAGACTGTCAATAAAACAAAAAAGCAGCCATCTCGATTCAAGTCTGTCGGCCTGTTTATCATTCTTTCTGTCTTAATTATAGCGCTGAGCTTGATAAGCCTTAGCTTAGGGGACATTAACATACCTCCTCTAGACATTATTACGTCTTTTATTGGCATTGGCGATCCTGACTTGACATCTATTTTGGTAGAATTTCGCCTGCCTCGTATTTTGCTGGCTATTTTAACGGGAATCGGTCTAGCTGTGTCCGGAGTCGTCGTGCAGTCTATTATGAGAAATCCGCTGGCTAGTCCAGATACATTAGGTCTTTCAAGCGGATCAGGATTAGCTGCTGTTGCAGTCACTATTTTACTGCCTTTAGCAAGCCCGTCTGTTTTATCAGCCGCTGCGTTTGCAGGAGGCTCGCTTGTCTTTGTAATCGTCTATTTGCTTGCTTATAAAAAAGGAGTAGAACCTATTCGATTTGCATTAATAGGTGTAGCGGTCAGCGCTTTTTGTTCATCCGGTATTCACTTGTTAATTTCAAAAGCGAACCCAAACGTAAATGCAGCACTGATTTGGCTGAGCGGCAGCTTATGGGGAAGAACATGGGATCAATTAATTGGTTTACTTCCGTGGATAATTATATTATTACCGCTGATTTGGCTGTTAGCTGCCCGATTAGATTTAATTCATTTAGGTGATGAAGTGGCTCGAGGACTAGGGGCTAGAGTAGAGTTAATTCGTCTAGTATTACTAGCAAGTGCAGTGGCAATGACGGCTGCTGTTGTATCGGTTGTTGGCACCATCGGATTTGTAGGGCTTATTATTCCTCATGTGGCCAAACGGTTAGTGGGACCGAGACATAAACAACTAATTCCTACAGCCGCTTTGCTTGGCGCTTTATTTGTACTAGCAGCAGATTTGATTGGGCGAGGAATTGCTCCTCCGCTTGAAATTCCGGCCGGATTAATCATTGGCATTATCGGCGCTCCGTATTTTCTTTATTTATTGTGGAGAGAATCTAAAAAATGAGGCTGTGACAAAAGCAGTGTGGTTAAAGTTAAACACGAACTATCCATCAACATTTTACTATAAGAGTAATCGTCATGCATAATTTAAAGGTTCTTTTAGGAAAAGAAGAACTCAACCGCTTCTTTCTTGCAAAGCAGAAACAAAACCGAAATAATAAATGAAGAAAGTCAGGCAAGAAAGGAGTTTCATTATATGCCAGAAGGTCCAGAAATTAGACGAGCAGCTGACGAAGTGGAAAAAGCGATTATCAGTCTTCCCGTCAGCGAGATATGGTTTGCTTTTCCATCTTTGCAGCACTATGAAGAAGTATTAACAGGAGCTCGCATTAAAAGAGTAGATACAAAAGGAAAGGCTATGCTTATTCGTTTTGACAACGGCTATACCATCTACTCACATAATCAGCTTTATGGAAAATGGTATGTTCGTTCATCTTACAATTATCCATCTACAAACAGACAGCTGCGTCTTGCGATTCATAATGAAAAAAAATCAGCGCTGCTTTATAGCGCTTCTGATATTGAAGTATTGCGTGATGAAGAAGTTCCAGCTCATCCTTTCGTATCAAGAGTTGGTCCTGATATCTTAAGTGAAGAAGTAACGGCAGGTGAGCTTTTAGATCGTTTTTATTCTAAACCATTTTACCGCAGAAAATGGGCGTCGCTGCTGTTAGACCAAAGCTTTATAGCTGGGATTGGAAATTATTTGCGCAGTGAAATTCTATTTGTAGCGGGAATTAATCCTGCAGCTCGTCCAGTAGACTGCACGGAAGAACAGCTTAAAAAGGCAGCTGAAGCAACCATTTCTCTTGTAAAACAGTCCTATAAAACAGGCGGCATTACAAACGATGTAAAGCTTGCTGAAACGTTAAAAAAGAAAGGCCAAAAGCGCTCTGCATACCGCCACTGGGTTTTTAATCGTGAAGGAGAAGCTTGCCGAATTGACGGCACGCCTATCTTAAAAGTGCAGGCTGCTTCTAGAAGGCTTTATTACTGTCCTACTTGTCAAAAATAGCAGGATATATTTATTCTGCTATTTTTTTGATGTGGAAATGAACGACTATTCATTTCTGTGATATAGTTAAAAAGTAAAGTCATAATCTTAAGAGGAGGGATAAGATGGAATGTAAAGCAGGAGATACATTTACGTGGCAAAGAACGTTTCAAGAGGAAGAAATCATGCAGTTTGCGGAGATGACTGGAGACCGGGGCAAACATCATATAGAACGTGACGAAAAAGGGCGGCTAATGGTACATGGACTTATGACTGCTAGTATTGGGACAAAAATAGGAGGAGACTTAAACTACATTGCAAGAGAAATGGTGAGTGAATTTCTTCGTCCAGTTTTTGCGGGAGATACAGTTACCTGTGAATGCATATTAACTGAAGTAGAAAAAGCAGATGGCTTTCAAAAAGTGAAAATTAAATCAGTATATCGAAATCAACAAGGTAAAGAAGTACTGATAGGGACAAGTAATGGAATTATTAGAGATTGAAATGAAAACGTTAACAAAAATAAGTTATGAATGTTGCTAGAAAAGTCACGGATTCGTGACTTTTTTATTGTGCAATTTCCTTCTTTTGTTGGTTACCATTTAAATGTAAATATGGTAATTTAGTAAAGTTGGGTTTTTTAAATGGTAAAATTGTGTATTTATTAAGTACATAGATTCTTATTTCTGGAAAAATATTTAAAAAGGAGTTCTTATATGAAAAAAATAATGAATACAGGCTTAGCACTATTATTCGCTCTATTGCTTTCGGCATGTAGGATGCCGTCTTCAGAGGAATTAACGGGTGACGTAAAAGAAGCACAAGAAAAGGTGAAAAATGTTCAAGTGAAGGTCACGGGGAAAGAAGAAGGATCCTCTGATTACCAAGTAAACGGAGTACAAGAGTTTGATTTCAAAAATAAAGCAGGCTATGTAAACACAAAAATGAACGGCGAAGAATTGAAGATGTATCATGACGGTGCTGAAACGTTAGCCGTGGCTGGAGAAGAAAACACAAAAGTACAGGGAGAAGAAAAAAAGTACGTTACGGCTTTAATTAATAACGCCATGGAGCTTCAACAAAATCCAATACGCTACTATCAAAAATATGATAAAAATCTTCCAAATGAATTTGACGTCACCGAGAAAGACAAAGAGTATGTATTAACATTTAACGGAGACAAAGACAAAAAGCAAAAAATTGTAGCAGGTGATGCCAAAGCTTATTATAAAATAACAAATCAAGGCAGCGATACCGCTGTAGACCTTGAGCAAATTAAAGGAAAAGATTTTTCGCTTGTTGTGACAATTGATAAAGAAACGAAGCAAATAAAGAAAGTAGTAAAAAATCAGTCGTATTCAGTTAAAGTAGACGGAAAAACAGAAAATTCAACGTCTAAGCAAACGTATACGTATACATATAACCGATTAGACAATGTAACAAAACCAAAAGTGGAAGCAAAAGCCGGTGCTGCTTCTACAGATAGCAGCACCGAAACGCCAAGTAAAGAAAAGCAAGCTGCTTATGCGAAGGAAGCGGGACAATACGTGGATGCTTTAATTCAAGCAACTGTTTATCAAAATACAGATCAATTTGCTGCTAAACATCCGAATCAACAAGATAAGAAACAGGTAAAAGAAAAAGGGGAGTTCCAAAAGAGTTCCTTTGTAGAGTTTTTTGAAACGAATTTTAAAGGTGCTTTATCATCATTGAGCTCAAATATAACCGACGAGCAGTTAAACGAAGTAAGCAGCGCTTTTCTAAAAGCTCTTTCATCTACAAAATATACCATTAAAGATGCAGCGTATAGTGATGAAGATGATGCGTACGTCGTACAAGTCGAAATTCAAGGGTTTAACGATGCAAGTGTATTAGCAGAAGTTATGACACCACTTGCAGAAAAATATCAGGCGGGTGAGCTGAGTAACGAGCAGTTAGTAAACGAACTTATTGACGGAGTAGCAAAACGCTATCGTGAGCCAGTTGAATTACTTCCGGCAAAAACAGTCCCTGTACACGTCGTAAGAAATGGTGAAAAAGATTACGAAGTTTTAATGCAAGATGAGTATCTGTTAACATTTGCTCAACAATCATAAATAGACAT
>NZ_JYOO01000025.1 GCF_000956595.1 Priestia aryabhattai B8W22 | reverse complement strand
CAGGAGGAAAAATGATAGAGGACAATAGATAATAAAGGCTTGGTTCTAAAGATGTTACACTTCCCCTTTTTTAGTTACTGCATATAATATTGTAACTTTTCAGTAGGTGTATGTTTACTAAGGAGGTGCGACGATGGCAGGGAAGAAAAAACCTAAATACGGAATTGGTGAAACAGTCGTTGTAACAATATACGGGACCGTTGGCACTATTACCGATATAAAAGTGATGGATGGGATTTTTGTATACGAAATCAACCATAGTGAAGGTCTTTTTTTAGAAGATACAATTGAACTTCTAGAAGAATATGAAGGTCAAATATTAGTACAGGAAAGAGTAGAGCTTGAATATAAATTTTTCTTCGGCGATATCGTCCAGGTTTTTAATTATGGAAAAGAGTTATTTAAAATCATTGGTATTCGAACAGAAATATGGCGTTATAAAGAGGATTCATGGGAAGATATTGTCTATGAATTGTCACGTGTAACAGATGGAGAATGGCTTGAGGCTAGTGAAGAAGAACTCATTCTCGTAACTCCTCATGAGGAAACAGAAAATTACGCTCAAAGTGTTGATATGTTGTATTTAGGTAAAGAAATTAAAAAGACGGAGTTGCTACCAAAGATGAAAAAACAAAACGGTTCTGAAAAAGAAGAAGTGAGGTTAACTAAAGAAAAGCATGAGATTATAAACGGTCTTTTAGATGTGTACAATGATTATAAATTTTTGTATGAGCTTTTTGAAGATGAAGAATATGCTGAAGTCATGAACTTAGTGCTGAAACATTTAAAAAAGATAGCAAAATCCGAACAAGGAAAATAGCAGGTAGATGCCTAATAAATAAAAGATAGCCAAGATAGATCATTACATCTCTCTTAGCTATCTTTTATTGTGTATGCGGCGATGGTAATGAAAAAAGGATGGGTATAATTACCTTTCTATTTAAACTGCTGAAATTTTAGACATACTATTGCCGAATTGTTCATAAATGTGTATAAGGTAAAACTTCAAGCAGAAGATGGAGTGAACCTATTTTTAAGAAAAATAAGGTACGCTAATCCGTTCAAACGGGATAAGGAGTGATATTGTGAAAGAAATCGAAGTGGTCATTGATACGGAAGAAATTGCGGAGTTCTTTTACAATGAACTAGTCAAGCGAGGCTATGTTCCCGCTGAAGAAGAGCTAGGCGAATTAGCGGATATAACTTTTGATTATCTCATTGATAAATGTATTATTGATGAGCAAGATGAAGAATAAAAAGATGGATACATCTGTAACGACGGGGAAACTCGTCGTTTTGTTTATGAGACAGCGATTATGAAAAAGGATTAGCAGCTTTAATAGCGGATTGCACTTTTATATGATGCTGAAGGGGAATTTTTTTAACTGATGAAGCGGGAATAGACTCAAGGAGAGAAAATATGCTTTCGTCTTCAAACCACTCATCTTTTCTTAAAAAAAGGTGTACGCGGTCTCCCCAGCTCATATTTAAAGTCGGGCTATACAGCTTTTTAGAATGAGTTCGATTCTTTGTAAATATATCCGAATTATAATCGCTTCGAGACCCTGTGTGGGCGTGTTTAAGGCTAAAAGCATAAATAGCATCATACAAGTTTGAATAAAAAAGAAGAACATATAAAGTTTTTCCCACTTCAATCCGTCTTAAGACAGACTCAAAATGATACACTTTCGTTCCACTTAACTCCATCTTATTACCTGAATAATAGGGAAAGACGATTTGAGTCATACCGAGAAAGTTTTGAGTGTGAAACTGCCAAGAGTGAAGAACATCACGCTGAAACTCTTTTTTAAAGAGAACATTTTTTTCGATATGATACTGTTCGTTCACAATCATGGCTATTGATAAGAGCGTTTTGTTTCTATGCTGCCAAAAGTCATTCCAAACAGCTATCATAAAAGAAGATATGTGAAAAGCGGGGAGTAAATGAAACAGATTGCTGTTTTGCTCTTTGCTTTTTTCATAGAGCAACAGCTGAGCGTAAGCATCATGAAAAATGGCCGAGTTGGAATGTTCTAAAAACAAGAAGTACGCGTGCTGTTTTTCTGATGAAAGCAGGGATTTTATTAAGGTAGTGGAGAGATCTGTCATATAATAGCCGCCGTTTCGTGAAACTAAGTGTGCTAAAAGAGCCCAGTGAATTTCAGGGTGTTTTTGATAATACTCCAAATAAGCTTGTGTACGTGTAATATTGTTTTGATTAGCTTTTTTTACTTTTCTTCGAATTTCTTTAATCCATTTTACATCTTCTCCGATAAAAGAGAGCGGGAGAATAGCAGGAGGTTTGTGCTGCATTGTTTGCTGCAGACGAAGAACATCCTCCAATTTAATGAGAGAATTGGTGTCAGTAGAAGTCATGTTAGGCCTCCTTTGAAACGTTTAACTATTTAAAAAAAGGGTAAGGGACTTTTTGAAACCTTTATAACATTTCGTACGTATAAAGGGTAACAAATGTTAAGAAAAGAGGTTTTCTTTATGTTCAGAAAAATATTTGAATCATTAACTGGATCTAAACATCGCCGCTACAGCAGCAGTGATCGACACTACCGACGTCCGCGCCACTACAGCAGCAGTGACCATCATTACAGACGTCCACGTCACCATAGCAGCAGTAGCGATTATAAACGAAGCAAATATTATGACAGCCACAGTCATTCAAAATATGGCCATCACCATTACAAGCGCAAACGTAAAAGCGGAAGCTTCTTCTCAAGCTTTTTCTCAAGTTGATTTGGAATGAAAAATCAAATGTTCAAACACTTTCATCGCTGGCTAGTTGACCGTCCTTTTAAAAAAGGAACAGTCATTTGTGAGCGCTATGAAATCATAAATATACTGGGAATGGGGAGCTATGGTATAACATATGTTGCTAGTGACATTGTGCAACAAAAAGAGGTAGTAATAAAGCAGCTCCGCAAAACGAAGCAGCGCACTCCTCAGGGGCTGAAGTCTTTTCATTATGAAGCAAAACTGCTGTCTCAGCTAGATCATCCTCAAATCCCTTCGCTGTATGAAGCTGTTGAAATAGATGAAGGGTGTTTTCTAGTGATGGAGTTGATCCAAGGAAAAACATTTGAAGATTTAATTTTTGAAGAGAAGTGCGTATATACGGAAGAAAAAGCGCTTGACATTTTACTTGATATTCTAGAAGTAGTTTCCGCTATTCATGAGCAAGGAATCGTTCACCGTGATCTTCGTATTCCAAACATTATTGATGTTAAAGGGACCATTTATGTTATTGACTTTGGTCTTGCTAGATTTTTGGGAGATCATGAAGAAACAAGCAGCCTTATAGAAGAACAGCAGTTTATGAGACAAACATCTGTTGCAAGCGATATCTATGCGCTTGGTCATTTTCTTTTATTTTTATTATACTCTGGTTATGAGCCGACGGAGAAACAAGAAAAAAGCTGGGAACAAGAACTAAGCTTGTCGGCGCCCATTAAAACCATCATTCAAAAAATGCTGAGAGCAGATGAACCGTATGAAAGTATTAAAAGTTTACAAAAAGACATTTATGACTATATAAATAGTAAGAACTCGGGGAGGGAAAAGCATGGCGCTATTTAATAAAGCGTTAGCCCGCATTGGAATTGGTGCAGCGCGTGTAGATGCTAAGCTTGTCAATGATGAATTTCGTGCTGGTGAAACGATTGAAGGGATTGTTGAAGTGTATGGAGGCAATGTTGAACAGAAAATTGACAGCATCTATCTGCGTCTATTCACAACCTATGTAAAAGAAAGAGACGATAAAAAATACAAGCAGGACATTGAACTTAATACGTTTAAGATTAACGACCCGTTCACGATCCAACCATCTGAAACCAAGTCTATTCCTTTTACCTTTCAGCTGCCTGATGATACGCCTGTTACCTTAGGGAGAACCCGCGTGTGGGTGGCGACGAGCCTCGACATTAAAGATGCGGTTGATCCGTCGGATATTGATCATGTAAAAGTGCTTCCTAATCAGATGGTAACAAGCACAATTGAAGCCATGGAACAGCTTGGCTTTCGCTTGCGCCAAGTCGAGTGCGAAGAAGCTCCTCGCAGGATGAGAAAAAGACTTCCTTTTGTTCAAGAATTTGAATTTGTTCCAAGCGGGGGAGTGTACGCTGGGAAAGTAGATGAAATTGAAATCATCGTGCAGCCAAGCGGCTTGCATGACTACGATTTATTTATAGAAGTGGATCGACGAGCCAGAGGATTTGGCGGGTTTTTATCTGAAATGTTAGATGCAGATGAGGCGCTCGTTCGTATTCAAGTTTCTGAAAGAGAAATTCCTCAGTTGAAAAATAGATTAACCAATATTATTTCACGCTATAGCTAACGTGCATAGCTCTCCTTTTTTTTTCGTATATTAAAGACAGTAAAAAGAAAGGAGAGAAGTATATGCCGCAATCAAAGCAAACGAAAAAAATAAATGCAAAAGAGGAATTTTCGGCTGAATTTGTCGTTCATCAAGCTCCTAAGCCAGAAGACTATATTCAGCCAAAACGTGTGAATAAGTAAAGCATGTAGAACGCTACATGCTTTTTCTTTTAATAGGTTGGAGGAAATAAAAAATGGTAAATCGCACTACAAAATATTCTCTATTTATTGTATCGCTTTTAGCTTTCTTTTTACTCATTTTATTTACGTTTAATACACCTTGGGTGAAACAGCTTGATTTTAATGTACTTCATACCATTGAAGGATGGAGGACGGACACGTTAACACCCATCATCATATTTATAACAACCGTAGGATCTTGGTATGTCACTGCACCAATATGGTTTGCGATTATAGTATTTCTTCTTTATAAACGAAAAGGATTGCTCGCTTTATATATCACGCTCGTTTTTTGGGGAGTTCGCGCTTTGAATTGGGGATTAAAGGAAATTTTCGCAAGGCCAAGACCTGATTGGAGTCAAGTCGTTCCTGCCTCTCACTATAGTTTTCCGAGCGGACATGCCATGAACTCAATGGCGTTTTACAGCGGAGTACTTTTGTTGATATGGATGTATACAAGAAGCAGGGCTATTAAAACGGTAGCTGTATGCGTAATTGCTATTATTATTTTATTAATTGGATTTAGCCGTTTGTATTTAGGCGTACACTTTTTAACGGATATACTAGCAGGATATTGTTTAGGACTTGCTTGGTCCTTAGGGGTCTACCTACTTTCTAAGCGCCTATATAACCAAAAATAGGAGCAATGGTTACATTTTTTTCGTTAATATTTCATTTTGTTTAAGTGGGCCTATTGATTCATCCATTCAAAAACAACTAATGATAAAATGGGAAACAAATATTTTATGTACATGTTTAATAAGAAAAAACTAGTAATTTCGACAAAAAACGTTTTGATTCGATAAAGGGTTTTCGGATTTTATCACTAATTATATAAGAATACATGACGTAAAAGAGTAAATACTTGCTTTTGGGTGGAGGGAAGAATGTTGAGTGTGTGGACCACAATAAAAAAACAATTTAATATTAGCACAGAATATGATGTAACCATTATGCAAACAGAAGAAAAAGGCGAAAAGCGCGGATATAAGCCTGTCCATCGTCTAACGATTACAGCATTCGATCATCAAGACGCAGCAACACAAGTATTTCAAATGTTTAATATTGCTGATAATTTGCCAAAAGATTGTGATGCAAGGTTTATTAGCACAGGCGATATTTTGTTAATTGATGAAGGTACTCGGGGGAAGTATTACTACAAGCTATGGACAGACGGCTGGCAAAAAGTAAATCGTCTGCACGTACGTTAAACATAAGGTAAAAGCGACCTATCTGGCCGCTTTTTATTTATATGTTGACTCTTAGTAATCACGAGTATGATGACCAGGGCCATTTTTTCGATTTGTTGCTGAATATTCATCTCCATGGGCTTCATGTTCTGCTATAATTGCTTCCTTTGGAATATGATTATTCTTTTTAGGCGAATTAATTCGGTTGCGATGTTTTTTCCCCATACATATCACCTCAGCTAAAGTTAGTAAATCCCTTGCGCTATTAGTGTATCCTTATATAAAAAGACATACTACGCCATTTTTTGGGCGGTATGTCTTTTTATTTTTGACGCATAATGTTAGAAGTAAATAGACAAGCAAGGGATACAATATGGTATAGTGAAAGCGTAAGATTTTTTACATATAGGAGGTACGAAATGAGCGTACATATTGGGGCAAAACAAGGTGATATTGCAGAAACGATTTTACTTCCAGGTGATCCACTTCGTGCAAAATACATTGCAGAAACATTTTTAGAAGATGTAACTTGCTATAACGAAGTGCGCGGTATGCTTGGATTCACAGGAACATATAAAGGAAAGCGCGTTTCTGTTCAAGGAACAGGAATGGGTGTACCATCAATTGCTATTTATGTAAATGAACTAATGAATGAATATGGTGTTCAAAACCTAATTCGCGTTGGTACATGCGGAGCAATTCAAAAAGATGTAAAAGTACGTGACGTTATTTTAGCCATGTCTTCGTCAAGTGATTCACAAATGAACCGTGTTAAATTTGGTCCTATTGACTATGCACCAACAGCTAACTTTGATTTATTAAAGCGCGCTTACGATGCAGGTGTTGAAAAAGGCCTTCAGTTAAAAGTAGGAAGTGTATTTACATCTGATCAATTTTACAATGAAGACGGCCAGCTAGAAAAATTAGCAGCTCACGGCGTATTGGCAGTTGAAATGGAAACGACGGCTCTGTATACGCTAGCCGCTAAATACGGCCGTAATGCTTTATCGGTTTTAACAGTAAGTGATCACATCTTCACTGGTGAAGAAACAACGTCAGAAGAACGTCAAACGACGTTTAACGATATGATTGTTGTTGCGCTTGAAGCAGCAATTAATGAATGAACATAATTTCAGTTCGTTTATTTGCTGAATGGCAGTGAAATGCCATCGCGTAACAAATAAAAAGACGAGAAGCAATCAAGCTTCTCGTCTTTTTATTTGTGAAAATTAATTGTTTCCAAATAGGAAATTGTATGGTACGATTTGATACGTTAAAAACGGCTTTGATTTTCGTGAAAGTCGAAAATCGTATAAAAAATTTATAAGAGGTGATAAACCATCATGATGGCAAGTATTAAACAGCAGTGGTTTTCAAACGTTCGAGCAGATATTTTGTCTGGGATGACAGTTGCTCTTGCGCTTATTCCAGAAGCCCTTGCTTTTTCCATTATCGCCGGTGTCGATCCCATGGTTGGCCTGTATGCATCTTTTTGTATGGCAATTGTGATTGCTTTTACAGGCGGAAGACCAGCTATGATTTCAGCTGCAACAGGAGCGATGTCTTTATTGATGATTAACTTAGTCAAAGATCACGGCATTGAGTATTTATTTGCAGCTACTGTTTTAACCGGAATCATTCAAATTTTACTTGGTGTTTTGAAAGTAGGAAGGTTTTTATCGTTTCTTCCTCAAACAGTGATGATTGGATTTGTAAATGCGCTCGGTATTTTAATTTTTACCGCACAGCTTCCGCATTTTGAAGGAGCAAATTGGATGATGTACGCAATGGTAGCCGGAACGCTGCTCATCGTCTATTTATTTCCGCTCATGACCAAGGTAATACCATCGCCGCTTATAGCGATTGTCTTGATGACGATTGTAGCGATTGTCTTTCATTTAGATTTAAAAACGGTAGGAGATATGGGGAATATTACGCGTTCACTGCCGGTTCTTCACTTTCCAAAGGTTGATTTATCAGTGGATACACTGCTCATCATTTTACCTTATTCACTTCCTTTGGCGATTGTAGGTCTGCTTGAGTCTATGCTAACGGCAACGGTACTGGACGAAATTACAGATACGCCTTCGAATAAAAATAAAGAAGCGCGCGGTCAAGGCATTGCTAATATTGTAACAGGCTTCTTTGGAGGAATGGCTGGCTGTGCCATGATCGGACAATCTATGATTAATGTAAAATCAGGGGGACGAGGAAGATTATCTACCTTAGTCGCGGGAGTCTTTTTATTGTTCTTAATTATGGTGCTTGGCGATGTTGTTAAACAAATTCCAATGGCTGCTCTTGTAGGCGTTATGTTTATGGTAGCTGCCGGTACATTTGATTGGCAGTCCCTTAAAGACTTAACGAAATATCCGCTATCAGATGCCATTGTAATGGTTGTTACGGTGGTTATCGTATTATTTACACATAACTTAGCACTAGGAGTAATGGTAGGTATTGTGTTAAGTACCATTGTATTTGGCTGGAAGATGGCTAAAATCAAAACAACTTCACAAACAGAAGGCAATATGAAACAATACAGGGTTTCAGGGCAATTATTTTTTGCCACCATCAGTTTCTTTATGGATGAATTTCAGTATGAAACAGACCCAGATACGATTATTATTGATTTTAGTTCTTCTCATATATGGGATCAATCGGCCGTGATTGGCATCTCGAAAATTATCGATAAGTACGAGCGATTGAATAAAAAGGTTATTGTAAAAGGACTAAATGAAGAGAGTAAAAAAATCGTAAGGCAAATTGGCTTAACGTCGCTGACGCATAAATAAAAGGTGTGCAATTGCACACCTTTTTCTATGTGTTTCGTTTTAGTAGCTGTATGAGCCAGGTGAAAAAAGAAGTTGTAGATGAAGGTACGGATGTCTGCTTTAACAAAATAGCATAGGCTTTGCGCCGATATTGGTAATCAAGCATGCATATCTACTCCTTTTAAAACAGGTTTTGAAAGCGTTTTCTTTATTGTAGCATGCTTAATAGGGAGATAAAAGAAAAAAGAGAGACCATCGTCTCTCTTTAATCATTTCCAAACATATAGCGTTTGTGATGCCATGAGATTCCAAACATCAGACCCATTGCAAACATGTTCCCCATCAGTGAACTACCTCCATATGAAATAAAAGGAAGTGGAATTCCGGTAATAGGCAAGACTTGAATGGTCATACCGATATTTTGAAATACGTGGAACGTAAGCATTGAAATAACGCCTACACATAAGTAAGAATTGAATTCATTTTTTGTTTCAAGGCCTAGCTTGATCAAGTAATAAACGAGTACGAAGAAAAGACTAATAACAATGCTGGCGCCTATAAAGCCAAACTCTTCTCCAATAACCGCAAAAATAAAGTCGGTCTGTCCCTCTGGCAAATAGACCACTCCATTTCCGATCCCTTTACCGTTTACCATTCCTGACCCAATCGCATCTAACGATTTCTTTAAATGATAGCCCTCTCCCGAACTATACGACTCAGGATCAAGCCAAGAATAAATACGTCCAAATTGGTATTGCTTAACCCCTAGATACTTTTCTAATAGGCTAGGTGCATAAACAACAAGTCCCAAAATGACAGAACCAACCGCTGTAATACCTAAAAATGCAGGCGCGATGATTTTCCAGCTTACGCCTGAAACAAATACAAGTCCAACTGTGATTGCTAAGAACACAAGAGCGGTACCTAAGTCAGGCTGCTGCATGATTAACAATAAAGGTAAAGCAAGTACAGCGCCTAGTTTACCAAGCAGTAAAAAGTCTTCTCTTACTGTTCGGATACGATATTTTTCATTGTGTTTAACAATGACCGTACTCAGCGTGATAATCAAAAACACTTTCATAAACTCTGATGGCTGCAACGAGAAGCCGGGAAGTGTGAACCAACTTTTTGCCCCGTTAATTTCTCTGGCAATACTTGAAGGAGCCACTAGTAAAAGAAGCAATAAAAAGTTCCCAAATCCATAAAAAACCCACGTTAGCTTTTGAAGCTGATCGGAGTCAAAACGCATGACAAATCCTATAATCACCATTCCAATAATATAAAAAACAACTTGTTGCGCTACGAAGTTCTTATCATACTGCCCAATTTTTTCAGCACTATGGATTGCCACAACGCTTACGCAAAACAATAGGAAGATTAGGAAAGCCAAGTTCCAGTCAAATCTACTAACATTTCTTTGATTTTCACCCATATTATTCACCTGTCACTATTAAATCTCATTCTTTCTTTATGATAAAAGAAAAATGCTGGTTTTTAATGCAAAGTCGATTAATGAAGAGTCGCACTAACCCCACTTTGCAGTTTTTGCTTTGAATATAGACTTGCTAAAAGTAAGAAAAGATATATCGCAAGCTGCGTTACCATACAGCCTTTTATTATACATGAATTATTCTATAACATAAATAGGAGAAATGATAACAATTTCTTTTTTCTAAAAACTCTATTTGCAGGGATTTATTCAATTCATCTTCTTTATCTCCTTAAAGGTTAATATGAAAACATATTATAGGAATTTATCTTTTTTTGCACGTGAAAAGATAAAGAAACGTGTGCATATATAACGAAAGAAAGGGGCAAATAGTTTCATATGAACGACTGAAAAATTCTAAACTGCGAGGACTAAATCTAGCAAGCTATACATATGAATAATAGTAAAGGTAAGAGAAAGTGTTCTACACTATCTTTTTCTACATGCAGACATTCAACTTCTTAGCACCCCCCACAAGTAAACAGTCATATTCTACTTTCTTACTGATGAACGTATGGAAGGCATAGGGGTAGATTACCGAATAAAAGACACAGGATATTAGGAAAATAATAGATAGAGATTAATAGAATCATAACGTAGAGAGGTGTGTTTATGATCATAGGGGCAAGTGTGACAGCATTTTTATTATTATGGTGGACAATTTTTTATAGCGGGCGCTACTATCATTATGTTTCAGAGCCTGTTGGCAAAAGAATTTCCCTTCACGTAGGCATACACGTCACCTTAGTGGTTGGGGTGAATGCATGTCTCTGGCTTGAGCAGCCGCTGCTTTTTTCTAGCATTTTAGCAGGGTGTGCAGGCCTAGGAGCCGGATGGTTTGTAGGGATTCCTTTTTCGGTAAAAAGTATTTTAAGCGGAATAATGGGGGGGATAGGAACGGGTGTTAGTTTTTATATCTCTATGAGCATGTGGATGGATCAATTTAACTGGCTATCTTTTTTATTGATAGGAACGAGCGTTATTTTTAGCGGAAGCTTGTTATTTCAAGTGTTAAAATCGATTCCGTCATTTGAAAAGGTACTGGTGAAAATGTGGGTTCAACACCCTTTTTTGATAGCTCCTATTTTGATTACCGTATTTTGGCTGTATAATTTTATTGAAAAATATTTTCCACAAGCAGATCCAACACGCAAGTAGTTTCCGTGTTGGATTTATTACTTCTTCCGATAAGGCTCCCCCTTTTAAGCTCACCAAGTTTGACATCGTTCGATTAGTCTATAGAAGGTAAAAGTAGACATTCACCTATCTTCATTATGATGCATATTGTAACGTAGCAAGCATTATAAAGGGGGAGTGTGTATGTATCCATATCAATACGATCCACGTTTTCAAAATTTGTTTCCACCTGGAGGAGGAGGCCAAGGGTTTCCATCGTTTCCACCTGGAGGAGGAGGCCAAGGGTTTCCATCGTTTCCACCTGGAGGAGGAGGTCAAGGATTTCCATCGTTTCCACCTGGAGGAGGTCAAGGGTTTCCGCCGCAGGGAGGAGCGCAGCCGCCTTCAAGTCCGCCGCCAGCTTTTACACCTGCACCAAAGCTAGGTTCAGGAGGCCCATCACTTTATGCTGTTGATCCAGGCGCTATTTCAGGATGCTTATACCGATACACCTATATATGGCCGAGAAATGGTCGACCTTACTGGTTTTACCCAACCTTTGTAGGCAGACGCTCAGTTGCAGGATATCGCTGGACAGGATCTTTCTGGGTGTATGCTGGGGTAGATGTAAATCAAATTCGAGAATTTCAATGTGTATAAAACTCCGCTTGCGGAGTTTTTTTGTGCGAAAAGGTTGACGCATAAAAAATGACGTTATATAATAAATCTCGAATTAAAGATAATTTGTTTAGTAATATCTCGAATTAATAATAATAGACACTTTTTAGGAGATGACATTTATGGCAAATGTATTATATGTAAAAGTAAATCCGCAGGTTGATGAAGCATCATTTTCAACTCGTTTAGCACAGGTTTTCTTAGATGAGTATAAAACAGCAAACCCGACTGATACAGTGACAACGCTTGATCTGTATAAAGAAACAGTTCCATTCATTGATGGAGATGTTTTAGCAGCATGGGGAAAAGCTGGAGCTGGTGAAGAATTATCAGCTGTTGAATTAGAAAAAGTAACGCGCATGGGTGAATTAGTAGAGCAGTTTTTACAAGCTGACAAAGTGATTTTCTCAGCTCCAATGTGGAACTTAAGCTTTCCTCCACTAATGAAAGCATATATTGATAACATTTTAATTGCAGGAAAAACGTTTAAATATACTGAAAATGGTCCAGTAGGATTAGCTTCAGATAAAAAAGTAGTATTACTAGAAGCTCGTGGAGGCGTGTATTCAGAAGGCCCTGCGGCAGAGCTAGAATTTACTCAAAGCTATTTGCGTACAGTGATGAGCTTCATTGGTGTTCAAGATTTCCAACTGGTTGTTGCAGAAGGCATGGCTTACACACCAGCAGAAGCAGACAATATTTTAGCAAAAGCATCTGAAAAAGCAAAAGAAGTTGCGTCAACGTTCTAATCTCAAGAGGCTGGGACAAAAGGATTTTAGACGAAGTGAAAAACGAACCACTGATCAAGATGTTTGATTAGTGGTTCGTTTTTTTTGTTACGGTAAACGTAGGTTTCATGTTCGTAAGTCTTTCTAGCAGTTGATTGGAGGGCAAGCCGAAGACTCCTGCGGGAAAAGTGGAATAGGTGAGACCCCACAGGAGCTTATGCGACGAGGAGGCTCAGCGACCGCCCGCGGAAAGCGAAGTCTTGCACGGAAATCAACGGCGGTGTCAAAAGCGGTTCGGCTCATGTATACAAGTTGTTCGTCTTTAGATTGGATTCATTTTTTTATGTCTCAACCTCTTTTTTAGGTTTAAAATTCAATATCCATCCTTAAGAAGATGTATAAAGGGTTACATGAAGTGCAGCATAGAGAACGTGCTTCTTATAAAAGCGCTTATACATTTTTATTTACAAGACAAAAAAAGCATGGTTAAATAATGACCATGTTAACGTAATACCGGGATAGGGGAAGTTTTTCTGCAGAATCATTGGGGTATGCTACAAGTACAATCTAAAAAAGGGTGATTGAGATGTTTAAAAAATTATTTGGTAATAAGACAAAATCAAAAGAAACAACCGTTCTAGCTCCGCTTTCAGGTAATATCCTGCCAATCAGCGAAGTGCCAGATCCAGTGTTCGCACAGAAGATGATGGGAGACGGTTTTGCAATCGAACCTTCAGAAGGACAAGTTGTTTCACCCGTTGCTGGGGAAGTAGTTCAGCTTTTTCATACAAAACATGCGGTAGGCTTAAAAACAGAAGCCGGTACAGAAGTATTAATACATATCGGCCTTGAAACAGTGGCAATGGAAGGCGAAGGATTCGAAGCTCACGTAACACAAGGTGACAAAGTAAGTGTAGGAACACCTCTTATTACGTTTGATTTAGCGCTTATTCAAGAAAAAGCGAAAAGCATTATCACACCAATTGTTATTACAAATAGTGATGCAAGTGAAAGTTTCGAAATTTTGGCTCAAGGGACGGTTCAAAAAGGCGAAACGGCTTGTGCAAAAGTAACGATGAAGTAATAAGCAAGGCCTTTTCCTTTAAGAAAGGAGAGCGCATTTGAAGATTTTAAAAGTGTTAAATAACAATGCCGTTGTCTTTAAGGAAGGCGGAGTTGAAAAGATTGCGATGGGTCCCGGTATCGCTTTTCAAAAAGGTAAAAATGATCTTATTAATGCTGCGAAAGTGGAGAAAGTCTTTGTCATGAAAGAAGAACAGGAAAAGTTTCAAGAACTATTAAAAAACCTTCCTGAAGAACATATTCAAGTGGCGGAAGAAATCATTTCTTATGCTGAGCAGCAGCTTTCTGCTACGCTAAGTCATCATGTGCATATTGCTTTGAGCGATCATTTATCCTTTGCTGTCGAAAGGATAGCCCGCGGAATTTCCATACAAAATAAATTGCTTAATGAAATTAAATCTCTCTATCAGCCTGAGTATGCAATAGGAGTGTGGGCTCTTCAGCATATCAAAAAGAGGCTAGATATCACGATGCCGATTGACGAAGCGGGATATATTGCGCTTCATATTCATACGGCGAAACTGAATTCACCGGGAATGCAGCAGCTAATGATGAATACAACGATTATTAATGAAATGGTTACGATTATAAAAAAAGAGCTGAATATGGAGATTGATGAAAACAGCATGTCCTATCAGCGTCTGCTGACTCACTTGCGCTTTGCGTTAAATCGTTTAGCGCAAAATGAACCTTTTCATGAGATGGATGAAGAGATGCTCGACGTATTAAAAGTCAAATATAAAAAATCGTATCAGTGCGCTGAAACGATAAAGCAATTTGTCAAAGATGAGTACGAAATTAATTTTCCAGAAGCGGAGTTAGGCTACATCACGCTTCACATTTGCCGAATAGAGCAAAGAATATAGAAAAAAACATTGACGAATATTGTTGCTTTGAGTACAATGAAAGCGTATTAATTGAATAATCGGGATTGTGACTGGTAAAGCAGGCAAGACCTAGAATGCGCATAAAGGACAAGTATGTCTTTTGTAAGCGTATTTTAGGTCTTGCTTTTTTATGACATACAACAAGGAGGAAGTAAGATGGACGTAAAAGAAATTGCTAAAAAGCTTGTTCCGCTTTTAGGAGGAAAAGAAAATATTACTAGTGCCCAGCACTGTGCTACGCGTTTGCGCCTCGTTATTCGAGATGAAAGCAAAATCGATCAAAAAGGTTTAGATGAAATAGAAGATGTAAAAGGGGCTTTTTCAAATTCAGGACAGTTTCAAATCATTTTTGGAACCGGTCTCGTTAATAAAATCTATGCTGCTTTTATGAAAGAACTAGGTGCTGAAGAAGCTGCTGCCCCAGCGGATCACCAAGAAGAAATGAAAAAGAAAATGAACCCATTTGCCCGTTTTGCCCGCATGCTTTCCAATATTTTTGTTCCCATTATTCCAGCCATTGTAGCCAGTGGTTTACTAATGGGGCTGCTTGGAATGATGAAAGCGTTCCACTGGGTCTCAGAAGATAGTGCGTTATTTGTCTTATTGGATATGTTCTCAGGCGCAGCATTTATCATTTTACCGATTTTAATTGGATTTTCAGCTGCAAAAGAATTTGGTTCAAACCCTTATCTTGGAGCGGTTATCGGAGGGATTTTGACACATCCGATGTTATTAAATCCATGGACATTAGCAGATGCTAAACCAGAATATATGGATTTGTTTGGGTTAAGTATCCCGCTGATTGGCTATCAAGGTACGGTCGTTCCAATTTTATTAGCTATCTACGTCATGAGTAAAATTGAAAAGGGACTCCGGAAAATTGTGCCGAATTCGGTTGATTTACTTGTTACGCCTTTTTTAACTGTTATTATCACGGGCTTTGTGTCACTTGTGTTTATTGGTCCTTTCGGCCGCTATATTGGAGATTTAATTTCGATCAGCCTTCAGTCTCTATACGATGTAGCCGGAGTGTTTGCGGGGATTTTGTTTGGTGGCTTATATTCAACCATTGTATTAACAGGCTTGCAGCATAGTTTTCATGCTATTGAAGCAGGACTGCTTGCTAATCCGAAGATTGGCGTTAACTTCTTACTTCCTATTTGGGCCTGCGCCAATGTGGCGCAAGGAGGAGCAGGGCTGGCTGTTTACTTTAAGACGAAAAATGCCAAAACGAAAAAAATTGCGATTCCGGCGGCCATATCTTCCTTCTTAGGAATTACAGAACCGATTATTTTTGGCGTCAACTTACGCCTTCGCAAGCCATTTATTGCTGCGGCTATAGGTGGAGCAGCCGGGGGAGGCTACGTTGTACTTATGCACGTGGTAGCCAATGCATACGGACTCACAGGTATTCCAATGATGGCAATCGCCGCACCGCTTGGTATGAGCAATTTAATTCACTATATCATCGGTATGATTATCTCTGTGAGTGTAGCATTCGGCGTTACGTGGTTCATGAAACTAAAAGAAGACTGAAAACCAGCGTTAAGCATACAACAATAGAGAATGGTATTAGATTTGCTCATCATATCTTGTGGTGAGCAAATTTTGTGTCGTAAATATGAAACTTTTTAAAAAGTAATACGTAGAACAGTCAAAGAGATAAGTTGATGTTGTGTAACAGGAACGTAAATGCTACACTACATATATTGGATTGTACTATTATAGTCAGAAAGAGAGCTGGCACATGGAATTTTATCACGATCTTTTTCTATATGCGCCGTATTTATCTGCTTTCGTTTTATACATCCTTTGTTATTATATGCTTCGTGAAGCTAGGTTTACGGCTTTTCATGCGGAACCTGTCACCGACCATGTGAATGCAGGGATCGATCCTTCAGTATTAACGATATGGAAAAGACGAAATGTATTTATACATGTGTATAGAAAAACACCAGTTAAAGAGAAGAATAATGATGAAGAAGATCCTTTCCTTCTGAAAAACACTTCATACATTTAGTCATTATTAGGAGGAAAGAATATGAAAAGAAATAAAAAATTATTATTGCTTGGTTTAATGGGAGCGCTTCTTTTAGCTCTAGCCGGCTGTAGCAGTACAAAAACACCGGTTACGGCTACAAGCGGCGGATTCTGGGATCATTATTTTGTTTACCCTTTATCTATGGCATTAACGAAAATTGCTGAGTGGGCAGGCGGAAGCTATGGTCTGTCTATTATTATTGCGACGGTTATCATTCGTTTAGTTCTATTGCCGCTTATTTTAAAACAGCAAAAGAGCACGATGGCTATGCAAGCACTTCGTCCAGAGATGGAAAAGATTCAAAAGAAATATGCTGGTAAAAAAGATCCAGAAACACAGCAAAAGCAGCAAAAAGAAATGATGCAGCTTTACCAAACGCACAAAATTAATCCGGTTGGCGGATGTTTGCCAATCTTTATTCAAATGCCTATTATTATCGCATTTTATAATGCCATTGCACGAACGCATGAAATTGCGCAGCATTCATTCTTATGGGTAAGTTTAGGAAAGCCAGATCCTTACTTTATTTTACCGGTAGTTGCAGCGATTACGACATTCTTACAAATTCGTGTAAGTATGACGGACGAAATTCAACCTCCAATGAAAATGATGATGAACATTATGCCAATCTTCATCTTAGTAGCGGGAATTTCACTTCCATCTGCTCTTGCATTGTATTGGGTAATTGGTAACTTATTCGGAATTGGACAAGGTTACTACTTGAAAAAACGTATGAGTTTATTAAAAGAAAAAGATGCGGCTAATAATGCAGCACAAGCTAAAACAAAGCCATCACCAAAATCTAAGTCAAAATCATAATATACAAAAAGCGCAGCTATTCGCTGCGCTTTTTTATTATTTAAAAAGAGGCTGGGACAAAAGTAGTTTAGCCGAAGTGAAAAACGAACCATTAATCAAAATATCTGATTAGTGGTTTGTTTTTTTATGGTGAACGGAGATTTCATCTATTTCATTGCTTCTAGCAGTTGATTGGAGGGCTAGACGAAGACTCCTGCGGGAAAAGCGGAAGAGGTGAGACCCCACAGGAGCGCAAGCGACGAGGAGGCTCAGCGGCCGCCCGCGGAAAGCGAAGTTTTGCACGGAAATCAACTGTGGTGTCACAAGAGGTTCAGCTCATGTATCTCATTTGTTGGTCTTTCGATTAAATTCATTTCTTTATGTCTCAACCTCTTTTATTTTTTCAAAAATGTGATGAGATGAGAAGATTTGTGTAACGCTATAAAAAAAGACAGGAGTGAACATGGTGAAAAAAATAGCGTTATGTCTGCTTTTTCTTATATTGTTCCCGATGCAAATAAATGCTGCCAATACAGTGAAAGTCAGTTTTATACGGGAAGGAAACCTATGGATATATGATAACGGCACCGAAAGGCAGTTATCATATGGCCGTCATGCCTCTATGCCTCAATGGTCATCTCATGGAGGTATGGTTGCATATGCAGAAAATGATTCTTTAATGATTGCACCGTTAAAAGGAAAACCGCTGCTTGTTGAACATGATGTGACTCATTATCAATGGTCACCGGTTGCCGAGGAGCTTGCGTATATTTCGAATGGAATCTTAGTATATTACAACGTTAAAACGCATGAAAAGAAGCGTGTAGCCGTAGGAGTTGATCAATTTTCATGGTTTCCGGAAGGAGATCGATTTTTAATTACGTCAGCTGCTGCGCTGGCGCCCACGGGATGGGGACCGGTAAAGCTATATACAGTGAGTAAATATGCAGGGTTAGACGTAAAAAAAGTGGAGGCTTTTACGACGCTGCCAGCAGAAAATGATTCATTTTTTGCGTATACAACAAGCAGCTTTAAATGGTCTCCTAACGGTCAATGGATTAGTTTTATAGCTATTCCAACGGCTTCGATGTCTGCAGATGCAAATAAGCTGTGCATTATTACAAAAGAAGGAAAAGCTTTTCAAGTAGTGGGAGATATGCTTAATGTACCCAATTGGTTTAAGTGGAGTAATGAAGAGCAAGTACTGGCATTTATTAATGGAGAAGGAAGGTTTGCCACCGAAAATAAAAAGTTCACTTTAAAAGAGATGCCGGTTTTTAAAGAACATGTGTATACTCCAAAAGGCTTCGCAGATTGGGATTTCACTTGGACAGAAAAAGATAACATCATCATTTCACGTGTGCCCGAAGCAGGGTGGTCGAATGATGAAAAAAAGAGGCCGCTGCCCTTTTTGTATAGTATGAATGTAAAGAACAATAAGCAAAGTCAGTTCACATTTCCGCAAAAAGGCTTAGGAGATTACGCGCCTGTTTATCATAAAGCAACGAATCAAACGATGTGGATTCGCACAAATCGAAAACAAGCAAATCTTTTAACACGCGTAAAAGATACGAAAAATGACAAGATACTCATTTCAAACTTAGACCTGCCGGGAAATTATTATGAGCTGTATCGGTGGAATGAAGTATTTAGCGTGTACAGTCCTTAATAGCTAATTAAAACATAAGAAACTAAGGTGAAAAGATGAATATACGATTGTTGGCAAAAGAAGACGCTGACGTGTACTTTGAACTCCGTCTTCGTGCTTTAAAAGATCATCCCGAAAGTTTTATTTTAAGTTATGAAGAAGAATATGAAAAAGAAATTGCTGATATCCGAAATTATTTTCCAAGCAGCCAATCAGAATTTGTAGTAGGAGCTTTTATGGAAAAACAGCTTGTGGGGATTGTAGGGTTTCAGCAGCAAAAGCCTTTAAAAGTTCAGCATAAAGGAGATATTTGGGGCATGTACGTAGCCCCTGAAGCAAGGGGGAAAGGTCTTGGGAAGACGCTGTTAAAAGCCGCTGTTGAACAAGCTTTTTCCAAAACGAATGTTTTGCAAATCTATCTAGCTGTCGCTGCTGAAAATGAAGGGGCAAAAGCCCTATACAAAAGCCTCGGTTTTACTTCTTATGCGTATGAAAAAAGAGCTCTTCAAGTAGATGGTGAATTTATTGATGAAGAGCATATGGTATTGTCTATGAAAAGCCTTTGATCATATCAAAGGCTTTTTTGTACGGGAAAAATTTAGCTGAAACGTATAGAGATGGAAGCACATTCCCCCTAAATATGCTATGATTTAACATATAGGATTATGGAAAGGCGAGGCAGCAGATGGAAAAACTGATTGAATTAAAAAATGTTGCAAAAGTATACAAAAAACATACCGTGTTAGAAAACGTTCATACGACGCTTTATAAAGGAGAGACTGTCGCGATTGTTGGAAAAAACGGTGCGGGAAAAAGTACGTTTTTAAAGCTAATTGGGGGATTATCTAAACCGACTAAAGGGACGGTTCACCTTCATAAAGAAACCGGTACGCCTGGATTTGTGGTAGAACAGTTTCCTCAGGAGCTGCGTTTTACACTAGCAGGATATTTGCAGCATATGGGGCGAATTCAAGGGTTGTCTAAGAAAAAGCGCAGCTCTAGAATTGAAGAGTTGCTCGAAACTTTCGAAATGGTAGAGTTTAGACATGAAGAAATTATTTCTTTTTCAAAAGGAATGAAGCAAAAAGTCAACATGATGCAAGCACTGCTGAGTTCTTCTAAGCTGCTATTGCTTGATGAACCTCTATCAGGATTAGATGCTCGTGCTCAGCTAGAAGTAGAACGGATTTTTACAAAGCTCAAAGAACGAGGGATGACCATTGTATTTACGTGTCATGAAGAAAGGCTCATTCATGCTGTAGCGGATCGTGTTATCACTATTGGCTCGCAGCGCATTTTAAAAAATGAGCGCGTTCAACTCATTGAGCATTTAACGGTTATTGAGGCAAATGTCATTCTCAATAAGCCGCTTCGTTTATTAAAAGAAAAGTGCATGAAAATTGAACAGCACGGAAACTACTGGATTTTTTACATAGATAAAAAATATGTAAATGAGTTTCTTGCAGAATTACTTGCTGTTCAAGCTGAAGTTGTAAAGCTATATCATATGGAAAGGGAAGAAATTTAAGATGGGCGCATTGATTCGCTATCATTTTATTACATATATTAAATCGTATCGATATATTCCGCCGCTTGCACTTTATATTATTTCGCTATGTATGAACTATACATATAGACCGAACCCGGTACTTGATAGCTTTTTTAATACTGCACTTTTTCTCTTTTTTCTAACTACTTGGTTTACAATGTCGCTGTTTCACGCAGAAGATTCCAGTCAAGAAGTTATTACAAAACTTCACGTAGGGAAAAAGAATAAGTACTTTACGAGCAAACTTATTAGCTGTGTTCTGCTGTTTACATTTTTATCGGCGGTTTCAATTGCTTATCCCGTGCTGCTTGATATGTTTGAAATGGATATATCCACTAAGCAAATGGTGTTTGGGTTTATTATTCACTGGACGTTTAGTTTGCTTGGTATGAGCATAGGTCTTGTTTTTACAAGAGATGTTGTAAGAGAAGGCAGCTTATCGTGGTTTGGACCTCTATTTATTTTAATCATTACGCTTGCAGCGGCAGGCGTTTCCTTTCCGTATCAAGGAGGCGGACTGCTGCTGTATGTACTGCCACCCGTATCTGCAATCATTCAATTTGTTAACGAAGGATTAAACAAATTTTTGGTGTTTGGCTGGGCTTTGCTTTATGCTATAGCACTAATTAGCCTGTACTTGTGGCGAGCGAATAGAAGAGATGTATAAAGAATAAACACTTGCCGCGGCAAGTGTTTATTCTTTATGCAGCACGTTATAAAGACGATCCGGGTAATTAGTAAACATGCCGGTTACGCCCCACTCGATAAGTGTTCTCATTTGTTTTTCATCATTTACTGTATACGGATGGACGTCTAAATCATACGAGCGAGCTTTTTGTACATATCGTTTTGTCAGCGTGTTTGCGTTAGGACCGATGCCGTTCGCGTACGTTTTAATTTGTTTGAACTGCTGATCTGTTAACATATTGGTTTGCTTTGTACGAATCAGTTGAATTAGTTTCATAGTAGGTCGGTATCGATGGACGGTTTTTAAGCTTTCAGGACTAAATGATTGCACAATAACATGATCAGTATGAATGTTGTACTTAGCCATCAGCGTTAACAATTCTTTTTCCATACCTGGATATTCATGTGGAGATTTTGTTTCAATATAATAGTTTGTTCGATTGCCAAACGTACGGAATATTTCTTCTAAAGTTGGAATGACGGCTTTTTTATTACCTTTTCCTGCGTTCAAACGCTGAAGCTGCTTCACTGTATACTGTTTTACATATCCTGTTCCATTTGTCGTGCGGTCAACTTTATAGTCATGAATTGCTACAAGCTGGTGATCTTTAGACATGTGAAGATCAAGTTCGAGATAATCTGCTTTTTGCTGTACGGCGGCGAGATAAGATTGCATCGTATGCTCTGGCTCATATCCTGATGCGCCTCGATGAGCAATAATGGCTACTTTTTCTGCTTGAGTAGAAGCTGCCTGCGTATGTATAAACATAAAAATACCGCATAAACAAAGAGTGAGTGAGCTTACAAACCACCATTTTGGTCTCATATCAAAACTCCTTTTTATTGAGGGGTCGTGCATTAGTTTACTAGCGAGATGTTGTGTTCATATTAAGGCTGTGTAAATATTTAAATAAAACGAACCAGTGTGTAATTAAAAGTAATAAAGGCCGATGTTTAGTGAGAAACATCGGCTGTTTTTTCCGGGCGCAGGCTTGTATAAATAACGAGTCTGCGCTCATGAGTTTTTTGTTTATGATCAAATGTTCCCGTACAGGTGATTAAATTAAGCTGGTGTTGAAAAGTTGGACCGAAAATCTCTCTGATAGGAGCAGAATCTCGGGGATAAGAAGCTTTATTGGTAACAACAAAGGCCAGCTGCTGACCTTGCTGATCGGTTACAAAAATTTCATCTCCTTTTGTGAGCTTGTTGAGATGATAGAAGATAGCGGGTCCTTTTTGGTCATCAACATGTCCTGCAATGACCGCATTTCCTTCCTCTCCGGGTCTTGCTCCAAGCTTAAACCAAGCTACATCATGACCATTATCAGGAACGCTCATTTCACCTTGATTAGTAAGGCCCATTCCTTTTATAAAAGCCTTGATATGAAGCTTCGGAATAATAAGCTGAGATGGAAGAGGCGTAGAAGCAGTCCCTGAAGATTTCAAGGATTGAGCCGATTTTGTTTCAGCCATCTTTACAACAAAATCCGTCGAGCTGTTTGCAAATGCTGATTGGTCAAACCAACTGCTCATGAATAGTATAAAAGAAAAGGTGAAAACCCCTCCTATCCATTTCATTCGCTTTCGTATCCTCTGTGACGACGAACAACAAATATAGCAACCGCTCCAATTCCTAATAAAGTAAGAACCGGCACAATTGAATTATAATTATCCTCTGAAGCACCGCCCATACCTGTTTTTGGCATTTCGGAAGGCATAGCCGTATTATCTTTTAATAACAGTGTTTCAAGGCTGTCGGCTTTGTTAATAGCGAGCACCGTGTAGACCGTGTTGGCTTCTAAATTAAGATTTGGAATCTCCAGTACTTTTTTATTGTCTTGACTAGTTGCGATGGTTAAATCATAGGTTCCGGCATCTACTTCAGAATAATTTGTCATTTGTTTAAAAGCAGTGTCTTTAAACAAAGTAGGGCCGTGATTAATACCTACATTAACAGCGGGAGTATCTGGAGAAAAGTGAGCAATTCGGATTTTACTCTTTCCTTTAGCCACGTTCATATCATCTTGAGCTACTTTTAATTCTAAGTGTGCAACTTGGTTAATGGCAGCAAGGGTATAGGCTTTGTTTGCTTCGACGGTTACATTAGTGGAAATGACAGGCTTTTCTTTTCCTTTTGTACCTATAGCATATACCTCTACTTTATGAGACCCCGCAGGTACCTTAAGGTAATCTGTCACATCTTTAAACGATGCGCCGACTACGATGCTTTGATTGTCCACATATATATCTACTTCAGGTGCATCAGGTGATGCATGCACAACTCGTATCATTGCCTCCTGCACAGCTGCAGAAGTGAAATTATCTGAAAAAGCTAGCAATAAAACTGCGAGTAAAGAAGCAGCAATAATCTTTACACGGTTCATAACGTTTTACTCTCCTTTTAATCTAAGTTTGTCCTGTTAATCCCGTATGAAAAGTGGTGGGATGCATTCACTTTTGAACGTACTCGGGCATTTATTCACTTGTTATCATCTACAATTTTATCCAATATATGCACAATTTATTTCATTAGATGAAATTTTTGTAAAAGAGAAGATAAATAGTTTGAATTTTATGATAATATTAAAATAGAGCGTTTAGTTAGTCATTGATGTCTCGATCACAAAAAGGAGGGGAAGTTATGTGCTGCAAACGAATCATGAAATAAAAAAGGTTGTTCATCGTTCGCTATCAGCTAAAATGATTATAAAGCGCATGCTGTTTATTTTAGTGGGAGCCCTTTTAATGGCCGTCGGGCTAGAATTTTTTCTTGTCCCTAATGAGGTTATTGACGGTGGAATTGTAGGTATATCTATTATTTTATCCCACTTAACGGATGTTCAAATCGGATTTTATATCTTCGTATTAAATCTTCCATTCTTTTTTATTGGATATAAGCAAATTGGAAAAACATTTGCGCTATCTACGCTTTTAGGTGTTGTCATTCTATCCATTGCTACCTCTATTTTTCACGACTTGCCGGTCTTAACAGGCGACCCTCTTTTAGCAACTGTGTTTGGCGGAATTGTTCTCGGTGTGGGAGTAGGAATTGTTATTCGATACGGCGGTTCTTTAGACGGCACCGAGATATTAGCTATTTTATTTAACAAGCGTACGCCTTTCTCGGTAGGTGAGACGATTATGTTTTTTAATTTATTTATTTTGGGAAGTGCCGGTTTTGTATTTGGCTGGGACCGCGCTATGTATTCTTTAATGGCTTACTTCATTGCTTTTAAAACGATTGATATTGTGATTCAAGGTTTAGATGAGTCCAAGTCAGCTTGGATTATCAGCGAACAATATGAACGAATTGGTGAAGCAATCCTTGCTCGTTTAGGGAGGGGCGTCACGTATTTAAATGGGGAAGGGGCGTATACGGGAAATGATAAAAAAGTAATTTTTTGTGTTATTACCAGGCTTGAAGAAGCAAAGTTAAAAGCGATTATCGATGAGATAGATCCATCTGCTTTTTTTGCTGTAGCAGCTATTGCTGAAGTCAGGGGAGGAAGGTTTAAGAAACGAGATATTCATTAATGAAGGTTGTCTGCTAATGAGACTGCCCCTTATTATAGCTTACAGCAGAATTTTTAGCCTTCTCTGCTTGTTTGATTATTTGTAATGGTTTGCGTCACTTTTGCTGCTTCATGCATATTGAGCCCCTCTTTTTTCTTGTATGTCTTTGAAACAAACATGTAAAATGTCTAAAAGATGTAAAAAGAGTACATAGTAAAAAAACAGAAAGAGGGAGTGACATGAAAAAAACGTTAAAAATATTAGGAGTCGGTCTTGCCGTTCTTGTTGCAGTAACCGCTGCTTTTTTTATTATATGGTCAGGTTTTGATTATGAACCTTCAAAGCAGCTTCACTCACTGGTAGATGAGAAAAAAGTAGTGAAAAAAGACGATTATTACGTATTTAAGCCTCAAACGAACAAAGAGATAAAAGCTGGCTATATTATTTATCAAGGTGCTAAAGTAGAGCCGTTAGCATATGGCTATTATGCTCAGCAAATTGCAAATGAAGGATATCTTGTTGCTGTTGTAGATTCTCCGTTTAATATGAGTTTTTTTAGTCAAAACAAAGCGACGGATATTGTGAAGAGCTACCCGCAGATTTCCGCATGGTTTATCGGAGGGCATTCCCTTGGAGGAGTGAGTGCAGCCTCTTATGCGTATGATCATCCAAACTCAATAAAAGGCTTAGTTCTTTTAGCATCGTATCCGATGAATAAAAATGATTTTTCAACCTCCACTTATCCTATTTTGTCTTTAACCGGTGAGAAAGATGGTTTGTCGACGCCTGAAAAAATTAAAGAAACCAAGCATTTACTTTCAAAAAATACGGAGCTGGTCCAAGTAAAAGGAGCTAATCACGCACAGTTTGGAATGTACGGGAAACAAAAAGGCGACAACAAAGCCAGTATTTCTCCTAAAGAGCAGCAGGATGAGCTAGTAAAAAGAACGGTCAAGTGGTTAAACAGTCAAATGAAAAAGTCCGTCAGTTAGTTACTGACGGACTTTTTTTCTTTTTTTGGAAATAACACTTGAAAAAATAACCAGTTGGTTATATAGTTAGTTACATGAGTAACGAACCACTTAAGTGAGGTAGTCAAAATGAAACAATCATTAGATCATCAGCGACCAATTTTTCAACAAATCAAAGAAACCATCGAAGAGAATATTTTGAATGATGCTTTTCCAGAAGAAGAAAGAGTACCGTCTACGAATGAATTTGCCAAAATGTATCGCATTAACCCTGCAACGGCAGCTAAAGGAATTAATCAGCTAGTTGACCACGGAATATTGTATAAAAAGAGAGGGATAGGGATGTTTGTATGTGCGGGTGCCAAAGAAGAATTGCTTACACAAAGAAAAGAAGAATTTTATAACCGTTTTATCGTTCCGCTGAAAAAAGAAGCACAGCATTTAGGAATTACGGTAGCCGAGTTAAAAGAGCTGTTAGACAAGGGGGAAATAGAATGAATATAGAAGCGCAGCTACTGAACAAGTGCTACGGATCTAAGCAAGTGTTAAAAGATATCTCACTTACGCTAGCACAAAATAAAATATACGGACTGCTAGGGAGAAACGGAGCGGGTAAAACGACTCTTATGCAAATTGTAGCCGGACATATTCCGGTTACGACAGGAGAGGTAAAAGTGGGAAATCAATCTCCGTTTGAAAACCGCTCCGTTTTGCAAAACATCTGCTTAATTAACGAAAGCGGAAATTTCAAAAAAACATTAAAAGTCAAAGACGTGCTAAAAATTGCGTCACTTTTTTATCCTTATTGGAGCCAAGAAACGGCTGAGAGACTCATGGGAGAGTTCGATTTAGAGTGTAATATAAAAGTGAAGGCATTATCTAAAGGTATGGAATCAGCACTAGGAATTATTGTTGGGCTATCTTCTCGAACGAGCATCACAATTTTTGATGAACCTTATATTGGGCTTGATGCTGCGATGCGAGCGCGCTTTTATGAGCTTTTACTGGATGAATATGAAGAATATCCACGCACGTTCATTATTTCAACGCACTTAATTGATGAAGTAAGTAATTTATTTGAAGAAATACTCATTATGCAAAAAGGACAGCTGATTCTTCAGGACACGGCAGAAAATTTGCAGCAGCGCTGTGTAAGTGTGAAAGGACCTAAAAGTCAAATTGAAGAATATGAAAAAGGAAAGCAAGTAATCCATGAGCAAGTATTCGGGGGAGAGAAAAAAATAGTGTTGTTTAATGAAGATATTTATGCTGAAGAACTTGTCGACAGTCCATTTCATGTAGAAGCTGTTCACATACAGGATATTATGATTTATCTTACGGCCAATCGTGGAGGTGTAGCGTAATGAAAGGACAGTTTGCCGCCATTAGTTATTCGCTCTACGTTGAACTGAAGTATTTAATGATTCGCTTTTGGACGATTCTGTTAGCTTTTGTTGTAGTAGATATTTTAGTGTTCAGTCAGGTGAATGAGCATCTTCTATTGGTAACAAGTATGCCGCAGTACATCTTTTCAGGTATTGTAAGTTTTATTATCATTCGAAAAAGTTTCTCTTTTTGCTTAAAGTTAGGCGCTACTCGTAAGGCATATCTTTTAACGATGACCTGTGTTTTTGCTTTATTTGCAATTGTAATGTCCCTTATCAATGTTGTCATCATAAGCATTTCAATAAAGGTGATTAATAGTTTGAATTTAATGAATGTTCAGCTTTATCATGCGAGCGATTTTATCTTTCATGACCCTACCGTCGCTATTCACTTTTTAACAGACGCTGTATTTATCTTTTTTATTACAGCAGCAGCGTGTTTGCTCGGAAGCATCGTCTATAAATTCGGGCAAACAGGAGGGATGATCACCGGTGCTGCTCTAATTTTACTGTTTACGATTCCAGTGACAAAAGAACCGGTTATTCATTTTATAAAAAGCTTTTCGAACGGTTCGTTAGTGATTACATTCGGAACAATGGTTATCGTAAGCTTTCTACTCTTTCTTATCAACTGGCTGTTTTTAAAAAAAGCCTCTCCTGTCTATCAAGCCTAATAAAAAAGCATCATCTTACTGTATGATTGTCTTTTTACTGACTTTTTTTGAACAAGCTGCATCAATATCTAGAATCCAGTCGTGAAACTTTTGCTGAAGAAGTTGAAGAGAAGACTGATTGTTCGATACAATGTCCAGTCCGCGCTCATCGTATAGGTGGAAGATGGTTTCTTTATTCAAATTCACAATGTAACACTCTTCTTCAATAGCCGGATGAATATGAAGATCGCGGTTGGCAATTGATTGCAAAAGAAGCTTTTCTTTCACATCATTTGTTTTACAAGCAATAATATACTCAGCGTTATTTAATAATGCTACGGATTGAACTTCCTGCTTCTTCAGGCGAGAGCGAATGAATTTTTTAATAGCTGTTTCTTTTTTCTTTTTTAAAAGTAAATCATCCTGTGCAGCATTCGCTTTGAAAACAAGCAACAGCTCATCATTTTTTTCATGGAGTGTCTCAAAAATTTCGTAAGCGCGTGCGTAAACATTTTTCATGTATTCTCGTTCCCATACGCCTTTTTGATTGGTAAGCGTAAAGCGAATACCTGCGGGCGCGTTATAAAAAAGAGGTCTCTTCATTTGAACATTTGGAAACATTGTTGTTAAGTATGATTGAAGCCGCATTGTGGTCATACGCAACACCTCATTTAGTTTAGTCCTGACTTAATATGTTGAATTTAGTCTATCACGTGATTAGCTAAATTTGTAAAGAAGTAATGTTATTTAATCAAAAGGTAACCAAACTGTTATATTTTGTTGATTTTGCATTATTTCTTTACACAACCTTTGCGGATGAACAGGTTTTTTCATACGGCTGTCGTATTACTTAACGTAGTAACGACGTGAAGAAAGGGTGATATACGGTGAAAAAAAAGCTTCTTCTTATTTCAATTGTTACAGCTGCTTTTTTTGTGCTTATTTTTCACAAAACGATTTTTCAAGAAGGTAATCCTCTTCCTATTGCATGGAGTATTGTAAAATTAAAGTCTTCGGGTGAAGACGTTGTGCAAATATCGGATAAGCCTAAAAGGTATCTCATTCATTCAGATGACTACTTAACGTTTATTAAACAAATGAAAAAGAAAAAAGTGAATTTTCAATATCAAGATGATAAAAAATTTTATTTTAATAACGACAATGAACGCCAGCTGTTCGTCAGCAAAAACTATACTGATAAGTTCACGATTATGGAACTAAAGAAAAAAGAGCTGACTGAAGCTGGCGTTGAGTAATAAGAGCTAATCTCTGCCCTGTGTCCCAAAATCTTTAATTTGAACACGAACATGATAATCGATGGTCGACTGGCTAAATATTTCATCCCATTCATGCTGATGTTTTTTCCAAAAATGAGGATAATGAATTCGTACGTAATCATGCAGGTCAATCACATCAGCTTTGTAGTTGTTTTGCAGTAAGCCGAGTGTTTTTTCTGCGTCTTTTCGAATGATTTTTTCTATTTTTTTTTCGGTGTTCTTTACATTAGAGGCGGTAAGAGCCTGTTTTGAAGTCTCCCAATCTTCTGATAGCCTGCCGCTTGTTTGAACGTTGATGTCAAAATGAATGGAGTGATTTGAATCAATCCTGCCCTTCACATCTTGCTGAACATCTCCAATTTCGTAGGAAAAGGGGTATGGCCCGTGTTTGCCGTAAATAATTCCGCCTTTAATATTCCCCGTTAACCACGTTAAAGCCTCCACTTGGTGCTGAGTTAAGATGAATTTTGCTTTTTTATCTTTGATGATCGCGGCACCGTCTAGTTCAACGCTATTTTTAATTTTAGAAAGCCGCTGTATTAAAAAGCTTTGATCGGTTTTTAACTTGGCTGATAGCTCTCCCATTGTTAGGGGATTTAAAATTTTATTCGTTTTGAATTTATTGTAAACAAGCTCGTAAATTAAGTTTACAGGCGGTACAGACATTCCTTGAATCGTTAAAACGTTTTTAGCATCGCCTTTTGTAACAAACGCAAGGCTGCTGCGCCGTATCTCGTTATCACGAACGAATTGATTAATAAGCGCATCCAGAGGGATGGTCTTGCTCGCTTTTTCTCCTATTAAAAGTGCTCGCTGATGCTGGCTGTATATAGGATCAGATTTCAGCGAAATATTTCGCGTGATTTCATGAATAGTAGGACCAGCTGTTGTAATGTTCTTGTATGGAATGGAAGAAGACATATTTCCGGATTCCGTTTCGGTTAAGGTTTGATGAGTCAGCACAAGCTGATTTTTTCCTGTTTTTGGTTCGATTTTCGGTGTGATATCCATTGCCACTCCTATAACAAGAGCAAGTTGTTCAATATTCCGATGGCTCATACAGCCGCATAATAAAAAAATGGTCATCATGACAGGAAGACATTTTTTCGTCATTTGAACACAACCTTTTTTATTTTCATTAACGTGCTGAAAAAAAGAGGGATAACTAAAAATGTCACTAAAAATGCCCAGCCTAATACCGTTGAAAAATGTGACACGTCGCTTGCTGTTTTGGGTGCTAACGAGCTCATAAATAAAATGGGCACAAGAAAGATAATATTGGTAGTTGATCGATTTTTGAAAATCTTTTTAAAACCTGAAACAGCCAAAAAGAAATACATTACAAAGGTTAAAAAAAACTGAAGAAGCCACACAATAAGCAGAAATAATTCAAGCCTCTCAAAGAAAATTCCTTTTACTTCATGCGTCTGAACAAATTCAATCGTAGGCCAAACGGTTGTTTTTACCTCCGGAACGGATAACGCGCCTACAACTAATACGTAAGTGATAATATATAAAAGTAAAGGAATAGAAAATCCGATAATCGAAACTTTTCGTAAGTGATTTTTATTTTTCATATGCTTCGGAAGAAATACAATGGTTTCAATCCCTAAAAAGGAAACAGAGACGGTTGTAAAGGCAGCAAGAAGCGGGCTGAATCCGTCAGCTAATACAGGCTGCAAGTTTTTTAAATCCACCATACCGATGCTAAGAGCGTATAAGGTAAGAAGGATAATGATGGTTATAGGTGTACATAGTGCCATTACTTTTCCAATAGAATCAATACCTCCCGTGATTAAATAAACGCCTGTCAAAATAAACGAAAGAATAATTAATTCAATGGGCATCGTTTCTAGTAAATAAAAATGAATCATTTCTGCCATAGCTCTTACTTCAAAGCTTGCTACAGATGTAAAATAAACGACCATAGCAAAGTTGAATATATTTCCAATCAGCTTGCCGGTTACTTCCTGTGTAAAATCAAACATACAAGTAATCGCAAAAAACTTAACCATCCAGACTAAAAAAAGAACAATTCCAATAAACAAAAGACCGTCCATAATCAGTACAATCCATCCGTCTGCATTATTTGTCTGGTTTGTAATACTGCTTGGCAGTGTTAATAAACCGACGCCAAGCATAGTTGAAGAAATAATTGAAATGGCGTAAAAATCTGAAAGAAGCTTGCTTGATTGTGATTGTTGCATATGGTCCTCCTTTTGTTAGTTTTGTTTTGATTTATTTTTAGACTGTTTTAGACTTTTGTTTGGAAGACGAACATAAGAGTCTTTCCATGCTTTTTTATTTAACGCAAAAAACGGTTTAAAGTAGGCCATACCAAAACTTTCGAGTTTGGTTAAATGGATGACGAGCACAAGAAAAAACATGGAAACGCCATATAATCCAAAAATTGCTGCAATCATCATAGATACGAAACGCAAAATTCGAAACGAAAGACCAATCCCGTACTGAGGAACGGTAAAGGACGCGATTGCCGACACAGATACAACAATAATCATCACAGAACTAACGATATGTGCTTCTACCGCTGCTTGACCAATAACAACTCCGCCTACAAGTCCAACTGTTTGTCCAACTGGAGTAGGGAGGCGCAGTCCGGCTTCGCGCAATAGTTCAAGGGTAACTTCCATGACCACCGCTTCGATAAAAGGAGAAAAAGGAACGTTTTCTCGTGTGGCTGCAATAGTAATAGCCAGCTCTGTCGGAAGCAGACCTTGGTTAAACGAAACGAGTGAAATATAAATAGCCGAAAAGAATAGGGTAATAAAAATAGACAAGTACCTTAGTAATCTTAGCAATGAACCCGCTATCCATCTTTCGTAATAATCATCGGGTGATTTCATAATCATATCGAAAGTTGTAGGCACTAAAAGGGCAAAAGGAGAACCATCTACTAAAATGGCTACTCGCCCTTCATTCACCGCAGCGAGAACACGATCTGGTCTTTCTGTATTTTGTACTTGAGGGAACGGTGAGTAAGGTGCTTCTTCTAAAAATTCTTCAATCATTCCCGAGTCTTGAATGTTATCTAAAGGAATGTCTAATAATTTCTCTCGCACTTGATTCACAATGTGAGTTTGACAGTGTTTATTATGAAAAACGATACTTGTTCGATGTTCCTTTGCATTTCCAATATAAATGTCTTCAATAACCATTTCTTCTTCGGTAGAACGCTGCCTTAAAAGACCAAGGTTTTCATCTAAGTTTTCGATAAGAGCAATTTTAGGGCCTCGCACTACTTTCTCTGTTGTAGGTTCACTTAAAGAGCGCTGTTTGGTCATAGACATATTCAGTGAGTATACCGTGGTGCTTTCGCTCATAAACAGCAAGGGCTGACCTTTAAAAAAACACGAGATCGCTTGTTTGTATGTATAGACTTCTTTGTCTTTAATGACAGAAATAAACGAATCGATGTCATCGATTGTTTGCGTTTCACTTTTCGCTTTTGTCTCAACGATATGCTGAGTAAGATTATCAAGTTTTTCTCCGTCGACTAGTCCTTGGAGATAAATAATGCATATATATTTTGTGGGAGACAGCCATAATTTTTTGGAACCAACATCTGTATTTTGACCCACCAAATCTAAAAACGTTTGAACGGTGTAGTCTGCATTGGGCTGAAATTTTGAATCGAGCATAAATAAACTCACCGCCTGTTGTGTTAATGAGCTTAGTGTTTACGATGTAAAAACGAGTTATGCGAAAAATGTGGAAGAATAGAAAAGATATGTTATGGTAAAGAAAAGAGGTGATTGTATGCTGCATTCATTTACGTTAAAAACGAACAAGCGTGACGAAATGATTGACGTAACAAGTCAGGTACAAGCAGTGATAAGAACAGAAGGATTAAAAGAAGGGACTGTAGTAGTTTACTGTCCTCATACAACCGCGGGTATAACAATTAATGAAAATGCGGATCCCGATGTAAAAACGGATATGATTCGCCGTTTTGATGAAGTATATCCTTGGGAACATGAGTTAGATCTTCATATGGAAGGAAATACGGCGGCGCATCTTAAAGCGAGCACGGTCGGCTCCTCACAGCATATCATCGTTCACGATGGGCAGCTGCTGCTAGGAACGTGGCAAGGAATTTATTTTTGCGAGTTTGATGGACCTAGGACCCGTACGTATTATGTAAAAATTTTATCTGCTCAATAACTTTTTTTCATACTTATTGTCCAACTTTTTTCTGAAAATTGTTATAAAACAAAGTTAATTTAATATAAATGTTATATAACAGTTAAAGGGAGAGATTGAACAATGGAAAAGATCGGTGCAGAACAAGAAACAGTGAAAAAAGAAAATGAAAAAACAAACTTTACATGGGTGGAAGAATACCCAACTATTTTGGACATTGTCAATGAGTATTATAGTACGTGTCGATAATGTGAAGAAGCTGGGGCAAAATTATTTTAGTTGAAGGAAGATCCGAACGCGTTTGATTCTTGCTTGAGAATCCAACGCATTCGGATTTTTTCATTGATATCGTGAACGTAGATTTCATATATGTAGACGAGGAGGCTCATCGGCCGTCCGCGGAAAGCAAAGTCTCAAACGGAAATCAATAGCGATGTAACAAGCCGTCGAGATCATTTATCTCATTTGCTCGTCTTTAGATTGAATTGATTTAGTTATGTCTTAATATCTTTTTTTAAAAAAAGATATAATAGTAGCAATTTTCCTAAAAGGTTTAATATAATAAATATTAGGGTACTGAATTGTATGAAATAAAGATAAAACGCATCGTTTCATACTATTTCCTTTTTTACCGCTAGTATAGCCTTGAAGAAAAAGCTTCATTTGATATACTAACTATACGCTTAGTCTTTAAGATAAAGATGAAGATTCATTGTCATTGTTACACGCAGTGAATGAGCTGCCTTTGCTTGGCGAAAACGTCGTACAAACAAAGACAGATAGCGAATTGTTTTGGGTGCGTTCATTTAGTTCAAAACAGGGAGGCGATTAGTCTATGTTACTTGTACGTATGGCCATGATTGGTTTCTTTTCATTAACAGCCATATCATTGTTCTCTTTTCAGTCCGTTGAAATTATCCATGCCATTATGGACTTTTTCTCATCAGCTGATAAGTACTAAAAAACGATATCTTTTTTAAATAAAAAGAGGATAACCCTTAGGGGGCTATCCTCCAAAAACCGCCCAAAAGGCGGTTTTTTTATGCTTATAGCTGTGCTCACAAACGCACTGCATTCATTTTCTGATGACAAAGTCCACGTATTTTTTAAGCTCAACATTTGTTGAAATAAGTATTTACGTACTGTTCAAACTGAAGCCAATCGTCCACGCGAGGGACATTTACTTCTTCGTTGTATGGGTAGCTCATGGCAACAGCATGGCGACCTGTAGCTTGAAAAGCCTTCAAATTATGCGGTGCATCATCAAATAGCAAGTCTCCGTATATTTTATCTTTTTGGTGTGTAAACACGATATTGTACTTTCCGATAAACGGAAGGTGTTTTTCAACCCACTGCTCTTTTTCTGTATAAGCATAGGTACGGCTGCTTGTGACAATTAAAATGGAAAACCTTTCATAAAGTCGTTTAAGAACCTCAACAGCATGAGGCAGAGGTTTTAAATGTAAAAAAAGCCCCGGCTGATCGAGGTAGTCATAAATTTTTGTGCCGCACTGCGGCTTTACATACTTTTCTGATTCCCAGCATTTTAATTTTTCAACCGATAAGCTGTCGCCATAATCTTTGTTATATTGGTTATGCCAATCCGTCATAAGATCACAAATGACAGAATCCATGTCAATTAAAAGGGTTTGCATTTATTCAACTTCCTTTACAGTATTCATCTACACGCTTGGTTTTGCAATGTAATGTGCTGCTTCTACTATACCAAATCTTTTACATACAGAAAAAGAGCAAGCCGCATCAAAATCGCACAGCTTGCCCTTTTTATCGAAACTACATTCTTTTAGCACCTAAATAGCGTTTGCTCCAATAGCTCTCCTTTAGAGAAGAGATGCTCACACCTTTAGATGAAGAGCAGTGAAGAAACTGGTTATTTCCTAAATAAATTCCTGCATGAGAAGGCCCTTTTGTATAGGTTTGAAAGAACACAATATCTCCAGCTTTTGGACTTGAGACGCGCGTTCCTTTTTGATAAATTTGAGCTACTGTACGAGGAAGCTGAACCCCACCACCATGTTTGAACGCATAGCCAATAAAGCCGCTGCAGTCAAAGCCGCTTGGCGTTGTTCCGCCCCAGCGATATCGAACGCCCATATACTGTTTTCCTTTGTTAATCACTGCGTTAGGGTTATAGCGCGCTGAGCTAGAAGACGATTTGCCCTTTGCTGAAACGCCTAGTTTAGCATACGTTCCTTTTCCGACAATACCATCTGCTGCTAGTCCGTTTTTGCGCTGAAATGATTTTACAGCAGAAGTTGTAACAGTCCCAAAGTATGTAGTTGTATTCCCTTTAAAATAACCTTTATTTTTCAACGTTTGTTGTAGTTGTTTAACATCTTGGTGATTCATGCCTTGGCGAAGCGTTTGGTCGCCTAGAGCCGCTTGGCTGACAATCGGGCTAGTAGAAACAATAACGCCAGCGAGCGTAAGAGCTGCTATTACTTTTTTCATAAAACTAGTACCCCCTGAAAATTTTTCCTGATTTAAGTAAATTCATCATATCATCTTTCGACAGTGTTCTACGTTACAATTTCATTACATATATGAAAAAAATGAAATATAACGGTGAATATAGTCGTATAAAAGCCGTAATTAAAAAGGTTCTTTAGATGTGCAATATCACTAGAAAAACTTTGAATATTTGACGGTAAATAACTAAAAGATATGAAAAAGTATGTACATTTAAAATTTAACAAAGAAATATGTTGTGAATTACTACACAAAAAGTTCGAACTCGGGTAAAATGTAGAACTATAATATAGTAGTCATGTATGTGACTTTGATGAGGTGAAAGTAATGAAAAGAATAGGTGTATTAACAAGCGGCGGAGATTCTCCAGGTATGAATCCTGCGGTTCGTGCTGTTGTGCGTAAAGCAATTCATGAAGGTATGGAAGTTTATGGTATCTTCCAAGGGTATCAAGGGTTAATAGAAGGGAATATTAAAAAGCTAGAAGTTGGAGATGTTGGTGACATCATTCAACGCGGCGGAACTATGCTTTATTCTGCAAGATGTCCAGAATTCAAAACAGAAGAAGGGCGTTTAAAAGGTATTGAAAACCTTAAGAAGCACGGTATTGAAGGCTTAGTAGTTATCGGTGGAGACGGATCATATATGGGAGCTGTAAAACTAACAGAGCTTGGTTTCCCTTGTATCGGTATTCCAGGAACAATTGATAACGACATTCCAGGAACAGATTTTACACTAGGATTTGATACGGCCCTTCATACGGTTATCGACGCAATTGATAAAATCCGTGATACGGCGACTTCTCATGAACGTACGTTTATTATTGAAGTTATGGGTCGTAATGCAGGAGACATTGCTCTTTGGTCAGGTCTTGCTGGCGGTGCGGAAACAATCCTTATCCCAGAAGCAAAAGATGAGTTCCAAGAAATGGTTGATCGTTTGAGAAAAGGACAAGAGCGCGGTAAAAAGCACAGCATTATCGTGGTAGCTGAAGGTGTAGCCAATGGTAATGAAGTAGCGAAACAGCTTCATGAAGCTGCAGGTATTGAAACGCGTGTAACAGTATTAGGACACATTCAGCGCGGTGGTTCCCCAACTGCTCAAGATCGTGTGCTAGGAAGCCGTTTCGGCGGTCGTGCAGTCGAACTTTTACTAGAAGGTAAAGGCGGCCGTGCAATCGGTATCCGTAAAAATGAAATTGTAGATTATGATATTATGGAAATTTTAGGTGAACCTCACCATATCAATGCTGATATGTACCGTTTATCTAAAGAGCTTTCAATCTAATCACAGTATTGCTGAGGCGAAACTTCTTATATTGAAGGAGTTTCGTCTTTTTTTGACTGCATCCCTGTCCCTTCGCAGTGTTTGCATGTTTTCATGTAACCGATACCAGGAATAACGGCTAGCTTTCCGAGCCCTTTGCAAAAAGTGCAAATTAATTCAAAACCAAACATTGGTTCATCCCCTCTATACACGTTTTCTTTCAGTTTATCATAAAAGTAGACAAGTAATTTTAAAAATTATAGGAATAATCAAAAAAATGATTACATTTGAACAGCGAGTGATATAGTAAAGAGAGAAAACCATTTTACAAAAGAGGAGAGGAAGCATTATGTTTAAACGGATTTTACTTGCCTCAGATGGCTCAGAGCATGCAGCTAAAGCAACAGAAAAAGCCGTTCAGCTGGCTCAGCTGACGGAAAACAGTTTTATTCAAGTTATTTATGCAGTAGAGGGTGATTCAAGATTAAAATCACTTAGCCGCGACGAGGAACGGGAAAGTCGGATACATACAACGGATGAAATTTTAAAGCAAGGAAACGTGGAGTATGAGATTACCTTTATGCACGGAGACGCGGCTAAAACAGTAATTCAATTTGCTAATCAAAATTCATTTGACCTTGTGGTAATAGGAAGCAGAGGGTTAAATCCTGTAAAAGGCATGCTGCTTGGAAGCGTTAGTTCTAAAATTGCACAGCAAGTAACGATTCCTGTACTAATTGTTAAATAGGAGAGAAATGCAATGTTAAAACAGTACAAAGAATTAAAACAGCTCATTGATGATGCTAAACACATTTGTTTCTTTACAGGAGCAGGAATGAGCACAGAGTCAGGCATACCGGACTTTCGCTCCCAAAATGGCTTATATCGCCAAAACAAAAGCTTTGTGGACATAGTAGCTGCTGACTTTTATGAACAGTATCCTCATGAATTTTGGCCGCTGTTTAAAGAGATTTTTCATATTAAAATGCTGCATCAGTATAAAGCAAATACAGGCCATCGCTTTATTGCGGAACTAGAATCAGCCAAAACCGTACATGTTATTACACAAAATATTGATGGATTGCACCAAGATGCAGGAAGCACGAACGTTTTTGAAATTCATGGCTCCATTAAACGTGCTCATTGTCCGAACTGTAAAGAAGAGTATGATTTGGCTTATTTGAATCAGTCAGCTCTCCCGCAATGTACAGTGTGTGAGCGCCTTTTAAAGCCAAATGTTGTTCTCTTTGGAGATGCTATTCATCAGTTTGATGAAGCAGTTACAGCAGCGCTGTCATCTGATTTATTTATCGTACTTGGTTCATCGCTTGAAGTAGCACCGATTAATCAGATTCCGCTGCTTGTGAGCCGGTACAATCGTACAAATATGGTGATGATTAATCAAGAACCTACGCATTACGATTATTTGTTTGATTTGGTTATCTATGATTCCATTGGACAAGTGGTCGCCAACTTATAAGCGTCTATGCATGGACATAGCGCTTTTTTAGCATTTAGTGATAAAGTGTAGGGATGTATCATATGGTGTAGTACATCATACATTCGCTAATGGATAGAAGGGATGTTTTCGCATATGAGTGTAGGCTTGAGAGTTTGTCTCTTCATTGTTGGTATTGCACTCAAAGTGACAGCTGTTTTGACTTTGATTTTTGAAATGAATCTTGTCCCTATTCACGGAAGGAGTCTCACTTATTATGCTGAAGCGATAGGTATGAAACTCCCCATTATCTGTTTTGTCCTTGGTTTTTTTTGTGCAGCAGCAAGCTTTTATTTACCTGCTAAAAATCGCCGCACCAGTAAATAGCAAGGGCAGGAGACTATCTAAAACGTTTGACTGCAAAGTTTTTAACATTTAAAATAAAGACAATAAGTCTAAAAAGAAATAGGATAATTATTCCTTATTCTTTTTAGATATACGGAAATAGAGGTGATTGGATGGGGCAGTGTACCACGTTGGCAAAGTAGCGTTATATGCACCAGTGTCAAAGCGTACAATACAGTATTATACAAACCTACATTTGCTTCACGCATATCGCTCTTTATCACATAATTGCTCTTTTAAGGCGTTAACAGACTTTAACTTTATAAAGATTGTAAACTACTAATTTTTTTATAAATGAACTGGAAGAGAGAATCAGCGCTGAAGCAACATCATGAAATGAAGCGATGTGAGCCATTGCTTCACATCTAGAACAGCTGAATAAAGAATGACCTGCTACATTAATGAGTGAAACGTGAGATAAGGAAGAAAGACTGGCAGTTTTGCTCCATATAAAAATGTTTATACATTTATCATGTGATTCCTCCTTATATGCACTTTTCCATGTGATCAGTACAGGGATAGAGTTCTTTATCCAAATTTTTTATTTTTTAGGAGGTGAGTCCTTACTCGTTTTTAAACGAGCTAAGGAACTTGATTGGACATATTTAACTTGATTTTACTAGCGGTACTGATTGCATTAACTGCTTTTTTCGTTGCTACCGAGTTTGCGATTATTCGCGTGAGGAGTTCCAAAGTGGATCAGCTTATAGCAGAAGGGAGCAGCAATGCAAAAGCTGCGAAGCAAGTTATTTCAAATTTAGATGAATACTTATCTGCGTGTCAGCTTGGGATTACGATTACTGCGCTGGGAATTGGTTGGTTAGGAGAGCCTACACTTTCGCATCTCCTGTCACCATTACTTGATCAACTAGGGATAAGCGGTGCTTTAACAAAAGTACTATCTGTTGCGATTTCTTTTGCGGTTGTTACATTTATAAATGTTGTGGTCGGAGAGCTTGCTCCGAAAACATTTGCAATTCAAAAAGCAGAGAAAGTCACTTTATTATTTGTTCGTCCGCTTATACTTTTTTATAAAGTAACCTATCCTTTCATTTGGCTATTGAACAGTTCTTCTCGTTTAATAACAGGGTTATTTGGTCTAAAGCCTGCTTCAGAAAATGAGCTTGCACACAGTGAAGAAGAGCTTCGCATCTTGTTATCAGAAAGCTATAAAAGCGGTGAAATCAATCAATCGGAGTTTAAATATGTAAGTAAAATTTTTGACTTTGATGATCGCGTTGCCAAGGAGATTATGGTGCCGCGTACGGAAGTCGTTTCAATTGATCAGGAAGATACGGTCGAATACATCCTTGATATGGTGCAAGAAGAACGATTTACCCGCTATCCGGTCATCGATGGAGATAAAGACCATATTATTGGAATGGTCAATATGAAAGAGATTTTAACCGAGATTGTTATGAACAACAGCAAGGAAAAAATAAATTTAAAACAGTATATCCGTCCTGTTATTGAAGTAATTGAATCGATTCCTATTCATGATCTATTGCTTAAGATGCAGCGTGAACGCATCCATATGGCTATTTTAATTGATGAATACGGAGGAACAGCAGGGATTGTAACAGTAGAGGATATTTTAGAGGAAATTGTCGGTGAAATTCGTGATGAATTCGATGCGGATGAACTTCCATTGATTCAGAAAGTCAAACCCGATCATTATATTGTAGATGGAAAGTTATTAGTAAGTGAGCTTAACGAGCTGCTTGGCACAACAATTGATGATACGGATGTTGATACAATTGGAGGCTGGGTCTTAACGGAAAAATATGACGTCAAGCAAGGAGAAAGCCTTAGCTTTGATCAGTATGACTTTACCGTTACGAAAATGGAAGGCCATCACATTCAATATATTGATGTGATCAAAAAACGTCAGGTGCATCAAAGTATGGATGAAGAGGTTAATGTGTCGGACATGAATCAGTCACAGGCTTTATCTTCATAATAAGAAGGCGCATTGCGAAAGAGCAGTGCGCCTTTTTTATAAAGAAAGTGTGGAGGGAAGATAACAAAGTCATATAGTGGAACTATGGGATAATATTACCGCTATGAATCTTGAAATCAATTTGCTTTAATAAAAGTATGAAAACTCTATCAAAACTTTTATTAGTAACACTGTTGTCTGTCACTCTAGCTTTTGGTCTTAATAACACTGCGCAAGCAGCAACCGTACATACCGTTCAATCGGGAGATACGATGTGGAAAATAGCAGTAAAATATCAGGTTGGCGTTTCCGAGCTGATTGAAGCGAATTCTGCTATTAAAAATCCTAATTCGATCTATCCGGGACAAAAAATTACCATACCAACAGATAAAGCAGGAAGTTCATACGAAGAGCAAGTGGTTCAGCTAGTGAATCAAGAACGTGCTAAAGTAGGGCTTAAGCCTTTAAAGTCTAATTGGGAAGTAGCTCGCGTTGCTCGCTATAAATCGCAGGATATGATTGATAAAAATTATTTCAGTCATACATCACCTACATATGGAAGTCCGTTCGACATGATGAAAAACTTTGGCATTACATACAGTACAGCAGGTGAAAATATCGCTGCTGGACAAGCAACTCCAAAAGAAGTGGTTAACGCATGGATGAATAGCGAAGGTCACCGTAAAAACATACTATCAAGTCAATTTACCGAAATCGGAGTAGGTTACGCTAAAGGCGGAAGCTACGGTCATTACTGGACTCAAATGTTCATTTCAAACTAAAAAAGAAAGGAAAAAAAGCTGACTTAGTAGTCAGCTTTTTTTAGCTTCGAGCACTTTCTAAAAATTCTTTTGGATTGCCAGAAAGCTTTCCGTCCTGCTCAACGATGAGTGTGCGCGTAGGGAAAGCAAATTCTACGCCTTCTTCTTCAAGAATGTCCATAATTTCGAAGTTTATATTTTCTTTTACATCTAAATAATCAGCAAAAACGGTTGTATTTGTAAAAAAATACAGATAAATATTTAGACTAGATTCATAGAAGCCGTCAAAATTTACAAGAATCGTTTCATTGTGAATTTCTTCGTGTTCAGTCAGCATCTTTTTAATTCTTGCCACTACGGTTTCTAACTTTTCTTTTGGTGTATTATAATTCAAGTTTAAATGAAAGGCAATTTGACGTTTCCCCATTTTAGCCCAGTTAATAATAGGTTCATTAGAAAGAGTAGCATTTGGCACTGTTACGACTGCTTGAGCGAACGTTCGAACTTTGGTGCTTCGAAACGTAATATCTTCTACAACGCCTTCAACACTCGGTGTTTTAATCCAATCTCCAATGGTAAAAGGCTTTTCGGTAATAATTACAATTCCGCCGAATAAATTACTAACGGTGTCTTTTGCGGCTAGGGCAAAAGCAAGACCACCTAAGCCAAGACCTGCTACAAAGCCGTTTACGTTAAAACCCCATTCTTCTGCGATAATGGAGATAGAAAGCATAACAACAACGATGCGGATGAACTTTTCAATAAAAGGAATGATGATTCGATCCACTTGGATATCAAAATTTTTGGCAAACGTTGCAAAAAATAAATTGGTAGAAGCAGCTAAATTATACAAACCCCATCCTGCAAGGCCAACAGAAGCTGAACGAACTAAATGTCTTTCCGTGTCGGCTGTTAAAACATCAAAGGGAAGATAGGGAAGAGCAAGCTTGAAACCAATAATCACAAATATCCAGCGCAGCGGCTTTTCAAAAGCTTCTAAAACGCTCGTAATTAAATTGATTTTTTTATTTTTGACAAAACCAATAATAAACTTAAACAAATAAGTCGTGAACAGCTTGCGAAGAATCAAAAAGATCAGAAAGATCCCAATCGCAATCACGATTTTTTTCCAATCATCCAACGATGACAGAGACTTTAAAAAATCCATACAATCCTCCTAATTACCAAAACTGTGCTACAGTTCATTTATATCCGTCATTTGAAGCATGTCTATGTAGAATGTACTGTACCCTAAATTCATTCTTTTTAAAAGCTTCTTCCCTATTAAAATAGCATAAAAATACCCGTAAATCTATTTAAGTGATAATTATGAATATATCTCTCTTTAGTAAAAGAGACAGACAATAGTTTGAACATAAGTTGTATAATAAATAGGTGATATTATAAACGTTAATTTATCTTATTATTTATTTAAAACGTTCGTTGGAGGGAGAAGCTTTGTTAAGTCAATTAAATAAAATGCTAGAAAAATTGATGCCGTTTATTACGCCGGTCAGCTTGCTCGTAGGAGTTCTTGTCGGTTCGTCATTAAGTCATTATACTTTTTTAATTCCATGGCTTTTTGCATTAATGACGTTTGCCGGAAGTTTAAACTCAAATTTTCAGCAGTTAAACGCCACCATACACCGTCCATTTCCAATCTTTATGGCCCTGTTTGTTTTACATATTTTTATGCCAGCGTGGGCTTGGAGCGTTGGTCAAGTGATTTTTCCGCATGATGTATTTACAAGCACGGGCCTTTTACTAGCAGCGATTATTCCAACAGGAGTGACTAGTTTTATATGGGTCTCGATTTACAAAGGAAGCATTCCTCTTGCGCTATCCATTATTTTAATTGATACTCTTTTAGCGCCGCTTATCGTTCCTTATACGCTTTTATTGGTGGTTGGAGACACCGTGCATTTGGAAGCGCTAAAGTTAGTCAAAGATTTATGTTTTATGATTGTCCTTCCATCCCTGTTAGGCATGTGCTTAAATCAATATACAAAAGGAACAATTAAGCAGACATTAGGACCAAAGCTGGCACCTGTTTCGAAAATAGGGTTAAGTGTGATGGTTATGATAAATGGGGGAGTAATTGCACCTTATTTAAAACATATTGATAAAAAACTGCTGTTTATTATCGTAATCGTCTTTTTAATGAGTTCAGCTGGTTATTTCTTCAGCTGGATGATTGGCAAATGGCTAAGGTGGGACCGAGCAAAAGTTGTGACGCTTACGTTTTGCGGAGGCATGAGAAATATTAGCGCCGGAGCCGTATTAGCGGTATCTTATTTTCCAGCTCCCGTTGCTGTACCCGTCGTACTAGGGATGTTATTTCAGCAGGTATTAGCTGCTTTATCAGGGCGTTTAGTTCAAAATTATTACCAGAAAAAAGACGCTGAATTTGTTTCATTAAAATAAATGGAAGAATAAGGGGATAAACTACATTAATCATAAAATAAGCACTCTTTTTTAACGATCAGAGATAAGGTGCTTTTACACTTGTTGCGTTCAAGATAATGAGATGATTAGAAAAAGGTACGATGTGGCATACTAGAAAGAAAAAGGTCGGATATTCTTGCTTATCAATATAGCGCTGGCATTTGTTTTACCTTGGGTTTTTGGCACCCTCTATTTACATCCTAGAAATCGTCGTTTACTGCCTTTAGTAGGAACTGCTTTTTGCATTTTAGCAATCGTTATCAATGAATTAGGAAGCTATTATGGCTTTTGGAAACTGCGGACTTCTTTAGAAAATGAAGCATTAGAAGCGCTGCCTTTTAATTTAGGTGTCTATCCTGTATTGGCCAGCTATATGATTTTTTTAATCCAGCGAATAGGAAAGCCTCATTTTTTTATTTTTCTTATTGCGCTGCTTACAACATTTTTAGAAGGAACGTATATGTATATGGAAAGAATTATATACGGAAACGGATGGAATCTCGGCTGGACATTTTTTTCCTACTGGATTCCGTACAGCGTGATTTATTTATACTATAGGTATTTGGTTAGTCTTAGACTGCTTCATTAGAAGAAAAAAAGAAGTAAATTTGCACAATAAAAAAAGCCGTGAATATTCACGCTTTTTTTTATTAGATCGCTTCTTTCGAGCTAGATTTATCTTTTGAATGATCCCATGCATCAATATTATCAAGTCCAGAAATGCTGTCTTGATAGAAGACAGGGTCTTTTCCAGCTTTCTTTTGGGCAAGATAATCTTTGAGTGCGGCAAAGGCCACTTTTGAGAGCAAGAGAATGGCGATTAAGTTGACTACTACCATAAAGCCCATAAACAGGTCTGCTAGATCCCAGACAAGCTGAATTTGAGAAATAGAACCAAACACAATCATTGCAAGTACAGCAACACGATAAGTCATCAGCCAAGCTTTATTTGTGTTCAAGAACTCAATATTTGTTTCTCCGTAGTAGTAGTTACCAATTAATGTACTAAAAGCAAATAGGAAAATCATAATCGCAAGAGCGCCTGCTGCCCAAGAACCAATGTGAGTGCTTAAAGCAGCTTGTGTTAACTCAATACCGCTTAAATTTTTATTTGTGTAAGCACCTGAAAGTAAAATGATAAAGGCAGTGCTACTACAAATAATAAGCGTATCGGTTAATACACCAAAGGCTTGAATCAATCCTTGTTTTACCGGGTGGCTTGTTGTTGCAGCAGCTGCGGCGTTTGGCGCGCTACCCATACCCGCTTCGTTTGAGAACAATCCGCGTTTAATTCCTTGCATAAGAGCTGCTCCAAGAGAACCGCCGGCAATTTGCTCGAAACCAAATGCATTTTTTACGATTAACGCAATAAGAGAAGGCATCTCTTGAATGTTCATAATAATAATAAAGAGTGCTACGCCAATGTAGGCAACAGCCAGTACTACCACAATATATTCTGACATTTTTGCAATACGCTTAACTCCGCCAAAAATAATGGCAGCGAAAGCCACTGTCATAATAATTCCTAACACTAGACGATTTGTTCCGAACGCATTTTCAAACGCAAGGGTAATCGTGTTTGATTGTACAGCATTAAAAATTAAGCCGAAGGATAAAGTGATTAAGATGGCAAAAAGTCCGCCCATCCAGCGCTTTTTTAACCCTTTTTCCATATAGTAAGCCGGTCCGCCTCGGAAGCCCCCGTCTTTGTCTTTTACTTTGTATATTTGTGCTAACGTACTCTCGATAAATGCTGAAGCTGAACCAATAACGGCCAGCACCCACATCCAAAATACGGCACCAGGTCCCCCTAAAGCGATCGCAATCGCAATACCTGTAATGTTCCCCGTACCAACGCGGGCTGCCATACTGATACAAAACGCTTGGAATGGAGAAATTCCGTCTTTAGAAGAGCTATCCGCACCTTCTTTTAATACACGAATCATTTCTCTTAATAACCGAATTTGTAAAAACTTTGACCTGAATGTAAAAAACAAACCAAATGCAATCAGCATCGCAATCAGTAAGTAGGACCAAAGAAATTCGTTGATTGAACTAACAAAACCTTGAACTACTTCTTGCATAGTTTCACCTCTTCATGAATTATACTAGAATAATAATAAAAAACGTGAATTTATAGAATTTTCCCTCTATTTAGATAGATCTCTCTATTTCCCCGCTGTTTTTCTTCATTATCCTTGTCGAATCTTGTTGCTAAATCTAAACCTTATATATATATAAAATAATAATTTTGGTCTTTTGTCAACTAACCTCACATGGAAAAATAGGGTGATATGACAAATGAAGCAGGTATGAAAAGGCGATAACAGCAGGGATGAAAGAAATTTCATTTTGTTTTACTTAATTGTTGCTAGAAAATAAAAGTTTTAGGCCAAGTACGCCAAAAACCGTTCCTTTTACATATTTTAATGTGTGCTGAAAGATGCGGCTCTTTTTGACTTTTTTCCCAAGGCCAGAAGCAAATAGCGCAATAAGTGAAAAGATGATGAGCGTTTCGGCGATAAAGATGATACCAAACAAAATCATCTGCAAACTTACATGTCCAAGAGACGAATTGACAAACTGCGGTAAGAACGTAATGAAGAAAATAGCTACTTTTGGATTGGTTAAGTTGCTAACAAATCCTTTTCTAAAGTGATGGTGCTGCTGAACGTTTTCTGTTAATTCCAACGGACCGCTTTTTTCGCGAAACGATTGGTATGCTAAAAACAGCAGGTACAGAACACCTACAACCTTTAGAATTGTAAAGGCAATAATTGATTTTTGAAAGATAATAGATAGCCCCACTGCGGCTAAAAGAGTATGTACGAATGTTCCCGTAATAGATCCCAATACGGTTTTGATGCCTGCTTTGACGCCTGAAGCAATACTTTGTGTCATTACAAAAATCATGTCTTGTCCTGGTATTAAGACAATGATAAGTGACACTGCTATGTAAGGTATAAGCCAAGAAAATGTCATGATGATCCCCTCCCAACAGAATTTTAACCATTTCGACAAAAAGTTCTCAAGAGTGTGTGCTAATGAATTAATAGATTAATGGAGTAAAGTTAGGAAGGTGTAAAAGCGTAAAAAGAGGTTATTCTCCTTAATAAAAATCAATAAAAGGTGTAGGAAAAAAATAGGTGGTGTTGTATAATAATTCGATATACTTAATTTTTATAGAAAGAGGGTAAAAATTTATGAAGTACTGTTTAGCACAGCCGGAGGACGCTGCTACAGTTCACGATCTTATGCTGCAAGCCTTCTCCGTCTATCGCGATTCTGTCCCACCATCCAGTGCTCTTGATGAGACAATGGAATCTATTATGCAATCATTAAAGCACGAAAAAGAAGCTGTCATTTTATCCGTCGAAAATAAGCCGGTAGCGATGGCGCGTTTTACGCTAGAAGAAACGAGCTTATATTTTTACCGCCTGTCTGTTATTCCTGCTTTTCAAGGGAAAGGAATAGGTAAACAGCTTATTCAATGGTTAGAGACATACGCCAAAGAGTGTGGTAAGGAAAGTTTAACATGCAAGGTGAGAATGAATATTTCTCGCAATATAGCTTTGTATGAATCAATCGGCTTTTACATAGAAGAACAAGAAATTGTACATAGAGACGGAGTGGATATTCCTGTAGTAAATATGAAAAAAGACGGTCTAAAAGGAGTAATGGCATGAATAAATCAACTCTTCCTTTACCGCCGGCATTATTTCTTTTAGTAGGTGTATTAGCCGTGTCCTTTTCTTCTATTTTAATTAAATGGTCGGACGCACCTGCTTCTATTTTAGGGATGTATAGGCTGCTGTTTACGGTCTTTCTATTCTTGCCGTTTCTACCCTGGAGGAAAATGAAAATTCTTTTTAAAAACAGCACGGTAAAAGAATGGCTAATGCTAGTTGTATCAGGCGTATTTTTAGGGCTTCACTTTTTGTTTTGGATGGAGTCTTTTTCACATACAACAGTTGCTAGCGCGATGATTTTGACTGCGCTTGAGCCGGTCTTCGTGGTGATAGGAGCTTATTTTTTATTTAAAGAAAAAACCAGCAAAGTAGGAATCATCAGCATTTTAATTGCTGTTAGCGGCTCGATGATTATCGCATCGGGAGATATCGGCGTATCTAAAACGGCTCTTTATGGAGACTTGCTTTCTGTTTTAGGTACAGTGGCTGTTTCTGTTCATATGCTGGCAGGGCAAGACCTGTGCAGGAAAATGCCTCCAATCATCTATAGTTTCGCCGTTTTTTTAATCGGTGGACTGGTTCTATTTGTCTACAATATTTGTACAAACGTATCGCTGACTCAGTATGACACAAAGGACTGGTGGATCTTTTTGCTGTTAGCACTTATTCCTAATATTTTTGGTCATGCCTTATTTAACTGGCTGTTAAAGTATGTAGGTGCTACAACGATTTCAATGGCTATTTTAGGCGAGCCAATTGGCGCCATCATTCTCGCTTATTTCTTACTTGGAGAAATGACCACCGCTTCTCAGCTAGTGGGAGGAATGATTGTGATGATTAGTGTAATGATCTTCTTAAAGTACAAAGCAGCAGAGCCGGAAAAAGTCATAGCTCTTCAAGAGAAGTCGAATATTACCTAATGGGATAGGCAAGCAGCACCCGAGTATGATACAGTTTATTTATCATTATTTACCATTTGATAAAAAAGCTTTTATTAAATTACATAAAGCAGGTGTAAATATGCTGAAAAAACTAACGGACCACATTTATTACTTTCCTCACTCTAAAGAAACGGATCGACCTGTCCTCGGGCTTATATGCGGGGAGAAGTATAGTTTCGTCGTCGACGCTGGGAATTCTCCTGCGCATGCATCAGCCTTTCTAGAAGAAGTGGAAAAACTGGGGGCCCCTCCAATCAAAGGAGTAGCTATTACGCATTGGCACTGGGATCATACATTTGGCATTCATGCAATGAACAAGTATACAATCAGCCATCATTTAACTAAGAAGAAGCTGGCCTATTTAAAGACACTGCGCTGGGACGATGATTCCTTGGATAAACGCGTCCAGGAGGGTGAGGAAATCGAATTTTGCCGGGATATGATAAAGAAAGAAATGCCATGTCGAGAGACGTTAATTTTACAGGAACCGGACGTAACGTTTCATCATCATATGGAAGTTGACCTAGGTGGAATCACTTGTTGCATTCAGCATATTGGAGGGGTACACGCCAAGGACTCGTCCGTTGTCTACGTCCCCCAAGAAAAAGTACTGTTTTTAGGTGATTGTCTATGTCCAGATTTTTATAGCGGTGACTGGAGTTATGATAAAGAAGACCTTGAGCGGATTCAGAGAGAACTTCAAAAATATGATGCGCAGTATTATCTTTCATCTCATTTTGACCCTGAAACTTCTGAGGAACTTTGGCGAGACTTAAATCAATTGAGTGCGATTGGAGAAATTGTAGAAAATGAAGTCGATTTAGAAAAAGCATGTTTTCAGTTTGAATGTGAAACGTATAAGAAGCCAACAAATGAGCAAAAAGAGAGAATACAGTATTTCGTTAATGGAAATGTCAAACGCAAAAGCAGAGAACTGTTTTGATAGTTTATGCATAATGGTAAATAAGCCCGCCTGCTCATACTATAGTATGAGCAGGCGGGCTTATTTAATTGGTTGTGCTGTGATATAAGTGTTAAGTTATGATAGTAAAATAAATAACTTGACGAAACGAAGTTATAAAAATATAATAAGTTACATAAAGTAAGTTAATTAAAAAATGATATATTCAAAAGGAGAAATAATCATGAACTTTCACCGTGCACCCCATGTATTTGTTGGAAAAGTAAATTTAAAAGTAGAAAATTTAGAGCGTTCACTTGCTTTTTATCAGCAAATAATTGGGTTTAAACTTTTAGGGAGAAAAGAGAATAAAGCCTTGTTAACAGCTGATGGACGCACGGCGCTTTTATCGATTGAACAGCCGGAAAACGTTACAGCAAAACAGCCTCGTACAACAGGCTTATATCATTTTGCTCTATTGCTGCCGACTCGTTCTGATTTAGGAAGTATTCTGCAGCATTTGTTAAATAGCGGTTATCCGCTTCAAGGGGCGTCTGATCATCTAGTGAGCGAAGCGCTGTACTTGGCAGATCCAGATGGAAACGGTATAGAGATTTATCGAGATCGTCCGTCAAGTACATGGGAATGGAATGACAGTGAAGTAGTAATGGCTACAAAACCTTTAGATGCAGAAGCGATAGTAGCTGAAGGAAACGGTAAACCATGGACAGGATTACCTTCAGCTACCTTAATGGGACATATTCACCTTCACGTTTCTGAATTAAAGCAAACGGAAACCTTTTATCGAAATGGATTAGGTTTTGAGGTTGTGAGCAATTACCATAATCAAGCATTGTTTATTTCAACTGGACGCTATCATCATCACATCGGACTAAACGTTTGGAATGGAATTGGAGCGCCTAGTCCTCTTGAAAGCAGCGTTGGTTTAGAGTCATTTACACTTGTTTTCCCAGCTGAAGAAGCAAGGGAGCAGGCAATAAATCAGCTTCGTGAAATCGGAGCAGCTGTTTCTAAAGAAAACCAAGATTTCATCACAAAAGATCCATCAGGCAATATAATTAGATTAGTCCTTTAACATAAAAGCTGCCGCAATTGGCAGCTTTTATTTATCGCAATGTTCGTCAAAATAGGCAAGAAATGTACACTTTTTTCTCAAATAGTAAGAGGATAATGGCGAAAACGGTGTTATTTTCAGGGAAATAAACGAAGAGTCTTACGTTTAAAAAAGTTTGTAAACAAGCGGGCGTGGGAATAAAATACATATCAAGCGTCGTTTCTTATCGTTATTGAATCTTTATATAAAGTCTTTCCATATAAAAACTTGAAGGAAGGGAGCGGAAACCTGTGAGATATAAAGTGAAACATTGGCTTAGATTAACTTCAGACGAGCGCTATCTTGTATTGTTTGCTACTGCTGCTTTGCAAAAAGAAAAGCGATAAAAGAGTTGTTAATAGTAAGGAAAGTAGCTTTATATGCTAACGAAAAGGTAATAAAAGGCCTGAAAATAATATATTTATTTTCGGGCCTTTTATTATTTTTAAACCTTTTTTAAGTCAATTGTTGAGAGATAGCTTCGGCCGTTTGTTTGCCGTTTGTTATACACGCTGCAATGCCTACTCCATAGTAAGAACAGCCTGCTAATGTAATAGCGGGGTGCTTGTCATGCAATTTTTGAGTCAAGTTGCGCACAAGTTCACCGTGTTTAAGATGATAGGTAGGCATCAATTTATCCCAATTGGTTACGTCGCTTTCAATGGGCTGCTCTTTGATCCCTAAGCTGTTTTCAATGTCCTTTTGTGCCACTGCTAGCAGCTCTTCCTTTGACATCGTCCGCAGGCTGTCAAAGTGGTGACTCGTGCTTTTATAAAATAAGCGAACTAACAAATTCCCCCGCTTAGAGGTGTGAGCCCATTTTTTGCTCGTCCACGTGCAGGCATTGGCGATTAAGTTGCTTGATTGAGAGGCAATAAACCCGGTGCCTTCAGCGGGAAGGTATTCGTCTGGAACGTCATAGCCGATGTACACGCTAATCAGAGAAGAATCTTTTAACTGCTCAAAGTCTTCGTTTAATTCGGGATCGTTCAACAGGTGCTGAGCAGCCGTGTGCGGTGTAGCTAACACCACGTAATCCGCTGAATGGGCTTGCCCCGGCGTACTGATTTGGTAACGTTCACCGTTCTGTTTTATGCTGGTGGTTGGCGTATCTTTTAAAATCGTTACATCAGAAAGCTCTTCTTCTAGGCGGTGAATAATCGTTGATAAACCTTGTTTAAACGAAATGAATTTTTTATTTCCTGCCGTTTTAAATTTTTTTTCATTGGCTCCCATTCCCTTGATGATGCTGCCGTACGTGTTTTTATAGTCGAGCAGATAAGGGAGAGTCGAAGAAATCGTGAGTTTGTCTAAATCGCCAGAGTAAACGCCCGATAAAATAGGTGCAATTTGCTTTTCTACTAGCTCTTCTCCTAAGAAATGTTTTAAAAAGAGTCCAATTGAGCTGTCTTTTGTAAACGTTGTATTTTTAGTAATTAAGTCTTTTAAAGCTGTAATTTTAGCTTTTGAAGAAATCAGCTCGCTTTTAAAAAGAGATTCCACGCTTGTTGGAATACCGAACATGGTATCTTCCGGAATTGGAAGCAGCTCATTAGCAGAGTAAATAAACGATTTGCCCGTTTCGTTATATACTAAATCGTTTGTTAAGTATAGCTCTTCTAGCAGAGGCATGACGTTCTCTTTTCGAGCTACGATAGAATCTGCCCCTGTTTCCATGATAAATTCCCCCGCTTCACGCGTATTAATTTTTCCTCCTAGATGGGAATTTTTCTCTAGTAATAATAATTTAAGCGGAAGGTTACGTTCTCGTTTTAGTTTCTGCAAATAGTACAGAGTGGTTAAGCCCGTAATTCCTCCTCCAATAACAGCGACCGTTTTCAAAATATTCACTCCTACATTTTCAACAATTAGTCTGTAATATACGAAAATCATACCACTATGACTAGGAAAAGTGTAATGAATTGATTGTGAACATAGTGTGTGCAAATACGAAAAGAAATATTGAAACTATACGATTAGATATTTTGAAATTACATAAAATAAAAGCTCATACACGTAGAGAAAATAACTGAGACGCAGCAGTGAAGAAAGGAGGAAGCATCATGCTCGGCGGTTTTATGGAAACGCTGAAAAAAGACTGGCTCGCTTTCGTATTAATAAGTGTTCTTATATGCGGGATTACCTTAAACGTACGAGCTGAAGAGAAGAGCGGACGAAGCGGATACATCGAACCAAAGCTAGTTTTTCCTGTGATCAGTGATGTTCATATTAAGGAAACAGGAACGCTTGATTTGCGTACTTTTCAACATGCATTAACGCAATTAAATGAACAGGCACCGAAACAAGATGCATTTGTAGTAGTAGGAGACTTGGCCGATACAGGCGCGTTAAAAGAATACGACCGTTTTTTTTCTGTTTATAATCAAAATAAACAGTCGCAGGCCGTATCTCTTTTTACAATTGGCAACCATGAATACCGGGACAGCGTAACCAATCAGCAAGCGCAGCAGCGTTTTTTATCTAAAACCAAAATGAAGGCTCTTTACTTTCATCAAGTGATAAAAGGCTATCATTTTATCATGCTTGGAACAGAAAGCCGATTAACTGCCGGTGATTATTCAATCAAGCAAATTAACTGGCTTGGAGAACAGTTGAAGATAGCAAAGCGAGACGATCCTAAAAAACCGATTTTTGTCTTTATTCATCAGCCTATTAACAATACACTGTACGGGGAAAATAGATGGGGGATAGAAGTGAATGAACAGCTTCTTTACAATACGTTAAAACCTTATTCGCAAGTCATTACGTTTTCTGGTCATACCCACCATCCGTTGGACGACCCTCGTACTATTTTTCAAAGAGATTTTACCTCTCTTGCAACGTCTTCTGTTCGGTATATATGGCCTGGTGCTGGATATTTACAAGGTGAACTTCCTCCTGGCTATCGAGACGTGAGTCAAGGTCTTCTTGTAGAGGTTTATAATCGAAAAATAGTCGTTAAAAGGCGGGATTTTCACGCAAATAAGTGGACGGGAGAAGCGTGGGAAATTGATATACCTGCAGATGCAAAAAAATTTCACTACACAAATGAGCGAGATTTAGTAAAACCGATTTTTCTTCCAAGCTCTACTATTTCTGTTATACAAGAAAAAGCTTCAGCAAATCAGCTTTATATCCAGTTTACGCAAGCGGTGGATAATCTGATGGTTCATTCTTATCGCATTACCGTCAAAAATAAAGAAACTGGAAAAGTGGTCAAAACATATAATGCATTTTCTCAATATTACAGCGATCCTGTTCCGGATGTTTTAAGTCTTCCGTTATCAGGTTTGCAGCCTCATACTGCGTATCAAATAGAAGTAGCGGCAGTGGATGCGTTTGACAATCAAAGCGATCAAAAATTAATTATTGAAGGCTCTACTAAATAGCTGAAAGAATCCTGATTTTTATTGATTCTTTTAGCTTTTTTTCATCTGTTTTTAATGTTATTTTCATTAGATTTTTAAGTGGAGTTGCTACACTGAAACTGTATTTAAAGTCATAATATGTAATTTTTATGAAAGTATCAAAATCAAAAGGAGTTTATATGAAAGGATCTTTTGTACGTTTTTTAGTAGTGGGACTGGTCAATACAGCAGTAGGTCTCTCCATTATGTATGTGCTGCTTCATATCTTTCATCATTACTGGATAGCGACGTTCGTCGGCAATGCAGCGGGGGCAGTCGTCAGCTACGTGTTAAATCGAATATTTACGTTTAAAAGCGGAGTTCATTTATCAAAAAGCATACTGCGTTTTATTTTAGTTATTGGCATTTGCTACGGCTTGTCTTACTATATTGGACTGCAGTTCTCCAGCTGGTTATTGCATCAACTTCCTGTTGCGGTGCGTCCGTTCAAAAAAGACGTCGGTATATTAATTGGAACAGGTCTGTATACGCTTTTAAATTATACGGGTCAAAAATACTTTGTATTTAATACAAAAAAAGAAGCAGTCGTCATTCACGATTAGCTTTTAGTCATTATGAAATGGAAATAGGTGTTAACAGATGAAGAAAGAAACAGCTATGAATAAAGAAAAAACATTGCTTATTATCGCTTTCCTTTTGCTGCTTGCGTATGTATCTCCTATGTTTTTACTTGGGGAAAATTCACATATACGCGTGCATGATAATTTAGACTCAAATATTACGTGGTATAAAGTTCTGCATCAAAGCGGGGAGCTGTTTGGTTCCAGTCATGCCGTATTACCTCAAATTATTAACGGATTGCCGAGAAACACGTTTGGAACAGAATTTAGCGGTATTCAGTGGCTGTATGGCTTATTTCCTACCATGCTTGCGTACAGCCTCAGCCAAATGATTACGCGCATATTTGCTTTAATTGGAATGTATTTATTATTAAAAAAGCATTTTATTAAAAGCGAGGATGCTTATGCGATTCGAGTGCTTGTATCACTTGCTTTTGCACTTACGCCATTTTGGCCTTCGGGCATGCTGAGTACATTAGGACAGCCGCTGGCGCTGTGGGCGTTTTTAACCATTCGAAACCGCGAAGGAACGTGGAAGGAATGGCTTACACTTTTATTGCTTCCGTTTTACGCGAGTTTTGTGCTAGGTTTTTTCTTCTTTTTAGCGGCGATGGGGCTGCTATGGCTAAGAGATGCCGTAAAAAAACGAGCGTGGAATATTCCTTTTTTAAGAAGTATTGCAGCGATGACCGCTGTCTTTCTTCTCATTGAATACCGGCTTGTTGATTCGCTTTTATTTCCGGAGGCCCCGACGAGTCGAAATGAATTTTTAAGCTCTACTCTAAGCTTTGGACATTCCGTTCGCCTTGCTTTAAAGAACTATACGCTCGGGCATACGCATGTAATGACGCTTCATACCTTTGTCATTTTACCGCTTTCTTTTGTCGTACTGTGGATTGTTGCTCGGAATCAGAAGGGAAAGCTTGAAAAAACGTTTTTGCAGTTATTTATTCTTAATCTCCTGCTGTCGATTTGGTATGCGTTTTGGTTTTATAAAGGATGGGAGCCGCTAAAAGAAAAATATCAGCTTTTTAATACGTTCAATTTTGCTAGATTTCATTTTTTACGCCCGCTCATTATTTATTTAATGTTTGCCGTTGGCGGCTATGTTTTATGGAAAAGGAGCAAGGCGTGGAAGAAGTTTGTGTGGGTATGTTTGATTTTACAGCTGCTTGTGTTATTTATAGCAAATCCAGAACTTTATTACCGCTACAATCACGAGCCGTCAGTCAAGGAATTTTATGCTGTTCATCAATTTGATGAAATAAGCAGATATATTGGAAAACCTAAATCATCTTATCGCGTAGCAAGCATAGGGCTTCATCCATCCATTGCTCAGTATAACGGCTTTTATACGCTAGATACGTATAACAACTTCTATCCGTTAACGTATAAGCATGAGTTTCGTAAAATTATTGCCAAAGAGCTTGATAAAAATAAAAAACTAGAAAGCTACTATGATCACTGGGGCAACCGCTGCTATGTGTTTGTTAGCGAGCTAGGGAAAAAATATGATTACCGAAAAGACTCAACTAAAAAAATCCATCATTTGCAGCTTAATATCAATCAATTTAAAAAAATGGGCGGTCGCTATATTTTTTCAGCTGTGCCAATCGAAAATGCTGAAAGCGACGGTTTGCACTTTTTAAAAGCATTTAACGATAAACAGTCCGCTTGGAAAGTGTATGTATATGAAGCAAAGTAAGGGGGCAATAAAATGAACAGACCTATTTTAACGATTGTTGTTCCATGCTACAACGAAGAAGAAGTATTCACAGAGACGTCTTTTCAATTAACTACTGTAGTAAAAGAACTAATAGATGAACGTCTTGTATCAAGTGAAAGTACCATTTTATTTGTAGACGATGGAAGTAAAGACAGCACGTGGTCGCTTATTGAAAAAGAAAGCTGCAGCAATTTATTTGTAAAAGGGTTAAAGCTAGCGCGAAATGTAGGACATCAAAATGCTTTGCTTGCAGGACTAGAAGCAGCCTACCAACAATCTGACTGCGTCATTTCCATTGACGCGGATTTACAAGATGATATCAACGCCATTCGTACTTTTGTAGAGAAGTATTGGCTCGGGTATGAAGTTGTATATGGTGTTCGAGACAGCAGAGAAACCGATACACTTTTCAAACGAACTACGGCAGTAGGATTTTACCGTTTTATGAATAAGTTAGGAATTCAGCTCGTTCAAAATCACGCTGATTTTCGTCTCATGAGCAAACGTGCTCTTGGTGAACTCATGAAATACAAAGAAGGAAACGTCTTTTTACGAGGTCTTGTACCATTAGTAGGATTTCGCTCCACTGAAGTCACATATGACCGCAAAGAACGGACGGCGGGCGAATCAAAATATCCGTTAAAGAAAATGCTCGCTTTTGCATTTGACGGGATTACATCTTTTAGCGTAGCGCCTATACGGTTATTAACGCTGCTTGGAGGAGCTTCTTTTCTTTTTAGTGTTGCGTTTGGCATTTATGCGCTGATTCAAAAATATTTAGATCATACGCAAATTGGGTGGACGTCTCTTATTTTATCAATTTGGCTTGTAGGCGGCCTGCAGCTAATGGGGATAGGGCTTGTCGGAGAATACATTGGCAAGATTTTTAACGAAGTGAAACAGCGTCCTAAATATACGGTTGAAAGAGATTTATATACGAAACACTCATTAGACAAACAAAAAGATTTGCTGATGCATTAATTAAGAAGCTTCTCCTGAATGGGGGGCTTTTTGTGTTAAAACGTATATCATAATTTTTAGGGCAATAGGAGATGCTACTACTAAAATTGCTAAGGAGATCAATATCTATGAAAAGACTATTTTATACAGTCAGCACTTTTTGTTTTGTTTGGCTTGCTTTTGCAACTATTCATGTTAGCGCTCTTTCGATGGAAAAGCTTCCAATGAAGAAATCATCTGAACAATGGTCGGTTGAACTGGCAAAAGCAAGTATGACGGGAGATAATCAGCTAAAGTGGAAAAATAACGTCTATCATACATATGGGTTAACCGTTGAAAACATTGGAAAAGACGTAGAACGCGTGCAGGTTCAAGCTTTTCGTCACGAAGGAAAAAATAAGACGAAATACAGCTTGTTTTCTCCTATTGAAAGATCTAACTTAAGCAAAAGCGGTCAGCGTTTTCGCTATGCGAATTTTGCTGTTCCTGGAAAAGCGGCAGGCTTAGACATCATGATTAACTGGACGGATGAACAAGGCAATCATCAAGAACATTTTGAATTTAAATAAAAGTCTTCGCTTAGGCGAAGACTTTTTTTGCAGGAATTTATCTCTGCATGTGGAAAACGAACACGAAAGGAGAGATCGTGATGATTGTAAAAGCTACTGAAGAAGAAATACAGGAAATTCGGACAAAATCTGCTGATGCGCTGTTTGAAGGAACAACGCATCAGTTTCAACCGTCAACTGAACGCGTAAATGAACTAATTGATAATGCTCTTAAAAAAGGATGTTATTATTTAGTATCTAGACAAGAAAATAAACTCGCAGGCTGGGTTCTTGCGGGACCATCTGCCGACTTCTTTTCAAAAGAAGAAATTGGCTTTATCTACGAGTTATATGTTGTATCAGAATACCGCGGGCGGGGTCTAGCCAAGCCGTTAATGCAAAAAGCGATTGATGAATTGTCTATCAAAGGATACCCTGAAATCAGGCTCAGCGTTCATGCTGGGAATTTTGTACAGCATGTGTATCGCGAACTTGGATTTGTAGATAAACAAATATCAATGAGCCTGCAGGTGGTAAAACGTTCGTAACGTTGGTGAATGTCAGCGAGTCCATAAAACATAAGATGTTATACATGCGATGAGGTTTGGTAATGAAAGTAAAAGTAAATAAGTAGCCCAAACGGCGCCTTTATCTAGTACTTCAACAGCTCCTCCACCTGTATGATCTGAGGCGGGAGGATCTTCAAGCGCGTTCATAATCAAAGCCGCTGCTGCTAAAATAATTCCTCCAATGCTTCCGGTTGTTTTGATAATTGCAATATGGAAAGTAGATGAAAAGGCAATGCTGAGAAGCAACAGCAAGCTTCCCAAAAAAGCAGATAACATATATCGTTTCATGTGCTCACCATCCTTTATGACAGCATACCATATTTTACTTCTTTTTTCTTTTTATTGAAAAGCTATTGACGTAACCTACAAAACATATTAGAATAGTCAGAAATAATTTAAAAACGAAATATTCTTATCTAGAGAGGTGGAGGGACTGGCCCTTTGAAGCCTCAGCAACCACAATTATTGAATGGTGCTAATTCCAGCATAGCCTAGCTTTGACAGATAAGAAGAGGAATCTTTTTCTATGGTGAAATCCTCTTCTTAGGAAGAAACATTTCGTATAGAAAAGGTGATGACATTGAACAATAGACAAACGGCGTTAAGCATTGATGATTATTTAGATCTATACTTGTTAGCAAAAGAAATAAAAGACGAAACGTGGCAACAGGAAATTTTAGCTGCGCTAAAAACGAAGCAAAATCGCTCATTTGAAGACAAACAATCCGCACTCGTTCAAGAAATATGGGAAGATTTTAAACAGTTAAATGAAGATATTTCTTTTACGTATCGCTTAATTCAAGAAGAGCCAACTAATGAACGATTTCAGGCTAAATTAAGGCACCTGCGAGAACGACGGATTACGCTGAGTCGCGAGTTATATCTAGCTAAAAAACAGTATGTTGAACATATGCAATAAAAAGATCCGCTTGATAAACAAGCGGTTTTTTTGCATGTAAATGTTAGAAGCATTATATTTCGGGTAAAAAAGAGATAAGACAAGAAAAGGAGGGATGACAGTGGCTCAAGGTGTATTATGTGAAGTAAATGAGTGCGTGTATTGGAAAACTGGAAACAAATGCAGTGCAGAGTCCATTTACGTTGTGAGTCCTGAAAGTAGTCACCATGTTTCTGAAACGGAAGAACCTGGCTGTAAAACTTTTGAACCCGCGAGATAAATGCTAGTTTTTATAAAAAGCATAAAATGAACGATGCGCTGACGGAGTTGAGTCGGCGTTTTTCTATTTTTTTAAAATGCTATTACTTAGGTGCAATAATAAATACATAGTAAAAAACCAGTGTCTACATCTAATTGTGTATTTAAACAAAATGATACGATAATTTTTTTATTTTTCGACAAAAGAAAAGTGAGAGAAAGGTGATAGAATACAAATATATAGCCTAGCTGACTTTTAGCACAGACTTATATGAAAGCGCTAACAAAAAAAGGCTGTATTCATCTCGTTTTGACAGATTGGAAAAAGGGGAGACGTTTATGCAGGGGAAAACTCAGGGGAAAGAATTGAAACGCGGGTTAGAAGAAAGACATGTGACGCTGATGTCCTTAGGAGCAGCCATAGGGGTAGGGCTGTTTCTTGGATCTGCATCTGCTATTAAATTAGCAGGACCGGGAATATTGTTGGCGTATGGATTTAGCGGAATGATTATGTTTTTTATTATGAGAGCACTTGGAGAAATGGCGATTCAAAAACCTGTTGCAGGTTCATTCAGTAAGTACGCGCGCGACTATTTAGGGCCGCTTGCTGGTTATTTAACAGGTTGGAATTACTGGTTTTTATGGGTTGTAACATGTATGGCTGAAATTACAGCCGTTGGTATTTATATGGGGTATTGGTATCCAGATGTACCAAACTGGATTTGGGCGTTATCGGCGCTTGTCATTATGACAACAGTTAACTTCTTAGCTGTTAAGGCATATGGCGAACTGGAATTTTGGTTTGCACTTATTAAAATTTTAGCGATTGTGTTAATGATTGCCGTTGGGTTATTAATGATTGTGTTCGGAATCGGCAACGGCGGCGTTGCGACTGGTATTAAAAACTTGTGGGACAACGGCGGACTGTTCCCGCACGGATTCAAAGGCATTTTGCTGTCGCTGCAAATGGTCATGTTTGCGTATTTAGGAATTGAAATGATCGGTGTTACCGCGGGAGAAGTGAAAAATCCGGAAAAATCTCTAGCAAGAGCAATTGATTCTGTCTTTTGGCGTATTCTTATTTTCTACGTGGGTGCATTATTTGTCATTATGTCAATTTATCCGTGGCAAGAAATTGGTTCACAAGGAAGCCCGTTTGTATTAACATTTGAAAAAATCGGGATTCCAGCGGCGGCTGGTATTATTAACTTTGTCGTGCTAACAGCAGCTCTTTCTTCTTGTAACAGCGGTATTTTTAGTACAGGCCGTATGCTGTTCAACTTAGCAGAACACGGAGAAGCGCCAAAAGGATACGGCCAGCTTACAAAAGGCGGCGTACCAGGAAAAGCTGTTTTAGCATCAGCGGGTGCTTTATTAGTGGGAGTAGCGTTAAACTACATTGTGCCTGCAAAAGTATTTACGTGGGTAACAAGCATTGCAACATTCGGTGCGATTTGGACGTGGGGAATTATTTTGCTTTCTCAAATTAAGTATCGCAAAACGTTAAAAAAAGGTGAAGAGGCAAAGTTAAAATACAAAATGCCTTTGTTTCCGCTAACGTCTTATGTATCACTTGCGTTTCTAGCGCTTGTTGTTGTTCTTATGGCGTACAACCCAGACACAAGAATTGCAGTTGTCATCGGACCATTATGGTTTATCGGTCTTATTATTGCGTACTACGCAAAAGGATTTCATAAACGAAGTCAGAGTTCAGCTGCAACTGAGCAAAAGCTCGTGAAATAAAAGAAAAAACCTCTTTCTTGGAAAGAGGTTTTTTCTTTTGTTTGTTTTTAATTTCTTATAAATTAATTAGTTTAGGTAGGTTTCGATAATTGTTTCAATATCATAAGGGGTAACACCTTCATCAAGAGAATAAATAGTGTCAGCTTTTTGCTTGTCGTGGATAAGTGTTCCTCTAGCTTCTGCGTGAAATGAAAAAAGGTCATAAAGCGTTGGCTTCAACAGCTTTGTCATAGCTTTTCCTATAAGAGAGACAGATCCATTGTTTTGTTCGAGATTATTTTCAAATTCAACATGATGATGCAGCGAAATATCCGTCCAGATTAATTTTCGCTCTTGTAAATCAAAAATTAAAGGGATGGAGATGGTGGAATCACTAGCAAGATCTACTTTATTCTGCACGGTAGAAGGTTCGAATATCTCGCCGGACTCTATGTGCTGTCTCATCATCCATCCTCCAAAACATTCGGGAAGCATAACAAAAGGCTGGACAGAAAATGAATAAACGTTCATCAATATATAACGGCCGCCTTTTTTTAGAATCGTAGGGATATGCAAGTCAATAAATTCACATGCCCCGTTAGGAGCAGATGTAATATCTCCGCTGTGAAAAGCTTTGAAGCTTTTTGAAGATAAGTTTGTATAAGAAATATGCTCTTTATACTGCCAGTTTTCATCGTAAATTCCGGCAGACAAATCAATATCTACACTACCGGTGTGTTCACCATTTACAAAGCCTTCTTTCCACCAAATAAAAAAACGAAGCGTATTGCCTTCAGGAATTGTTAATTTACTGCCCCTACTAATCGTTTTTAATGTTTTGCTGCTTGAACGCTGTGAAAATGGTATAGTTTGTTCACGTAAACGTTCATCAAGCCATACATTTCCAAGAGGTGGCAACTTAGCAAAACGGTCATGTAAAGCATCTTTGCATGCATTTATTACACCATCACAAAGATTTTTACGAAGAGAAGGTAAGGTATTATCAAGCGCCATTACTTTGGACACATTCCCTTTTGGAAACACTACGCGCATATCTTGTCTATGATGTCGATGCTTCATATGTGAATAGAGCTGAAGCAGTACTGGCGTAGAGACATGATGAGCGACCGTTGCAAATGCTACAATAATAGAAGCAGCTTCTTGTTCCCCAGTAGATAAGCGCAGTAAATGGTCAATTCGTCTAGCAAAGTCACCTGGCCGTTTTTCTAAAAGTGAAACTGCTTTTGAGACGTCTTGTTGCTCGAGTGCTTTCTCTAATTTACTATAGAACGTCAACGGTCTTTTATGGTTTCGAACAGCATCGAATCTTTTAGCAGCGTGAGGAAATCGATGTTTGTATTCTCCAGGATGTAAAATCTCACCTAAACGAATCCACTTTACTTTATAACGAAACATATCTTCTTCTACATTTGGAGTGCTTTCTAGCAGCTGCAACAAGCTTCGGCGTTCAAAACGACTAAACTTTTTAAATAAAGTGGGTGATGAAAGGCTAATATCGCCATCAGATAAAGCGGTTGCCAAACGTAAGACATCTGTTGCTGTTTTAAAATAAGAAGACAAGACATCAATAGGTAGTTTGTTTGTTTTAATTAAAACTGAGCTAACAAATGCAGCATTTTCTTTTTGAGGAATGACTGCTGGAAGTAGGTCTAATGCCGGTAAAGTGATAAGAGACCATTCGATGTCTGCTCGATCCGTTTGCGATAATGAGGTATTGGCACCAATTAATTGGCGCATCATAAGGTCAAATTCTTCATCCGTTCCGAGGTCAATAATCCGTAAATCTGTAGTATCAAACAGTGGAAAAACATCTTGTTTTTCACTGTTTGGTAAAATCCCAGTCAGATAGTGAACCACAGCATTTATGTATAGTTCTGCTTCGGACGCTTGCATGACTTCGTTTGGAAAGTTAGGATACATCGGTTTATATTTAACATGAGCGCCAACAAGTCTTTTTAAAGATAAGAGAAGCTGCTCATAAAAAGACATAAATTCGTAGAACGGAAGAGTGAGTAACCGATCAATTAAAGAAGTTGAAGCTGTAAATCCTAATGCCTCAATGTTTTTTAACATGGAAGCCACATAAGCAGGGGGTAATATATCTGATCCTTGCTTCACAATTACTTTAGACTGTCTTCTTAAAAAAATATCGTTTTTCATTCAAACACCACCATGTATGATTTGCACAGAAAAAGCCAGGCGCTTTGCTTCCTGACTTTGAATATATGTATAGTTAAGTTAATGGATTAAGGAAAGGGATACCTCTAAATTCTAAGAGTTGGATGAGAAGGAAGAAGTATCATAGCCTTAATCTTTGAATAGTGTACCATCATATTGAAAGGATGTAAAATAATAATAGTTTAGTAAGAAAGGGAATTTTTTATCTTTTTTACCTATCGAATTCTCTCAATCTTAAACCCATTATCAATCTGATGAAAGCCGACTTTGGGATAATAGTTCATAGCAGAAGGAGCGGAAAGTAAAATGAGCGCGGTTTCTTCACCGATTTCTGCTTGAACGTGCTTGATGAGCTGTGTGCCGATTCCTTGATTTTGATAGTCTTTTACGACAGCTAAATCCGATAAATAGCAGCAGTAGCTAAAATCTGTTAACGCTCTAGCTATGCCAATGAGTTCGCTGTCGTTCCAAGCGGTAATGGTAAGAGAAGCGTGATCAAGCATTCTTTGAATCCGATCAAGATCTTGTGAAGGACGTTTAATGCCTGAATGTACAAACACTTCAGCAGCTTGTTCGGCACGGATTGAGACGTTGGTTTTATAAGTAATAGTCATTGTGTCATCTCCTTGAGTTATAAGATATAATTCAGTATATGAAGAAACTGAACTGAGAGTAAGTGTCAGAAACGGTAAATTTGATAGTATCAGTTAGAAAGGAAAGAATACCATGTTAGAGTTAATGCCCTTGCTCAATAAAAGAAAAGCAGATCCCTTATACATGCAGCTTTATACTTACATAAAAAAACAAATTCAAAAAGGTACCATTCCGCCTCATGAAAAACTGCCTTCTAAACGAAAGCTAGCTCTTCATTTAAGCATTAGCCAAAATACGGTTGAAGCAGCTTATATACAGTTAGAAGCAGAGGGCTATATTGAGATACTAGCCAGGAAAGGAGCATTTGTAAAAGAGATAAAAAATGAAGTCGTGCTTCAAGAACTGCCTCCTATCTCTGTATCTCTGCAACAAGAAGATCAAAAATCAACTGCCATTGATTTTAGCCATGGAAAGATAGACGTAGAAAAATTTCCGTATAATACGTGGAAAAAGCTAACGGTTCAAGCTATTTATCATGATGAAAGCCAGCTTTTTTATAGCGGACATCCGCAGGGCGAACTGCTTCTTCGCCAAGAAATTGCGTCATACCTTTACCACTCAAGAGGAGTGCGCTGCACAGCGGAGCAAATTGTGATAGGTGCAGGTACACAGTACCTCATGTGGCTGCTTTCTGTCATTCTAGGAAAAGAAAAGATAATTGGGTTCGAAAACCCAGGTTTTCACCGAACAAGGCACGTTTTTCAAGAACAAGGCATGTCGGTCGTCCCTATTTCTCTTGATAGTTCTGGCTTGAAAGTCAAGGAACTGAAAGAAAGCGAAGCGGATGCGGTGTACATTACGCCGTCTCATCAATTTCCTATTGGTATGGTCATGCCGATAGCAAGAAGGCTTGAACTACTAGAGTGGGCGAAGGAAGCGAACGGCTATATTATAGAAGATGACTATGACGGAGAATTTCGCTATAAAGGAAAACCGATTCCGGCACTTCAAGGATTAGATCAAGACGATCGCGTTATTTATACGGGGACGTTTTCAAAATCGTTGATGCCTTCTCTTCGAATAAGTTATGCCGTGCTGCCACACCGACTTCTTACAAGATATGTGAAGCACTGTGGACTTTTTAAACAGCCTGTTTCAAGACTTCATCAGTATACGCTTTTTCTTTTTATGAAAGAAGGACACTGGGAACGTCACTTGAATAAAATGAGAACAGCATACCGCAAAAAACAAGCGCTGCTGCTAGATTGTTTGACTACTACTATGGGAGAACGTGTAGATATTGTCGGAGAACATTCTGGCTTGCATATTCTTCTTAAGGTAAAAAACGGAATGAGTGAACAGAAACTAATTGAAGCAGCTGCCGAGCAAAAAATAACGGTTTATCCAACGTCTATTTATTACCATACTGCTAATAAAAACCAGACGCCATATGTACTGCTTGGATTTGCGGGACTGTCTGACGAAGAGATAAAAATGGGCATAGATTCGCTGTTTAAAGCTTGGTTCGTCCAATAAGAAGTAAAATTAAAGAGTTTTTTAAACAAAAAGACTTTAAACAGTCTATTTTAGCGAGAGAAATAGATAAGAACCAGCGCGTTTGATTATACAGACTGCGCTGGCTTTTTTGTCTGGAAATCAAGGAACAGGCAAGGGTTAATAAGTTAGTGAACTTGAAAGTAAAGGAAAGTTTGATAGGAAGAAGATGCTTCTTGTAAGGAAGTGATAAATATATGGAAAAGCGGCGTTACATTCATGCGGTTGTTTCTCGACCAGTCGTGGTTTACGAAAAATGATTTTCTTAGTTCGGCTGTGAGTTCAAGCTGTACTCCGGCTTTTAGCAGATTATCGTTCACAATATTTTGCTCGCTTGTTCCGGCTATATCAGAAGGAGCGTCACGGACTGTAAAGTCGTGTTTGCGCAGCGATTGCTTTACCAGCTCTTTATAAAGCTGATTTTTTCCCCCTACATATACGATAGGCTGGCTGCCACTGTAGCCGTGAATCGTCATGACGGACATACTTTGCTGAGCCATTCCTCTAGCAAACGGTTCGTCAAAGTTTTCTGAGGTTATGTGCAGAACTCCGTTGTTAGTGGACTTGATGCCTTCGAATAAATAATAAGAAGCGGAAAAGCGATCAGCGAGTTCTTTGGCAACTTCTGATGTACCCGGTTCAATTCCTCCGCCGTGAATGGCCATAATGGATAGGTAGCTAAAGCGCTGCTCGTAGCGAATATCATAGTCTTGATGGAGAATCTCGTGCTGCTGCAGTTCTGCATAGGAAGAGTAAGAGTCACCGCTTGCATAAGAAGGAAGGGGAATCAAAAAGCAGTACATCAAACATAGCAAAGTGCTCGCACTCCATTTGAATAAACGGTTCATTAATAATCACCTCTATCTATCCTATGATAGGTAGAGGTGATTATTAGTGCTTCCGGCCGATATAGAGTAAATGAGAAGAAAGTCCAAGGTGATAAGAACTTGATGCTTGTTGAATAAGGAGCTGAACGATGCTGTTCATTTCTTCAGAAGAAGTTTCCTGCCAGTACGTCCATTCCTTTGAATTAACTGACGAAGCAAGGTTAGAGGCAATTAGCTCAACACATTGGAATCCATGGTTCGCTAAAAAAGGAATAATATCCTCAATTTTAGTGTAATAAGCGTGGGTAAATCGGCCTTCTTCTGCATGATCAAAGCAGCCTGATTCATAAAAATCATGAAGCGCTTTTGCCGTGTTGTTTGGTTTTAAACGTTCCGGCGATGTTAAAGAAGAAATCATGTGCTGAACACGCGGCATAAACGAAATAAAAACAGTTCCGCCTGGCTTTGTTACCCGATACAGCTCTCGAACGGCTTGAATACGATCTTGCTTCTTCTGTAAATGATACATTGGTCCAAGCATTAGTGACGCATGAAATTGTTCATCTGAACAACAGTGAAGGTTTCGTGCATCTGCCACATGAAAATTACGAAATGCATTATATACTTGCTGTTCTAAAGCTTTTTCTTTGGCTTTTTCAACTAGCTGCGGCGTCAAATCAGTTAAAGTTACTTCATAGCCGTTTTCTGCTAGTTTCAAAGCATACCTTCCCGGTCCGGCACCGTTATCTAAAATATGTCCGCTAGGGAGAAGGTGCTTATTAATAAAATGCCAGTTTACTTGAAACTCAATAGGTTCTCGTTCTAATCGTCCCCACTCATCAAATTTGCTGTAATAATCGATGACTTTATCCATTTTAAAGAGCCTCCTATTCAAAAAAAAGTTATAGTAAATTATAACAAAAATAGAAATAGTTAATAGGTGCATTTATGAAAAATTGAAGAGAAAGGAGGAAAAAAAGTGACTGCAGCTTTTATTAGTCGTCTCGCGCTATCAGGTCTGTTAGGAGCTTTGGTTGGATTAGAAAGAGAATTTAGAGCAAAAGAAGCGGGCTTTCGAACTCATTTTTTAGTTGCTGTCGGTAGCACGCTGATTATGCTGATTTCGAAATATGGCTTTTCAGATGTGCTTCATCAAGATCATATGGCTCTTGATCCGAGCCGGGTTGCGGCACAAGTAGTAAGCGGTATTGGTTTTTTAGGGGCAGGTATGATTATTATTCAAAAGCAGCATATTAGAGGGCTTACAACAGCCGCAGGCGTATGGGCAACATCGGGAATTGGTTTAACCATTGGGGCGGGTATGTATACAGTCGGCATTAGTGCAACTATATTAGTGCTGATTGGCTTAGAAATATTGAACGTGATGTTTACATCTCTTTCTACTCATTCCATTTTAATTAAGTTTCGTGCAGCCAATCAAGAGGATATTTATGAGCTGCTTGATAAAATTGAAAGAGAAAATATTATGATTTCATCTTACGAAATTCACCGAGATCATCATCAAGGTGAGCTGCTCTATTTTGTAGAAATAAAAGGAAAGGCAAAAAAGAAAGGGAATAAAGTAGAATTGATTAAATCCATTCACTCTATGGCTCACGTGTTATTTATTGAAATTGAATAAGCGCTCATTTGTTTTTTGTCAAAGAGATTAAGACATAACTAAATTAATATAAAATCGAACAAATGGATAAAGGGGACCGTATGGATCGTTTAGTACACCGCGGTTGATTTTCGTGCAAGGCTTCGCTTTCCGCAGGCGGCTGGTGAGCCTCCTCGTCGCTTGCACTCCTGCGCGGTCTCACCTGGTCCGCTTTTCCCGCAGGAGTCTTCGCCTTGCCCTCTAATCAACAGCTGGAAGCACCTCCATATATGAAACCTACGTTCGGATCTTTTATTAACTAAAAAACTTTCGCTTCGGCTTCTTTATTCGTTCTCTATCTTGCTTAAACCATTTTGCTGTGTTTTAGCATAGCAAAAAAAGGCTATTACCTAAATATAGAGAATTTTACTGGAGGTTTTAAAATGAAAATTGGAGTCGTAGGTGCTACAGGAAAAGCAGGAAGTTTTATCGTGAAAGAAGCCTTAAATCGCGGACATGACGTAACGGCAATTGTACGCGATGCGAGCAAAGTAGAAGAAAGAGATGTTCATACACTGGAAAAAGACATCTTTGATATTACGGAAAAAGATATTGAAGGTTTCGATGCAGTGGTAAATGCATTTGGGGCTCCTGAAGGAAAAGAACACCTGCACGTAGAAGCGGGGCAGTCGTTAATTCATGTATTTAAACAAGCTCCGGACGTTCGCCTTCTTGTTGTAGGGGGAGCAGGCAGTTTGTTTGTTGATGAAGAGAAAACGACGCGTCTAGCAGATACGCCTGATTTTCCAAAAGAATACAAAGCAACAGCTGACAATCAAACTCAAAACTTAAAAGACCTAGAAAGTACAAGCGATGTTAACTGGACTTTTATTAGCCCGGCAGCATTTTTTAATCCTTCAGGAAAACGAACGGATGCTTATAAAACGGGGAAAGATCATGTCATTTTAAATTCAGAAGGAAACAGCCACGTCAGCTATGCGGATTACGCAATTGCGGTCATTGATGAAATTGAGCGAGGAGAACATGTAAATGAACGTTTTACCGTAGTATCCGACGCTAGATAAAGGAAAAGCCGCTTTATGCGGTTTTTTTAGCGCATGTTATACTAAGGAAAAAGGAGTAAGGTCGAGAATGGATAATGCAGTAAATGTAGAGCTAACGTTTTATAGTGAAACTTATGAGTCACCTGTACATAGCTATACGCTGCCTGAAGGGCAGCTCATTTATACGGCACTTCCTGCTGAAGCCATAGCTAAGTGTAAGCAAGAAAGAGACAGAGCGCCCGTTTTGATTTTGGCAGAAAACAAACTAGCCGGCTTTTTCGTGCTCGACGCAGGGGAAGCTGTTAAAGAATATACCGAGAGCTCCGGCGCGCTTTTAATACGGTCTTATTCCATTCATCCTGATTATCAAGGAACTGGAGTTGGCAAAAAGTCATTAAAGCTTCTTCCTTCTTTTATCATTCATCACTTTCCAACTAAAAATAAAGTGGTGCTAGGCGTGAACCATAAAAACACGGCTGCGCAGCGTCTGTACAAACGATGCGGCTTTATTGATACAGACCGGCATATTTTTGGAAGCCAAGGAAAGCAGTTTGTTTATCAGATGAACATAAAAAAAGCTTGAACAAGAGTTCAAGCTTTTTTCTTATATAACAAGGAGGAAGCTAGAGCAAATAGGGAGAGCTACAAGGGACGTTTTTAATACGGGAGCAGGTACGCGGTTTGTAAACTTTGCTCCAATATATGAACCGACCATTGTGCCGACAACAACTTGAATCAACAGCGGAATATCTAAAAAGCCCTGCTGATAATAGCCCATTCCGCCGCCAATTGCAATCGGAATAATAACGAGCATTGTCGTTCCGGCCGACTGGCGAATAGACAAACCTAACACCATCATAAGGCCAAGCTGGATAAATGGAGTTGATCCAATTCCAAACATTCCGGACAGAGCACCGGTAATTAAGCCAATTAGTAAAGAGTAGACGACAAATTTAGCTCCTGTTGGAACAGTACGTTCTTTTTGCTGACGGGAAAATAAAAACATTCGCAGCCAAAGTAAAACACCAGATAATAAAAGCATGCTGGCTGTTAGCCATTTTAGCTCGCCTTCTGGGATAAAGGATGAGAGGTTAGACCCAATCCAAGCGCCTAATGCACCGAGGATACCAACAGAGATACCGGATTTCAAAGATACGTTACCTTCGCGGTAATGACTGACTGCGCCAGATAAAGAAGAGAAAATCATTGCGGTAAGAGCCGTTGCGAGTGCAACGTGTACAGATACGCCGTACAGCAGCGTTAAAATTGAAATAATAAAACCTGATCCGCCTGCTCCGACAAATCCTAAGATCAGTCCGACGGCTAACATTGTTAAAACAATTGAAACATCCATAAACTAATTCCTTCTTTCAACACTTATTCTATGCAGGCACATAACATTTTTAGCAAGTGCTACGTTCTTCATTTAAACATGAATTTTTTATGACGTCCAATGTATAATTTATATGAAATTGATAGTATTATGTAATAAGTAAAGGATGTGAAAAAATGGAATGGCAGCAGCTCGAATATTTTAATGTTGTAGCTCAAACGGAACATTTTACAAAGGCAGCGGAACAACTATCAATCGCGCAGCCTACGCTCAGCCGCTCAATTTCTAAATTAGAATCAGAGCTTGGCGTGCCGCTATTTGAACGAAAAGGAAGGCAAGTTATTTTAAATCGATACGGACGGCTTTTTTACGAACGAACGGCCAAAGTATTAAATGAAATGGAAGAAGCTAAACGTGAGCTTTCGGATTTGATTCATCCTCATCGCGGCAGTATTTCGTTTGCTTTTTTAAAATCATTAGGCGCTTCGTCCGTCCCAAAATTAGTTCATGCTTTTTTACAAGAGTATCCGAACGTTCAATTCCAAATTTTTGAGAACGCTACAAACATCATGCTCGATCAGCTTCAAACCGGGGAAATTGATTTTTGTATGTCTTCCGTAACGGAATCTAGGGCAGGAATTCAGTGGGAATATTTATGGAAAGACGAGCTGTACGCGTATGTCCCTGATACGCATTCTTTTGGCTCAAGGCAAGTGCTTTCGATTTCAGAGTTGGCTCATGAATCGTTTATCGCGTTAAAAAAAGGATACGGAAGCCGAACAATTTTTGATCAGCTGTTTGAAGAAGCCGAAATTGTCCCAAATATTACGTTTGAAGGAGAAGAATTTTTGACGGTGATTGGTTTTGTAGCGGCTCATTTAGGGGTTGCCTTGCTTCCTGAAATAAAGGGAGTGGACTTGCGAGGTATTAAAAAAATAAAGCTCAAAGAAGACACAGCTTCAAGGGTAATTGGGATTGCGTGGAACAAGGATAAATATTTAACTCCTGTTGCGAAAAAGTTCCAGGAATTTTTAATTCAGTATTTTAAAGACCATCATACGGGGGGAGAACTATGAAGAAAATTGCTTGCCTGCACGCTCATTATTCGAACATCTCTTATATCGAAAAAACTCTGCCGTTTGCGAACTGTATGCATTTCGTAGACCCTGGACTTGTACATCGGGTAACAACCGACCCTAAGTTTGCAGCGGAGTCAGCAGCTGAAGAAGTAGAGAAGCAGTTAAAGTGGATGGAAGAATGTTCAGCAGATGCCATTTTACTTACGTGTACGAATTACATTGCTCTTTTACCAGAAGCATTTACAAGCGATGTTCCAATTATTAAAATCGATGAGCCTTATTTTCGCCGAATATGTGAAATAGAAGAACCGCAGCTTATCGTGTTTACAAATCCAGAGACCGTAGAAGGAACGATGAAGCGTCTAGATGAATTTGCATTTTATCAAAATGTAAAGATAAAGGTTAGCCCTGTTGTGATAGAAGGTGCTTTTGAACTAGTAATGACTGGAAACCTAGAGAAGTATAAACAGAAGGTAAAACATGTCTTACATGAGCTAATAAAAGAGCATAACACCGTTGTTTCAGTGGCGCAGCTCTCGATGGTAGAAGCGGCGGAGGAGGTAAGCGACCGTATTATTACGCCTCTTCAAGCGTTAGCCGAAGAAGTAAGAAAAACAATTATTAGGTCATAAGAAATGAAAGTAAGGGAAAATAAATGGTAAAATATTCACTTTATTTTGACAAAAATTTCATTTCCTTATATGATAAGTAGTGTTATAGAAACCACTTATTATATAGGGGAGGCATCGTTTTGTGAAGAAAGCAAATGCGCGCGATAAGATTTTAGAAACAGCATCGCGGCTTTTTCAGCTGCAAGGCTATCATGCAACAGGATTAAACCAAATTATTAAAGAGAGTGGGTCGCCAAAAGGGTCTCTTTATTATTATTTTCCAAAAGGGAAAGAAGAACTGGCGATTCACGCTGTTCAATATACGAATAAATACGTCCAAGTTCAAATTAAAGAAAGTTTAAATAAATCTTCTGACGCGGCACAGGCTATTCAGTATTTTATTGAAGAATTGTCCAAGCAGTTTGAACAGGAAGAAAGTATTGCTGGTATGCCTGTTGGGCTGCTGGCTGGAGAAACGGCGCTTATTAATGAAGCGCTGCGAGAAGTCTGCTACTCAGCGTTTCAAGATTGGGAAAAACTTTTTAGAGAAAAAATGATAGAGAGCGGATTTCAAGAGAAGCAGGCAGGAGAGCTCGCAGTTGTGATTAACTGTATGATCGAAGGAGGAATCTTGCGTTCGTTAACAGAGAAAACAAGCGCTCCTTTGCAGCAGATTCAGCAGCAGATTCCAATTCTTGTTCGTAAATAAAGAGTAGCTTTGCGCTTGGCTATTGGTACTTAACATTTTAAA
>NZ_JYOO01000024.1 GCF_000956595.1 Priestia aryabhattai B8W22 | reverse complement strand
TAGTTAGACACCTTTTTTATTGTTTATAGTGTCTTACAGTTTGGTAAACCGGAGAAGCATTAAACTCTTTCTCTCGTTCGGTGTGCACAGTCTCAATGCTTTTCGCAATTAAATCGGCAATGCACATAACGAGATGAAGCCTCGTATTTTGCAAGACGAAAAACTCCATAAATCCGCTCACGTTGACAACTCCTGTTATATGAATATCTCCGACTGGCGGCAATTCTTTATTAACTCCTGCTCCTGGTTTAACGGGTCCTACTCCAAGTGATGCAGAGCCTACGCTTTTCATACGACCTAAACAAGCATCAATTCCAATAATAAAAGGATTTGGGAAAAGCTTTTGAATATGCTTTAACGTTTCTTTCAAATTAACAGCATGAACAGGCTCTTCTAACGTTCCAAAAATGTGAAAAGATGAAACTTTTCTTTCATTCAGTTTCGTTCCGACTAATGGACCCAATGAGTCCCCAGTTGAACGGTCCGTTCCAATACATACAAAAACAATTGGTCTGTCTTTCTGTGCTGGAAGTAAAGATAGTAACTGTGTACTCAGCTTCTTTATAGCAGATTCTTCATCATGAAATACGCGGGTTGAATGTTGTGTCTTCTCAAAGAAGGGAGATTTTAAATTCATAGGGTCCACTCCTTATACATAATAGTAACAGTATACGAAGATTTTGAAGATTCTATACATATATTTCATGGATTGGGGGAAAATCGATGTGGAGAGCAGGATGTAAATGGATATTCTTAATTATGGGAACCATGATAGGCGCTGGATATGCTTCAGGGAGAGAGCTATGGCAGTTTTTTGGCGAAGAAAGCGGACTTGCTATTTTTCTATTTTCTATTATTTTTGCGATTTCTTGCAATGTGATTATGCAAATCAGCTATCGTTACCGAACCAATCAATTTTATCCAGTGCTCATTGAATTAATAGGAAAGAGATGGGCTGCAGCTTACGATGTTTTAATCGTTTTTTATTTATTTACGACAACTGTGATTATGATCGCGGGCGGTGGGGCGACATTGGAAATGTGGCATGTTCCTTACTGGTGGGGAATTGGCGCTCTTAGTACGTTTATCGTCTTTGTTTTTTCGAGAGGATTAAATGGGCTTCTTTCTATCAATTCTTTTGTTATGCCAATCTTAATGATTGGACTAGCTGGCGTACTTCTTACATTTGTTTTACGTCATCCTGGAGTAACTGATTGGCATCTTCAGCATAATTGGCCTGCTGCTTTTACCTTTACGGCTTTAAATATCCTCCCTCTTGTCGCGGTATTATCTACAATTGGAAAGGAAATTAAAAGCAAAAAAGAGATTTATATTGCAAGTATTGGCAGTGGTTTTTTATTAGGGGGGCTTTCCTTTATTTATAATGAATCGCTTATTCAAGTTTCAGGCCTTCTTTCTTCTTATGAAATTCCATTATTCGCTATTCTTAAAGACTTTCCTTATACGATGCTGTTTTTAATGAGCATTGTTTTGCTCATTGCAATTTATACAACAGCCGTATCGGGAATCTTAGGACTGACCGCGCGTTTTCATACCGAAAAGGTGCAATCTCTTTGGAAACTGGCAGCCTGCTGGCTACTTTTAATGATTCCTTTTACAAAGTTAGGTTTTTCTACTTTGATTGCCGTTTTATATCCAATGTATGGAATCGTCAATTTATTTTTAGTAACAGCTGTTCTATTGTATCCATTTCGAAATCGCTACAAAAGTTCGTAGAAACTTGCTACAATAGATTAAAACTTTCTCGTATGTAGATTATGTTACGATAGGAGCTACATGTAGTATGAATTCGTTGAAGTCAGTTTTTAAGAACGTGTTTGAGCCATTTTTTCAAGAAGAAACGTGGGCACATATTGGAGAGGGATTTATAAAAATTCTGTTGATTCTGCTTATTTCCATGTTTTTAATTCGAATTGGAAAGAAAGCGTTAAATAAATTTGTAGAGGTTCGCACAAATAGCCCTCTGCGTATTTCTGAGCGACGAGAAGCTACGATGGTCCGTTTGCTTCAGAATATTTTTTCTTATGCTATTTATTTCGTTGCGGGAGTTATGATTTTAGAAACATTATCCGTAGATGTCCGTGGATTGCTAGCGGGGGCTGGAATCGTAGGGCTCGCGGTAGGGTTTGGTGCTCAAAACTTAGTGAAAGACATCATCACTGGTTTTTTTATTATCTTTGAAGATCAGTTCTCCGTTGGCGATTATGTTCGAGTAGGAACATTTGAGGGAACTGTGGAGGAAATTGGGTTGCGTACAACAAAGATTAAGAGTTGGACAGGCGAAATTAATATTTTGCCCAATGGTAGTATTGTGGAGGTCACTAATTTTTCTTTACATAACAGCGTAGCTTTCGTTGATGTAAGCATTTCTTATGAAGAAAACATACAAAAAGCAGAACAAGTGATCTTAGACCTGTTAGAAGAATTGCCAAGTCGCTATGAAGATATGGTTAAAACGCCTGAATTGCTGGGCGTTCAAAATATCCATGCAACTGAAGTCACAATGAGGATTACAAGCGAAGTAAAACCAATGAGACATTTCCATATTTCTCGTATGATTCGTAAAGAAGTGCGTACAAGGCTAAATGAACATGGCATTGAAGTTCCATTTCCTCGTATGGTTATGTATAATCGTACAGAAGAAGCACAGCATTCGTCGACGTTAAAAGGGACATAAGGAGGAGAGAGCTGATGACGGAAAAAGAATTTGGTTTAAATGACGTTGTGGAAATGAAAAAACCTCATCCTTGCGGTACAAATGAATGGAAAATCATTCGAATGGGAATGGATATCCGTATTAAATGTGAAGGCTGCGGCCATAGCGTAATGATTCCAAGACGTGATTTTGCACGTAAAATGAAAAAAATTCTTGTAAAGCATGAGGAATAACCTCATGCATTTTCTATGTTTATGCCTTATACTGTAAGGTGGGACAAAATGAAGCACCCTAACGCCATGCGGCTAAAGGTTCTTTATCAAACTTGTATTTCAAAAGTTGACTCACTATAATTGTGACAGGTTAACTTGTTTCGGATATATAAAGAGGAGTGAATAAATATATGGCTTTAACAGCTGGAATTGTTGGTCTTCCTAACGTTGGAAAATCAACATTATTTAATGCAATTACACAAGCGGGCGCAGAATCTGCGAACTACCCTTTCTGTACGATTGATCCTAACGTAGGTATTGTAGAAGTACCTGATCATCGTCTTCAAAAACTTACAGAGCTTGTAAAACCTAAAAAAACAATTCCAACAGCATTTGAATTCACAGATATCGCTGGAATCGTAAAGGGTGCTAGTAAAGGTGAAGGACTGGGAAATAAATTCTTATCTCATATTCGAGAAGTAGATGCAATTTGTCACGTTGTGCGTTGTTTTGAAGATGAAAATATCACGCACGTTTCAGGAAAAGTAGATCCTATTTCAGATATTGAAACAATTAATTTAGAGTTGATTTTAGCAGATTTAGAAACGGTAGAGAAGCGTATTGGCCGTGTTCAAAAAATGGCTAAACAAAAAGATAAAGAAGCAATGTATGAATACGAAATTCTAGAGAAACTAAAGAATGCATTTGAAAGTGATCAGCCAGCTCGTGCTGTATCGTTTACAGAAGAACAAATGAAATTAGTAAAACAATTTCATTTGCTAACGATCAAACCTATTCTTTATGTAGCGAACGTTTCTGAAGATGAAGTAGCCGATGCATCTGCTAACGAATATGTAGCAAAAGTGCGTGAGTATGCGGGAAGTGAAGGTGCAGAAGTAATTGTTGTTTGCGCACGCATTGAATCTGAAATTGCTGAGCTTGAAGGAGAAGAAAAAGCAATGTTCCTTGAAGAACTAGGCATTGAACAGTCAGGTCTAGATCAGCTTGTACGTGCAGCGTACGATTTACTTGGATTAGCTACGTACTTTACAGCTGGTGAGCAAGAAGTACGCGCGTGGACGTTTACACAAGGTATGAAAGCTCCTGAGTGTGCAGGTATTATTCACACAGATTTTGAACGTGGATTTATTCGTGCAGAAACGGTGTCATACGAGGATTTATTAGCTGCTAAAACAATGGGAGCGGCTCGTGAAGCTGGAAAAGTACGTTTAGAGGGAAAAGAATACATCGTAAAAGATGGAGACGTTATGCATTTCCGCTTTAACGTATAAGATTAAAAGCCGAAAGAAGATATCTTCTTTCGGCTTTTGTCGTTGGCGAAAATATTAGCGTATATTTACGAAACAGCCCGCAATGCATATTGCTTTGCCTATGGTAGTGTGCTATAATTTTAATTCGTGAGTAATATTTTATTGCTCCTTGCCCGTTTCGGGCCGTTAGACCAAAAGGAGGTGACAGTGATGAGAAAGTATGAAGTAATGTACATCATCCGTCCAAGCATTGATGACGAAGCAAAGAAAGCATTAGTTGAGCGCTTCAACGGCGTATTAACTGATAATGGTGCTGAAATCGCAAATGTTAAAGAATGGGGTAAACGTCGTTTAGCATACGAAATCAATGATTTCCGTGACGGTTACTACATGATTCTTGACGTGGCGGCTACTTCAGAAGCAGTTTCTGAATTTGATCGTCTTGCGAAAATCAACGAAGACATTATCCGTCATATCGTTGTTAAACAAGAAGCATAATTAAACGTTTAAATAAATGGGTTTTATTTCCTTAAGGAGTGGTTCTGATGATGAATCGCGTAATTCTCGTAGGACGCTTAACCAAAGATCCTGAATTACGTTATACCCCGAGTGGAGCAGCGGTTGCAACATTCACTTTAGCGGTAAACCGCACATTTACAAATCAGCAAGGTGAACGTGAAGCTGACTTCATCAACTGTGTTGTATGGCGTCGTCAGGCTGAAAATGCAGCGAATTTCCTTAAAAAAGGAAGCTTAGCTGGTGTTGATGGTCGACTACAATCTCGCAGTTACGAAGGACAAGACGGTCGTCGCGTATACGTAACGGAAGTTGTAGCGGAAAGTGTGCAATTTTTAGAGCCGAAAAGTGGCGGTGGGGATACGCAACGCAGTAACTTTGCTAACACTGGAGGATCTGGACAAGGCTCTCCATTTGGAGATAATCAGAACCGTAACTCAGGTAATCAAGGTTATACTCGCGTTGATGATGATCCATTTGCAAATAATGGCGAGACAATTGACATTTCAGATGACGATTTACCGTTTTAATTCGCAGTAGATTATCCGGAGTATAAAATTTTATAGAAACTTTTAAGCGGAAGGAGGCGTATCAAAATGGCAGGTGGACGTAAAGGTGGACGCAACAGACGTCGTAAAGTTTGTTTCTTCACAGCAAACGGCATCACTCACATCGATTACAAAGATGTAGATATGCTTAAAAAATTCGTTTCAGAGCGTGGTAAAATTTTACCTCGTCGTGTAACTGGAACAAGCGCTAAATACCAACGTAAATTAACGATCGCTATCAAACGCGCTCGTCAAATGGCATTATTACCATATGTTTCTGGTGAATAATGAACGGTATAAAAAGAGGCAGTAAGGATTTCCTTACTGCCTCTTTTTACATTACATAGGTGCTCTTTTGTCAAATAGTTGCTTCTTATGAACTGAATCGATAAAATAAATAATAGTCTATGTCAACGAGGTGAAGTTGTGAAAGGAATTCGATATATTACAGAAGGAGCAGCTCTTTTAGCGCTGTTTGTGGCGCTGTTGCTTTTTTCACTATACATACCTGTTGTGGGAACCATTTTTCAACTAGCGCTAGCTGTTCCATTTATTGTGTATACCGTTCGTCATGGGTGGAAAAAGGCAATATTATTTTTAGTAGTAGGGTTGTTATTGACTTTGTTATTTGGAAATGTGTTGACTCTTCCTTTTACACTTGTATTTGGTATTGGTGGATTAGCAATAGGAATGCTTTACCGACAAAAACAAAAAAGGTATACCATTTTACTAGGCGGCACGGTTGCATTTAGTTTAGGTTTACTTTTATTGTTCGTAGGAGCAAATGTCATTTTTAATGTTAATTTAATGGAGCAAATAAATAATGCTTTAGATCAATCGATTAATCAAAGTATTGAAATGATGAAAAGTTTAGGACAAGACGTTAAGGAATCTCAAATTGACCAAATGAGAGATGCGTTTGATATGTTTAAAAATCTGTTGCCTCTATTAATTGTTATGGGCGGAGTTATTCTGGCCTTTTTCTCTCAGCTTATTGCTACGCCTATTCTTAAAAGAACAGGTTATGAGGTGCAAGCATTCCCGCCTTTTCGTGAATTGAAACTTCCTAAAAGTATTCTATGGTATTATTTGATTGCGTTAATCTTATCTTTCCCATCTTTTAATATTGAACAAGGTACATTTATGTACGTAGCTATTATCAACATCGTGATGGGACTGCAAATGCTAGTAGTGTTACAAGGGATCTCTTTTATTTTCTATTTCTCGTATCAAAAAGGGTATGCCAAAGCAATTCCAATTGTTGTAACAATTTTAGCATTAATTATTCCAATTATCCTTCAAATTGTGCGCATCTTAGGTATAATTGATTTAGGATTTAATTTAAGAAAACAATTAGACACAAAAAAGTAGATATTGTGGAACTTAAAAAAGTAGGAGCTGAAATGGATGCCTGTCTTTACAAAAAAGAACGTCATTCGCTATCCATTTTACTCATTGTATAGTATAGCCCTGATTTTAGTAGGTATCGTGACCTATCATAATTGGATCATAGGAATGATAGGCTTTATATTACTATTAGCCTGTCTTTTTCTATACATGAGAATGGAGCGAATGCTGTCCGATGAGTTTGAAACCTATATTTCAATGCTGTCTCATCGGCTGAAAAAAGTAGGCGAAGAGGCATTAATGGAAATGCCGATTGGGATTATGCTATTTAATGATGAATATCAAATTGAATGGACCAATCCTTTTCTAGCATCTTGTCTCGGTGAAGACACACTAGTGGGAAGATCATTATACGATGTAGCAGAGAGTATTATTCCACTGATCAAACAAGAAGTGGAAACAGAAGTTGTCACGTTGCATGATCGGAAATTCAAAGTGGTGATTAAACGAGACGAGCGCTTACTGTACTTCTTTGATATTACAGAGCAAATAGAAATCGAAAAATTGTATGAAGAAGAACGAACAAGTTTAGGCATTATCTTTTTAGATAATTATGATGAACTCACGCAAGGAATGGATGATCAAGTTAAAAGTAACTTGAATAGCCAAGTAACTTCTATGTTAAATAGTTGGGCTCAAGAATACGGTATTTTTATTAAACGTACGTCTTCTGAGAAATTTATTGCGATTATGAATGAACAAATCTTAATTCATTTAGAGCGAAGTAAATTTTCTATTTTGGACCAAGTTCGAGAAGAGACGTCTAAACAAAATATACCGCTTACATTAAGCATTGGTATCGGAGCTGGTGCTGCTGATTTACCTGAGCTGGGTGCTTTAGCTCAATCTAGCTTGGATTTGGCCTTAGGTCGAGGTGGAGATCAAGTAGCGATTAAACAGCCGAATGGAAAAGTGAAATTCTTTGGCGGCAAGACAAATCCAATGGAAAAACGGACGCGCGTGCGTGCAAGAGTTATTTCTCACGCGTTAAAAGAGCTCATTACAGAGAGTGGAAAAGTGATTATTATGGGTCATAAGTATCCGGATATGGATGCTGTAGGAGCTGCCATTGGAATATTAAAAGTAGCACAAGTGAATCAAAAAGACGGTTTTATCGTATTAGATCCTGACCATATTGATACAGGTGTTCAGCGAATGCTAGAAGAGATTAAAAAGAAGGAAGGCCTGTGGGAACGATTTATTACGCCTGAAGAAGCCTTAAATCTTGTGAGCGATGATACTCTTTTAGTAGTAGTAGATACGCATAAGCCGTCGCTCGTTATTGAAGAAAGGTTATTAAATCGTATTGAAAATGTCGTGGTCATTGATCATCATAGACGAGGAGAAGACTTTATCGAAGATCCTCTTCTTGTCTATATGGAGCCATACGCTTCCTCGACAGCAGAACTCGTTACTGAGCTGCTTGAATACCAGCCAAAACGATTTAAAATTGATATGCTAGAAGCAACAGCACTTTTAGCCGGTATTATTGTCGATACAAAAAGCTTTACATTACGCACGGGATCTCGTACGTTTGATGCAGCGTCCTTTTTACGTTCTCAAGGCGCAGATACGGTTCTTGTTCAAAAGTTTTTAAAAGAAGATATCACGCAATATGTACAGCGAGCACGCTTTATTGAACATGCAGAGATTTATACAGCAGGTATTGCCATTTCACGAGCTGAACCAAACAAAATGTATGATCAGGTGTTAATTGCGCAAGCTGCAGATACGCTGCTTTCAATCAGCGGAGTGGTTGCTTCATTTGTTATTTCTAAGCGACGGGATAATCTAATTGGTATTAGTGCTAGATCGCTTGGGGATATCAATGTACAAGTTATTATGGAAAGTCTCCAAGGCGGAGGCCACTTAACGAATGCTGCTACTCAGCTCCAAGACATTAGTTTGGATGAAGCTGAAGAACGGCTTAAACAAGCAATTGATGAGTACTTAGATGGAGGTAGAAGATCATGAAAGTAATTTTCTTAAAAGATGTAAAAGGAAAAGGCAAAAAAGGTGAAGTGAAAAATGTTTCAGACGGTTATGCACATAACTTCTTATTAAAAAATGGTTATGCTGTTGAAGCTACAGGCGGTAATGTGAAGGTATTAGAAGCACAAAAACATAGAGAGCAAAAAGATGCAGCTGCAGAACTTCAAGCAAACAAAGAGTTAAAAGCAACTCTTGAAGAACTAACAGTTGAATTAACAGCAAAATCTGGTGAAGGAGGCCGTTTATTTGGTTCTATCACAAGCAAACAAATTGCTGAAGAATTAAAGAAAAAACACAAAATTAAAGTAGATAAGCGTAAAATTGAATTAAATGATGCTATTCGCGCATTAGGCTACACAAATGTACCGGTTAAATTACATCCAGAAGTAACGGCTACTGTAAAGGTACACGTGACTGAACAAAAATAAACGTACGATTGAAAAATAGGTAAATAATATAAAGGGTTGGCGCGGACTTGTATTTGTTCGCGCCAACATTTATGATGAAAGAAAATACGAAAGAATATAAGAGGGGCATAGAAATATGAGTGATCTTTTTGCTGATCGTCTTCCGCCTCAGAATATTGAAGCAGAGCAAGCGCTATTAGGGGCCATTTTCTTAGAGCCTTCTTCTTTAACCTTAGCATCTGAGCTGCTAATACCTGAAGATTTTTACCGGGCATCGCACCAGAAAATCTTTACATGTATGCTGAAACTTTCTGACCAAGGTGAACCGGTTGATTTGGTAACGGTAACGTCTGAATTAGCTGATCAAAAAATCTTAGAAGAAGTTGGCGGCGTATCGTATTTAAGTGATTTAGCTAACTCTGTTCCAACGGCTGCAAACGTAGAGTATTACGGTAAAATCGTAGAAGAAAAGTCGATTTTACGCCGTCTAATTCGTACTGCAACGCATATTGCTTCAGAAGGATATGCAAGGGAAGACGAAGTAGAAGTTTTATTAAATGAAGCGGAAAAAAATATTTTAGAAGTAGCACAGCGTAAAAACAGCGGTGTGTTTCAAAATATCAAAGATGTACTTGTACAAACGTACGATGATATCGAAGTTCTTCACAATCGAAAAGGTGACATTACAGGTATCCCAACCGGGTTTAGTGACTTAGATAGAATGACAGCAGGGTTCCAGCGAAATGATTTAATCATTGTAGCGGCCCGTCCATCGGTAGGTAAAACGGCTTTTGCCTTAAATATTGCGCAAAACGTTGCAACGAAAACGGATGAGAACGTAGCAATCTTCAGTTTAGAGATGGGTGCTCAGCAGCTTGTTATGAGGATGCTGTGTGCCGAAGGAAATATTGATGCACAAAGGTTGCGTACAGGCTCGCTTACAGCTGATGACTGGGGAAAGCTCACGATGGCAATGGGATCTTTGTCCAATGCAGGGATTTATATTGATGATACACCGGGTATTCGAGTAGGTGAAATTCGTTCTAAGTGTCGTCGCCTGAAGCAAGAAGGCGGGCTTGGGATGATTTTAATTGACTACTTACAGCTCATTCAAGGAAATGGACGAAGCGGAGAAAACAGACAGCAGGAAGTATCTGAAATTTCGCGTGCGTTAAAAGGTTTAGCCCGTGAATTAGAAGTTCCTGTTATCGCCTTATCACAGCTTTCTCGTGGAGTAGAGCAGAGACAAGATAAGCGACCGATGATGTCTGATATCCGTGAATCCGGAAGTATTGAGCAGGATGCCGATATCGTAGCTTTCTTATATCGTGAAGACTATTATGAAAAAGATACAGAAAATCAAAATATTATCGAGATTATTATAGCTAAGCAGCGTAACGGTCCCGTTGGAACCGTACAGCTTGCCTTCGTAAAAGAGTACAATAAATTCGTTAATCTCGAGCGGCGCTTTGATGACGCAGGAGTGCCGCCTGGTGCATAAAACCTCTCAATATGAGAGGTTTTATTTTATTGTTATCGCATTCGTTCCGCAAAATACGATATATTTGTAATAACTTTTGTTAAATTGTTCGGATTTAATTGACTTTAGCGTGATAAATTGATACACTTATCCATGGTTAAATTATGTCGTAGTGAGCTGTTGCTTACTAAGCGGAGGTGCTTAAGATATGTCTTCAGTCGTTGTAGTAGGAACACAATGGGGAGATGAAGGAAAAGGGAAGATTACAGACTTCCTATCAGAAAATGCAGAAGTGATTGCACGTTACCAAGGTGGGAACAATGCAGGTCACACAATTAAGTTTAATGGTGAAACTTATAAGTTACATTTAATTCCTTCAGGTATTTTTTATAATGACAAAACGTGTGTAATTGGAAACGGTATGGTTGTCGATCCAAAAGCGCTTGTTCAAGAATTAAAATACTTACATGATCGCGGTGTAACAACAGAAAACTTACGTATTAGTAACCGAGCTCATGTGATTCTTCCATATCATTTAAAATTAGATGAAGTTGAAGAAGAACGTAAAGGTGAAAATAAGATTGGTACAACGAAAAAAGGTATTGGACCAGCTTATATGGATAAAGCAGCACGTGTTGGTATTCGAATTGCCGATTTACTAGACCGTGAAGTATTTGAAGCAAAATTAACACAAAACTTAGCTGAAAAGAATCGCCTTCTTGAAAAAATGTATGAAGTAGAAGGCTTTACATTAGAAGAAATTTTAGATGAGTACTATGAGTATGGTCAACAAGTTGCAAAATATGTTGTTGATACATCAGTAGTATTAAATGATGCGTTAGACGAAGGACGTCGTGTACTATTTGAAGGCGCACAAGGTGTTATGTTAGATATCGATCAAGGAACATATCCATTTGTTACATCTTCGAACCCAGTAGCTGGTGGAGTAACGATTGGTTCTGGTGTAGGTCCATCTAAAATCAAACACGTGGTAGGCGTATCAAAAGCGTATACAACTCGTGTTGGTGACGGTCCTTTCCCAACTGAATTAACAAACGAAATCGGTGATCAAATCCGTGAAGTAGGACGTGAATATGGTACAACAACTGGTCGTCCTCGCCGTGTAGGTTGGTTCGATAGTGTAGTTGTACGTCATGCTCGTCGAGTTAGCGGAATCACAGATTTATCTTTAAACTCGATTGATGTATTAACGGGAATTGAGACATTAAAGATTTGTGTAGCTTACCGTTACAAAGGGGAAGTTATGGAAGAATTCCCTGCTAGCTTAAAAACACTTGCAGAATGCGAACCTGTATATGAAGAGCTTCCAGGTTGGACAGAAGATATTACGGGTGTGAAAACATTAGATGAGTTACCTGATAACGCTCGCCACTACTTAGAGCGCGTGTCTCAATTAACAGGTATTCCTTTATCTATTTTCTCTGTAGGTCCAGATCGTACACAAACAAATGTATTACGTGGTGTATATAGCTAAATAAAAAAAGGTTAGCTCCTCGTGAGCTAACCTTTTTTATATATAATTGGTGGTTTGTTAACAAGATTTTTAAAAAAAGCTCAATAATAAAAATAAAGTTTTAAAAAACTATTGCATTTATATAAAATATCGTGTTATTATAATAAGCGTCGCTAAGAGATATAATATGAGCCATTAGCTCAGTTGGTAGAGCATCTGACTTTTAATCAGAGGGTCGAAGGTTCGAGTCCTTCATGGCTCACTTTTGTTACAACGTGGCCCGTTGGTCAAGCGGTTAAGACACCGCCCTTTCACGGCGGTAACACGGGTTCGAATCCCGTACGGGTCATTTTTAATAATTTTAATACATAGCATATAAACTGAGGTCCCGTGGTGTAGCGGTTAACATGCCTGCCTGTCACGCAGGAGATCGCGGGTTCGATTCCCGTCGGGACCGCCATTTTGGCTCGGTAGCTCAGTTGGTAGAGCAAAGGACTGAAAATCCTTGTGTCGGCGGTTCGATTCCGTCCCGAGCCATCAAAAAGCATGACTTTATTTAAAGTCATGCTTTTTTCTTTTATTTACATTTAAAAGAAAACGTTATTTGCTTTGTATCTCTTTTGTGGTAATATATTACTTTTGTATTTAGAGATGGTTGAAAATCATATATCTTCATGTATAGTAGAGGATGAACTTGTGACGTTTCAAGGGTTATCAAGTATAATAAAACTACGGTATTCAAACAGTATGAATACTATCTTTTATATTTTGCTTCAACTAATAAAGGAGAACGATGATCATGGATAAACGTATTTTAGTCGTAGATGACGAAAAGCCGATTGCAGATATTTTAAAGTTTAATTTGCAAAAAGAAGGTTACGAAGTATTTTGTGCTTATGATGGCGTAGAAGCACTTGAAAAAGTGGAAGAAGTACAGCCTGAAATGATTTTATTAGATATTATGCTTCCTCAGAAAGATGGAATGGAAGTTTGCCGAGAAGTGCGTAAAAAATATGATATGCCAATTATCATGTTAACAGCAAAAGACTCTGAAATTGACAAAGTTTTAGGTCTAGAATTAGGTGCAGATGATTATGTAACTAAGCCGTTCAGTACGCGTGAATTATTAGCACGTGTAAAAGCTAATTTACGTAGACATCAGCAGGTAGCTGTTCCAACAGAAGAAAGTGAAACGAATGAAATTACGATTGGAGCACTTGTTATTCACCCAGATGCTTATATCGTGTCTAAGCGCGGAGAAACGATTGAACTGACTCATCGTGAATTTGAGCTGCTGCATTATTTAGCGAAGCACATTGGACAAGTCATGACGCGTGAACACTTGCTTCAAACCGTATGGGGCTATGACTATTTTGGTGATGTGCGTACGGTAGATGTAACAGTTCGAAGATTACGTGAAAAAATTGAAGATAATCCAAGCCATCCAATGTGGATTGTAACAAGACGTGGAGTAGGCTATTATTTACGCAGCCCAGAGCAGGAGTAATTTTAGATGAAGAAAGTAAGGCTCCTGCAATCTATTCATTTAAAGTTTGTATTGATTTATGTGCTGCTCATTTTAATTGCAATGCAAATTATTGGGGTCTATTTTGCACGACAATTAGAAAAGGAATTAGTTAACAACTTTCGAACGTCTCTTCAAGAGCGGACGGACTTGCTGACGTATAATATTGGACAAGAAATGGTGAAAAATCGTGATGATGATTCACCCACTCTTGAGGAAGACTTAAAGACTATTTTACGAGATTTTGCTTCAAGACCCAATTTAGCTTCAAATGATATGAATGACATCTCTGAAGTAAGAGTCATTGACCAAAATAGAAGAATCATTGCTACATCGAACTCAAATCCTCAACAGATTATAGGTAAAAAGACTAATGATTTAGCGATTACAAATGCGTTGTTAGCAGGAACGAACTCTGATAATGTATTTGTTGATCAAAGCGGACAGCGAATCAGAGTTATGATACAGCCTATTCGTTTACAGGATAAAGTAGGTGCCAGTCAATCAAATTCCGCTAATAAAAATGGAAAAGTTCAGTCTAGCGAAGAAATCTTAGGTGCTATTTACTTAACAGCTTCCATGGAGCCTGTTTACGATCAAATGAGTAATATCAATCAGATCTTTAAGGCAGGTACGGTGATTGCTCTTTTTATCACAGCTATTTTAGGCGTGTTTTTAGCTCAGACAATTACTCGTCCAATGTCTGAAATGAGAAAACAAGCACTTGAGATGGCCAAAGGGAACTTCACGAGAAAAGCTAAGGTATACGGGTATGATGAAATTGGTCAGCTAGCTCTCACATTCAACAACTTAACAAGAAAGCTTCAAGAAGCACAGGCAACGACAGAAGGGGAGCGCCGTAAGCTTAGTTCGGTATTAGCTCATATGACGGACGGCGTTATTGCGACGGATCGAAAGGGAAGAGTAATTTTAATTAATGATCCAGCCGCAGCTATGCTAAATGTTTCACGTGAAACGGTTTTGTCTGACCCAGTTGTTTCCCTATTAGATCTTGAAGAAACGCATACGTTTGAAAGCTTGCTCGCTAATCAAGAGTCATTAATTTTGGACTTTAGTACAAAATCGGATCCTTTTATTTTACGAGCTACCATTTCCGCTATTCAAAAAGAGACCGGTTTTATTAACGGGATTATCATTGTCTTGCATGACATTACAGAGCAGGAGAAAATTGATCAAGATCGCCGAGAATTTGTAGCGAATGTTTCACATGAATTGCGTACGCCGTTAACAACAATGCGCAGTTATTTAGATGCGCTTGCAGACGGAGCTTGGCAAGATAAGGACTTAGCTCCAACATTTTTAAATGTAACGCAAACGGAAACAGAGCGAATGATTCGTCTCGTTAACGACTTGCTTCAATTATCTAAGCTAGATAGCCAAGATTACCGATTTAGTCGTGACCCAATCAATTTTGTGAAGTTCTATCATTACATTATTGATCGCTTTGAAATGACAATTGAACAAGGTATTTCGTTCGTGCGCGACTTACCAAATGAAGCAATCTATGTCGCTATCGATCAAGATAAAATTACACAAGTATTAGATAACATTATTTCCAATGCAATAAAATATTCACCTGAAGGCGGAACCATTACATTTTCAATTGCTCAGCATACGCATGAAATTGTTGTGAGCATTAAAGACCAAGGTATGGGAATTCCAAAATCAAATTTAGCTAAAATTTTTGAACGCTTCTATCGTGTAGATAAAGCACGAACGCGTAAATTAGGCGGAACAGGATTAGGGCTTGCTATTGCCAAGGAAATTATTGAAGCACATGATGGACGCATTTGGGCAGATAGTCAGGAAGGAAAAGGAACAACGATTTACTTTACTCTTCCGATTGAAAGTGAGAATGATGACGAATGGGAATGAGATATGAACATATCAAAACGGCCATCTTAGTTGTTCTCGTCGCTTCCAGTTTAATTATGACGTATCATATATGGACGTATCAGCCTTCTTATAAGGTCATTTCAAAAAATCAACATTTGCAGGAAGTTGAAGTGAGTTCAAAAAGTAAAATAGAAGATCATATTCTTCCAACAGAAGTTCTCTATCATCGAAACGATAATCACTACATGTCTCACGACGAAGATGATGTAAACAAATGGGTAAATGAAATGAAAAAGTGGAAGTTTTCGAATGTGACGGACGTTTCGGATGCTATTTCTCCTGATGGATTTTTAAATTATGTCCATGGAAGTAATTCTATTGAAGTGTTGTATCCAGATGCGCTACCATTAAAAACATTTCAACAGCTTTTTTCATTTTCTCAAACTTCTTTGCCTAATCAAACATTTGACCGTGTACTCATTAAAATTAAGCGTACACCTTCCTTTTTCGTGAGCGTGTATCTTGTGAATTATGAGCAAAAAAAGATTTATTCGGTTACAGTCAAGAATTTGGCCAAAGATGATATCAAAGAATTAGAAGATAAAATGAAGCGTACGTATGCCCCGAGTCTTGTATATAAAGAAAACAAAAATCGGTATATCTTCCTTCCGGAAAATAATATTACGATGAATAGTGAAGTCTACTATACGAGCATGAGGCATTTAGATATTGAAAAATATAAAGAAGCGCTTTTTAACAACCCAGACTATGCACGGAAAGAAACGTCTACAAACCGGGATGTCTACACCGAAGGTACAAAAGTGATTAATGTCAATACGAAGACAGATGTGATGGAATATGTGAATCTTGTAAATTCCACGACCGAGGTAATGGAAGATTATAATTTGATAAATCGCAGCTTTAGCTTCGTTAATGACCATGGCGGCTGGACAGAATCTAATTACAGATTCAACAGCTGGAATCGCATTACAAAAGAAATTAGCTATCGTTATTATAAAGATAACTATCCCGTGTACAGCAATCAGGGAATGACTGAAATATATCAGAGATGGGGAAATGCGGAGATTTTAAATTACCGTCGTCCTCTTTATCGTTTTGTAAGAGTACAGGACTCCAGTGTAGAAAAGCTGCAGTCATCTCAAAAGGTGATTCAATTAATTGAAAAACATCAAAATTTTGACCCGAATCTGTTAAAAGATATTTCAATAGGCTATCAGCTAGAAGAAGTCTCACAGCAGCCGAAAACCGGTGAAAAGACGGTTGAATTTAATTCTAATTCTGTCAAACTCGTTCCTTCTTGGTTCTATTATTATAATAGCAAATGGTATCGAATTGCACCGCCGACCGAAGGAGGCGATAACGATGGATTGGAATAGAACAAAAACCATCTTTATTTTCACTTTCTTGATTCTTAATATCTACTTAGGCTATCAGATTTTTAAAACCCATCAAGAAGATCAGTACTCTCTATTTGTAGAGTCGAGCGTTGAAGAACAATTAACGAGTGAAGGCATTGAATACAAACATTTAGCTAAAGATGTGAAGGAAGCTTCGTCGTTAAATGCTAAAAGCAAACTGTTTAAAGATGAAGATTTAAAAAAGCTTAAAGAACAAAAAGCAGCGCTGCTTGAGGAAAAAACAATTCGAAGCGTATTAGACAAACCTTTTTCAGTGCCTGAGAAAAGCCCCGAAGCAAAGCTAAGTCAATTTCTAAAACGGTATGTGCTCTCGGGTAAGGATTATGAGCTATGGAATGTTAACAAGGAGAAAAACACAGTTACATTCTTTCAACAATATAAGAAGCATAAAATCTATGACAATGAAAATGGCATGATCATTGCTCATTTAAATGATAAAGGCGAAATTGTTTCATATGAACAAACGATGCTAGGTTCTGTGAAAACGTTGGATGATGAGCAGGATGTTTTAACGCCTTTAAAAGCATTGGAAAATTTGTTTTTGAAGGGTGAATTGAAAAAGAAAGATTCTGTAACAAAAGTAGAGTTTGGGTACTATACGTTTGATCTGCCGTTACTAAATTCTCAAGTTTTAGCACCAACTTGGCACATCGTTGTAAATGGAGATACAAGTTATTTTGTAAATGCCTTTGAAGGGCAGATTATTAAAAAAGGAAATAAATAAGTATTTGGAGTGAGATAAATGAGCCTGCATTTCAGCGTGCTAGCGAGTGGGAGCACAGGAAATGCGATTTTAGTAAGTGATGGAGAACATTCCTTACTAGTTGATGCAGGGCTGAGCGGAAAGCAAATGGAAGCTCTCTTTCAACAAGTAAATCGCAATATCCCGGATTTATCAGGAATTTTAGTGACTCACGAACATAGTGACCATATTAAAGGACTAGGTGTTCTGGCACGTAAATATAAGCTCCCTATTTTCGCAAATGAAAAAACGTGGAACGCAATGGATGGCTTGATCGGCAACATTGATACGGAACAGAAGTTTCACTTTGAAATTGGCCAAACGAAATCGTTTGGTCAATTGGAAGTGGAGTCTTTTGGCGTTTCGCATGATGCTGCAGAGCCTATGTTTTATGTCTTTCATCAAGGGTCTAAAAAATTAACCCTTATTACGGATACCGGCTATGTAAGTGATCGCATGAAAGGTACGATTAAAAATAGCGATATGTACGTATTTGAAAGCAATCATGATGTTGAAATGCTGAGAATGGGGCGCTACCCTTGGAGCATTAAAAGACGAATTCTAAGCGACGTGGGACACGTATCAAATGAAGACGCGGCGCTTGCAATGGCAGATGTGATTGGAGATCAAACCAAACGCATTTACTTGGCGCATTTGAGTCAAGACAATAACATGAAGGAAATTGCCCGCATGTCGGTTGCACAAGTGTTACAACAAAAAGACATCAATGTAGAGGACAATATTCTCCTATGTGATACTGATCCAAAAAGACCAACTGATATTGTTTATGTATAGTCTCTAGAAAGGAAGCGAAAAATAACTTCATTTAGTACGTGAATGCAGACATTCACGATGATAAATGAAGGGTTCGGTGATAGTGTGGAACATTATGATGAAGGCCAAGAGCCGAATAGTCGGCCGCCTAAACGCCGCAGAGGATATTTCGCTTCTGCTCTCATTGGAGCTATTATAGGTGCACTTATTGTACTGCTTCTTATGCCAGCCTTGGTGAGGAACGGGATTTTGCCAGATGGATGGATGACGGATGAAAATAGAGATGAACAAACAGGATCTACCATTCAAAAGTCAGTATCTCTTGACGTCACTACGGCCGTCACAAAAGCTGTTTCTGAAGCCAATGCAGCAGTTGTAGGAGTTGTAAACATTCAGAACTCTGAAAGCTTTTGGAATGATGAACGAACTGATGCTGGGACGGGCTCAGGTGTTATTTACAAAAAGCAGGGCAATAAAGCTTATATTGTGACAAACTATCATGTCATTAAAGGCGCTAACGAAATTGAAGTGAGCTTCAGTAACGGTACAAGGGTATCAGCTAAAATTCTTGGCAGTGATGATTTAATGGACTTAGCAGTTCTTGAAATTGATGCAGGTCACGTGACAAAAGTGGCTACCTTCGGAAATTCTGATAAGCTTAAAGCTGGTGAACCAGTGATTGCTATCGGAAACCCGCTAGGCCTTCAATTTTCTGGATCCGTTACACAAGGAGTTGTCTCAGGAGTTAATCGTGTCATTCCTCAAGATTTGAATGGCGATGGAAATCCTGATTGGCAATCAGAAGTCATTCAAACAGATGCAGCCATTAACCCTGGTAATAGCGGGGGTGCTCTTGTTAACATTGATGGTGAATTAATAGGCATTAATTCCATGAAAATTGCCCAAGAAGCAGTAGAAGGCATTGGTCTTGCGATCCCAATTAACATGGCTAGGCCCATTATTAATGACTTAGAACGATATGGAGAAGTCAGACGTCCGTATCTTGGAGTTAGTACACTATCATTAAGTGAGGTATCAGGGTATCATTTAAAAGAAACTCTTAAGTTACCGCATGATGTAGTAAACGGAGTCGCTGTTCTAAAAGTCGAACCAGGTTCGCCAGCCGCTAAAGCTGGGTTGAAGGAATATGATGTGATTGTTGAGCTAGATCACAGCAAAGTAAGGGATATTGCGACACTTCGCAAACACCTCTACATTGAAAAAGAAATTGGCGATAAAATGAATGTAACGTTCTATCGTGATGGCAAAAAGAAATCCACAGAAGTAAAATTAACGCGTCAAATGAAGTAAAAGAAAAGTTATCCACAGGGGATAAACTCCTGTGGTTTTTTAATGAAAAGAATAGAGAAAGGAAGATAAATACATGAAGATATATTGCTGTTTAGAACACACAGAACTAGCGCTGGATGTAATGGTAGATGAGATTGAGCTAGCACCGGTTTTTGAAAAAATAGAAAACTCAACTGACAAAAAAGGCTGCGAATATTGTGACAATGAAGCTGTATATGTAGTAGGGAACTAATATTCTTATACAAAATGTGGATATAACATGTGGATATGTGGATAATATCTGTGGATAAGAGATAAAGGAGAGGAGAACAGCCTGTGAATATCTCTATTATAACCATTGGGAAGTTAAAAGAAAAATACTTAAAACAAGGCATTGAAGAATATTTAAAGCGTTTATCAAGCTATGCAAAAGTAGAAATTATTGAGCTTGCAGATGAAAAAGCGCCCGAAAACTTAAGTGAATCTGAAATGGAACAGGTGAAACAAAAAGAAGGAGAGCGCATCTTAGCGAAAATCTCAGATGATACTCACGTGATCGCATTAGCTATCAACGGAAAACAAAAATCTTCCGAGGAACTGGCAAAAGAAATCGATTCATTAGCTACTTACGGAAAAAGTAAAGTAGCGTTTATCATTGGCGGATCGCTTGGCTTAAGCAGCGAAGTAATGAAACGTTCAAATGCAGCTCTTTCTTTTTCAAAAATGACCTTTCCTCATCAGCTTATGCGCCTAGTATTAGTAGAACAGATTTACCGAGCTTTTCGTATTATTCGAAATGAACCGTATCATAAATAGAACGTGTGGATATTTTTTCATTAAAAGCAGAGGCAGAAGGAAATGTGAAACCTTCTGCCTCTGCTTTTATCATATGTGGATAAATAGCACACCTCTATAAAAAGAACAATTGAGTTTGAGCAAACGAGCTCTTATTTAAGAAACAGAAAAACCTTCGTCTTCTTTCACTCCAGCTCTGTCTTTAAACTCATCAAGTAACGCACGCACTTCATCAGTCGTTTCCGTGCTCATCAGGAGATTTCTTAATTCACTTGCACCGCGGAACCCACGAACGTAAATTTTGAAAAAGCGTCGAAGCGGTTTGAAAGGGCGCGGCTCTAGTTCTTCAGAATATTTGTCATGAAGGTCTAGCTGCAGGCGAAGAAGTTCTAATAGCTCTTCGCTTGTGTGCTCTTTCTTTTCTTTTTCAAACGCAAACGGATTATGGAAAATTCCGCGTCCAATCATGATTCCATCAACGCCGTACTTCTCCGCAAGCTCAAGACCTTTTTGGCGGTCAGGAATATCACCGTTAATTGTTAGTAGCGTATGAGGCGCAATTTCGTCACGAAGCTTCTTGATCTCCGGAATTAACTCCCAGTGCGCGTCAACATCGCTCATTTCTTTTTTCGTACGAAGGTGAATAGAAAGGTTCACGATATCCTGTTCGAGAATGTGCTTCAGCCATTCATACCACTCGTCAACTTGAGTATAGCCAAGACGAGTCTTTACGCTTACTGGAAGCCCTCCAGCTTTGGCTGCCTGGATAATCTCAGCCGCAGTATCTGGACGGCGAATCAAACCAGAACCTTTTCCGTTTCCTGCAACGTTCTGTACAGGGCAGCCCATATTAATATCAATGCCGCGAAAGCCCATTTCGGCCATGCCAATACTCATTTGACGGAAGTATTCAGGTTTATCTCCCCAAATATGCGCAACGATTGGCTGTTCATCATCTGTAAACGTCAAACGTCCTTTTACGCTATCTTTTCCTTTCGGATGGCAGTAGCTTTCCGTGTTTGTAAACTCTGTAAAAAATACGTCAGGTCGTGCTGCTTCAGTCACAACATGGCGAAAAACGACATCCGTCACAGCTTCCATCGGTGCCAAAATAAAAAACGGACGCGGCAACTCATGCCAAAAATTATCTTTCATCTTATATCTAAACCCTTTCTTTTAGGGAAAACATATTCCCAAAATTAAAAAGTGTAATTTCTTTTATAAGGTTGAATGCTAGTATAAACTTCAACCAATATATACTTTAATGGTATGGAACGAAAAGTGCAAGGGAACGAGACATTTTGTTTGGCTGGAAATACTTATTGAAACGAATTCTATATCTAGTATTAGTGGGGGATAAGCGAGCCTGAAGGGATATACCGGATACTTACCAATAAATATGCTAACGCGTTTGGGGCTAGGCACTTTCTTTAAGGATATTATAAAGTATTCACCATAATTATGGTTGCGATAAGCGGTTTTATCAATAACTTCTACTATATAAAAACCACGTCTGTCACTGCACAACAGACGTGGCTTCATTACGTATTAATGCTTTTTGTAAGGAGCCCCGTCCTTAGAAGGCAGTCCAGAAATGTATCCGACACCACCTGTTTCTTGAATGCCAATGCTTTCTTTCATTGCGTTAGCTAACTCTTCTTTATCAACAGCGGTAATATTTTTGTCACTGATGTCCTCGCCTGGGTGCTGATAGTTGCTTAGTACGTAGCGAGAGTTTTTAATGTTTTCTACTGCACGAAGTCCTGTTGCTTCTGCTCCCACTGGAACTGAAAGAATGCGTGATAGTTTTTTTGTTTTCACATTATAAGCCCATACGAAGTTGTTTGTATGCAGTGAGCTGTCTTCTCCGATAAACAGTGTATTTAAGTCGTTTGAATAAGTAAGGTTATCAGGGTTGGCAATTTTATTTGGATCCGCTGTATTGCCATAGGCATCTGCTTTTTCTAGGTCTTGTCCAATCAGCAGTCCTTCCATACTTGCAGGAACGTAGCCGCTGTTAATCTTGCCTTTTGCTTGGTCTTTTTGATGCGAGCCTAAGTTCAGCTGGTAGGTCACACCAGACTCTAATTTTGGAAGCTGAATATCATCTTGTACCGCACCAGGCTCTTTTAGCATAGCACTATTTTGGTAAGAAATAGCCATATACGCTTTTTTATCTTTTTTGTTAACCGTTAGTCCTTCCATTTTGTTAAATTCAGACGTGGCACCTAAAATCGCACCGTATCTGCGTGATTCTAAAAAGGCAGCTGCTTTTTCCATGCCAGGCTTTACTTTTAAATATTCAACTTTTTTACTTGCGGCGGTTTTGACTGCTTTAAATCCTTTTGTAGGCTGATCAGCTGTTTCAAAAATATCACTAAATTTTGTGCTTTTGTCAATAATTGCTTTCACTTCATTGTCTGTTGCATGGCCAAGCTTGATCCACTGAAGGTCGCCTTTACCTCCATTTTTTGTGCTCGTTTGTTTAAACTTTGCAGCATAAAGCGTTCCTGCTGAGAAGTCTTTTTCCTTATCTGCTACATACATAAACATCATAGTATTAGACCCATCGTCTCCAAAAAGAGCGGTTTTATTATCTGGAAGTACCTGCATCATTTCGTGTGAAAAACGACCTGTGCTGTAATGTTTTACGACGGACGCATGGCCGCTTTCATCCACTGAAATTTCTGGAATCCAGCCGTAGTAGTAAGGATTTGCTTTTGACGTGTCACCGAAATAAAGTTTGGCGAAGTTTGTGACGTCTTTATAAGAGCTAGATGAAGGGTCTTCAAAAGCGCGTGCATCTGGCTCGTACTCTTCTGAACCGAGGTGAGTCCCCCAATCGGTTGTCGAACCATTACATGGTGTCCACAAACCATTTACATTTGAAAAATCAATTTTTTTAGCATGGTTGACAGTTAGTTTTCCTGTTTTATCATCTCGATCAACTTGTGTAAGCGTCATGGAAGCAGGAAGACCGGAAATCTCTTTTCCAGCATTATTAACAGATTCATATTCATAATGTGAAATAATATAAGACTTACCGTTGATGGTGATAAAGCTGTTTGAATCCGGTGCGTCCGATACGTATGGTGATGGCTGATCAGGAACGCTTCGGTCAATAATTGGATCGCCGTTTGCATCGATTGGTGTACCAGCGGCGATTAATTCCCCTTTATTATCGACAATTTTATCTTTTGAAAGAAAGAGCTGGTTATAGTTAAGCGGTGTTTCTTCCACACTTCCATCTTTATACGTTACTTTTACAGAGGCTTCTGTATACGTTTTAATCATATTTTCAATCGTCGTAGGTGCTTTCATTGGCTGAAACTCGACGCTTTTTATTTGTTTCGGATGTTGAACTGGATGATGCTCTGCTGCAAAAGCAGAAGCGGCGCTAGAAGCTAAGAGAGTGAGAGATAGTCCAAGGGATACTCGTTTTTTCATGGTTGATAACCTCCAAATCGTATTCATATACTTATTAAATCATTTGATTGTTGAGGAAATATAAAGAGAAGCGCTGGATTTGTTGAGCTGTTGTTAAGAACGTTGAACATTTAGATGACAAGTTTAACTAGAAGTTATTCAGCTATCTTTCAGAATTTATTCAGATAGTATTCAGCTGGGCTTCATAGTGAATTCATGTTCCGCTCTTACAATAAACACATAGCTAAAGAGGACAAGAAGCGCTTTGGCTCGTACAGCAACAGTGAAAGGTATTTTAGCAGAAAAAAACGTTACTCCAATGGCGCTATTTTGATAAATGACCGCTGCTAAAACCTTTAGCTTGAGCTGTAAATACATTGAAAATTACGCGGAGGTATAATCATGATTGGAAAAGTATTAGCAGGAAAAGCAGTAGTAGCAAAAGCCGTGGGAGGTGCCACAATTGGAACAGCTATCGCTCTTGGATCAATGACAAGTGCATTTGCTTCAGACGGCCAGCACATTACTTCAACAAAAGCGTCGGCTCATACCGAAGCGGCAACATATACACAAGCTCAAGCAAAAGCAATTGCCTTAAAGAACTGCGGAGGAACGGTTCAATCGGTTTCTTTTGAAAATAATGCCTATACGTTTTTAATTCACGGACAAGATAATCAAGATCACCACGTAAAAGTAAATGCACACAGCGGAAAAGTGGTAAAGGTTGAAAAACTATCTTTTTCTCGAAGTGAGGCACAAGCAGTAGCGTTGAAAAACTGTGGAGGAACAGTTAAGTCAGTAGGCTTCAATGATGGAGTGTATACGTTCTTAATTCATGGGAAAGATAGCCGCGATCATCACGTGAAAGTGAACGCAAAAAGTGGAAAAGTGATTCAAATTCAAAGCGCTGCATTTACAAAAGCACAGGTTCAAACGATCGCATTAAAAAATTGCAGCGGAACGATTCAGTCTAGTTCATACGCAAATGATGTATACACATTTTTAATTCACGGAAAAGATAACAAAGATCACCATGTGAAAATAAACGCTGAAACAGGCAAAGTAATCAAAGTCGAAGCGGTAAAGTTTACGCAAGAACAAGCTAAACAAGCTGCTCTTCAACAGCACAAAGGAACGGTTCAATCTGTTTCATTCAGTGAACAAGCGTACACGTTTGTGATCAAAGGAACAGACAATATAAAACATACTGTAAAAATCAGCCCTCAAACAGGAAAAGTATGCTGATTTGATAAAAAAGACGATTGCTTCACGGCAATCGTCTTTTTTACGTCAAGGGCAATACGATTTGAAAAGCAGTTCCTGCATTCAATTTGCTTTCTACACGTATTTTTCCCCCGTGCAGCTCTATAATAGATGCGCTGATGGCCAAGCCTAAGCCCGCTCCTCCATATGCTCGAGAGCGTGAAGCATCAGCTTTGTAAAATCGTTCAAATAAATGAGGAAGGTGCTCTTGAGGAATGCCATGACCGTTATCTAGTATTGTTAATGAAAGTTCTTTCTCATTTGTTTTCCCTATCACTTGAATAACTCCTGTATTTGGGTTCGTATGCTGTACCGCATTGGAAAATAAGTTTAAAATAACTTGTTTAAATTGATCTTTGTTAATTTCTGATGGTAAACGGCTTGGGAAGTCGAATAAAACGTTTCTGTTCCCAGCCAATAGCATTAATTGAGGTTTCATATCTAAAATTAATTCATCTACAAAACAGCACTCTTTTTGAAACGGGGGAAGTTGATCAAGCTGAGCAAGAAGCAGAAGATCCTGAATCAGTTTGCGCAACCTTTTAGACTCCCCATACATACTTTTTAATGCGTCGTTTAACTGTTCAGGATTACTGCTAGCCCCTCTTAGTAAAACTTCTAAAAAGCCATGAATGGATGTAAGCGGCGTTCGCAGTTCATGAGAAGCGTCCGCAACAAAACGTCGCATTTGTTCTTTGGCCTCTGTTTCAGCTTTAAATGCTTTTTCAAGACGCTCAAGCATTTCGTTAATAGAAAGAGAAAGACGGTCCATTTCAATTTGCCCTTGATTAACGGGTAAGCGGTCATGTAAGCTTCCGGCATTTATATGCTCCACTTTTTTAGTAGTAGTAAATAAAGGGATTAACGTCCGTTTTAAAACAGAAGAAAAAACAAAAAAAGCAATGGTCATTGCAGTAAGTGAAAGCATTAAAAAGATCATCATTTGTCTGATTAACAAATCTCTCAGTGATTCTGTTGGAGTATTGATTTGGATAACGCCCTGTATTTCTCCATCAAAGACAATGGGTTTTAAAACAATAACTTGCTCTTGATGACCATCGATTTTTTTGACGATGCTCATCGTGTTTTCCGGCTGGTTGATGTTTTTCATTACTTGTTTGTATGTAGATGCGGAAAGCCTAGGAAAGTATGAGTGATGTGGATCCTTAGCCAACCTTAGAAAGGTAATCTTTTGATTAATAAAGGTAATATTAACACCCGGGAAATAAACCATTGGTCTTGATTTTTTTACATTCTGGCTTGTTTCAATATCATGCTTCCAGACATCATCAGGAATCAAGTGAATTTGATCCTCGATGCTTCTAATTTTGTTTGTGTAGATAAATTGCTTCATGAACACGTATTGAAACAAGCCTATCAGTATCAGTAAACTCAAAATAACAAGCAAACTTCTGAATAAGAGCTGAAGGCGAAGAGAGTTCAGTGGAAAGAACCGTTTGTACTTCATGAAATATCAATCCGATACCCTACACCGCGAAGCGTTCGAATAACGGTTCGGCTATGGTCCTGTAATTTTTCTCTCAGTGATCGAATGTATACTTCTACAATGTTTTCTTCTCCTCCAAAATCATACCCCCACACTCGATCTAAAATGGTGGATTTACTTAGTACGAGACCGTGATTAATAACCAAGAATTTTAAGAGTGCATATTCAGTAGGGGATAAATCAAGTATGTGATTAAGGTATTTAATTTCTTTGCGGCGGTCATCAATTTTAAATGGACCGATTGATACTTCGTCTAATAAGTTTGGAAATTGATTGCGGATTCTAGCTTGAATGCGCGCAAGAAGTTCTTCAAAACTAAAAGGTTTAACCATATAATCATCTGCTCCGATGGTCAGCCCCTTTACTCGATCGTCTACTTGATCTTTTGCTGTTAGCATGATGACAGCGATATTCCCCATTTTCTTCAACAAGCGGCATACTTCAAATCCATCCATTCCCGGAAGCATAACATCTACAATAGCGATATGAGGCTTGAATTCTTTGGCTATATTAATTCCTTCAATTCCGTCTTGGGCAGCTTTGATATCAAATCCTTCATTCGTTAAACCTAAAGATAAAAACTGTAAAATAGTTGGTTCGTCATCTATAAGCAAGACTTTAATTCCTTTTAGTTGATCCATCATGGTGAAAACTCCTTTGCTCCTCTACTTTCTATTATGCTTTTTTATCTGAAACAGCACTGAATAATAGCTGAAAGCCAGCTGAAAAATAGTAGCTATTCTTATATCTTCAGCTAACTTTAAGCTTCTATTCGTCTTATTCTCAGAAATCTTTTGCATAATGAACGGCGTACTAGATAAAACACCATAAATTGGACGGAAAGTCTAATGGTGAAAGAGGAGGAAATTTAAAGATGATTAAATGGGCAAAAGTATTGTCTACATCTGCTTTAGGAACTGCAATTGCATTTAGCTCTATTACAACGAGTCACGCTGCAGAAATGAAGACAGCGAAAGCAGAGACAACTGAACATGTGAGTATCTCGCAAGCTCAGGCGAAAGGTATTGCTTTGCAAGATTGCGACGGGACGGTCACATCTACGGAATTTAAGCAGGAATCAAGTGTGTATGTAATTACCATTGTAACGAATAACCTGGAGCAAAGAATCGTAGAAGTAAGTGCGAGCACTGGAAAAGTAGTAAAGAAGCAAGAAGTGAAGCTATGGACACAAAATCAAGTGAAAGAATCTGTTTCTAAGAACTATAAAGGAGCCATTCAATCTATTATATTTAACAAAGAAATGCTTGAATATAATGTTATTGTAGTAGATGGCAAAGTAGAATATACGCTAACCATGGATGGTCTAACGGGGAAAGTCATTCATGAAAATAAAAAAGAGCTGCAGCTAATGCCAGAGCAAAAAATAAAAGAAGCAGCTGTCAAACAGTATAGTGGTTACGTATATAGTCTAGAGTTTAAAGAAGCCACTAGTCAGTATATCGCAGTGATTCTTAAAGATGGCACTCAATATACCGTAACGTTAGATGCTTTCACTGGAACAGTAGTTAATACTTCTCAGCAAGAAGTAAAGCTATTAACGAGACAAGATGCAAAAGATCTTGCATTGGCTACATATGCAGGTAAGGTGAAAATGGTAGAATATGATCAAAACACAGCAATTTTCACAGTGAAAGTAATCAAAGGCAATACGGAATACACAGTCAGAATCGATGCGGTTTCGGGTAAAATCACATATGTAAAACAAGATAAGCTTCAGCCGTTAACGGAGAACGCTGTAAAAGTTCTTGCTTTAAAACATCAAGAAGGAAAAGTAGAGCATATTGAGCTTACAACGGAAAACTCAATAACTGTATACGTAGTAACGATAGTGAGCGGAAGCAAGCAGCAGACGCTTAAGTTCGATGCTTATACGGGACAAGAGTGTTCATAACTTTTTATCTTAAAATATACATTTCATTTTTCATTCATATCAAGCAGAGGATGCTTCAAAGCACCCTCTGCTTTTCTATTTTGTAACTGGAAACATCAACGGTTATCTATGTTAAGATAAATGTAGATTATTCTTATAAAATGGATAAAACTAGAATGAACTAAATTAAATAGATAGGGTGTATACATGAGAAAAGAAGTACAAGTTATAGCCAAAGAAGCTTTTATTAAAAAAGTGAACAAAGGTTATCCACTCATTGAAAAAGATGCGCTTGTTGATGGTCATAAACTGCAAGAAGAAGGCGTTATTATTAACTTAGTCACTCCGAAGAATCAATTTTTAGCCAAAGGCTATTATGGAAAGCAAAACAAAGGCTACGGCTGGATTCTGACGAAGAAGAAAAGTGAACAAATTGACGCGGCGTTTTTTGCACGGAAAATTCAGCAAGCGATTGCCTCTCGTCACGATTTTTATGCGTCTGAAGATACAACTGCTTTTCGTGTATTTAATAGTGAAGGTGACGGAATTGGCGGCTTAATCATTGATTATTATGACGGATATTACGTCACGAGTTGGTATAGTGAAGGAATTTATCAATTTAAAGAATCCGTTATTGAAGCTTTAAAGTCTGCGCCTAACTTTAAAGGGCTATACCAGAAAAAACGTTTCAACGTAAAAGGGCAGTATATTGAAGAAGATGATTTTGTCACAGGAAATAAAGGTGAATTCCCTTTAATTGTAAAAGAAAATGGTATTCGTTTTGCTGTTTATTTAAATGACGGAGCGATGGTTGGGGTCTTTTTAGATCAGCGAGACGTCCGTAAAACGATTCGAGATAAATATGCAAAGGGAAAGACCGTCTTAAATATGTTCTCATATACAGGCGCATTTTCAGTGGCGGCCGCTCTTGGAGGAGCTGCGAAAACAACAAGTGTCGACTTAGCCAATCGCAGCTTGGCAAAAACAATTGAGCAATTTAGTGTAAATGGAATTGATCATGAGGCACAGGACATTATTGTAGAAGATGTTTTTAAGTATTTTAAATATGCGGTTAAGAAGAACATGACGTTTGATCTTGTGGTGCTAGATCCGCCGAGCTTTGCTAAATCGAAAAAGCATACGTTTAGTGCGGCAAAAGACTACAAAGATTTATTAAAAGAAGCCATTGCTCTTACAAAGCCAAATGGTGTCATTGTAGCATCTACGAATGCAAGTAATTTTGATATGAAAAAATTTCATTCGTTTATTGAAAAAGCTTTTGATGAAAAAGGGGAACGCTACAAAATGATGGAGCAGTTCTCTCTTCCAGCTGATTTTAAAACAATAAAAGAATTTAAGTCAGGTGATTATCTCAAAGTCGTGTTTATTCAAAAAGTAAATCGCTAAATGCAAGGCTGCATGATGAACTCATGCAGCTTATTTATTGTGATGAAATAACGCTTACAAGCTATTTTGAAGGGAATAAAATGAAGGTGAAAGATAAATATTGTCAATATGTATGATAAAATAATAAAGGAATTATGCTCAACACTTCACAATTTTACAATATCATCCTTAAGAAACGTATTTTTACAATTGTTTTATTTTGAATGGGATAAGATTGGGTACGAAGTGGAAAGAGCATACTACTACTATTATTTAAAAACATGAAAGGAGAAAGATTATGGCTGAAATAACAAAAAAGCCTGCCGGCGAAGTGAAATTTATTCCTTTATTAATTTGTCTGGCAATCGGACTTATTTTATGGTTTATTACACCTCCGTCCGGACTTGATGTAAAGGCTTGGCACTTATTCGCTATTTTTGTGGCTACTATCGTAGGGCTTATCATTAAACCATTGCCATTAGGCAGTGTAGCTATTTTATCTTTAACCATTATTGTATTAACTAATACATTAACACTTGAACAATCGCTCAGCGGTTTTCAAAATACGACGATTTGGTTAATTGTTATTGCATTCTTTATTTCTAGAGGCTTTATTAAGACTGGTCTAGGAACAAGGGTTGCCTATATCTTTGTTCGTTTGTTCGGTAAAAAGACGTTGGGACTATCGTATTCTCTTATCGTAAGTGATTTACTTTTATCACCTGCAATGCCGTCTAATACAGCACGAGCTGGAGGAATTATTCTTCCAATCATTCGTTCTTTATCTGAAACATACGGATCGAGAACTGGAGACGGTACGGAGCGCAGAGTCGGTGCTTTCTTAACAAAAGTATCGTTTCAAGGAGATATGATTACATCCGCTATGTTCGTAACCGCAATGGCGGCCAATCCTCTTGCTGTTAAAATGACGGAACAAATTACAGGCAAGACTATTTCATGGGTTGGCTGGGCAGCGGCTGCAATTGTACCTGGAATTATTAGTTTAATTGTGATTCCGCTTGTTATTTATAAGCTGTATCCCCCAGAATTAAAAGAAACACCGGAAGCATCTGAAATTGCAGTGAAAAAATTAAATGAAATGGGGCCACTAAAGAAGGAAGAATGGTACATGATTGGCGTATTTTTACTTCTTCTTGTGCTTTGGATTTTTGGAGCTAATTTAAATATTAATGCAACAACAACTGCTTTTATTGGTCTATGTACGCTGCTTTTAACACAAGTATTAAGCTGGTCGGACATCAAAAAAGAACAGGGAGCATGGGATACATTAGTCTGGTTTGCTGTTTTGGTTATGATGGCAACTTTCTTAAATGATCTAGGCATGATTCCTTGGTTCAGTGATCTGATGAAAGGCACTGTTAGTCATATGTCTTGGATGACGGCGTTAATTGTACTAGCTATTGCGTATTTTTATTCTCACTACTTTTTTGCCAGTAATACGGCTCACGTCAGCGCTATGTACGCAGCATTTTTATCTGTCATCGTGGCCGCTGGTGCGCCTCCGTTACTGTCAGCATTAATTTTAGCGTTCTTCAGCAATTTATTTGGCTGTTTAACTCACTACGGCAGTGGACCGGCACCGGTGTTCTTCGGTAGTGGATATGTAACGCAGCAAAAATGGTGGTCGCTCGGCTTTTTAATTTCAATTATTCATATTATCATTTGGATTGGAATTGGCGGCTTGTGGTGGAAACTGATAGGTCTATGGTAAAAAACAGTGGCGCAGGCCACTGTTTTTTTATGCTTCAGCCCAAACGGATACAGAGCCGCCATTTACAGGAAAGTGTCCGTAGCCGTCTTCTTCAATCACAACTTGGTCTTCTCGGTTATTTGTGAAGTCGATCCACGTTTGTCCACTTCGGTGTTCGCCGACGAACATTCTCTTTTCGCCATCTTCGCCGTTTGACATCACCACAGCGCATCCAGACTTCTCAAATTCCTCTACACCATGCCTTACCCATCCAATGGTATTCGGGTGATCAAAATAATCGTCTTGCTGGCCGTATGCTTTGTCATACCGCACATGCAAGAGAGCGGAAATATCTTTTTCTTTTCCCTCAATTGGGTGCTCTCCGCCTATCCCAAAATAGTCTCCGTAAAACACACAAGGATAGCCGTCTTCACGAAGTAAAATTAGAGCGTAAGCACTTTGTTTGAACCAATCTTCTACCCAAGATTCTAAAGATTCATTTGGCTGAGAGTCATGGTTATCTACAAATGTGACAACATTCAACGGATGAGTCTTAACCAATGTATCATCAAAAATCGTGGTTAAATCAAAATCTCTTCCCTGCTGAGAGGCTTCATGCAGTTTATAGTGCAGCGATACGTCAAACAAATCGATTTGATAATCAATCACGTCTAGGAATTCCTGACAGGCTGTTAACTCTGGATTCCAAAACTCTCCCACAAAATAAAAGGGCTTTTCTTGAGAAGAGGACAATTCGTGGGCAAACTCTTTAATAAAATCGTGGTTAATATGTTTAATGGCGTCTAATCGATAACCGTCGCACTGCAGAGTGTCTGCTAACCATTTTCCCCATTTGATCATTTCTTCTCGAACTTCAGGATGATCGTAATCAATATTCGCAAACATTAAATAATCGTAGTTGCCAAACTCTTGATCCACATTTTCGTTCCAGCTTTTGTTTTCTCCGGCAATACGAAAAACGCCTTCTTTTCCATTTTTATCATCGTAATCAGTGCCGTTAAAATGATTAAAGTTCCATTTGAAAGAAGAATATTGATCGCCGCGCCCTTCAAATGTAAACTTTGTCCATCCTTCAATTTCAAAAGGTTCAGAAATTTCTTCTGTTCGGTTCATGGGGTCCACTTCAATGACGTGGAACGTTTCTTTTTCATCTGCTGCGGCTTTATGGTTCATTACAACATCCACATAGACATTAATTCCATGATTATGACAGGCATCAATCGCTTCATGCAGCTCTTGTTTGGTTCCATACTTTGTACGAACGGTTCCTTTTTGATCAAATTCGCCAAGATCGTATAAGTCGTAAACGCCGTAGCCATTATCCTCTGATGAAACACCTTTTGTAACCGGGGGAATCCACACGGAATCAATTCCTTGTTCTTTTAGTTGAGGAGCGAGCTCTTTGAGGCGTTTCCAATGCTCACCATCAGCTGGCACATGCCATTCGAAAAATTGCATAATTGTATGATTCCGTTCCAAGTTAAATCATCCTCCTTTTAAATAAAAAGATATAATCGCTCACGGATAGTTCTTTAGAATCAAATGAGGAATTGATTATATTTTTTCTTTTAACGTTCCTGTTATCCCTATTCCTTAAACCTTTTTCAATATATGTCGCTTAAGAAAATCTTAAAATTTTCTCTGCTTTTTTCTTAAAAAATGCAGTTTACAATAAAACCCATAGACGAAATGACCCATGACATACTTTTGAAAGGAGACTGAGAAAGCAATGGACGAATATGTGGTTTTAGTTGTAAACAATAAGCTGTTTGAACGATTTAAAAGAGGTGACACTTCAAGACAAACCGATGGCTCCTTAGCTATTGCTAAATCAATTATTGATTTGCACAGAGGAGAACTGAATATTGAAATTGACGGAGATTTATTTAAAATAACAATTACTCTTTAATGTGAGTGAATATAAACAGCATATCTAGTAAAAAAAGAAGCAACCTCATTATGCTGGTTGCTTCTCTTTTTTTAACGTTCTTAATTTTATTCCGCAACCGCAAAGCGTACTGTGCTTTAGTACTTTTATTTCTCTATGACACTGATTACATCTTATTTCTTGTCCAATCATTTCTTCATCCCTTCCTCTTTTTACAGGAATTTAAATAAGTATCCATAAAATACGGATACTTATTTAATGATAAAATATTAAACTAATTGAGAATAAACGAGAATCTATAATGAGAAAAATCTCTTTATTTTTTCATTTAGAAAACTGATAAATTTATTTTACTTGCTGTGGAACAGACAATCCTAAACCATCTGCAATGCGTTTTCCATACTCTGGATCCGCTTTGTAGAAGTGTTGAATTTGGCGCAGTTTAATCTCTTCTTTTTCTACAGGCTTCATAGCTTCAACGATGTTTGTAACTAAGCGTGTACGCTCGTCTTCGCTTAGAAGGCGGTATAAATCACCTGCTTGTGTGTAATGATCGTTGTGATCATATGCAACACTATCAGCAACGCCTGAAACAGGGTATGCCGCTTGTTTGTTTTCATGAGATTCTGTCGGGCCGCTAAAGCTGTTTGGCTCATAGTAAACAGAACGGCCGCCGTTATCGTCAAAGCGCATTTGACCGTCACGTTGATAGTTATTTATTTCGCTGCGGGGACGATTGATCGGTAGCGCTTGATGATTAGCGCCGACGCGGTAGCGATGGGCGTCGCTGTATGCGAATAGTCGACCTTGCAGCATTTTGTCAGGTGATACGTCAATTCCCGGCACAAGCGTTCCAGGTGAGAATGTAGCTTGCTCCACTTCTGCAAAATAATTTTCCGGATTGCGATCTAATACCATGCGACCTACTTCAATTAGTGGATAGTCTTTTTGTGACCATACCTTTGTTACATCGAACGGGTCGAAGCGATACGTATCAGCATCTTCTAACGGCATAATTTGAACGTACAGCTTCCATGAAGGCAAATCGCCTTTTTCAATGGCATTAAATAAATCTTCGGTATGATAATCTGGATTTTCACCAGCTATCTTGGCGGCTACGTCTGGAGCCAGATTTTTCACGCCTTGCTCTGTTTTAAAGTGATACTTCACCCAAACGCCATCTCCTTCGGCGTTAACCCACTTAAATGTATGGCTGCCGAATCCATGCATATGGCGTAACGTTGCCGGGATACCTCGGTCAGACATCAAAATAGAAACTTGATGCAAAGATTCAGGAGAGAGGGACCAGAAATCCCACACGGCCGTCGGATTTTTTAAATGCGTGCGTGGATCGCGTTTTTGTGTATGAATAAAATCGGGAAATTTAATCGCATCTCGGATGAAAAATACAGGTGTATTATTTCCGACTAAGTCGTAGTTTCCTTCTTCTGTATAAAATTTAACAGCAAATCCGCGAGGGTCGCGAACGGTATCTGCTGAGCCGTTTTCACCAGCTACTGTTGAAAAGCGAACAAATAGAGGTGTTCGTTTTCCTACTTCAGAAAGGAAAGCTGCTTTTGTATAGGTTGAAACATCGTTTGTCACTTCAAAATAACCATGGGCGCCGGCGCCTTTTGCGTGCACGACACGTTCAGGAACACGCTCTCGGTTAAAATGGGCTAATTTCTCTAAAAGGTGAACATCTTGAATTAAAGTAGGACCGCGTGAACCAGCGGTCATTGAATTTTGATTATCTCCAACCGGAGCTCCCCAACTAGTCGTTAGGTTATTCTTGTTTGTTGTCATCTTAGAACCACCTCTTATTTGAATTTTGTTATGTTAGAAATAATGATAACATTTTTAAATAAAAAATCAATACTAATTTATAATTATTATAATTTAACCTGTGTATTCTGAGATGTAATCAGTGGGGGATACGCATGTGGAATGTACGAACTATTTTTAAAATTTTCTGTATAGTATATTTAGTTTAATGATAAAAATGCCTGGTGTGTAATTATTTTGAACGGCTATTACTACATTAAAAACACGCTTGCTTATATAAGCAAGCGTGTTCGTTTTATATATTTTGTGATAAATTTGCTTTTGCTGCCAGCTCAGCCTGAGGCGTGCGCCAAAGCTGTGTCCATTTTTGAATCGCGGCTATCATAATAATGAGACCAAGTATAAGCATGATGATCGAAAGAGTCGCATTTAATATGCTGTAACCTGCCGCAGCTTCGTTTAAATACACATTCTTAACCATCCAATAACCCGCATAGTTAACCGTTACGTAAAGGTAGGCTAGTGGAATAAGGCAAGTAAGCATATAGGAGCGTTTATCTGCAATTCTAAGAATGACGGTTGCTCCAATAATTAAACCAATAGAGGCCATTAACTGATTCGATACGCCGAACAGCGCCCAAACGGAGCCAATATCTCCTGAGAACAATAAGTACCCCCACATAAAACAGGCTAGGGCACTTGCAAAAATTGACCCCGGAAGCCAGTCTACTCGCTTTAAAGGTTTATAAAACTCACCGAAAAAGTCTTGAATTAAATAGCGGGAAACGCGTGTGCCAGCGTCGATAGCAGTTAAAATAAACACTGCTTCAAACATAATGACGAATTGGAAAAAATAAGAAGACAGGTGGCTGAACCAAGGAATTTCCGTGAAGATATACGTCATTCCTACAGCCAGTGTAACAGCGCCGCCTGTGCGGCCTTCTAAGTTTAGACCAATCTCTTGGCTAAGCTGAGGAAGAGCTGTTACATTCATGCCAAGCGTTTTGAACACTTCAGGTGTAGAGTTAATTGCAAAATAGTCTCCAGGATGTAAAGCTGTTGCTGCAATTAATGCCATAATTCCTACTAAGCATTCGACTAACATCGCGCCGAAGCCTACAACTTTAATGTCACTCCAACGATCAAGCATCTTAGGGGTTGTTCCTGAACCAACAAATGCATGGAAGCCAGAAATAGCACCGCAGGCGATCGTAATGGAAATGAACGGCCACACAGGTCCTGCTAAAATAGGGCCGCCTCCGTGAATAAATTCAGTAACTGCAGGAAATGGAATTGCTGGATTTACGAAAAACACGCCTACAATCAGCGCGATAAAGACACCAATTTTCATAAAGCTGCTTAAGTAATCTCGAGGTGCTAAAAGCAGCCAAACGGGCAAGGCCGCTGCGAAAAATGCATAAACGGGAAGAATAATTGAAAGTGTTTTAATATCTAGCGTTAAAAAATCTCCTAAAGCTGTTCCTTGAATATAAGGACCGCTAAATACGGCAATTAAAATTAAAATGAAGCCGACGGTAGAAGCCGCTTTTAAATTACCTGTTTTTTTGTGGTAAATACCTACCCCCATTGCGATCGGAATCGTAATTCCAACAGCGAATGTACCCCAAGGATTTTTCTCAAGTGCGTGTAACACGACCATAGATAAACCGGCCATTGTGATGGTAATGATAAAAAGCATAGCTAAACCTGTACAAAAACCAGCGACGGGTCCTAGCTCTTTTTTAGCCACTTCTGAAAGCGACTGGCCTTTTTGGCGCATAGATGCAAATAACACAACTGCATCGTGAACGGCTCCTCCGATTACAGCTCCGATTAAAAGCCAGAGCAGTCCGGGTAAATAGCCAAACTGAGCCGCTAAAATAGGTCCAACAAGCGGACCCGCAGCTGCAATAGCTGCAAAGTGATGACCAAATGTTACCCATCGGTTGGTTGGCACATAATCTTTTCCATCTTCAAGCTCATGTGCCGGCGTTTGTTGCGCATCGTTTAGCTTCAAGACCTTAACAGCCATGAATGTTCCATAAAGCCGATACGCAATCATTAAAATACAGATAGATCCAATAACAATCGTAACCGCATTCATTAAAAATCCCCCTATCCCTTAGTTGTCTGATGTTTGTACTACTACACAACGTTATGTAATTGTGTGTTCCCCTTACAACTTTCATTATAAAAGAAGAAAGCGCTTTTATCACCAGTTTTTCCCTTAATTATTTTAAAAATTAGAAAGTTCAAATTCCCTTTGAAAAACTATAAGACTTTTCGCATAATCTCTGCTATAATTTTTAAAAAAATTAGTACGCATTTAGGTGTTTTTAGTTAGGGAGATGAAAAGAGTGAACCATCGTCAAGAGTTACAAAATAGCAAGCGTATTGTAGTCAAAGTAGGGACCTCTACGTTGACTTATGATAATGGAGATATTAACTTAGCACGCATTGAAAAACTAGCGCGTGTTTTATCTGATTTAATGAATGCAGGAAAAGAAGTTGTGCTTGTTACATCAGGTGCCGTTCAAGTTGGAGTAAAAAAACTAAAGTTAAAAGAAAAGCCAACTTCTATTCGAGAAAAACAAGCAGCAGCCTCTGTCGGGCAATGTGAGCTTATGCATATCTACAGTAAATTCTTTGGTGAGTACAGTCACATTGTTGGTCAAGTACTGTTAACAAAAGATGTAATCGAAGATGAACATGTGCGCAATAACGTTGTGAACACGTTTGAAAAATTAATTGAAGACAAAGTGATTCCTATTGTGAATGAAAACGATACAGTTGCAATCGATGAGATTGAAAACATCGTGCGTTTTGGAGATAACGATAATTTATCGGCCATTGTTTCAGTTTTGATTCACGCAGATTTACTCGTTATTTTATCTGATATTGACGGTTTCTTTGATTCAGATCCCACAAAAAACCCTAACTCTAAATTAATGAAAGTAATAGATGGCATCACGCCGGAGCTTGAGAATTTTGCTGGAGATAGTGGAACTGACGTTGGAACAGGCGGAATGGTCACAAAGCTTACCGCTGCTAAAACAGCTACAAGTGCAGGCGTGAGCTTAATCTTAGCAAATGGTAAAGAGCCAAGTATTTTGCGAGATATTATTGAAGGCCAAGAAATTGGAACGTTATTCTTAAAACAAGCTGAAGGAGTAATGAAATGAGTGAATTGCAGCTTAAAGGAAAGCAGGCACAAGAAGCCTCTTATTTCTTAGGAAATGTAACGAGCGAACAAAAACAGCAAGCGCTTTATAAAATGGCGGCTGCTTTATTGAGTCAGCAAGAAGCGATTTTAAAAGCAAATGAATTAGACGTAGAAAAAGCGGTTCAAAAAGGCACGTCAAAAGCGATGTTAGATCGCCTATCTTTAAATGAAGAGCGGATTCATGGAATGGCAGACGGCCTGCGCCAAGTAGCTGCGCTTGCGGATCCAGTAGGAGAAGTACTGTCTATGGCCAAACGGCCAAATGGCTTACAAATTGGGCAGCAGCGTGTACCTATTGGTGTCATAGGAATTATTTATGAAGCGCGTCCAAACGTTACATGTGATGCAGCAGGCTTATGCTTAAAAGCAGGAAATGCGGTTATTTTGCGCGGAGGCAGTGAGGCATTTTATTCGAATCAAGCGATTGTTTCTGTATTATCTCAAGCTGCGGCAAGTGCAGGATTGCCTGAGCATAGCGTCCAGCTTATTGAAGATACGTCGAGAGAAACAGCACTGGAGTTAATGAAACTAAATGAATATATCGATGTATTAATTCCTCGAGGCGGTGCTGGTTTAATTGAAGCGGTGGTAAAAAATGCAACGGTTCCTGTTATTGAAACGGGAACCGGGAACTGCCACATTTATGTTGATGACGAATATGACCGTGACATGGCGGCTAATATTGTCATTAATGCAAAAACATCTCGTCCAGCGGTGTGTAACTCAGCCGAAAAGCTGATTATTCATGAACGAGCGGCTTATGAATTTTTGCCGATTATTGTTCAAGCGCTACGAGAGAGAGGTGTAGAAGTACGCGGTGATGGCCGTGCGCTAACAATCGTTCCAGATCTTGTTCCAGCAGGGGATGAGGATTGGAAGAAAGAATATCTGGATTTCATCATGGCGGTTAAAATCGTAGATGATATCGATGAAGCGATTTCCCATATTAATGTTCATAGTTCACATCACTCCGAAGCGATTGTAACAACAAATTATGCTCATGCTCAGCGTTTTTTACAGCGCGTTAATTCAGCTGCTGTGTATGTGAATGCTTCGACGAGGTTTACGGACGGAGAAGAGTTTGGTTTCGGGGCAGAAATCGGGATTAGTACACAAAAGCTTCATGCACGCGGACCAATGGGATTAAAAGAATTAACAACATTAAAATATATTATTTACGGAAATGGACAAATTCGATAAAAAGAAGAGGCTGAGCCAAAAGTATTTTAGACGAAGTGAAAAACGAACCATTGATCAAAATTTTGATTAGTGGTTCGTTTTTTTATTAGAGTGAACGTAGGTTTCATCTGTTTAGCTTCTTCTAGCAGTTGATCGGAGGGAGAGACGAAGACTCCTGCGGGAAAAGCGGAACAGATGAGACCCCGCAGGAGTACAAGCGACGAGGAGGCTCAGCGGCCGCCCGCGGAAAGCGAAGTCTTGCACGGAAATTACCTGCGGTGTCACAAGCAGTTTAGCTCATGTATCACATTTGTTCGTCTTTAGATTAGCTTCATTCAGTAGTGCCCTAACATCCTCCTTTATTTCCATATATGTTCAATTTCTTCAAGTGACTTTCCTTTTGTTTCTGGCACCCACTTCCATATAAACAAAAACGAAGCGATACACATAATCATAAAAGATAAAAAGGTAAAAGATCCTCCAGCTTTGTTCCAAAGAATAGGAAAAAACTGAGACACAAACCAATTAGCTATCCACAAGAAAAAGGTGGAAATAGACATTGCATAGCCTCTTGCATGATTAGGAAAAATTTCAGAAATCACAACCCATACAACGGGTCCCATAGAAATATTAAAAAGAAATAAATAAAAAACAATAAGTAAACTAGTAGTCAAGCCTTCAGTACCCTGTGAATGAAATCCAAAAGAAACGAGAAGCTGCGTAACGGCCATACCAGCTGTGCCAGTAAGTAATAAAGCTTTGCGGCCAATCCGGTCGATAAGCCACATGGAACAAAGAACGCCTAAAAAGGCAGCTACACCAATCATAGACGTAACAAGGAGTGATAAATCTCCTCTAGCTCCAGCTGCTTCAAAAACTTGCGGGGCGTAATAAATAATGGCATTGATTCCGACAAGCTGTTGAAAGGCTGCAAGTAGAATACCAATAAGCAACGCTTTACGAGGGCCTGCCTCTTTAAAAAGCGAAAGAGAAGCCGGTTGATTTTCTTTTAACGATTGCTCAATATGATACAGCTCTTGGCGTGCAATGCGTGTACCATTGATTTTAATTAAAATGTCCATAGCTTCTAAAGTGCGGTTTGCTTTTACCAGCCACCTTGGACTTTCAGGAACAGGAGAAAGAATAAGAAGAAATAAAAGAGCTGGAATGCCAGAAGCACCGATAATGTAGCGCCATCCTGTGGAATTCTGCCAAGCGTCTTCTCCAATAGATAAAATGTAGTCATTTACAAAATAGACAGAAACAATTCCAACGGCAACAGCAAATTGATAAAGAGAGCCTAAGCGGCCGCGCATGTGCGGAGGGGCTATTTCAGAAATATAGGTAATAGAAAGAACAGAAGCCATACCAATGCCTAGTCCCCCAATAATTCGAGAAACAATCACAAAAGAGATAGATGAAGATAGCGCTTGCATAATTGCGGATACGATAAATAAAGAAGCTGCTAAAAGTAAGATGGTTTTTCTACCGAATCGATCACTCAGTTTTCCTGAAGCAAGTACCCCAACGGCACCACCGAGCAGCAAACTAGATACAACAAAACCTACCATCGTTGGACTGAGATTAAAATGCACTTCCATCAACCTAATAGCCCCTGAAATGACGGCTGTGTCATAGCCGTAAAGTAACCCTCCAAAAGCAGCTGCACATGAAATGAAAATAACAAAAAATAGATTTCCTTTTTGCTCCGTACACTCGTCAGAAGTTACTTTTACTATCCCCATATAAATTCCTCCTTTGAATCGCGTTCACTATTTTAATTAAAAAAACGTTATACGTAAAACGTTTTCATGAAAGATGTTTTTATGTTAAACTAAAAATTGAAAATAATCAAATTATTTTTTAACTTTTATATGAATTATGTACGTTTTGTTATCAATCAATAGGGAAGAAAAAGTAGGGGGGAAAAGAAATATGGCATTTATACAATGTGATTTTTTTTCAGAAGTATTGCAAATAAGTACTTCAATGAACGTTTTGATACCGCAGCAAACAAAATCTCAAATTGGTTTACAAACCAATACAAGAAGTGAGAAACACCCTACGCTCTATTTATTACATGGTCTTTCTGATGATCATACGATATGGATGAGAAGAACTTCGATTGAACGTTACGCATCAGAATTAGGGCTTGCAGTTGTAATGCCAAATGTAGATCGTAGCTTTTATAGAGATATGGCTTATGGAAAGAAGTATTGGACGTTTGTAACAGAAGAACTTCCTCAATTGGCTAGATCATTCTTTCCGTTATCGGAAAAAAGAGAAGATAATTTTGTAGCTGGTCTTTCTATGGGAGGGTACGGCGCTTTAAAATGGGCGTTTCGCAAACCATATCAATTTTCTGCAGCTGCCAGTTTATCAGGAGTGATGGACGTTGAAGGGCTTGGAGGGCGAGGAGAAGTTCAGTTCTTAGATTATCCTTTGATTTTTGGCCTGCCGCCTGTTATTAGACCTGAGGATGATCTGTTCTGGCTGCTTGGAAATCGCCGGCGCTATGGAGAAGTGACTCCGCGTATTTATCAATGCTGTGGAACAGAAGATTTTTTATATCAGGAAAATAAACGTTTTTCCGAGCGATGTAAGCAAGAGCCTATTTGTTTTACATATGAAGAAGGAAAAGGAAGTCACGACTGGGCATATTGGGATCAAAAAATTCAAGATGTGTTAAAGTGGCTGTTTAGTGAAAAGTAGGGAAGGTAGGTTTCGGTGGTTCCGACTTCTAGTAGTATAATAAAGAAAAATGTTTACTTGGTCGATAGACTAAAAGGAAATAGGAGTCGGTACGAATGGGGAGAAAAAAAGTCACGATTACAGAAGTAGCGAAAGAAGCGGGTGTTTCATTAGCTACGGTATCAAGAATTTTCAATAATAAAGACGGTAAAATTAAAATCAGTGAAAAAACCAAGCAAAAAGTACTAAAAGCAGCAGCTCATTTAGGGTATCAGACGAATCCATTTGCGGCAGCTCTGCGGGCCCAAAAAACAGGGATTATCGGGATATTAATTAGAGACTTAAAAGATCCGTTTTTAATTGAACTATTAAAAAAGGTACAGCAACAAGTCCAAAGTCGAGGGATGGATGTTCTTATTGGACATACGGATTACCAAGAAACAACGGCTGAGCGTCAATTAAATGTTATGATGAACCATTGGTTTGATGGAGTCATTTTATTAGATTATGTAGCCGCTCAGAATCCTTTTGTAGACATATTAAAAGAATATCAAACGCCCTACGTTTCTCTTACAGGAGACGGCTCTTCTGCACTTTGGCCGATTGTACATGTAGATGATGCGGTGGGAATACAATTAGCTGTTGCTCACTTAACGGACCTTGGTCATAAGAATATCGGGTTCGTTGGAAAAGCTGTAAGCGGAGTCGAGCACCGTCTGTCTCTTTTTCATCAGTATGTACCGTCAGCAAACGCAAAGTTTGTAAAAGAAGATATGAATAACTCAGATGAACTATATCAGTTTATAAATGAGCTAGCTCATCATCCAGAGCCCCCAACTGCGCTTATTTGTGCTACGGATTACATTGCTCTGAAAGTGATACACTGTGCGTGGCAAAACGGGCTCCACGTTCCAGCAGATTTGTCTGTTATAGGGTTTGATGATATTACAGAAGCTAGTGAAGCGCATCCTCCACTAACAACCATCCGTCAACCGATGGAGAAAATGGCTGAAAAAGCAGTAAACCTCTTACTTCAGCAAATTCAGGATCAGCAAGAAATAGATCAGGTACAGTATAAAATGGCACCTTTATTAGTAGAGCGTGAGACCACAAAACGTATGAATTGATAAGGAATGTATATACTATTCCTGAAAGTGTGAGACAAAAAGTCCACACTTTTTTGCATTAACCATTGCGTCTACTTCCCTCTTTCTTATACACTGTATGCTGTAGGGGAAAAAACCAAGCTTTAATATGTTTGGAGCGATTTGATGACACAACAAAAATTAGATAAATATGAAATTATGGACGTTAGCTTACTAGCAGGTAAAATTATGTTAGAAAGCGGAGCAGAAACGTATCGAGTAGAAGACACAATGATGCGGATTGCAGCGTCTTACGGTATAAAAAAATCCCACAGCTATGTGACGCCAACAGGGATTATGTTTTCACTTGAAACGAAAGAACCGACGAAAACGAAGTTAATTCGTATTTCCGAACGAACGACCGATTTGAAAAAAGTAACCATGGTAAATAGCGTCTCAAGAACAATCAGTCAAGGAAACATCTCCTTGGAGGAAGCGTATGAAATGCTACAAGAAATTGAAGCAACGAACGTAGCTTTTCCACTATGGGTTCAACTTGCAGCTGCATCCATTTCTAGCGGATGCTTTTTAATCATGTTTCAAGGTTTATGGACGGACTTTATTCCAGCCATGTTTTCAGGAGGTCTCGGATTTTTAACCGTGGTGTATTTCCATCGTCTTATTCCGATTCGCTTTTTTGCTGAGTTTACCGCTTCGTTAGTTATTGGCCTTTTATCAGCTCTTTTAGTCGCTTCAGGACTGGGCACGCAAATTGATAAAATTATTATTGGATCCGTTATGCCTCTCGTTCCTGGCTTATCCATTACCAATGCAGTGCGAGATTTAATGGCGGGACATTTACTGTCTGGATTATCAAAAGGAGCAGAAGCGTTTCTGACGGCATTCGCTATTGGTGCAGGTATTGCCATTGTATTTACGCTTCTATAGGAGGGAGGCATCATATGCATATCGTAGAGCAGATAATTACAAGTTTTATTGCTTCAGCAGCGTTTGGGATCATTTTTAATGTTCCACGTGAATCATTATTAAAAAGTGGATTTGTCGGAATGATTGGCTGGCTCATTTACTATTTGCTAACGTTCTATGGTGTAGATGAAATTCCAAGCACCGTTGCATCGGCCTTCTTTATTGCTATTATTAGTCAAATTTACGCAAAAATTTATCGCACACCGATCATTATTTTCACCGTAGCAGGTATTATTCCGCTCGTTCCAGGGGGAACAGCATACGATGCCATGCGTAACTTTGTAGAAAATAACTATAATGAAGCCATTAGTCTTGCAGCAAAGGCCTTTATGATTTCAGGTTCAATTGCCATTGGTATTGTATTTTCTGAAGTCATTAACCAAATCATTCGTCAATCTAAATTAAATGCCAAAGCAAAATATCGACCGTAGAGAAGCAAGCTCAAATCAGAGCGTGCTTTTTTTATGAAAAAATAAAGGGATCCTTCACTTTTTTGTCACAAGAAAGTCACGTTTTAGTCTAAAAACGTTCAAAAAATGTACGTGCACAGCTAAAAAAATAGACTATACTATGTAAATAGAAAGAGAGTCATTACATATGTTTGTGAAATATTGAGCATATTTCTCGAATTATTATGCTCAATGTTTCACAATATAAGTAAAAGATGCTCAGAAATGAGCAAAGTATCTATGGAAACGATGAATGTTCTTATATATGAAAGGAGAAAGAAGATGGATACAGTCATACTATCACGTATTCAATTTGCATCAACGACGCTGTTTCATTTTATCTTTGTACCGCTGTCTATCGGCCTTGTCTTTTTAGTAGCGATCATGGAAACGATGTACGTAGTAAAAAAAGATGAACAGTATAAAAAGATGGCAAAGTTTTGGGGGCACTTATTCCTGATTAACTTTGCTGTCGGAGTCGTAACAGGTATTTTACAAGAATTTCAGTTTGGCATGAACTGGTCAGAGTACTCACGGTTTGTAGGAGATGTATTCGGTGCGCCGCTTGCTATTGAAGCACTGCTAGCGTTTTTTATGGAGTCCACTTTCCTTGGACTGTGGATTTTCGGGTGGGATCGTTTGCCTAAATGGCTGCACTGTCTATGTATTTGGCTTGTTAGTCTAGGTACTATCTTTTCAGCGTTCTTTATTTTAACGGCTAATTCTTTTATGCAGCATCCGGTCGGAATGGAGCTGAATAATGGCCGTTTAGAAATGAATAACTTCTTTAAATTGTTAACAAACGGTCAGCTGTGGGTTGAATTCCCTCATACAATTTTAGGTTCGTTTGCAACAGGCGCCTTTTTTATCACGGGTGTCAGTGCCGTTATGCTCTTAAAGAAAAAACATGTGGCTTTTGCCAAAAAATCATTTCAAGTTGCTATCCTTGTAGGGTTAATTTCAGGTGTAGGAATTGCGCTATCTGGTCATGAACAGGCTGGATATTTAGTCAAAACACAGCCGATGAAAATGGCGGCAAGTGAAGGGTTATGGGAAAACAGCGGAAGTCCAGGTGCTTGGACGGTAACAGCAAATATTCACCCTGATGAAAAGAAAAATACGAGTGAAATCAAAATACCTTACTTATTAAGCTTCTTATCATACGGTAAGTTTTCAGGTTCGGTTCCTGGAATGAACGAGCTGCAGGAGCAGTATACGGCGAAATACGGGGAAGGAAATTATATTCCACCCGTTCGCACAACGTTTTGGAGTTTCCGCATTATGGCTGGTCTAGGTGGCGTATTATGTGCGTTGGGCATTTGGGGTACGTACTTGCTTTCTCGTAAAAAACTTCAAGAAAGCAAACTATTTTTACGTATTATGACGATTGCCATTGCCTTTCCGTTCCTTGGAAGCTCAGCAGGTTGGATTATGACAGAGATTGGCCGTCAGCCGTGGGTTGTATTTGGCTATATGAAAACCGAAGATGCCGTGTCTCCTGGTGTAACAGCAGGTGAATTGTTGTTTTCTATTATCTCGTTTTCGTTCTTTTATTTAATTTTAGCTGTGATTATGGTGTTCTTATTTATTAAAGAAATTAAAAAAGGTCCAGATCATGATCACGAAGCACATACAAAAGTAACATCAACTGATCCGTTTACAAAGGAGGGATACAATGTTTTCTCTTAATGAATTCTGGTATTTACTAGTATCCATTCTGTTTGTTGGTTTTATCTTTTTAGAAGGCTTTGATTTCGGGATTGGAATGGTGTCTCGTTTTTTAGGAAGAAACGACTTAGAGCGACGAGCTTTTATTAATACAATCGGTCCTTTTTGGGATGCAAATGAAGTTTGGTTAATTTCAGCAATCGGTGCTATGTTTGCTGCTTTTCCAAACTGGTATGCGACGCTATTAAGCGGGTCATATGTTCTTTTCGTTCTTCTTTTGCTTTCCCTTATCGGACGCGGTGTAGCATTTGAATTTCGAGGAAAAGTTGAAAAACAAGCGTGGAAAAATGCATGGGATTGGGTGATATTCTTCGGAAGTCTTTTTCCACCGCTCATTTTTGGCATCTTATTTTCAGCACTAATGAAAGGCTTGCCTGTTGAGAGCAACATGCAAATGAATGCCGGCTTTTCGGATATTGTGAATCTATATACCATAACAGGCGGTGTGACCTTAACAATGCTTTGTTTATGGCACGGACTTATTTTTGCGACGATTCGTACGATGGACGACATCAGAGATCGTTCACGAAAAGTGGCTATGAAGCTTTTGCCTATGAATGCCTTGCTGCTTCTTATTTTTTCAGGCATGACGTTTTTTGAAACAGATTTATTCAGTAATCATAGCCGCTTGATGCTATATACATTTTTTATCGGTATTTTCGTGTATTTACTAGCAGGATTTTTCCTTACACGAAAAAAAGACGGATGGGCATTTGCTATGTCTGGCTTAATTTTAATTTTATCAATTTCCTCTATATTTGCAGGATTGTTTCCAACCGTTTTAGTTAGTTCAATTAATGAAAGCTATAGTTTAACGATTCATAATGCAGCATCAGGGAATTATTCCTTAAAAATTATGTCTTACGCTGCTATTGCGCTGCTGCCTTTTGTGTTAGGTTATCAAATTTGGAGCTACTACGTTTTTAGAAAACGTGTAGATCATAAGGAGCATATGGAGTACTAATGGGTAGAAATTTAATGGTTTACAACGGAATAAAAATGGTTCTTGCCATGTTAATAGGGCTTATTACTATTCAAAGTGTAGCCATTATTTTTCAAGCTAAGTGGCTTGCCGAAGTAATTACTGCTCTTTTTCATGGTGAAAGTTTAACTTCGCAGACAAAAACAATCGGATTGTTTTTGTCTGCCTTTATGGTTCGTCAGATCATAAGTTTTATAGTGAAAAAAACGGCATATCAATTTGGAGTCAAAACGACTCAGGAACTTCGTTTGATAGTCATGAAAAGCATTTTTGCATTAGGACCTCGCTTTACCAAAAATGAAGGAACAGGAAACGTGGTGACGCTCATCACCACAGGCCTACAGAAGCTTCGTGCTTATCTCGAGCTGTTTTTGCCTAAACTGGCCGCCATCAGCGTTGCACCTTGGCTAGTGCTCGCTTTCGTTTGGTACCATGATCGGCTTTCAGGCATTATTTTGCTTGTAACTATGCCAATTCTAATTTTATTTATGATTTTACTTGGACTGGCTGCCCAGAAAAAAATAGATAGTCAATGGGAGACATATCATGTGCTGTCCAATCACTTTGTAGATTCGCTTCGAGGATTAGAAACGTTAACATTTCTCGGGAAAAGTAAGGAGCATGCTGAAACGATTGAAAGAGTCAGTGACCGTTATCGAAAAGCCACAATGGGAACGCTCCGAATTGCTTTTTTATCTACGTTTGCTCTCGATTTCTTTACGATGTTATCTGTAGCCATCGTAGCTGTTATGCTCGGCTTGCGACTGGTGAACGGTTCGATGACGTTAGAGCCTGCACTTATGATTTTATTGCTGGCGCCTGAATACTTCCTGCCGATAAGGGAAGTCGGAAACGATTATCATGCAACATTGGACGGAAAAGAATCCGGAGATGCATTAATTAAGATTGTAAAGCAGGCTGAAAAACCGTCGGCTAAAGAAGAAGATGTTCCTAATTGGACTGAAAACAGTGAAATTCAATTACGTCATATCACCGTAAAATATGACGAAGAGCAGCCGCCTTCTCTCGAAGATGTGTCACTTCATGTTAAAGGAAGTAAAAAAATTGGGATTATAGGAAAAAGCGGAGCTGGAAAATCGACGCTTATTGATATACTGAGTGGCTTTGTACCATTTACAGAGGGGTCTGCTGAAGTAAACGGCGTGCCGGTTGATTTACGCTCAGATGCTTGGCAAAAGCAGATTACGTATATCCCTCAGCACCCATTTATTTTTAATGGAACAGTGAAAGAAAATATTGAATTTTATCAGGATAGAGGCGGTTCTTATGATTATGAAGATGCTTTAACGAAAGCAGGACTTTTATCTACGATTCAACAGATGCCTAAGAAGGAAAATGAAATGATAGGAGATGGAGGACGGCAGCTTAGCGGCGGCCAAGCTCAAAGGATTGCCCTAGCTAGGGCGTTTCTAAGCGATCGTCCTATTATTATGCTTGATGAACCAACGGCGCAAGTAGATATTGAAACGGAATATGAATTAAAGCAAGATATTTTAACGATGTTTCAAGACAAGTTATTTATTTTAGCTACGCACCGTCTGCATTGGATGAAAGATATGGACCTAATTGTTGTAATAGAGAACGGAAAGGTTGCAGAAGTCGGCAATCATCAAGAACTGATTCAAAAAAAAGGGGCTTACTATCAATTTTTACATAAAGAGGAGGAGGTATGATGAAATATAAAAGTTGGATCTGGCCCTACTTTAAAACATATAAATATCGTATCTTTTCTATCTTATTATTAAGCTTGTTAACGATTGGTTCTGCTTGTGCGCTAATGTTCACATCAGGTTACTTGATTTCAGCTTCTTCCTTACGGCCGGAAACAATCTTACTAGTCTACGTTCCCATTGTACTTGTGCGTACATTTGGTTTAAGCCGAGCAGCCTTTCGTTATGCGGAGCGTCTTGTTAGTCACGATTTTATTCTTCGGATTTTAGCTAAAATGCGTACACGTCTTTATCATTTGATTGAACCGTTAGTTGCTGCATCTCGCTATCGAACGGGAGATGTTTTAGCGGTTCTCGCTGAAGATATTGAAAGTTTACAAGACTTGTTCTTACGTACCATTCTTCCAACAATCTCAGCTGTTATTTTATACGTTATTTCGATTGTAGCTTTAGGATTCTTTAGTCTGAAATTTGCGTGTTTGATTGCCGTCTATTTATTTTTATTAGTAGCAGTGATGCCGCTTTTTTCCCTTTGGCATATGAAAGCGGCCAATCAGCGATATAAATCAAGCAAAGCACGGTTATATGCCAAGGTCACAGACGGGTTTTTAGGAGTTGCTGATTGGGTGTTAAGCGGTCAGCAGCAGTCATTTTTTCATTCGTATAACAAAACGGAAGATGAGCTAGACCGCATGGATCGCAAGCTTAAACTATGGACGTATTACCGAGAATTGATTGGCCAGGTTATCGTAGCAGGTTTAATTGTCACAATGATTTGGTTTGGGGCTTCTCTTTTTGCAGACAAAGAGCTTGCAGGTGTTTTTATTGCTGCTTTTATTTTAGTAGTATTTCCTTTATCTGAAGCACTGCTGCCAGTATCTAATGCAGTAGAAAAAATTCCTCAATTTGAAGAGTCATTAAATAGAGTGCAGGAAATGGAAAAGAACTGGGAAAATGTGAATGAAAAGAAAAAACATACTCTTTCCCTACCTTATAAAGGTTCATGGGACTCGGTTAGCTTAAAAGTCGAGCATATAAGCTTTCGCTATAGCAATGAGGAAGAGTCAGTTATTCATGATCTTTCATTTCAAGTCGAGCAAGGGAAGAAAATTGCGATTCTTGGCAAGAGCGGAGCTGGAAAATCGACTCTGTTAAAGCTGCTGCAAGGCTCCTTATTGCCTACAGAAGGTATAGTTCAACTAAACGGTCAGTCTGTTGATGAAGTTCGTGAAGATGTACCAAAACTCATCTCTGTATTAAATCAAAATCCTTATTTATTTAATACAAGCGTAGCAAACAATTTATTACTAGCTAATGAAGAGGCCACAAAAGAAGAGGTAGTTGAGGCAATGAAGCAAGTCAATATGCACTCCCTTGTAGAAGGTTTGCACCAAGGATATCAAACGTCCATGCTCGAAACAGGTCAGCGTTTTTCAGGAGGAGAGCGTCAGCGGATTGCGTTAGCACGTGTTCTGCTTCAGCGTACGCCAATTGTTATGCTGGATGAGCCAACTGCAGGGTTGGATAACGTGACTGAAAATCGTTTGTTATCCACTATCTTTGAAACTCTTCATGACAAAACTTTAATTTGGGTTACGCATAATTTAGTTGGGATGGAAAAGATGGATGAAATCTTATTCCTACAAGATGGAAAGGTAGCAATTCGCGGAACGCATGAGGAATTACTTGCTACGAACAGTCACTATCAAAAGCTATATGAACTGGATCATCCGGCAAAAAGCCTTTAGCAGCAGCTAAAGGCTTTTTATTATTTTATACTAACGTGAAATTCGACAAACACAAGTAAGATACGTGTCGAACGAAGGAAAATAGCTTGGATTCAAAGAGAGGAGATGCGTTTAGCACTTTTGAAAAAGTGGTAAAACAAGGTAGTGTTTGTTTCTCCCTGTATAACATCGGTTTATTTTAGGGAAAATATATACACATTATGCGAACGAGAGAAGGAAGATACAATGGAACCTATGCTTATACATATCACACTTGTAGTGGGACTAGGAGTTCTATCTCAGTGGCTGGCTTGGAGATTTAAGCTCCCAGCAATTGTCGTGATGTCGATTATCGGACTGCTAACAGGCCCTATTTTAGGTTTAATTGATCCTAAAGCACAATTTGCTCAGCTTTTTGATCCTTTTGTATCGATTGCTGTAGCTGTTATTTTATTTGAAGGCAGCTTGAACTTAGACATGAGAGAGGTAAGGGGAATCGAAAAGCCCGTGTTTCGCATTGTGACATTGGGAGCTATGCTAGCTTGGATTTTAGGCTCTTTAGCTGCTCATTATATAGCAGATTTATCCTGGGCGGTGGCAATTGTTATCGGAGGGCTTTTTATTGTGACGGGTCCAACCGTGATTTTACCTCTTTTACGACAAGCTAAATTAAAACCAAAACCAGCAGCGATTTTAAAATGGGAAGGTATTATTGTCGATCCATTTGGTGCATTGCTGGCCGTTTTTTCGTTTGAAATTGTTCAATTTTTAGTGCTGAGAGAAGTGAGTGGAAAAACAATTCTCTTTTTCTTCGTGGCCTCTATTATTGCCGTTTTAATAGGATGGATTCTTGGCCGCGGAATAGGATGGATGTTTCAAAAGGGGCATATTCCAGAGTATTTAAAATCTCCGGTCGTATTTATTGTCGTTATTGCCTGCTTCACAGTAGCTGATGAAATTAAGCATGAAACAGGTCTTCTAGCAGTAACAGCGATGGGGATTACCCTTGCTAATATGCATATTTCATCTATTAGTGATATGCGACACTTTAAAGAGAATATTTCGGTTCTATTAACTTCTACTATTTTTATCATGTTAACGGCTGGACTGACGATGAAGACCATTACTGAAATTTTTCATTGGAATATTATTTTGTTTGTTTTACTTATGCTGTTTATTGTCAGACCTGTCTCCATCTTTTTATCAACGGTAGGGACAGATTTATCTATAAAAGAAAAAATACTGATTGGCTGGATTGCCCCGCGCGGAATTGTGGCGTTAACGGTCTCGAGCTACTTTGCGAAAGTACTAATTGATGAAGGATTTAAAGATGCTTCCATCCTTACAACGCTGACATTTGCTTTAGTGTTTGCTACGGTTTGTGCACACGGTTTTTCCCTTTCATGGGTAGCTAAAAAGCTGGATTTATCGATTGGCGAAGAACCTGGTATTTTGCTTGTGGGAAGCAATGATTTTACGGTTGCCTTTGCTTCAAAGTTAAAACAGCTAGGCTATCCAGTATTAGTTGCTGATTCTTCGTGGGAGCGGTTAAGAGTTGCGCGCAGAGCGGAGGTAGATGTGTATCACGGAGAAGTTCTAGCTGAGCAAACGGAATATCATCTAGACTTAACTCCTTATGAATATGTGATTGCTGCAACTGAGTTAGATGCATATAATGCGCTTGTTTGTACTGCTTTTCTTCAAGATATGGGACGGAATAATGTTTTTCAATTGAGCATTCGTGACCAAGAAGATTCAAGAGAAGATGTCGATGAAATTATGCATACAGTAAGAGGACGTATGCTCTTTAAGAAAGGAATTACGTGGGAGTTTCTGCATCATAAAATGGAGCATGGATATACGATTTACAATACAAAAATCACGGATGAATATACGTATGAAACATATCTTGAGGAGAAAAGCGATGATTCTCTTTTACTAGCAGTGAGTACGCAAGGAAAGGCATTGAGTTTTTTTGCTCATGATCAAGAAATAAACGTCAATGCGGGCGATACGGTATTAAGCCTTCAGCCATTAAAAAGATAAAAAACAGGCCTTTAATGGCCTGTTTTTTTATGCTTGTCTTTGTTTAAAATGAATGACGAACAGATAAGCAGCAGCTGCTGCAAAATAGATGGTAACGGCTGGTGCTGTAAAGACATGCCCAGCTACAAAAGCAATTCCAAGAGCTAATACAATTGCTGTACTATACATCATAAAGCTTTCATCAAGAAGTTGTGATGGCTCTTTAAATAATCGAACCAATACGGTTAAACCAACTACTAGAAGTGGAAGAACCCATAGTAAAAATCCGATGATACCTAAAGAGAAAAACAAATCATAAAAGTCCATTTCAATCATCTTTGGCGGAAGCTGTTTTGTATAGTCACCAGAAAAGCCCATGCCTATCATTTTTCGTGCAATAGGTGCTTTTGCATACTCTTCCTTATGATGAGCTAAGAATTGCTCACGGCTGCTTAGAATCAGATTTTGAATATCTTTGTCATCTAAATTTGATTCCTTTTGTTTTTTCTTTTTAGCAGGCTTTTCTTTTTCTTTCTTTTCCGGCTTTTCTTGCTTTGTTTTCTCTTTTTTAGCCTCTAACATATCGATGTGCGTATATGTGTTTTTATAAGCTGGAGAAATCGGAGTAGTTGCTCCGGTTATAATTAAAAGCAGAATTGAGATTACTAAGTTGGCTTTAATTAAGCTACGTTTATTCGTAAATAATTTGGCAAATAAGACAACTGTTGCTACAACCAAAGAAAGAATAACGGCACCTAAGCCTACTTTCGTTCCAAGCATGATGGACGAAACGGCTAACAAGATAAAAGGAATCCAGTAATAAGCTTTTGAAAACGAACGTACTTTATCTAAAGCTAAAAGCAGTGTGAGAGGAAGCAAAATAGCAATGGTTGCTCCTAGCTCATTCGCTGCATAAAACCAGCCTTTAAATCCGATTTTATTATACTGATAACTCTCTAGTGCTGTACCTGTTAGCATTGTACCGATAAAAACGATACTGATGATGAGTGAAGCAGTCAATAAGTTTTTGCTCAGTATTCTTTTTACATCGACAGACGATCGATAATGTGAAAACATCACAATCATTCCAAGCAGCGTAACGTTCATATAAACAACTTTATTGAAAAATTTAATTTCTTGCCCAATATAATAAGGATCTTTCCATTGATGATTTAAGTAGATATTGAGTCCAAGAAAGAGTGCAAAAACAATAAGATAGATAATCGAATATCTAGCCCATTTTGATTGTTTGGCAAACACTAAAAGTAGGACACCTGCAAAAATCATATATAGAAAGCGAATAACAACCCCAATTGAGAGACCACTATCCATGTTCAAAACCATGTACGTCGTTAGCATATCAATAATCGGCTGAATTGAAATAAAACCAACGAACAGAAAAAATAACCAGTATGTGTTCTTCATATAGTACTCTCCTGTTTTACGTGAATTAACGTTTTCTTTTAACTAAAAGCATAACACCTTCTACTTTGCATAATAGCGTCGACATTAAGTATACTAAACCACCTGCAATACAGACAATACCAAATCGTAAGATAACATGTAATGAATTCAAAAATGCGATGTCCTTTAAGAAGAACATGACGATAGCAACAGGTACGGAAGCTAAAAGAATTTTTCCTGTTTCTTTCACTAGATATCCGTAATGGAAGTGATTGATTTGTTTTGCCAGCATAACGAATACGATGGCCGTATAGAAAAAGGCAACCACTGACATGGAAAGTGCTAATCCTTGGTATCCCATAAATTTAGTGAAAATCATGTTAAAGATGATATTTAACACAATGGATAATAAGCCTGCTCTCATAATAAGATAACCTTTTTGAAGAGAATAAAATCCTTTTGCAAGAACAGCTTGCAGCGAATAGAAAAACACCGAACCTAGGTAATAATAAGATACATCCGTTGTTTTTAACGTCGAATGTGCGTCAAATGCACCGCGCTGGTAAGCAATCATTACAATGTCTTTCATATAAAAGATCATGATAACAATCGTCGGAATCAGCAGCATCAGCATAAACGTAATCCCTTTTTCAATTCCCGATTTAAAGCGCTCTTCATCTTTTTCAGAAATGGCTCTTGCAATCAGCGGATAAATAATGGTTGCGACCGTAACCCCGAATATTGCCTGGGGAATACTTACAAGTCTGAAAGCATAATTCAAGTATGAAATAACACCTTCGCCAAAGGAACCAGCAAAGAAGAAGTTTACAGTTAAATTAATTTGACCGACCATAATGGTTACACCAACAGGGATGAATACTTTATAAAAAGCCACTACTTCATCACGGTCAATTTTTTGCTTCCATAACAGCAGGTGCTGCGGTTTAAAATAGACAACTTTAATTAAGAAAGAAGCAATTGTTCCTACAAAATAGCCAAGAGCAATTGCGTAGCCGCCCATAATTGAATGTAATAGGATTGTACTTAAAATCGTAAATAGTACAACAACCGTTTGAGAAAACACAGAGAAAGAATATTGACTTCGTGCATCAAATACACCTTCGTATACGGCATTCACTCCAACTAATGAAAGAGATAAGAAGTACATAACGCCCGTATAAATTCCTAGTTCAATTGCTGCTTTGGAAAAATTAGAATACGAAGCGGGAAAGTAAAAGAAAGCAGCAATTGATCCGAGAACCGAAATAATGAAACAAATAAGAAAGGTTGATTTAACAATATTAGTCAAATGAACCTTTCCTTTATTTTCTTTTTCATAACGTAAATAACTAGGGATAAACGCATCCTTCATCCCCGTTAACATAAATAAAATAAAAGCGTTTGGAATAATCATTGCTGCGTTGTATGAATCGACGATATAACTTGTACCGAAATAGTTAGCAATAACTAAATCACGAATCATACTAGAAAATTTCAAAAATAATGTTGATATGAGCAGTAAAATGCTCGCGAATTTTAAGTTTTTCATGCGAAACTCCTACCTTTTCAAGTTATCTCATCAACTATTAGCAATAAAGAAGCATCCGACAATTAGAAGAATACAGCCGATAACTTGTTTTGTTGTAACTTTTTCTTTAATTAAAAAGTAACCGAAAGTTAATGTCCAAATATACGTAATAGACGTGAGCGGAAATACAATAGAATAAGGTAACAGCGTTAAAACATACACATTAAGCAGAGCTGCTGCCCCGTAAAAAAGGCCGCCACCCACAAAACAAATGAGCGCTAGCTTTATCTTTTTTTCATTTAAATACGTAGAAATATACTTGAAAAAGACAGCTCCAACTGAACCTAAAAGAGTCATAATAATTAAAAGTGGGATACTATTCATCTTGGCCACCTACTAAAATTACACCTACGATAATAATAAGAGTACCGACCAGCTTCATAAGGCTAATGGTTTCATTTAATAGAAAGAAACCAAGAGCGATGCTGATTACATATCCTAGGCTTAAAAATGGATGAAGCAAGGAAACTCTTTCAAATTTAAAAGCGGCAATCATAAACACCGCTCCTAATCCATAAAGGAAAAAACCAATAATTAAATTTAAGTTAAATGAAGCTTCGGACAACTTCCAAAAAAGTTGTCCAACAGCTGTAAACAGGGAAGCCACGATAATGAGCGTGATTCCTAGCTTTTTGTTGTAATTGCTCTCCATCAGGAGGTCACATCCTTTTCTTTCTGATCAAATCGGATAAAAGGAAGACCAATAAAGAAGAAAGACACAAATACGCTTGCTAATAAATATCGAAAATCTTGAGCCGGCAATGCTGCAAGAACAGAAAGCGTGTTAAGAGCCCACGGAATGACGATAATAAGTGACGTAATTCCTCTTCGAACCACTAGCATTAATGAAAATAATAAAATGACACAGTGATAAAAAGCTGGTTTCCATAAGAATGTAAAAACAGGGTGCTTAAAAATAGCTAAATAAGCATTAGCAGTATGTGTAATAAAAGGCTCGATTACTTTATTTTTAAGACCTAAATCATTGCCGTAATAAATGTTGGTTACATACGTATCCGTGTAGCCATCTTTAAAAGGATTGATTTGCCATACTAAAGCTGTTTGTTTGAGAAAGCCTTCCGTGGCTAGATAAGGATTTTTGATGACAATGCTAGCATAGTTCTTAAAGTAAAGGCCTAAATCATTAAAAATAAATTCGCGGTCATAGTATTTCCACGTGAATTTAATGGGATCACTTTTGTATGGATTATACTTTTCTTTCCACAATTCAATAGGGAGCACTTTATTAAAATATTCGCGCTCTTCTTTTGACATCTCCCCATCATTTGAAATGATGTTTGCAATTTGTTGAGTTGGAATAGACAAAGCTTCATTTGGATCTGAAGGTTTTACATCAAGCCACGTGAACACAGGTCCTGTAACAATCTTTTGTAAAATAAAGACGACTAAAAAAATCGTGACAAGAGGTTTCCAATTTTTTCTGAATAAGACGATCATTAAAAGGAAAGTCAAAACAAATACAGGAAAACCATTATGTCTAAAGAAAGCTACTCCAAATGCGGAAAGTAAAAGTAAGAAAAAGCTCGCTTTACTTTTAACCCAAGCACCTTTTGACAGATAAATTTTTGCAATGTTAACCGTAAAAAACAGCAGAAAAGCACTGTATAAAATGTCTTTCCAAATAATAATTGAAAAGATTAAAAAGCTTGGAATAATGACAATAATAGCTGTTAAAAGTCCAATCATAACAGGATGTGCTTTGCGTTTAATGAAAAAGTCAAACGTATAGGCGTATATGCTCACTACAACAACAATTTGTGTGAACGCTACAATGCCTGGATTATCCCATATTTTTGTCAGCAGCATAATGAGCCACGTAATCATAATAGGGTGCCAGTCGTTAAATTCTCCGTTATGTGCCTGTCTCCACTGTGCTAATGAATCGGGAGTCATGGCCGCTGGGAAAAAGGCGAACCAGTAATATAGACTAACGGCTAAAATAAGAATCGTAACAATTCCTAGATACCGCTTTGGGTGTGCAAATGTATAATGAAAATCGTTTATCTGTTTGATAGCGCTGAGTACAGCGGCCGTCAGCAGCATTGCCAATAAAGTACGGCTGATGGCATACAAAACGAGTGAAAAAATAGTTGAGCTCGTCATATGTAAGTTATCTAAAAGTGAAAACTGTACGATAAACGAAAAAACAATCAGCAATAGCCATTCTAGCGGTTTAAATGAAGCATAAGCTCTATTTTTATAAATAAAAATAGAGCTTATGCTGGTAAATACAAGTGCAGCAAAAAGGGAAAGATAGTGAACACCGTCTGGATTACCAATACTTAAACCGATAAGAATAATTAAAGCTGTTACTATAAGCAGTAAAATACTTTTTTTATTCTTCATCATTGTTATTCTCCTACTTGTTCAATCTGTTCAATTTTTTTATTTAGTTCTAATTCATACTGCTTGCGATTTAATGAAGCGATTGTATCTAGAATTAATCCACAGACGAAAGATAAAACACCTAACACCATCAATCCAGTTGCTAAGATAGATGAAGGTACTTTCGTAATAAAGCCTGTATCAAAAAATTCATAAAGTACCGGAGCACCAACAGCTAATCCTGCGACAATAAACAACACTGTCCAAATGGAGAAGAACTGAAGCGGCTTGTACTCTTTAAATAACGTAAAAATCATTCGTAACACTTTAAATCCATCAGAGAACGTATTAAGTTTCGATTCGCTGCCCTCAGGTCGATCGCGATAATCGATCGCGATTTCTTTTAGGCGGAATCGTTTATCTAACGCATGAAGACTCATTTCTGTTTCAATCTCAAATCCCGGACTCATCACAGGAATTGATTTTACAAATAATTTATCGTACGCACGATAACCTGTCATGATATCTTTAATGTTACTTTTGTACAGGCCGTTAATTAAAGAACGTACTAAGTTGTTACCAAAATTATGGAAAGCACGTTTGTTTTCTTCGAGATACGTTCCGTTTGATAAGCGATCTCCAATGACCATGTTAGCTTCTCGATTTCTAATAGGCTCAATTAATTGATGAACAAATTCTGCAGGATACGTATCATCCCCATCTACCATGACATAGCAATCTGCATCAATTTCTTGGAACATTGAACGTACAACGTTTCCTTTTCCTTGCTTGAATTCTTTTTTGACGATTGCGCCGTGTTCAAGTGCAATTTCACTTGTACGATCTTTTGAATTGTTGTCGTATACATAAATATCTGCACTAGGCAGTTCGCGTTTGAAATCGTCAATTACTTTTCCAATTGTTACTTCCTCGTTATAACAAGGAATTAAAACTGCGACTTTCATTTTTCCACCTCATCAAAAAAAATTGTTGGGAGCTGTTCAGCAATTACATCTACTGTGTAGCGGTTTGCTGTTTGTAACGCCTGTTGAGACATTTGCTGTTTCACATCTTCAGGAAGATTAATAAAAGCCTGTAGCTGTGAAGCTAGTTCGTCTACATTTTTAGGCTCAAAGAATAGACCATTCTTTCCGTCTATAATGTAATCTTTTAGACCACCAATCTGACTCCCAATCACGGGTGCTCCGCAAGCCATAGCTTCGAGGCCGACTAAGCCCAAACTTTCTCCTTTTCTTACGGTCGGAAACACGAATGCTTCAATCGCATTATATACGTAAGCAAGAGAAGACTGAGGGAGCAGAGGGAAATGGATGACTTTTTCCTCTAGACCTAGAGTCTTGATCATTTCCTTAAATGCAGCTTCGTCTTTTCCGCTTCCAACGTATAGGTATTTGTAAGAAGAGGGAGTTTGTTGTTCAGCTTTTGCAATTGCTTGAAGGTAGTATTCCCATCCTTTACCCACATCAATGCGGCTTACACATCCAATATAACGGATAGTAGGGTCCAAGTTTAATTCTTGATAAGCTTGGCTTTTATCTGCATAAGGATGAAACAGATCTTTATTCACTCCTCCGCTTGGAAAAATATAGATTGGGTTATGAATCTTATATTTCTCTTCAACGAGCCCTTTATAGTAGGGAGAAGGAGTAATAATTTTAGTGGAATGGTGCAATAAGTCATTTACTCTAGGCTGATATTTTTCCTGTGAAGCTACTTCAGGTACAACATCTGAACCATGCACGTTTGTCACAATCTTCACATTCTTCTTTAGCTTTTTGAGAATCAGCAGCGGAAGAGCATTATGAGATGCATAATGTACGTAAAGATAGTCGTAGTTTTTTGTTAAGCCCGTCACAATGACATTAGCATAATGAGAAGCATAGCTAAAAAGCTTGCTCAATTTGCTTGTCTTTTTTTGCATGACAATTTTATCAACTTGAATATCATGTTGAACTAAAATTTTTTCAGTGTTTTGAACAAATACACCATAGCTCGGGAATTGTTCAGAAGGATACATATTTGAAATCAACAAAATTTTCATGATTGTTTCACACCTATTTTTCTTTATTAGTTTATGATAATGACAACGGGTGTTCATTTAAATAGAGCTTACATGTATCATCTTACTATTAAGTTGAGCGATTTCATTGATAAACATGCAAAAATGGGTTGCATATCGTCAACATCACAATATTATAGCACACCTACTTTTTAAAATGCGAAAGTTTATCGGACACTTCTAAAACGATAGATAAAGCAGTAAAGAAGATGATTTTCACATAATCATAATCACAAGAAAAAAGCGAACGCTATTCGTTCGCTTTATGTCACTTATTTCACTTCAACGCTTACCCCAAAATGGTCAGAAACAACGGGATAATGGATGCCGTTAAAAACTACAGTCGATGATTGAATATCCTGCGCATGACTCGATAGAATTAGATCAAGGCGCAGTGCCCGTTCATTATCATCCCATCCAGCAATGTTCCCTTTAACTGTAATACCGCTATCTTTTTTGTTCGATAGAGTATACGTATCATAGAGGCCTTGACTCAACAGGTAGTCGTAACCTTCATTTCGTCTATGAGCGTCATTATTAAAGTCTCCAAGTAGGAAAAACGGGTTATCTTTGTGTACATGAGCCAGCAGTGTATCAACTTGCTGCTTGAATGGCTCTTCCTCGTCATCCCACCAGCCGAGATGACAAGAATAAAACGTAAGGAGCTCTTTTTCATATTCAATTGTTGCTCCAACAATTCTTCTTGTTTTCCAATAGTCAATATTTGACGTCTGTGAAACAAAAAATGAATGCTCTTCAATAATCGGGTGTTTCGTTAAAATGGCAATTCCTTCTTCATATACTTCATAGCCTATATGAGATAAATCCCATACCAATTGATAGTCTTCACCTTGTTTACCCAGTTCTTTTGCTAAAAGCCAAGCGTAATTATCGCTACGAATGTAGTCATGTACATAAGGTGCGTCTATTTTTTGGCTTACTTCCTGTAAAGCAATGACATCATATTTTTCTTTTTTAATTACTTCAGCTAGACAAGATAACTTGTCTAGCTGATTTTCCTCTTGCCAAGAGTGGCAATTTAACGTTAATAGCTTCATTATGTTAAGCTCCTAACAAATCTTGAATGTCGGATTTCAAAACATCCGCTTTAGGTCCATAAATAGCTTGTACCCCTTTATCTTTCAAGATTAAACCAAGGGCTCCGTTTTGTTTCCACTCACTTTCTCCTGCAACGGCATGTATATCTTTTACCGTTACACGTAAGCGAGTCATACAAGCATCAACGTCTTCAATATTGTTTTCTCCACCAAGCAGTCTAATAATGACTGGGGCAAGCGAATCATTTTTCACCTGCTTGCTGCTTGTTGCAGTTGTTTCTTCATCAATATAGTTTCCGTTGCGTCCCGGCGTTGGGAAGTTAAAACGTTTGATTAAGAAGTTTGCCACTCCAAAGTTTAAGCCAAAGAATACAAGGCAGGCGATGACAAAATTCATTAAGTCAGCCCATAGTCCCGCTTTGATAATCATTGGTGTACGTGTTAATAGTTCAATTACGCCAAATGAATGTACACGAACATGAACAATATCAACAATGGCAAAAGCCAGTCCCGTCATAATGGCGTATACGACGTATAGAAGAGGCGCCGCGAACATGAACATAAATTCAATCGGTTCTGTTACGCCTGTTAAGAAAACAGCTAGTCCAGCTGAAAAGAACATTGAACGATATTTTGAACGTTTGTCAGGATCTACGTTGCGATACATTGCTAAAGCGATTCCAATTAATGACGCACAAGATAAAATCATTTGTCCTACTTTAAATCGTGCAGGTGTAACGTCATGTAAGAGCTGCTTGTAGCTGTCCATATCTCCTGCAGCGCGGAAGTTGTTTAAGTCTGCAATCCACGCAAGCCACAAAGGATCTTGACCGGCAACAGTGGAACCTGCTCCAGAACCCGTTAAAATTTTGTACGTACCGCCCAGCTCCGTGTAGTTCATAGGCACTGTCAGCATATGATGTAGACCAAACGGAAGAAGGAGACGCTCTAATGCTCCGAAAATAAATGGTGCCAGAATAGGAGCTGTATCTCTAGATGTTGCAATCCACTGTCCGAAGCTGTTTAGCGAACCTTGGATGAACGGCCACACAATGGATAAAAGCAGTGCCGTTACAACTGAACCACCGATGACCACAAATGGTACGAAGCGCTTGCCGTTAAAAAACGAAAGGGCTTCAGGCAATTTATCATAATTGTAATATTTGTTGAATAAATTTGCGCCTAAGAAACCAGCGATAATTCCTACGAATACTCCCATGTTAAGAGCGGGAGATCCTAAAATAGATGTGAAGTAGTCTTTTACAACTAATTCTTGTCCAAATAGTGATTGAACCGTTGCTTTTGAATCTGAGAGCATTTCTGCTTTAACTCCAAAAATGGCTCCTGTAATTCGATTAATAAGAACGAATGCAATGAGTGCAGCAAATGCACCGCCAGCACGTTCTTTTGCCCAAGATCCCCCGATGGCAACAGCGAACAAGATGTGAAGATTTGTAATGATGCCCCATCCTATATCTTCCATCACTCGTGCAATTGTTTGTACAGCAGTGATGTCTCCCCCAGTCATCGCAACTAGTTTTCCAAGTGAAATCATAATACCAGCTGCGGGCATAACCGCTACTACTACTAATAAAGCCTTACCAAATTTCTGCCAAAAATCAAATGAAAAGAACTTCTTCATAGTTTTTCCCCTTCCCCTATGTATGGGTTTTCATTTTATTTTTTGATAAACTATATCTTTAAGATAGTGCAACCGTTTGCATAAACCTATTGTAATAAAAGGGCTTTCATAATGCAATACTGTAATTTCTCTTTTTTTGAAAAAATTATTCGTGAATTACAAATGATGAAAAAATTTTTATGATAAAGTGAACGATATCAACGGTATTTTAACATGATGGAATGTAATAAAAGCATTTAAGTAATGGCATAAAGATAAGTACAGAGGAGGATAATATGAAAAAAGAAGAGCTACAAGCGATTATTTTTGATTTAGACGGTGTTATTGCAGATACGGTGCATTTATATTATAGAGCAAATAAAAAAGTAGCAGATCAACTTAACGTTTCATTTTCTCCAGAACTGAATCAGCAGCTGCAGGGCATCAGCCGAGTGAAAACTGTAGAACTCATTGCTGCACAAGGCAATGTAAAGCTGACAGAGGAAAAAAAAGAACAGCTTGCTTATGAAAAGAATAAGCATTATCAAGCATTAATAAGGGAAATGACAAGGGATCATTTACTTCCAGGAATACAATTGTTGTTAGAGGATTGTAAAAAACAAGGCATTAAAATGGGAATTGCTTCTTCTAGTTCAAATGCAAATACTGTAATAGATGCGCTAGGAATACGCTCTTTTTTTGATTGTATTGTGGATGTGAGAAAAATCAAGAAGGGAAAACCAGATCCAGAAATATTTTTGACAGCTGCCGATCAATTAAAAGTAAAACCCTATGCATGTGTGGCAATAGAAGATGGAGAGGCAGGTATAAAAGCTATTAATCAAACAGATATGGTTTCTATCGGCGTTGGTAAGCATCTGAGGGAAGAGGATGTAAATTTTCACGTATATTCAACAGCTGATTTGCATTTAAAGACGGTCAAAGAGGTTTTCGAAAAAGCAAGAAAAGGAACAGATTATAACAGCGCGTATACAAAAAATTAGTAAATCTTTTACATGCAAGTAGCAAAGCGCTAAAAAACATATGCTAGAATACAATAAGAGAGCAAAGATACATAGGAAGGGGTACATCATGATTAAATGTATTGCGATCGATATGGATGGAACGCTAGTAAATAGTGAACAAGTTGTAAGTAAAGAAAATGCCCAAGCGATTAAGACAGCTCAAAAGGCAGGGGTGGAAGTTGTTGTTGCTACGGGACGTTCTTATGAAGAAGCCCGTTATGTTTTAGAAGAAGCAGGACTTCATACATATTTAATTTGTGCAAACGGAGCAGAGCTTCGCAATCCACAAGGGGAAAAACAATATTCAGTAGGCATGACGATGGAATCTATTCGCGAAGTAGAAGATATTTTTAAGAAGTTTCAGCTGTACTTTGAAGTCTATACAAGTGAAGGTACGTATTCAAATGACTACGAAAAAGCTTTGTCCGTATTAATGGATATTTATTTAAGTGCTAGCTTAAAAGATAATTATGAAAAATCGTTAGAAGCGGCAAAAGAGCGTTTCAATAGCGGCAGAGTAAAGCTTATTGAAGAGTATGAAGCGTTGTTTCAAGATCCAAACAAGGACATTTATAAGCTGCTTGCTTTCTCTTTTGATGAAGAAAAGTTAGAACAGGCAAAAATAGAACTTGTGAAGTTAGATTCTATTGCAGTCAGTGCATCTGGTAAAGAAAATATTGAAATAAATGATGAAAATGCTCAAAAAGGAATTGCGGTTACCTCATTTGTTCAAGAACGCTATATTTCTTTAGAAGAAACGATGGCCATTGGAGACAATTATAACGATGTATCGATGTTTCAGCGAGTTGGACGTGCCGTAGTGATGGGAAATGCTCCTCAAGAAATTAAAGAGTTTGCCCATATAGTAACAGGAACCAATGACGAGCACGGCGTAGCTCAAGCTATCTTAAATGCGCTTGAAACAGTCAAACAATAAGCAAAATAGAAAAGCATGCCTTTAGGCATGCTTTTAGTTTGTTACTTTTTCTTTTTTACGACGGTATGCACCGTGATTTGTTGGTCCGACATATTGATTTAAAGCAAATGAATGGCGAATTGCTTCTGTAATAAACTCTTTTGCTGTATAAATAGCTTGTTTGACGTCACTGCCTTTTGCCAATTCAGCAGCAATCGCAGCTGAATATGTGCATCCAGCACCGTGTGTAAATGTCGTTTCAATACGTTCAGACTCTAAGATCTCAAACGTCTTTCCATCATAAAGCAAATCGATTGCTTTTTCGTGTGCTAATTTACTTCCACCTTTAATCAATACATATTTGGCACCAAGTTCAGAAATTTTCACGGCTGCTTCTTTCATTTGATCAACCGTTTTGATAGGGCCAAGTCCGCTTAATTGACTAGCTTCAAATAAGTTAGGGGTTACGACTGTTGCTTTTGGAACTAGTACATCACGCAAGCTGACAGTTGTTTCCGGGTGAAGCGCTTCATCTTCTCCTTTACATACCATCACAGGATCTACTACAACATTTTTTAAATCGTATTCTTCAATTGTTTTTGCGGCTAGTTCAATAATTTCCACTGAGCCAAGCATACCAGTTTTTAGAGCTTGTACGCCTACGCCTTTTACAATTGTTTTCAACTGCTGTTCAACGGTTGCAGTTTCTTGTGGAAATACGTTATGAGACCAGCTGTTATCGGGATCCATTGTTACAATTGTTGTTAAAGCTGTCATTCCGTAAACACCAAGTTCTTGGAATGTTTTTAAATCCGCTTGAATACCAGCTCCGCCGCTGCTATCAGAACCGGCAATGGTTAATGCTTTATTCATTGTCATAAAAAATCCTCCCGTATTTTAAGTTCATAGAGAAAATCGAGTAAAATTTCTACCGGGCGGCTTTTAGTTGCCCAATGTGTTTTAGATAAATTTCTTCCATTCACTTTTTCTTCTATTTTATCGCTTTTAATGTAGATATTCAATTTCTAAAAACTGTATGAATCCTAAGTGTAATTTAGAATTATTATGACTGACTGTGAAGCATGAGTTAAATGAAAGTTAACGAATGAAATGTAAGGTGGCTTGAACATTTACTTTACATAAACTTAAGGGTAGCCACCTTCAGAAGTAATCGTATGCTAAAAAACCTCTTATTAAAAGGCTTTTTACCTTATTGTACAAGCACTCTTTTTCTTAATGAATAAAATAAATAGAAACTTAAGAAAGGGTGATTCACATAAAAAAACATTATAATCATGACAGTTATAAAGACGGCCCGGATTCTTCTAATCAGTCACAACTTCAAAAGAAAGATCACAAAGATTGTTATATAAAATCGAATTTAATAAGCGATAACTTCAAAACTATTAAGACAGGTACTTTAAATGTTTGTATAATCGTATTACCAGGAGCTAAAGTTGATCGAAATTCCAAAGATAATCAGTCTATAGTTCCCAACCGTGTAAAAAGAGACATAGCGGCTGCTAATAGGATATGGAAACAATATGAGAAAAACCGATTAATCCAAGGTGTTACATTTACCATTACACGTTCATTTGTTTTTTTAGAAAACATCAGTGGCATTGTTAGCAATGCGGAAAACTTTCCAATTGGAGGGGCTAGTCATCTCACAATGGTACAAGCAATGCTTAAAACTGGCCGAAAAATTTGTCAAAACGCTGATGTATATGTGTTTTATATGAATGGAAACAGATTTGGGCCTATTAATTTTGACTATTCATCTACTCTTGCTGTAACATATAACTCTTTTCCGCTTATTATTATGACAAATGCAAGTACAGATGAGTATCTCCTCGCACATGAATTAGGTCATTTTATGTTTATTACGAATCGGTTTAGCGAGACGGATGATCCAGAACCTTTTCATGAACTAGATAGAAATCATAACAGAACGCCTGGTAACCTTATGTTTCCTACTCCTGAATTCTGGCCAATAGTACCGGAGATTACCGGTGAACAGATATACAAAGCTTTAAATAGTCGCGTTTTTTACAGCTAATTGTTGTTCATTCAAAATAAAAACGCCCTTAACAGAGGGTTAAGGACGTTTTTCACTATTTATTAGATAGAAGCTAATTCTTTTTCAAGAGCTACGTCTACTGATACATAATCATAACCTAAATCATGTGCAACTGCTTCGTACGTAATGGCTCCGTTTGCAACGTTCACTCCTAATTTTAACGCTTCGTTTTGAGCGATTGCTTTGTGAACACCTTTAGAAGCAATTTGAAGTGCGTAAGGTACCGTTACATTTGTTAGAGCAATCGTTGACGTGCGAGGAACAGCTCCCGGCATGTTTGCAACTGCATAGTGTACAACACCGTGCTTTTCATACGTCGGCTGATCGTGTGTTGTAATGTGATCGATTGTTTCAACGATACCACCTTGGTCGATTGCTACGTCAACAATAACAGAACCTGGCTTCATTGATTTCACCATTTCTTCTGTTACTAGTTTTGGAGCTTTTGCACCTGGGATTAATACTGCGCCAATCACTAAATCTGACTCTGCTACTGCATCCGCAATATTATAAGGATTTGAAACTAGCGTATTGATTTGGTTGCCAAAGATATCGTCTAATTGACGTAGGCGTTCAGGACTTAAATCAATAATTGTTACATCAGCACCGAGGCCGATTGCGATTTTTGCAGCATTTGTACCAACACCGCCGCCTCCAATAATCGTTACTTTTCCGCGGCTAACTCCGGGAACGCCTGCTAATAAAATTCCTTTTCCACCGTTTGATTTTTGAAGGAATTGTGCACCGATTTGAGCAGCCATACGACCTGCTACTTCACTCATAGGTGTTAATAGAGGCAATGTACGATTTACCGCCACTGTTTCATAAGCAATAGCTGTTACGCCGCTATCTTTTAATGCCTTTGCAAGTGCTGGTTCAGCTGCTAAGTGAAGGTATGTGAATAAGATAAGACCTGGTCTAAAATAACCGTATTCACTTGCTAATGGTTCTTTTACTTTCATGATCATTTCAGCTTGTGCCCAAACGTCAGCTGCTGTCTCAACAATTTCAGCTCCAGCTTTTACATAATCTTCATTTGTGAAGTTACTTCCAATACCCGCTTCATTTTCAATTAATACACGATGACCTGTACCAACAAATGATGCTACGCCTGCTGGTGTAATCGCTACTCGGTTTTCGTTGTTTTTGATTTCTTTTGGTACGCCAATAATCATGATTAATTTCCCCCTTGGTCGTTTGTGTACCTTTAGTATAAAGAAAGTTTTGTGGAATTTCTTTGTCTAGAAAGAAGAATTGAAGAAGTGGTTTTTGTTTAAACACACAAATGTAAACGCTTACTTATCGGAATTTTTGGTTTTTATGTAAGGCCACCTAACATCATAAGGAAATAAAAGGTAAAAAAAGAGCTATTCATTTATTTTCTAATAAATGAATAGCTCAATGTTAAAAGAAGTTACATTATCTGTTATTTTTTATATTTCATTAACTTAATATCAATATAAAGAGTCATTTTTTGATTAACGTCCTTTAAGTTGATATCACCAATCTCGGAAATTCGCTTTAACCGATAGCTAAGTGTATTCATATGCACATTTAATTCTTTGGCTGCTTCGTTAATGTTATTATCATTATTTAAAAATACTTCGAGAGTCTCCACCAAGTTGCTATTATGACGAAGATCGTAATCAGTTAGCTTCTTTAAAGAATGGTTTTCAAATTGATCTTGCACGCGCTTGTCTAAAATAACATCTAGAAATTGATAAATACCTAATTCTTGATAGTTAATAATCTCTTTCGTTTCTTCTGGAAACTTACTTTTCATATCTAATACGTTCAAGGCTTCTTTATAGCTTTTTTCGATATGATCGTGCGATGAATAAATACTGCTGCAGCTGGCTTTAATTTGAGTAACATCAAAGCGTTCATACATGTTACCTCTAAAATAGTCTACAAAATCTCGCTGTTCATCAAGAGGATTTTCAACCGCATCCAAAGAAAGCAGTAAGATTAAATCATTGCAATCAATCGTATAAAGAACGATTTTCAAGCGATGCATTGTTTTTAACATATACGAGATTTGGCGTTCAGCTTCAGGCGTAATATCTTCTTGGAAGCGGAAGATAGCAATGGAAAACGTTGATGGAGCCGTAATTTGAGCTTCATAAAACGCTTCTGAAATTTCTTGGCGAGACTTAATATGACCAGTTAATAATTTCCAGAAAAATTCCTGTGAGCGCTCTTCTCGTTTATATTTTCGAATTTGAAGCTGCAGCAATTTGTTTTTTAATACATTCGCAGCTTTTTTTAATAGTTCTACTTCTTCATCGCCTAAGGCTTTCTCAATTTCAACAGCCCAGATGAATCCTAGAACTTCTTCATTTTTCCAGATGGAAATAGCTATACGATCTCCAAGCCCAATTTCATTTATATTTTTCACTCGCACAGGTTCATTTGTCTCAAGTAGTTTAGGAATAATGCCTTCTTTCCATAAGTTGTTGATGACTTTTTCCGGAACTCTTCTTCCAATAATCGTGGCAATACGCGCCTGGTCCGTTCTTTCGTCATGGGTGCTATAAGCTAATAAGCGATGATTAGCATCTTCAATCGTAATAGGACAATTCAATACCTCGCTAATGCGATCAGCGAATTCTTCAAGCGTATCAAAATTTTCTTTGAACGGATCTTTGATTGGTTTCGTCATATATAAAATCCCTCTTCATAAAACAAAATAAGTACTAGTGCGGCCTTTTTAGCTGCAGTAAATATAGTAAAACGGTAACAACCGTGTTGATCATCAATTCGTTGAAATGATTAACTGCTTAATATTTTAACAAAAGTAATTGTTTAAGAAAATGTTAAAATGCGTCTAAAAGTAGTTAAGAATGTACGGATGATTAGTAACTGCGTTCATTTCACTTATTTTATCGAAATTTTCTTCAAAATAATCAATGTTCGGTGAGCATGATTCTTTTCAAGTGTGTATAATAAAACGTATGATTATGGTTATATCAAACTTGAATCTGTAACTTTCTTTATGATATGTTCAGTTACGATTAGGTTGACCAATTCATATTACACATGAAGGGAAGAATTTAACATGGCAAAACAACAAATCGGTGTTATCGGTTTAGCGGTTATGGGGAAAAACTTGGCGCTAAACATTGAGAGCAGAGGCTATTCTGTTTCAGTTTATAACCGCTCTCCTGAAAAGACAGAAGAGTTCCTAAAAACAGAAGCAGAAGGTAAAAATTTTGCAGGTACATACAGTGTGGAAGAGTTTATTAATTCTCTTGAAAAACCGCGTAAAATTTTATTAATGGTTAAAGCTGGTGCTGCTACAGATGCAACAATTGATTCGTTAAAACCATACTTAGAAAAAGGCGACATTTTAATCGATGGCGGAAATACATTCTTCCAGGATACAATTCGTCGTAACAAAGAGCTAGAAGAATTAGGTATCCATTTCATCGGTACAGGCGTATCCGGCGGAGAAGAAGGCGCATTAAAAGGACCTTCAATCATGCCTGGCGGACAAAAAGAAGCATATGAACTTGTAAAACCAATCTTAACAGCTATTTCAGCGAAAGTTGAAGGCGATGATTGCTGCACGTACATTGGACCAAATGGTGCAGGTCACTACGTGAAAATGGTTCATAACGGTATCGAGTATGGCGATATGCAGTTAATTTGTGAAGCATACTTCATTATGAAAAACGTATTAGGCTTAGAAACAGATGAATTACATGAAGTATTTGCTGAATGGAATAAAGGCGAGCTAGATAGCTACTTAATTGAGATCACAGCTGATATCTTTACGAAAAAAGATGAAGAAACAGGAAAAGCACTTGTAGACGTTATTTTAGATACTGCAGGTCAAAAAGGTACAGGTAAATGGACAAGCCAAAGTGCGCTTGATTTAGGTGTACCACTACCAATCATTACGGAATCTGTATTTGCACGCTTTATTTCAGCTATGAAAGAAGAACGTGTAAAAGCAAGCAAAGTATTGAGCGGTCCTAATGCAGCTGCATTTGAAGGCGATAAAACCGAATTAGTAGAAGCAATTCGTAAAGCATTGTACATGAGTAAAATTTGTTCATATGCGCAAGGGTTTGCTCAAATGAAAGCAGCTTCTGAAGAATATGACTGGAATTTACAGTACGGTGATATTGCAATGATCTTCCGTGGTGGTTGTATCATCCGTGCACAATTCTTACAAAAAATTAAAGAAGCTTACGATCGCGATGCAGATCTAACAAACTTATTGTTAGACCCATACTTCAAGGATATTGTAGAAGGCTATCAATCGGCTCTTCGTGAAGTTATTTCAATTGCGGTTAAACAAGGTATTCCTGTACCAAGTTTCTCAAGTGCATTAGCTTACTATGACAGCTACCGTACAGAAACGCTACCAGCGAACCTTTTACAAGCGCAACGTGACTACTTCGGAGCTCACACATATCAACGTGTTGATAAAGAGGGCGTATTCCATACTGAGTGGTTAAAATAAAAAATAAGAAAAGCAGCTGTATACTACAGCTGCTTTTTTTTATTTACTCTTTAGGTGAGAAGTTGTCTTCTCCGACTGGCCACCAGTGGAAACCGTCTTCAGCGAGCAATGCGTCTGATTCTTTTGGTCCCATTGAACCTGATTCGTAGTTCGGGAAGTTTTGTGCTTTTGTACTTTCCCATGCTTCTGAAATAGTATCAACAAATTTCCAAGAAAGGGCTACTTCATCCCAGTGAGTAAAGTTCGTTGCATCTCCAAGCATGCAATCATAAATAAGGCGTTCATAAGCTTCCGGTGTATTCATTTTATCTCCACAGTTATTGCAATAGTTCAAGTTAATCGGTGTGGATGATGTGGCACCTGGCGTTTTACGCGCGTTTAAGTGAAGCGTAATGCCTTCTTCCGGTTGGATATGAATGACAAGCAAGTTTGGATGAATTTCTTTATCTTTATTGAAGTACAGGTTCATTGGTAAGTCTTTGAACTGTACAACAATTGTCGTTGCTTTTTCTTTCATGCGTTTACCTGTACGGATATAAATCGGTACGCCAGCCCATCTGAAGTTATCAATCATAAGCTTACCAGATACAAACGTTGCGGTATTAGACTCAGGATCAACCGAGTTTCCTTCGCGATAGCCGATAACTTCTTCTCCTTCAAGTACACCTTTGCCGTATTGGCCTCGTACAAAATAATCATCTACTTCATCCACTGATAAAGAGCGAAGAGCACGCAGTACTTTTACTTTTTCACTGCGAATTTCTTCCGGTGTTAATTTAATCGGCGGTTCCATTGCAAGCAGGGCCACCATTTGAAGCATATGGTTTTGTACCATATCTCGAAGGGCGCCTGAAGATTCATAGTAACGGCCACGATCTTCTACACCAAGCGTCTCGCTAGACGTAATTTGGATGTTTGAAATGTATTGATTGTTCCACATCGGTTCAAATAGAGCATTTGCAAAACGGATAACTTCGATATTTTGCACCATTTCTTTACCGAGGTAGTGGTCGATACGATAAATTTGATCTTCCTTAAATGCATGGCGAATTTGTTCATTTAATTCTTTAGCAGAAGGATAATCATGGCCAAACGGCTTTTCAATGACTAGGCGACTCCAACCTTCTGTTTGTGTTAAACCTTCATTTTTTAAATTCGAAGCAATTGTTCCGAAAAATTCAGGTGCCATTGCTAGATAGAAAATACGATTTCCAGGCACGTTGTATTGCTCATCAAGGCTTTCTGTTAGGCTTTTTAATTCTTGATAAGAAGCGACATCTGTTACGTCAAACGGTTGGTAATAAAAATGTGAAGCAAACTTTTCAATGTCAGCGTCACTGTTTTTGAAACTGCTCACTGATTTTTTTACATTTTCGCGTAATTCGTCATTAGTCCAAGGTCTTCTTGCGACACCAACAACAGCGAAATCTTCCGATAGTTTGTTCGCTTTATATAAGCGGAAAATAGAGGGGAATAACTTGCGTTTTGCTAAATCACCTGTAGCGCCAAAAATTACGATAATGGATTTTGGTTGTACATTTGTCATTACTTCTAGGACCTCACTTTGTCGTAGTTACGTTCAATTTTTTTCCGCTTTAACAGACAACACTTAAATGAAATCTGGGGATTCATTGCCCGTTAAACCCGGCCTTTATAAACAAACGAATGATTGCTTGTTTACCTTTTCCTTTATGTATAGAACTACTAATAAATTGTAACGATTTTAAAGGGTTAACGCAAATAGATTAAAACAATTTGTAGTTATTATTCCATGTTTTTAACAAGTTTAAAAGTATTTTGTTTCGAATACGGAGAAAAAGCTACTGTTATTTTAACAGTAGCTTTTCTCATTTATTTATATTGATACAGGGAACCGATAGATTTTTTTGTTGAAAATGGCAGCTCAGGGCTATCGGCAATGATAAAAAGTAGGACAGTGCATTAAAAGTGGATGTTTTTCGAAAAAAGAAGCATCAGCGTGATAGATAGACGATAGAATGACAGGGAGCTGTTCTAAAAAGTGAAGGTAGCGTGTAATGGTTTCATCTGTTGATGTATGCGCACCGATGTAATAATACACAGTAAGGGAATAAAAACCTTTATCGAAGACGAAGGATGCTAAATATTCGTTCCGCTCTTTTTGCATATGATCGTAGGCAAATTCAATGCCGATTTGAATGGAAGGAACAGAAGTGTGTTGACCTGGGAAAACGGTGTATTTTCTTGGTATCATCGGTTCAACGGGTGTAACACCCAGGCTGTAGGTTACGTCTATTTGGTGGGGATTGCTGATGATCATATGGAATCCCTCCTTTAATATAAAAATACACTCTTTATAAGTGTATACAAAGTTTCATTGAACATGACAATATTAAAATATGCCCAGGCTCTCAGCATATTTAAAGCAGGCAACGTTTGAGCAGGGGGCAGAGTTTACGATAAAATAACAAAAAAGATTATTATGAGGTGATAAGCAATGAGTATTTTAAAAAATGACTGGGCTCCTTTATTAGAAGAAGAATTTCAAAAAGACTATTACATACAGCTTCGAGAATTCTTAGTGGATGAATATAATCACCACACCATTTACCCTGATAAATATGATATTTTTAACGCTTTACACTATACGGATTATAAAAATGTAAAAGTTGTCATATTGGGACAAGATCCTTATCATGGACCAAATCAAGCGCATGGACTGAGCTTCTCTGTTCAGCCAGGAGTAAAAACACCGCCTTCTTTAGTGAATATTTACAAAGAGCTGAAAAATGAAATGGATTATCACATTCCGAATAACGGTTATTTAGTCAAATGGGCAGAACAAGGTGTTCTTTTGCTTAACACTGTTTTAACAGTTAGAAAAGGAGAAGCGAATTCTCACAAAGGAAAAGGATGGGAACAGCTGACCGACCGCATTATTGAATTAGTGGCACAAAAAGAGGAGCCAGTCGTGTTTTTGCTGTGGGGCAAACATGCACAAGCTAAAAAAGAGCTCATTCATCATTCCCATCATTTAATTTTGGAAAGCCCGCATCCTAGCCCATTTTCAGCTAATCGAGGCTTTTTTGGCAATAATCATTTTCAACGAGCAAATGAGTTTTTGCTCCAACACGGACGTCAATCCATCGATTGGCAAATTGATGATGTGTAAAAGTGAGCATTTCATGAAGATTAGCTTCAGACATAGCCTCCTATTTCATCTTTTGATAAAATAGCTGTATAAAGTCATATTGAATGTAAGATGAGGTGTCTACATGGATATAAAAATGGCGCAGCTCCTTGATAAAATTGGTGCAGAAGTACAAAAAGCAAAGCACCATTCGAATAGTGCGAACGTTCGAGATCAATTGGTTGCCATAAAAGCACTGTGTGAGCTTGCATTAGATCAAAATGAAGAGGTTCCAGTATCGAAACCTGTCTCGGTTTCAAAACCTGTTGTCATGTCTTCACCGGAAATTATGCAATCGCCTGAGATTATGCAGCAACAGATTATTCAGTCATCCAAACCTAATTTTGAGGGAACGAAATTGAAATCAGATGATGCAAACGGCGATAGTTTGTTTGATTTCTAAAGTGAGGAGAAAAAAATGAAACTATTTTTAATAATCGGTGCAATCAATGCGATGTTAGCGGTTGCTCTTGGTGCTTTTGGAGCACACGGGTTAGAAGGGAAAATCTCAGAGAAGTATTTAGAGGTATGGAAAACAGGAGTGCAGTACCAGATGTTCCATGCAATGGGGCTGTTTGTCATTGCGTTTCTATTAAGCAAATTTCCTCAGTCTTCTTTGTTAACAGCTTCGGGCTGGATTATGTTCGCAGGGATTGTGCTGTTTTCAGGCAGTCTTTATGTATTAAGTACGTCCGGCATTAAAGTTCTCGGTGCAATTACTCCCCTAGGTGGAGTAGCGTTTATTGTGGCTTGGATTTTAATTGTTGTTGCAGCTGTAAAATGGCTATAAAAAAACCCCTGAAAAGGGGTTTTTTTAACGCGGAGAATAATTGCTCAACTGCTGGCCTCCTCCACCGCTAAACGGATAATTATATTTGATTGGACCCTCAAAAGTAATGTAATCGAGATAAACCATAAGCAGTAAATAACGGGTGCCAGTTTGCGGATCACTTAAAATGATATGATCGCGTCCGGCTGCTTCAATTTCTCCTCTAAAGACCTTCGCGTTCCACTGCGTATTATTTTCAAACGTCATATATACAGTCGCTATTTTTCCTCGATTTAAACGTAAAATATTTTCAATATATGATTCTTCAATGGGCAGTTGATTTGGGTCTTGCGGGGCACCACTGCCTCCAGAAGAGGTAGGGGGCGGACCTCCTTGGCTTTGCCCTTGAACCTGCTGGCCGCCTGGTTGGGGCTGCTGCGGCTGAGGCATATAATAAGGGTAGTTTGGACTCATATACGGATTTTGCATATATTGCTGTTGCGGTTGATTAGACTTTGGTTTTTTCATAGGAACCTCCTTCAAACAAAAAGAAATTAGTAAACTCCTGGACAATCAGTTTGAGTTGGTGCAAAGAAACAGTGAGATTTAAATCGTCCTGTGTTATTTTGGTTATACCATTGAGCAGGACAGTCGCCGCTGGGCTTGAAAAACCACAGTGAGTTTTCCGCGGGGTTAAAACGTTCCCCTCTTAATACACGTCGTGCAAGTGTAATTTCAGACTGGCGGGCACGCTGGTAAAAGTAGCCTTTTTGAGTTGCTTCAAATCCGCCTGGGTTTTGAAACACCATCTGACGAATGGTTCTTATATTTCTAAAATCCAAACAGGGAGCTTTAGCGCGGTTCACGCCTACATTTCCTACCAGTAACATCCCTTGTTTTCCTTCACTTTCAGCTTCAGCTCGAATGAGTCTGGCTAGGAGCTTAACATCTTCTTCGTTGTGTGCAACGACTGCCATTATCCCACCTCGCTTACTTGTGACACTGTTGTATATATATGGTCCTGCAAGTGCGAATATGCCATGGCTAGAAAATAAAAAACCTGTTTCCACTTGGAAACAGGTTTTTTACAGGTGAAGCTCATTGATGTTCATTGCTCTAGGCGTTACAAAAGAGATGAACGCTTTTGCGGCTTAGTTTACACGTGTAAAAAGCGTGCAATAGCTTCTTCTTTTAATAAATTTCCCACAAAGAAGCTGCCAAATTCCCCGTAGCGAGCACTTACTTCGTCAAAACGCATTTCGTATACTAATTTTTTAAATTGAAGTACGTCATCTGCAAAAAGAGTAACGCCCCACTCGTAATCATCAAAACCAACAGAACCCGTGATGATTTGCTTTACTTTTCCAGCGTATTGACGTCCAATCATTCCATGACTGCGCATTAAGCTGCGTCGTTCTTCCATAGGAAGCATGTACCAATTGTCATTTCCTTGACGACGTTTATCCATTGGATAAAAGCAAACATGACCAGCTTTTGGTAAAGTTGGATATAGTCTAGCTTGGATTTGAGGATTTTCATAAGGATCCTCACCGGCAGGTAAGTAGTTGCTTAATTCAACTACTGATACATATGAATAAGTAGGAATGGTAAACTCAGCAAGCTTTGTTTTATTAAATTCTGTTTCAATTTCATTTAGTTCTTCCATAGTAGGACGAACAAGCATTAGCATAAAATCTGCTTTTTGACCGACAATGGTATATAAAGCATGACTGCCTTGCTGCTCAGCTTCAGTTCCTTTCCATTTCTCAATCAATCCTAAAAATTCATGGATAGCCGCTTGACGATCATCGCTTGATAACTGCTTCCAAGCGCCCCAATCGATTGAACGGAAATCATGAAGTGCATACCAACCGTCTAATGTTTGTGCTGCTTCTGCCATTTCGTTTCACTCCTATTGTCCGATTATGATAAATTCCAATTCTACTATATCATAGTTTGTCCGAAGATCTGGAATGAAAAACCTGTGATTTTGTGACTAAACTTTAAACAATTGTCACAAAGTAAAAACAGGTTTTATTTTAGGTGTTAGTGGAAAATTAAGAATTAAAAGACTTTTTCGTAATCATGGATTCTTGAAGGACATGCCTTTGATTTTTAAAAAAAGTGGAGTATCCTATTATGAGAAAAGTTTTTTACATATCGAGGAGGATTTACTTTGAGTGATTTATTTACAGGTTTAAAACAAAAAGTATCAGCTAGCGATGTATCAATCGTATTCCCAGAGGGATTAGATGAGCGCGTATTAGGTGCTGTTTCTCGTTTAGCTGCCGACAATATCTTAAAGCCTATCGTTGTTGGAAATAAAGAAGCTGTAGCATCAAAAGCAGCAGAACTAAATGTAAAATTAGACGGTGTTGAGGTTTTGGATCCTCAAAGCTACTCTGAATTTGATGAAATGGTTGCAGCATTTGTTGAGCGTCGTAAAGGCAAGGCAACAGAAGAAGATGCTCGCAAAATTTTATTAGATGAAAATTATTTTGGCACAATGCTTGTTCACATGAACAAAGCTGACGGTCTTGTAAGCGGAGCTGCGCATTCTACAGCAGACACAGTGCGACCTGCTCTACAAATTATCAAAACAAGACAAGGTGTTAAGAAAACATCTGGCGTATTTATCATGGTTCGCGGCGACCAAAAATACGTATTTGCTGACTGTGCAATCAATATTTCACCTGACAGCCAAGATTTAGCTGAAATTGCTATCGAAAGTGCTCGTACAGCTGAAATGTTCGATATCGATCCTCGTGTTGCTATGCTAAGCTTCTCAACAAAAGGATCAGCAAAATCTCCGGAAACAGAAAAGGTAGCAAACGCAGTAGAAATTGCAAAAGAATTAGCACCAAGCGTAACATTAGACGGCGAATTCCAATTCGATGCAGCATTTGTTCCTTCTGTAGCTGAAAAGAAAGCACCAGGTTCAGTGATCAAAGGAGATGCAAATGTATTTGTATTCCCAAGCCTTGAAGCAGGTAACATTGGTTACAAAATTGCACAGCGCTTAGGAAACTTCGAAGCAGTAGGTCCAATCTTACAAGGTCTAAACAAACCGGTAAACGATCTATCTCGCGGTTGTAACGAAGAAGATGTGTACAAGCTTGCTTTAATCACAGCAGCTCAAGCACTTTAATAAAAAAACTCCGTCCTAGGGCGGAGTTTTTTTATTCGGCTAATGAACCCAATGCTTTTTCGTTGCGGTCATACATGCGCTGCAGCTGCGTCTCAAACAGCTCTTGTTCGGTAGCATTTAAAGGCATATTTACAAGAGAAGAGCTCATGCTATTTAGTGTTTGCAATAAAAGCAGCATGACATCAGAAACGGTTAAATCAATCTGTAATAGCTCAGATAGAGAAGCCATTGTATGAGGCTGGATATCTGGGTATGAAAATTTAGTTTCTGTGTTTTGGAGACCTTTTTTGTAAAACTCTCGAATGAGAGAAGCGCGTTTAGAGCCGCTTCCGTTAACGCATAAGTAAATTTGTACAGCCACTCCGCCGCGAACGCGTCGCTGTGAAATGCCTGCAAACTTTTGATTGCGAATGCTTAAATCAAAGCTGCCAGGGCAATAGGAGCCTACGATTTCCTTCGCTTCAATTGCGGTACCGTAAGATGCAAACATGGCCTTAATCAAATCAAACATGGCTTCATAGCCACGATCAATATCAATTCCTTTTTCGGCATCTGGAAAAATTAAAGAAATGTTTAGAACATCCTGATCAAGTACGACAGCGAGGCCGCCTGAATTGCGGACGATTGTTTTATACCCTTGTTCATTTAAATAAGCTGCACCTTCAGCTAGGTGAGGGAGCTTTGTATCTTGAATGCCTAATACAATCGTATCGTGATGAACCCATGAGCGCATGACAGCTGGAGATTCACCTCTTCCAACGGTTGTACAAAGCGTGTCATCGATGGCAAAAGAATGACGGGCATCAAAATGAGGACCTAGACTGGATTGATCAATAATACGCCAAGCGGGCTGTGCTAAAAGTTTTAAACTATTCTGCTGCATATCTCAAACCCCTTTATAAACAGTAAACGAACATATTATAGCATAAAGGCGTCATATCATTGTCTGTAAAATAGAAAAAGAAGAAAGAAGAGCCAAGTTTGGCATCTCTCTTTCTTCGTTCGTATAGCTTATTCAGCCATTTTCTCAAGATTTCCGTTACGATCCATTTTAAACGTAGTAGAAGAACGTTCTTCTTCATCAAATAGAGCTAACTTCCGCGCACGGTTCATGATTTGCATTAATGTTTCATAGTCTTCTTGAATAGTAGTAGCATTAGCTTCGAGATGTTTAATTTGTTTTTCCAACTCTGTGTTTTTCTTAGCTAACTCTGCATTTTCTTGCATCAAGCGTTTGTTTTCACTTTGCAATGCCTGTAAATTGCTCGCTTGATTTGGCATTGTTTGCAAAAAGCGAATAACGTCAGCCATTGAAAGCTCTTCACTGCTGCTTTTTTCTACTTGTGTTTCAGATAAGCTATATGTTGCTGTAGGTGCAGACATCATTTGTTCCACATGCTCTACAGATGCTGGTGGCGTATATAATAATTTCTTTTTGCCTTGCTCTTGTCCAAGTGCACGCATGCGCTGTTTTCGCTGTTTTTTAGCCAGCTGCAGTGCTTTTTCATACTGATGGCGTACCACAGCATTCCATCTGAATCCACATGCTGCTGACGTTCGATTTAATTCATCTCCAACTTCTTCAAACGCATTCAGCTGCGTACTTCCTTCGCGGACATGGCGCAATACTGTTTCAGCTAATAATAAGTCGTTTTCTTCTGTCCAAGCATCTTGTCTATCTTTCACTTTGTTCACTCCTCTATTTTCCATGACTCATAGTAATCATGTTTTGTAGTATCATCATGTACAAAAAATCCATACTTTATACCATTTCTTCTAGGAGTATGATAGATTTTGCTTCTTTCTTTAACTTGCATCGGACTTCAAATAGGGGTAAAATACCCCTTAGACAAAATGATGAACCAATTTTGAAAGGATTGTGTCAACATGGCAAATGAATTTAGAATTTGTGATGATTGTCAGGCAACAAACGTCAAAACGTTGTTACCTCGACTTAAAAAAATAGATGAACAAGCTGAAGTACAAATCGGTTGCCAGTCTTACTGTGGGCCCGGACGTAAAAAGTCATTTGCATTTGTAAACAACCGTCCTGTAGCAGCGCCAACAGAGGATGAACTAATCGAGAAGATTGAGAAAAAAGTAAAAAAATAGATAGTGAAACAATAAATAGCTGCTTTTCTGCTACTTATTTGTCGAACGAGCTTCTTACAAACAGAATCGCCTTGTTTGTTAGGTAAATCACCTTGGTTGCTTGACAAGGTGATTTTTTATTCTGAATAGGAAAATAGGAAGTGAGTGTCGAAAAATTATAGCAACAACAAAGTGAAGATAGAGAGGTATGTAAATGACATATCCTAATGAAAAACTCAGTGAAGAAAAAGTATTTAAAGATCCTGTTCACCGCTATATCCATGTAAGAGATCGTGTTATTTGGGAGCTAATTGGGACAGCCGAATTTCAAAGGCTCCGTCGTATTAGACAGCTAGGAACGACATACTTAACGTTTCATGGGGCTGAGCACAGCCGTTTTAGTCATTCCTTAGGTGTTTATGAAATTGTGCGCCGTATTATTGATGACGGCTTTCAAGGACGCCCTGAATGGAATGAAGATGAGCGTCTTCTTTGTCTTTGTGCTGCTTTACTGCACGATTTAGGTCACGGTCCGTTTTCACATTCGTTTGAGAAGGTTTTCCACTTAGATCATGAAGAATTTACACAAGCCATTATCGTAGGTGACACGGAGGTAAATCAAGTGTTAACGAAAGTAGGAAAGGATTTTCCTAAAAAAGTGGCCGAAGTAATCGCGAAAACATATGAAAATAAGCTTGTCGTTAGTTTAATTTCCAGTCAAATTGATGCAGATCGCATGGATTATTTGCAGCGTGATGCGTATTACACAGGAGTAAGCTACGGTCACTTTGATATGGAACGAATTCTTCGTGTTATGCGTCCTCGGGAAGATCAAGCCGTGATTAAACACAGCGGTATGCATGCGGTTGAAGATTATATTATGAGCCGCTATCAAATGTACTGGCAAGTGTATTTTCATCCTGTTACGAGAAGTGCTGAAGTTATTTTGACAAAAATTTTACATCGTGCGAAAGAGCTCCATCATCATTACTATGAATTCAAGCAGGAGCCCACTCATTTTTATTCGATTTTTGAAGAAGAGATATCGCTAAAAGAGTATTTGAAATTAGATGAATCTGTTATTTTATTTTATTTTCAAGCATGGGAAGAAGAAGAGGATGAAATTTTATCTGATCTATGCCGAAGATTTATGAATCGTCAGCTTTTTAAATACATTGAGTTTAATCCAAATTCACAAATGAAAATGTGGATGGAGCTTACAACACTTTTTAAAAAAGCGGGCATTAACCCAGATTATTATTTAGTCGTCGATTCTTCAAGCGACTTACCATACGATTTTTATCGACCGGGTGAAGAAGAAGAACGTTTGCCGATTCATCTGTTGATGCCAAATAATGAAGTGCGTGAATTATCACGTCAGTCGGAGATTGTTGAAGCAATTTCAGGGAAAAAGAGAACCGATCATAAATTATATTTTCCACAAGATCTCATTGATCAATTGTCGTCTAAGCGAAAAGTTAAAGATCAGATTATAAACTTACTAAAAGGAGATCAGAGTTAAATAGTATAGGAGTTGAAGGGGCTGTGTTAAACGATCACGCAAAGATTGTGAAAGTATTTTCCGCGGCGGGAGAAGTTGTTGGCAGAAAAAAGTTACAAAAGATGATATTTATCGGAAAAAAACTGAAGTTTCCTTTTTATGAAAAGTATAATTTTCACTTTTTTGGGCCTTATTCTGAGGAATTAACGCTTCGAATTGAAGAGCTGTGTAACTTAGGCTTTTTAAGTGAAATTAAAGAGAAAAAAGGCGGGTATATGCAGTATCGCTACGTATTAACAGAAGCGGGAGAAGGATTTTTAAGTCATTATGACTTGGAGCTTCCTCACTTGCAGGAATGTATGAAGGATATGAACGAACAAAGCTCTAAATTTTTGGAGCTCGTCTCTACGATTTTATATTTTGATAATTTACCTAAAGAAGAAGTAAAAGAAAAAGTGTTTACGTTAAAGCGTAAGCAAAATTATACAGAAGAAGACATTGCAGAAGCATACGAATATATTGAAAAACTTCAGGCAACTCTGTCTGTGCATTAAAAAGGTGCCATAGGTCAACTCCTATGGCATCTTTTTTATGTAGGCGTTATTGATCACTCATGCGCTTGCCTGCTACAGCATAATGGCTTTTAGACATTTCTTCGATGATAATGGATACTTTTTCAGGTGATGCACCTGTTGTTTCTACAACAGCATCCGTTACTTTTTCAACAAGAGCTCTTTTTTGATCATCTGTACGCCCCTCAAGCATCTTAACAGTTACAACTGGCATAATGTGTACACTCCTTTTTGGTCAGTATATGATTAGTGTACCCGTTTTCTGAATAAAATGACAGTATGAGGTAGTGATGCAGGTCATAATCTGTAGTATACTTTTATCATAACATCGATGCAGAAAACCAGGTGTGGCCAAAGGGAGCCCATGTTTGGTTTTTGAGACCTTTGAGGCCATATTAAAGAAGCCTTGTATCCTTTTTAGCGTAAGCAAACGTTTTATTTAGTAGATATGATGTGTAGAAATTATTTTAAAATAAAGGAGATAAAGAGTGGAACATTTTTTAGCTTTTTCATTGCAAGATCTTCCTTACGTGGTGATGACCCTTATTGTTGCATTCACACTGCATGAGTTTGCACATGCATATGTAGCTTATTTATTTGGAGACCACACGGCTAAAAAGCAAGGAAGGCTAACGCTTTCTCCGCTGGCTCATTTAGATCCATTTGGAACGCTTTTGTTAATTATTGCAGGTTTTGGGTGGGCAAAGCCGGTTCCTGTTAATCGCTATTTCTTTAAAAAGCCTCGTTTAGCTGGTATTCTAGTATCGATAGCGGGACCGTTTAGCAACTTGGTATTGGCATTTATCGGCTTGCTTATTTACTATTCGATGAATAATGCCGCAGTGGACAACGATGCGCTTTATCGTTTTGTTACATTATTTATTCAAATAAACCTAACACTAGGTGTATTTAACTTGTTGCCTTTTCCGCCTTTAGACGGCTACCGCGTGATTGAGGATCTCGTTCCGCCGTCTACGCGAGCTAAAATGACGCAGTATGAGTCTTGGGGTATTTTTGTGTTTTTGATTCTTGTGATTACACCTCTGGATCGAATTGTGATCTGGCCGCTTCTAAACGGAGCAGCAACGTTTGTTATGAATATCTTTCAGCAGATATTAGCACCACTGATTTAATGAATAGAGGAGGCTTACTATGACTCAGCCAAAAAAGAAAAGTATAGGATTTAATATCATAAAAGACGATTCAACCGACGGCCACGGTGGCTACGGAGTTGGAGCGTTAAGTTTAGAAAACATTTCACCCGTTTTTGTTTGTCCGAGCGACGAAGAAGTATTTGTGGATATCGGTGCGATGCATGCAAGAAGTGTAGTAGAAAAAGGGATTAAGTTCTTACCGAATAAAGACGAGGTGCCAAACGGCAAGTTATATTGGCTCGTATGGGTAACGATTGATCGCAAGCAAGAAGGACCTTACTACGCAGGTATGACAGCATGTGAAATGACCGTTGATCGTGAAATTCGCCGCGGCTATAAGTCACTTCCTGAACATGTGAACAAAATGGATAAATCTTTAAAACGACGCATTATGGTAGAAGAGATGGATAACAAGTCTAAGGCTTTGCTTCGCGAGTTTTTGAAGTCTCATAATGAAGAAGTTTGGACGTTATCTAATGATGACTTAAAAGAAGCGCTTCAAACATCGTAATGCTAAAAAAAGCTTAAG
>NZ_JYOO01000023.1 GCF_000956595.1 Priestia aryabhattai B8W22 | reverse complement strand
ACGTTTTTCTATTTTCGTTGGAACATTTTGTTCAATGATTGAACGCACTTTTGAATCTGTGCTTTTTGGCATAAAGATCGTGATTAGACCCTTATCGTTATGAGAGCGAATCAGCCTTCCAACTCCTTGCTTTAAGCGAAGAAGCATATACGGCATATCTGCATCCCAAAATGGATCGACTACTTGATTGCGCTTTGCTTCAAAGACCGGATCGTTTGGCGGATACGGCAGAGACCAAATGATTACATTAGATAGCGAAGGTCCAGGAATATCCAACCCTTCCCACAAATGAACAGCGCATAAAATCGTTTCTTCTTCCCTTTGGAACTGAGATACTAATTTACTGATCTCTTGATCACCTTCAAATAAAAATGTGTACTGATTTAACTCTTTGGAAACTTCTTTGAACATCTCTAGTTCTTCTTTGCTGTTAAACAATAAAAGTGCTCGTCCGTTCGTTTTTTCGAGCTGAGCAACAGCAAAGGCGAATTTTTCAGCAAACGCTTCTTCTTGATCATCCGAAACATTTTTTACCGCAATTTTCATTTGCTCATCATAATCAAATGGCGATTCAACGGAAAAAGAAAGCGGCTTTGCAATTCCTAAGCTATATGCTAAATAATCGAACGACTGGTTATCTGAAAGAGTGGCAGAAGTGAAAATATACGGTATTTTCTTCGCAAATACTCGTTCTTTTAAGACGTCTTTTACTGCTTGCGGCATAATAACCAACGTCAGCTGCCAGTTGTTTTCTTCCACCCAGTAGATGGCATTTTCGTTGTCCATAAATAAGCGCAGCGAATAATCAATTTGATCTAGGTACTCGTCTACAATTCGCAGCGTATATTCGTCTACTGTATAGGTCTCACTCTCAAACACAAGCTCGTTTCCGATATGCTCAAGCAGCGATAAAAGTTCTTTTCCTACACTTTGTAATCCGTTTGTACGGGCTACTTCTTTACGGCTAGAACCAATGATTTCCGTGCTTGCTTCACTTAAACGGTCAAAGAACATTGCATATACGTCGATTGCGTGCTCGATCTTCACAGCAAATTCTTCTCGCACGTCATTTTCTAATAGACGCGTTAATAAGTTCTCTAATGTATCTTCTTGAATGCGATATGTTAAAGCTTTTTGTGCAGCAAATTCCAGCAAATGACCTTCATCAAATACAACACAGCTGCTTTCAGGAAGAAGAGGAAGCTGTCCTTCACGCTTGCGGGCTTCATATGTCCAAATGTGCTCCATGTAAAAATCGTGAGAGCAAATAATTAAGTCATGTGCTTTTCTATAGTGCTCACGTGAGAGCGTTAAGCCACATCTATGACGCTGCTCACAGGAAGAGCAGTCTTGAAACGTATCCCAGTTAATTTGATTCCATTCCTCATCCGTTAAATGAGGATATTCTTTACGGTCTCCGTAGTGATAGAACGACTGCATACCGCTATGATCATGAACAAAATCAGGAAGCGTATCGTAAATTTCTTCAATGTTTTCATTATCTGTTCGTGCTGTCACAGCATCTAATTTCTTTAAACACAGATACTGATCTTGAGATTTTGCTAGGCGAACATCCATGTTAATATCTAAAATACCAGAGAGCTTGGCAATGTCTCCTTCGGCTTTTACTAACTGTTCAATTAATGTTTCATCCGCACAGGCAATAATAGCTGGCTTGCCAATATATCTCGCATAACAAATAGCGTACAGTAAATACACAATGGTTTTCCCTGTTCCTACACCTGCTTCTGCAAATATTACATTTTTTTCTTTAAAAGCTCGTTCGATTTGAAAAGCCATAAAAATTTGTTCATCCCGAAGTTCTAACCCTGCGTCCGGAAGATGATCATAAAAAACATCACCTATCCATTCATTTAATTTGTCAAAAAAGTTTTCATCCCGCTCAATTGTAAAAGGCAACCGCTCTCTCATCATCGATACTGACTCCTTTATTTATGTAAATATCTATCAATAAAAATTAGCTTCACTTCTTTTTATCTAGTAAATTTCTCATGTAAGCAAAACTTAATTATTGACTACTTTATCTAAAATGTCAATAAAAAGAGCTAAACATAAAAAAGGTTCTGCCTTTAAGGACAGAACCTTTTTATATAAAAGCTGGTGTATAGAACGCAAACGGAATAAGTGCTATTAAAAAATTAATTACAGCGGAATTTTGAGTCCGTGGACTGAGACAATAAAAAGGCCGCTTCATACTCGGCTTTTGCTTGTTCCAACTGAGTAAGCGTCTCTCCGCTAACTTCTATTCCCTGCTGCATTAAATGATAGCTGTTTTCCAACGCTTGACGAATCATAGTGAACTGCGTGTTTCTATCCATTTATAAACATCCTCTCTCTGTAGTGCTTACTATAAAAGTGAATACTATCATTCTATACACCAGCTGTTTATTTTATTCTCAAAACCAGCACCTCTGGCTTAATAAATGGATTCTTTCATTTAAGAAAATAATCGAACTTATTAAAATTTTTAAATTCTCACTTGACATATAGGAATAATATATTTTAAAATTACTTACAGATTCAATCACTCAAAACTACATACTACAGGCTTACCGGTCAACCGATAGCCTCTAATTGCCAGATACACGTACAATCCGTCTGTGCAATTAGAGGCTTTTCTTTTTTTAAAAGCCTGCTGAAAGGAGCAAAAATGGCAGAACTGCAGTTACAGCATGTGTATAAAAAATACGGAAAAGATAGTCTTGCAGTTGATAATTTCAATCTTCATATTCAAGACAAAGAATTTATTGTATTTGTAGGACCTTCAGGGTGCGGCAAATCCACTACCCTTCGAATGATCGCCGGCCTTGAATCGATAACAGAAGGAGAATTGCTTATTAATGGAGATCGTGCAAACGATTTACCTTCTAAGGACCGAGATATTGCAATGGTGTTTCAAAACTATGCACTTTACCCTCATTTAACGGTTTACGACAACATGGCATTTGGCTTGCAGCTCCGCAAATTCCCAAAACAAGAAATTGATGAGCGCGTTCGTGAAGCCGCTCGTATTTTGGACTTAGAACCCTATTTAAAACGCAAGCCAAAAGCATTATCAGGAGGTCAGCGTCAGCGGGTGGCTTTAGGAAGAGCCATTGTACGGAATGCTCAAATTTTTTTAATGGATGAGCCTTTATCTAATCTTGATGCAAAGCTTCGCGTACAAATGCGTGCTGAAATCAGTAAGCTTCATCAGAGGCTGCAGACAACCATTATTTATGTAACCCACGATCAAACAGAAGCCATGACGATGGCAAGCAGAATCGTAGTTATGAAAGACGGAAAAATTCAGCAAATAGGTTCACCTATGCAAGTATATAATGCTCCAGAGAATACGTTTGTAGCCAGTTTTATAGGCTCACCGGGAATGAACTTTTTCACTGGAAAAGTAGTGAACAGCAAACTGCACATCACTGGACATGAGTTTCAACTGACAGAAAATCAAATACATTCGTTACATAAAAAAGGCTACAATAATCAATTCATTACTGTAGGAATTCGACCCGAGCATATTACGCGCGCCTCTTCTGATGCTCCTCATATTTCATTATCGGTAGATGTGTCTGAATTATTAGGAGCAGAGTACATACTATACAGCAGTTTAGGAGACCAGCTCTTTGTGGCTAAAATCTCTGGGGATGAACATATTCAAGTTCATCAGCACTTTCCGTTTCATTTTCAAATGAATCATGCTCATTTCTTTGACCAAGCATCTACCCATCGTATCAAAATTGACCAATAACTATCTAAAAAGAATTCTATAAATGGGGGAACTAAAATGAAAAAATTATTAATTTTGTTAGCAATGCTCACCGTAATCATCGCGGGCTGCGGTAAAAACAGTTCAACAAGCGGCGACAGCAGCGATTCTTCTAAAAAAGTAACCATTAACTTTACGCATTGGCGAGGAGAAGATACGAAAGCCTTTGATTCTATCATTGAGCAATTTGAAAAGAAAAATCCAAATATTCATGTAGAGATGACCGTCTTTCCTTCTGATTCATATCAGTCACAAATTCAAGGATCTCTACTATCTGGAGAAGGTATCGATGTATTTGCTAGTTTTCCAGGAAGTCAATTTGAAACGATTCGCAAAGCAAATGGTTTTGCAAAGCTGGACGACCAAAACTTACTCAGCAAATTTGACGAAAAGCTAATCCAAGCGGGTAAAGCGGATCATACGCAATATGCTCTTCCTTATCAGCTAGTCTATAACATCCCTGTCTATAACAAGGGCATTTTTGAAAAACTAAATTTAGATGTTCCTAAAGACTGGAATAGCTTTTTAAAAACATCTGAAACATTAAAGAAAAATGGATACACGCCGATTTTATTTTCAGGAGACGTAAGTCCTTCTCAATTTATTAATCCAATGATTATGAATAACGAACCTACAAATAACGCCCTTCACGAAGTAGAAACGGGCAAACGCAAGCTAACTGATGAATGGTTTATAAAAACACTATCTCAAATTAAAGAATTAAATGACAAAGGTTACTTCCAAAAAGATGCTCTTGGTACGAAAAAAGAAAGTGCTGCAGCACTTTTTGCTCAGGAAAAAGGCGCAATGCTTGCTCAAGGTTCTTATATGATGGCTACAGTCAAACAGCAAAATCCAAAGATTGATCAAGGTTTGCTTGCACCGATTACAGTGGATGAAGATAAAGCAAAATACGAAGGTGTTCATACCACAACATTCTTATTAGGTGTTGCTGAAAAATCAAAACACAAAGAAGCTGCTAAGAAATTTTTAACTTTCCTTGCAGATCCAAAGATTTCTTCTGAGTATGCAAATGCTACTGGCCAGTTATTAACGGTCAAAGACGTGAAATATGATTCACCAGAACTCAAAGAAAGCGCAAAATGGAAAGACAGAAAAACGGTCTTCCAACCTCGATTTACCATTTTAAATGAGCGCGTATCAAAAGCTGTTGAAACATCTGTACAGGACGTACTATCCGGTATGTCAGCGAAAAAAGCTGCTGAAAAAGCACAAGGAGAGGTAGAACGTGTCGCTAAAAACTAATACGTCTATTCAAGAAGAAGAAAAGAGAACCCCTTCGTTCTCTTTTCCTCTCTTTTCATTTAAAAGTATCTCTAAAAGCCGACATCTATTGTTGTTTTTACTTCCCGGCTTTATCATATATACTGTTTTCTTTGCATTGCCAACGCTTTCTGCTTTATTTTTAAGCACAACCGATTGGAATGGATTATCTTTTCAGTTCTCATTTGTAGGGCTTCAAAACTTCAAAGAAATTTTAACAAACGATGCTATTTTTACACAGTCTCTTACAAACAACTTAAAGTTCACAATTGGCGTGCTGATCTTTCAAACGTTATTGAGCTTGGGATTTGCACTCTTACTTTATAAAAATTCTGCGTGGAATACATTTTATCGCTCACTCTTTTTTGTACCGACGATTATTTCGTCCGTGTCGATTGCCTTCACGTGGAACTTTATGTATGACCCCAACATCGGAGGAGTTAACCTATTTTTAAGTAAAATAGGCCTTGAGCATTGGACCCAGTCTTGGATTGGAAATGGACATATCGCAATTTACAGCTTGGCTTTTGTACAATTTTGGGCACATACTGGTCAAATGCTTATTATTTTTGTAGCTGGAATTCAAGCTATTCCCCTTGAGTTATATGAAGCTGCTAGTATTGATGGAGCAACACGATGGCAAAAATTCAAGCGCATTACGTGGCCTCTTTTAGCTCCAGCTACGACAATGGTGGTGGCTTATACGACCATACAAAGTTTTAAAGCATTTGATTTAATCATTGCAATGACAAATGGAGGTCCCTCCAACTCAACTGAAATTCTTTCGACACTTCTTTATCACGAAGCTTTTATTAATTTTCGTTTCGGCTATGCCTCGGCCATTTCCGTTGTATTTATGATTGTGATTGCTCTTTTAACGTTTCTTCAATTTCGCGCACTTCGCCTGACCAAAATGTAAAAGGAGATTCTTTTATGAAACAAAACCCATTCAGACACCTGATTTTAGGGATTTACGGTTTAATCATTCTGTTGCCCTTAAGCTTGGTTTTATTAACAACCTTTAAAACAACGCCTGAACTTTACAGCAACCCAATTGGATTACCAGCAGGCTGGAATATTGAAAATTACAAACAGCTGCTCGTCAATGAACCCATCTTTGGCTATATTAAAAACAGCGTGATTGTTACCGTCTTTAGCACGTTTTTTATTCTATGGTTTTCAAGCATGATTGCTTACGCTATTATTCAGCTACCTCAAAAGCTTGGATGGATTGTATACGGCTTTTTTGTTTGCGGAATGATTGTCCCTACTCAAGTCAATATGATTCCTGTCTTTTTGCTGATGAATAAGCTTGGACTGGTCAATACGCTAACAGGCGTCATTATTGTCTCCATAAGTTTTTTGCTTCCCATCGGTGTATTTATTATAACGGGGTTTATGAAAACTTTGCCCAAGGAACTATTCGAAGCTGCTCGCATGGACGGAGCGTCAGAGTGGAAAATATATTCAAAAATCGCTCTTCGACTCTCAATACCATCAATGGCTACAGTAGGGATTTTTTCGTTTGTAATTGTGTGGAATGATCTGTTGTTTCCTTTGTTATTATTAAAATCTAAAGAAGTAAAAACGCTGCCTATTGCACTATTGGACTTTCAAGGGGAATTTCTAACCAATTATCCTATGCTGTTTTCAGCAGTCGTTCTTTCTTCTATTCCATTATTGATTGCGTACGTGTTTTTGCAAAAGCATTTCATTTCAGGAATGACATCCGGGGCATTAAAATAGCAGGCAAAAAAAGCACGCTTCCCTGCCTGCTCCTTTATTCTATAGGTTTTTTTTCAAAGCACGCTGAGATTTTTGCTTCTCTACTACAAAATATTGGTAACCATACATTAAAACAGCTTTCAGCAGAAAGATACCTAGCAGATGGTGTTCTTTAAACATGCCCATCTTAAAAAGATTTGCCCGCCTCATAATTCGATGAAAAGGATAAACAAAAAATATATCTACGAGGGCATTTAATAGCATATATTTCCCAAAATGGCCATATGTGAACTTTTTAATCCATAAAGACCCTGCTAAAAATGGACCTAAAAGTAAAGCAGTTTCACCTGTTAGATATGGATGGGGAGGATGAGGGAATATCCACCACTTCTTTTTTTCAGCAATATAGCTTTCAACAGGAAATAAACATAGTAGATGATAAATAGCGCTTAATATGCTGTTGTCCTATAAAAGGGATGGTTAACCATGAAAGAAGCATCATCCTCCCAAAAACCCGTGCCGATCGATTTTTTCTCATTTCATCACCTCTTAGGTTTTAGTATGAAATTTTCCCTTCGTAAATATGTTAGAAATAAGCTTGTCATTTCTCATTTTAAGCCTGCTATTGAAAAGAAATGAATACATATATTACACTGCTACTCGCTCATACTATAAAAAACATAATGGGGTGAGTATATGCATGATTATTATGACGGACTATATAAATACCTGCTTAATGCTACATTTTGGTTTATTTTATTAATTGTCGTACTTGGTATAGGCTTGTTTGGAATGCTAGCTTATCGCGGTTTAAAAAAGAAATAACGTAAAGAAGCCAAGCGGTTTTTACACCGCTTGGCTTCTTTACGTTATTGATCGTTGCGTGGAGGACGAGGTCCCCAGTACTGGTAGTAGTCTGTTTTAATAAATCCGTTAAATAATTTGCGTTTTTTCGTTGCTTTTTTACCGTAGAACTGTTCAAACTGCTCATGAGATGTAAGCATATAAATAGACCACGTATCAAGCTTAGAAAACGCTTCGCCCATTTCAGCGTACATTTTTTCAACAGAAGGACGATCGCTTAAACGTTCGCCGTACGGAGGGTTACCAATAATGATTCCATATTCTTTCGGCGTCGTAAAATCGCGCACTTGCATTTGCTTAAATTGAATTAAATCTCCAAGTCCAGCTTCAAATGCATTTTGCTCCGCTACTTTTACCATACGATGGTCAATATCATGACCAGCAATATCCAGCACTTGGTCGTAGTTCGCTAAGTCTTCTGCTTCTTCGCGCGCTCTGTCCCAAATACTTGCTGACATCCATGGCCATTCTTCTGATAAGAAGTCACGGTTAAATCCTGGTGCAATATTTTGACCGATAAGCGCTGCTTCGATAGCAATTGTACCAGAACCGCAAAAAACATCTACAAACGGACGATTTGCATTCCACGGCGTTAGCATAATTAAAGCCGCTGCCAGCGTTTCTTTTAAAGGTGCTTCCCCTTGCCCGACGCGGTAACCGCGCTTATGAAGTCCTGCACCGCTGGCGTCAATTGTTAATGTAGCAACATCTTTTAATAGCGCTACTTCAATTTTAAACGTTGACCCCGTTTCTTCGAGCCAGCCTGTTGTTTTGTTATAATGTTTTTTCATGCTGTCAACAATTGCTTTTTTCACAATGCTTTGACAATCTGATACGCTGAACAATTTAGATTTAACTGATTTTCCCGATACAGGAAACTGTGCATCTACGGGCAAATAATCTCCCCAATTTAATGCTTTTGTTTGTTCAAAAAGCTCATCAAACGTACGAGCTTTGAACTGTCCGACCTGCACTTTAATTCGATCTGCTGTACGAAGCCATAAATTGCATCGAGCAATTGCAAGCTCGTCTCCTTCAAAGATAACCTTGCCATTATCTACTTCACATTCATATCCTAAAGCACGCACTTCTTTAGCGACTAGTGCTTCAATTCCCATTGCTGCTGTTGCAATAATTTTATATTTCGCCATTTTTCAACCTCATTTTGTTTCTAATTATCTACACTAAGTGTAAAAGTACCATATACATGCGCCGTAGTCAAAGCTTTCTCCGTCTTTTTATCAAAATGCAGAAACTGCTCGCTCTTCGTAGAGCCAGCAGTTTCTTTACCTATGTCTCATCTAAATTTGTTTTTAAAAGCTTTCCACTTCACAAATTGCGCAAACGGTTGCTCAACTTGTTTATGAAAGTAAGTATACACGTGTTTCATATGGGTGTAGCGTACATTGTTCAAGCGTTTCGTTTGTATCCAATGGATAATTATGAATCAACACTTCTCTATTTACAAATGAGCTCTCCAAAGGAAGCTCGAACGTTTGATTATTTGGTGACATATTACAAATAACAACAGCGGTTTTACCTTCTAATGTTCGCGTATACGCATAAATAGCGGAATCTTCTTCTGCCAATAGTTTATAAGTTCCATACACCAGCACATCATGCTGTTTTCTAATTTTAATGAGCTGTTTGTAAAAATTCAGTACCGAATTCTTATCATTTTTCTGCTCTTCTACGTTAATATCTACGTAATTTGGATTTACCTTCATCCAAGGGTTCCCCGTAGAAAATCCTGCATTTCTTTCTGTATTCCACTGCATTGGCGTTCTTGAATTATCGCGGCCTGTTTCCCAAATAACTTTCATAATCTCGTCATGTGAATCGCCTTTTTCACGCTGAATACGGTAGTAGTTAATCATGCCAACATCATCATAATCATCAATAGAATCAAACTTAACATTGGTCATTCCAAGTTCTTGTCCTTGATAAATAAACGGTGTTCCTTTCATTAAAAAGTATAGTGCAGCTAAGCACTTTGCACTTTCCACTCGGTAAGCTACGCTGCCGAATTTATTTACAGAACGAATTTGGTCATGATTTTCTAAATATAAAGCGTTCCAGCCCTTGATTTTTTCTAAACCATTTTGCCAATTAGTTAAAATTGTTTTTAACTCGATTAAATCAAGCGGTTTTTCTTCTCCTTTATCCCACAGCCCCATATGCTCGAACTGAAAAATCATATTGAAGTTTCCGCCATCTTCAGCTACCCACTCATCTGCGCTGTCCGATGTTACACCATTTGCCTCTCCAACTGTCATAATATCGTATTTGGCAAACGTATTTTCTTTTAGCTCTTTTAAATGTTCTTGAATTCCAGGCCGATTCATATGCCCTTCAAATGATGGCACATAATCTAGCTTTTCAGGGTTCGGCAGATCTGGGAAGCCGGCCACTTTCTTAATATGCGAAATAGCATCTACACGAAAGCCGTCAATTCCTTTATCTAACCACCAGTTAACCATTTCATAAAGCTCATGACGCACTTTTTCGTTTTCCCAGTTTAAATCGGGCTGTTTTTTAGAAAATACGTGCATGTAATATTCTTTTGTCTTTTCGTCGAACTCCCAAGCTGATCCGCTAAAAATAGATTCCCAGTTGTTCGGCTCTTTTCCATCTTTACCTTCGTGCCAGATATAATAATCACGATATGGATTCTCTTTAGAAGATCTAGATTCTAAAAACCAAGGGTGTTCATCTGAAGTATGATTAATAACTAAATCCATAATCAGCTTCATTCCGCGATGGTGAACTTCATCTAGCAGCTCATCAAAGTCTTCCATTGTTCCAAAATCTTTCATAATATCTTTATAATCACTGATATCGTAGCCATTATCGTCGTTAGGAGACTGATAAATCGGGCAAATCCAAATGACATCAATTCCAAGATCAGATAAATAGTCTAATTTTGAAATAACCCCTTGAATGTCACCAATTCCGTCCCCGTTTGAATCCATGAAGCTTCGCGGGTAGATTTGATACGCAACAGCTTCTTTCCACCATTTCTTTTCCATGTGCTCAACCCCTCAAAATAGTGCTTTTACGTAAGCGCTCGCCTTTACGCATATCGCTATTTTATAATGAATACATGCAAAAAAATAGGTTTTTCACAAAAAAAATCGTTATTCTCTTTTGAATAACGATTCTCACTGTGCTAATTTGTGTTTAAAGGCATAGATGACGGCTTGAGTCCGGTCCTGTACATCCAGCTTACTTAATAAATTGCTTACATGTGTTTTTACCGTCTTTAGTGCAATAAATAATTCGTCTGCAATCTCTTGATTTGTTTTGCCCTGTGTCATTAAAAGTAAAATTTCCATTTCACGAGCTGTCAGTTCTTCATGAGGTAAAGACGGCTTTCTCATTTTAGACATCATTTTACCGGTTACTTCGGGCTCTAATACAGATTCCCCCTCATATGTACGGCGAATAGCAGCTGCAATCTCTCCTGCTTTAGACGTTTTTAATAAGTAGCTTGTTGCCCCTGCCTCTAGAGCGGGATATACTTTTTCGTCATCTAGAAAGCTAGTGACAATAATTACTTTCGCTTCCGGCCACTGCTTAATAAGCTGTTTTGTTGCTTCAATCCCGTCCATTTCTTCCATGACTAAATCCATTAAAATAATATCCGGTCGCAGCTGAAGCCCTAATTCGACGGCCTGTTGGCCATTGGATGCCTCAGCTATCACATGAATGTCTGTTTGAGCCGACAAATACGCTCCTACGCCAATACGAACCATTTCATGATCATCTACTAACAGTACATTAATCATTTTGCTTCTCCTCTCTTTCTACTAACGGTACTTTTACTTCTAGCTTTGTACCTTTATCGGGCAAACTAATAATTTTTAATATGCCTCCAATTTCAACTGCGCGTTCATACATATTTTGCAGACCGTACGATCCGACTTTTTCCTTTTCTACATCAAACCCAACTCCGTTATCAACAATACGTAAAATAACGGAAAAGTCACGTTTAATCAGCAGCACATCTAAAGCTGTTGCATTTGCATGACGCAGTGTATTTGATACGGATTCTTGCAAAATTCTAAACAAGTGGTCTTCAATGCCTTTATCAAGTTCAAATCCTTCTATTTTCCAATTTAATTCAAGCGGTACTTTTTGAGCAAGCTCATTCATCAGTTCTTTCATTCCAGCCTGTAGCGATTTTCCTTTTAATGCTGCAGGACGAAGATGAAGAAGCAAAGCTCTCATTTCAAGCTGTGATTGATTAATCATTTTTTCAACCATCTTTAATTGCTTAGCTTCAGAATCTTGTAGCGTAAGGTTGGATTCCGTGATAGCAGACATAAGCATTGAAGCGGCAAATAGCTGCTGACTAACGGAGTCATGCAGTTCTCTAGCAAGCCGATTTCGTTCCTGAGAAACAATTTCTTGCACTTGCTTTTGCTGATTTTCCACTTTTTCCGTTGCCATCTTTTGAGATTTCTGTGCTTGAAGAATCATTTTATGATCTACTTTGTTTAAACGGCTTATAATCCGAGACGTTTCTTGAATAAGTGGTTCATTTGCCGACATATGCCGGTGGCCATTTTCTATTTCATATAATCGGTTTTCAACATATGTCCACTGCTGTCTCCACATAAACCCCATGATTCCTCCAATTACGCTTCCAATCGTAAGGCTTAAACTGAAGGAAAACAGCACAAAAGGCATGCCAAATACGCTTGTTTTCCATAAGTCGCTAAGTTGAAAAACAGGATATGCAAAAAACACGGTAAGGAGCACGGATACAAATACAAAAAAACTTAAGAAGATCCCCCATAATAACTGCCGTTGAAGAATACTCATATCCTTTGCACCTCTAAATCTCCAATCACAACAGTTGTAACAATCTTCACCCTATGAGCAGACTGATCAAATTCCTCTGTTTTGATAGACAAATTTTCGTTGAACGAAAAGCCGCGCTGATGGCCAAAAACCGTTATGTTTCCTGCTAGTTTAGAATGATTCACAGATACTTCCGTTTCGTAAGGAATGAGCACTTTAATATTTCCAAACACTTGACGAATAAAAATAACCGCATCGCCTTTTGGCAGAACGGTATTGCTTAAATCAACCACAATGTCCCCCCATACGCTTTGAATATTAATATCATCCCATTCGTATACGGAGTCTTCGGTTCTTTGACTACCAAGAAGTTTATTCGTCAAAACCGGCCGGACCTGTACCAAACTTTGGTTTGGCTGCTGTGTAAATTCGTCAGTTGGTCTAAATTCAACCGGATGCTTTCTTGATTGAATATATCTAAGTAAAAAATACAGGAAAAGAGCAATAACTAAAAACTTAAATGCAACCGTATTAAATATGTTCAACACAAGCCCAATAACGCCAATCCAAAATAAAATACGCCCTAGTTTTCTTCTCATTTTTTTTCGCCCAATATACATGAACGCACCGGCAATTAATATAGAAAAGATCAAGCCGCTGTGAAAAAACATAATTTCAATAAACAGGACAAATAAACTGCAAATAAAAATGAACATAAGAGACTCTGTTTTGTTTACGCTTTGCACAGCTCTCTCTCCTTTCTCTTCGTAGATGAAGCGTTCGTTCTTTGGATGCTGCAGATATCTATTCTCTCACCTTAAAAAGACGCAGAAACCTACGCCTTTTTTAGAATACCATGTTTTATGCAGAAACACTGATTTTTTACGATGATTTTACTCTTTTTTCTAATTCCGCGATTTTGCTGTCTACCGTTTGTCTATAGTAATTTGTATTAATTTGATTTTCAAGCTGATCAATATAAGTTTCCATCTCGTCAAACTGGCTGTAAGACGCATAAGACGCTTCCGTTTTCATTACTGAATTCATACGATGGTGCGCACGGGCAATATTTTCACGCCCCATGAGTTCCATACGGCGAATATGCATATCTTTTACCTTATGCTTCATTTCTTCATACTTTTGTTCAAGCTCTTCTAACTGCTTGGATGCATCTTCATAAGATGCTTTTACACGCTTTGCTCTCTCTTCGTAGTGAGCATGCTCTTTTAAAATAAATTCATGTAGTTCCGCTTCTTCAGCTGCTTGTGCCACTTGTACTTGCTCATGACGTTTTTTCATCATGTCGAGTGCCAGGTGATATTCACGATTAAACTGCTCTTTTAACGTGTGCTGTCGCTCAACGAGCTGCCTTACCTTTTCGGTTTCCTGCTCGCATTGACGCAAGTAGTGATTTAACGCAGCAATTGGATTTTTTTGTTCTTTGTGATCAAGTAATTGATGAAGGTCTGCAGAAATCGTTTCTTTCATTCGAGTAAATAAGTTTCTCATTTTGTTCATCTCCTTAGATAATAAAGTAAACTTTTATTATTTTTGATTTAAGTCAGCCCACTGACGTTCAAAATGCTTAAACGGATCTTCTTTTTCCGTTTTTATAGGACTGCTGCTGTTCCACTTTTTATATACAGTGTAAAGTACGACTGCTGCGATGATACCAGCAAGGGCCGGAAGGTTTGAAACAGTTGTTAAGAGTACGACGACACCAATAAACCCCCAGAGCCATTTTTTAAAGGGGGTCTCTGCTTTAACAAAACCTTTAAATGCTACGTACAAAATAACCAACCCAAGCGCAAGTCCTACCATGGGACCAGCATTTGCAAGAAGAACGATAGCAGCTACCGCTCCAATCAAAAACAAACCAACTTTTTTCATTTTGTTTCCTCCTTTCGCTTCTCTATATACTTAGTTTAAGGATGATAACGTTTTTTCAAAACGAGCTAGAGCTTTATTTCCTTCTAGGACCTGAGGCCGATAACACGCTCAGCCTGATTGTATAAAAAAGAGATTGAGACATAATAACTAAATGGATTTCATCTAAAGACCAACAAATGAGATAAATGAGCTAGTAGGGATTACTCGTTACATCGCTGCTGATTTCCGTGCAAGGCTTCGCTTTCCGCGGGCGGCCGCTGTGCCTCCTCGTCGCTACGCTCCTGCGGGGTCTCACCCATTCCGCTTTTCCCGCAGGAGTCTTCGCCTTGCCCTCCAATCAACTACTAGAAACAACGAAATAGATAAAACCTGCGTTCATCATGACAACAAAAAACCGAACTGTTAATCAATATTTTTGATCAACAGTCCGGTTGTTACTTCAACTCAAATACTTTTGTCTTAGCCTTTTTTTTGACATAAAAAAAGCTCTTCCATTACAGGAAGAGCTGGGTTGGATTAAAATATAGTGTATAACAACTAGTGTCGATTGCTTTTCAATAACGTTCTGTAAGCCATGTTTTGTACCATTGTACTGCAAGCGGCTAGCTACCTCGTACTCCGGTGGCAATTATCTATCTACAAAATGTAACCATTTTGTCCTTCCTTCCGTTCAGTTCCTTCCAGAAAGTTCCCCTACCATTATTTGGGTTTCTCGCTCGAGGGGTTTACCTCGTTCCACTCTTACCATTTCTGATAAGACTTCGTCACTGTGGCACTTTCAGAGTAGTCAAGCCATATCTTAAAAAGACTTAGGCTTTTTCCCCGCCGTTAGCTTTTAACAGCTACCCTAGCTTATGACTTCGCTAGGCACGAACACTACAGACATCGCAGTCTGTGCGAGCATGGACTTTCCTCTACATCCTCATATGTGATGCAGCAATTACCCGAACGTTATTGATAACGACTTTCCTTAGTATAATAAAAATAGGAGTTGAATGCAACTCCTATTTTTAGGTTATTCGTATAATTTACTTCCAAACACGTGTTTTTCTAAGTTCGACAAACGTTTTAAAATATCAAAGTTTGTCGTACCCGCTTGCTGCTGCTGTTGAGCCGGCGGCGGGGTAAACGAAGGTTGTTGCGGCTTTTTAGATAACTCTTCTACTTGCTTTTTTAAGCGTAAATTTTCAGTTTGTAATGCTTCAATTTCTTCATGAAATGCTTCATAATCTTTAATAACAGAATCTAGATACTTGTCTACTTCCTCTTGATTATAGCCTCTCATGCCTGTTTTAAATTCTTTTTCTAAAATTTCCTTGGCCGTTAAGCGAATTTTATCAGCTAACATCTCTATCACCTCGAATACGATAAACCTTATCTTTATTATAATTCATTTTTTCAAAAATAGCTTCAAATGTCAATTTATCTTTTAAAATGTTTCGTCAAGTGGCGTTAAAAAGACGAAAATTTTTCTTCATCCACGATATCTTGTAAGTCGTGAGACGTCACCATTATAATAGGGTATTCTTCTCGTTCAGCACGTTTTTTAGCCGTTTCTAACATATATTTAGGACTTCCTTCGTGCTCTTCGTCGTAAACTAAACAAATACCTTCACTTTTTTCTACTAAAAATTGATTTTTCAGCCGAAACTGTGCTGGACTTTCATATTTCTTTTTTGTGATGCTATCTACATAATCTGCTTGACTTAAGACAAATTCATACAATTCTTTATTGACGTCATTCCATTTTTCTTCCTGCTCCAAAAATGGTGTTAAAACAGCTAACTGAAGCTCGGGATAATCGAGCTGCAGATCAAATACCACTTCTGCTGCCCAAATTTCTACTCCTAGCTGGCCACTAATCAATACCCATTCTAATCCATCTTCTACTAATTCCTGTAATTTTTTATAGAGCGCTTTTTTTATGTATGTAATGCCTTGATGTTTTTCATTAAAAATTCCAAGTTCGAATGGCTTATAACCAGTAACCGTTAGCACCTTCATTATATAACTCCTTTGTAACAAAATAGAATAGGAACTGATGTAATCAGCTCCTATTAACGTACATTATCTAAAATACCCTGAATTAGGTCCTTGATGCGCGCCTTTTGTATGACAGCTTCCTTGGCCGCAACCTTTGTGTCCAGGATAACTAGCGCCTGCTACTTGACCTGGGTAGCCTCCTTGACCTGGAAAACCAGCTCCACCTACTTGACCTGGGTAGCCTCCTTGGCCTGGATAACTAGCACCTGCTACTTGACCTGGGTAACCTCCTTGACCTGGGTAACCAGCACCTGCTACTTGACCTGGGTAGCCTCCCATTTGACCTGGATAGCCTGCTCCCCCTACTTGAGTTGGATATTGTTGCGCACCGCCAAAAAACTGTTGATTTGAAGTTTCATTTACAACAGATTGTGTTTGCGGGAAGTAATGCACGTGCTTCACATTTGTATGATTCACCAATGTATTATGACTTGGATGAATGTGAGGTACAACTACCTCCTGAGAAGTAAACTGTGTGCAGCATTTTGTTGGATGCACAATTGGTGGCATACATTTTGTTGGTCTTGGATACATATCCTTTTTCCCCTTTCACTGTTTAGTTATTACACTATTACAATATGTGAAGGGCAGTGTACATGTACTAAGACAAACACCTATTTTTGGCCTACATAAAGGAGTTATACGAATTTTTCAAACTGCTTAAGACAATTACTGTTAAACAAATTAATGCGAAAAATGATACTAAAATCACATTTCTCATGAGGCCTCTCTCCATCTCACCAAAGTTCTGTTTTTAAGCTGTAAGAATCAGTCTTACATTGACTAATTTTATCAATGACTGAAAAATAGAACAATATAAAACATCCACAAAAATAAAAGAATAATAATTCTGAATATTTTAAAATAAATCAGCTGAAGTCTATCCTTTAGCTGATTTATTTTTTAGTCTAAGAAGTCTTTTTTCAAGCGCTTCCTTCGACGTTTTTTTAGTCATTTCTCTGAGTTGATTCCACTTCTCCCAGGCTAGCTCAGTATATAAAAGTGCTTGATGAACATCTTTGAGACGATGCTCATAAATTTTAGCTAGCTCAACCAGTGCTTCTATAGCGACGTCACTTTCACATGTTTGAACCAAGGGTTCAAACATGTCCACTGCCTCTTTCCAACTCTTTTCTTTTTTATAATGATAAGCCATAGCTAGCTGAGCTTTTTCATGCTCTTCTTTTTCTTTTTCCGCTACGCCCTGATAAAGAGAGAAAGCGTGCTTGTTCTCCCCTAACTGCTCATACCACCTTGCTACTTCATATGTTTCTTTTTCTGTAAACTCCTCACTAGTAAGGAGACGTTTTGATAAATGAATGTATAAGGTAATCAGTGATAAAATATCATGTTCATTATGTTTCATAATGTCGAATAAGCCTCTTGGATTTTTCGTTTCAATAAAATCAAAATAAATCATAGGAGCTAAAAACCCTGGAATATCATCAACTCGTTCAATTCCAAGTATTTCTTTTTCGACATTCGCAAGCTTAACCGAATTCATTTTGTGTTTCCACAGCCTTCTTGACGCATGCAATAAATCAAAGTGACCGAACTTAGGCAGCTTGGGCAAATGATCTCTCAATAGCGTATGGCGAGTCTTCACGTGAGGCCAATCGAAAGATTTCCCATTGTAAGTCACGAGAGTCGTGTAGTCTACTTCTTTTAAAAAACTTTCGTAAAATGCTACTTCTCCACTTGGCTCGGTTAATATATGCTGACGAAAAACGACGGAATCTTTTAGCACCCTTGCATATCCTAGCAAAAAGATAGTCGTTCCCGTACCTGTACTAAGCCCCGTCGTTTCCGTATCAAAGAAAAATAAATCTGAATATGTGTGGCCTTTTGATGAAAGCGGATGAGCAACTGTAGACCGATTCCATACTTCCACTACTTTTTTCAGCTCATTAAATTCATAATGTCCATGCTTGTAGTCGAGCGGGTAAACCACTTCTCTGATCATACAGTAGCTGTCTTCAGCAAAGTAAGGCACAGCATGATTTCCCTTCCATTCCTGCTCATAGGAAATAGACGCACTCTTATGTTGCTGCGGGTTACTTTCAACCGTCGTCTTTGCTTCTGTAACATGAAGATGCTTTTTCATACGATTTAATTTATTTTTAAAAGACACGAGTTCACCTACTTTGCAGTTGTTGTAGCAGTACGAGCGCATCGCTTTTTGCGTGTTCTCCCTGTGCTTCCATACCAATACAGGACGGACAGCCGCTTTCGCAAGAACAATTTACAATTAATTGATTGGTTTGACTTAGCACATCATTCATTTGTTCGTATACTTTATCGCTTAGGCCAATGCCTCCCGGGTATCGGTCATATAAGAAGATAGTGGGCTGTTCGTTGTGCACCGCTTTTATCTGAGGCACTACATGTAAATCAGAAGGATCGCACATCACCATAAGCGGTGCAATTGACTGAACGGCATTTGCCACGGAAATGAGCGCTTGTTCCAATCGTTCTTCAGATTCGTGAAACTGTTCTTTTTCAAAGCTTAGCCACACGGCATTGGTATGAAGTTCTTCTTCCGGAAGTGAAATGGGACCTGACCCTATGTTTTCATGCGTCTCAAACTTTATTTTTTTAAATATCGTCGCCATGGCGCTGACCATTACATCACCATAACTGATTGAATATGTCCCTTCCAATCGTTCTTTATCAGCTTCTAGAACCTTCAAGTTAACCGCCAAGTTAGCATCGGTAAAATAATCTACATCGACTTCACGAACATACGCTTTTTTCTCATCCCAGTCCAAGTATTCTACTTGATACTGAATGCCTTGATGCAAGTAAATCGCCTCATCATGAAGAAGCGTCATGGCACTAAAGCGATCCATTTCTCCAATTACTTTCACATTTGCAACGTCCGATTGATCAATGATGACAACATTTTCTTGGGATGCAGAGCGCAGACTGATATTATGAGCTGGGAACGAATCATTCATCCAGTACCATTTGTCTCCGCTAAAATGAATCACTCGCTCTTCTTGCAAAAACTCCAGCACGTCTTCAATTTCTACCCCATCAAATGTTTCTCCCTGCTTAAACGGCAACTCGTAGGACGCACATTTTAAATGATCGACTAAAATAACAAGATTATCAGGATTAATTCGAGCTGTTTCTGGATTTCTGCTAAAAAAGTAATCCGGATGCTGAATCATATACTGATCCAGCGGACTTGAACTTGCGACCATCACAATGACGGCTTCTCCGTGACGTCTTCCTGCTCGTCCTGCTTGCTGCCAAGCACTTGCAACCGTGCCTGGATAACCTGTCATCACACACACCTGCAGCTGCCCGATATCCACTCCTAGCTCTAAAGCGTTCGTACTGACTACTCCGTAAATACTTCCCTCTCGAAGTCCTCTTTCTATTTCGCGTCGCTGCTTTGGCAAATATCCTCCGCGGTACCCTTGAATAGACTTATTTTGAAGCTGGTTTTTTACGAGCTCCTGCAGATACGTTAAAATAATTTCCACTCGTACTCGGCTTCGTGCAAATACAATGGTTTGAATTTTATTTTTCAAAAACTCTCCTGCAATATTTCGCACTTCAAGCGTAGCACTTCTTCTAATGTTTAACGGTTTATTAACAATAGGCGGATTATAAAAAATAAAATGCTTGCGGCCGCTAGGCGCTCCGTTGTTATCTACTAACATAACATGAGCTCCCGTTAAATGTTCAGCGAGTTCTTTTGGGTTAGCGATGGTCGCTGATGTACAAATAAAGATAGGATTGCTTCCATAGTAGCGGCAAATTCGCTTTAACCGGCGTATAACGTTGGCTACGTGGCTTCCAAAAACACCCCGGTACGTATGAAGTTCATCAATCACAATGTACTTCAGGTTTTCAAACAGTGATACCCATTTCGTATGATGAGGTAAAATAGCTGAATGAAGCATATCTGGATTCGTAATAACAATATGACCTGCTTTTCTTACCTTTTGACGAATATTTGCCGGAGTATCTCCATCATACGTGTAGCTATTGATTGGTACTTCCATTTCTTCAATGATTTCATTTAATTCACTTTTTTGATCTTGGGCAAGCGCTTTTGTTGGAAACAAATAAAGAGCTCTAGCCTGATCATTCTCCATAATACTTTGGAGTACCGGCAAGTTGTAGCACAATGTTTTCCCCGATGCTGTCGGCGTCACGGCCACAACATTTTTCTTAGCTGTCGCCAAATCAAACGCTGTTTTTTGATGCGTATAAAGCGAACCAATTCCTCGTTTCTCAAGCGCTTCCCGCAGTTTCGTATGCAAAGAAGCTGGAAATGGCGCAGTTTTAGCTTCTTTCTCTTCGATTGTATGCCAATGAACAATATTCTCCTGATACGATGGATTCGTTTGCAAGATATCTATTACTTCTTGTAAGTTTTTTCGTATTCTCATTTTCATCACCTGCTTCTATTTTAACGAATGAACGTTCGATAGAAAACCATAAGTTTTTGTATGTTTTTGGTGGATTCGGACATGGTATTAATACAGTAAATTTTTCAAGGAGATGTTAAAAATGGGAAGCCCTTATCTTTGCCCCAGCTGCAAAACAAATCGAACGCGCTTTAATATCATTGAACAAAATGCAAAACCTGTAAAAATGGACCCAAGAAGCGGAGACGTCGTAGAAGAATACACGAACGATACGCTCGATGCCTTTCACGCTGCTTATAACGGACCCCAAAAACGCATTCAGTGCGGAGCTTGCGGATTAGTAGAAGATGAAACCATGTTTGTACGGCATGCTGAATCGAATAAACTTCAATAAAAAAGGTGGGGCCATTTGGCCTCACCTTTAATCATGTAAATCTTTATGCTTTTTCTTGATCAAAAAGCAGACATCCTCATCTAAAAAATTCATGTCTTTTCTTATACAAACATGCTAAAATACCTAAAAAAAGATATGGAGATGATGGTCATGTCATTTCTTCTTTCGCTTTTACCTTTCTCCTTTCTGAAGAAATGTCGTTTTCCTTCAGGAAGAGAAGTTAATGAAGATACAATGTTCGATAAAACGAATGTAGAGATGCTTCAACAGAGAGTCAAGCTAGTTTCACTTGCTCTTGTAGTTTCCTATCCTATTTATATTTATATAGGGTTTTTTTTACTTCAACATGCGGGGACATCTCAGTTTAGACATACACTAATTGGTATTCATTTCACTAGTTTTGCTCTCTCCTCTCTTTATTTATTTTTCTATTATGTTAGTAAAAGAAAAGAACGGTTTGCTAACTACTTAAGCACCATTGTATATGGCTATATATTTTATTACATATTTGCTGCAGCACTTTCTACTATTAACAGTCAGCTTTTCACAGGTCGTGTAGACGTCTATATGATGCTTTTGATTTCCACAGCTGTTTTATGTCCTATGAAATTAAAACATCTGTGCATTATTTTTATTCCTAACCATCTTTTTTTGCTATACGGCTTATCACGATATGTACCGGATTCTTTTTCTCTTATTTCAAAGCAGATCAATACAACGGCAGCAGTTGCTATCGCTTTACTTATTTCATATATTCTCTATACATACCGTCACAAAGAATATATGAATCATTTACAGCTAAAAGAAAGCGAACGTAATTTTTTTACGCTGTTCAAAATTAATCCCTATCCTTTGCTATTAACGAGGTTATCCGACCACAAAGTGCTGCTCATTAACAATAAAGCTATTCATTTTTACAATCTTGCTTCTCAAGATCTTGATCAAATAGACGGATTTATAATCTACCCTACCGATCAAGATAGAGAGGAGATTTTAAAACGTCTTCAACAAGAGAAATATGTAAAAAACTACATCCTAGAAGCACGTGAATATGGAGATTCTCAGTGGGTTATGATCAATTATGAATTACTAGAGTATCAAAGCGAAAGCTGCATACTCGCAGGTATTACTGATATAACCGATTTAAAAGCGGTTGAGCATGAATTGAGCTTGCACGCTTCAACTGATATGCTAACCGGAATTTTAAATCGAAGAAGCGGAATGGAAAAACTGCAGCTGGAACTGCTGAGAGCTAAAAGCAATGATATATCTTTTCTATTATGTTTTATCGATATTAATTCCTTAAAACTAGTAAATGATCAATACGGTCATAGAGAAGGCGACTGGTTTATTAAAACAATAGCAGCATCAATTAGTGGTTGTATTAGCAAGGATGATACGCTCTTTCGCTACGGAGGTGATGAGTTTTTATTAATTGCTCCTGAACAAACGGAAGAATATGTACACGAGCTGTGGCAAAATATTAATGAACAGCTAGAAGATAAAAAGAAAGAATTTAAGAAGCCATATACACTTTCTGCGAGTTACGGGTTTATTATATGTGCGCCTTCAGACGACACCAACCTAGATACATTAATTCAAAAAGCAGATGCTGCCATGTATAAGCAAAAACATACGCGCGTCTCTTCCACCTTTAAGTAAATCATCGAAGTCCTTGCGCCATCGCATCAAGTAGATTCGCTAAATAGAATGATCAAGTAAGAAATCCGTGCATGAATTACGCATGCACTTTCTTTCTTTGCAAAGAAAAACTATAATAGATGATGCAAGTATTTTACTGATATATGGAAAGGACGTACATATGTTTACAATTAAAGAATATACAGCTGAACAATTGCAGGATCCATTTGGTCTCCTTCTAGGTGAACGCTATGAATTTCATTTATACATTGAGGTAGAAGAAGAGGATGAATTATATACCGGCAGCGACCTAGCACTACGCGTAGTATATATTAAAGGCGAAGATAACACTTCTATTGCCCAAACTCATTTCTATGAAGTTTCAACAAATAAAGTATTAGACTTCGACCTTGAAGAAGAGGAAGAAGCAGCTGTCAAAGAGTTTTGCGGGAAGCATTTACCTTCAGAGGAAGGTACAGATCACGAGGCATAATTAAAAGAGGCTGGAACAAAAGTAGTTTAGTAAAAATCCGAACGATGAATTGAGATTCCTGATGGAGAATCCAACTCGTTCGGATTTTTTCGTGGTGATGGTGAACGTAGGTTTCATGTATGTACGTGCTTATAGCTGTTGATTTGAGGGATAGGCGAAGACTCTTGCGGGGAAAGCGGAACGCGCAGTCTTGCACGGAAATCAACAGCAGTGTAACAAGCAATTCATACTAGAGAATCAATTCCATTTGTTCTTTGTTCGTCTTTAGATGGGATTGATTTTGTTATGTCCCATCCTCATTTTTGATTTCGTTTTTCCATTAATTTTTTAACTACTTCTTTTGGCTCCCAGCATGTAAACTGATAAGAAGGACGGGTTTCATAGCCTAGTCTTTTGCATCGATACTTCATTCCCTTATCCAATCTAATGCTTTGAAAATGTTGACACGTGGCACAGCAATGAAATGAACTCATGGCTTCCCTTCTCCTCTACTTTAATCTATTTTCTTAATCATATAAATAAAACAAGTTTGCACAAAAAAAGCTGCCTATCGGCAGCTTTCATATGTAGCGTTGAATTATAATTTTATAACATTCTCCGCTTGAGGTCCACGTTGGCCTTCAACGATTTCAAATTCAACTTTTTGGCCTTCTTCTAATGTTTTGAAGCCTTCAGATTGAATAGCTGAAAAATGAACAAATACGTCATTTTCGCCTGGTACTTCGATAAAACCGAAGCCTTTTTCACTGTTAAACCATTTTACTGTACCTGTAGTAGCCATGTAAAAAAACCTCCAAAAAATGTAAAAATTTTAATATGTTACTCTATATTTACATTTATGCCGTAAATAAAAAATTCACATATTATAAAAGAGACCTACGCGAAGTAGATCTCCTTTATAACAAGTGAACTTTCACTAAATCTAATTCGAGTGTATGGTCAAACGTAGTATTCATTACATTTATTAAATTTGGTTGCGTTTACATTATACTATACCTATATGTAGAATGCAAATATTGGGCCATTCTTAGCATATGGCTCAGCCGTTTTGCAAGATATTGATCTTCCTTACGTCAACATGTTATCAATATGGGCGTCGATAATTTCTTTTCGTTTATTTTGCAGGGTCTCAAATAACAACTTAGCTTCTTCTGAAGTTAGTGCAAACGTTGTTGTTTCTTCATGGTTTTCTTCTTTTGTATGAAGCACAAATATGCTTTGTTGAACTCCACTCATACATATTCCTCCTTTTTTGATAGTATAGGCCTTTTTATATTTTTCATGTATGCTTCACACGTTTTTAACAAATTATAAGAAAGGTTAAAACTTATAAGGAGTGATACTATCATGAAGAAATCGTTTTTGTTTGTTGTAGGCTGCATGACGACTCTTTCTTTATTCGGCTGCAGCACAGCAGATCAAGGTAAAGATGGCGTCATTGATGATGATACAGTCCGCAACGTCACATATGAAAATGGAAACAATAAAACGAAAATGAATGACGTAAACGATACGCAAGATGTACAGCGTAACGAAAAAGAACAATATAACCAGTCGGGCGGAATGAGAGTAGCCGATGTGGCGGCTGATCGTATCGTAGCATTAAAAAACGTTAAAGATGCTAACGTAATCGTAACCGACCATACAGCTTACGTAGCAGCTGTATTAGACGATAACAAAGAAGGCAATCTCACAAAAGATATGGAGCATAAGATCGCACACGAAGTAAGAAAAGCTGACGGCAGTGTTCATCGAGTGTTTGTATCAACAAACCCCGACTTTGTAAACCGTATGAATGGATATGTAGACAAGCTTCAAACCGGCAAGCCTGTTTCTGGTCTGTTTGACGAGTTTTCGGAAGTTGTTCGCCGCGTGTTTCCAAATTCACGCTAATATACATGAATGTCAAAAGAGCATTTTATAAAATGCTCTTTTTATTTTACCTATTGCATAAAATATTGCATAAAAAATGCACTTATAAGTTTCTGAATATTTTTATTTTACTTTATTTTGAAAACGATTTCATTTCTATAATATAAAGGTTTAGGGGATTTTCGCCTCATGTATTTTACGGTTTTGTGGGTTGATAGTAAGGGGAAAGTTTGTTAGTTTTAGAAACCATAAGATGTTTGCATGGCGAGCAGTCCTCGTTTCATGCATAAAAAATGCATAAAGGGGAGATTTGGTGGATATTGGTGTTTATATTTCACTCGGCATTTACTTTGTAGGAATGCTTGGAATAGGATGGTATGCCTACACAAAAACAACTCAAGACGTATCGGGTTACATGCTAGGCGGACGCGGACTAGGTCCGGCCGTTACTGCGCTTTCAGCTGGCGCTTCAGATATGAGTGGATGGATGTTAATGGGGCTTCCAGGATCCATGTATGTGACAGGTCTTTCAAGTTTATGGCTTGCAGTAGGTTTATCTATTGGTGCTTATTTAAATTATTTAATCCTCGCTCCGCGTCTTCGCACTTATACGGAAGTAGCGAATGACTCCATTACAATTCCAGACTTTTTTGAAAATCGCTTTGGCGACCATGCCAAGATTCTTCGAACAGTATCAGCGATTGTTATCTTTATTTTCTTTACTCTTTATACTTCAGCTGGTATGGTATCAGGCGGACGATTGTTCGAATCGGCATTTGGTGTGAATTATCAAATTGGCTTATTTGTAACAGCATCTGTTGTTATTGCCTACACTCTTTTCGGTGGATTTTTAGCCGTTAGTTTAACAGATTTTGTTCAAGGTGTTATTATGTTTCTTGCCTTAGTTTTAGTACCTATTGTAGCTTTCACCAATGTTGGAGGCGTTAACACAACAATAGATATTGTACAGGACATTAATCCAGCATACCTTGACATTTTTAAAGGTACGACCGTTTTAGGTATTATATCTTTCTTAGCCTGGGGACTTGGCTATTTCGGACAGCCTCATATTATCGTTCGCTTTATGGCTATCTCTTCTGTTAAGGAGTTAAAACCCGCCCGCCGTATTGGAATGAGTTGGATGATTATTTCTATTATTGGTGCTATGCTGACAGGACTTGTTGGGATTGCATATGTAGAAAAAACAGGTATGAAATTAGCAGATCCTGAAACTATTTTTATTAAATTTGCGGATATACTCTTCAATCCGTTAATTACTGGATTTTTATATGCAGCTTTACTAGCGGCAATTATGAGTACCATTTCTTCTCAGCTGCTTGTAACGGCAAGCTCTGTTACAGAAGACTTTTATAAAACATTTTTCCGACGCAAGGCCTCTGACAAAGAGCTTGTGACGGTTGGAAGAGCTGCGGTTTTAGGTGTTGCAATTATAGGTATTTTGCTTTCTTTAAAACCTAGTGATACGATTTTAGGGCTGGTTGGATATGCTTGGGCTGGATTTGGTTCAGCTTTTGGTCCTGCTATTTTACTAAGTCTTTACTGGAAGCGTATGACTCGATGGGGAGCACTTGCAGGGATGATTGTAGGTGCTGCTACAGTATTAATTTGGGTAAATACTCCATTGAAGGATGCCCTTTATGAAATGATTCCTGGATTTTTCTTAAGCTTGCTGGCTGTTATTGTAGTAAGTATGTTAACAAAAAAGCCTTCAGAAGCTGTAGAAGATCAATTTAGAAACATGGAAAGCGTATTAGAACAGCATACAAAATAGTAAAAAAAGTACACAAGTTACGACTTGTGTACTTTTTGCTTTTAATGCAAGCCATACAGTCATATATATGTACTAAAGACGGATTAAGGAGGGTTTTTACATGCAACATTCTTATTTCCCTTATGAACCTACACAGCAACTGCGCGTAGATACACAAAATAGAGAAATTAAAGTAATTGGTGAAGGAAGTGCTTCAGCAGTTCCAAATGAAATTTCCCTGACGATTGGAACCCGGACGGAAAACCGAGACGTTCAAGAAGCCTTAAAAGAAAATTCAGCTGTTTCAAATACTTTGCTGCAAGAGATAAAAAAACTTGGAATCAATGACCAGCAAATTGAAACAGCTTCATTCACCATAAATCCTAAATATGATTACAGCGATGGAAAATCGACTCTTACAGGATACGAAGTACAGCATTTGTTTAGAGTAAGAGTACAGGATGTAAAACAAGCTGGCGATGTTTATAACGCTACGTTTTCAAGCGGAGCCAACGTAGCGCAAGATCTTCAATTTCACGTTACAAATGAAGATAAATATGAACAAGAAGCGATTAGTAAAGCTTTATTAAATGCTAAAGAAAAGGCCTTTACCATTGCCAACACGCTGCAGCTCCCTATTAACCAAATTCCTATTTTAATCGAAGAAGGACCCGTCTATCAGTCATCTGGCTCCTCGCCTAAGTTATTAGCAGCCTCTCCCCCTATTCAAGCTCAGTCCTTGACTGTATCTGCTTCTGTAAAAGTTACGTACACGTATTAATACTTATGGTAAACTATAGATTATTATAATGAAGAAACTAATCTAAAGGAGCTCTTTGCACAATGACTTCTGAACATTTACTAGCAGCTTATCAGACCCTATGGTTGAACCGTTCGTTCGCTTCTAAACAAGCCATGGCAAGTGAAGATCAGCTTCACGAAGCCATTCTGAAAGATTTAAAAGATGAAATGACTCATCCACGCGTTCGGCAAACACCGTATGTAAAATATCATCTTGGCATCAAAAGAATTCTAAACAGCAGTCTTTCCTCTGATGAAAAAGTTGCGCTTACGTCCCTATACACAGACCTTTTAGATAGCTGTATATAACAAGAAAAAGGACTTCCTTGATGGAAGTCCTTTTTTTATTTAATTAACGCTTTTTCTTCTAAGCTTTGAAAAACAGCGTTAAAGTCTTGCTTCAAATCCTCGAATTCCTCTAACCCTACTGATAGGCGAAGAAGTGAATCAGTAATTCCTTTTTCTTCACGTACTTCTTTTGGGATACTTGCATGAGACATTGTTGCAGGATGCGTTAGAATGGATTCAACTGCACCTAGACTAACGCCGATTGAAGCCAATTTGACTCCTTGCAAAATATGTCGTGCTACTTTTTCATCCTGTACTTGGAAAGAAATCATAGCTCCGTATCCATTTGCTTGTTCTGAAATGAGTTTGTGGTCTGGATGACTTTTTAAACCTGGGTAGTATACACGGCTCACTAGAGATTGTTCTTCAAGCCACTTTGCAAACTGCAGCGCTGTTTTTAACTGTTGATCTAAACGAACTTTTAATGTTTTAATGCCTCGAAGCAGTAAAAAACAATCCTGTGGTCCTAAGATAGCACCAAAAGCATTTTGTACAAACTTTACTTCTTCCGCTAGCTTTTCATCGCTTACCACAACTAGACCGCCAATGACGTCACTGTGACCGCTGATATATTTTGTAGCACTATGAATTACAATATTTACACCAAGGTCAATCGGCTGCTGTAGATAAGGCGTTAAAAACGTGTTATCCACAATTGTAAGGAGATTGCGCTCTTTCGCCAAACTTGCTACTGCTTTAATATCCGTTACCTGTAAAAATGGATTTGAAGGGCTTTCGATATAAATAGCCTTCGTATCTTTTGTGATAGCTTCTTCTACTTTTTCAACCTTCGTTGTATCAACAAAAGTTGTTTTGATACCAAACTTTGAAAATAATCGTGTTAATACACGATATGTCCCGCCGTACGTATCGTGTGAAACTAAAATTTCATCCCCTGATTCAAAAATAGATAACACCGATGAGATAGCAGCCATACCTGACGAAAAAGCAAAGCCAGCGTATCCATTTTCTAGCTGAGCAATGGTGTTTTCTAAAGCCTCACGAGTTGGATTTCCTGAACGAGAATAGTCATAGCGGCCGTTATTCGTCTCATCTTCTTGGTTAAATGTAGATACCTGATAAATAGGTACGTTAACTGCTCCAAAATGACCGTCAATTCCTGTATTTGCATGAATTAAGTTCGTACCAAATCTATGTTTATTATTGTTGGTATGCATCAAATGCCTCCTTCAAATCTTTAATTAAATCATCTGCGTGCTCAATTCCAACAGATAATCGCAGTAAACAGTTTGTTACTCCGACACGGTTTCGAATTTCCTCCGGAATGTCAGCGTGTGTTTGACGAGCTGGGAATGTCATTAAACTTTCCACGCCTCCTAAGCTTTCTGCAAATGTAATAACTTTGACATTTTCCAAAAGCGTGGACACGATGTCAGGGTGTGAGACAGCAAAAGAAATCATGCCTCCAAATCCAGTTGCTTGTTTCTTCATGATTTCATAGCCCGGATGTGTTTCAAGACCAGGGTAATACACTTTTTCCACGAGATCATGAGCAGTAAGCCACTTTGCAATTTTCAGTGCGTTTTCGTTATGCTTTTCCATACGAAGCGCTAGCGTTTTAACACCGCGCAATAACAGCCAGCTATCTTGTGGACCTAAGATTGCCCCAGCTGCATTTTGATAAAAACGAATTCTTTCTCCTAAGCTACTACATCGAGCGACTACAAGACCAGCAACTACATCATTATGACCTCCAATGTATTTGCTCGCACTATGTATCACGATATCTGCTCCAAGCTCTAAAGGCCGCTGATAGTAAGGGGACATGAATGTATTGTCAACGATCGTAAGCAAATCATGCTGTTTAGCTAACGCAATTGCTTCTGGCAAATCAGTTACGTGCATCATTGGATTTGTAGGTGTTTCAATAAATACAGCTTTCGTATTGGGACGAAGCGCATCTTTCACTTGCTCGAGATGGGCTGTGTTGACGTACGAAACAGTAATTCCTTGCTCTGAAAAGATTTCATTTAGTACTCGGTACGTTCCTCCGTATAAATCCTCTGATACAATTAAATGATCTCCGTTTTTAAATAGTGCTAAAACTGCCATTACACCCGCCATTCCTGAAGCGAATGCTACTCCTACTTCGCCTTTTTCTAAAGCAGCAATTGCTTCTTCCAATGCTGTACGAGTAGGATTTGCCGTACGTGCATAGTCAAATCCTGTACTTTGCCCTAAAGCAGGATGAGCAAATGTTGATGCTTGGTAAATGGGTGTTGTAATAGAACCTGTTGAAGGGTCACGACCTACTCCTGAACGAACTAATAAAGTTTCAATTTTCATCTATTTCTCTCCTTAACTCAAAATAAAAAACACTCTTCACAGATGGAAGAGTGTTCGTTTATACACGATTTCTCTCATCTGTTAGAACAATACTGATGTTCCACAGGAATTAGCACCGTTCAAATGAATGTTTCATTTGATGGTTGCCGGGCATCGCAGGGCCAGTCCCTCCGCCACTCTTGATAAGAGTTCTATATAATTGTTGGTGGTTAACGTTTGTTGTTACTAACTTTAATAAAGATTTTCTTTATTGTCAACATAATTTTCTAAAAAATTTAAATCATCTCATTTGTTTATTCAATATACTTGTCCTGATAAGCACATAAAAAAAGAGACGACACCGAGGTCTCTTTTTCTAAGGCAAGTGCACAGATTTTACATGAGCTAGCTTCCAATACATACTTTCTCCATTTGCCGTAATTAGTTCAACAATATTATTAGAAACTTCTTTAAGTACGCCAATTTTTTCTGATTGATCCCCTAAATCTAATACGACCAGTTGATTTTCATATTTTTTAAGCTGCTCTTCAAAGTTTCTGACAAAAGGTGCAGAGGCGGGCCTTACTGGCAGCTCTTTGTCACTTAAAGAATAAGGGGTTAACTCATTACTGTAAGGGGTAAGCCATTTCAAATGATGCAGAGAAACAAAGACATTCTTATACACTGGAGAATAAAATACAAGATAATCATTCAGCACGCTTGTAATATAGCCATGCAATGATTTCCCTCCCGTTACATAAATTTCAATAAACTTCCCTTTTGCCTGCTGTAAAATATTACGATAAGAAATCCGCTGACTTTCTTCTATTAAGTTCTCTTCTATTTCACGTAAAACCGTATAGTCTTCTTCCGATACTTCCCGCAAACCATGCATGTGTAAAAGAGGAATATACAAATAATCATGTCCATTATACAAAACCATAATATCTAATCCAAGATCAATAAGTCTGCCAACAAATGTCGTTTTACCTGAAATATCTAACTCCACAATTTTATTGATATAATGATTCATACTCATTCTCATTCTCCTCCTTTTTCCTATATGATAGAAAAGGTGCTTTATAAGCACCTTTTATGTTCCATTTCATCATGCTTTCCAACGATAATTTTTCGTTTTAATAACTTTCTCTGCCGGTGCTGAAGAGCGTGAACCCGTACGGCGTCCTCGAGAACGATCCCCTGTGCGTCCTCCCGTGCGGCGTCCTCGAGAGCGATCATCTGTGCGCCCTCCCGTACGGCGTCCTGTACGTCCACCTGTGCGGCTTCCTGTACGTTCTTCTGTAGACTTTGCAGCTTCAGTCTCTCCATTTTCTTCTGTTTCCTCATTGTTTTGATTGTTATCGTTTTGCTTAAAAGCCCCTTTTGCTCCTACACAAATGGTTTTAACATGTCTCGGCTGTAAGCGTAATACTTGATTATTCTGCACAAGTGTAAATGTACCATTTCGGCTTTGTACTAGCACGCCCTCTACAGCTTCAGGTCCTCCATTATTGATTGATACCCATTTATGGGAAAGGTGAGCAAAAAGATCGTTAAAGCTTTTAGATTTCATATATTCTGGTTCTTGACTCACTAAGAGTTCATTTGCAGATTGAGTAGTTTGATCTCCATTGTTGTTTTGATATTCACTCACACTCTTAACGTGTTCAGTATTAATATAGATGATACCGTCGTCCTCTGTGAGTAATACTATATAAGCAGATTCAAATGAACCTAAGACATCAAGAAGTTGACCTGCTTTTTTCTCAGGCCCACCTTGGTTAACCTGCACATATTTAGTTTTCATCAATGATAAAGTTCCTGCAAAAGTTTTTCCTCGATACAATTCTAATTCTGTGCTAATTCCGGTAAACGTTTGTGCCGAATTTGACATAGTATCTTCAGTAATACTTTTTACATGCGCTAAGTGATAATATACAAGTGTATATTCTTGCTGATTATTATTTTGGTTGTTTTGATTGTTTTGATTGTTATTTTCACCATTATTGTTATTATTGTTATTATTGCTTTCCACTGCTAAGATTAAATAGTCTGACTGCACGTCAACCAAATAACCTGTTTTAGATTCAGGTCCTCCACGATAAACAGTCACCACTCTTCCTTTTAGGGGTTTGAAGTGAGAAGAATAGCCTTTATCAGGCATTTGTATATTTCGGCTGCGTTTTTGGCTTGATTTTTGGCGTGGATTTTGATTTTGCTCTTGTTCTTGGCCATAGTAATAGTTACTCATTGTTTTTCCTCCTTATTAGTTATCCTTATTGGTCATTCATACTGTATATATACGTATCATGTACAGCTATTGATTTCCTGCATTTGCCTATTATTAACAAAATCCACTGTTGCCTATAAATCTATCCATTTTTAAAGAGTCAAAAGGTTATTTTTAATATACGCTGTTCGTTCTTTTATAAAAGACAGCATAAATTCGGGTTCTTTATAAAATTGCTCTAAGTTATCTTTTACGTAAGGATCTTTTAATACATATGGAGCAATATACTCATGCAGTTGATAAATGATTGGTTTCATGTATTCTATTGTAAATTGATTATTTAGAACATTGTTCATTTTTTGAATATATCGCTTTTTAATGCTGTTCACCGCCAGTAAGCGAGCTGTAAGCGTATTAAATCCTTGTGCACGGACATAGTCTCCTTCCATTACTTTTCCATTTACATCTCTTCCCCAAGTTGCATCATAATCCCATGGAATCAGTTCAAAACGCCCGCTTTCATGATTTAGATAGAGCGCATAGTTATGGACAAAACCGTCGTAATTCTGCATACAAATAATACCGACTAGCCAAGATAAGTAGCGGTCGACGTTCAGGTACTTCTCAATATTCTGTTCGAATTCCGTATTTGTCCATGTATTAAGATTAAATATAAACTTTTCTAATTTTTCCTCATCCCCTTCTCTCACTGCTTTATCTTCATATCCAGATAACAAAGTTGTTTTCGGCTTTTTATCCAAATCGCTCATCAAAGAAAAATTAGCATCTCCGTCCACTGCATAAAATATGGATCCATCCGCTAAATTTCTTTTTTTCAAAAATAGTTCATCTACCGATTCGAGCTGAAGATATATTCCTTCATTTTTCCCATTAATCTTAAGAGTGACAAACTGAGAGTGAGGAGATAAAACATCTAAAGAAGAGAAAAAATCGAGGGACAATTTGTTGCGCATAAGCGATGGATCTTTATATTCAGCGTTTAGGTGTATTTCTTTGGCACGCTGAAATATCTTCGGAGAATAAAATTCAATATAATATGACTTTTTCTTCATCTTCCGAATATGGGAGCCTCTTAGCAGCAAATCAATATCGTAGCGTTTTTTGTTAAACTTCATCGTTGCCTGAACCGCTTCTTCTGACCAAATATCTCTTTGCATTTCCTTTAAATCTTTTACATTCACAAACAGAGCGTATTGAGGGATTTCTTTTTGCTTCATTATTCGACCACCTTTCTTCAATTATTAAAGTATATGAAGGGAAAATTCTCCATGATACCCCACCGCATCAACTATTTCCGTAAACTCCACTTTTGACTCATATCAAGGACAAGCATCAGCGCGTATTCTATTAATGCAAGACCTAGTCCAATTGACAAGGAGGTTTTTGTATTGCATATTACAGCTGAAAAAATTAAAGAGGCTGCTGAAGCCCTAGAATGTACAGAACTGAAATCTTTTATGTTTCAAGAGCCAACTGCCGGTCCACTAACAAAGCCGCGTCGCTCTTCTCGTAGCTCTCGTCGCAGCTCTCGCCGTTCTACTCGCGGTACGCGTCGCTCTTCTCGCGGCTCTCGTCGTTCTACTCGCCGCTCTCATCGCTCTACTCGTCGTTCTCGCCGTTCTACTCGCCGCTCTCGCCGTTCTACTCGCCGCTCTCGCCGTTCTACTCGCCGCTCTCGCCGTTCTACTCGCCGCTCTCGCCGTTCTACCCGCCGCTCTCGCCGTTCTACTCGCCGCTCTCGCCGTTCTACTCGCCGCTCTCGCCGTTCTACTCGCCGCTCTCGCCGTTCTACTCGCCGCTCTCGCCGTTCTACCCGCCGCTCTCGTCTTTCTACTCGCCGCTCTCGTCGTTCTTAATTTCTCTAAACACTCATCTTTATTGCAAAAAAAAGCCGAAGAACCATGAGTGTCTTCGGCGTTTTTTTCCAGTTATAGAAGGGGCACATTTGGAAATATACTAAGATGGGATGTTATTCATTTTACATAGAAAAGGAGAGCTTTTATGAAAAAAAGCAAGCATCAAATCTCAACTTCATCAACAACAGATATCGAAGAAGTCAAACGTTTAAATGCTCAGTCTGGATTAACTTACAATGAAGTATTTGCACTTCTTGGAGAAACCTATTTAAAAAATCAAAAGAAGAAATAATAAGCAGGGACTAGAAACCATCTTCTAGTCCTTATACTTTGAAAATCCCGGAAAATCCTTTTACTAAGGATGTTAATTGGTTCATGGCTCCCATCATCTGCCCCGCAGTATTCATCATCTTGTTCATATCGTAATTGCCATCACTCGATTTAAACTGAGACATTAATGACTGAAATTGAGAAGGCTGAGGCTTTTGCTGCTGAGCTTTAGGGTATGGATTAAAAGGCGCACCTGCATTATTGTACATGGGCTGCTGATACATTCCGTTCATATAGGGAATTTGCTGAGGACCAAAAGGCATTTGTTGCTGAGCGTACGGATGTTGCGGCATATAAGCTTCCGTCCATGGCTGCTGGTGATACTGTGGAAATGGATGTACCTGACTTAAATCAAAACGTTCTGGTTGATGTTGCTCATAATACGGATAGTGCTTACTTGTATACATGCAAAATCAATACCTCCTTTTTAATATTACATAATATATAGTATGTATGCAGAAATAAGAGGTGACGTTCGTCTACTTGTACTTTTGGAGAACGCATTCAAAAATATGTAGGTTTCTGTCGAAAGTTTAAATTTTTCAAAAAAACGAGATTTTTTAAATATATGGTACGATAAGAACAAGTGATACTACCTATACGTAGTGGCACAAATGGGGATTAGGAGGGAATTTACATGTATGTGAACGAACTTCAAGAAGCTTTTATTGCGGTGAAACAATATGAGCCGCAGTCAAGTAATGAATTACTCGATTTTGCTCAGCAGCAGTATTTAAAAGGTTTTTTAACTCCTATGAATTACAAAGCCGCTGTACGTGAACTCGAACAAATTGGAGCTACTAAGCCCGATTTTAGTGCACAAGATGATTAATTTTTTTACTACCACCGAGAAATCGGTGGTTTATTTGTTTCCGATAAAGTGGACACATACTTCTTTTTTGACTTGTTTATACTATAAAAGCTTTAACGTAGTATTCAATAAAGGAGGTCTATCTCATGAGTCGTGGAAAACATTTTGATCACAAAAAGCAGGGACAAAGTGCAGTAAATAAAACAAATAACGCCGTTGCTTCTAAACATACCGAAAAAGTTGATTATCATATCGATACAGTCGCTTCACAAGATCACCCAGCTGTTTCTATCCAATCTCAAAAAGATTTTGATTAACTTTTTATTGATCATGATAAAAAGAGGCTGGGACATAACAAAATGAATCCAATCTAGAAACGAACAAATGGGATACATGAGCTGAACCGCTTATGGCACCGCAGTTGATCTACGTGCAAGGCTTCGCTTTCCGCGGGCGGCCGATGAGCCTCCTCGTCGCTTGCGCTTCTGCGGGGTCTCATCTGTTCCGCTTTTCCCGCAGGAGCCTTCGCCTTGCCCTCCAATCAACTACTCGAAGGAACGAAACAGATGAAACCTATGCTGATCATCAAAAAAACGAACTACGAATCAAAAAAATGATCGATAGTTCGTTTTTCACTTCGAGTAAAATACTTTTGTTACCATCTCATACATAGAAAATCCCCACCTTGTAGATCTTAACGGAAGGCCGGGATTAATTATTCAATATCGACTCGAGCACATACTTATTTGAGTGATACATCTTTTTAAATCGCTTTTCTCGCGTCTCGGGATAAAATGACTGTAGTACAACGTTTTGTAAATTTTCTTTTAACGTCTCTACTTGATTAACATGAATATATTTTGGTCGCTCTTTCTTCAGCCATTCGGTTACGAGACTAGCCCAGCCATCAAGTTCTTTGAAGAAAATATCTCCATAAGGTTTTACTTCTTCAAAAAATTTAACTTCATAATTTTCTTCTTGTTGAATAGACGCTAATCGTTCTACAGCTACTTCATTATATTGAAACATGATTTCCGTACTTTTTTTCACATCTTCATTCATCGTTATTCGTCACCTCTACGATGACTATTGTAACATAAACAATCTTTATACTGTATGAAGAACCATTTCTCTTCGGCTTCTACTCCATTCTGTTTCGGAAGGCATGCTTTCATACACAGCTACTTCAATTTCTTGCAGTGATTGGTCAATGCGATGAACTTGTTCCATATATGTTTCTTCACAATGTGTAAATGCTTCATTTATAGATGTAGACATCGTTTTATCCACTAGATCTACTTGCTCTAGTAAGCTATCTAATAAAGTCATCATTTCGCTTGTTTTAACCATACTTTGTTTCATCGCCATCCCTCCAAATTTTCCTTTGCATAACGTATTCTCTTTTTTATTCAATGTCCCTTCACACATGACAAAACTAGTTTCTATTCGTCAAAGAAAGATGTTTTCGACATTTTCATTTATGGTGAATCGAAAGAGAACATATTGAAAACACTAGTATAGACATTTCAGCTAAGCTGATACATTCTGCTGCTGAACGTTCATTACAACATGATAGGAGGTGCCTAGATATGGCCAACAAACAGCAAAAATCACAGCCTAAAAATAAGCCTGAAACAAAAACCTACGGTGATCCTAAAAAGTTAAACGGTCCTAACCAGCCTTCTACTTAAGAACAAAACGGTCACTTGTGGCCGTTTTTATTTACATTAACTACTTGCGCTACTTTCATTAATATATGCAGCTGCTTTTGCTTTTGAAGATACCACTTTGTAAAATGAACTTTCTTTGGAAAAGGCGGCTTTTTCATCAGCTTGTGTTCCTCTTTTTTTGTTAAAAACCACTTTTCTCTCTTTTTTTCATGATGTCTAATAGCCGGATACACCTTTCGAAGTGCAGGTGTACAGCAACTGGTTTCATCCACAAAATACTGCTCATAATCGTATCTCGAACCCGTATGCTTTGTTTTCAAAGAAAATTCATAAAACAAGGGATAATACTTTTCATGAAATAATAAAGCCGCTAATTTCTTCCCCAAATCAATCCGATTATTTACTTTTGTAAAATCATGAACAGAACAACCGTATAGCTCCCCTTTTGTAGTAGGAAAAAGGACGGAGCTAAAGTGGAATATATCTTGAAAAAAAAACAGCATACTTTTAAACACTTTATCTTGATAAAAAGGCTGTTCAATAACGGGCTTTTGAATAACGTGCTGCTCATTCACAATTAACGCATGAATAAGCTCCAGTTCACAAGGTTTCTGCATAAATTGCCTCCACTTCTCTTCGATAAAAGATGAAACATTTAAATAGGGAAGTAAATGAAGGTAAGAGACATGTTTTTTACGCGAAACAGCATACAATAGTAATTGAGGGAAGGCATCTTTGAAAATAAGCCAATTTGCTCTTTCATACGTCAAAAATAATAAATCGCGCGTTTGCTTTGATAACGCTTTTTTCATGTTTTCCCCTTGCAAATCACACATATTCCACCCTGTGTTTCGGGATACCATACTTGCGAGAAATGCCCACTTTACTTCAGGATATCTATGATAAAAAGTTGCATAAGCTTGGGTTCTTGATATATTATCAATATTCAGCTTGTCTGTTGTTTTTTTAATCGCCGTCAACAGCGCTTGTTCCGAACTATTGAGTGACATCTCTTCATCTTCTTTCATCTATTTTTATTTGTAGGATTTGGTATAATAGAATTTGTTTGTTTAATAGATTTACACTAAAGGAGTGATGGTTATGATTCGCTATCCTAACGGAAAGGCCTATAAGCCATTGAATACCAGCAGTCCTTCCCCTAAAAAGCTAGAAGCTAGCTATAGCAATCGTGGTATGACGCTGGAGGACGATTTAAACGAAACAAATGAATACTATGTTTCAAAAGGAATAGCCATTGTTCACAAAAAACCAACCCCTGTTCAAATTGTAAAAGTAGACTATCCGAAGAGAAGTGCCGCTGTTATCAAAGAAGCTTATTTTAAACAGGCCTCTACTACAGACTATAATGGCGTCTATAAAGGAAAACACCTTGACTTTGAAGCAAAAGAAACGAGAAATAAAACCTCATTTCCTCTGCGTAATTTTCATGAACATCAAATTGAACATATGAAGCAAATTGTGAAACAAAACGGGGTTTGTTTCGTTATATTAATGTTCTCTACTTTACAAGAAATATACTTGTTCGAAGCACAGTTCCTTTTTCCTTATTGGGATGCCATGAAAAAAGATGGACGAAAATCAATCCCTAAGGCAGATATTGAAAAAAAAGGACATTTCATCGAACTTGGTTACCATCCGAGAATCGATTACATAAAAACTATAGATAAATTATACTTTTAAGAGTATGATATATATGTTTACGGAAATCATTCTCTTACAATGCGTTGAAAGGTAGGAGTTTTTATGTCAGATAATTATCGCTCTCGTGAAGAACGACGAAGAGCTATGAATGACAACAAACCAGAAGGTAAATCTCAAGGAAAACCGAAAAAGAAGAAAAAAGGAGGCCTATTTCGTAAAATTGTTGCCGCAGTTTTACTGATAGGAATCATCGGGCTCATTGCCGGAGTGGGAACTTTTTTTGCTATGATAAGCGATGCTCCAAAAGTGGATGACTCGGTATTAAAAAACTCTTTTTCATCTAAAGTATATGCAAACGATGGAAAGACAGTTGTAAAAGAAATTGGAGCTCAAAAACGTACATATGTGCAATACGATGAAATCCCTCAAGTCGTCAAAAACGCATTTATCGCTACGGAAGACGTTCGTTTTTATAAACATCACGGCGTCGACTTTTACCGTATTGGCGGAGCATTAATGGCGAACTTTAAAAACGGCTTCGGTGCTGAGGGCGGTAGTACGATTACTCAGCAAGTGGTAAAGAACTCGTTCTTATCACCAAAGAAGACGGTTAAACGTAAAGTACAAGAAATGTGGTTAGCTTACCAGCTTGAGCGCAAATATTCGAAGCAACAAATTCTTGAAATGTATTTAAACAAAATATATTTCGCATCAGGTGAAGTATACGGTATTGAACGAGCGGCTGAGAAATTTTACGGAGTTAAAAGCGTAAAAGATTTAACTCTTGATGAAGCTGCTATGTTGGCAGGCTTACCAAAAGCGCCAACTACTTATAACCCAGTTACAAACCCAGAGAATGCTACCAAACGCCGTAACACAGTATTAAACTTAATGGCTAAAAACGGCTTCATTACACAAGCCCAGGCCGACAAAGCAAAACAAGTAGATGTACAGGCTCACTTAGCTAAACAAACTGAATCAACATCTAAGTACGATGTATTTATTGATCAAGTAATCGAGGAAGTAAAAAAGAAAACAGACGCGGATCCATTTTCTGCGGGCTTAGAAATTTATACAACGCTTGACACTAATGCTCAGGACTATGTGGATGATGTGATGAATAACAAAGTAGTCAACTTCCCGAACGATAAATTCCAAGCAGGTCTTGTCGTGGTAGATAATGAAACAGGCGGTATTCAAGCAATTGGAGGCGGACGTAATCGTGTATCAGGCGGCTTAAACTTTGCAACAAATATGAGACGTCAGCCTGGCTCAACAATTAAGCCAATCTTAGATTACGGTCCAGCGATTGAGAACTTAAAGTGGTCTACTGGACAACCGATAAAAGATGAAGAATATCATTATTCAAACGGCACGCCAATCCGAAATTTTGGACGCAACTATAAAGGGTGGGTTTCAGCGCGTGAAGCTTTAGGACGTTCACTGAACATCCCTGCCTTAAAAGCGTTTCAAGCAACCGGTGCGGACAAAGCAAAAGAGTTCGCTACAGGCCTTGGGCTAAAATTAGATGAAGAAGACGGCGAAGCTTATTCTGAATCTTATTCTATCGGAGGCTTCCGTACAGGTGTTACACCTCTACAAATGGCTGGAGCCTATAGTGCTTTTGCAAATGAAGGTATGTACAATGCACCGCATACAGTGACAAAGGTAAAATTCCCTGATGGAACAGAAATTGATTTAACGCCAAAACCAAAACGCGCAATGCAAGATTACACGGCATTTATGATGACGGACATGATGAAATCTGTTGTAAACGAATCATATGGTACAGCTCGTGCTGTTCGTACACCAGGATTAGAAATTGCGGGTAAAACAGGAACTTCGAACTTTAGTGCTGATGAGAAAAAACGATACAATATTCCAGACGCTGGTGAAAAAGACGTTTGGTTTAATGGGTTTACGCCAAACTATACGATTTCCGTATGGACAGGCTATGAAACTGCTAAAGACGGCTATATTTTAAGTGCTAATGAAACAGGCATGGCAAAAAATATCTTTAAGCATGTTATTACTCATATTTCTGAAGGCAAACCTAAAGGAAGTTTCAAGCAGCCGGACAGCGTAGTTGAACGTTCCGTGGAAAAACCAACGGGCAAAGACTTAAAACGCCCAAGCGGCTCTACTCCTTCGAGCTTAATTACGAAAGAATACTTTGTGCGCGGTACTGCACCGACAAAAGTATCTCAAACGTTTGTGAAAAAAGAAAAAGAAGAAAAGAAAGAAGATAAAAAAGAAGGACAAAAAAGAGAAAAAAGACAATAAAGATGTGAAGCCAAAAATTACTGCTTCGTATAGCGGAGGAGCAATTTCAGTTAACTGGTCAGCGTCAAACGCAGCCAGTGATACGACCTTTACAGTCACAATGTCCTCTCCTAACGGTTCCGAACAACTCGCATCTGGCGCAGGAGCCGGTGGAAAGACAATTTCCAACCCAGCACCAGGCGCAACGTATAGTTTCACCGTAACAACAAATACGGGCGAAAGCGCTAGTTCTTCTGTAAAAGTCCCTGATTCATCAGATCAAGCTACCGAAGATGATTCTACTAAGCCTGAAGATGACGGAACAACGGACGATAATCAAAATGAAGACAATAGCAACACTGATCAAAACAACGGCTCTGATCAAGGTGACGATTCATCTACTCAGCCGGATGATAACCAAAACAGCAATAATGGCAGCAATAGCAGCGGTAGCAATAGCGGCAATACCGATAATAACAATAACGATAGCGGCAATGCTAACGATGGTAATAACGGCAACAACAATAATAACGGAGGCGCAACAACTCCTCCAGCAGACAACGGTGGAAGTGACTCAGGAAGTCAAACACCACAAACTCCTGCTACACCATCTACACCATCGACGCCGTCAACACCTGCTACACCGCAGCAAGAGCCAACAACTGAAAATTAACGTAGCAGTAAAAAGCCCCTACACGTGTAGGGGCTTTATTTCTTGTGAAGAATAAGCATTTTTGCATATTGCTTACGCAGCTCATTAAATAATTCTGTCAGCTGAATATACGCTTGATAAGAAGAAACTCGCTGCAGCAAAAACAGAAGCCTCTCAGCACAGTTAATAGGCTTATAGGTTAGGTTCGCTATGTCTTCTTGCAGCCGATTTAAACGCCGAACGGGTTGTCCATTAATCCAAAACAGTAAACTAATATACATAGCAGCAGCTTGTTTCATACAAGGCGCTGCTTCTTTTGCTTTTCGCTGAGAAAAAAGCGTATACAGTTCTTCCCTTTGAGTTTCCCACTTTTCAAAAAATGGCAGTATGTTCTTTTGAACATCACTCCAAGGTGTTTTCGTTTCTTTATGTACATCGTATAAAATATCATAAGCAAAATAATTTCTTCCATTTTTTACATCTGTTTCAAGAACCCGATCTTCTTTTGAATAAAATGGTTCGCATATGAAATGTGACGGTACTTCAATCGGTAACATCTGTCTTCTTCTCTTTTCCTTTCATTCGTTTCTTTCCTTCTCGGCAAAGATCAAGAAGCGGGCAGACATGACATTGAGGAGACTGTGCTTTACAGTGATAGCGTCCAAAAAAGATAAGTCGATGATGCGTAACGGACCATTCATCTTTCGGAATTTTTCTCATCAGCGTTTTTTCTACTTCCAAAACGGAATCTTTCCACCTGCAAATTCCAAGGCGTTTACTTACACGTTCTACATGCGTATCTACTGCTATTGACGGTACTCCAAAAGCTACGGATACAACAACATTAGCCGTCTTACGCCCTACTCCTGGAAGATTGGTAAGCTCATCACGATCTTTTGGAACTTCTCCTCCGTATTCATCAATGAGCATACGGCAGAGCTTTTGAATATTTTTAGCTTTGTTCCTATATAACCCGATTGATCTAATATCTTGCTGCAGCTCTTCTAACGAAACGGCTAAATAGTCTTCAGGCGTTTGATATTTCTTGAATAAATCCGCTGTTACGCGGTTGACTAAAGCATCTGTGCACTGAGCAGATAGCGCCACGGCAATGACTAAATCAAAGGGATTCCGATGATTTAACTCACAGTGGGCGTCAGGAAACATTTCTGCCATAGCATCTAGGCACTGTCTGATTTGTTTTAACGTTAACATACTAGTTCTCCTTCTTCTTACAGGTAGTTCCCTCCTATTTTACAATAGGGTTCCTGTCAAATGCTACTTTTGTCCATACTCTTTTAAAAAAGCTGCTTCAAGATTCAATTACTTGGATCTTGAAGCAGCTTTTTATCCTGTCATTGCTCTAGCCAATTAAAAAAAGGAATGGCTGATGTAGACTGAGAAGGGTTAACAGAAGATAGTTTTTTGGGCTGTTGATTTTGACGAAATTTTTGGCTATGCTTGCGGGCTTGATCAATGGTCTGAATGCCGTTTTTCTTCCATTCAAATAAAATACGATCAATATACCGGAAGTTTAATTTTCCAGACATCACCGACTCTCTTAGCGCCGCTTTAATAATAATTGGATCATGATGATCTTGATCAATCCACATCGCTAGCGTTTCGCATTCAAACGGAGACAATGCTCTGCCAAACTCTTTTTCAAACATTGTATATAAATTAAGCTCTTCTTGTTCTTCTTCGCTTTTTTCTACTTCTCTTGTTTCGTGCATCATATGATGAATAAGCTTTTCCCAAAGCGGTTTTAATGAATAACGTTCACAAATAAGGGCGTTTTGCTGTTGATCTTGCTCAATAGATAAAAAGCCGCGCTGAATTAATGCTCGCAGCGTATCCATACAGACAGCACTTGAAATACTCATTTTTGCCGCCAATTCATTAGGTGTCGGGAAACCTTCACCGCCTTCAATGGAAACATAAATATGCATTAACGTCATGAATTCCGTTTCGTTCATTCCCAAATCGCTATAGTGATTAAACAGCAGCTTCGGAATTGAAACTGTGCCTTGTTCAAACCATTCAATTAACGTTTCTTTTTTCATATCCGAACACCTCAGTAGTTAGTATATCATGAAGTTTATAGTCAAAGTAATAATTATTCGAAGCTAAAAAAGCTTCTATGTAAAACTTTCCGCTGAAACCGTACCATTGCTCTGCACATATAAAATATATACGAACGATGACTTCCTTCCAAGAATATTACACTAACTTATTTTTTCGAGAATTGCAACTCCCTTTTAAGTTAGACTCTCTTCTATGTTTGCCTTTGTTTCCTTGTGATATAAGTAAAAGCCTCGTTTTTCTTTTCTTTTTATGATTCATAAAAAAAGCTAAAAAAGTATCCTGACTATAAAAGTCAGAATACTTTTTCACTTCCTTACGGGTATAAACGGTTTAATAAGCGTGGGAATGGAATCGTTTCACGAACGTGTTCTACGCCGCTAATCCATGCTACCGTACGCTCAAGGCCTAAACCAAATCCTGAATGTGGAACTGAGCCATACTTACGAAGCTCTAAATACCACTTATACGTTTCTGTATCTAATTTGTGCTCTTCTACACGCTGAGCTAAAAGCTCTTGATCATGAATACGTTCAGAGCCTCCAATGATTTCTCCGTAGCCTTCTGGTGCGATTAAGTCTGCACATAATACTACGTCTTCATTTGTTGGATCTGGCTGCATATAAAATGGTTTTAATGACGTTGGATAGTGTGTAATGAATACCGGCTTGTCATAGCTTTCTGCGATAGCCGTTTCATGCGGTGCTCCAAAGTCATCTCCCCACTGAATGTCTGTAAATCCTTTTTCATGTAAGAATTTAAGAGCCTCATCGTACGAGATACGAGGGAATGGCGCTTTAATTTGTTCTAACTTAGATGTATCACGGCCTAGTACATTTAACTCTAACTTACAGTTTGTTAAAACAGACTGTACGACATGAGACACATACTCTTCCTGTACTTTCAAGTTATCTTCGAATTGGTAGAAAGCCATCTCTGGTTCAATCATCCAAAACTCAATTAAATGACGGCGTGTTTTAGATTTTTCAGCGCGGAACGTTGGACCGAATGAAAATACTTTTCCAAGCGCCATTGCCGCTGCTTCCATATAAAGCTGTCCACTTTGTGAAAGATATGCATCTTCGTCAAAATATTTCGTGTGGAATAATTCTGTTGTTCCTTCAGGAGCACTTCCTGTTAGGATTGGAGGATCTACTTTTGTAAACCCGTTTTCGTTAAAGAATTCATACGTTGCACGAATAATTTCGTTACGAACTTTCATAACAGCATGTTGACGTTTAGAACGCAGCCATAAATGACGGTTATCCATTAAGAACTCTGTTCCATGTTCTTTTGGCGTAATTGGATAATCAACAGCTTCATGAATAACTTCAAGGCTTGTAACTGTTAACTCATAGCCAAACGGTGAGCGCTCATCTTCACGTACCACACCTGTTACATATAGTGATGATTCTTGCGTCATAGATTTAGCTAATTTAAAAGTTTCTTCTTCTACTTCAGCTTTTACAACTACTCCTTGCATGAATCCTGATCCATCGCGCAGCTGTAAAAAGGCGATTTTACCACTTGAACGTTTATTCGCTAACCAAGCACCAATTGTTACTTCTTTTCCTACATGCTTGCTTGCTTCTGAAATCGTAATTTTCACGATTAATATCCCTCCAAAAAACTTACATTTCGTAATTATGTATGCCATCCTATTATACATTTCGACAAACATAATAACAAGTAACAAACAAAAAGAGCCTTCTAACACGTGTGATTTGTGCTAAAAGGCTCTTTTTTTAAAAAATATAATCTTTTTTATTTCATATGACGAGTCATGAATGATTGAATTCGTTCCAATGCCTTTTCTAGCAGATCTAGTGATGTAGCATAAGAAAGACGTACGTTTTCAGGTGAACCGAATCCTGATCCAGGAACTAGGGCTACCTTCTCTTCTTCTAAAATAGCTTCTACCCATGCATCAACTGTATCAAAACCAGTTAATTTTGCAGCTTCAATTGCATTAGGGAATAAGTAGAAAGCACCTTGTGGTTTTAAGCATGAGAACCCTGGAATGTTAATCAGCTTTTCATGAATTACGTTTAGACGCTCTTCAAAAGCTTGTCGCATCATTTCCACCGGCTCCTGAGTGCCGTTATAAGCAGCAATTGTTGCATATTGAGCAATAGATGTTGGATTTGACGTGCTGTGACTCGCTAGGTTTGTCATCGCTTTAATAACTGTAGCATCACCAGCCGCATATCCAATGCGCCAGCCCGTCATGGAATGTGACTTAGAAACACCGTTAATGATAATTGTTTTTCTTTTAACGCTGGTGAAAGCTGTGCAATCGATACATGTTCATTTTGACCATACACAAGCTTTTCATAAATTTCATCTGATACGATAAAAATGTCGTGCTTCAAGCAAACTTCTCCTAAAGCTTGAAGCTCTTCTCTTGTGTAAATCATACCTGTTGGGTTGCTTGGTGAATTGATAATAACAGCTTTGGTTTTAGCAGTAATAGCCGCTTCTAATTGTTCAGGTGTGATTTTAAATTCGTTATTTTCAGAACCTTCAACGAATACTGGTGCACCTTCTGCTAACTTTACTTGCTCAGGATAACTTACCCAGTAAGGAGTTGGGATAATCACTTCGTCACCTTCGTCTAACAGAACTTGAAATAACGTATACAGTGCGTGCTTAGCACCTGTACAAACAATAATTTCAGAAGGTGAATACGTCAGGCCTTGATCGCGTTTGAATTTTTCAATTACCGCTTCTTTTAATGGTGCAAGGCCGCCTGCTGGCGTATATTTTGTCTGACCATCATTCATTGCTGTAACAGCCGCTTCTAAAATGTGCTGCGGCGTATTAAAATCAGGTTCCCCTGCTCCAAGTCCAATCACATCATGACCAGCCGCTTTCAATTCTTTCGCTTTTGCTGTAATCGCTAATGTTGATGATGGCGTTAATGCTGATACACGTTTTGCTAACTTCACTAAAATCTCCCCCTATGAACTAAAGCTATAATCAGCCCGCGGGCTGATTATAGATAAAAAGTTGGCTTCATTTTCATAAAGCGCTGAAATCTTATATTATGACACATATGGTATTTCATATGGTATAAACGATTTATGATTGAGATAAGCTGTATCGTTTTATAAATTCACCGCTAGAGAAATCAAGATAATAGTATGTTAAATGTTTCTTATCTTTATCCACATATGTTACTTCCCACAGCGGCTTTTTATTTTCAATGCCTAGGCGCACCGACTTAATTTCCTGCGGGTTTTTATCATTTTTCACAATGGAAATGGCTTTCTCTTTTGTGATCCCGCTGCTTGCTTTCTTTAAAACAGCTGTTTGTTTTTTGCTTTTAGGCATCCAAGCAATTACCTTTTGATTGCTTCGGTTTGTACCTTCTACTACATAAAATGCATGATTGCCGAAATATGGCTGGGTGCTTGTGACAGATTTCAAATTAAATTCTTTTTTTGCTTGGGATGCTGCTTTTTCCTCAGCAGAATGAACATCCTTCACGGACGAGTGATAAATGCTAAAAGAAATGCCCCCGATAATTAAAAGCACAGCAGTTACCGCTACAATAATTAACTTTTTCATAAAATCCCTACTTATGTACGATAAATTGTAAATACAGCTTTGCTTTGATCTTCTTCATCTAACGCTAATCCGAACATCAAATCTTGCTTTTTTAACGTGCGATTCAAACTATCAACAATTTTATATAAATCCGAGGAATTTTCCACGCGGACAGTTGATAATACTTCAATCCTGCTTTCCATTGTAACCCTCCTAGCTCGTCTATCACGACGCAAAAATGACGATATCCGTATTATAACAGGTATCAAAAACCATCGTCATCTTTTTCACTCAGCAATCCAGTCTGTACGTTTTGCGTAAAAACCGAATAAATAAGTAAACATATATAATATTATAAGGAATTTACCTCTTTTTGCAAAAGGAAATTTGTTTATTTTGCAGAAAATTTCATCACATCATAGGATTTTAGCGACATTTTAATAGAGTAAGCGCTCCCCTCCCTTACGTCATATATTTCAATCCATTCAGCCGTTAAATTTGAAAGTAGCTGTCCGGAATAAGAACGGTCTGGTTTAGTGAACATAACCGCAAGCTGTGTGTTTAATTGCTTCAAAAATGCATTCGAAAAAAAGGCTCCTTCTCCAAAATTAGGAACTTTCAATACAGCTACATCGGTAAGAGGAATACGCAAAAACTTTTCTTCTACTTCATTTGAGCTGCTCATTGCATATAGAATCCGATGTTCTCCGATCGTGAATAATAGATCCATAGCAGCTGTTTTTTGCTTCGATGCGTGCAAGACATCAACGTGTATATTATCTGTTAACTGAAATAAATCATTTTCTTTCCACTTCTCTGTTTGAAATTCCGCCTGATACTGAGCGGGGGCAATAATACGCTCTATATGATAATCGTTCACAGCTCGCTGAACATTTGAATTATAGTACTTTTGCTGTTTCGTAATTATTAATTGGTTGATTTTTTTTACTTTATATCGCTGCAGCCACTTCTTTAGCTCGGGATAGGAAGATGCACTTCCGGTATTTATCAAAATGGTCTCATCGCTTCCGTCTTGAATCAGACTTGCTTCTCCAGCTGAAAGAGGTAGAAAGGTGATCACTATTTCATCAGCTTGTAAACCAAAATCTACGTTTTGAATGACGGCTGCTGAAACCGAATAGTTCATAAAACCAAAAAACAGTACAGCACTTATCAACATTTTAATCATACACTGTCCTCATTTGCTTATCATAGTATATTACTATCGTCTCTCAAGTGAAGAAACAGTATGCATAAAAAAAGACTTAAGCGTCTGCTCAAGTCTTTTCATTCCACCATTCTTTGTAGTCCAGTAAGATATTCGAAAACGTTTTTTGAACAACTTGGACTTTTGGAAGCGAGTGAAGGAAATGGTATCCATATGCTGTTCGCGTAATACGATTATCAAAAATAAATATAGCTCCTCGGTCACTTTTTGAACGAATCAACCGTCCAAATCCTTGTTTAAAACGGATAACGGCCTGAGGAAGTGAATAATTCATAAAAGGACTTTTCCCTTCTTTTTTCATCTGCTCAAATTTAGCTGTCAGCAGAGGTTGATTTGGAGATGAAAAAGGAAGTCTGACTATTACGAGACATGATAATAAATCTCCTGGCAGATCAATTCCTTCCCACAGGCTGTTTGTACCTAAAAGAATGGAATGCTCAAACTGGCTGAAGTCTTTTAACAGTCTATTACGATTTCTAGTTGTGACTCCTTGACCGAGCAGGACGAACTCTTCAAGATCGTTTAACTCTTTTAAATAACCATACGTAGCTTTCAACATGTCATATGAAGTAAAAAGCACCAGCATACGACCATTTGTTACTTTGGCTACGTCAAGAATACTTTCTGCCATCATAGCGCTATACTCATATAATGATACTTCGTTAACAGCAGGCATATCTTGAGGAATATAGACTTTAGCTTGCTTCTCATAATCAAACTCGGAAGGAAGAATAAGTTGAGCAGGCTGAAAGTCATATAACCCTAGCTCTTGAATTAAATAATCAAATGTTCCATTCACCGTCAATGTAGCCGAAGTTAAAATAACGCTTTGTTTCTTGGCAAAAAATTCATCAGCCAGCGTATCGGCAATGGAAGTAGGCTGACTATAGATATACGTAGCATTTGCTGCTCCTTTTGGTTCAATCTCAAACCACGTTACGTGATTACTCTGCTGTTTGAACAAAAGCTTTTCTATTTGCTGAGATATATGCTCAAACCCTTTAACAGCCGTTTGAAATTCATGAAGAGATGACTGTTCATTTTTTGTGGCTTTGTCATATAGATCGTTAAAGGAATGTCTTGCCCCATCATTCCATGTAAAAAGATCGTGAATTAAAAAACGAATGCGCGACGCTGCTTCTTGAATAGCCGTCCAGTAATGCCCATGCTCTTTTTCCACTTTATACCGATAGCTGCTTCTTCCAATCTCACCCTGCTGATTGCCCGTTCTTTTTTGAACAAAAGAATGAATCAAACGAAATAAGTCATCGCACTCAGAATGAAGCTGCACAAACAAATTTTGAAGAAATTCAGTGTTAAGCTCGATGCTATATTTTACAAGCGTATGATGAACTTTTTTTAACAGCCCTTTGTCTTGAATGGTTCCGATTCGGTTTAATAGCGCATGAACCGCAAAATAATCTAAGCGCTCTCCCAGTTCTTCTCCGGCAATGTCTTCTAAGTGATGAGCCTCGTCAATAATAATCTGTTTATAATCAGGTAGCAGCTCATGATTACTCATTACATCCATCAACAGCAAGCGATGATTTGTCACTACTATATGGGCATTTTGCGCTCTGTTCTGCGCTCGTTCATAAAAAGAATAAAGTTTCCAAGGATGCTTAAAGTCACTTGGAGACGGATTGCTTTCATTTAGCTGCTCCCAAAAAAGTTTGCCTCCAGAAGGCAGGTTTATTTCATCGCTGTCGCCCGTTTCCGTTTCCGTCAGCCAAATAAGCAGCTTCGCTTTTGTGAGGATCGCATCGTAATTATTATTGCGCTCTTTTAAGAGCTGAATAAATTTTCTTATACTAATGTAATGTTCTCTTCCTTTTAAAACAGCTGCTGTAACAGGAAACGGAACAATCTTTTCTAGAATGGGCACATCTTTTTCGATGATTTGCTGCTGAAGCGTTACCGTGTTAGTTGAGATAATGACTGGGTGGTGATGAACAGAAGCATAAAACACGGCAGGAACTAAATAAGCGTAGGTTTTACCGATACCGGTCCCGGCTTCAATTAAAGCATGCTCGTTACCTGCAAAGCACTCTTGTACAAAGTTCATCATCTCCCACTGCCCTTTTCGTTCTTCAAACAATGGCAGAGCCTGATGGAACAGCTTTTGCTTTTCAGTTTCAAATATTTCGTAAGTATGAGAGTGCTGCTTTTCATTAGCTGAATGCGGCTGATATTTGTTTAGCGCAATGCCATGTATAAATTCATAAGAATCATCCTCGGCATAACTTTTATCATCTATAACTTGTTGAATCAGTTCTCCAATTTCACTTTTAAAGTGTAAGCTTAGCGCGTATAGCTGCTTCAAGGTTGTTAAAGGGAGCTTCTTTAATTTTTCAATTAGTAAAAGTAAAATACGTGCCGTTACTTCTGCATCACTATCTGCTTGATGAGGGTTTTCATGTTCAATATGTAAATACTCAGCTAATTGGCTAAGTTTGTACCCATCAACTGTAGGCAGCAGAATCCGGGCCAGTTCGACGGTATCTACGGTTGAATTATAAAGCGTCTCCATCCCGCACTGATAGAGTTCTTCTTGTAAAAAAGTTAAATCAAATGCCACATTATGTGCAACAAAATAAGCATCATCTAGCAATTCTATAATTTTAGGTGAAATTTCTTCAAATAAAGGCGCATCTTTCACCATATCATTTTGAATGTTAGTTAGTTGTGTAATAAAAGGCGGAATATCCATACCAGGATTTAAAAAACTAGAAAAACGTTCAACAATTTTGCCGTCTTCTACTATGACAGCAGCAAATTGAATCATTTTATCTCCTTGTTTTGGAGAATGTCCCGTCGTTTCAAGATCTACCACAACAAAGCGTTTATTCACGGTCAACACCTCGCAAGTCTGTCTTTTTATAGTATAAAGTGAAAGCCTGCTCTATATGCTTTAAAAGCGCAACTCCTTCTCGTGAAAAACAGAGAGGCTTTCATACATAGAAGTTTTACTTTAGTGTGTATAGAGGTTTATACCGTTCACTTACTAGCGTATGTATTCAAATAAAAATCCCCCTCATAAAGGGGGACTGTTCTTATAGAATTGTACCAGCTGGTTCTTGTTTAAGCAATTGTTGGATTTTATTCTGCTCATTCATAATCGCTACGGTTGGATGATGGTGAGCTACTTCTTCATTTGCTACGAGCGCATAAGAGATAATGATGACGATATCTCCAGGCTGCACGAGTCTTGCAGCGGCTCCATTTAAACAAACTACGCCGCTCCCTCGTTCGCCGGGAATCACGTACGTTTCCAAGCGAGCTCCGTTATTATTATTTACAATTTGGACTTTTTCGTTTGCTACGATTCCTACTGCGTCGATGATATCTTCATCAATGGTGATGCTGCCAACATAATTTAAGTTGGCTTCAGTTACATGAGCTCTGTGTATTTTAGCGTTCATCATCGTGCGAAACATTTAGTTATCCTCCTGTACGTCTACAATTACATTATCAATTAAACGAGCCTTAGAGAATTGAACGGCTAAAGCGATAATGATTTTTCCAGCAGCTTGCTTAATCGTTTTTAGCTCTGGATACGTATAAACCTCGATATAATCCACTTTACCGCTCGTATGTTGCTCAATTTCTTTTCGAATGGTCTGTTTAATGATTTCTACTTGCTTCTCTCCGCTTCCAAGAAGCTGCTGGGCGCTTTGTAAACTCTTAAATAAAACAGGTGCCTCTTCTCTTTCTTTATCTGTTAAATATACGTTACGAGAACTTTTAGCTAATCCATCCGCTTCTCTCACCGTATCTACTGCTCTAAGCTCCACGGGAAAATTAAAGTCTTCAATTAAACCATCTACTACAGCGACTTGCTGTGCATCTTTTTTACCAAAGTATGCACGATCTGGTGTTACAATGTGAAAAAGCTTTGTTAGTACCGTGGCTACTCCGTCAAAATGACCGGGGCGCTTCTGTCCACACAATACGTCTACACGATCCGTCACTGTTATAGCTACTGAACGGCTTGACTTATACATTTCCTCTACCGAAGGATAAAATAAATAGTCAACGTTAGCTTCTTTTGCCACGCGCTCATCGCGCTCAAAATCTCTTGGATACGTATCAAAATCTTCATTTGGTCCAAATTGAGTCGGGTTCACAAAAATACTTAGCGCCACTACTTCATTTTCTGTGCGAGCTGCTCCAAGCAGAGTAGCATGGCCTGCATGCAAATAGCCCATCGTCGGGACAAATCCAATTGAACGTCCAAGCCGCTTTTCTTTTTTCATCTCCTGCTGCATGTCTTTAATTGTTGTAATGACTTTCATCTTATTTCCCTCCGTACAGTGCCGTTAACTGCTCTTCTTTCATTGAAAATGTATGTGCTTCTTTCGGAAACTCTCTTTTTTTCACTTCACTTACATACTGAGAAAGCCCCTGTAAAATAGGCTCATTTATTTTCGCAAATGACTGAACAAATTTTGGCACACGCTCGACTCCGTACGTTAATACATCGTGGTATACAAGTACTTGACCATCCGTGTCAGCCCCTGCTCCAATTCCGATTGTTGGAATGCTCAAGCGTTCAGCTACTTGTTTTGCTACTTGTTTAGGAACACATTCTAATACAACAGCAATAGCTCCTGCCTGCTCACACTTGATCGCGTCTTGGATTAGCTGTTTGGCTTCTTTCGCTTCTTTTCCCTGCACTTTATAACCGCCCAGGACACCGACAGACTGAGGAGTTAACCCGAGATGTGCAACAACCGGAATACCAGCTTGCGTCAATTCTGAAATTGTATAAAGAACATCCTTTGCACCTTCTACTTTTAAAGCATGAGCTCCGCTTTCCTGCATAATACGAGCAGCATTTTTCATCGTGTCTTCTTTCGACACGTGATAGGACATAAATGGCATGTCGGTGACGATAAATGTATCAGCAGCCCCTCTTTTAACCGCTTTTGTATGATGAATCATATCATCTACCGTTACAGGAATCGTAGAGTCATATCCTAAAACGACCATTCCTAGAGAATCGCCTACTAAAATCATGTCTACGCCTGCTTCCTCAGCGTACTTAGCTGACGGATAATCGTACGCAGTCAGCATCACAATTGGTTCATGGTTCTGTTTCATACGTAAAAAATCTAATTTTGTTTTCACTAACTTTCTCCTCCTTCTCAGAGGAGATGAGCGCACGTCTGCATACAAAAAGTCCTTCTACCTATAAAAGGAAGAAGGACTTTGACAGACTTCATCTATAAAAAGCACACTTTACCTAATGTGCTTACCTACGCGTCATCCCTCTGTCCTAGTCCTTAATGGATCAAGGCAGATTTATTGTCGTATTAAAAATAAACAAACGAGTATCAAGTGAAGTTCTTGCGATACTACCTTGATACTCGTATTATAATAAAAATTTCTTTATTTTTCTACTATTTTTTAGCAGAGAGCTCAATATCTGCAGAATGAATTCGGTGTATAACTCCTTCATCATCTTCAATTAATAAAACGCCTTCATCTGTTATACCTTTTGCAAAGCCTTCAATGTTGGCTGTCATCGTGCGTGCTATAATTCGCTTTCCAATACTGATCGCATACGTTTCCCAAAGAACTTTAATTAAACCAAAGCCATTTTTTAAGTATTCTTCATAAAGGGTTTCTAACTTTAAGAAAAACGCTTGCATCAAAGCCGCACGATTAATTTCTTCACCTTTTTCAATACGTAAAGATGTGGCAATGTGTTTGATTTGTTCATTAAAATCCGTTTCCTGCTGATTCACATTGATGCCGATTCCAATGATGACCGAATGAATCCGGTCAAAATCAGCCTGCATTTCTGTTAAAATCCCAACTAGCTTCTTCCCATTTAATAAAACATCATTAGGCCATTTAATGTCTGGAGAAAGGTTCGTCACTTCTTGAATGGCCTGTACAACAGCCACTGCTGATAGCAGAGTCAGCTGAGGAGCCTGCTGCGGAGGAATAGAAGGACGCAGTATAATACTCATCCAGGCACCAGTATATTTTGGGGAATACCACGCTCTATCAAGTCTTCCTCTCCCTGCCGTTTGCTCTTCAGCAACTACGACCGTTCCTTCTTTGGCTCCTTCTTGAGCAATTCGATGAGCAATTTTTTGAGTAGAATGCACGCTTTCCTCATAATGAATATACTGACCGATTTTTGTTGTTTGAAGCCCTAATAAAAGCTCGTTGCTGCTTACTTTGTTCGGCTTCCCAACAATGCGATAGCCTTTTTTACGAACAGCTTCAAGTTCATAGCCGTCTTTTCGCAGCTCTTCGATATGCTTCCATACAGCTGTTCTTGAACAGCCTAATAAATCGCTGATCTTTTGTCCGGACACATAGTCTCCATCTGCGTTCGTAAACATTTCAAGCAGCGTTCTTCTTATATCTGACTGCAAGACTGCACCCACTTTCTTATTGAAGATTTTGTGTTCATTAACTCATTGTATAAAACTTTCTCTTCAATTTCTTTTAACAGTTGAGACACCCATGGACCGCCCTTTTTACCTGTCCATACTAAAAGATCTTGGCCGTTTATATCTAAATCTTTTAAAGAATGAATAGGCAGCTCGCTATAGATGTAAAGAAGCTCATGTTCATTCATATACTCATTGCTTCGAAGAAGTTGTAAAATACGATTCACGCTCACGCTCGCCTGCTCTCCAATTGTATACATGATGCGTTTTGACCATCCATTTTCCAAAACGTCTCGAAGGCCAATAGACTGAAGCTGAATATCTTTAATTTGCTTATTAGATAATTTCCAGATTTTAAAAAATGCCTGCTTGTCTTGAATGTCGAGCAGATGTACAAGAAGTGTCCATGACTCCGATACTCGCTGAAGCATCATCCAATCGTGTGCACAAACAGATCGGAATTTTTGCGGATCTACATTCAATTGAGGCAAGTAGCGATACAGCTCCGTATCTGCTACAAGTGCTAATGCTAAAGACGGGCGCTTTCCGCTCAGCATTTTTTCGAATTCAACTGTAATGCGTTCAATAGAAACATGCCTCAGCAGTTCACCGTATTGCTGAATGGCTCTTTTAGTTTGATCAGACAGCGAAAACGCCAGCTGACTGACAAAGCGAACGGCTCTCATCATACGAAGAGCATCTTCATGAAAGCGTTCTTTAGCATTTCCGACAGTACGAATTAACTGGTTTCGCAAATCTTCTCTTCCATTAAATGGATCAATAATTTCTCCCTTTGCATTCATAGCCATTGCATTGATTGTAAAATCTCGACGCTGCAAATCTTCTATCAGAGACGAAATAAACGTAACGGACGAGGGACGACGAAAATCATCATATTCTCCCTCAGAGCGAAAAGTGGTTACCTCATAGGTCTCGTTCTCATGGACAACGACAACCGTACCATGCTCGATTCCTACATGAATCGTCTTAGGAAAGAGTTCCATCACTTGTTCAGGCCTAGCTGACGTAGCGATATCAATATCTCCAATCGTCCGATTTAAAATGAGATCCCGGACCGCTCCTCCAACAAAATACGCTTCGTAACCGGCTGTCTCCAGTTTTTCAATAATATAAAGCGGATGAATGAACGGTTCTTTCATAACTTCCTCCATTCTTCAACCCTGTACCAATTTATAATAAAGTTTTTCATATTGACTCACAATCTCTGTTGAATGAAATTTATGATTAACTGCGCTTAGAGACGCTTCCCTCATTTGGTGATGCAGCTGTTCATTTTCAAGTAGCTGAATTGCTTTGCTCGCTGCCTCTTCGACATCTCCCACTTCGCAAATATATCCTGTTTTTTCGTGTTCAATTACTTCGGGAATTCCGCCTATATTTGTTCCGATGCATGGAACACCACAAGCCATAGCTTCTAAAAGTACAAGCCCAAAGCTTTCTTTTTCAGATAATAACAGTTTTAAATCGCTAATCGAATATAATTCTGCTACATTTTCTTGTTTCCCCAGAAATAACACAGAATCTTGAAGATTTAGCTCTCTTACTAATTGAGACACAACCGTCATTTCAGGGCCGTCTCCTACAAGCAGCAGCTTAGACTGAAGCTTTTTATTAATAATAGCAAATGTTTTGACTATATCTGTAACTCGTTTGACTTGACGAAAGTTTGAAATATGAATAACGACTTTTTCATTTTCTAATATGCCGTACTCCGCTTTTAAATACTGCACTTCTTTTTTATGATAAACTCGTTCATCAATAAAATTATACATCGTTTCAATTTCTTTATCTGGACTAATTAAATGGTGAGTTTGATCAACAAGTGACTGAGATACAGCCGTCACTGCATCTGATTTCTCAATTCCAAATTTAATTAAATCTTTTAACGATGGATCCTCTCCTAGAACCGTAATATCTGTCCCATGAAGAGTCGTCACAATTTTCACTTCGTGCTCTACCATTTGTTTAGCTAAAATCCCGCAAACGGCATGGGGGATTGCATAGTGCGTATGAATAATGTCAAGCTTTTCTCTTTTAGCCACTTCAGCCATTTTACTGGATAAAGCCAGATCATACGGAGGGTATTTAAAGACGGAGTACTGATTTACATCTACTTCGTGAAAATAAATATTTGGATATACTTTCGTCAATCTAAAAGGCATGCTAGAGGAAATAAAATGAATTTCGTGCCCCTTTTCAGCCAGCAGCTTCCCTAGCTCCGTTGCTACCACTCCTGAACCTCCAACGGAAGCATAACATGTAATACCAATTTTTAACTTCATTTATTTTCCACCTACTAAATCGTCGTACATCAAAATCGGTTTTTTAGATAAAAAACCTTCACCGTATGCTACCCCGACTTCTTTGCCAAATAATCGCTCTCTGCTCTCTACCGTTTCAATATATCCGTTTACCAGCGGCGTATCAAACGTATCTGCTGTTTTTATAAATTGACTTTCATAAGCCTCTAGACTAGCTACTTTCTTTTGAAACGTGCTTGATACATCTACGATAAAATCTGGCTTATGAAATCCATTTATCATATAGAAATAAAGAGACTCAGCACGATGAGCTTTTTGCTTTTTATCATCGATATAATTTTTAACGCCAGCAGAAAACACGGCCTCTTCTACAAGTTTTGCACAATTTCCATGATCAGGATGACGATCTTCAAAGTAAGGAGCAAATATAATCCTTGGTTGATACGTGCGAATGACTGATGCAATTTCAGCTATATACTCTGCCTTTAAAACCAAACCTCTGTCTGGCAAATTCAGATGGATTCGCTCATGAACACCTAAGACATCAGCTGCTTTAAACGCTTCTTGTTTTCGAATTTCAACCGTTCCATTTGAAGAAAGTTCAGCTTGCGTCAAATCACAAATAACTACCTTCAAACCTTGTTCACTCATTCTTGCAATGGTTCCACCCATGCCGATTTCTACGTCATCGGCATGGGCACCAAAGGCAAGGACATCTATTGTTTCTTTCATTATCTTCACCCTATTTTTTTATAATTGAACGCCAATGCAAATCGCCTCGTTCAAGTCCATGAATTAAAATCTCTGCTGTTCCCATATTCGTTGCAAGAGGAACCGCATATACGTCGCATAGGCGCATTAGAGCTGAAATATCAGGTTCATGAGGCTGAGCTGTTAACGGATCGCGGAAAAAAATAACCATATCCATTTCATTTTGAGCAATTAAAGCTCCTATCTCCTGATCTCCTCCAAGCGGCCCTGATTGAAAGCGGTGAACCTTCAAACCTGTTGCTTCTGAAATACGCGTTCCTGTTGTTCCTGTTGCGAACAGCGAATGTTCCTGTAAAATCGCTTGATAGGCTGTTGTGAATTGTACCATATCATTTTTCTTTTTATCATGTGCAATTAAGGCGATTTTCATTTTTCTCGCTCCTTAGTCAATAATATTTTCTAACCCATATACAAGTGTGTCTACGTTCATAACTGTGTCAACAGCTAGCTTCACACCTGACATAAAAGAAGCGCGGTTGTATGAATCATGACGGATTTTTAATGTTTGTCCAAATCCTCCGAACATCACTTCTTGGTGAGCTATCAGTCCCGGCAGGCGTACGCTATGTAGACGGATTCCTTCATAATCTGCACCTCGCGCCCCTTCTAGCAGTTCTTTTTCATCAGGATGACCCTGTTTTTTCACTTCACGAACTTCACTGATCAGCTCCGCTGTTTTTAAGCCTGTTCCTGATGGTGCATCTAACTTTTGATCATGATGCATTTCAATAATCTCTACATCATCAAAGTATTTAGCTGCCATTTGTGAAAACTTCATCATTAAAATAGCGCCAATCGCAAAATTAGGTGCAATGATACACCCAAGCTCCTTCTCTTCAGCAAGCTGCTTTAATTCTTTTAAATCTTCTTCTGAAAAGCCAGTTGTTCCTACAACAGGTCTTACTCCATATGTTAGGGCTGTTTTAGTATGAACGCGTCCAATTTCAGGTGTTGTCAAATCAACTAAAACATCTGCCTTAACGTCTTGAAAACATTTTTCAATATCAGTGTAGATTGGTGCTTGTACATTTGGCATTCCTTCAATATCACTTATGTATTTTCCTTCATTGATACGATCCACCGCTGCTACTAATTCAAAATGCTCTGTTTCTTCTATTAATAATACGGCTTCTTTTCCCATACGACCTCTTGGTCCTGCAAGTACAATTCGAATTTTGTCCATTCTTTTTCTCTCCTTAGTCTTCTTTTTTCGTCCAGCGATCTTTGTCACGCGTATTAAATTTATTCATAACGCGATCATGCGCTTCTTGTAAATCAATATTTAATGAATTTGCAAAGCAAATTAATACAAATAAAATGTCGCCCATTTCTTCTTCGACCGTACGTTCTGCTTCAGTCGTTTTCTTCGGCTTTTCACCATAATAGTGGTTAATTTCACGCGATAATTCGCCCACTTCTTCCGACATTCGCGCAAGCATAGCAAGAGGACTAAAATATCCTTCTTTAAATTGGCTAATATATGCATCAACTTCTTGCTGCATTTGCTCCATCGTTTTTTTTGACATCTTTTTATTTCACCTCTTTTAGAAGTACACTCAGCTTACTATTATAACATCTTTACTTCAAATTATTTAGTGTAATTACTTCTTCTTACCAAGCCTTTGTCAGGTGCGCTTTCACAATATTCCTCACGTTTTCCTTAATTCTCAAAAATCTGTCTATATTTTACGAATTGAGGATACTACTAATACATAGCACTAGAAGAAACATCATCACTTTTTACTATTTTCAAAAATCTTTTCGATAGTTATTTACGAAATGAAATATATTCCTTTATGATAAGGTAGTGCAAAAACGGTCATAGGAGGTTTGTAAGTATGAAAGGACTCAGATTAAAAAATATTATTTTTATACTGCTTGGTGCTGCCATATTTGCGTTTGGACTTGTTAATTTTAACATGCAAAACAATTTAGCTGAAGGTGGATTCACAGGCATTACCCTGCTTTTATTTTTCTTATTTAACATTGATCCCTCTTATTCCAACTTAGTGTTAAATATCCCTTTGTTTTTTGTAGGGTGGAAACTATTAGGGAGAACAGCCTTTATTTATACCATGCTCGGAGTTGTTAGCTTATCGCTATTTTTATGGATATTCCAGCGCTTTCCGGTGAATATGCCCCTGCGTCATGATATGACTCTAGCAGCTCTTTTTGCCGGTGTTTTTATTGGAGTGGGTCTTGGCATTATTTTCAGGTTTGGAGGAACAACAGGAGGAGTCGATATCATCGCACGTGTTGTTCAAAAATATATCGGGTGGAATATGGGGAAAACGATGTTTCTTTTTGACTTTATTGTGATTAGTGCGTCTCTCATTTATTTATCCTACCGAGAAGCTATGTATACGCTTGTTGCAGTCTTTGTCGCTGCACGGGTTATTGACTTTATGCAAGACGGTGCGTATGCCGCCAAAGGCGCAACCATCATTTCGAATCATAACGAAGCCATATCGGATAAAATTATGAAAGAAATGGATCGAGGCGTGACGATTTTAAAAGGACAAGGTTCTTTTTCTAAGCAAGATACCAACGTGCTATACTGCGTTGTTAGTAAAAATGAAATTTTTCGTTTAAAGCAAGTTATTACTTCTGTAGATCCACACGCCTTCGTTGCGGTTACCGATGTTCATGATGTCTTAGGCGAAGGATTTACCCTTGATGAAAATAAAAAACCGCTTGAAAGATAAAAAAATACCGCTGATGCGGTTATTTTTTTATTAGTCGTCGTTATTCATTCCTGTATAAATCATAATTAAACGAACCAACTCAAGAACTGCTACTGCTGCGGCTGCTACGTATGTTAAAGCCGCTGCGTTAAGCACTTTGCGCGTCTCGCGCTCTTCGTCATTTCGAATCGCTCCGACTGAGACGATTTGCGTCATCGCTCGGCTTGAAGCGTTAAATTCGACAGGCAGTGTTACAATTTGGAATACGACCGCTGCTGCCATGAAGATAATACCTAACAATAGCAATGGCTTAATCGACGCGATAATTCCAATCATAATTAAAATCCAAGAAGCGTTTGATCCAAGGCTTGCCACCGGTACAAGCGAGTGGCGAAGGCGTAAAAACGAATAGTTTTCTTTGTCTTGAATCGCGTGTCCCACTTCATGAGCCGCAACGGCAGCGCCTGCGACAGACGTTCCGTAATAGTTGTCTTCTGATAAACGAATGACTTTTGAACGAGGATCGTAGTGATCCGATAAAAATCCGCCTACAGGCTCTACGTGAACGTTGTACAATCCGTTTTCATCCAAAATTTTTCTTGCTACTTCTGCGCCTGTCATTCCTGATGAGTTGCTTACTTGTGAATATTTTTTGTAAGCGCTTCTCACCTTAAACTGTGCCCAAATTGGCACAAGGATAATAATGAGAAAATAAATCAAAAAGCTCATTTACCCACACCTTTCATTATGTGTTTGACTACTCTTTTATTTTAGACAATTCTGCGCTTTTACGTCAATCATTACGCCCTCTAGCTGACTTTCTTTTCTGGTCAGCGAAATATTTCCGCGCTCCTACATAAAAAAGTGTAGCAATAATAATACTTCCGGTGGTGATTGTAACCCAAATAAAAGACGGGTCCGTACGATTTTCTTTTACTTGTTCAAAAAAATCTTTCAAGTTTTGTTCCATTTGGTTAAACTGCTCATCGTTAATCTCACTTAGCGTTCCTTCACTTTGTAAAAAGTGAACGTCCGCGCTTACACGCTGTACGTAGGGAGACGAAACGTCTACCTGTGCGCTCGGTAAGATCATATCATATTCCTTTAAAAATTGCTTAAACTGCGCTTCATAAGCCGCTTGTTCTCCTTTTACCGCTTCATTTCGCATCTCTTTAAATGTTGCTAGCATACTGCCTTCGAGTTCAGTCCACATAGGCTGATGCTTGCTGTGCAGCGCATCGACTAATAATCGAAATTGAGTAGCTTTTTGAAGACGTTCTTCATCGCTGGAATCAGAAGATAAAAGAGACCTTTCTACCTGTTCATAACAAAGAGTTAAAATACGTATATCTTCGGCTGATACGCCCAAAGAAGCTGTATTGAGACTGGTAAATTCATTCGAAAAATTTCTGAACAAATGTTGGGCTGCTTTATACTCCTTTTGCTCTACAAGCGATAGCGTTTGATCAGATAAGTTATCAAGCTTTTCCCACTGCCCTTCAGCTGCATGTACAGTAGTCGTATATGCAAAGAAAAGTACGAGCAATATTCCTACTATTCTTCCTTTCATTCTCGTCCCTCCTCTAACCTCTACTAAAACTTATGAGAAAGAGGACAAGAGTAGACCTATTTTCAAAAGGAAGTTTTAATCTTACTATTCATTCATCGGAGTGATAAAGTTTTGCGTATAATATTTCTCATATACACCTACACCAAGACGCGTAAACTCTTTATTGAGTAAAGCCTTACGATGTCCCTCACTATTAAGCCACCCTTCAACCGCAGCGATTCCATCCTGATAATTCGAGGCAATGTTTTCGCCCGCGATACGATATACTACATCGCCTTTTTGCAGACGGTTGCCTAAATCACCTTGTGCTGGTGAAACGTGAGAAAAATAGTTTAAATCGCTCATTTCTTTGCTGTGTAAATAAGCTACTCCGGCAGTGGCTTCGTCCCAGGCTAAAGGTGACAGCTGAAACCGGTCTCGAATTACATTTGTAATATCGATAATTTGCTGCTCTTCTCCTTCTTGGACACTTTTCCACTCCTCTGCTGTCAATGACGGAGCTGTGGGAAGCTCGCCGCGATAAACAATTTCGTACGGACGCTGTTTTAATAGCGTGTCCATGTCCATAATTCGAATACTTGAGATTGTATTAAGGAACTGGTCAAAATATAGTTGGACGTATACATCTCCATATTTAATAATTGGGCGCATTTTCATATCCTCTTCACTCAGACGAAATCGGTATTCATTTCCGTCTTTTTGAAGCGTGAGTTCAGATGAAAGCGAAACTCTTTTTTCTACTTCTTCTCGCTTCTCACCAATCTCAAAAGGATCTGTATTTGTTTTTGAACCAATGACGTATACAGATACGACTTGATTATTTTCTACTCCTACCTGCGCATACGTTTGACGATTCTTTTTGTAAATCCACCAGTCATAGCCATATGCAGAAGAATCAATACGGTCCGGCTCTCCAAGCATTCCAATTAACTGTTCTGAATGATCTCCAATGAGCCTCATCATATTTTCACTTTGTTTTTCATAAGAAGCCACTTCTTGGGTGGGCTGACTTTTGGAATCCGTTTGGTTTTGCTCACTATTTTGACCCGTTAGATATTTTTCTAGCTGAGGTAAATAATCCTCCGCGTATACAAATGCCACTATTAATACGAGAATAAAAATAACTTTTTTCAGCTTTTCTTCCTCTCCTTACACCTGTTTTCTTTACCTGTTTAACTTATTTTTATCTCTATTATACATGCATTCAAAAAAAAATAGCTATTGGTATGAAGGAAACAAAAGAAAAAGCCAACTATTTACGAATATCCTGCAAACAGTTGGCTTTCGCTTTTTAATGCGTTTGTTCTGAAATGTCTGAGAGCGCTTCTCCTGCGCGTTCATTTGCATAGCGAAACGTTGATAAATCACCTAGCGATATAATCCCTACTAGCTTTTGATTTTCCACAACAGGAAGGCGACGGATTTGATGTTGAGCCATAAGCTTAGAAGCTTCTTCTACAGAGGCTTCTGCTGTAATAGTTATAAGCTCTTCACTCATAACATCCGTTACTTTACTTGAATTTGGCTTCTTTTCTGCGATGCCTTTTATAACTAAGTCTCGATCTGTAATCATTCCTACTAGCTGATCTCTATCGACAATTGGAATTGCTCCTACATTCCATTCCTTCATTTTCACTGCCACTTCATATACGTTATCGAGCGTGGTGCATGTTTCCGTATCAGCTGTCATTACCTCTTGTACAGTTTTCATTGTTTTATCCTCCTCTACATAGTGTGTTCGCTTTATAGTGTGACCAACTTTTTAGTAAACTTTCGTATTTAGAACGTTTAAATAAAAATAGATAACGTTTACATTTTTCCTTATTAGATATTGCAAGTTTTATCCATTCGGCTTATGATTTAGTTGGGGTATATCTGTTTTGGGAGGGAGTTCATATGAAATTTGAATATGCAAAGTTTGATTCATTAAAGGTTGATTTAGATTTATTAGATGAGATTATGCATCAATTTGGCCTGGTCCGCGCCGGACAATGGGATTATGAACGCGTCACGTACGATCGAAAATTCGAGTTTCAGCGAGATATCTTCTATTTGCGAGTCCAAGGACATGCTATTTCAGGGGATGTAGGGGGCAGGCATGCTGTTATTCACCTTATGACACCTCTGCTAGGCAAACATTATTATCCTCACGGTGTAGAATATGGAGACGGAGAATATTTCCCGCCATCCCTTGTAGAACAGTGTGAAAAAATATTAACACAAATCAAATCACAGCTTGAAACCGTTCAGCTATAGAAGTTAAAGAGGCTGGGGCAAAAGTATGCTAGTTGAAGTTAAATACAAACTACTAATCAAAATTATCGATTAGTAGTTCTTTTTTTGCTGTTGCACGGAAATCAACAGCGGTGTTACAAGCGGTTCAACTCCTTTATCCCCTTTGTTTGTCTTTAGATTGGATCAAGGTAGTTATGTCTCACTCTCTTTTTACTTCAAGGGAGGAGTAGATGTAAGTTCCTTTGCTTTTATATCTTGGCGTTCACTAAAATCAGGCATGTACGTATCCTTCTCTCGTTCTTTTCGAGCCCACTGAAAAAAAATAAAGCCTAAAACCGTTCCATACACAATTTCTTGAATGATCTTCATAATAACGCCGCCGAGCTGCTGATCTTCCACGGGCGGCAGCGTATTAAACATCTCGGGAGCAAGCTGCCCTAAACTTGCAATCATAGAAGGCGGTACACAAAGGGAAAGAGCTTGTACCCAAGCGCTTGAGTCTGTATACGTCGCATACAAAGAATGGTTTGCAAAAATAATCAGCGCGCACGCCGGAGTAAGGAGTACGCCATCTGCAAAAATGTATCCAAGCTTTTTTAAAGAACTTAGCGTTTGTTCTTCTTCTAGCTGATTAACGAGTGGCCACCACATACAAAATGCAGCGATAAATAATACAACACTCACGATTCCATGAAGCATCATATCCGTTTTAATAACATCAAAAAGCAGCGGAATATGATACAAAGAAAATAACCCATTAAATAATAGTAGAGCAATTAAGGGCTTTGTAAAAAATTTAAAAACAGGTTTAACCCCTCTTACATAAATAACAGAACGAGCTAACCACGGAGGAATTCCTAAAATAAAAAGCGGAGGAATCACCAAGTAAACAATTGCCATTTGCGTCATATGAGCACTAAACATAAAATGCCCTAGTAAATCTACAGGTCCTCCTTTACATATATATAAAAGAACCATGCTGATAACAAAATACGCTTTTGTTTTTCTGTCTACAGCCGCCGACCCTATAAAATTCCCTCTCCATCTACCAACGATGAAAAAATATAAGACGGTCACCAGACAAATGGTTAAAAAATAGTAAGGACTCCAGAGTGCTTCAAAACCAAACATCTGCAAATTGTTAATCAACGTCTATTCCTCCTTCTACAGATGATGAAAAGGACTGGCGCATGCCAGCCCTTCTCTTTACCACCAAATAATGGTTACAAAAGCTAAAATGGTTAAAAGAGCTACCAATACGCCTGAATACAAGAAAAATGCTGGTATGGTATGTCCTTTGTGGTTCATATGCATGAAATAATAAAGTTGAAAGATGACTTGAACAACTGCCAAGAGCACAATCACCGGCATAATGTACCATCCGCTAAACTCTTGATAAACCGCAAAAAAAGCAATTAGTGTTAAAAACAACATCATCGCAAAAGAGATAACTTGCATCTTCATATCTTCTGCGTTTCTTTTTTTACGATACTCTAAATTGAGCCTTGGGTTATCTGAGTTTGATTGATTTGTCGTCATCAGCTTATCCCACCATTCCCATTAAATATACAACCGTGAAAATAAAGACCCACACAACATCGATAAAGTGCCAGTATAAACTTGCGACATAATATTTAGGAGCGTTATATAAGTTTAGCCCCCGCTTCGCATTTCGAATCATCAAAGAACCAATCCAAAGCAATCCGAACGTTACGTGAGCTCCGTGTGTTCCAACCAGCGCGTAGAAAGAAGAACCGAATGCGCTGCTTGTAAACGTATGCCCTTCATGAACATAATGCCTGAACTCATAAATTTCTAGCCCTAAAAACGCTAAACCTAAAAGCCACGTAACGCCTAACCATAGCTGCATCTTTTTAAATTCAAAATTTTTCATATGATACATAGCATATACGCTTGTTAGTGAACTTGTTAATAAAATCATGGTAGCTGCAAAAACAAGCTTAATATCAAACAATTCTTCTGGCTTAGGTCCTGACATCGTTGAATTACGCAAAGCTAAATAAGTAGCAAAAAGTGAAGCAAACAAAACCGTCTCTCCGCCTAAAAAGAGCCAAAAGCCGGTAAATTTATTTTTCCCTTCAAGCGTTGCTTTTTCAGGCGAAGCGGGGAAAGTTTCAGCAGTTAGCTTTTGTTCAGTCTCCATTACATCTTCGCCTCCTTGTCATCATCAACTAAGTCCTCTTTGTGAATATGAAAGCCGTGATCATCAATCCATGAACGGAAGAACATCGATAAAAACATGACGATCATTCCGATAATCCCTACAACATCTCCCCACGCATGATCGTTTCGATACAAAAAGCCAATCCCTGCAATAAACATTCCAAGCGATATCATAAATGGAATAAATGACGAGTTTGGCATATGAATATCACCAAGAGGTTCGGCTGGCGTCATTTCTTTATTTCCTGCCATTTTTTCAATCCAATATGCATCTAACCCGCGTACAAGCGGCGTTTGTTTAAAGTTATACTCTGGAGGCGGAGATGAAATAGCCCATTCTAATGTACGTCCGTCTCCCCAAGGGTCTCCTCCTACTCTTTGTCCTTTGGCAGTTGTTTTTATAATGTTAACAAGTAAAATGAGCGTAGCAACCGCCATGAAAGCAGCTCCTGATGAACTGATTGCATTCCCAAGGTCGAGACCTTGATTAGGCAAGAACGTCCATACGCGGCGAGGCATCCCCATTAAGCCTAAGAAATGCTGAATAAAGAACGTTAAGTGGAAACCAATCAAAAAGAGCCAGAACGTTGCTTTGCTTAACTTTTCATCTAACATCTTCCCGAACATTTTTGGCCACCAGTATGTGACACCTGCTAATATAGCGTATACGACACCGCCTACGATAACGTAATGGAAATGGGCAACGATAAAATAAGAATCTTGAAATTGATAATCTGCAGGTGCTACAGCTGCCATAACTCCTGTTACTCCTCCGATAACAAATGACGGAATAAAGGCGACAGCGTAAAGCATTGGAGACGTAAATTCAATACTTCCTCCCCAAAGCGTAAACAGCCAGTTGAAAATTTTAATTCCAGTTGGAACGGCGATAGCCATCGTAGCGACAGCAAAAATGGCATTTGCAATTGGACCAAGTCCGGTTGTAAACATGTGGTGAGCCCACACCATGAACCCTAAAAATCCGATTAATACGGTAGCAAAAACCATCGACGAGTAACCGAATAATCTCTTTCTTGAAAAAGTAGGTAAAATTTCAGAGAAAACACCAAACGCTGGAAGAATTAAAATATATACTTCCGGATGACCGAATATCCAGAAAAGATGTTCCCAGATAATCGTATTTCCACCCATTGTGGCGTCAAAAAAGTTTCCACCGAACAAGCGGTCAAAAATCATTAAAAACAATCCAACCGTCAGTGCTGGAAACGCAAACAAAATAAGAGCTGATGCAACAAACGTCGTCCACGTAAACAGCGGCATACGCATATAAGTCATACCTGGCGCCCTCATGTTAATGATTGTTACGAGAAAGTTGATACCTGAAATCAATGTCCCGGCTCCGGAAATTTGCAAACCTATCGCATAAAAATCAATTCCGTGACCAGGCGACGCAATAGACAGCGAAGCATATGATGTCCAACCTGCATCAGGTGCTCCTCCTAAAAACCAGCTTAGATTTAAAAAGAGTCCTCCAAAGGCAAACAACCAAAAACCTAACAAATTTAAAAATGGAAATGCTACATCTCGAGCTCCGATTTGCAGCGGAACAACCGCATTCATCATCGCAAAAAGAAGCGGCATGGCAGCTAAAAAAATCATCGTTGTTCCATGCATTGTTAAAATTTCATTATACGTTCCTGCACTGACAAAGTCATTGCTTGGTATAGCCAGCTGAATACGTATAAATAGCGCTTCCACTCCTCCGACTAGAAAAAAGATACCGCCGGCAATTAAATAAAGAATGGCGATTTTCTTATGATCAACGGTTGTCATAAAGTCCCAAATTGTTCCACCTACACCCTTCTTTTGACTGAGTGTACTCATCGCTAAACCTCCCCTTTTAAAAACGACTGGACGTTTATTTTTCTTTTAAACTCATTAAATAGTCTGCTAGCTCATTCACTTGTTCATCAGTTAAGTCTGGATATGTACCACTCATCTTATTACCCGGCTTAACTTTCTCAGGGTCTTTTAACCATTTTTTGATATTTTCCTTGTTGTGAGGAAGCACTCCAGCTACACGCTCACGTTCAGAAAAACCGGCTAAGTTTGGTGCTTGACGAGCTTGCTCTGGACGATTGTCTTTGACGTCAACAGCATGACATCCGATACAGCTTTCATTAAAGACTTCTTGACCAGCTTTTGCGGATGCTGTTTCTACATCAGGCTTTGCCTTTTTCAAATCTTTTGCCCACGTATCAAATTCATTGCTTGATACAGCCCGTACTTTAAAGTCCATAAGAGAATGAGATGGACCGCAAAGCTCAGCACATTTTCCGTAGAAAACTCCGTCAGCTTCCTTCGATTTTTTAGAATCAAACACGAGCCAGAATTTATTATCATTTTCTGTGTTAGCATCGAGCTTTCCTCCAACTGAAGGAATCCAGAATGAGTGCTTGACGTCAGAAGCTTTAATATTAAAGTAGACTTTTTTATCCGTTGGAACAACTAGATCTTGGGATGTAATAATTTTTTGATTAGGATACTCAAATTCCCACCAGTACAAGTTAGCACGCACATTTACTACGACAGCATCTTTGTCCTTCATTCCTTTTACGTCCGCTAGCTTAAAAGTTGAGATGACCGTTGGAACAGTCAAAATAATCAGCAGCAAGATAGGAATCACTGTCCATATAATTTCTAACTTTCTGCTCCCCTCTACTTGCTTTGGAATCACATTCTCTTCGCCTTTACGACGGCGAAAGCGCAGAATAACAAATATAAAGATAATGGTGACAACAATAATAACTAAAACCATGATAGCTGTACTAAGCAGCATAAGCGAATATTGTTCTTCAGCTACCTCACCTGCAGGCTTAAGTGTTGACAAAAACGGTTTTCCACAGGCCGATAACACGAATGCAAGCAGCGTAAATAACGACAAAACACGAAAGTTCAATCGCCATTTTTTCATACCATTCCCCAACCTCTCTTTCATTGACGTGATTTCATCTATGCCCTCTTGAGCATAAAACTTATTCCTTCTATAATGAATTCTACATGTAGAAGAAATCCCCCTTGTGCAATGTCGCATTCAGTGAAAGATTTTATCTAGGCAAAAAGCGTTGCGACAATCATTGAGACAAATAAAATAGTTAAATAGTTTAGTGAGTAGACAAACATCATGCTAGCCCACTTTGTGTCTTCTTGTTTATTGTATTGAGCAAATCCTAAAAATAGCCATCCTATGTTTAAAACAGTGGCTAAAATTAGAAATGGAGTGCCTAATTCGTATAAATAAAGAGGTAATGGCAACAGACAAGCAATCCAAATGAGAATCTGTCGTTTTGTAAGCTCAAAACCGTGTACAACAGGCAACATAGGGATTCCCGCTGCTCGGTATTCTTCACACCTTCGCATAGCAAGAGCTAGAAAATGAGGCGGCTGCCAAATAAACATGATTAAAAATAATACCCAAGCCACTACGTGTAAATTGGGATCGATAGCGGCCCATCCAATTAAAGGCGGGACAGCGCCTGATATACTTCCGATTACTGTATTAATTGTGTATAGTCTTTTGGACCACATGGTGTAAAGAACTACATATGTAAGTATTCCTGCTAATCCGATGAGAGCGGCTACGGAAGAAACAACTAGTAGCATAAGCAAGCCGGTTAACGTCAAACCGATTCCAATCCCAAGGACCGTCAAAGGTGTAAAACTCCCTGTCACTGTAGGTCGTCCCTTTGTTCGTTCCATTAGAGGGTCAATGTCACGATCTATGTAATTGTTCAAACTGCATGAACCGGCGATGATAAGTGAAGAACCTATTAAAGTAAAAAATGCTTTATCCAGGTTTTCTAAGAAGTGTTGTTCGTTGAAGAAAAGAGCTAGCCAAAAACCAGTAAAGGTGGTGATGAAATTTGAATTGACTATTCCAATTTTAATCGTAGCTAAAAAATCTGACCAAATGGAACTATTTTCGCTTACATGAGCTGTGTTAGGCGATGCAGAAAGCGTTGAATCTTCCACCATTTTTGAATCTTCCATGGCGCTTCCTCCTTTACTCATCCATAGACTTTTATCTAGTAAATAAAGAGTCTATAAATGAAGGCGTTTTCAACATATTTTTACAAAAATCTCCTCTTTGTTCACAAAGAAGTCATATTCCTCTCACCAAAACTACTTAAAAGCTTCACATGCAAACGATAAAATAGTAGAGAAATATCTATTTCTCATGTTTATTAAACCATATTTTGCCGTTACTTTGTGAAGAATTCATGAAAAAAATATGGATTTTTTTTGTCATGAGCTAAATGCATGTCCCTGTCACTTGTTAAAAGATATTTCCGCAAGTAAAATAGTTTTCTGTACGGTACCTTTTACACATCTGCAGAGTCAAACTCATGGACAAACCTTACACTTTCTACCATTATAACAAATTCAATCAAGTTTATGGAGAATAAATGAAATTTATGTTTAATATACAAAAAGATTAGAATAAATTGTTTAGCTCGTTATATTACTTACTTTGCTTTTAGGAGGGTGATTATTGTGCGACTTGGATTAAAGTTGTTATCCATTGTAACAAGCATGGCCATGTTACTTATTCTACTTGGCGGTGCCCTTGTGACGAAAACTGGTTCAGCAGACGGGTGCGGAGATTCTTGGCCTTTGTGTAACGGACAGCTCATTCCTGACCCTTTAACATTTGAAACCGTTGTTGAATTAAGCCACCGCTTAGTTTCTGGCGTGTCGGGCTTTCTTGTGCTCGCTTTGTGCGTGTGGGCGTGGATTGCATTAGGACATATAAAAGAAGTTAGGCCTTTAGCGTTTATTTCTTTTTTCTTCCTCGTACTGCAAGCATTAATTGGGGCAGCAGCCGTTATGTGGGGGCAATCAGATGCGGTGCTAGCTCTTCATTTTGGTATTTCTCTTATTTCGTTTGCTTCTGTGCTGCTGTTAACACTTATTATCTTTGAAGTGGATCAAAAGCTCGACGCAACTAATATGCAGCTAGGTTCTAAAATGAAAAAACATATTTACGGGGTTATCTTGTACACATATGCCGTTGTGTACACGGGCGCGCTTGTTCGCCATAAAGAAGCTAGCTTAGCCTGTCCAGACGTTCCATTGTGTTCAAATGGAAACGGTTGGCTACCTGTTGATTTGAATCAGTGGATTCAAATGGGACATCGATTCGCTGCTGTTTTAACGTTTGTATGGATTTTAGCTGCCTTTATCCATGCAGTTAAATATTATCGTCATCAAAAAAATATTTTTTACGGATGGTTAGCTGCTCTCATTCTAGTTATTTTTCAGGCGGTTTCCGGTATGCTTGTTGTTGTCACACGTCTGCAGCTAGAGCTCGCGCTTGCTCATTCTTTAATTATCTCTTTCCTATTCGGTGTATTAAGCTACTTAACCTTACTTGCAACGCGTCATACACATAATTAATCAAAAAAGGTACGAGCTCTGAGCTCGTACCTTTTTTGATTAGCTTTCTAATTCAATTAATAAATCTCCCGGCTGGATGCCATCTCCATTCGACACGTGTACTTGTTTAATCACGCCGTCAAATGGTGCTTGCACGGTTGTTTCCATTTTCATTGCTTCTGTGATCATTAAGTGATCACCTTTTGAGACTTTATCGCCTTTTTCTACTACTACTCGAATAACAGTTCCAGGCATTGAAGCGCCGATGTGGGCCGGATTTCCTTGGTCGGCTTTTTGTTTTGCCGTAACGGTTGTTTTGACACTTTCGTCTTTAATCACGACTTCACGTGGCTGACCGTTCAATTCGAAGTATACTGTTCGCGTACCGTCTGCCTGAGGTTCACCAATGGATACAAGACGAACAATTAAGGTTTTTCCTTTTTCAATTTCAATTTCAACTTCTTCTCCTAAACGCATTCCATATAGGAAAGTTGGTGTATCAAGAACGGAAATGTCCCCATATTGCTCAACTGCTTTGTGGTAATCCATAAATACTTTTGGATACAGCGCATAAGCAATGGCGTCAAAACTTGTTACTTGACGATTCAAGTCTTTAAATAGCTTAGCTTTCACTGCATCGAAGTCCACATCTTCTAACAGTTCTCCAGGGCGAACTGTAATAGGTTTTCTGCCTTTTAAAATGATGCGCTGAAGCTCTTTAGGGAATCCCCCGTGCGGCTGTCCTAAATACCCTTCAAACAATTCAATAACTGAATCCGGGAAGTCAAGCGTTTCACCGCGCTCAAACAGCGTTTCTTCTGTCAAGTTGTTTTGAACCATAAACAATGCCATATCTCCAACTACTTTTGATGATGGCGTAACTTTTACAATATCACCAAATAGCAAATTCACGCGTGAATACATCTCTTTTACTTCATCCCAGCGGTTTCCTAAACCAACTGCTTTTGCTTGCTGCTGTAAGTTGCTATATTGACCGCCTGGCATTTCATGCTCGTACACTTCCGTATGAGGAGCGTTCATGCCGCTTTCGAAGTCTTGGTAATACTTTCGCACATCTTCCCAATAGTAAGAAAGCTCTTCTAGATTTTTAATATCCAGGTTTGGTCTGCGGTCCGCTCCTTCTAATGCATAATAAAGAGAGTTAGCACTTGGCTGAGACGTTAAGCCCGCCATTGAGCTTACGGCTACGTCCACAATGTCTACACCTGCTTCGATTGCTTTTGCATACGTGTATACACCGTTTCCGCTTGTATCATGCGTATGAAGGTGAATGGGAATATCAACCGTTTCTTTTAAAGCCGATACTAAATCATAAGCTGCCTGCGGTTTTAAAAGACCCGCCATATCTTTAATGCCTAGGATATGTGCGCCAGACTGCTCAAGCTCTTTTGCTAAGTTCTTGTAGTAATCCAAATCATACTTACGGCGTGTCGGATCTAAAATATCACCTGTATAACACATCGCTGCTTCTGCAATCTTCCCTGTTTGACGAACGGAGTCAATTGCAAGAGTCATTCCTTGCACCCAGTTTAAGCTGTCAAAGATACGGAAAACATCAATACCTGCATAAGCTGATTTTTCAACAAATTCCTTAATTACATTATCAGGATAGTTTTTATATCCAACCGCATTTGACGCGCGAAGAAGCATTTGGAAAAGAACGTTTGGCGCTTGTTGACGTAAAGTAAGCAAGCGATCCCACGGATCTTCTTTTAAGAATCGATAAGCGACATCAAACGTTGCTCCTCCCCACATTTCCATAGAAAATAAATCTGGAAGCAAGCGTGCAGTTGGGTTAGCTACTTGTTTTAAGTCGTTTGTACGAATACGCGTTGCTAACAGAGACTGATGGCCATCACGGAAGGTTGTATCCGTTAATAGCACTTCCTTGCGTTCTTTCACCCAATTTACTAGCCCTTCAGCACCTTTTTCATCTAAAATCTGCTTTGTTCCGTTTTGAATTGGTTTGCTTATATCCACACTAGGAACGCGCGGTTTCGTAAAGATTGGCTTTTTCTTTTCCGATACGCCTGGGAATCCGTTTACCGTAACATTCCCAATGTATGTAAGCATTTTAGTTCCGCGGTCTTTTCGCTTTGGGAAAACAAAAAGTTCAGGCGTTGTATCAATAAATGATGTATCATAAGCACCTGTTAAGAACTTATCATGCTTCACTACATTTTCAAGAAACGGAATATTTGTTTTAATTCCACGAATACGAAACTCTTTTAAGTTCCGCACCATTTTTGATGCAGCTTGATCGAATGTTAATGCCCATGTTGTTACTTTTACTAACAGTGAATCATAATACGGTGTAATTACAGCACCTTGGAAGCTGTTTCCCGTATCTAAGCGTACGCCAAAACCGCCACCAGAACGATAAGCCATAATTTTACCCGTATCCGGCATAAAATTGTTTAACGGATCTTCTGTCGTTACACGAGATTGAATCGCATATCCATGTACTTGAATTTGATCTTGTGCAGGAATGGACACTTCCTTGCTGTGAAGTCCGTAGCCGTCTGCAATTAAAATTTGCGATTGAACGATATCAATACCTGTAATCATTTCAGTAATTGTGTGCTCTACTTGAACACGTGGATTTACTTCAATAAAATAAAAATCGTTTCCTGATACTAAAAATTCTACTGTACCAGCATTTATGTACTGCACTTTTTCCATCAGCTGTACAGCTGCTTCACAAATGCGGAGACGTAAGTCTTCATCTATAGAAACACTTGGTGCTACTTCTACTACTTTTTGGTGGCGACGCTGCACAGAACAGTCGCGTTCATAAAGATGCACAACATTTCCTTGTTCATCACCTAAAATTTGCACTTCAATATGTTTTGGATTTTCAACTAATTTCTCGACATACACTTCATCATTACCAAAAGCCGCTTTTGCTTCTGATTTGGCACGGTCATAAGATTCATTCAGGCTGTCTGCATCGCGAACGATACGCATGCCTCGACCGCCTCCGCCCAAAGCCGCTTTGATCATTAGAGGATATCCATGCTGATTAGCAAATTCTTTTGCTTCGTCAATTGAATCAATAGGACCATCCGTACCAGGAATAACGGGAATATCTGCTTGAATAGCCTGATGACGTGCTTTTACTTTATCGCCAAACATATCAAGATGCTTGGATTTTGGGCCAATAAAAATAATGCCTTCTTCTTCGCAACGTTTTGCAAATTGGATATTTTCTGACAAAAAACCATAGCCAGGGTGAATAGCATCTACATCATGAGACTTAGCAATGTCGATGATGCCTTCTATATCTAAATAAGCATCAATCGGTTTTTTCTCCGCTCCTACTAAATAGGCTTCATCCGCTTTGTAACGGTGATAAGAACCTGCGTCTTCCTTCGAATAAATTGCAACAGTCCGAATATTCAGTTCAGTACATGCTCGAAATACACGAATCGCAATTTCTCCTCGGTTTGCTACTAATACTTTTTTGATTTTTTTAGTTACAAAACTCATGTTGCTAATCTCCTCTCAATTTCGTATAAACTTCAATATATAGCAAAATTGAATAAAAGAAAAGCAAAAATCTATGGAAAATGATAAAATTCCAATAAATTTTTGCTTTTTTTACACAATTTTTTCACGAAAATCAATCACTTGTTGTTGATGTATTGTTCGGATGTAGCACAATATTTTCCGTATTTTTCTGTTTTTTATTGTGATAATTTACGAAAAACGAAATATTTACAATAATTCCCATAGATACCATCAGCGTTAGCAGCGAAGACCCTCCGTAACTGATAAATGGAAGCGTTACCCCCGTAATCGGAATGAGTCCCGTAAGTCCTCCAAGGTTAATCCCCGTTTGGATACCTATCATACTCGCTACTCCAATACAGATCATACTAGCAAACGGATCCTGAGATTTTTTAGCCAGCATTAAAATCCTGAAAATTAAGAAGCCTAAAAGACCCAGCACGAGCATAACTCCAAAGAACCCTAATTCTTCTGCAATAATAGCCATAATGAAATCGGTATGGGGCTCAGGAAGATAACCATACTTTTGTACACTTTCTCCTAAACCAAGGCCTTTTAAGCCTCCTGTACCTATTGCTAAATATGAATTAACCAGCTGATAACCGGTTCCTTGAGCATTGGCAAACGGATCTGATGCACCGGTAAAACGGCCAATTCGATTGGCAGTAAACTGACCTGTAAAAAAACCAATCGTAATAATTACCGTAAGCAAAATGATACCTAGTGCTAGCATGCGGAAGAAGGTTTTTTTAGAGATTCCCGAACATAGCATAATGGTAACGGCAATAGCAAAAATAATTGATCCCGTTCCAAGGTCAGGCTGAATCGCTACAAAACCTAATATTAGAAATACAAGACCCATAGGTCCAAAAAAAGCTTTTTTGATGTTGTCAATATACTCTTGCCTTTTAGACAAAACATACGATAAGTATAAAATGACAACAAGCTTGGCATACTCAGCCGGCTGCATGTTTGCTCCCCCAAGCTGCAGCCAACTTTGCGCATTGTTACTCGTATGACCCATTACAAACACAAGCAAAAGCAGTACAAAAATGCCCAGAATCGCATAAGGCAGTATTTTAGGATACAGCTTGTAAGGTGTTAGCATTGTTAAAATGAACAATACAAGCGTAAAAGCAAGCCACATTTTTTGTCTGTTGTAAAAGAAATCACTTGACGTATGATATCTTGTAATACTTACAATCATACTTGAACTGTAAACCATAACTAGTCCAACCGCACAAAGAAGCAGCACTGGAATTACAATCGAATAGTCAAAATGCCTAAATATTTTTTTTACCATAACCCTCTTCCTTTAAAAATGACGTGTTTCTGTTTCGTTTCATCTTTTATGTACAAATTTGAGTAAATTAGGAAATTTCAACCACCTGTAATAAAAAACTCAAACTACGTTTGTATATAGTTTGAGTTTCGATCGCGTGATTTTTATTTTTTTGTAAACGCTTCATGCAGTGCAGAAAGTTCACGCTCGAGGCGGTCTAGCAATGTTTTTCCAACACGTTCATCAATTAAACCAAGACGAACTGCAAAATCAATTTCTCTTGATAAACCAAACATTTGTGTATCTAAAACCTCTTCATAAAGAGGACATTGTGGCATTGTTAAGTTATCCATTTGAACTTGAATTAATTGCAAAATCTTATCTGCATCAGCTTTTAACAACGCATACGCTTTTTCACGATGATCTATCATTGTCTCAGGCGTCAAACTCAATCCCTCCGTTCGCGAGCGATTACCTAATCTATCTCTCAATTTTAAAGGCTATGCTCCAAAAAAGCAAGGATAAACATGTCCGTGAGGCTGGCCGTCTTTTTTATACTGTTACTTTCTCAAAAGCATTACCATAGATGTAGGAAATTTCGCACTTTCGTTGACTCTTACATTATATCATACGAGAATCACTCTCAACTAAATTTTTTCATCAAAGTGACAAATAAGTAGAAAGCGCTTATACTTTTAGCAAGGGGGCATTTATGATGAATTCAATTATTATGTTAAAAGGAAAAGTAAAATATACGCTGACACTTGACCCAAGCGTGTGGATTTTCGATGACCGCAAGCTCGATATGGACGTTTTCTTTGAACATCCACCGGAGCAAAAAGACGAGACAGAAGCGTACACAAAGGCTGTTTCGAAGCATTGGGACCGTGAAATTCAAGAAGGAGCCGTCTTTCCTCCTACGTTAAAAACCGAAAAGAAATTCAAAAAACAGGAGCTAGTAAATGGAACATTTGGCATTTCATTTGAACCTTTTCTAGCAAACGCTTCACCTACTGAAGAAGCTACCAACGTTTCATTTAAAACAAAAGACGCGCTGATTTCTTTTTCATTAGAAGAAGCGCAAAAACTAATCTTTGGTTTCAGCCAAGATGGAAAGCCTCTTAGAGAAGACGGGCCTATCTATGTCTATTTACCTGACGGGTCTAACCGAAATAACCCTATTAAATATGTGGAAGAAATCATCGTTACATAATAAAAAAGTGGGGTTCCAAAAGGAACCCCACTTTTTTTAAAGAATATCAGCTGCTAATTGTGCTAGCCCGGAGCGCTCTCCTTTGATTAACCGAACGTGTCCCGATACTTTTTGCTCTTTAAACTTTTCAACTACGTACGTTAATCCGTTGTTATACTCATCTAAATAAGGATGATCAATTTGAGCCGGATCTCCCATAAGCACAATTTTACTCTTTTCCCCTACCCTTGTTAAAATTGTTTTAATTTCATGCTTCGTTAAATTTTGGGCTTCATCAATAATAATGAACTGCTCCGGAATGCTTCGGCCTCTTATATATGTCAAGGCTTCCACTTCTATCGAACTGAGCCCCGCTAGAATCGCATCCAGTTCTCCAGGTTTTTTAGTGTTGAATAAGTACTCTAGGTTATCATAAATTGGTTGCATCCATGGACGAAGCTTCTCCTGCTTTTCTCCTGGCAAGAATCCAATATCTTTCCCTAAAGGAACAATTGGACGAGCTACAAGTAGCTTTTTAAAACATCCTAAATCTTCCGTCTGCATAAGTCCTGAAGCTAAAGCAAGCAGCGTTTTACCCGTACCTGCCTTTCCAATTAACGTGACCAGTTGAACGTCGTCTCTAAGAAGAAGTTCTAACGCCATAATTTGCTGAACATTTCGAGGTTTGATTCCCCAGATATGATCATATTCAAATAAAAGCTTTTTTACTTTCGTTGTTGTTTGATCGACAATGCCGATGGCTGATCCGGATCCCCCAAATGCATCTTTCATCACTAAGAATTGATTTGCAAAAAAGGAGTGGTTCGCAATTTGAGACGTTAGCAGCTCTCCTTTTTCGTAAAATTGACTCAGCAGTTCTTTTGCAATATAGACTTCTGAAAAGCCTGTATAAATACTATTGAATTCCACTACTCGATCACTTAAAAAATCTTCTGCTCTTAAGCCGATTGCGTCAGCCTTCACACGTACCAACACATCTTTACTCACTAGGATCACTTCACGTCCATCTTCTTTTGTTTCCTCTTCAAGAGATAAATTTTTAGCAACGGCTAAAATTCGATTATCATTTGTTTTTTCTACAAAGATTTCTTGAAGCTGTTGAAAAGAGCGATGGTTGAGTTCAATTCGCAAATGGCCCCCATTTTCTAACGGGATTTTCTCATATAACTTTCCATGTTGTCTCAAGTTATCAATGAGTTTGGATACCTGCCTTGCATTTCGTCCGACTTCATCCATATTTCTTTTTTTCGAATCAACTTCTTCTAATACAACGGCTGGAATCACTACTTCGTTATCATCAAATGAAAAAATTGAATGCGGATCTTGTAATAAAACATTCGTATCTAATACATAAATTTTTCCCAATAATTCAGCCTCCTACTCCGATTGTTTTTCCTGTAAGGAGTGAAACAAGGCACCCATCCATTTATATACTATGTAACGCACATGTGTGAAGTGACCTTAAATGGACGGACCATTTTCTTTAAATATATGAACACGTGTATAAAGATAGAAGAACTATTAGAAACTAAATACAAATTACTACAAAAAATGAGTCATTCATAAGGAGGAGTCTCCCACATGAACAAATTTTTTCTATCCATTAGCTTATGTTTTATTACACTAACCGGCTGCAACAATAACCAAGCAGACGTTGAAGAAGGGCAAAAAACAGATCGAATTGTACAGGTGAAAAATTCATCTCCTGAACGCTCTCACAAGCGTACTGCTAATGAAATATCAGCGCATTTAGTTGAACTGGCTTCAAGCGTTCCGAATGTAAATGATGCTACTGCCATTGTGCTCGGTAAATATGCAATCGTAGGCATTGACGTCGGCAAAGATATTGATCGTTCAGAAGTAAGTTCAATCAAATATACAGTCGCTGAAGGTCTGAAAGCTGACCCGTACGGCGCTAATTCTGTTGTTATTGCAGATCCTGATACGGTTGCTCGGCTAAAACAAATTGGAAATGAAATTCGCAAAGGCCGTCCGGTTACAGGATTTTTAGATGAATTAGCGGCCATTGTAAACCGAGTGATGCCTGAATTTGCAGAAGAAATCCGCCGAAATCCTAGTTCAACAGATACAAACAATCAAAAATTAAATAATAAACAAGAGCAAAACTTAAAGAATGAGCAGGAAAAACAATCTAATAATCATCTTCAAAAAAATGAATAAGAAAGTCGCTTAGCGGCAGGCTGCTGCTAAGCTTTTTTTATCGCTTCAATTACTTGCTTATCGAGTTTAGCGGCTGCTACTGGATCATAGGTCTTTTCATATGAAGGGTTTACTGAAATTTTAGAACCATAGAACATGACATCTCTTACTTCATTAATATCTAGTTCAATTAGTGTCAGCTTTAAAGCTACTCCTTCTAACTTTTCTTGCACTACCTCAGCTATTCCGCTGATTGAGTAGCATGATTCATTAGCAAGAATATTTACCACGGCTTTATTCGTATGTTTAATGTTTTCTACAATCCTCGATTTGACATCTACGGCAAATCGAATTTTTTGTTTAGTCGGAGCTACTAACCACGAAATGGCACTAACATTTGGACCGTTTGTTTCAAAATCAATAGTTGAAATGGTTGCAAATCTCTCTGTCTGTAGCTCATCGTATAATGCATCTACTAATTGAGTCTCGACTTCGTTGGCCATTTTCATCCCTCCTACTGTTTATGTACTTACTAGTTACTATCTTCGAGCTAACAAGCAAAATTACCTGCTTCTTTAGGAATGTTTTCCTATCGTTCCTTTTCTCCTGAGAGATAGCACCGCAAAAAAACTTTATAAAACAAGGATTTTCGGCTAGAATGATGTATAGAGAAGTTGAGGTGATAGAAATGAGAGTACAATGTGTCATGTGCGATAAAATTGAAACAATTGAGGATGAAACGCTCGTGGCAAAACGACTGCGCAACCGTCCTATCCATACATATATGTGCAATGAATGTTCTGAACGGATTGAAAAACGAACAAAAGAACGCATAGCTACTGGTAACTTTAAACTATATGAGTCGAAAAAGACAGAGGAGGATTGGTAAGGTGCTCCGATTAGGAATAAGTATTGGCATGTTAAGCGGGATTATCCTTGGGTTATGTTTGAAATGGATAGAATGGCTAACCGGCAAACAAGTTTATACCCTTTTATTAAATGTTGATTTTATTCCTATCATTGGCCCTATTCAATGGCCTGAATGGGTAGAGTTTGTTTTTCATTTATTCATTGCCGTTGCAATTGGGATCGTTTTTGTTTACATAGTAGGTAAATTAAATAATATGTCTATTCGAAAAATCGTATTGTGTTCCTTTTTATTAACACTTCCAACCATTCCTTTGTATTTTCCGTTGACGCTGCTTGCGCTTAAGCCTACGCCTGCGGCGGATGATGCAGTAGCGATTTTCTATTGGACAGCTGGCCATTTAATTTTCGCAGCCGCTCTTGGTTTCGGCTATATCATCCTAAAAAGACGCTTGTAGCTACAAGCGTCTTTTTATGTAATCTTTTTATGTAGTCTTTTATGAACCAAACGTGGAGTTTTGCTTTTTAGACTGATACAGCCGTATTTTATAAATGATTAATACAAGCGCTGCAACCACAAGCCCTTCAGCTACAGGTAAAAAAATGCCTAAAAACGTTAAGATCGTACATCCAAAAGCTAAAAACAGATAAATAACCACAGATTTTAAAAGCGGCAGCTTCTTTGCAAACCCGAGTTTGTACACGAGAACAGATAGCCCTAAAATAGTAAAGTATAACAGCCACATTCCTATTTTTGCATGTTCATCTACTTGATACAAAGCTGCAAAAAATGAAAGGTGTTCTTTTACATCCATATTTCTTCCCCCTATTCCTTACTTTACATTATTCGATATAAGCCACCTTTTTCCTTTCCAAATCCCTTATTTATAAAACGCTTTCAAAAAATAGAAAATTCTGATATAATTGATAAAAAACAAGCCGCTAGCAAACAGAGCTAACGACTTACTTTTTTTATTATTTTGTGTCAGCGTATTTTTTCTTTTTCGCTGCTTTTTCACGTTCATTTTTATCAAGAATTTTTTTACGTAGACGAATAGATTCTGGTGTGATTTCACAATATTCATCTTCGTTTAAATATTCAAGTGATTGCTCTAAAGACATAATACGAGGTTTTTTCATACCTGTTGTTTGATCTTTATTAGCAGAACGCATATTCGTCATTTGCTTCATTTTACAGATGTTAACAACGATATCATTTTCACGAGTGTGTTCTCCTACGATCATACCTTCGTATACTTCTGTACCCGGCTCCACGAAAATTGTACCGCGGTCTTCTACGCCTTGGATTCCATAAGTAGATGATTTACCGCTTTCCATAGAAACAAGCACACCTTGACGGCGACCTCCAACTTGACCTTGCTGCATTGGTTGGTAGCTATCAAATGAATGGTTAATGATACCGAATCCACGAGTTAACGATAAGAACTCAGTTGTATAACCGATTAAACCACGTGCAGGAACCATGAAGATCAGACGAACTTGACCGCTGCCGTTGTTAATCATATCAACCATTTCACCTTTACGAGCACCCATTGATTCCATAATAGAACCCGTATGTTCTTCAGGCACGTCGATTTGAACACGTTCAACCGGCTCACAGCGAACGCCATCAATTTCACGAACGATTACTTCAGGTTTTGATACTTGAATCTCATATCCTTCACGACGCATATTTTCAATTAAAATAGATAAATGAAGTTCTCCACGTCCTGAAACGACCCATACATCCGGTGAATCAGTATTTTCCACGCGTAAACTTACATCTGTCTCAAGTTCAGACATTAAGCGCTCTTCAATTTTACGAGATGTAACAAATTTACCTTCACGACCAGCAAACGGTGAATTGTTTACTAAGAACGTCATTTGTAAAGTAGGCTCATCAATACGTAAAATTGGCAGTGCATCTTGGTGGTCAAACGGACATACTGTTTCACCTACGTTGATGTCTTCCATTCCTGATACAGCGATCAGGTCTCCTGCTTTTGCTTCTTCGATTTCAACACGCTTTAGGCCTAGGAAACCGAATAGTTTTGTTACGCGGAATTGTTTTACCGTACCGTCAAGCTTCATTAATGCAACTTGCTGGCCTACTTTCATTGTTCCGCGGAATACGCGACCTACACCGATACGACCAAGATAGTCATTGTAGTCAAGCATTGCCACTTGGAATTGAAGTGGTTCTTCGCTGTTGTCTACTGGTGCTGGAATGTGCTCGATGATTGAGTCAAATAGAGATGACATGTTCTCATCTTGCTTTTCAGGGTTCGTGCTAGCCGTTCCGTTGATTGCTGAAGCATAAACAACAGGGAACTCAATTTGTTCCTCACTTGCACCTAGTTCAATAAATAAGTCAATTACTTCATCAACTACTTCAGTTGGACGAGCAAAGTCACGGTCAATTTTGTTAACAACAACAATCGGCGTTAAGTTTTGCTCTAATGCTTTTTTCAATACAAAGCGCGTTTGAGGCATACATCCTTCATATGCGTCTACTACAAGTAGAACACCGTCTACCATTTTCATAATACGCTCAACTTCTCCACCGAAGTCAGCATGTCCTGGCGTATCCATAATGTTGATACGCGTATCTTTATAATTAATAGCTGTGTTTTTCGCTAAAATTGTAATTCCACGCTCACGCTCAAGGTCATTTGAATCCATCGCACGTTCTTCAACATGCTCATTAGTACGGAATGTTCCGGACTGATGTAATAATTTATCTACTAACGTTGTTTTCCCATGGTCTACATGGGCAATAATGGCAATATTACGTAAATCTTTACGAATGTTCACGCATTTCACTCCTATGCTTGTAATAACTAAGCTATTATATCACACTAACTCTAGAATTGCAGAATGATTTTGTTGTACACTATAAATATCCGTTACAAATGGGAGGAATCAACATGAGAAACATTAAGTGGGTATTCGTTTTATATGCATTCATCGCAACTGCAGCTATTATGTCAATTGGCATATTTATCGGAGAAGGAAGCGCTCTCGGGGTCATTTTAGCTATCGTAGCTTTAATTGTTGTAATGGGTTTTGGCTTTACGACTAAGAAAAAAATGCGAGAAAAAGGGCAGCTGTAATTTTTTTGCGATGATTGAAAGCGTCATGGCCATTTGCAAGATCAAAATGGTTCATGACGTTTTTTCATCACAAAATTCTTCCACTATACGTAAGTCTTCACTTCTATTTTATTTATTCCACTTTCCTTCAAGGTACGTACGAAAGATTTCGTCATGTAACGTTGGTTTGCTTACAAATACACTGCTTTTTTCAAGAATCTCTAACGGCTTTCCTTCTAAATCCGTCATAACTCCCCCAACTTCTTCAATCAATACTTTACCGGCAGCAAAGTCCCATGGAGCCAAACGTAAAGTAATATATCCATCCAAGCGTCCAGCCGCTACGTAAGCAAGCTCAATAGCTGCGGATCCATATGAACGAGTCCCTCTTACTTTACGTACAAGCGGACTTAATACGGAAGGATCAATACGACGGTTCTCCGTCACCCATGTCGCATTTAGGCTAATAATAGCTTGTTCAACTGGTACAGGTTCAAGTTTCGGCAATTGGATGTCATTCATAAACGCGCCCTGTCCTTTTAAAGCATGATACAGCTCATTATGAATAACATCATAAATATAACCTGCTTGTCCTACACCATTTTCAAATATACCGATGGAAATAGCAAAATTTCGCTGCTGATGAACAAAGTTCATCGTCCCGTCGATTGGATCGATAATCCAAATTATTCCTTCTTCTGATTCAAGCTCTTCTCCATATCCTTCTTCTCCGAGGATATGATGTTCTGGAAAGGTTTCATTAATTTTTGAGATAAAAAACTGTTCAATTTCTTTATCCATATTTGTTACTAAATCATTTGGATTCGATTTCGTTTGAATGAGAAGTTCTTTACTAAACGACTGTTGAATTTTTTGTCCAGCTTCTTTTAGCCACTCTTTAACGTATGTATCAATTTCTTTCCAGCGTTGTGTCATCTCAATTCCCCCTCAAAAATACGTCTCTTATTTAAGCTTAAAAAAACCTCTGCAAGATGTCAATTAACAGAGCACGTGGGAGAAGAACTGCCGCTTCTTCTCCCACGTGCTCTGTTACCACTTATAAATCTGCTCATTCAGTTTAATCCTCTTTTATAGTTTACCCTTATTTGTTCTATTTTATTCCCGTATCTGCTACTGAAGAGATATCATTTCTTCACGAAGTTTCTCGAGCTTTCGCTTACATTTTTGTTTTTGTTCCTCATTATTCTCCATCATGGCTTCATATAACGTCGCTAACTCGTAATCTAACTCCAAACGAATTACACCTAATCTTTTTTGTCCATCATTCTTCTTATACATATTCACCACTTGTTTCATGTTTCAAACACCCCTCTCAAATTATTGAACCCGCTTATAGAAAACTAAATTTTCAGATATTTTGATTGATATAGTCTATGTCGAAACCTAATCTCATGCAACTAAATTGTGTGATTACCTATAAAAAAATGATAGACACGTTTTGACAAGCATATGCGAATTAATTGGTGTTTATGCTTTTCATGTGGTAGAATCTTCGCGTAAATCATACTTACTTGCATAGATGCACAGCAGCTATACATATTCACTAAAAAACGGAGGTTTCACATGGCATTCTCAGGATTTTCACAAGATGACTTTAACGTATTCCGTATCGAGGGGCTTGATGCACGTATGGAAGCCATCAAAACAACGATACGCCCAAAATTCGAACAATTAAGCAATCATTTTGCTCCTACTCTTTCTTCACTTTGTGGAGATGAAATGTTCGTACACATTGCCAAACATGCACGAAGAACAGTTAACCCGCCAGCAGACACGTGGGTAGCCTTTGCTAACAGTAAACGCGGGTATAAAAAGCTCCCTCATTTTCAAATTGGCCTTTGGGAAACACATGTCTTTGTGTGGTTCGCCGTCATTTACGAATCACCTATTAAAGAACAATTTGGAAAGCTGCTAAAACAAAACATTGAGGAGATTCGTCAAAATATCCCAGCCTCGTTTGTTTGGTCGAAGGATCATACAAAACCTGATAGTGAAAAAATGGGCGACTTATCTTCTGAAGACTTAGAGAGTTTGTTTGAACGTCTAGAGACGGTTAAAAAAGCTGAGATCCTATGCGGCATTACAATTCCAAAAGACGAAGCGATTGCAATGAACGGCGAAGAATGGATGGCTCGTATTGAGCAAACATTTCATACGGTAACTCCATTATATGAACTAACTAAAAAAGCATATGCATAATTTTAACGAATTGATATAAAAAAAATGGAGCCAAGCTTGGCTCCATTTTTTACATTTTTATGATATCTCCAGAAGAAGCAGCCTTTGCTTTTTGAATTGTTCGATAAGAAGAGTATTTGCTTTGGTCTTCAAAATCGTTACAGATTGTTTTTTCTTCTGCTTTACTTGGCACAATTTCTTTAAATCGGCGATAGACTGCCATTAGGTGATCACGCTCAATACCTTTTTCATAAGCTCGTTCAATGCTTTCAAAAAACTTCACTACATCAATAATTTCTTCTGTACTCCAATCAAGGGAGATAGGGTATTGATATTCCACTTCTCATCACTCCATTTATTTCTTCAATCTATGTATATCTATATTCTTAACTCTATCACAATCTACAATGTACACAAAATTTATCCTCTTTGCACGCAAAAGAATTTCTCCTTTTTTTTCTTTTTATTTTCTCTTTAAAATATCTTTGCAAATGGGTTAATAAGTGCTATAATTCTTTTGTTTTATGGGGATTTTCAAAACATAAAGAACTATAAAATAATGAGTAATAAGCAGTTTACAATTACTTGTATTTTTTGAACTAAAAATTGTATTTATATTATCAAACAGTAGTAAACATACACGTTTCATTCATTTATATAATGGTTAAAATCAAGAAAACTGCCGAGTAGAATTTCTGTTGAATTTCTTTTATAGCAAAAAGATCTGATATTTTAATATGTAGAATTCAACAGCCATTAGTTTTTAGTATATAAAATTGAATGCTGTAATTTGATAAAAAAACAATCAAAGTCCCTCTAAGCTTTGCTTAGAGGGACTGACAATTTATGATAAAAGAGGTGTATAGCAAAGTTGTCTTCTCAATTTTCAACTCCATTATTTACTGGATTGGTTAATCACGCTAAGAAAAACCCAACACAATTCCATATCCCTGGACATAAAAAAGGAAATGGAATGGATCCTGAATTCCGCTCGTTTATTGGCGATGATGCTTTATCCATTGATTTAATTAATATCGGTCCCCTTGATGACCTTCACCAGCCAAAAGGCATTATCAAACAAGCGCAGGATTTAGCTGCAGAAGCATTTGGTGCTGACCATACTTTTTTCTCTGTTCAAGGAACGAGCGGAGCAATTATGGCAATGGTTATGGCGACATGTGGACCTGGAGATAAAATTATCGTTCCTAGAAACGTGCATAAATCTGTTATGAGTGCGATTGTTTTTTCAGGAGCTACGCCTATTTTTATTCATCCTGAAATTGACGAAAACCTTGGCATTTCTCACGGTATTACATCGGACTCTGTAGAAAAAGCCTTAAAGCAGCACCCTGAAGCAAAAGCAGTGCTGGTTATCAACCCAACTTACTTTGGAATTTCCGGAGACCTTCGTAAAATCGTAGAAATCGCCCACTCGTATCAAGTGCCTGTACTTGTTGATGAAGCTCACGGCGTTCATATTCATTTTCATGATGATTTGCCTCTGTCTGCTATGCAGGCCGGTGCAGATATGGCAGCAACAAGCGTGCATAAATTAGGCGGTTCTATGACGCAAAGTTCAATTCTAAACATACGCGAAGGCTTAATTTCTCCAAAACGTGTACAGTCTATTTTAAGCATGCTGACAACAACATCAACATCTTATCTGCTGCTGGCTTCTTTAGATGTTGCACGAAAACGTTTAGCTACAGAAGGAAAAGAGCTGGCTGAACGTGCAATTTCTCTTGCTGAAAAAGCACGAAAAGAAATTAATACAATTGAGCATATCCGATGTATAGGAAGAGAAATTTTAGGCACAAAAGCTACGTATGATTTAGACCCTACTAAATTAATTATTTCTGTTTCAGATTTAGGAATTACGGGCTATGACGTAGAAAAATGGATGCGTGAAGCTCATAATATCGAAGTTGAAATGTCTGACCTTTATAATATTCTATGTATTATCACGCCTGGAGATACAGAAGAAGATCTTTCACGTCTGGTCACAGCTCTGCGTGAGTTATCTGCAAAATTCCATAATCTTTCTGAGACAACGGCAAAACCGGCTATTTTATTACCTGATATTCCTGTATTAGCTTTAACACCTCGTGATGCTTTTTACGCTGAAACCGAAGTGGTACCTTTTCATGAGTCGGCAGGTCGTATTATTGCAGAATTTGTGATGGTCTATCCTCCTGGTATCCCTATTTTTATTCCTGGGGAAATCATCACTGAGGAAAATTTAACCTACATTGAAACAAACTTAGAGGCAGGTTTACCAGTGCAGGGGCCGGAAGATTTTGAATTAAAGACATTTCGTGTCATCAAAGAACATAAAGCAATTCAATAAAAAA
>NZ_JYOO01000022.1 GCF_000956595.1 Priestia aryabhattai B8W22 | reverse complement strand
CTAGCTTTTTTTTAATCAAACCATTTTGGTAGCCAATGAAACTTTTTATTCTCTGCTTCATGCTGTTTCTTCTTCGTTTTTGCTGCATGATCGATGTGGTCAGTACAATATGTTTTCGGCTGTGTACCAGTTAAATAATAAGCTTTATATTGAACAGGGCATGATTTGGATGCTAACTTTCCATTTTGAGGATTAATGTTTACGCTCATTAATCCATTTGGTGCTTTAAACTTTTCTTTTTTCTTTCCTTTTAAAGCATCTTCCATAAATAGCGCCCACATTTTTTTTGCGTATCCTTTTTCAGCTACATCATCCATTGTCCTTCCTTGATCATACCCAACCCAAACGCCTGAAACGAGCTGAGGAGAGTAGCCAATCATCCAGCTGTCCGTAGAGGTTGTGCCGGATTTTCCCGCGTAAGGACGAGATACATATTTAGAAATAGGCTTTCCTGTGACGGTTGTATAGCCATTTAGCTTTTGATTAAACATGCCTGTCATTAAATGGGTAGTAAGAAAAGCATAGCGTTTATCAATGACTTGTTTCCGTTCAGAAGGAGCTTGATAAACAACTTCTCCATCATGGGTTTCAATTCGTTTAATAAATGTTGGACGAATTTCTTTTCCGCCATTAGCAAAGATGCCGTACGCATTAACCATATCAATGACTTTGACAGGTGAAGTTCCAAGAGCTAAAGATGGAACTTTCTTTAAAGGTGATGATATACCAAGTGTTTTAGCGGTTTCGATCAAGCGGTTTTCCCCAATGAACAAATGCGTTTTTACCGCATAAATGTTGTCTGAAAGTGCGATGGCTTGAGCCATTGTAATAGGAGCATCTGCATAATAATTGTGATAGTTACTAGGTGTGTATGTCGAAACACCATCTTCTAATTTGAACGTCGTTTCTTCACTTTTCATTGGAGTGGATTCAGTAAAACCATCTTTTAATGCCGCATAGTATAAAAATGGCTTCATCGTTGAGCCAGGCTGTCTTATTGCTTGAGTAGCGCGATTAAATGGGCTCTTTTCATAATCTCTTCCACCAATAAGAGCTTTCACTTGTCCATTTTTAGGATTCATGGCAACAAATGCACTTTGTACGTCTGAAGAGCTGCTGATAACATCTTTCATTTTTTCTTCTGCCGTTCGCTGCATCTTTTCATCCAGCGTTGTATAAACGCGAAGTCCATTTGTATAAATCATGGTTTCATCAATGCCTAAATCTTGCTTTAATTCTGCTAGCGCTGCATCCATAAAGTAAGAAGCATCTTCTTTATTAGGATCTTTTTCGGCAGGCTTTGCAAATGCTAGAGGGGTTACAAGCGCTTTTGTTGCCTGCTTAGCTGTAATAATTCCATCCTCTTTCATGAGAGATAAAATGATATTTTGTCGTTTTTTTGTCATTTTCTTGATGAATAAGAGGAGAGTAGTAGCTAGGGCCTTTTGGGATACCTGCTAACATACTCGCTTCACTCAACGTCAAATTTTTGGCATGCTTATCAAAATACAGCCTAGCTGCCGCTTCAATTCCATAAGCTCCATGGCCATAGTAAATCGTATTCATGTAGCCTTCTAAAATTTGGTCTTTGCTATAATTCATTTCTAACCGAATCGTATACAGAGCTTCTTGAAGCTTTCGAGTCCACGTTTTATCGTGCTCTAGAAACAAGTTTCGTGCATACTGCTGGGTAATGGTACTCGCACCCTGTACTTTTCCCATAGCTTTTATATCAGCTACAATTGCTCCGGCGATTCGATGCATATCAAAGCCGTGATGCTCATAAAAGCGCTTATCTTCAACGGCTAAAGTTGCATCTTTTACGTAAGGTGAAATTTGATTAAGTGAGACCCAGTAGCGCTTTTGTCCATTGTGAACTTCATCAAGAACTTTACCGTTTGCTGAGTAGAAAACAGCTGTTTGAGAAACGTTTAGCGGAGGAGGGCCAGCGATTTTGGCGTAGAGAAAGATGCTTATATAGGCAAACAACAATAAAGCCCCCGCTAATATACCAAGGACGAGAAGAATTCGGAAGACGCGTCTTGCCTTTTTTAAATGTTCGGTTAATACCGTTTCCATTTCCATTCACCACCAATATGTGTCACTATGCACCGTACATGTTGCTTATAACGCAACAAAATTCTATTAAAAGAGCGGTGCAAGTAGATTCTAAAGCTTGTATCTATCATCAGTATGAAATAGAAAAGGTGGTTTTAAACCTCCATTGTTAAAAATTTTACTTGATTTTTTGCTGAATTCATCTATACTTTTTTCATGTTTGTATAAATTATGTTAGGGTAATCTATGCATAGGTTAATTCTCAAAATAGAAGGGAAGAGTTTGAAATGGAATTATGGTTCACAGAAAAGCAAACAAAGAACTTTGGTATTACAGCTAAAATTAATCGCACTTTACATACAGAGCAAACGGAGTTTCAAAAATTAGATATGGTTGAAACAGAAGAGTTTGGTAACATGCTCCTACTTGACGGTATGGTTATGACAACAGAAAAAGATGAGTTCGTTTATCATGAAATGGTTGCGCATGTACCGTTATTTACGCATCCAAATCCAGAAAACGTACTAGTTGTAGGTGGAGGAGACGGAGGCGTAATCCGTGAAATCTTAAAACACCCAAGCGTAAAAAAAGCAACGTTAGTTGACATCGATGGAAAAGTTATTGAGTACTCAAAAAAATTCTTACCTTCAATTGCGGGAAAACTAGAAGATCCGCGTGTTGATGTACAAGTAGATGACGGATTTATGCACATCGCTAAAAGCGAGAACGAATACGATGTCATTTTAGTGGATTCAACAGAGCCAGTAGGTCCAGCTGTAAATTTATTTACAAAAGGGTTCTATGCAGGTATCTCAAAAGCACTTAAAGAAGATGGTATCTTTGTTGCTCAATCGGACAACCCTTGGTTCACACCAGAGCTTATCTCAAATGTTCAGCGTGACGTAAAAGAAATCTTCCCGATTACACGTCTATACGTAGCGAATATTCCAACATACCCAAGCGGTTTATGGACATTTACAATGGGCTCAAAGAAACATGATCCATTAGAAGTAAGCGAAGATCGTTTCTTCGATATTGATACAAAGTATTACACAAAAGAATTGCACAAAGCGGCATTTGCTTTACCTAAATTTGTGCAAGATCTTATTAAATAAGCTATCACATACAAGTGAGATGCCAGAGGTCTAAGGCTGGCATCTTTTCTATGAGTAATGAAGGAGGAACAAAATATGCGTTTTGATGAAGCTTATTCAGGTAACGTATTTATCGGCAGTCACCCTGTTTTTGAAGAAAGTGAAGCGGTTCTTTACGGAATGCCAATGGACTGGACAGTAAGCTATCGTCCAGGTTCACGATTTGGCCCAACTCGTATTCGTGAAGTATCAATTGGATTAGAAGAATACAGCCCGTATTTAGATCGGGAGCTAGAAGAAGTAAAATATTTTGATGCAGGAGATATTCCACTTCCATTTGGGAATCCTCAGCGCAGCTTAAATATGATTGAAGAGTATATCGACCAGCTTTTAGCAGCGGACAAGTTCCCATTAGGCATGGGCGGAGAGCATTTGGTTTCTTGGCCTGTTATGAAAGCTATGTATAAAAAATATCCTGATTTAGCCATTATCCATATGGATGCTCACACAGACCTTCGTGAAGAGTATGAAGGAGAACCACTTTCTCATTCCACTCCAATTCGTAAAGTTGCTGAACTAATCGGACCTGAGAATGTTTATTCATTTGGTATTCGTTCAGGAATGAAAGAAGAATTTCAATGGGCAAAAGAAAACGGCATGCATATTTCAAAGTTTGAAGTTTTAGAGCCGTTAAAAGAGATTTTACCAAGTCTTGCAGGTCGCCCTGTTTATGTAACAATTGATATCGACGTATTAGATCCAGCGCACGCTCCTGGTACAGGAACAGTAGATGCAGGCGGTATCACATCAAAAGAGCTTTTAGCTTCTATTCACGCAATTGCTAAATCCGATCTTCGCATTGTCGGAGGGGATTTAGTAGAAGTAGCTCCAATTTACGATCCGTCTGAACAAACAGCTAATACAGCAAGCAAGCTTATTCGCGAAATGATCTTAGGCTGGGTTCAAAAGAAATAAATAAAGTAAAAAGGCGGCCGCCTAAGGCCGCCTTTTTTGTTTGAAATATGTGAGTATGTCAAACACAGTGAAAAGAGGAATTCTCGGCTTATCTATCATATTTCCTTTGAAGTATTATTGAATTCTTTCTTTAGAATGTTTATACTATTTAAGTTATAACGTATTCATTTTAATAAGGAAGTGTCTTTTGTGAGTAACGCTTCAGAAGTCAAGAAACCCATTGAAGTTAAAATTGTGACGGATATCCGCGATGGTCATCGAAAAGAGACAACATCGGTAAATGCAAAAGGTATGTATTATGAAAAAGGATCGAAAGTTTATCTTACATACACAGAGCGCCAAGAGGAAATCGGAGATATCAGAACAATGGTAAAAATTAGTGAAGATGAAGTATCAATTAACCGAACCGGTGCTGTTCAAATGAAGCAATCGTTTCGTAAAAAGGTACAGATCGAAGGAACTTATATAAGCCCTTATGGACGTATGGATTTACTAACATTCGCTCATAACATTGAATATAAACAAATGACTCAAAAGGGTCGATTATTTTTAACGTATGATCTAGAAGTACAGGGTCAGCCTACCGGGAAATATGCGTTAACCATTACATTCAAGGAGGAGAAAAAATGAACATCGTCGAACAAGTGCAGCAAAAATTAAAAGCTGAAATTCAAGATGCTGTGGTCAAAGCAGGACTAGCTGAAAAAGCAGAACTTCCAGAAGTTCTATTAGAAACCCCAAAAGATAAAACACACGGTGATTATTCTACCAATATGGCTATGCAGCTAGCTCGTATTGCCAAAAAAGCTCCGCGTGCTATCGCTGAAGAGCTTGTAGCAAACTTCGATAAATCAAAAGCATCTATCGAAAAAATTGACATTGCAGGCCCTGGATTCATCAACTTTTATATGAATAACTCTTATTTAACAGAGCTTATCCCAACGATTGTAAAAGCTGGTGAAGCGTACGGTCAAACAAACGTAGGGAACGGACAAAAAGTACAGGTTGAGTTTGTTTCAGCTAATCCGACAGGGGATTTACATTTAGGACATGCCCGCGGTGCAGCAGTTGGAGACTCACTGTGTAATGTTCTTGAAAAAGCAGGTTATGATGTGTCACGTGAATACTATATCAATGATGCCGGTAACCAAATTAATAACCTGGCTTATTCAGTAGAAGCACGCTACATGCAGGCTCTTGGTTTAGAGAAAGAAATGCCTGCAGACGGCTATCATGGTGCTGATATTATAAACATCGGAAAAGAGCTAGCAAAAGAGCACGGAGACAAGTATGTAAACGCCTCTGAAGAAGAGCGTTTTGAATTCTTCCGTCAATACGGATTAGATTATGAGTTAGCTAAATTAAAGCGTGATCTTGAACAGTTCCGTGTGAAATTTGACGTATGGTATTCTGAAACGTCTCTTTATAAAAATGATAAAATTTCAGTTGCACTTGAAACGTTGAAAAAACAAGGCCACGTATATGAAGAAGAAGGTGCTACGTGGTTCCGTTCTACAACATTTGGTGATGATAAAGACCGTGTGTTAATTAAAAATGACGGTTCATTTACTTACTTAACGCCAGATATTGCGTATCACCAAGACAAAATTCAGCGCGGATTTGACAAGCTAATCAACATTTGGGGAGCCGATCACCATGGATATATTCCTCGTATGAAAGCGGCGATTCAAGCGCTTGGTTATGAAAAAGATACGCTTGAAGTAGAAATTATTCAAATGGTTCAACTGTATCAAAATGGCGAAAAAATGAAAATGAGCAAACGTACAGGTAAAGCAGTAACAATGCGTGATCTAGTAGAAGAGGTAGGCCTTGATGCAACTCGCTACTTCTTTGCGATGAGAAGTGCGGATACACATTTAGACTTTGATTTGGATTTAGCTGTTTCTCAATCTAATGAAAATCCTGTATACTACGCGCAATATGCTCATGCTCGTATTTGCAGTATTCTTCGTCAAGGTGAAGAGATGGGGATTCAATCAACATCTGGCGCTGACCTTTCATTAATTAGTGCAGAAAAAGAAATGGAACTGCTGAAGAAAATCGGAGAGTTTCCTCAGGCCGTAGCGGAAGCAGCAACAAAACGTATTCCGCACCGCATTACGAACTATGTATTTGATCTTGCTTCTACGTTCCATAGCTTCTATAATGCAGAAAAAGTATTAGACAGCGATAATGTAGAAACAAGTAAAGCGCGTATTGAACTAGTGAAAGCTGTTCAAGTAACGCTTCAAAACTCCTTAAAATTAATTGGTGTTTCAGCACCTGAAAAAATGTAAAAAAAAAGGGCCTCTTGGCTCTTTTTTTATTTAAAAAATAAGCGTGGCGCCTCCCGTACGTTTTACTCCTCTCATTGATGCTAAATCTTCCACTAATTTTAGCAGCGCTTTATCTTTTAACTTTGCTTCAATCATTACGTCAAAATCTTGTCCGATATCTTTAGCTATTTGCAAAAAAGGTGCGATGAAATCAGTCGAGACATAATCAGAGTGACTTCTAAATTCTTTTTCAGATTTAGGAGAAGAGATATGTACTTTTGGTTTTAACCCGATATGCTTCCACGTGTCAAAGATACGAGGGAGCAATAGGTCAAGGGATTCTTCTCCTTCATTTGCTTTGTGGTGGTGATAATCAAAGAGGAGAGGGACTTTCTCTTTTTCGCATACGGCTAATGTTTCTTCAGTTGTGTATGTTTTATCATCGTTTTCAAGAGTCATGCGCTTTTTAATGACAGGCGGCAGCGTTTGAATGTTTTCATGAAATCGACCGATCGCTTTTTCTTTATTGCCATAAGCTCCCCCTACATGAATATTAATAAGAGCTTGATCGGCTACTCCCATCGCTTCAAGCATTCTATAGTGATAATCCATATCTTTTACCGCATTTTCTGTAATGTGTTTTTTGTCACTTGTAAATAATGTGAACTGATTGGGGTGAAAACTCACGCGCAGCTGATGATTTCGAATCAATTCTCCTATCTCTGACCAGTCTTCTTGGAACGCATCAATGTAATTCCAATCTACTTCAGGATGAGTAGCTAAAGGGACAAGAGAAGATGATAATCGATACAGCATAATTTCGTGGGCAATATTAAAATGCAAAGCGCGCTTAGTGTGATTCAAATTTTGTTTTGTGACGTGATGAAGCTTATCCAGCCTCTCATCTTTTTTCATTTTCCCCCATCTAGTAAACGTGAGGGTTTTAGCAGGTGAGCAGTCCCAAAGCGACAGGGCATGTGATACATAGCCAAATCTAATTTTCATGATAAATCTTCCTCTTTTCGTTCATTAAAGTAACGGAGAAATAAAGGTTGCAAATCCTTGCTTTAGTTTTTCACTCCATTTTCGGTTTTTGACATCTTCTAAAGACAAAATTGGGCATTCTCCCATACAAGCTTTAAAGCTGTTCTTTACTTCTTCAATGTATGTTGCATCATAGATTAAACAGTTGATTTCAGCATTTAAGAACAAGCTTCTTTTATCAAAATTAGCCGTTCCTACATCGCAGATCACATTGTCTGCAATTAATACTTTGGCATGGTAAAAACCGTAATAATATTGATAAATCATACAGCCTGCTTGAAGTAATGTGGGAAGATAGGCAAACGCAGCATGATGAACAAGCGGTTGATCTGCACGCATTGGAATTAAAATATGAACTTGTACTCCCCGTGCACGAGCTTGCAGTAAAGCATTCATCAAAGGTTCGCTTGGAATAAAATAAGGAGTACCTATGTACAATTCCCTATTGGCTTTGTTGATAATCGATAAAAAGCTTTCTTCAAGTGAAAAACCTTCAGTCGACTGTAGCTGAATAACATAGTCTCCTTCAGAGGTTGGTGGAAAGTATCTTTCCACTTTACGCAGGTCTAAGCCGGTAGCAGCATACCAGTCGCTCAATAGCTGCATTTGAAGGTCTTGTATACCTTCCCCTTCCATACGCAGGTGGTAATCTTTCCACACCCCAAGCTTGGCGTCGAGTCCTAAATATTCTCTTCCAATATTAAAACCTCCAATGTAGCCAACTTTCCCATCAATAACGGCCATTTTACGGTGATTGCGTGCGTTGAGTGTATAAAACAAATAAGGCCACCGCAGCGTTCGACTGTAAGCAAAATGAACACCTTGTTTCTTTAAGAATGCAATTTTGTTTTTCTTAATTTTATAGCTTCCTACACGGTCTACCAATAATCTGACCTCAATATTTTGACGTGCTTTTTGGACTAGTAAATCTAAAAATTCTTGGCTAATTTCATCATTTTGTACAATGTAAAACGATAAATGGATAAATGAAGAGGCATTTTCTATTTCGTGAAATAAATCTTTATACAAGACATTCCCGTCTGCGAACAAAAAAAGAGAAGCACGGCGCTTTGGAAATGTATTTTCAGCCTGAGAAAATACTTTTTTTCCAACGCCAAGGTCAATTGCAAGCCAAGCAATAAAAATAATAAAAAGTAAAATTAAAACCATGCCGCTCATCATGTCACCTCTTTTCCCGATGTAAATACATTTTATGTTGTTCTTAGTGTCACCTTGTTTAAATAGAATATGAACAAAAGAACGAAAAGATATTGACTGAATGCTCATTCATTATATACAATGAAAACAGATATATTATCAGAAAATTTAGTTGTCAGGAGGAAAGAAGGTAACAAATTATTCAAGGAGGGGACGAGATGACAGGGTTGCTGTGGGTGAATTTTCTCTTTTTTATTATTGTAACCGCTTACGCTGTTTCTTTGTTTGTCTATTTAATTCGCACACGCATTGAGTATATTCAATTAGGAAAAAAAGTTGAATTTGATCAGCGCTTAAAAGAAAGGCTGCAAAAAATTTGGGTGAACGTGTTTGGACAAAAGAAGCTGTTAAAAGATAAAAAAAGCGGAATTATGCACGTCATGTTTTTTTATGGGTTTATTTTAGTTCAGTTCGGCGCGTTAGACTTCATCATAAAAGGTTTGCTTCCAGGTAAGCATTTGCCGCTTGGACCTTTATATCCCGGCTTTACATTTTTTCAAGAAATTGTAACGTTTTTGATTTTAGTAGCAGTTGTCTGGGCTTTTCACCGCCGCTATATCGAAAAGCTTGTGCGTTTAAAAAGAGGGTTCAAATCTGGTTTAGTGCTGATTTTTATTGGAGCACTTATGCTGTCAGTGCTTGTTGGAAACGGCATGTCAATCATCTGGCATAATCATGAACCAGCATGGACAGAACCGATTGCGTCATCGATTGCCATCTTGTTTAAGGGAATCAATGATACTGCCGCTATCTCCATTTTTTATGTTTCATGGTGGATTCACTTAGCCGTGTTATTGACGTTTTTAGTATATGTTCCTCAATCAAAACATGCTCATTTACTGGCTGGACCGGCTAATGTATTTTTCAACCGTGTTTCTAAGCCAGGTAAGCTTGAAAAGATTGATTTTGAAGACGAGACGCAGGAGACGTTTGGAGTTGGAAAGATTGAAGAATTCACGCAGCATCAGCTTATTGATTTATATGCCTGTGTGGAATGCGGCCGATGTACGAATATGTGTCCGGCAACGGGTACAGGGAAAATTTTATCTCCAATGGATTTGATTTTAAAGATGCGCGATCACTTAACAGAAAAAGGAGCGGTTGTGACATCTAAGGCTCCTTGGGTTCCTACGTATGCATTCTCTAAAACAAAAGGAAATCAGCTGGCGATGATGGCGGCCGGCCAAGGCGGAGCAGAAGCCGCAGCAACAGCGGAATATAATCCCGCTTTAATTGGAGATGTCATTACGGAAGAAGAAATCTGGGCATGTACAACGTGCCGAAACTGTGAAGATCAATGTCCCGTAATGAACGAGCATGTAGATAAAATCATAGATTTACGACGTTTTTTAGTATTAACCGAAGGAAAAATGGACGCGGATGCTCAGCGTGCCATGACGAATATTGAGCGTCAAGGAAACCCTTGGGGATTAAACCGAAAAGAGCGTGAAGAATGGCGACATGTAAGAGAAGATGTTCACATTCCGACTGTTAAAGAAGTAAGTAAAGCCGGTGAAACGTTTGAGTATTTGTTCTGGGTAGGTTCCATGGGGTCTTATGACAACCGCAGTCAAAAGATCGCTCTATCGTTTGCAAAGCTTCTCAATGAAGCTGGTGTTTCATTTGCGATTTTAGGAAATAAAGAAAAAAATTCTGGTGATACGCCGCGCAGGTTAGGCAATGAATTCTTATTTCAAGAATTGGCTTCTAAAAACATCGCTGAATTTGAAAAAAATGAAATCAAAAAAATTGTTACCATTGATCCACATGCTTACAATATCTTTAAAAATGAATATCCAGATTTCGGTTTTGAAGGAGAAGTGTATCATCACACAGAATTATTAGCTATGTTGGTGAAAGAAGGTAAGCTGTCACCAAAACATGCGGTTAATGAAAAAATTACCTTCCATGATTCCTGTTATTTAGGAAGGTATAACGAAGTATACAGTCCACCGAGAGAAATTTTGAAAGCGATTCCAGGTGTTAGTTTGATTGAAATGGATCGCAACCGTGAAAATGGTATGTGCTGTGGAGCAGGAGGAGGGTTAATGTGGACGGAAGAAACGACCGGCCAGCGTATTAATGTAGCGCGCACGGAACAAGCCTTAGCCGTTAATCCAAGCGTTATCAGTTCAGGTTGCCCGTACTGCTTGACCATGCTAAGTGACGGAACAAAAGCAAAAGAAGTAGAAGAAAAGGTTCATACGTATGACGTAGCAGAACTGCTTGAAAAGTCAATTTATGGTGACGTGCAAGAACAGGTTTCATAAAGGAGAAGTAGAGATGGTATTCATCTCTACTTTTTACAGAAAGGAAATTGAGCAAGCGTTCAATCGGCAAGGACAAAGTTCAGGAAAAAGAGGAGGAAACAATAGTGGGGAAAACAGTCATTGTGAGTGCAGTTCGAACACCTTTTGGAAAATTAGGTGGCAGCGTAAGCGGACTAAAAGCGGCAGAACTAGGCGGGAAAGCGATTCAAGCAGCATCAAAGGGACGTACAGAAATTGATTCCGTTATTATGGGGTGCGTGCTGCAAGGGGGCCAAGGACAGCTGCCTTCTAGGCAAGCCATGCATTATGCAGGTTTACCGTGGCAAGTAGAGACGGAAACCATTAATAAAGTTTGTGCATCGGGCATGCGCAGTATTACAACTGCTGATCAGCTGATTCGGTTAGGAGAAGCAAAAACAATCATTGCAGGGGGAATGGAATCGATGAGTAACGCACCGTATCTTCTTCCAAAAGCAAGGTGGGGATTCCGTATGGGAGATAGCGTGGTGACGGATCTGATGGTTCACGATGGTTTGACATGCAGCTTTACAGGGGTTCAAATGGGTACGTATGGAAATGAAATAGCTTCTGAAATGAATATTTCCCGAGAAAAGCAGGATGAATGGGCGCTTCGCAGTCATCAGTTAGCAGTAGAGTCAGAAGAGAAAGGGAGATGGGATGCAGAAAGAATTTCAGTTGATATTCCGTCTAAAAAAGGAACGATAACGGTTCAAAAAGATGAAGGGTCAAGAAAAGATACGTCGTTAGAAAAACTCTCGTCTCTTCGGCCTGTATTTGGCCACAGTGGGACCATTACAGCAGGAAATGCACCTAGCGTGAATGACGGAGCGGCTGCGCTCATGCTAATGGATGAAGATGTGGCAAAAGCAAATGGCTATGAGCCGTTGGCTACGATTGTAAACCATACTTCTCTTGCGATGGAGCCAAGGGAATTTCCGAAAACGCCTGGGTTTGCTATTAACAAGCTACTGCAAAAAACAAATAAGACAGTAGATGATATTGCGCTGTTTGAAATCAATGAAGCTTTTTCAGCAGTAGCGTTAATGAGTATGGAGATTGCAGGGCTTCCGGCTGAAAAAGTAAATGTGAACGGCGGGGCAGTGGCACTTGGACATCCGATTGGAGCAAGCGGCGCCCGTATTGTTGTAACGCTCATTCATGAATTAAGACGACGAGGCGGCGGACTAGGCATTGCTTCTATTTGCAGCGGCGGCGGCCAAGGTGATGCCATCATGGTAGAAGTGTAAAAGGGGGATATCAACTTGAATATTGAAACAGTTATGGTTATTGGAGCAGGTCAGATGGGGGCGGGAATTGCGCAAGTATTTGCTGCGAGCGGATATCAAGTCTCTTTGTATGACGTTGATCAAAGAAATACACAAAAAGGAATAGAAGGTATTGATAAACGCCTGAAAAAGCAGGTGGGAAAAGGTTCTCTCTCAGCTAAGGAATATGAAGGAATTATGGAGCGCCTTCACTTGGCAAATGAAATAACAGCAGCACAAAAAGCAGATTTAATCGTCGAAGCGGTTGTGGAAAAGATGGAAGTCAAACAAGCTATTTTTGCGGAGTTGGATTCGTTAGCTCCGAGTCACACTATTTTAGCAACCAACACGTCTTCGCTTCCTATTACTGAAATTGCAGCTGTGACGACTCGACCTGAAAAAGTAATTGGCATGCACTTTATGAATCCTGTTCCCGTGATGAAGCTCGTTGAAATTATTAGAGGGCTGGCTACTGGTGATGAAGTGTATCAAGCAGTCTATGAAACAACAAAAAAATTAAATAAAACCCCGGTGGAAGTTCATGATTTTCCAGGGTTTGTTTCAAATCGAATTTTAATGCCAATGATTAATGAAGCTGTGTTTACGCTCTATGAAGGCGTAGCAAACGAAGAGGATATTGATCAAGTGATGAAACTAGGAATGAACCATCCAATGGGACCTTTGACATTAGCAGATTTCATCGGGCTCGATACATGTTTGTTTATTATGGAAACGCTTCATAAAGGGTTTGGCGATGACAAATATCGTCCTTGTCCATTGCTTAGGAAATATGTAAAGGCAGGGTGGCTTGGCCGAAAAACAGGAAAAGGATTTTTTACGTACGAAACATAAAGGAGTGGCGAAATGATCTTTTTTACGTCTGAACAACACATGATTAAGAAGATGGTAGCTGATTTTAGTGAAAAAGAAGTCGCTGCGTCTGTGCCAAACATGGAAAAGGGTGAATTTCCTCGAGGTTTATTAAAGCAGATGGCTGATCTTGGCCTGATGGGCATTCCCGTTCCTCAAACATACGGAGGGGGCGGACTGGACTTTGTGTCGTACATGATTGCCATCCATGAAATATCAAAAGTAAGTCCAGCCCTCGGTGTCATTTTGTCTGTTCATACTTCTGTAGGTACGAATCCTATTGTCGTATTTGGGACGGAAGATCAAAAACAAAAGTATGTAAAAAAACTGGCGACAGGTGAATATTTAGGTGCTTTTTGTTTAACAGAACCTAGTGCAGGGTCAGATGCCGCAAGCCTAAAAACAAAAGCAGAACGAAAAGGAGACCACTATCTTTTAAATGGATCAAAGCTTTTCATTACAAACGGGGGAGAAGCGGATACGTATATTGTATTTGCTAAAACGAATCCCGAACGTGGGTCGAGAGGAATGAGCGCTTTTATCGTTGAAAAGACGATGGAGGGATTTTCAGTAGGAAAAGATGAACATAAGATGGGTCTTCACGGTTCTCGAACGGTTCAACTGCACTTTGAAAATATGAAGGTGCCTGTAGAAAATCGTCTCGGAGAAGAAGGTGAAGGATTTCGAATTGCTATGGCTAATTTAAATGCCGGAAGAATTGGTATTGCTGCTCAGGCGGTAGGAATTGCTGAAGGTGCGTTAACGGCAGCCAAAAACTATGCAAATGAACGATATCAATTTGGAAAACCGATTTTATCTCAGCAGGGAATTGCCTTTAAGCTGGCTGATATGGAAACAGCTGTTGAATCAGCGAAGCTTTTAATGTACAGAGCCGCTTTTTTATATGATCAAAAACTTCCTTGCAAAAAAGAGGCCTCAATGGCGAAATTATTTGCTTCCCAGACGGCTATGAATGTAGCAATCGATGCGATTCAAGTTTTGGGAGGCTATGGTTATACGAAAGATTATCCAGTAGAGAGGTATTTTCGTGACGCCAAAGTGTGCGAAATCTACGAAGGTACAAGCGAAATTCAGCGCATCGTCATTAGCAGTCAACTATAGGGGGAATAATCATGTTTTTTAAACTTTCAGAAGAACACGAAATGATTCGCAAAATGGTGCGAGATTTTGCCAAAAACGAAGTGGCTCCAACAGCTGCAGAACGAGATGAAGAAGAGCGTTTTGACAGAGGAATCTTTACACAAATGGCCGATCTGGGATTAACAGGTATTCCATGGCCGGAGCAATACGGAGGAATTGGCAGTGACTATCTAGCTTATTGCATTGCCGTTGAAGAATTGTCTAGAGTATGTGCATCAACAGGCGTTACGTTGTCGGCTCATACGTCTCTTGCCGGCTGGCCGATCTATACATTCGGAACAGAAGAACAAAAACAAAAATACCTGAAACCTATGGCAACGGGTGAGAAAATAGGTGCTTATGGGTTAACCGAACCGAGTGCTGGATCAGACGCAGGAGGAATGAGAACGCTCGCTGTAAAGGACGGAGAAGATTATATTTTAAATGGTTCTAAAATCTTTATTACAAACGGCGGCGAAGCGGATATTTACGTCGTATTTGCTCGCATCGATCCTAATGAAAAACGCACGAGCGCTTTTATTATTGAAAAAGATATGCCGGGATTTTCAGTTGGTAAAAAAGAAAAGAAACTGGGCATTCGCTCTTCACCCACCACAGAAATTATTTTCGAGGACTGCCGTATTCCAAAAGAAAATTTACTAGGAAATGAAGGAGAAGGATTTAAAGTTGCCATGATGACGCTAGATGGCGGCCGAAATGGCATAGCCGCGCAGGCGGTAGGAATTGCTCAAGGAGCGTTAGATGCCGCGGTGGCTTATGCAAAGGAACGTCAGCAATTTGGTAAGCCAATTATTTCCCAGCAAGGAATTGCTTTTAAGTTAGCCGACATGGCCACGAGTATAGAAGCTGCAAGACTGTTAACCTATCAGGCTGCTTGGCTGGAGTCCCAAGGGCTGCCATACGGCAAAGAATCAGCTATGTCAAAATTATATGCTGGGGATACAGCAATGAAAGTAACGACAGAAGCTGTTCAAGTATTTGGAGGGTACGGTTATACAAAAGATTATCCAGTAGAACGTTTTATGAGAGATGCAAAAATCACGCAAATTTATGAAGGTACACAAGAAATTCAGCGTCTCGTCATTTCTAGGTATCTTGCTAAATAAAACACTTGTTGTAGGAGAGGTGAAAAAATGAAAAAGAGAGAAGTTCTCACATCCATTAAAGATGAAAAGCTGATTGTAGAGCGTCGTAATCAAATGATTAAAGGGGCCGTCACGCTATTTAAGGAAAAAGGTTTTCACCGAACAACAACGAGGGAAATTGCCAAAGCCGCTGGGTTCAGTATCGGTACACTTTACGAATATATTCAATCTAAAGAAGATGTTTTATATCTTGTATGTGACAACATTTACGATGAAGTGAGAGAGCGATTAGAAGAGATGGTAGTGGATCGTTATACAATCGCTGAGCTCCAACAAGCGATTCAGCACTATTTTAAAGTTGTAGATGAGCTTCAAGATGAAGTATTAGTCATGTACCAAGAAGCGAAATCGCTGTCTAAAGATGCGCTTCCATATGTATTAAAAAAAGAACTGGATATGGTTGAAATGTTTAAGGTTATTATCGAAGGCTGCGTAGAAAACAATCAATTTGCACTTACGGATAAAGAAATTTCGCTGTTTGCTCATCATTTATTTGTTCAAGGTCAGATGTGGGCATTTCGCAGATGGTGGCTGCAAAAGCATTATTCACTAGAAGAATATACAAATATGCAGTTAGATTTTTTACTTAAAAATTTTTCATTTCAACAACTGTGTGAGGGGGAGATAGTTTGAATACAAGCAAAAGACCGCTTCGTTTTTTAACCGCTTCTAGCCTGTTTGACGGCCACGACGCGTCCATTAATATCATGAGACGAATTCTTCAAGCCAAGGGGGTAGAAGTCATTCACCTGGGACATAACCGATCTGTCGAAGAAATTGTTAACGCTTCCATACAAGAGGATGTTCAGGGGATTGCCATTTCTTCTTATCAAGGCGGCCATGTAGAATATTTTAAGTATATGTACGATTTACTCCAAGAACAACAGGCTTCTCATATTAAAATTTATGGAGGAGGAGGAGGGGTAATTATTCCAAGTGAGATTCAAGAGCTTCATGATTACGGCATTTCTAAAATCTTTTCTCCAGAAGATGGACGAAAAATGGGGTTAGAAGGCATGATTCAATTCATGATTGATGATTGTTACTACACAAATCCTCCAGCATTGCCGAAGGATCGAACCTTAACGCCGGCTAATGACCGTTTAATTGCCCAGCTTATTACATGCGCTGAAAATGAGGCCTATGAATACACAAAAGAACACGCAGCCGCTCTTGAAGAAATCCGAGAAAGTCTAATCGAAAGCGAAACGGATCAAAAAATACCGGTTATTGGAATCACAGGAACAGGAGGAGCGGGGAAAAGTTCGCTTACGGATGAATTAGTAAGAAGGTTTATTGAACATATCCCAGATATTCATGTAGCTGTTTTATCCGTCGATCCAACTAAACAAAAAACTGGAGGAGCGCTTCTTGGGGATCGAATTCGCATGAACATCGCAGCGTCTCCTCGTGTGTATATGAGAAGTCTGGCCACACGTTCATCTGGCCATGAGCTATCGGCGGCCATTCGAGATGGAATTGCCGTCGTGAAAAAAGCGGGTTTCGACATTATTATTGTCGAAACAAGCGGCATCGGGCAAGCTGATGCTCAAGTTAAAGATATTGCAAACGTCTCTCTTTATGTAATGACAAGCGAATTTGGCGCGCCGTCGCAGTTAGAAAAGATTGAAATGATTGATTACGCAGACTTTATTGTAATCAATAAATTTGAAAAAAAAGGTTCCGAAGACGCAAAAAAACAAGTGCAGCGTCAATATCAGCGTAATCATCAGCTGTTTGAAAATAATCTCTCTACTATGCCAATTTACGGAACAATTGCGAGTCAGTTCAACGACGGGGGAACAAATATTTTATTTGAAGATCTTGTAAAACATCTGCAGCAAACATGCCGTACGTCTTGGCACGTAGAAAAATCATCAGAGCGCGTAAGTGAAAAGAAATATACCATCATTCCTAATGATCAACAGCAATATTTACAGGAGATTGTAAACAGCGTTCGCTCTTATCACCACAATACGGACGTTCAAGTGCAAACAGCGCGTAAATTTTATCAGCTAGAGGGTGCTCTGAAAGAAGTGGAAACAGAAACAGCCAAGCAAGAGCTCACTCAGCTAAAGGAGAAATATCAAAAACAGCTAACGGCTGAATCGATTGAAAAGCTGGAAAACTGGCCTAAATTAAAAAGTCAGTATCGACAAGAAGAACTTATTACAAAGATAAGAAATAAAGAAATTAAAACTTCTCTGCAAGTTGATACGCTATCAGGACTGCGTATTCCGCGCGTGGCCCTTCCAAAGATTGAAGAATATGGGGAAGTACTTCGGTTTCTTTATAAAGAAAATGTGCCAGGCGCATTTCCTTATACAGCAGGCGTTTTTCCGTTCAAACGAAAAGGAGAAGATCCTAAGCGTCAATTCGCAGGCGAAGGGACACCAGAACGAACAAATCGCCGCTTTCACTATTTGTCAAAAGATGATGAGGCTAAGCGTTTAAGTACAGCATTTGATTCTGTAACGCTTTATGGAGAAAATCCGGATTCAAGGCCGGATATCTTCGGGAAAATTGGCGAAAGCGGCGTAAATGTCTGTACGCTTGATGATATGAAACTCTTGTATAAGGGATTTGATCTGTGCCATCCTTCGACTTCCGTTTCGATGACGATTAATGGGCCGGCTCCAATATTATTAGCTATGTTTATGAATACAGCTATCAGTCAGCAGGTGGAAAAGAAGGAAGAGGAGCTGAAGCGCTCTTTAACAGAAGAGGAATACAAGGAAGTAAAATCAGGTACGTTGAAACAAGTGAGAGGAACCGTTCAAGCGGATATTTTAAAAGAAGATCAGGGCCAAAATACGTGTATTTTTTCTACAGAATTTGCATTAAAAATGATGGGAGATATTCAGCAGTACTTTATTGACGAGAAAGTGCGCAACTATTATTCTGTGTCTATTTCAGGCTATCATATTGCTGAAGCAGGAGCGAATCCAATTTCTCAGCTCGCGTTTACATTAGCCAACGGTTTTACGTACGTGGAATATTACTTGAGTCGAGGGATGCACATTGATGATTTTGCTCCTAATTTATCGTTTTTCTTTAGTAATGGACTTGACCCTGAATACACGGTTATTGGACGTGTGGCGAGAAGAATCTGGGCAATTGTGATGCGTGATAAATACGGAGCAAATGAACGAAGTCAAAAGCTTAAATATCATATTCAAACATCCGGCCGATCGCTTCATGCACAGGAAATTAATTTTAATGATATACGTACGACGCTGCAAGCCTTAATGGCTCTTCATGACAACTGCAACTCCCTTCATACCAATGCGTATGATGAAGCAATTACAACACCGACGGAAGAATCTGTACGTAGAGCGATGGCCATTCAACTAATCATTACAAAAGAGCATGGATTAACTAAGAATGAAAATCCACTACAGGGCTCTTTTATTATTGATGAACTAACAGACTTGGTAGAAGAAGCGGTATTGGCTGAATTTCAACGCTTAAATGATCGAGGCGGCGTTTTAGGTGCGATGGAAATGCAGTATCAGCGAGGTAAGATTCAAGATGAATCGATGGAATACGAGATGCAAAAACATACGGGAGCTTTACCTATTATAGGAGTAAATACGTATATTAATCCACATGAAGAGGAAAGTTCTTCAGTTGATGACATGCAGTTAGCCCGCGCATCAAAAGAAGAAAAAAATCATCAAATTAATCAGCTTCAGAAGTTTCAACAGCAGCATGAAGAAAAAAGAGAAGATGCGCTGAAAAGGTTAAAGAAAGCTGCAACAGAAGGAGAAAACATTTTTAAAGAGTTAATGGAGACCGTTAAAGTAGCCAGCTTAGGAGAAATTACGCGAGCTTTATATGAATGCGGTGGGCAATATCGCCGAAATATGTAATAATGTATCGTTAGTATATAGTGATATATTAAAAGCCGAGACGACCATTTTTGGTCATCTCGGCTTTTATAGACTTAACCCTAACGGAGTCAGAATAACTGATGGTGAATTCCTTTTGATCAAAGGATGCTGTTGGCGTATTAAGTAGAATGTATTATAGTGATAAAATGTCTGTTTTTTCGTTGTTTTATGCGAAATTCTCGAGAATTTTAGAAACGAGGCTAGCATAAATGTATTGAATTTGTTTATAATGAATGGTATGTATTTATTCGTTTCCATCATTTACACATATGATGAATTGATTTAATAGATTTTCGATATACATAGCCATAGAAAGGATGTGCCAGATTTGAGTTTAGCACAGTACTCAAAAACGGATTTAAAAGAAATGTCGATGATTGAGATTGCTTATGCGCTTCTAGAAGAAAGAACAGATCGTCAAGCAATGTCATTCCAAGAAATTATTGCTGAAATTAAAGCAGCAGCGGAAATGTCAGATCAAGAATTAAAAACGAGATTAGCTCAGTTTTATACAGATATTAATATTGATGGTCGCTTTTTAACAGTAGGGGACAACCACTGGGGTCTTCGTGGATGGTATCCTTTTGACCAGGCTGAAGAGGAAGTTATTCCGGTTGCAAAACCTAAAAAGAAAAAAGCGAAAAAAGCTGTTGTTGAAGAAGTTGAAGATTTTGATGATCTAGAAGAAGATTTAGATTATGAAGACGTTGATGATCTAGACGAAGAAGAAGATTTTGAAGATATTGATGAACTAGAAGAAGATGAAGATGATCTTGCAGAAGACGACTTTGACGATTTAGAAGATGATCTAGACGATGATGAGGAAGACGAAGAAGAAGATTATGAGGACGAAAAAGAAAAATAATCCTTCTTGACTTTTTCAAGCGAAGTAGGTAGAATCTTTTTTGGGCTCTTTAAACAAGCATTTAAAAAGTTTTTATTTAAAATAGACTATTGCTCCCAATCCAGTTTTGGTATTGGGAGCAATTTTTTTATTTTATTTATCAATGTTTTACACCCCGATATGTTCTTATAAATCCTTGATAGAAACTTTCTTTTGGTTCTTGAACGTTTCACATTCATAAGGTTTCTTATAATTTCGCATGCACAATGAATGAATTGTGATTGTTTATGTGAAAACTTTTAATATTGTACAGTTCAAATTATTTAGAGGGGGAAGTATAGATGACAAAGTATATTTTCGTAACAGGCGGTGTTGTATCATCTCTAGGAAAAGGGATTACAGCAGCTTCTTTAGGCCGTTTATTAAAAAACCGTGGATTGAACGTAACGATTCAAAAGTTTGATCCATACATTAACGTAGACCCAGGAACAATGAGTCCATACCAACACGGTGAGGTATTCGTAACGGATGACGGCGCGGAAACAGACTTAGACTTAGGTCACTATGAGCGTTTTATCGATATCAACTTAAATCGCTACAGCAATGTAACAACAGGTAAAGTATATTCAACAGTATTGAAAAAAGAGCGTCGCGGTGATTATTTAGGCGGAACAGTTCAGGTTATTCCGCACATCACAAATGAAATTAAAGAACGCGTTTTCCGTGCAGGCAAAGAAACAAACGCAGATGTTGTTATTACTGAAATCGGCGGAACGGTAGGAGATATTGAATCACTTCCTTTCCTAGAAGCTATTCGTCAGATCAAAAGCGATATTGGCCGTGACAATGTTATGTACATTCACTGTACACTTGTGCCGTATTTAAAAGCTGCTGGTGAAATGAAAACAAAACCAACACAGCATAGTGTAAAAGAATTACGCAGCTTAGGTATTCAGCCAAATGTTATCGTTGTTCGTACGGAGATGCCAATTTCTGAAGATATGAAAGACAAGCTAGCTTTATTCTGCGATATTGATCCAAAAGCAGTTATTGAGTGTGCAGATGCTGAAACATTATATGAAATTCCACTATCTCTACAAGAGCAGCACTTAGATCAAATCACATGCGATCACTTGAAATTAGATTGCCAAGAAGCAGAAATGACTGAGTGGAAAGCACTTGTTGAGAAAGTAAAAGGACTTTCAAACACAACAAAAATTGCATTGGTTGGTAAGTATGTAGAGCTTCAAGATGCTTATATTTCTGTTGTAGAAGCAATGAAACATGCTGGATATGCATTCGATGCAGATGTAAATATCAAGTGGGTAAACTCTGAATTTGTAACAAAAGAAAATGTTCAAGATTTACTTGGTGATGTAGATGGTATCTTAGTTCCAGGTGGATTTGGTGATCGTGGAATCGAAGGTAAAATTGTGGCAACACAATATGCACGTGAGCAAAAAGTTCCATTCTTAGGTATTTGTTTAGGTATGCAGCTGGCATCAGTTGAGTTTGCACGCAATGTATTAGGATTAGAAGGCGCACATTCAGCAGAAATTGCACCTGAAACAAATTATCCAATTATCGACTTATTACCAGAACAAAAAGACGTAGAAGACTTAGGCGGTACATTACGCTTAGGATTATATCCATGTAAATTGTCTGAAGATACGCTTGCATATGAAGCATATCAAGATGAAGTGGTGTATGAGCGTCATCGTCACCGTTATGAATTTAACAACGAATACCGTCAACAGATGGAAGAGAAAGGCTTTATCTTCTCTGGTACAAGCCCTGATGGCCGTTTAATTGAAATTGTAGAGCTTAAAGACCACCCATGGTTCTTGGCTTCACAATTCCACCCAGAATTCACGTCTCGTCCAACAAGACCGCAACCATTGTTCAAAGAATTTATTCGCGCATCAATGGTGTCAAGCCAAAACAAATAAGTGAAATAAAAACACGCTGTCTTTAGACAGCGTGTTTTTTATTCATATTCTTCTACGATTTCTTTTAATGTGAAAATTAAACCGTAGTACGCATATAAAGCGACCATCATTGCTGGAAAACCAAATCTTGAGCCGTCTTCTCCAGGAATAAGCGGCTTTAACAATTTTGTATCAATATGAGCATCTGCGAGTGCTGTTAAAGAAGGCTCGGCTATTTCTTTAGGGACAGCAGCAATGCTGACAAATGGAATATCCCGTTTCTTTAAACGTTCAGCTATTTCTACTGCTTTGTGATCTGTTGAAAATCTAGAGACAAGCAGTACGCGATCGACGCTAGTTAGCTGGTCCAATTCATGTAAAGGCAAAGCTTTTGTCTGACTTAAAGGTTCTGCGCTGCTTAGTGCTTCAAGCGTAATGGCGTGCATTTCTTCTACACCGTAAATATAAATAAATCCTTCTCCGACAGAGGCCTGTGCTAAAATACGCGCAGCATCTTCAAATTGGAATTCTTCTTGTTCTTCAATTCGTTTAAAAAAACCTGAAAGTTGAGTTGTGAAAATTTTAAGCATAGAATCTCCCTTCGATTTAAGCGGCTAAAGCCGGCTATCTACACATTATAACGAAAAAAGCTATCTGTATTCTATCTTGAAATGAGCTACAATGAAAGTAAAGTGCAATGAAGTTAGATGGACGACAAAAAAAGCTATGTTTTGTAACAATTTCTCTAATTAGCAGGGATTTTTGTTTTAAAGGCGAAATACATATGTTAGTTTTGTCTGTATAAGAGGAATATAAAAGGTGGGATTATATTGGCAGAGAAAATTTTAATTGTTGATGATCAGTATGGTATACGTATTTTATTAACGGAAGTGCTGCAAAAAGAAGGCTATACGACATTTCAAGCGGCGAACGGCTTCCAGGCGATTGATATTACAAAAGAGCAAGCACCGGATCTTGTCTTATTAGATATGAAAATTCCAGGAATGGATGGAATCGAAATTTTAAAAAGGTTAAAGCAGCACGACGAAACAATTAAAGTTATCATTATGACCGCTTATGGTGAATTGGATATGATTCAAGAAGCAAAAGATTTAGGAGCATTAACTCACTTTGCAAAACCGTTTGATATTGATGAAATCCGCAAAGTTGTTAGGGAATATATACCAGTAAAGTCGAATTAAGGTTTTGGTAGGGTTTTCATCCTAACAAATTTTGAATATCAGCCTAAAAATGTTGCTGTTTTCATTGTTAGTTGGTATCCTAATTACTGTATTCATAATTCGACAATCTATTATGTAAAGATGCGCGTTGTTTCTACATGAAACACTCAATTCAAGAGCATACTATTTGAGTGTGCCTTTTGGTTAGCATCTAAATCTAAGGTTGATTTTAAGGAGGATTTCGATATGCCTTTAGTATCAATGAAAGAAATGCTTATTACAGCAAAAGAACAAGGCTATGCAGTAGGTCAATTTAACTTAAATAACTTAGAGTTTACTCAAGCTATTCTTCAAGCAGCAAAAGAAGAAAACTCTCCAGTTATTCTTGGTGTATCTGAAGGTGCAGCACGCTACATGGGCGGTTTCAAAACTGTTGTAGCAATGGTTGAAGCTCTAATCGAAGATTACGACGTTCAAGTACCAGTTGCAATTCACTTAGACCACGGTTCAAGCTTTGAATCATGTGCAAAAGCAATCCACGCTGGATTCACTTCTGTAATGATCGATGCTTCTCACCACCCATTTGAAGAAAACATTGCAATTACTTCTAAAGTAGTTGAACTAGCTCACTTCCACGGAGTATCTGTAGAAGCAGAACTAGGAACTGTTGGTGGACAAGAAGACGACGTTATTGCTGAGGGCGTTATCTATGCAGATGCTAACGAGTGTGAAGAACTTGTTAACCGTACAGGTATCGATTGCTTAGCTCCAGCATTAGGATCAGTTCACGGACCATATAAAGGTGAACCAAACCTAGGTTTTGCTGAAATGAAAGAAATCGGAGATCGTACAGGCTTACCATTAGTTCTACACGGTGGAACTGGTATTCCAACAAAAGATATCCAAAAATCAGTTTCTTTAGGTACTGCTAAAATCAACGTAAACACTGAAAACCAAATTGCTTCAGCTAAAGCTGTTCGTGAAGTATTAGCTGCGCAACCTGAACAATATGATCCACGTAAATACTTAGGACCTGCTCGCGAAGCAATCAAAGAAACGGTTCAAGGTAAAATGCGTGAATTCGGTTCTTCTAACAAAGCATAATTTGAAATCTTCGGATGGCCTGTTTGCAGTTAGTTGAGTCTGAAAAATAAAACCGTCTTATTTTTATTGTAAGGCGGTTTTATTTTTACTATAATTTTCTTATCATTCTGAATACATAACACAGGGGGATGGCATTCATGAAGTTTTTTATTGATACGGCTAATTTAGATGAGATTAAGGAAGCGCATTCATTAGGTTTGTTAGCGGGGGTTACAACAAATCCTAGTTTAGTAGCTAAAGAGAACATCACGTTTGAAGATCGTCTTCGTGAAATTACAGAGTTCGTTGAAGGATCTGTAAGTGCAGAAGTGATTGCGCTTGATGCAGAAGGCATGATTCGCGAAGGAAAAGAGCTTGCTGCGATTGCGCCGAATATTACAATCAAGGTACCGATGACTCCGGATGGCTTAAAAGCAGTAAAAGAATTTACTAGTTTAGGTATTAAGACAAACGTTACGCTTATTTTCTCAGCTAACCAAGCGTTAATGGCAGCAAGAGCAGGTGCTACTTACGTATCGCCTTTCTTAGGAAGGTTAGACGATATTGGTTTTAATGGCCTCGATTTAATCTCAGATATCGCAGATATTTTTGCGATTCACGACATTTCATCAGAAATTATTGCAGCATCTATTCGTCATCCGATGCACGTAACAGAAGCTGCAAAAAATGGAGCACATATTGCGACAATTCCTTACAAAGTTTTAATGCAATTGTTCAAACATCCGTTAACAAATGCAGGAATTGACCAATTTTTAGCAGATTGGGAAAAACGAAATGTCTAAACATGTATAAATTTGTGTGGCATTTACCATCCTGACAGGTGAATGCCATATTTTTCTTTTATCTTGTCGAAACTATACATGATTTTTTCATTTTCGTGTACACTAGTAGGTAATAGGAAAAATAACCATTCTTTTAGGTATTCTTTGTACCAAAATTTTCCTCAATTACTAGGTGAGAAACTTTCTTTCACTAGAAGGGAGCTATAAATGGAAAAGTTAAAAATACAAGGTGGCTTTACCTTAAGTGGATCCGTCCGCGTCAGTGGTGCTAAAAATAGTGCCGTTGCGCTTATTCCAGCAACAATTTTAGCCGAGTCACCTGTTACAATTGAAGGTCTGCCTGATATTTCAGACGTGCAGTTATTAGGGGATTTAGTTGAAGAAATTGGTGGGAAAGTAACCATTGATAACGACGAATTAACAGTAGATCCATCCGGAATGGTTGCAATGCCTTTACCGAACGGAAAAGTAAAAAAATTACGCGCTTCTTATTATTTAATGGGGGCGATGTTGGGACGCTTTAAAAAAGCGGTAGTTGGTCTTCCTGGAGGCTGTTACCTCGGTCCAAGACCAATCGATCAGCACATTAAAGGCTTTGAAGCTCTTGGTGCGAAAGTAACAAATGAGCAAGGAGCTATTTACATTCGAGCTGATGAACTGATTGGTGCTCGAATTTATTTAGACGTTGTGAGCGTAGGAGCAACAATCAATATCATGCTAGCTGCTGTGAGAGCAAAAGGGCGTACCGTTATCGAGAATGCTGCGAAAGAGCCAGAAATTATCGATGTAGCTACGTTACTGACAAGTATGGGTGCCCGCATTAAAGGTGCAGGGACGGACGTTATTCGAATTGATGGAGTAGATCAATTAAAAGGATGCCGTCATTCCATCATTCCAGACCGAATTGAAGCAGGGACGTATATGATTATGGGAGCGAGTATGGGAAAAGAAGTTGTTGTTGACAACGTTATCCCTCAGCACCTAGAGTCATTAACGGCTAAAATGCGTGAAATGGGTATTCATATCGAAACAAGCTCAGATCAGATTCTTGTAGCGACTCGTCAGCTGTTGAAGCCTGTAGATATTAAAACGTTAGTATATCCAGGTTTTCCAACTGATTTACAGCAGCCATTTACGACGCTTCTAACAAGAGCATCAGGTACAAGCGTTGTGACAGATACAATTTATGGTGCAAGGTTTAAGCATATTGACGAGCTGAGACGAATGAATGCATCTGTTAAGGTAGAAGGACGTTCTGCTATTATTAATGGTCCTATTCACTTACAAGGTGCACGTGTGAAAGCATCCGACCTACGAGCAGGCGCAGCCCTTGTAACCGCTGGCTTAATGGCTAAAGGGATTACAGAAGTAACGGGTTTAGAGCACATTGACCGAGGTTACAGCCATTTAGTAGACAAGCTATCGGATTTAGGGGCAATGATTTGGCGTGAAGAGATGACTCAAGAAGAAATTGAACAATTTCAAAATTCATAGAGACAAATTGCACAACAGTCATGAAAGCAAATTCTAGAAATGAGCCGTTTAATAAGCTACACAGGTGTAGGAACGTTCTTCTATGTCTGTGTAGCTTATATATTTATGAATAGGGTAAATAGATAAAAAGGGAAGCTAAAAGATAAATTTCACTTCTTATTTTAACGTCCAGTTTATTTCCTTTAATGTGAAATTATGAAAAGGTTTTCCTTGCTTCTCGTAAGCTATTAAATTTCCTTTTTTTTATTCATCTTCTAAAGTAAAAAAAGATTGATTAAAAAGATAGAAAAAGGTTAGAATATAAATTGCTACGTTAAATTTATCAAGATAATATAAATGGTTTTATGTCGGAATTATTCTTCTAAAAGTGTATGGTTAATCAATTGATTCTACTTATTATACTTCAAAGGTTATATTCTCCATTTTCACAGATTTATTCCATCCATATCATCTCTCAATTTTATATTTGAATTTAATATGGGAGGAACGGTTAAAAATTATTCATTATAAAGCGTGGTGTCCTAATGAACTTAACATTATCCAGTTTAGAAAATATGAAATTAAAAGAGCTATATGAACATGCTCGTGAGTATAAAGTTTCGTACTATAGTAAATTAACGAAAAAAGAACTTGTCTTTGCTATTTTAAAGGCTCAAGCTGAACAAGATGGGCTTTTATTTATGGAAGGCGTTCTTGAAATTATTCAGTCAGAAGGATTCGGTTTCTTACGACCAATTAACTATTCACCGAGTTCAGAAGATATTTATATCTCAGCTTCACAAATTCGTCGCTTCGATCTGCGTAATGGAGACAAGGTATCGGGGAAAGTTCGTCCTCCAAAAGAAAATGAGCGCTACTACGGATTATTACATGTAGAAGCAGTAAACGGAGAAGATCCAGAAACGTCAAAAGATCGCGTGCATTTTCCAGCGCTAACGCCGATTTATCCAAATGAGCAAATGCTGCTGGAAACTCAGCCAAGAAGTTTCTCGACGCGTATTATTGACTTGATTTCACCAATTGGATTTGGTCAAAGGGGACTAATTGTTGCGCCGCCAAAAGCAGGTAAAACGATGCTGTTAAAAGAAATTGCCAATAGCATCACAACGAATCATCCTGATGCCGAATTGATTGTTCTTCTTATTGATGAGCGTCCTGAGGAAGTAACGGACATTGAGCGTTCGGTTGACGGTGATGTTGTAAGTTCTACATTTGACGAAGTGCCAGAAAACCACATTAAAGTAGCGGAACTTGTCCTTGAACGTGCAATGAGACTTGTCGAACATAAAAAAGATGTTGTCATTTTAATGGATAGCATTACAAGACTTGCTCGTGCTTATAACTTAGTTATTCCACCGAGCGGTCGTACACTATCAGGGGGGATTGATCCAGCTGCTTTTCATCGTCCAAAACGATTCTTTGGAGCTGCGCGTAACATTGAAGATGGAGGCAGCTTAACCATTCTAGCAACAGCCTTAATTGATACAGGCTCTCGTATGGATGATGTTATTTATGAAGAATTTAAAGGTACGGGTAACATGGAACTGCATCTAGATCGTTCACTAGCTGAAAAACGTATCTTCCCTGCGATTGACATTCGTCGTTCAGGCACGCGTAAAGAAGAGCTGTTAATTCCAAAAGAGCATCTAGACCACTTATGGGCAATTCGTAAATCAATGGCAGATGCTCCTGATTTTGCAGAAAAATTCTTAAAACGTTTACGTCAAACAAAGACAAATGAAGAGTTCTTCTCGATGTTAACGGAAGAGAAAAAAACGCTTCTAGCAAATAAACGATAAGTTATAAAACATGTGGTTGCAAAAGCATACAACCCTTGTTATAATTTCATCATGTGTGTTGATAAAGTACACAGTGAAATAGTTATTATTTCATCACTATCTTTATCAATAAACTCTGTTTCAGAATGATTCAGGGCGGAAGGAGATGAAACGAATGAAAACAGGAATTCATCCAAACTATAAAACAGTTATGGTTAAATGTACTTGCGGAAACGAATTTGAAAGTGGTTCTGTAAAAGAAGAGATCCGCGTTGAGACTTGTTCTGAATGTCACCCATTCTACACTGGTCGTCAAAAATTCGCTGAAGCTGGTGGCCGTGTTGATCGCTTCAACAAAAAATACGGTCTTAAATAATCACATTGTCGAAACAAACAGGCAAGTAGCTTAACTTCTTGCCTGTTTTTTTGCTTATAAAAGTAGAAAATAGTATCTGCTTGATAAAAAAGTGGGTACTTTATCATAGGAATAAGATCTACATAGAAGACGTAGATTAAGTTAGTAGCGGTTCGCTCAGAAACGGAACGAGAAGAAGGGAGAGTCCCGCAGTGGTGTACGTAATGAAACAAAGCGGTTGGATAGAAGTAATTTGTGGCAGTATGTTTTCAGGGAAATCAGAAGAGTTGATTCGACGTGTGCGCCGTACGCAGTTTGCTAAACAAAAAGCACAAGTATTCAAGCCTGCAATTGATAATCGATATAGTGAAGAAGCTGTCGTTTCACATAATGGTACATCTGTTATGGCTTATTCAATCTCGGCATCGCGCGATATTTTAAAGCGAGTAAATGAAGAGACAGACGTAGTAGCGATAGACGAAGTACAGTTTTTTGACACAGATATTTTAGAAATTGTTCAATCTTTAGCAGATCAAGGCTTTCGTGTGATTGTAGCAGGGTTAGACCAAGACTTCAAAGGTGAACCTTTTGGACAAATGCCGCAGTTAATGGCTATTGCAGAATCGGTAACAAAGCTACAGGCCGTGTGCGCTTCATGTGGCTCTCCTGCGAGCCGTACGCAGCGTTTGATTAACGGTGAGCCTGCTTCTTATGACGACCCTATTATTTTAGTCGGTGCGTCTGAATCGTACGAACCAAGATGCCGTCATTGCCACGTTGTGCAAAAGTCAAAAGGACAAGCTGTGTCTGTGGACTCAAGCGAAATGGTCGAAAAATAAAGCAAGAATTTTATGATGATAAAAACAGAACGCGCAGTTCTGTTTTTTTGTTCATATACGTGTATTAACAAGGTTTTGACTCTATTTTAAAGCTATACTATAATTACAATGTTATGGATAAAGAATGAGGTGAATGACGTGTTTGATCGTTTAGAAGCGGTAGAGGCGCGCTATGAGAAGTTAAACGAACTTCTGAGTGACCCTGAGATCGTAAACAACCCCTCTAAGTTGAGAGAATATTCGAAGGAACAATCAGATATACAACAAACGGTAGCGGCTTATCAGGAATACAAAGATGTAAAAGAGCAGTTATCAGAAGCGAAAACGATGCTTGAAGATAAGCTTGATGCAGATATGCGCGACATGGTAAAAGAAGAAATTGCCGAGTTAGAAACGCAGCAAGAAGAGCTAGTTGAAAAGCTACGTATTTTATTAATTCCAAAAGATCCAAACGATGATAAAAACGTAATCATGGAGGTTCGCGGAGCGGCTGGTGGAGATGAAGCAGCATTATTTGCAGCTAATTTGTACCGCATGTATTCGCGCTTTGCTGAATCACAAGGCTGGAAAACAGAAGTAATGGAAGCAACGACTACTGGAGTAGGCGGTTATAAAGAAATTATCTTTATGATTAATGGTAAAGGTGCGTACTCAAAGATGAAATTTGAAAACGGTGCACACCGTGTTCAACGCGTTCCTGAAACAGAATCAGGCGGTCGTATTCATACATCTACAGCAACGGTAGCATGTCTTCCTGAAGCGGAAGAAGTTGAAGTGGACATTCATGAAAAAGACATCCGTGTAGATACATTTGCTTCAAGTGGACCTGGTGGCCAAAGTGTTAATACGACGATGTCGGCAGTTCGTTTAACACATTTACCAACGAATACAGTGGTATCATGTCAAGATGAAAAGTCTCAAATTAAAAATAAAGAAAAAAGCAATGAAAGTATTGCGTGCTCGCGTGTACGACAAATTCCAGCGAGAAGCACAAGCAGAGTACGATGCAACGCGCAAACAAGCAGTTGGATCAGGAGATCGCTCTGAGCGTATCCGTACGTATAACTTCCCGCAAAATCGCGTAACGGACCACCGTATTGGTCTGACGATTCAAAAGCTAGATCAAATCTTAGAAGGCAAGCTTGATGAAATCATCGATGCATTAGTAATGGAAGACCAAGCGCGCCGAATGGAAGATTCGAACTAATGAAAGTATTTGAAGCCCTTAAGTGGGCTTCTTCTTTTTTGAAAGAGGCAAAGCGAGATGAAAACGCGGGAGAACTCTTGCTTCGCCATCACTTACAGATGACGAGAACTCATTTGCTAGGTGCTCTGCAGGAAGAAATAGAAGAAGAAACGCTAAAAAGATTTGAACAAGATGTTCATGCTCATAAAGCAGGGGTGCCTGTACAATATCTCATCGGGACGGAAGAATTTTACGGACGTTCATTTATTGTAAACGAACATGTATTAATTCCAAGACCCGAAACAGAAGAGCTCGTATACGGAATGATTTCTCGAATAAAAAAAGAATTTCAACACCAGCCTATTGAGCTTGTCGATATCGGAACGGGAAGTGGAGCAATTGCTATCACTTTAGCGTTGGAGCTTGACAGCGTCAATGTTACAGCAACAGATATAGCTATAGAATCTCTAAATGTAGCCAAGCAAAATGCCCAAAACCTGGACGCTGCTGTCACGTTTATACAGGGAGATCTATTACAACCATTTCTATCATCGAATCAGAAATTTGATGTAATTGTGTCTAATCCGCCTTATATTCCAGCAGATGATGAATTATCCACAGTGGTAAAAGATCATGAGCCAAACCGAGCTCTTTTTGGTGGAAAAGATGGCCTGGATTTTTATCGACGTTTCATGGAAGAGTTGCCATATGTGACGAAGTCAAATAGTATTATTGGATTTGAAGTCGGGGCTGGACAGACAAAAGATGTAGCTAAGATGCTGCAGAAAACGTTTCCGAGGGCTTTTGTAGAATGTGTATATGATATTAACGGAAAAGATCGAATGGTTTTTGCACAACTTCGTGAGAACTAAAAAAATCAGAGGGAATGATTTTCCCTTTGATTTTTGAAAATGATGTATTTTTTTACTAAATTACTAGTTTAAGATATCTTGCTTTCGGCCATACTGTTCCTATGAAAGGGCGGTGGCCGAAATGAAGAAATATGCTATCATTTATTTTATTTTATTAATTATTGGAGCAAATGCTCAACTTATATATACACATAACCAAGTGCAGGCAGATCAGCCTGCAGTTATTCCAGACGAGGCAATTCGACTGCGTATTTTAGCGAACAGCGACGGTGAAAAAGATCAGTACGTAAAACGTCTGATTCGTGATCGTGTGAACGAACAAATTACAGAATGGGTAAAAGATTTAACATCTGTAACTGTAGCTCGAAAAACCATTAAAGAAAATTTGCCGACGCTTGAGACAATTGCGAAAGAAGTGCTAAAAGAAGAAGGCGTAAGTGAATCTGTTCACGTTAAATTCGGAAAAGTAGAGTTTCCTACTAAGTTATACGGTCAGTTTTTATATCCAGCAGGTGAGTATGAAGCCGTACTTATTACTCTTGGCAAAGGAGAAGGAGCAAACTGGTGGTGTGTACTATTTCCTCCTTTATGCTTCTTAGATTTTTCAAACGGTGAAGCGGTAAAAGCGCCAGAGCCATCTGAAGAACCAAAGGCAGAAAAAGAAAAACCAGCAGCTTCTGAATCAAAATCCGCAGACAAAACAGATGATGCATCGGCTGAAAGTAAAGAACCCGCCGTGAAAACAGAAATTCAATCTGCAACTATTACATCGGATTCTATTGAGCAGAAAGCTGAGGAACCTTCTCAACCAACAGCATCTTCTAAAGAAGCAGCTGCAAAAGATACAAGCGACACAATAAAAGAAGAAACAAGCGCTAAGGCTGAAAAAAAGGAAAGTAAGGAAGCTGAAAAGTCTGTTTCATCTAAGAAAAAAGCTGGTTCTAAATCAAAAGAAGATTCTGTAGAAGTTAAGTTTTTTGTAGTAGAATGGGTATCTTCAGTATTTAATTAATAGAATCATTAAAAATAAAATTCAGTTCTACTTTTTTTAACCATCTCATAGATTTGTTACTAGAAAACAAGTTGAGGTGATTAAAATGAGAGAACAATTAAAAATTGCCAGTGAAAATGATTATATTCGAATTCAGAAGTTTTTACAAAAAGCGGGCATTAGCACAGCAGGTGTAGAAGAGCATATTCATCAATTTGTCATCATGGAAAGTGAAGAAGGCGAGCTGTTAGCAACAGTTGGGTTTGAAAAAGAAGGTATGGATGGAATTCTTCGCTCCCTTGTCGTGTCACCTTCTTTGATGCAATCTGATATTCTGCTGCTATTTAAAAGTATCGTTCAGCTGGCTCAAAAGCATGGTGTGAAGCAACTATATTTACTAACAAATAAGGCATCCTCTCTGCATTTTTTTCAAATGATGAATTTTCAGCAAACATCTTATAGTGCTCTACCTGATTTGTTAAAAGAACATTCTTATTTAAAACAGTTACCAAATCCTAAGGATGTCTACGTGATGTTTTATGCAGCTAGTTAAAAGAAAATGTGGATAAATCATTTTAATGGGGTATCCACAATGTTATTCACAAAAACCTAAGCTTTATCCACATTTTGTGGATAAAGCTTGTTTGCTGATATAATGAATGCATGTATTTTACTGTTTTTAATACATATTGTACTTTTAAAGTAAAAAAAACCTAGATATAGAAAGAAAAAGGAGTTGAGGAAGATGGAAACTAAGTTATGGGTTGTGGATAATTTTACGAATGAAAAAGATATCTATCCACAGATAGAAGAAGCAGCAGATTTGCTGCGCAATCACGAAGTAGTTGCTTTTCCTACAGAGACGGTGTATGGATTAGGAGGAGATGCAACATCGGATAAAGCTGTGGATAAAATTTTTGCAGCGAAAGGACGTCCTAGTGATAATCCTCTTATTGTTCATATTGGCGATAAAGAGCAGCTGCATACATTTGTAGAGTCAATTCCTTCAAAAGCAGAGAAAGTGATTGATGCTTTTTGGCCAGGTCCTCTTACAGTGATATTACCTAAAAAAGATCAAGTTTCAGATAAGGTTACGGCTGGTTTAAACAGCATTGCAGTGAGAATGCCATCACATCCGGTAGCTCTTGCATTATTGAAAAAAGTTGCTTTGCCTATCGCAGCTCCTAGTGCAAACCTCTCCGGCAAGCCAAGCCCCACTTTAGCTCGCCATGTGATGAATGATTTAGAAGGGCGTATTAGCGGAGTTTTAGACGGAGGAGCGACAGGGGTAGGAGTAGAGTCAACTGTCCTTGATTGTACTGAAGAGATTCCTATTATTTTACGTCCAGGCGGCATTACTCAGAAAGAGTTGGAAAATGTAATTGGTCCCGTAAAAGTAGATCGAGCGTTAATAAGTGATAAAGAAGCGCCAAAATCTCCAGGTATGAAATATACGCATTACGCACCTGATGCACCGCTTGTCATTGTTGACGGCAGTTCAGATTTTTTTCAATCTATTATTGATCACTATAAAGATCAGGGTAAGCGAGTAGGGGTATTAACGACATCTGAACATGAAAATGTGTATAAAGCGGATGCCGTCATTACATGTGGATCTCGCTCGAATTTAGAGACGGTTGCTACCCACTTATATGAGTCTCTTCGTTCATTTAATGAGTGCGATGTAGATATTATCGTTAGTGAAAGTTTTTCTGAAGAAGGAGTCGGTCATGCCGTTATGAATCGATTAATGAAAGCTGCAGGGCATCACGTGATTAAGCAATAAAATTCATCTTCTAAACCTTTTCGAATGTGCATATTTTGAAATAGGAGCACGTCCGAGGAGGGTAAAGATGAATGTATCTCAGTTAATTAGTGAAATGATTACGTTAGTCATTATGGCGTTTGCCTTAGGAATGGATGCTTTCTCAGTTGGTTTGGGAATGGGATTAATTCGTTTACGCTTTCGCCAAATTTTCTACATTGGTGTTGTTATCGGTATATTTCATATTTGGATGCCGCTGTTAGGCATGTTTATTGGACGACTTTTGTCTGATAAACTTGGGATGTTTGCTACCTATGGCGGTGGAATTTTATTGCTGATTCTTGGGGCACAGATGATTTATTCCTCCTTTAAGCATGACGATACGCCGTTTATTAAACCAGTTGGCTTTGGACTGTTATTTTTTGCGCTCAGCGTGAGTCTAGATAGTTTTTCTGTTGGACTTAGCTTAGGTATTTTTGGAGCAAGAACGTTTTTGACCATTATTGTTTTTGGCGTAGTGAGTATGCTATTAACTTGGTTAGGACTGCTGCTAGGCAGAAGAGTACAAGGCTGGCTTGGTTCATATAGTGAGGCACTGGGAGGGAGCATTTTATTAGCTTTTGGAATCAAATTGTTATTACCTTTTTAACTATATAAATAGGTAAAGGATCATGACCATGCAGGTTATGGTCTTTTTTTGCTTCTTTTAGATTACAGTGATAAAAGAAGGAAAGTGAAGGTGTTTTTTCGAGATAAATAAAGAGAATATGGATAAAAAATACCCAAAAAAGCTAACTGGATTTATGCAAGCAATAGAGATACAATAGGGTGGAATATCAACATAGTCGCACATAGTGAAAGCAAGGGAGGATGTATCTTGAAAAACATCTTATTTGTATGTACAGGAAACACGTGCCGCAGCCCTATGGCAGAAGCGTTGCTGAAAGCTAAAAAAATAGATGGAATAAACGTGAAGTCTGCAGGAGTATTTGCTTCAAATGGAAGTGAAGCTTCTGTCCATGCACAAGTTGCCCTTCAACAGAAAGGCATAGCTTGTTCTCATGCTTCGGCAGCATTAACGGAAGAACAATTGATGTGGGCTACTTATATTTTTACGATGACGGAGCAGCATAAAATGCTGATTTTGAACCAGGCTCCATACGTAAGTGATAAATTATTTACGCTAAAAGAATTTGCCGACGAACAAGGTGGAGTATCTGATCCCTTTGGCGGATCATTACAGACTTACGAACAGACTTTAGAAGAGTTAGAGCGTATGATTAACAAAATAGTCGACAAATTATAAAAGGTCCCATAAATTTTTGCAGACTTAAAATGAACAAAAATTTAATAGAAGACGAAGGTATGTATGAGGAGGAAACAAAGATGAAAGTAGCTATTGCATCTGACCACGGTGGTATAAATTTACGACAGGAAATTATCTCTTTAATGAAAGAATTAAATATTGAATATGTGGATTTAGGGTGTGAATGCTCAGCGTCTGTAGACTATCCGGATTATGCACTTCCTGTTGCTCAAAAAGTGGCGAGCCAAGAAGTAAGTCGTGGCATTCTTATTTGTGGAACAGGCATCGGTATGAGCATAGCAGCTAATAAAGTAAAGGGAATTCGCTGCGCTCTCGTGCATGATACGTTCAGTGCAAAAGCCACAAGAGAACACAATGATAGCAACATTTTAGCAATGGGCGAACGCGTCATTGGGCCGGGACTTGCACGTGAAATTGCGAAAATTTGGTTAATGACAGAATTTGAAGGCGGACGACATGAAAATCGCGTCAATAAAATTAAACAGTATGAGCAGCAAAACGATGCAACAGTAACGGTATAATGTGAACGTATTCAATGAAAGAAAGGAAGAAAAACGTGTCTGAACTTACGAAATGGAAAGAGCAGTTGGAAACAGTTTTATCTGATTTTTCAGCACAAGTGCAGTTATCTTCAGAACATACACTTGTCATTGGATGCAGTACAAGCGAGGTAATTGGTGAAAAAATAGGAACCGCCGGCGCAATGGAAGTCGCAGAAATGATCTTTGATACACTAGCAGATTTTCGAAAGGAAACGGGTGTCCACTTAGCATTTCAATGCTGTGAACATCTTAATCGAGCACTGGTAGTAGAAAGAGAATTAGCTCGTAAAGAGCGGTTAGAAATCGTTAGTGTTGTTCCTATTCATAAAGCAGGTGGAGCGATGGCTACACAGGCCTATGGCAAGCTTAAAGATCCTGTTTTAGTAGAGTTTATTAAAGCTGATGCTGGGATTGATATGGGAGATACATTCATTGGTATGCATTTAAAGCATGTCGCAGTACCCGTTCGTTGTACGTTGAACGCAGTTGGACACGCTCATGTTACTTTAGCAAAGACGCGTCCGAAACTAATTGGTGGAATGAGAGCGTTTTACGAACTTTCGTAATTAAATATATTAAAATAATACACATTTTTTCTTTTTTATTCTAAATAAATCATGTTACAATGTAGTTGAATTAACAAATAACGAACATTGCGAATACGAAATGAGGAGAGGATTTTGATGGAGAAACAACTAATGCAACAAGATCCAGCAGTTTATAATGCGATCAAGGATGAATTACAAAGACAACGTACTAAGATTGAGCTAATTGCTTCAGAAAACTTTGTAACAACAGCGGTAATGGAAGCACAAGGTTCAGTTTTAACAAATAAATATGCTGAAGGCTATCCAGCTAAACGTTACTACGGCGGTTGTGAACACGTGGACGTAGTAGAAGACTTAGCTCGTGATCGTGCAAAAGAAATTTTCGGAGCAGAGCATGTGAACGTTCAACCTCACTCAGGTGCACAAGCAAACATGGCTGTATACTTCACTGTTTTAGAAGCTGGAGACACAGTACTAGGTATGAATTTATCGCACGGCGGTCACTTAACGCACGGAAGTCCTGTTAACTTTAGTGGTGTTCAGTACAATTTCATCGAATATGGTGTAGATCGTGAAACACATCGTATTAATTACGACGACGTATTAGAAAAAGCTCGTACGCACAAACCAAAATTAATTGTGGCTGGTGCAAGCGCATATCCACGCGCAATTGACTTCAAGCGTTTCCGTGAAATCGCTGATGAAGTAGGCGCTTATTTAATGGTAGACATGGCTCACATTGCTGGTCTAGTAGCTGCAGGGCTTCATCAAAATCCTGTGCCACATGCTCATTTCGTTACAACTACAACACATAAAACACTACGCGGACCACGCGGCGGTATGATTTTATGTAAAGAAGAATTTGCGAAAAAGATTGATAAGTCAATCTTCCCTGGTATTCAAGGTGGTCCATTGATGCACGTTATCGCTGCAAAAGCAGTAGCATTTGGTGAAGCATTACAAGATGAGTTTAAGCACTATGCTCAAAATATCATCGACAATGCTAATCGTTTAGCAGAAGGATTAAAGAAAGAAGGATTTGCTCTTGTATCTGAAGGAACAGACAATCACCTTGTGTTAATCGACGTAAGCTCAATGAATTTGACAGGTAAAGTAGCTGAAAAAGCGCTTGATGATGTAGGTATTACAACAAACAAAAATACAATTCCTTATGATGAGCAAAGCCCATTTGTAACAAGCGGTATCCGTATTGGTACAGCTGCGGTTACAACTCGCGGATTTGGCTTAGAAGAGATGGATGAAATTGCTTCTATCATTGGATTAACGCTTAAAAATATTGAAGATGAAGAAAAACTAGCTGAAGCTAAAACACGCGTTGAAGCTTTAACAAGCAAGTTTGAAATGTATAAATCACTTTAAGAGAGACAGGCCTTTGTGCCTGTTTTTTTTATGGAGAAAGTGGTAGCAATTCAATCATTTTTTGAATAATGCTTGAACTCAAAAACTTTTTTCTGTAAAATGAATGCAATGTATAAATTTAATTAGCAAGAGATATGTTTTTACTAGTACGTACCATTCAATTCGTTGAATGGTATTTTAATGTGTACATCTTTATATATAAGGAGAGATATCAATGGGCAAAGTATACGTATTTGATCACCCGCTTATTCAACACAAATTAACTTACATACGCGATGTAAAAACGGGAACGAAAGAGTTTCGTGAATTAGTTGATGAAGTGGCAAGCTTAATGGCTTTTGAAGCGACACGTGATTTACCGCTAGAAGATGTTGAAATTGAAACACCGGTTTGCAAAACAAAGTCAAAAGTTATTGCAGGGAAAAAGCTTGGTATCGTTCCAATTCTTCGTGCTGGTATCGGCATGGTAGATGGATTTTTAAAACTAATGCCAGCTGCTAAAGTTGGACACGTTGGCTTATATCGTGATCCAGAAACATTACAGCCTGTTGAATATTATGTAAAGCTACCTAATGATGTAGAAGAGCGTGACTTTATTGTAGTAGATCCTATGCTTGCAACAGGAGGGTCAGCTGTAGAAGCAATCAACTCTCTGAAAAAAAGAGGCGCTAAAAACATTAAATTTATGTGTTTAATTGCTGCTCCTGAAGGCGTGGAAATTGTAAAAGAAGCACACCCTGACGTAGATATTTACATTGCAGCATTAGATGAAAAATTAAATGACCATGGATATATTGTTCCAGGTTTAGGTGATGCAGGGGATCGTTTATTCGGTACAAAATAATTTGTAGATTTGGGTGATGAACATGAAGCAGCCAATTAAAGTAATGACGATATTCGGGACAAGACCAGAAGCAATTAAAATGGCTCCTCTAGTATTAGAGCTTAAAAAGCGACCAGAAGAGTTCCAAGCAATTGTTACAGTAACGGCTCAGCACCGTGAAATGTTAGACCAAGTATTGAGCATCTTTGACATTCAGCCTGACTATGACCTGAACATTATGAAGGATCGCCAAACTCTTATGGACGTAACGACTAGAGGATTAGAAGGCTTGGACGACGTAATGAAAAAAGTAAAGCCGGACATCGTACTTGTACACGGTGATACAACTACGACGTTTATTGCTGGGCTAGCAGCTTTTTATAATCAAATTCAGGTCGGGCATGTTGAAGCAGGTTTGCGCACATGGAATAAATATTCTCCATATCCGGAAGAAATGAACCGTCAGCTTACAGGTGTTCTCGCTGATTTGCACTTTGCTCCAACAGATAAGTCTGCAGCTAATTTGCAAGCGGAAAACAAAAAAGAAGAGCGAATCTTTGTCACTGGTAACACAGCTATCGATGCGTTGAAAACAACAGTAAAAGAGACATATGAGCATGAAGTGTTAACGAAATTGGGAGATGATCGTCTTATTTTGTTAACGGCACATCGCCGCGAAAATTTAGGCGAACCAATGAAAAATATGTTCCGTGCTGTTAAACGTATTGTGGATGAACATGAAAATGTGCAAGTTGTGTATCCTGTTCATTTGAATCCAGTAGTTAGAGAAACAGCAAATGACATCTTAGGAAATGACCCGCGCATTCATTTAATTGAACCGTTAGATGTAATTGACTTCCATAACTTCGCTGAGCGCGCTCATATTATTTTGACAGATTCGGGCGGTGTTCAAGAAGAAGCGCCTTCATTAGGCGTACCTGTATTGGTACTTCGCGATACAACAGAGCGACCGGAAGGAATTGAAGCAGGAACGCTCAAACTAGCAGGCACGGAAGAAGAAACGATTTATACGCTAGCAAAAGAGCTGTTAATAGATGAAGACGTATATAAGCAAATGTCACAAGCATCGAATCCTTACGGAGACGGTTTAGCTTCTAAACGCATTTGTGATGCTATTAGCTACTATTTCAACCGCCGTGAAAACAAACCGGAAGCTTTTAATCCGCTTTCGTAAGATTTCTAAACACCTTTCACATGAAAAGTGTCTCTTTGAGACACGATAGTGTGAGAGGTGTTTTTTTATGTGGATTAAATGGTTAATGATTAGCTTTATATTGGGAAGTGGGGGAGGGCAAATGTCGCTCAATCCAATATTTCCTTCTATAAAACAAGAAATGAATCATCAGAAAAAATCAATCATTGTGATGATTGAAAAAGAAAAATTCACGAAATTTAAAAGTCAGCTACAAAAAAATTATCCTAATATAAAGATTAAGAGCGAATTTCACACGGTATTTACAGGACTTTCATTAAACGGCTCCATCTCGGATTTGAAAAAAATATCCGGGAATCCATCTATTATTAGTTCACATTCTATTAAAAACTATCAGGTTACAGAAGAAAATAGCGTAACGTTCATTGGTTCAGAACAGGTAAGAGGCTTATTTGATACTCATAATCAGCGCTTAACAGGAAAAGGGATCAAAGTAGGCGTTATCGATACGGGGGTTGATTATTCTCACCCTGATTTAAAACAAACCTACAGAGGAGGGTACGATGTAATAGATGAAGATTATGAACCGATGGAAACCACTCGTGAGCAAGGAGAACCGACTCTGCACGGTACTCATGTAGCTGGTATTATTGCAGCGAATGGGAATATTAAAGGCGTAGCACCCCAAGCGGAAATCTACGCATACCGAGCTCTTGGACCTGGGGGAGCTGGAACGTCTGAAAGTGTTATTCTAGCTATCGAAAAAGCAATTCAAGATGATGTAGATATTATTAATTTATCATTAGGAAATGATGTGAATGGCCCCGATTTACCAACAAGCTTAGCGTTAGATCGAGCTGTTGAAAAAGGAATTGTAACGGTTACATCTAGCGGCAATTCAGGTCCAGGTTTATGGACCGTGGGTTCTCCAGGTACAGCGGGAAAAGCTATTTCGGTTGGCGCTTCTGTTTCCCCGACAACAGTTCAATTTCTAACAATCGGATTTAATAAAGAAAAAATTATGATGGCGCCGGTAGAAGGGTCGCGCCCATGGACGTTTAATCAAACGCTGCGTGTAATAAATGAACAATACTCTAAAGAGCAAAAGCATGCGTTAGGTAACGTCATTTTGCTAAAAACAGAGGGAAATGCGGTTGAAAAAAAGATTAAACAAGCTGAACAGGCGGGAGCAAAAGCCGTTATTTTATATAGTCCGACCGAAAGAAGTATAATCGGTAAACTAAAAGAGTCAGTAAATATTCCAGTGATATGGGTAAGTAAAAAAAGCGGTGATACCATTAGTCAATATATAGAGTCTCAACAACCGTACTTACGCACTGGCCAGCAAGTGGTGCAAGACTTGCTCACATCTTTCAGTTCAAGAGGGCCTGTAACGACTACTTGGGGAATCAAACCAGACGTCGTCGCACCAGGTTACTTCATTAATAGTACAGTTCCTGGAGGGTATGAACGCATGCATGGCACAAGTATGGCTGCGCCCCATGTAGCTGGAGCATGTGCGCTGATTTTACAAGCTCACCCTAAATGGTCTCCTGAACAAGTCAAAGCTTCATTGATGAACACCAGTAAAGTAATGCAGCAGCTAAACGGTCAAACGTATCGCGTATATGAACAAGGAGCGGGAAGAATTCAAATAGCAAAAGCCGTCACAGCAGAATCTTTATTTTATCCATCTTCTTTATCTTTTGGTATTTTTACGCGTCCATCAAAGAAAGTTTTATCTTTTAAAATTGATAACCAGTCTGATAAAGCAAAAACGTACCGTTTAAACGTTCCGAAAAGGGATGAAGGAGTGAACTGGGATGTTCCATTACCCGTCACGGTGCTACCCCATCAGACAAAAGAGATAGCTGTCACTTTATCGGTGCAGCCCCGTTTTAAAAATAAAGGTATATATGACGGATATTTGGAAATAAATGATTCACGTGAAACATTTTCGCTTCCTTATATGTACATGATTAGCATTCCAGATTATCCTCGTGTCATGGGATTGCAAGTAGCAGCGGAAAAAGAGAAAAATACGTATAGCTATGAACTGTTTTTGCCTGAAGGAGCAGATCAGTTAGGCGTCGCTCTTTTTGATAAGCAGTCTTTACAGTTTGTATCGTATTTAGATGTTGACGTGGATGTAGAAAGAGGCATGAGAAAGCGAAAAATAACGATTGATGAATCGCTTGTACCGGGAGTGTACCAAATATTTGCATTTGTGAAAAAGCATAGACAAGAGCAGGTTGTACACAGTACAATAACGATTGAATGAACCTCTTTAAATGTTTTCATTTAAAGAGGTTTTATGTGTGGCAGAAATGTGAACAATAAGAAGAGATTGTGAAGTTTTTAGCTTAAACACATTGACATTAAATATACGCTATTGTATGCTTACAGGGAATATAAATGATAAGGTTTTCAACCTGTGAAAACCGTTGATATTTCTGCGCATTTTATTAGCTGTTTTTACCTTTTTTAGTCAATTTTTTTTGCCTTCCTATCATATATTGAGCTATGAAAACGATAGAGAATTCGGAAAAAAGAAAATTTTGCAAAAGGGGTATGAGTTTATGAAAGATCGCAACCGTCATCCTTTGCAAGCGATGGCATTAGTGTCAATCATTCTATCACAGTTAGCAGGTTCAGTCTTAATTGGCTTATTCTCTGGAAGATGGGCTGATCAATGGCTTGACACCGAACCACTATTTTTGATTTTAGGCCTTCTTTCAGGGCTAGCAGCAGGTGTTTTTATGATGCTGCGAACAGTCCACCATTTTTTTTCAGGAGATTAATAATTCATGCAGGATTTGCAGCACGTTTTTCCAAGACTTCGTTCATACATATTGTATTTGTTAGCATTATACGTTCTCGGCTGGGGATTTACAAGTTATAAGGCTGTTTTTGCAGGTTTAATTTTAGGAACCGCCCTGAGTTTGTATAATTTGTGGAACTTAGTAAGAAAGTTTGAGCAGTTTGGACAGGCGTTGGATGAGGGGAAAAAGCCTCGTTCAATTGGGACTGTTGTAAGATTTGCAACAGCTGCTCTCGCAGTTGTGATTACCATCTCTTATCCAAAAACCTTTCATATTATTAGTGTAGTTGTGGGATTAATGACGTATTATGTTGTCATTATCATAGATTTAGTTGTTCAAAATATGCGTAGAAGATAGAAAGAGAGGTGAACACAGTTGGGTCATGAATCACCAACTATAGAGTTTCTAGGCCTTACTTTTAGTCAAAGTAACTTGCTTATGGTTACCGTAGCTTCTGTTATTGTATTCTTAATTGCAGTTTTATGTACTCGTACTCTTGCTATGAAGCCAAGCGGTGCACAAAACTTTATTGAATGGGTCTTAGATTTTGTTAAAGGACTCGTTAATAGCAATATGGATTGGAAAACAGGTGGCCGCTTTTTGACGCTAGGTGTAACTTTACTTATGTACATTTTTGTGTCAAATATGTTGGGTCTTCCATTTGCCATCGTGATTGACCATAACTTATGGTGGAAATCGCCAACCGCTGATCCAGCAATTACGCTGACGTTAGCCGTTATGGTAGTTGTACTATCACATTATTATGGTATTAAAATGCGAGGTTTCTCTGCATACACGAAAGATTACTTCAAGCCAATGGCATTTTTATTCCCGCTTAAGATTATCGAGGAGTTTGCCAATACGTTAACGCTTGGCCTTCGTCTTTACGGTAATATTTATGCTGGGGAAATTTTGTTAAGCTTGCTAGCTGGTTTAGCAACAACAGGCTTCCTAGGTACAATTGGAGCTGCTATCCCAATGCTTTTATGGCAAGGATTCAGTATTTTTGTAGGCGCAATTCAGGCCTTCATTTTCACAATGTTAACGATGGTTTATTTATCTCACAAAGTGAGTAGCGACCATTAATTTATAAAGCTTTGTTCAAGTAATACCCAATTTGGACAAAACAAAACTTAGTTAAACAAAATCATATATATTAAGGGAGGACTTTATAAAATGGGTTTAATAGCATCTGCAATTGCGATTGGTTTAGCGGCACTAGGTGCTGGTATTGGTAACGGTCTTATCGTTTCTAAGACGATTGAAGGCACAGCTCGCCAACCAGAAGCACGTGGTACATTAACTTCAATGATGTTCGTTGGGGTTGCCTTAGTTGAGGCGCTTCCAATTATCGCCGTAGTTATTGCATTCATGGTACAAGGTAAATAATAATGTGTTACATGTGGCGAAGATCATTCAAAAGAACCTTCGCCATTACTTTATGTCTTTAAGAAGTAAATTATATATGTGGAGTCTCTGAAGGGAGTGAACATGGCCGTGTCGAACATGTTTGTGTTAGGAGCAGCAGGCATTAATGGTGGAGATATTCTTTTCCAATTAGTGATGTTCCTTATCCTACTTGCGTTACTTCAAAAATTCGCGTTTGGTCCTGTAATGGGAATCATGAAAAAACGTGAAGAGCATATTGCCGGTGAGATTGATGAAGCAGAAAAGCAAAATGAGGAAGCGAAGAAGCTTGTTGAAGAGCAGCGTGAAATCTTAAAGCAATCTCGTCAAGAAGTGCAAGTAATGATGGAAAACGCTAGAAAGTCTGCAGAAGATAAAAAAGAAGAAATCATTGCGGCAGCACGCGAAGAGTCTGAGCGTCTAAAAGCTGCAGCAAAACAAGAAATCGAACAGCAAAAAGATCAAGCAGTTGCTGCGTTACGTGAGCAAGTTGCTTCATTATCTGTTTTAATTGCGTCGAAAGTTATTGAAAAAGAACTTTCTGAACAAGATCAAGAGAAGTTAATTCATGAATATATCCAAGAAGTAGGGGATGTACGATGAGTCAACCAGCTGTAGCCAAGCGCTATGCACTAGCTCTTTTTCAATTAGCAACAGAAAAACAGATGATCGATGAAATGCAAGACCAGCTACAAATCGTTGAAGAGGTGTTTGCTAAAACACCTGAATTAATGGATGTATTAACTCATCCAAAAATTACAATTGAGCGAAAAAAACAGTTTGTAAGTGAGGCATTTGCTGAACTTTCACCAACTGTTCAACATACGGTTCTTCTATTATTAGAGCGTCACCGCATTCAAATTGTTAGCCAAATGGTACAAGAGTATCGTTTCCTAGCGAACGAAGTACGTGGCGTGGCAGATGCAACTGTTTATTCTGTCAAACCTTTAAGCGCAGATGAGAAAAGAGCAATCTCGCAATCATTTGCTTCAAAAGTTGGAAAACATACGTTAAATATTTCAAATGTAGTAGATAAAAGCCTAATCGGCGGCGTGAAGCTTCGCATTGGTAATCGTATCTATGATGGCAGCATTAGCAGCAAATTAGAAACGATCCACCGAGGACTTCTTGCACACAGATCGTAGATAGGGGTGAAATTCATGAGCATCAAAGCTGAAGAAATTAGTGCGCTGATCAAGCAGCAAATTGAAAACTATCAGTCTGAGATTAAAGTGAGTGATGTAGGTACTGTTATCCAAGTTGGGGATGGTATCGCACGTGCTCATGGCCTCGACAATGTCATGGCTGGAGAACTGGTTGAATTTTCAAATGGTGTCATGGGAATGGCACAAAACTTAGAAGAAAACAATGTAGGTATCATTATTTTAGGACCATATACGGAAATTCGTGAAGGTGACGAAGTTCGCCGTACAGGACGCATCATGGAAGTTCCAGTAGGAGAGCAGTTAATCGGTCGTGTTGTTAACTCATTAGGTCAGCCAGTAGACGGCTTAGGCCCAGTAGAAACAACAAAAACACGTCCAATTGAAGGTGCTGCACCTGGCGTTATGGATCGTAAATCAGTACATGAGCCGCTTCAAACAGGTATCAAGGCGATTGACGCACTTGTGCCGATCGGTCGTGGACAGCGTGAGTTAATTATCGGTGACCGTCAAACGGGTAAAACATCGGTAGCAATCGATACAATCTTAAACCAAAAAGATCAAGATATGGTATGTATCTATGTAGCGATTGGCCAAAAAGAATCAACAGTTCGTAACGTAGTAGAGACATTACGTAAACACGGTGCTCTAGATTACACAATCGTTGTAACAGCATCAGCTTCACAACCAGCTCCACTATTATTCTTAGCACCATACGCTGGAGTAACAATGGGTGAAGAGTTTATGTATAACGGTAAGCACGTACTTGTTATTTACGATGATTTAACAAAACAAGCATCAGCTTATCGTGAACTTTCATTACTATTACGCCGTCCTCCAGGTCGTGAAGCGTATCCAGGGGATGTATTCTATCTGCACTCTCGTTTATTAGAGCGTGCGGCAAAGTTATCGGACGCAAAAGGCGGAGGTTCATTAACAGCTCTTCCATTTATTGAAACGCAAGCAGGAGACGTATCTGCTTATATCCCAACGAACGTAATTTCGATTACAGACGGACAAATTTTCTTACAGTCAGATCTATTCTTCTCAGGCGTACGTCCTGCGATTAATGCTGGTCTTTCTGTATCACGTGTAGGGGGATCTGCACAAATTAAAGCGATGAAAAAGGTAGCAGGTACACTGCGTCTAGACCTTGCATCTTATCGTGAGCTTGAATCGTTTGCTCAGTTCGGTTCTGATCTTGACCAAGCAACTCAAGCAAAATTAAATCGAGGAGCGCGTACAGTTGAAATCTTAAAACAAGGTTTACACAAACCGCTTCGTGTAGAAAAACAAGTAGCTGTGCTTTACGCATTAACAAAAGGCTTCTTAGATGATGTTCCAGTATCAGATATTACACGCTTTGAAGACGAGTACTTAACATGGTTAGAATCAAACCGTAAAGAAGTACTTGAATCAATCCGTGCAACTGGCGGCCTTCCTGAAGCTGGCGTATTCGAATCAGCACTTGAAGAATTCAAGAAAACATTTATTGCATCTGAATAATATATTGTCAGCATGGTATGTTAAGACAATCTTTCAATAAGGTGAAGGTGAACAAATGTTCACCTTTCATACCACGTGATCTTCTAAAACAAGGTGGTGAAACCTTTGGCATCATTACGTGATATACAAACTCGAATCACATCGACGAAAAAAACGAGCCAGATTACGAAAGCAATGGAAATGGTTTCAGCTGCAAAGCTGAATAGAGCGGAACAAAATGCAAAATCGTTTGTTCCATATATGGAAAAAATTCAAGAGGTAGTCTCAAGCGTAGCCCTAGGCAGCAGAGGCGCTTCACATCCAATGTTAACTGCACGCAGCGTGAAGAAAACTGGTTATATCGTAATCACTTCAGATCGCGGTCTAGCAGGAGCATATAACAGTAATATTTTGCGAAAAGTATCTCAAGCTATTGAAGAACGCCATCAATCACCTGATGAATACGGTGTGATTGCAATTGGACGAGTAGGGAGAGATTTCTTCGTAAAACGCGGTATTCCGGTTTTGCTTGAAATCACAGGCTTAGCAGATCAGCCAGCTTTTGCTGACATTCAAGGGATTGCTTCACAAACAGTTCAAATGTTTGCGGACGGTACATTTGATGAACTTTACTTATACTACAATCACTTTATCAATACGATTTCACAAGAAGTGACGGAGAAGAAGCTATTGCCTCTAACAGATCTTCAACCTTCTGGTAAACTTGTTGGTTATGAATTTGAACCATCACAAGAAGAGATTTTAGAAGTACTACTTCCTCAGTATGCAGAGAGTTTAATTTACGGTGGCCTGCTTGATGGAAAAGCAAGTGAGCATGCTGCTCGTATGACAGCGATGAAAAGTGCAACAGACAACGCAAAAGATCTTATCAATAATCTTACATTGTCATATAACCGTGCACGTCAAGCGGCAATTACCCAGGAAATTACGGAAATTGTTGGCGGAGCGGCAGCGTTAGAATAGAAAGTTTAATGGAAAAGCAAGTTAGGAGGGAACACGATGACAAAAGGACGCGTTACTCAAATCATGGGTCCAGTTGTAGACGTAAAGTTTGACAACGGACACCTTCCGGCAATTTATAACGCCCTTAAAATTTCACATAAACCGAGCAGTGCAAGTGAAGTTGCAATCGAATTAACATTAGAAGTTGCGATTCACTTAGGTGATAACACAGTTCGTACAGTAGCAATGTCATCCACTGACGGCTTAGTTCGTGGATTAGAAGTAGAAGATACAGGTGCAGCAATCTCAGTACCAGTTGGTGACGTTACGTTAGGTCGTGTATTTAACGTATTAGGTGAAAAAATCGACTTAGACGCCCCAATCGATGCAGGTGCACGTCGTGATCCGATCCACCGTCAAGCACCAAAGTTCGAAAATCTATCTACACAAGCTGAAATTCTTGAAACAGGTATTAAAGTAGTAGACTTATTAGCTCCTTACATTAAAGGTGGAAAAATCGGTCTATTCGGTGGTGCCGGTGTAGGTAAAACAGTATTAATTCAAGAGTTAATCAATAACATTGCTCAAGAGCACGGCGGTATTTCGGTATTCGCTGGTGTAGGTGAGCGTACACGTGAAGGTAATGACTTATACCATGAAATGACAGATTCTGGTGTTATTAAGAAGACGGCTATGGTATTTGGACAAATGAATGAGCCGCCTGGTGCACGTCAGCGTGTTGCATTAACAGGATTAACAATGGCAGAATATTTCCGTGACGAACAAGGTCAAGACGTATTATTCTTTATCGATAATATCTTCCGTTTCACACAAGCGGGTTCAGAAGTATCGGCATTACTTGGCCGTATGCCATCAGCAGTAGGTTATCAGCCAACATTAGCGACGGAAATGGGTCAGCTTCAAGAGCGTATCACGTCAACAAGCGTAGGTTCTGTAACATCGATTCAAGCGATTTACGTACCAGCCGATGACTATACGGATCCAGCTCCAGCGACAACATTTGCTCACTTAGATGCAACAACAAACTTAGAGCGTAAATTATCAGAGATGGGTATTTACCCTGCGGTAGATCCATTAGCATCTACATCTCGTGCTTTATCTCCTGAAATTGTTGGAGAAGAGCATTATGCAATTGCGCGTCAAGTTCAACAAACGTTACAGCGTTATAAAGAGTTACAAGATATCATTGCAATCCTAGGTATGGATGAGTTATCTGATGAAGATAAACTTGTTGTACAACGTGCTCGTCGCGTTCAATTCTTCTTGTCTCAAAACTTCCACGTAGCAGAACAATTTACAGGTCAAAAAGGTTCTTATGTTCCTGTAAAAGAAACTGTTAAAGGATTTAAAGAGATCTTAGAAGGTAAATACGATCATTTACCTGAAGATGCATTCCGTTTAGTTGGTCGCATTGAAGAAGTTATTGAAAATGCGAAACGTATGGGAGTAGAAGTTTAATTTAAGGGACATAGGAGGTTTTTTAAATGAAGACAATCCATGTCAGTGTAGTGACTCCTGATGGCCCAGTTTACGAATCAGAAGTGGAAATGGTAAGTACCCGAGCACAGAGCGGTGAGCTTGGTATTTTACATGGCCATATTCCGATGGTTGCTCCTTTACAAATTGGAGCCGTCCGCTTGAAGAAAGCAAGCAGTACAGAACTTGTGGCTGTTAGCGGAGGATTTCTTGAAGTAAGACCTGACAAAGTAACAATTCTTGCACAGGCTGCTGAAACAGCTGAAGAGATTGACGTAGCTCGTGCAGAAGAAGCGAGAAAGCGCGCTGAAATGCGCCTTGATAGCAAACAAGACGACGTTGATGTTAAGCGTGCTGAAATTGCCTTAAAACGCGCAGTCAATCGTTTAGATATTAGTCAACGTAAGTTCTAAAAAAAAGCCCTCTCAAACGAATGAGAGGGCTTTTTTGCTCTATTATATAAAAGAGGAAGAGTAAATAGCATTCGTCTATGATTACATATTTCATTTAACTAAACGTATCCATCTTCTTTATTTCTCCTAATAATGGAAAAGGATCTTAAAATAGGGAATAAAATAAATGTTTTTCATGTTACCGTTTACGAATTTGCATAAGTGTGCTTTAATATGAAAAGAAGAGACGATGATCGTCTCTTCTTTTCATATGGTGTTTAAAAGGAGTGCTTTTATTGTTTGGAGGAATTGAGCAGCAAACGTTACTAACCATGATTTCACATTTGATTTTTATTGTGATTACTTGGTATGCTTTGCAAGGCTTTCAAATTGAAAAGCTGATGAAACCTAATCATGTGTTTCAAGCAAAATTAATGCTTATTTTATTGACCATTACGATTTCATCAACAGTAAGTAATTTCTTTTTGGATTATTTATTTTGGTCACAGCGCATTCCCTCATTTTTTCAATGATTGGCAAGCTATGAGTCTATGATAAAATAGACGTCCATTCATTGAAGATATACGAATTTATACGCTAATGTATGTCGCTATGTCTAAATATGACGACCCTTTTCATGTATGCATCATCGCCTTCTGGAAAGACTGATGAGTACGGAGAGGGAGTGGCGAAATGTTTAAAAAAATTAGTGTCTTTTTGGCTATTTTCATTACTGGTTTATTCGTATATCATGGAAGTTATGTGAGCAATGCCCAAAACAATGAAACTACTATTGAGAAGATTGTTCACACCTTAAATAAGCAGCATGTTTCGTTAACGGAAGTATCGTTGTATGCAAGAGAAGAAGTAAAAGCTGTTACTGACCAAAAAACCTTTTATTCGCAAGCTAAAAGTATCAAAAGTAATTTTAGAGGTTTTAAATGGGAAGTGAAGAGGGAAAGAGACCTATGGAAAGCAATAGGTACACGCAAAAGTGAAGATGTGAACGAAGTCATTCTGTTAACTTATGCGATCGATGAACACAGCAATGCGTACATATCGTATCATGTAACGGGACAAGGTTTAAAAGAAAAAATATGACCCATTTTCAAAATGTATTTCAGACAAATTATGAAAAAATTTTCCTATCAGAACCCATAATTTTCTCTTGTGCAACGGGGGAAATCAATGATAAGATGGAAAGTGTTTTGTCTGTTGAAATTCAAGACCTATTACGAGCTTTCAATGCTAAACCAGTGGAATCTCTAGTGGAAGAGTCATTTACCTCTGTTTCAGCATATACTGGACTGTGGAAAGAAGCTCTTCAAACGAAAAAGCAGGAAATGAACTTACAAATTGCATTACGCAAGACAAGAATGGGCGGTCAAACAACCATAGTTGTTGGCACACCTATCATTACGTCTGAATATTAATATAGAGAAAATGGACGCGGAGGGGAATACCTTGGAAAAAATCATCGTCCGCGGTGGAAATAGATTAAGCGGTACAGTTAAAGTTGAAGGAGCAAAAAACGCCGTTTTACCTATTATCACTGCAACCTTATTAGCTAGTGAAGGAAAAACAATTCTAAATGATGTACCAGCTCTCTCCGATGTATTTACGATTGGCGAAGTTTTAAGACATCTGAATGCAGAAGTAGATTTTGAAACAAATCGTGTAGTTGTAGATGCATCAAGAGAGTTAAAAACAGATGCACCTTTTGAATATGTAAGAAAAATGCGCGCTTCAGTACTTGTAATGGGTCCTTTATTAGCGCGTATGGGTGAGGCTCGTGTAGCTTTACCTGGTGGATGTGCGATTGGATCAAGACCGATTGATCAGCATCTTAAAGGCTTTGAAGCAATGGGTGCTAAGGTTCAAGTAGGAAATGGTTTTATTGATGCAAAAGTTGAAGGCCGATTAAAAGGTGCTAAAATTTATTTGGACTTCCCAAGTGTAGGTGCCACAGAAAATATTATGATGGCAGCAGCATTAGCGGAAGGCACTACAATTATGGAAAACGTAGCAAAAGAACCTGAGATTGTCGACTTAGCAAACTTCTTAAACGCAATGGGCGCTAAAGTTCGCGGTGCAGGAACTGGTACGATCCGTATTGAAGGTGTTAATAAATTATATGGTGCAGAACATGCAATTATTCCAGATCGCATCGAAGCTGGAACATTCATGGTAGCAGCAGCTATTACAGGTGGAAACGTACTTGTACGCGGTGCAGTAGCAGAGCACATCAGTTCACTTGTTGCTAAAATGGAAGAAATGGGTGTTGAAATTACTGAAGAAGGCGACGGCTTACGTGTTGTAGGACCTGAAAAGCTAAAATCAGTAGATATTAAAACAATGCCTCATCCAGGGTTCCCTACGGATATGCAATCTCAAATGATGGCATTATTATTAGCAGCAGAAGGCACAAGTATGATTACAGAAACAGTTTTTGAAAACCGCTTTATGCACGTAGAAGAGTTTCGCCGCATGAACGCTGATATTAAAATTGAAGGACGCTCTGTTATTATTAACGGACCTTCTCAACTACAAGGCGCTGAAGTAGCAGCAACAGATCTTCGTGCAGCAGCAGCGTTAACATTAGCAGGACTTGTAGCAGATGGCTATACGCGTGTAACGGAATTAAAACACCTTGATCGTGGTTATGTGAATTTCCACAATAAATTAGCCGCTTTAGGCGCTGATATTGAACGTGTAAATGACGAAACAAAGCAAGTAGAACAAACTCAACAGGCTTCAGACGTCAAGTAAATATGTCATAAAAAAGCATCTCGTAGCGAGATGCTTTTTTTGTCGTTGGACGACCCTTATGGCCGGTTTGCTGTCATAAAAGGTTGTCCATCTCCATACATATGGAATATAGGGATATAGGTTTTCCTTGTCAAAATAATAGATATGGAGGCTAGGCGTTCATGAAACAAGCAAAGCCAATCGTCGTACTAGGAGTCATCTTTTTTTTCGTTGTGTTACTCATCCCAACCCTTCTCGTTGTTCCTTTTACTGAAAAGACAGATGGAAAGCTACATGAAAATGTCAAACAGACCCCAAAAAACGAAAAACTACAAAAAGTGACAGCGTCTCCTCTTGACGTCAATGTTTATCGTACGGAAACGAAAAAAGTAGAAAAACTGCCGCTCGAAGACTATCTTGTCGGGGTAGTAGCAGCTGAAATGCCTGCTACTTTTGAACTTGAAGCACTTAAGGCTCAAAGTTTGGCAGCCAGAACCTATATTGTGCAAACTATGATGAATGGAAATAGTCATCTTCCCCAAGGAGCGGATGTGACTGATACCGTAGAGTACCAAGTATATTTAAATAAAGATGAGCTAAGAAGCAGATGGAACAAAGACTATGATTGGAAAATCAAAAAAATTCAAGAAGCAGTGAAGGACACCCAAGGTCAAATTCTTACGTATAAAAATAAGCCAATTAATGCTACGTTCTTTTCTACCAGCAATGGTTACACTGAAAATTCAGAAGCGTATTGGAAGAATTCTATTCCTTATCTAAAAAGTGTAGCTAGTCCATGGGATAAAAAGTCTCCTGAATTTACAAATCAGAAAGTAATGTCTGTTGCTAGCTTTGAACAGAGGCTTGGAGTGAAATTAACAAACAGTGGATCAGTAGGTGAAATCGTCTCTAGAACGCCCGGGCAGCGCGTAGATTACGTAAAGATAAACGGTAAAGAACTGTCGGGAAAAGATGTTCGGGAAAAATTGGGTTTATCGTCAGCCGACTTTCATTGGACAAAAAAAGGTAATGATATTGTCATCAACACAAAAGGATATGGGCATGGTATTGGGATGAGTCAGTACGGAGCAAATGGTATGGCACTAGAAGGAAAAACGTATAAAGATATTGTTACTCATTATTATACAGGTGTTGCGATTACCCCTAACGATCAGTTTGTTGCACAATTGACAGCTAAACGCTAATTTAAAGACCCTTATAGCAGGGTCTTTTTTTATGTTTTTCACTTTTTTTAAATAAAATGTATATTTTAGATTCATCTGTTGAAAAATAATCGAAAAAATTTTTTATCGCTGTGTATATATTCATTCAATTGTGTTCAGACTGATTGCTGAGGTGATGATATATGAGAGAGGAAGAAAAGAAACGTACTTCTCCAAAATCGAAAGTTCAAAAATTAGTTAGAAAGCGTTGGGTGTTCCCGGCTATCTATTTAGCGAGTGCAGCAATTATTCTTACAGCAGTCCTTTGGTTTCAAGCTAATGGAAATGATATTAGCAAAGAAGACAAAAGCGGCTATAGCCAAGACGGTACGGCTTATCGAGACGAAGCTGTAGAGGTAAATGCCTCGCTTGAAAATTTAAAAATGCCAGTTGCTAGTGAAGCATCAGCTATCGTGAAAAAGCCTTTCTACGACGATCAAGCATCTGAAAAACAACAAGAAGAAGCACTAGTTTTCTACAACAATACGTATCATCCAAACACAGGTGTTGACTTAGCTGTTAAGGGAGATAAATCATTTGATGTTGTAGCAGCAGCTAGCGGTACAGTAACAAAAGCAACAAAAGATCCTTTACTAGGTTATGTAGTAGAAATTGATCACAAAGATGGTTTAGTAACACAGTATCAATCTCTTGAGAAAGCCGATGTAGAAGTAGGAGATATTGTTAAACAAGGCCAAACGATCGCAAAAGCTGGAAAAAGCTTATATAATCAAGAAGCAAAAACACATGTGCACTTTGAAGTTCGTAAAGATGGTGTAGCAATTAATCCAAGCAGTTATTTTGGAAAATCTGTTAGTTCTATCAAAGAAGTCAAAGCAGCTGAAGTGACAGAACCAAAAGACGATTCTTCTTCTGAAGAATCAAAGGATAGCGAAAAATCATCTGATGAAAAGACTAAAGAAGATAAAGATTCAAAACAACCTTCAACAGATACGTCTAAACCAAATGCATAAGGCAAGGCTATAAATACGAAAAGAAGCTGGATAAAACCGAGCTTCTTTTTTTATGAATTTTTCTAAAATGAGATGCATTATGTTAAAAAAGTAAATAAAAAACACTAAATTTTCAAAAAAATATAAGAAATCACTTGTCCTTACTGACTTTTCTAGCATATATCTGCACACAAGCTAATAAACTGTTACAAACCTATAAAGAGAATGTTAGAAAAGGGATAATATATACATTCCCTTGGATACTTCTCATATCCAATTTGGGGAGGGCGAGTAGTGTGCACGATTACATCAAAGAGAGAACTATCAAGATTGGAAAGTATATTGTAGAAACAAAGAAAACAGTTCGTGTAATTGCGAAAGAATTTGGCGTTTCGAAAAGTACTGTCCATAAAGATTTAACAGAGCGTCTACCAGAAATAAATCCTGAATTAGCAAATGAAGTAAAAGAAATTCTTGATTACCATAAATCTATTCGGCATTTGCGTGGAGGAGAAGCAACAAAATTAAAGTACAAAAAGGAAGAAGAAACTGTAAAGTAAAAGAATGCCCAATATTGCCTTTTTTATAGAGGTAGTATAGGGCATTTTATTTTTTTGGATAAAATAGGTATATAATAAATATTTTTGCTAATAACAACATACATATACAAATTGTGATAAAATAGTAAATTAGGAAAAAAGAATGGTTATCATGCAAAGATATGTAAATAGAAGGAGGATTTAAGGTATGTTAGCAAAAGACATTGGTATCGATTTAGGTACAGCTAACGTCTTAATTCACGTTAAAGGCAAAGGAATTGTGTTAAATGAACCGTCTGTTGTGGCGATTGATAAAAATACAAATAGAGTGCTAGCAGTAGGAGAAGAAGCGAGACGTATGGTAGGAAGAACGCCCGGTAATATTATTGCCATTCGTCCCTTAAAAGATGGTGTTATTGCTGACTTCGAAATTACAGAGTCTATGCTCAAACACTTTATTAACAAATTAAATGTAAAAGGTTTTTTATCCAAGCCTCGCATTCTAATTTGTTGTCCAACGAATATTACCTCTGTTGAACAAAAAGCAATTCGCGAAGCCGCTGAAAAGAGCGGTGGAAAAACCATTTATTTGGAAGAAGAACCAAAAGTCGCGGCTATTGGCGCTGGAATGGATATCTTTCAGCCGAGCGGAAACATGGTCGTAGATATTGGTGGAGGTACAACTGATGTGGCTGTCCTTTCAATGGGCGATATCGTAACAGCAGCCTCTATTAAGATGGCTGGTGATCGTTTTGATGCCGAAATTTTGCAGTATATTAAGCAAAAATACAAGCTCTTAATTGGAGAGCGTACAGCAGAAGAAATTAAAGTGAAAATTGGTACGGTGTTTCCTAAAGCTCGTAATGAAGAATTGGACATTCGAGGGCGAGACATGGTTTCAGGCCTACCTCGTACGGTTACTGTTTATTCTGAAGAAGTAGAGGAGGCACTTAGAGAGTCTGTCAGCGTCATTGTACAAGCTTCGAAAAGTGTATTAGAGCGTACACCTCCCGAACTTTCTGCCGATATTATAGACAGAGGCGTTATTTTAACTGGGGGTGGAGCACTGCTTCACGGTATGGATCAGCTGTTAGCGGAAGAATTAAAGGTGCCTGTGCTAATTGCAGAAAATCCAATGGGTTGTGTAGCTGTTGGAACAGGTATTATGCTCGATAATATTGATAAACTATCTCGTCGCAATATTGTTTAAATAAATGAAGACTCCTCTATTGGCTCGTTTCATACAGAGGAGTCTCTTCTTTTATCTATTATACTCTGTCAGCCGGCTATAATGAACAACGTTTACTTGTAAGGAGGATGAAGTATGTTTAAAGGGTTTTACACGGCAGCAGCGGGTATGCTGTCTCAGCAGCGTCAAACTGACTTATTAACGAATAACATAGCGAATGCTAATACGCCAGGATTTAAAGCAGATCAAGGTACGTTAAAGGCATTTCCTGAGATGTTACTGCAGCGAATGGAATCTGAAGATTTACCCACTGACCGTAACATCTCTGTTCAGAACAAAAAGGACATAGGTACGATTAATACGGGTGTGTATATGCAAGAAACAGTTCCAAATTTTACACAAGGTGATCTTCAGCAAACGTCTCAATCAACTGATATTGCATTGATGGAGCAACATATGCCTACAAAAGAGGGCGGACTATTTTTTGTGGTAAAAAGCCCTAATAATACGCCTCAATATACAAGAAACAGTAATTTTACATTAGATCAAGAAGGGTTTTTAACTACGTCTACCGGAGCTTATGTATTAAATACAAATAATCAGCCAATTCAACTGAAAAGTGAAAATTTTATAGTAGATTCACAAGGTAACGTAACGGAAAATAATCAGCAGGTTGCACAAATCGGTATTGCTTATGCTAGTGATTTACAAACGATTAAAAAGGCAGGGAATGGATTGTATGAAACGTTGAACAATCAGCCATTGTCTTCAGTAAGGAATAATCCAGGAATTTCTTATCAGTTAAAGCAAGGATTTGTTGAACGTTCCAATGTAGATGCTGCTCAAAGTATGACTGATTTACTAACGGCTTACAGAGCTTTTGAAGCAAACCAAAAAATAATGCAAGCTTACGATAGAAGCATGGATAAAGCGGCAAATGAAATTGGACGCGTGCGCTAAAAGCAACAGGGGAGATGAGTAGAATGAACCGTACAATGATAACAGCCGCCAATACGATGGGACAGCTGCAGCAGCAGCTTGATGTCATTAGTCATAATCTATCTAATACAAATACGACAGGATATAAATCGAGAGATACTTCATTTAATGATATGCTGTATCAACAAGTAAACAATCAAGAAGATAAGGGAACAGAAAAGCGGCTTACACCAGCCGGAATTCGGCAAGGCACAGGCGCTTATTTAGACCAAACGAGCTTGAATATGACGCAAGGTGCTTTTGAGAATACAGATAAACTATTAGATGTAGCTGCATCGAATCCAAACGTTTATTTTCAAGTTGCCGTAAACGATTCCCAACAGCCTGTACAATATACGCGAGATGGTTCATTTCACCTTAGCCCTGAAGGCCCGAACAATGTTAAATTAGTAAACGGGTCTGAACAGGATGTGCTGGGTGAAAATGGCCAAGCTATTATTTTTAGTAACGCGTTCAAAGATATACAAATTGATGGAAGTGGAACGATAACGGTTACTACGAACACGGGTGTTGAACAATTTACCCTTGGGTTAACAAATGTTCAAAAGCCGCAGATGCTAGAAGCTAAAGGAGAAAATTTATTTGCCTTTTCAGCAGGGATGAACCAACCGAATATGTTTACAGATTTGATTGGAAAAGCTCGTGACACAGCAGGCGTAGAGCAAGGGAAATTGGAACAGTCAAATGTAGATTTGAGCAAGGAACTCACTGATATGTCCATTGCTCAACGTGCGTATCAGTTTAATTCCCGCTCTATTTCAATTGCAGACCAAATGATGGGCTTGGTGAATGGAATCAGAGCTTAAGCAAGTAGTTGCTTCTCAATTGAGCATTCTGTATATTGATAATAGTATCGTATGTTACATGCGGTTTGAAAGGAGACTTATTTATGCTTGATATTGAACAAATTAAAGAAATTATTCCACACCGATATCCATTTTTATTGGTCGATCGTATTTTAGAAGTGGAAGAGGGAAAAAAAGCAGTTGGTTTAAAAAACGTATCTGCCAATGAAGAATTTTTTAACGGGCATTTCCCTGACTATCCTGTGATGCCAGGGGTTTTAATTGTAGAAGCTTTGGCTCAGGTAGGAGCAGTAGCTATGCTGAAAAAAGAAGAAAACCAAGGACGTTTAGCATTTTTTGCAGGCATTGACAACTGCCGTTTTAAAAAGCAAGTAAGACCTGGTGATCAACTGCGTTTAGAGGTGGAAATTGTACGTGCGCGTGGATCTATTGGCAAAGGAAAAGGTATCGCAACTGTAGATGGAGAGTTAGTCTGCGAAACAGATATTATGTTCGCTTTAGGCGATAAAAAAGAATAGTACATAAGAGCTGCTGATGCAGCTTTTTTTATTGGCGCTGCAAAGCAGAAAAAAGTTTCTTTAATAAAGGTATAATATCCGTTAGCAACTCTTTTTGAAGAGCTGGTGACAGAGATGAAAATTGTAAGAGCAAATTTTTCAATGAGGGCTGTTTATCTATGAGTTTTAAAATTGCGTCGTCGCGTGAATCAGATTCACGTTTTCTTGTTAAGTAAAGAAGTTGGAAATCATGTAAATGATCTTGTTTGTAAGAGGAAGGCTCAATAAGTTGGTCTAGCGTAACTTGAAAACAACTACATAAAGATAGAAAGTCAAAAATGGAAGGTGTTTGCTTCGAACATTCCCATTTCGAAATAGTTGTACGCGAAACATTTAATTGGCTTGCTAATTCTTCTTGTGAAAACCCTCTTTTTAGTCTGAAATGCTTAATTCTTTCTCCAAAACCCTTCATATGCATCACCTAATTTCGTAAAGATAAGTATATGTCTTATTGTTCGAATCTAGTTCATATTCTTTCTAATATGCCAAAATCGCACAATATGAAACATATACACTTTATCTTCTGCAATAAAGGGAATAAAACCTGTTTTTATCTCTTTTTTTCTCTAAAAAGATTCATTTTTCTGTATGAATATAAAAAAAAGAACAAAAATAGAGATTTTTATAGTAAAAAAATCCTATTTTTTGTTCGGTATATTGAAAAAAATGGTTGAATAACGGGGAAAAATGCATTAATATACGAATTACAAAGAAAAAAGGAGTGAAAAAATGACAAATTTTTATTTGAAAAGGCAAGGCGCTCGCATAAGAGATAATCGCTTCAAACGTTCTAGTTGTGCTCATTTATTTTTAGGAAAAAAAGAAAGGTACCTCTCCAGTGAGTTCTCTTTTCTTTACCCTTCTCATGGACCAACGAAAAAGGCCGCAAACAATAATCCTCTTTTTTAAATCCAGACACCTTGAGATGAATTGACTTATTTTTTAGATGTACTTTTTACCGGTCTGTTTCGAAGCTGCAGTTTGAACTGTTGAAGTAAATCTTGACCTGATAACCCTTGGTTAATTAAATCCTCTAAGAGCATTTCAGCATAATGAAGTCTCCGTTCTTTTAAAACACCTTTCATCAACAAACTAATACGATTTTCACCAATTGAAGTAATAGAAGCCACGGTAGCCATAAAGGTAGCCGGATCATTTGTTTCTTTCGTAATTTTGGCTTCTACCGTCACTTTTTGTTTATTTTTCAACAAAACATGAAATTCATCGTACCATTTCTTATCAATAACTGCTTCTAAAATCCAGTTATTTTCGCCGTCTTCTTTATTAATAATAAGGCCGTTGGTTAGTGAGACAGACTGACGCTTTTCTTGATCATCAACCAATTGAAATGACACAAGTTTAAATGTTTTCATTGATGTTTCCTCCTTTGCGTAAATAGTAGGTTATCCATATTATAACATGAATGAGCTTAAAGATTCCCATTATTCAATCAGTTGGAGTGGTAGACTATGATTAACCATATTGTTCTTGTAGGAAGACTGACAAAAAAACCGGAGCTTCGATATACCCATGAAGGGATTGCAGTATCTACTATTACTTTAGCAATTAATCGAACGTTTCGAAATGTTGAAGGTGAATATGATGCTGATTTTGTCAACATTACTCTGTGGAGAAAAAATGCAGAAAATACAGCTGCTTACTGTGATAAAGGAGCGGTTGTAGGTGTGGTAGGGCGTGTACAAACGCGCACATTTGAAAATAATCTTCAGCAACGAGTATATATGACCGACGTTGTGGCTGATGCGGTTAAATTTTTAAGTGGAAAGCCATCCGATTCTTCTTCATTTGGTTTAAATCAACAAGAAGAATAAAGTTATCTAGTATGAAAGGGGGTGGTTAGTTCAGCTAAGGTTTTAATTCCCCTTATCTATCGTAATGGAAGATAGATCCTCTTTAAGAGCAAGGCTCTTTCTATGTTCTCAAGAGAGAAAATTAAAGTATTCACTATCCCCGAACGATTCCTCTATTTCAGCCGTTAAATCATTTAACGGTTTTTTTGCTGTATATAAGAGGTTGAGGCATAACTGAATCAATGCAATCTAAAGACAAACAAACGGGATAAATAAGCTGGTATGGATGACTTGTTACACCGCTGTTGATTTCCGTGCAAGTCTTTGCTTTCCGCGAGCGGCCGATGAGCCTTACCCTCCACTCAGCAGCTAGAAGCACCTACATATATGAAACCTGCGTCCACCCTACCATTGAAAAGATCCGAACGAGTTTGATTTTCCACCAAGAATCAAACTCGTTCGGATCTTCCTTCAACTAACATACTTTTGTCTCAGCTTCTATCAGTTATTTAGCAAATCTTTTTGCACCTAAGTAGCGTTTGCTCCAGTAGCTGTTATCTAAGCTTGCAATGGTTACACCTGTAGAAGATCCAGCATGAATAAATTGGCGATTACCAAGGTAAATGCCCATATGTGTAGGACCGCTAGAATATGTATTAAAAAACACTAAGTCTCCAGGCTGTGGATTACTTACGGGTGTTGATACACTCCAATAACCAGCCGTCGTATAGCGCGTTGTAGAAATTTGTTGTTTCGTTACGTAATAAATGAATCCGCTGCAGTCAAAACCAGAAGGAGTTGTGCCACCCCATTTGTAAGGAACACCTATATAACGTTTTGCATCTGAAATCATTTGAGATACATTTAATGTTCCAGTAGAAGTTGAAGGTGTAGATGTACTTGGTTTTGTTGTCGGCGTAGTTGTTTGGCTGCTTTTTGATACCTTTAATTGTTGATTTACATAAATCGTATTAGACGTTAATCCGTTTATTTGTTTTAATTCGCTGACGCTCATGCGGAATGCCGAAGCTATTTTAGACAGGCTATCTCCACGCTGAACTTTGTAAGTTCCGTTTGCATCCTTAGAAGGAGTTTCTGCTGGTTTACTCGTAGTTGGAGTCGATGCGCTGGTGCTTCCATTTACTTTTAACGTTTGGTTAATATAAATGATGTTGGAAGAAAGAGCGTTCAAACGTTTTAATTCTTCTACGCTCATATTAAAACGAGTAGCCACTTTCCAAAGGGTATCGCCGCTTTGAACTTTATAGGTTGAACCAGTAGCAGGAGCTGAAGGCTTTTCTTCCTTATTAGATGGTTGAGAGGTTGAAGCAGAAGGAATCGATAACGTTTGTCCTATACGAATTGTATTTGAAGATAACTTATTTACGCTTTTTAAAGCTTCTACCGTTGTATGATATTTGGTAGATAATGACCAAAGTGTATCTCCAGCTTTCACTTGAACAGTTGAAGCAGATGCTTCAGCTGAAGCTTGATATAAGAATGTTCCGCCAACAATGGCCCCTAGAGATAAAGCGAGCTGCCTTTTTTTCATTAATAAATCCCCCTAATTATGTAAATGTTTCGTGTTTATTTTTCCAATATGTCTATTAAATTACAAAAATATTATATGTATAAATATGCTGGAATTTAAAGAGAAAGTAAAGGGTCTTTTTCGCTATAAAAATACCTTTTTATTCAAAAAACGATATTTATCGCGTTTTTTGTATCTTTATCAGTAGTTGAAGAACGATTTGCACTTATTTTTTTGTGTCGAATGATCTAATAAAAAAAGAGGACAAGTAAAAAAGTCCTCTTTTTGGTAACGGTGTAACACATTTTATAATTTTTCTTATTCATTTCTGTAAGCAAGAAGCTCTTGTAGCTCTTTATTCGAAAGTTCTGTGACCCATTGATCTCCTTGGATGAGTTCATTGTTTAGAAGTTGTTTTTGATTGATCACTTCATCAATTTTTTCTTCAATCGTTCCTCTTGTAATAAATTTATGAACATGAACAAATTTCTTCTGACCAATTCGATGGGCCCGATCGGTTGCTTGGTTTTCAACGGCCGGGTTCCACCATCGGTCAAAATGAATAACGTGATTTGCAGCCGTTAAATTCAATCCAGTTCCACCTGCGCGAAGAGAAAGGATAAAGATGGCTTTTTTCCTTGCTTGAAATTGGGCAACCATTTCATCTCTTTGTTCTTTTGACAAACTTCCGTGAAGGAATAAAACTGGCTCGTTGATTTCTTTTTCTAAGGTTCTTTGCAGCATGAGTCCTGTTTCAATATACTGAGTAAAGATTAAACAGCTTTCTTGCTGTGTGCGAATGCTCTCTACGAGTTCAATAATTTTTTCATTTTTATGAGATCGCCGTACCGTTTGTTTTGCTGCACTTTCCTTTAAGTACAGAGCGGGATGATTGCATAATAATTTTAGCTTATTTAGTGTTTGCAAAATCAGTCCTTTTCGTTCAAATCCTGTTTTTACCTCTGTTTCTTGAAGCATTTCTTGAACTAGCTCCTGGTAAAGTGAAGCCTGTTCCGCTGTCAGCGGGATATATTCTTTTTGTTCTTGTTTATCAGGCAGTGAGCGGGCGATGTTTTTATCTTGTTTTGTTCTTCTCAATAAGAAAGGCTGAATGAGAGCTTTAAGCTCAACAGTTCGTTCAGGTTTCTCTCCTTTTTCAATGCCGGCTACAAATCGATTTTTAAATGAATTGATTGTTCCTAAGTAACCAGGATTGATGAATTCAAATAATGACCATAGTTCCAGCAGACGGTTTTCAATGGGAGTTCCAGTTAGCGCAATTTTGTGTCTTCCTTGCAGCTGCCGGATGGCTCTTGCCTGTTTAGTCTGCGGATTCTTAACATGTTGGGCTTCGTCTAAGGAAATGCTGTTCCACATAAACCCTTTCAACAATTCGAGATCTAAAAGAGCAACTTGATACGTTGTGATCACAACGTCAGTGCTTTCACATATCTTCTCAAATGCATCTCCGCTGGCTCTTTTTGTCCCGTAATGAACATGAACACGAAGAGAAGGGGCGAACTTCTGGAATTCTTTTTCCCAGTTTCCGATTAAAGAAGTTGGACAGATGATGAGAGAAGGAAAGCTATGTGCCTGATGAATGTTTGTTAAATAACTAATTAGTTGAATGGTTTTGCCTAGTCCCATATCATCTGCTAGACATCCTCCTAAGTTAAACTTTCTCAGAAACATAAGCCAATTTACACCTTGCTGCTGATAAGGTCTTAGTGCACCTTTAAATGTCAAAGGAGGCAGCACTTCTGGCAGCCGTTCTAAATCCGTTAAAGATGTAATAAATGATTGAAAAGAAGCCGGGAGTTGGAACTCAACTTTTACCTCTTCTTCATCAGTTTTACTGTCTGCCATGTAGGTTAGCTTCGTTTTTAAAATTTCATGAATTGAGACGCCTTTTTTACTAGCTTCTTTAACAATTTTCTGCGCTTGTTTAATTAATCTAGAATCCAGTCGAATCCACTGGCCGTTAATAGATAATAATCGGCGCTTTTGTTCGACTAATTTCCTAAACTCTTCTTCTGAGAAAGTTTGATCGCCAATAGAAAATGACCAGCGGAAGCTGCTGATAGCTTGTTTACCAAATAATGCGGATGAAGTACTTTCAATGGCGCCAGATACTTTTATAGTGGCTTTTTTTAATGATTCCCACCAGCTTGGCAAATGGATAGAGACACCTTGTTTGATCAATGCTGCACTATCTTGAGTTAGAAATTCCCATACTTCCTCATCTGTTAGGACAGACTGAATAAACGCTCCTTTTTGGTATAAAGTAGGAGCCAACGCTTTCCATCGTTCGTGTTCGTAAGCGATATATGATTCGTAGTGATGCCACTCTTTGGGAAGATTTCTTTCCAGTATAAAAGGTTCTTTGGCTTCATCATGGGGAATCACGAATGTTTCAGCCGTCCATACATCTCCATCAGTCGTTGGCTCTATAATACGCAGCGAAAGATCAAAGGGAGGATTATAGCTCTCGCCTTCTATGCTTATTAAAAAGTCTTTTCCTTCTTTTTTTAATAGGCTCTCTTTAATTTGTGCTCTCCACTCTTGTTCAGCAGCCTGTGAAAGCGAGCCAGTCATTTGCTTTTTAAAAGGAAGAGAATGAAATTTCCCTTGGATAATCCTTTTTGTCATATCGACTGCAATTTGCTGATAAGCTTCTGCTGAAGCGGACAAAGCCGGTTTCAACACATGCTGTTGAATAGGTGACTGTATGAAAGTGAACATTTGCCATGGAGAAAGAAGAATTCCTTTTTTTCCATTAATCTCAACCGGTGTAATTTCGCTTCCATAGTAGGTCTGTTCATGCCATAGAAACAGCGCATCTTTCCATGTATCAGGGAGCAAAATTTGGCCGCTAGGTGATACACAGTAGAGGAAAAAGTCATCGTGTACAGGTTCGACTTCAAGTGTTAAGTGAAACAAATCAAACATTCAGTAAATCTCCTTTTTCTAATAGTTGTTGAAATGCGCGCTGTTTTTTTGTTTTTATCGTTAATTCTTCTATATAATGTTCCCATAGTAGAGAGCGATTCATTTGTAGATAAAGTCTCTTTAATTCTTGTAAGTAGATATAGGCTTCTTGATAACTGCTTTTCTTTTTTTCATAAATCAGCTTTGAAATCATGTGATGATAAAGAGGGATAACCAGCTTTTCATCTTTTTGTTTTAAGGCTTCTATCGTTGGCTCGTCATATTTGATGCTGTCATACTGAAGAAGCACCTGTAATTCAACCCACTTTTTCAATTGGTCAGAAGCATACAAAAACTCACTATACTCAATAAAACTATAGGGAAGTAACGTTTGTAATGCTTCGGTATACAAAGTTTGATCGTTCGTTAAGTCTTTATAGTGCTGAAATAAATTTGCAATCATGGATACCATGTTTCGGCTTCCTTGATAAGTAGTCGGAACGGTGCGGACGTAATCTCCTATATAGGCCATTATATAAAATCCCCACTGAGCAAAGCGGTCAGTTTCTTTTTCGTGCAATAAATCATTTAACCAAGGGATAAGATAGGGAATCATTTGTAATGTTTCATCGCTCAAACGTTCTTTTGCTTCTCTATCTTTTCCTTGAAGAAATAAAAGATAGGAAAGAGCTGTATTATTTATGAAAGAACCATGCTGGGCTTTTAATTCGCGTTCCTCATTTTTTCGCCATCTTTCTAACGTGAAGACTTTTTGCCAAATAACGCGATAAATTTCAATACGCTCATATTGTAAAGGCATATCTTTATGCAATAATTCTCGGATGTATGGAATGCTGTCTTCTATAATAGATAATGCATCCCGATCGTATTTCGTTTGCTTTAATGAATCAGCGGTAGCATAAATTTCATTTGTTATTTTGTATACGTGACTATATACAAATGATTCCTCAATATTAGTAGAAAGCAGATGAGTCTGTAATTGAGCTGATAGTTTATTGAATGAATGAACCGCTCCATACATACAAAATAGAGCATAAAGCAATGGATGCTCAGGAGCCTTTTTGACTAAGGCACGGTAATAATATTGATAATATTCATGATAAATGGAACGGTCATTTTCGTTTCGCCCCTGCATAAAAAGCGTATACTGCTCTTCAAAAGTTTGTTTCCACTCTTGGAAAGTTGCCTTTGGCTTTTTTAACACTTGTTTGGCAGATAGCATAGTCAAAGCTGCCTTTTCATGGTTTCGCCATTCTTTGAATAGGGGCGAAAGCGGTTCTATTAATGAATACATATAAAAAAACGCTGCAAAGCAGTGTTCACAAAATCCGCGATGCTGACAAGAACAGGTACTTTCAGGGAGCGTCTGCTTGTTTAGTTCAACATAAAACGAATCGATTTTAACGTTTAATATCTGTTCATCATTGTGCAAAATGAAGAATGAATGGGTGCGGTAAAGGTCTAGTCCTGCTTGGGCATTCGTGCGATAGCGTGCATCACTGTACGGGAAATGATGTATAAATTGGTGCTGTAAGTGATCTGAAAACGAACTCATAATCCCATTCCTTTCTATACATAAGTGGAACATAAAATTATATTTATAAGTGATTAATTTTCTTTTCATTATAAATGATAAAAATAGAATTATACAAAATCTTTTGTTATGATAAAGCAGAATCCAACATGACTCTTTATAAAAAGAAATGGATTCAACATGACTTTGTGTACATACTCAATCGAAGACTTACTATACTATAACCAATAAGCACGATTGACATTGACAGGAGGAAAAGTAAGTGAAAATTCGTAAAGCTATTATTCCAGCAGCTGGATTAGGGACACGCTTTTTGCCGGCTACAAAAGCACAGCCTAAAGAAATGCTGCCAATTGTAGATAAACCAACGATTCAATACATTGTGGAAGAAGCAGTAGCATCAGGTATTGAAGATATTTTAATTGTAAGCGGTCGCGGAAAACGAGCAATTGAGGACCATTTTGATAAATCATATGAGTTAGAAGAAACATTAGCTGCAAAGGAAAAGTGGGACATGCTTGAAGAAGTGCAGGGGATTTCGAATTTGGCTAATGTTCACTACATTCGTCAAAAAGAACCTAAAGGATTAGGTCATGCCATTCACTGTGCCAGAAGTTTTATCGGAGATGAACCTTTTGCTGTTATGCTAGGCGATGATGTAGTTCAATCAGAAACACCTTGTTTGAAACAGTTAATGGACGTATACGAAAAATATGAATGCGCTGTAGTTGGTGTACAGGAGGTGCCTAGGAAAGAAACCTCAAAGTACGGAATTGTAGGTCCTAAAGGAGAGCCTCTTGAAAAAGGATTATTAGACGTAGAAACGCTCGTTGAAAAACCGAATCCAGAAGATGCCCCTTCAGGCTATGCAATTATGGGGCGCTATATTTTAACACCGGAAATTTTTGATATCTTAAGCAGAGAAGAAATTGGTGCAGGAGGAGAAATTCAATTAACAGATGCTATTTTACGTCTGAATGAATTTCAACGTGTTCTTGCTTATTATTTCGAAGGAAAACGTTATGATGTTGGAGATAAATTTGGATTCATTAAAGCAACAATTGATTTAGCCTTACAAAGAGAACCGCTGCGAGAAGAGTTAGTGAGCTATTTTAGAGAAATTGTCGAAAAAGAAGGGCATATGTAAAAATAGATTTACTAGGGGAACTATTGGGAATCATGGAGATTTTCAATAGTTCTTTTGGGTTAGAGCCCGTTGTACAAAAGATGGTTATATCGTTTATTGATGAATTCTCATAAAATGTTACATAATAATAAGTAAAAGAAATTATTTCATGTTTTTATATAAATGCTATCATGAAATGACATTTTTCGATATAATATCAGATAGGTTTTATTTATTAAGCATGTCATATAAAGGAGATTTTCTGCAATGACAAAGAAATTGTGTATAGTTGGTTTAGGATATATAGGTTTACCGACAGCTGTTATGTTTGCCAATCACGGCTTATATGTACATGGTGTTGACGTAAATGAAAAAGCAGTAGAATTAATTAAAAATAAGCAACTTCATATAGAAGAAAACGGCTTACAAGAACGTTTAGAATCAGCGGTTGACAACGGCCACTTCACGGTAGGCACAACAGCTGAAGAGGCGGATATTTTTATTATTGCTGTACCATCACCAATTAATGAAGATAAAACGGCAAACTTGAACTATGTTCGAGAAGCGACAAAATCCATTGTTCCTTACGTTCGTAAAGGAAATTTAGTTATTTTAGAATCCACAGTTCCTCCCCGTACAGTAGAAGATGTGATGCTACCTGTGCTAAGAGAAACTGGTTTAGAATTAGGCAGTGAGTTATTTGTTTCTCATTCACCGGAACGCGTTATTCCAGGAAAAGTATTTGAGGAACTAGTAAATAATGACCGTATTGTCGGTGGTATTAACGAAGAGTCTAGTCGTTTGACTGTTGAGCTTTATAAAACATTTGTAAAAGGAAATATTCACGTAACGGATGCTACAACAGCTGAAATGGTGAAAGTAATCGAAAACACATATCGTGATGTGAACATTGCGTTTGCCAATGAACTGGCGAAAATTAGTGAGAAAATTGGTGTAAATGCGTGGGAAGCGATTAAGTTAGCGAACTATCATCCACGTGTAAACATTCATTTACCAGGTCCTGGTGTAGGCGGTCACTGTATTGCTGTTGACCCTTGGTTCTTAACGGAGCTTCAGCCCGAACTGGCAAAAATTATTTCTCTTTCTCGTCATACAAATGATTCAATGCCTGAATATACAGCATTGAAAACGAAAAGCCTACTAGATGAAAAGGGCATTCAACATGGACGTGTAGCTGTTTTAGGTTTAGCTTTTAAAGGAAATATTGACGATATGCGTGAAAGTCCATCAACAGATGTACTTCATCATTTAGAAAAGCTGGGCGTTGATTACACAGCATTTGATCCTCATATCAAAGAGAATAAAATCGAACGTCAGACGCAAAGTTTGGATGAAGCTGTTGCACATGCGGATGTGATTCTTATTTTAACAGATCATAATGAGTTCAAAGAGCTTCTTCCATCATCTGTTGAAAATCATATGCGTACAAAGATTATTTTTGATACGAAAAACTGCATTCAGCGTGATCAATGGAAAGCAGCAGGCTTTGACGTAGTGTTACTTGGTGATTCAAAAGTTTCTACTTTATAAAAAGACGGGCTGAACAGCCTGTCTTTCGTTTGTAAAAAACTAAAAAAATCAACATACGGGTGATTTAATGAAGGAAAACATCTTAGGAATAGACGTTTGTAGCGACACGTACGATGAGCTAGCGGTAAAGTTACTTCAGGATATAGATAAAGGCCGAAAATCATTTATTGTAGCAATCAACCCTGAAAAGATTATGAAAGCACAAGAAGACAGGGAATTGAAGTCACTATTAAATCAGGCGACTTATCAAATTCCAGATGGAATCGGTGTGATTTTAGCTTCAAAGCTCAAAAAGGGACGTATTCGTGAGCGTGTAACGGGTATTGATATGATGCTGAAGCTGTGTAAAGAAGCAACGAATAATGGTAAAAGAATTTTTTTATACGGAGCCAAGCCTGGAATTGCAGATGAAGCCAAAGCTAAGTTGGAAGAGATGTTTCCAGGGATTTTAATTGTTGGAACATTAAATGGCTATGAAAAAAATGAAGCAGTCATTGAACATACGATTAATGATTCAGGAGCAGAAATTGTTTTTGTGGCTTTAGGCAGTCCAGCCCAAGAAAATTGGATTATTGCTCATAAAGAAAAACTTAATCCTTCTGTTTATCAAGGCGTAGGAGGTTCGTTCGATGTTATTTCAGGACGATTGAACCGAGCACCTGCTGTTTTTCAAAAGTTTGGTTTAGAGTGGCTTTATCGATTGTTAAAAGAACCATGGAGATGGAAGCGTCAGTTAGAATTACCTAGGTTTCTTCTTCGAGTGTTAAGAGGTTAAAAAAGCATGCGGATTATATCCGCATGCTTTTTATTTTTAGATATCTTCTTTTTTGTTTTGTTGCTTGATTTCATCCGTTAGTTCGTGCAAGCTTTGTCGCACATTTCCTTTTCCAGAAAAGTTCTCAATCAATTCCTTCACATCTATACCTGAGGATGCTTTCAGAGATTCTTGAAGAGAAGACATTAAGTTTGTTGCATAGCCAGTCACTTTATTAGCTCCGCTGTTTTCACCGTTGCTTCCTGTATCCACAACCGTAATTTTATCAATATTTGCTAAAGGACTTGCAACTTGTTTTGCATATTCAGGAAGCATTTTGATAATCATATCTAAAATAGCCGCTTGACCGAACTGCTCGAATGCTTCAGCTACTTTTTGTTTAGCTTCTGCTTCAGCTAAACCTTTTAAGCGGATAATCTCAGCTTCAGATTCACCTTGGGCGCGCTGAGCATCAGCTTTTGCTAACCCATCAATTCGAACGCGTTCAGCTTCAGCTTTAGCCATTGCTTCAATTCGATATTTGTTGGCGTCTGCTTCAGCAAGCTGTTTTGCTTTTTCAGCTTCTGCGGATTGCTCAACAGAGTAACGATCTGCATCTGCTTTCTTTTTTACTTCAGAATCGTATTGACGCTCACGACGAAGAATTTCTTTTTCTTCCAATTCAATTTGTTTCTGACGTTCAATAATGCGAATTTGCATTTCTTGTTCTGTTACATCTTGTTTCGCGCGGGCTGTTTCTAGATCATATGCTTGGTCAGCACGAGCTTTGGCAATATCTTGTTCGCGACGATATTCAGCGGTTTTTAACTGATTCATTTTTTCAGCTTCCGCGATTTCTGTATTTCGCTCGAGCTCCGCTTTTTGGGCATCTTTATGAGCTTCAGCACGCTTGATTCTTGTTTCTTTTTCAGCTTCCGCTGTTGCAATATCAGCATCTCGCTTAACTTGAGCAATACGAGGTTTCCCTAGCGATTCTAGATAGCCGTTCTTATCCCGAACGTCTTTAATTGTAAACGATACAATAATTAATCCCATTTTAGCTAGGTCTTGTGAAGCTACGCGCTGTACTTCTTGAGAGAATTTTTCACGGTTTTTATAAATTTCTTCTACCGTCATAGAACCAAGAATCGAGCGAAGGTGACCTTCTAAGACTTCTCTAGCTTCGGTTTCACGATCTTCTTTTGCTTTGCCCAAAAACTGCTCAGCGGCCGTTGCAATTTCTGAAATAGAACCTCCAATTTTGATGATTGATACCCCATCAGCCATAACAGGAACACCTTGTTCTGTATATACTTCAGGTGTAGACACTTCCAGTTTGCTTGATAGCAAGCTCAGAGGCTCAGCCTGTTGAAAAACTGGCAGAACAAACGTACCGCCGCCGCGAACAATTTTAATCCGGTTTCCGGATTCATCGACGTGCACGTTTTTATTTCCCAGATAGCTCCCTGTTACAATTAACGCTTCATCTGGACCTGCTGTACGGTATTTTGTAATAAATACGGCAATCAGCGCAATTAATAAAAAAACAACAATTCCAACGACAGCTAATATAGGTATTGAAAACATAAAACTCCCCCTAATGCTATTTATAATGATTAATTGGTCATAACTTCTTCATAAATCACAACGAGTGCGTTGCCCCTTTGTATATCTACCACAAGCACTTTGCTGCCTAAAGGTATAGCAGTGTTTTTAAAGCTGGCAGCGGGTTTGGAGATCGTGCCGCTAACCCCTTCGATAAATACTTCTCCATAACCATCTGCAGGAACGGAAGTAATAATGGTACCAAGTCTTCCTTTTAACGAATCTTCAGTAAAAGCAAGAGACTCTTCAGCCGATGATAAAGGAATCAATACGAAAACGTTGAGCAAAATAACGAGTAGAAGGGCAATAAGAGCGGAAATCGAAATAATCCAATAATTTTGCAATGACGTATAGGTGAACAAATATCCACTGGCACTAAAGAATGTTAAAAAAGAAAAAAGAAGAGTGGGGTTAAAAAAAGGTGTCGCTTCAGATAATCCATCTAATAAATCGCTAAATAAAATGTATAAGAAGGTTAGACTTCCGCAGATAATTAATCCATACAAATACACTGTTTGAACAGATAGACCGAGCATAGTTCATTCAACACCCCCTTTATGTAAGATGATTGATGCTGTTTCTACTATGTATTACGAACCGTATTGAAAAAAGTTTCATTTTTTTGATTAAATTCCTTTTTTTTGTTTAATTTTATCTCTATCCATTTCACTATATTTTAACTTTTAAATGATATAAGATAAGGACAACGATTCAGGGAATGCGGTTTGAAGTAGTGGACATGCATAGGCCAAAAGTTTGTTCATATAATGAGTGGGGCTATGTGAAATAAAAATAAAGGTTTAAATATGCTTAATAAAAAGGAAAAAGAGTTAAAGATGACGAATAAATTAGACGAAAAGGGGGGAGTTCGCTTATATTTTAATAAAATATAGTAAAGAAAATGTTCTACATAAAATAACCGCATAAGAATAAAGTAAATCAGCTGTTTATACACCAAAAAATACAGTTCCTTTCTATTAATAGTTTGTAAATGTGCTAATTTTTGAGAATAAATTTCTATTTAAGTAGTAGAATCATTGTGATATAATCCATTTTGGGAATAAGTAAGTAATTATTGTTATACGCAATTTGAAATACTATCCAATTATATAAAGTTGGATACATTTTTTATGGTTTTGGTTAACATAAACCTGAGGAGGGTCTCCATGCTATATTTGACCTTGTTTATTTGTTTTATTACATCTATTCTGATCACTCCGCTGGTTAAGAAGCTGGCGTTTAAAATAGGTGCAACGGATAAACCAAATCAACGAAAAGTTCATCAAAAAATTATGCCTCGCCTTGGAGGTTTGGCGATATTTTTTAGTTTTCTTATTGGATACCTCGTTTTACAGCCTGACAGTAAATATGCGCTGCCGATTTTAATCGGAAGCATCATTATCATCATTACCGGTGTCTTAGATGATATGATTGAGCTATCCGCTAAAATCAAATTAGGCGGTCAGCTAGTAGCGACATTAATTGTTGTTGTATACGGTGGAGTCCAAATTGACTTCATTAACTTGCCGTTTGGCGGAAAATTAGAATTCGGAATGTTAAGTATTCCAATTACGGTATTATGGATTGTAGGAATTACCAATGCTATTAATTTAATTGATGGATTGGATGGATTAGCTGCCGGCGTTTCCTCTATTGTATTGATTACCATCTCGGGTATGGCTATTATGATGGGCAATGTGTTTGTGACAAGCATGGGTTTCATCGTATTGGGAAGTACGCTCGGATTTTTGTTTTACAACTTTCACCCCGCTAAGATTTTCATGGGCGATACAGGAGCACTATTTTTAGGCTATATGATTTCTGTATTGTCTCTGTTAGGATTTAAAAATGTAGCGGTTATTTCCTTTATTGTTCCAGTTATTATTTTAGGGGTACCAATTTCAGATACGTTCTTTGCTATTATTCGCCGAATCGTAAAAAATCAACCGCTATCGGCTCCTGATAAATCTCATTTGCATCATTGCTTGTTGCGCTTAGGGTACAGCCATAGACAAACGGTTTTAATTATTTATGGAATGAGTGCGATATTTGGTTTAGCGGCAGTTATCTTCTCAAAGGTACAAACAATGTGGGGTTCTTTTCTTGTACTAGCTATCCTCCTTGTAGCGATTGAAATTATCGTTGAAAAGATAGGGCTAGTTGATAAGACATACAGGCCGATCCTTAATATGGTTCGTGGGCTACGTTTAAAAAACTAATAAAAAAAGACCTCTTGGATATCCAAGAGGTCTTTTTAATTATTCTGTTGTATCTGAAGTTGATTCAATGCCTAAATGCTTGCGGAGCTTTTCACTTACTTTTTCCACTGAATCATTGTCTAGTTTGAAGTAGTAAACGCCGTTAATTTTTTCATCGCTGCCGTCTAAGTTAATGGTTTCGATGTCTACTTTTTTCGAAGCATAATCATAAAATGAAAGCATTTCACCGAACATTAAATTCGTTTTCATATTATCGCCAACAGCTTCAATAAGATTGCCATATTTATTTAGTGATCCAATGGAAGCAGCTTTTTTAATCATGGCTTCGATCAACTGCTGTTGTCTTTTTCCTCGCTCAATATCGTTGTCTTGTTTTCGTGTTCGAGCAACAGCTAGCGCTTCTTCGCCATTTAAATGTTGGTTTCCTGGTTTTAAGACAATAGCATTATGACGATCTTTTGAGTCCTTTTCACTCATCGCATAAGGTACATCAAAATCGATTCCCCCAAGTGAGTCTACAATGTCTGTGAAAGCTTTAAAATTCACTTTAACATAGTAATCAACAGGGACATTAAACAGCTGTTCTACCGTTTCTACAGTTGCTTTTGGACCTCCGTACGCATGCGCATGCGTAATTTTATCTTTTTTGTTCACTTCAGGTATATAAACCCGCGAATCTCGAGGTATGCTTACAAGCTTTACGGTTTTATTTGTTTCGTTAAAGGTCGCCAAAATCAAAGCATCTGTACGGGCTGATTTTCCGAACTTCCGGGTTTCACTATCATCTACACCCATAAATAAAATGGATATATCATCTTTTTTGGGATCGATTTTACGATCACGCATAGGAGAGTTATCGCGTTCTCCAAGTCCTTCATAAGAATCAGAAGCTACTGTTTTAGCTTTAACAAATAAATAAGAGCCATAAGCGGTTGCAGAAAGCCCTAAAATAAGGATAGGTAACAGAAAAAATGTAAAAAGCCTTCGTTTTCTTTTCCGTTTGTTTACTCTTTTTTGAAAACGTCTATATTGAGCCATACGGTTTCTCCTTTTATTCGTATATTCGAACACTTATTGTGACACTTAGTATGTGTTATAAATTGGAATGTATGAATCAAACTCGTCAAAGCTATGCGTCTTTACGAGGTTTTTACTCATTGACAAGTAGCGCAACCATCAGAATAGTTGCGCTATTTATCAATTGTACAATGTTTTTTAATAAGAGTAAATAATTCATTCTACATCTTCTTCTAAATAGGTCGTCTCACCTGCTCGAATATCTGCTTGGCCGTTTGTTAGCTCGGTCATCCATTCAGTAAATGCTTCTGTTTGAGATTCCTCTACAAATGTTTCAATCTCTACCATGTCTGCGTAGTGGATTTCTTTTAATAGATAAACGGAACTGCGAAGCTCATTTTCTAATTTTCCAAGCCATGTATAGTCGACGGTTGTATGCATAACCGCCATGAGAGTTCGTTTGACTGTACCTAATTCATTTAACGCTTCGGAAACGGATTTTCCATACGCGCGCACCAAGCCACCTGCGCCCAATTTAATGCCTCCGAAATAGCGCGTAACGACGACCACCGTATCTTTTAAGCCTCTCTTTTTAAGCACTTCTAACATCGGTACGCCTGCTGTTCCACTGGGTTCTCCATCATCGTTTGCTTTTTGAAATTGATCCCGTTCTCCAATTAGGTAAGCTGAACAGTTATGAGTAGCATTCCAGTGCTGTTTTTTAATGTCTTGAATAAATTGCTGAGCTTCTTCCTCAGTTGCTACACGTTTCATATGACAAATGAATCTAGATTTTTGAATAGTGATTTCATGTGAACCTTCTTGTTTTACGGTATAATATTGTGATAACAATCAAAAAATCCTCCTTAGCGTTATAAATAGAAGAAAAACGGGTATTTACGTACTGTTTACTTGCTATTAGTATAAAATGTTTATGAAAAGACATCAATTAATCAAATTCAACATCACTTAAACAAGCCATACAGAATATACGTTATAATAAAGCAGTGTGCAGGCTTGTATAGCTAAATAATGAAATGATTTAAACAGGCAGTTAGTCACTGTTGAAGAGTGAGCGTAAGTGGTAATCTATTCAAATAACGCGAGTCAAGCGTCGATTGATGTCGAGTTTGAGGGTACTAAAAACAACCGTTACTTTTTGGATATAAAAAGTCAGATAGGGAGAAAATATGGATCTTATCCTCACAATTCAGATAGGTCATACGAATACTATATATAGCATGAACGTATAGACATTTCTCCGAATGTGAGTATAGTTTGGGGTGAGTAAATGTCGAAACATAAATTAACAAGCAAGGCACTTGATGAAATTTTTGAGAAGATTATTGGCACAGTAGGAGATAGTAAAAATGAAGTCTATCGTCTTTCTGAAGATGCCAGACAAGAATATCAGCAAATTAAAGAAGAGTTAGAAGTGTTAAAAGGAAAAGTTCTTGAGACGATAGAGCAAGGCGATAAATTGGAAACTCAGGCAAGGTTGGCTCGAAAGCGTTTGTCTGATGTGAGCCGACATTTTCAAATTTATTCAGAGCCTGAAGTAAAAGATGCTTATGAAAAAGCACATGAATTACAAACCAAGCTGCTGATGAATCAGCAAAGCGAATATCAGCTGCGTAATCGTCGAGATGAACTAGAAAGACGCTTGCTTACATTGGAAGAAACGATTAAACGTGCAGATCACCTAGTAGGTCAAATTTCCGTTGTGTTAAATTATTTAACAAGTGATTTAAAACAAGTAGGGGAAATAGTAGAAGATGCTATTCAAAAAGAGTATTTTGGCTTTCGGATTATTGAAGCTCAGGAAGAGGAACGGAAACGTTTGTCCAGAGAGATTCATGACGGCCCAGCTCAAATGCTTGCAAATGTTATGATGAGATCGGAATTAATTGACCGAATTTACCGGGAACGTAGTGCAAAAGAAGCAATGGAAGAAATTCGAGATTTACGAAAAATGGTTCGTTCTGCCCTATACGAAGTGCGTCGAATTATATATGATTTAAGACCGATGGCACTTGACGACTTAGGTCTAATTCCGACGCTGCGTAAATATCTTGATACAATTGAAGATTATAATGAAGGCAAGCCTCGGATTACGTTTATTTCCATTGGACAAGAGAAGCGAACTGCTTCAAAATTAGAAGTAGCACTGTTTCGTCTAGTGCAAGAAGCTGTAACGAACGCATTAAAACATGCAGACGCAACGGAAATCCAAGTGAAGATAGAGTTCAACAATGAACACGCTATTTTGCTGGTCAAAGATGACGGCTGTGGTTTTAATCAAGAAGAGAAAAAAGAGAATTCGTTCGGCTTAATAGGAATGAAAGAGCGTGTTGATTTGTTAGATGGGACTATTTCTGTTCATTCGAAAATTAATCAAGGCACGCTTGTTATGATTAAAGTACCGATTATAGCCGCTTAAAAAGGCAGAGATATGTATATAAATAGGGGTCAATATAGAGTAAAACATTTGTTGTTCGATTTGGGGAGGAATCAAACATGCAGACAAGAATTATCATAATCGACGATCACCAATTATTCCGTGAAGGAGTAAAAAGAATTTTAGATTTCGAAAAAGATTTTGAAGTAGTTGCAGAAGGTGACGACGGTAGCGAAGTTATTGACCTTGTAGAAGAACATCAACCTGATGTTGTAATCATGGATATTAACATGCCGGCTGTGAATGGTGTAGAAGCTACGAAAAAGCTTGTAGAAGTAAATCCGGACGCTAAAGTTATTATCTTATCTATCCATGATGATGAGACATATGTAACTCATGCCTTACAAACAGGTGCACGAGGCTATCTGCTAAAAGAAATGGATGCGGATGCGTTAATTGAGGCAGTGAAAGTAGTTGCAGAAGGTGGTTCATATTTACACCCGAAAGTAACGCATAGTTTAGTAAAAGAGTACCGTCGACTGGCAGCTCAAGGGCAATCGTCTTCTTATCCGCACGAACCAATTGAGATTCGCCGTCCGCTACATTTGTTAACACGTCGTGAGTGCGAAGTGCTACAACTGTTGGCTGATGGTAAAAGTAACCGAGGAATCGGAGAAGCATTATATATTAGTGAAAAAACCGTTAAAAACCATGTGAGTAATATTTTGCAAAAAATGAATGTAAATGATCGTACTCAAGCTGTTGTTGTGGCAATCAAAAACGGCTGGGTAGAAGTAAGATAAGTTCAAAAGTCTGATATACCACTAGGTATATCGGACTTTTTTTTTCTTTTTATAACTTTTTTTGAAATTGTGGGTAAAAAGTCATGTGTAATGAGAGAGGGAAACAACCGATAAGTTAAGGGAAGAAGATATCTTTTAGGAAGGCGATGGATGATACCTTTGCGCATTTACTCGTCTTTCAACTTCGCTTAAGGATAAAGGAAATCTTAAGGATCCTACAACTTTCGACGAAAGCATCCATACCTCAAAACAATGTTCATCAATTTGATGCAAGCTCTTGTAAAGGAAGGTCTTCAATACATTCAGATACATATGAGGTTGTAGAAGAATTTATTCAAACCTCAACTGGTACCCTTTAAAAATTTAAAAGTTAGAGTGAAACAAATAGAAAACTGATTTAAATAAGGCAAGAAGGTGATGAAGCTGAATTTTATAACGGAAGAATTAATTTATCATAAATCTCCGCAAGAGCTAACAGCTATGATGTATGAAAAATTTATTCAAAATATTGATGAAGCTGTAATAGCAATTCACCACAGCGATTATTTTACAGCGAATGAAAAAATTAAACAGTGCAACGATATTTTATATCGGCTAGGAATTGGCTTAACATATCAAGTAGGTATTATTGCAGAGCAGTTAGATACCCTTTACAACTATATGTCTGAGCGATTAATTATGGCTAATTTTAAAAAAGATACGTTTATTTTATGTGAAGTTCAACAAGTGATGAAGAAGCTTTCTAACGCTTGGAATGAAGTGTTAAAAGCGACGCCTAAAGTTACCTCTTCGCCCCGAAAAAGCAAGCTGTCTTCTTATGAACAGCACATAAGTATCACTCTTAGCTAAAGGATAATCATCATATCCACGCATCAGATGCCTCTCGAAACTTTTCAGCTAATCAAGCTAGCACATCTAAAAGTCTAAACGCAATGGAGTGTATACTAACAGAGAAAGGAGAGGTACATAGTGGAGTTACAGCGAATTAACGGTCTTTCTTCTTCCGTGAATCTCATTAGAGAAAAAGAAGTAAGTAGTTCGGCTTCATTTACAGGAGTAATGGTAAAGAAACAAAAAGAACTGACCTATGAACATTTAACTCAAGTAATAAATAAAATTGAAGAACAGGGAAAGCAGTTAGTAAAAAGTAACACTATTGATTCCTTGCGAAAATACAAGACACTTGTGAAGCAGTTTATGAACGAAGTCGTTAAAAATGGTTTTGAACTGCATGAAGAAAGAGGATTTAATCATAGAGGAACGACTAAAATATATAAGTTAGTGAAAGAAGTAGATATGAAACTAGTTGACTTGACAAATGATATCCTTCAAAAAGAAAAAGACAGTTTAAATTTACTCAAGCGGGTTGGAGAAATCCAAGGTTTGTTAATTAATATGTATACGTGAGTGAGCTTTTACTAATAGGTAAACCTCTCGTTACATGCATTTTAATCCTAAATGTTGTAGAATAGAGTGAAATTATTTTATATAACAAAGGATGGATCCCTATCTTATGAAAACAGCAATTATTACAGATAGTACCGCCTATATATCAGAGGAAATTCGATCAAACTATCATATACATATGGTACCGCTAAGCGTTATTTTTGGTGAAGAAACATATCGTGAAGAAGTAGATATGACCGCAGATCAATATTTTGAAAAAATTAAAGAAGCAAAAAATCTTCCAACCACTTCTCAGCCTGCTATCGGAGAATTTGTAGAGTTGTTTGAACAGTTAAAACGAGATCACTTCGATGCAGCTATCGTTATTACGTTATCTAGTGGAATTAGCGGAACGTACCAGGGTGCTTTGACGGCAGGTAGCATGGTAGAAGACTTTGACGTGCACGTATTTGATTCAGAGATCAGCTGTATGGTTCAAGGCTTTTATGCGATTGAAGGAGCCGAGATGGTCCGCTTAAATAAACATCCTGACGAAATCATTGCGCGTTTCGAAGAGATGAAACTATCAATGCATGCGTATTTCATGGTAGATGATCTATCGCATTTACAACGCGGAGGTCGCCTAAATGCAGCTCAGGCTATTATCGGAAGTCTGCTTCAAGTAAAGCCCGTGCTCCATTTTGAATCTAAAAAAATTGTTCCGTTTGAAAAAATTCGTACGCGTAAGCGAGCATTAAAACGAATTACCGAGCTTCTTGATGAAGATGCAAAAGAAAACGTACCTATGAAAGCTGTAGTTATTCATTCTAATCGTGAAAATGAAGCAAAAGAAATTCAACGAGACTTAGAACAAGAATATCCTCATATTGAATGGAGCCTTTCTTATTTTGGCGCTGTCATTGGCACGCATTTAGGTGAAGGTGCCATCGGTATAGGCTGGTATAAAAAGTAATCGAAAACCAAATCATTTGATTTGGTTTTTTTTGCAGGAAAAAACACCTTTTTTTGCGTATATAGATGTGTACGATAAACATGGAAAGGAATGAAGATATGCTTTTTACTGTTAAACAAGAATTGCTAGATCCCGTTCAAGTACCTGGCCCAGCTGCTTTTCCACTCTCAAAAATCGATACGTGGAGAACTCCACCTTTAAATCCTTCATACCCCTACTCTTTAGATCTTCAGCGCTCTCTAAGCGGAAAGCAGCTTCTACTAACTCGGACTCCCTATCCTTTATCTCTTATTCATGAACATTATCTAAACGGATATATTTCCTATCAAAAAGCACTTACCCAGAAAGAAAACGGATATAAATGCAACCGGTGTGGAAGTGATAGCCCCTTTTATTTTGCTTCATTTCCATGCAGTAGATGTCACCAGGAGTGCTGCTATTGCCGAGCGTGTATTGTAATGGGCAAAGTAAGTGAGTGCACACCCTTTATAAACTGGGAAGGACCAGAAAGGAATGTCCTGCCAAAAAGCAGCGTGATGAATTGGGAAGGAACGCTGTCTAAAGCTCAAGAACGTGCTTCAAATGAACTCATTCAAGCTATAAAAAAGGATGAAGAGCTGTTAATTTGGGCTGTTTGCGGAGCAGGAAAAACGGAAATTTTATTTAAAGGTATTGAATCAGCGCTGAACAGCGGAAAGAAAGTCTGTATTGCTACTCCAAGAACAGACGTAGTTATTGAGTTAAAGCCAAGAATTCAATCGGCATTTCCGGATATGGCTGTGCTGGCTATGTATGGAGGCAGCGAAGACCGTTTTCATGAATCCTCTCTTATTATTTCCACCACTCATCAACTTCTGCATTATTATCAAGCGTTCGATGTGCTGATTATTGACGAAGTAGATGCATTTCCGTATTCAACAGAGCCTATGCTGCACTATGCTGTTGCAAAAGCAGCTAAACACGCTGCGTCAAAGATTTATTTAACAGCGACTCCAAGTGAATCATTAAAAAAAGACGTTGAGCAAGGAAGAAAACAAGTAGTTAAAATTCCAGCCCGCTATCACCGCATGCTTATTCCTGTTCCTCGGTTTGAATGGTGTGGCAATTGGAAGAAAAAAATAAAAACAGATACCTTACCTGCTAATGTTGAGAAATGGCTGAAAAAAAGAATAGACGAAGGGAAACAATGCTTTGTCTTCGTCCCGCAAATTAAGTGGATTGCTCCGATCACAGACATGATTCGAAAGCTGACCGAAAAGGTAGACGGTGTCCATGCTGAAGATTCCCAGCGAAAAGAAAAAGTAATGAAATTTAGAGAAGGACAGCTAGTTATTTTAGTAACGACAACAATATTAGAGCGAGGCGTAACGGTTCCCAACATAGATGTTGCAGTATTGGGAGCAGAAGAAACGATTTTTACTGAAAGTGCTCTTGTGCAGATTTCAGGAAGAGTAGGGAGGAGTGCACAATTTCCAGCGGGAGACGTGATCTTTTTTCATTATGGACAATCTCTGTCTATGCGAAAAGCAAAAGGACATATTGAATATATGAATGCTCTAGCTTATAAGGAAGGGCTGATTGATCGATGACAATATGTCTGATTTGTTTTGAACCCCTTGTTTCTTCTTTCGATTGGAGATCATTGTTAAAACCTTCTTCAACGGATAGGATTTGTACTGTTTGCTTGCAAAGATGTCCCATCATCACCAGCAGCATTTGCAGGGGGTGCGGCCGCTCTCTTGCAGACCTGGCTCCTTCTCATTATGAGCTAGACACATGTAAGGACTGTCAGAAATGGAATGATGGTTCTTTTTTTAACCGTTCTCTTTATACGTACAGCAATTTTATGCAAAGTATAATAGAACGTTTTAAATTTCAAGGAGACTATGAAATTATCCAAGCATTCAAGGAGCAGTGGTATAAGTTCTATAAAAAAGAATGTAATCCAAAAGCTATACTAGTTCCTATACCTTTAACGGACGAGAGATTATACGAAAGAGGGTTTAACCAATCTTTAGCACTAGCTGAACTGATCAGTGACAATATAGAAATGCCGCTTGTTCGCTGTTCAGGAACAAAGCAATCAAAGAAAAATAGGCGAAGTCGGCTGGCAGAAAGACCGGAATTTAAAGTGGTGAATTCCTCAATGGTTACGAATCAAGAATTTCTCTTGATTGATGACATTTATACAACAGGAGCAACCGTGCGCCAAGCGGCAAAGTGTTTGCAGGAAGCTGGGGCACGTTCAGTTCGTTCGCTCACTTTAATTCGTGCATGAAGATGTATAATTTAAAACTTTGACCGATAGTAAAATAAAAAACAAATGAGGAGTTTCGAATATGGGAACGTTAGATAATTGCAGGGAATGCGGTAATTTATTTGTAAAAATGGGATCAATAAACATATGTAAATCATGTTTTGACAAAGAAGAAGCTCTATTTCAACGTGTCTCTTCATTCTTGAAGAAAAGAGCAAATCGTACAGCAACAACTTACGAAGTGATGAAAGAAACGGGCGTTTCAGATTCGTTAATTCATCAATTTATTCGACAAGGTCGCTTAGTGCTAACTAATTTTCCAAATATAAGCTATCCATGCATGCAATGCAACGCTCAGATTCGGGAAGGGAAACTTTGCCATTCATGTTCTCAAGAAATTAAACATGGGTTAGACAAGCATAATCGTGAGATCATTCGTTCAAATGAAGAGCCGACGCGTCCCACCTATCGTTCTAATGAAAGGAAAAAAGAGTAAAAGTGTGCTGAGTGTTTGCAGGTTCTCTATCTATAGACCTATGTTTAAGGTGGAATGTGAAAATGGTCTCAACTTCCTTGGCGATGCTAAAGGTTTAGGTGGAAATTCCGATATAATGAATAGAGATAACGGATACAAATATAAAAAGAGGTGAGAGAGATGAAGATTAACCCATCGAACTTATTTGGAATAAATCCGTACAAAAAACAATCAGAAAAAACAGAACAGGTCTCTAAAAAGAATCCACAAGATCAGATTCATATTTCATCTGAGGCGAAGAAACTTCAGGGAAATGAACCATCTCCAGAAAGACTTGAAAAATTGGAGAAACTAAAACAGCAAATTAACAGCGGAACATACGAAATTAACGGAAAAGAAATTGCTAAAAGTATTGTAGATTTCTATAAAAAATAAAAGGACTGACATTGATTGAACGTGCGAGAAATTCAAACGATACTAGAAAAACAAGTAACGCTTCACAAAAGTTTGTCTGTCATTGTTAAAGAGAAAACGAATTTTATTATTAAACAAGATGTAAGGGCATTGACGGCTTCTTTGCAAAAAGAGCAATCTCATATAGCTGCTATTTCTGCACTGGAAACAAAACGTATAGAAGCGATGGAAAAAAGCGGACATGCTGCTCGCTCCATTGAAGAAATAGCAGGCTCATTCTCTGAATACTCCATCTTGATACCCTTTCAAAAACAGCTAATAGATATAATTCAAGATATAAAGTATGCAAATGACTTGAACAATCAGCTGCTCACACAGTCTTTGCAGCTGATTCATACCGAACTAGACCTTCTTGTTCCATCGAAACGAGAGGATTCGTTCAATTACACAAAAACAAATAATAGATCGTTTCAGTCCAACTCTATTTTTAATTCGAAGGCATAAAGAACGGAGGAAAGCAGAATGAGTTCAACATTTCATGGTTTGCAGGTGGCTAAACGAGGAATGGATGCCCAACAAGCGGCTCTTTACACGATTGGCCATAACGTATCTAATGCAAATACGCCGGGCTATACGCGTCAGCGAGTAAGTTTAGAAACGTTCCCAGCCTATCCAGCCCCAGGGATGAATCAGACTGGAGCTGCGGGTCAAATAGGAATGGGAGTAGAAGCCAGCACGGTAGAGCGAATACGTGATACATTTTTAGATACCCAGTATCGAGATGAAACCATTAAAGTAGGGTATTGGGATGCACGCGCTGGTGCTCTTGAAAAAATGGAAGAAATTATGAATGAACCTACTGAAGATGGACTTTCAGCTGTTTTTAATCAATTCTTTGAGTCCATTCAAGATGTAGCTTCACATCCTTCAGAAGCAGGAGCCAGGTCTGTTATGATTGAACGAGCTGAAGCAGTAGGTGATACTTTCTCTTATTTATCTACTTCTTTAAAAACGATTCAAGGTGATTTACAAAACGAGCGTGACGTAGCCGTAACACAAGTGAATTCGGTGCTAGAGCAAATAAATAATGTAAACCAACAAATACAAAACGTAGAACCGAATGGCTATTTGCCTAATGATTTGTACGATGAAAGAGATCGGCTGCTAGATGAAATTTCTAAATTTATGCCGGTTTCTTTAGAGTATACAAAAAGCAGCGGGAACGCTTCTGCAACGTCAGAAGGAGTGGTAACGGTTCAGCTTCAAACGTCTCAAGGGCCTATTACTCTTTTAGATGGGAAAACTCATCAAGTAAATGCCATCAGTTTGACAACAAATCAAGATTCCTATGTGACGGAAATTCATATAGGGGATGAGATACGGAATCCTGAGTCATTTCCTAAAGGAAAACTTAAAGGGTTAATTGAGGCTTCTGGATATATAGATAATAGTGGTGATAAAACAGGTGTTTACGCTTCAATGATTGATGATTTAGATGAAATGGCATATGAATTTGTGAACTGGTTTAATGATAAGCACCAACAAGGTATCACGCTAGATGGTGATAATGGTGTGTCCTTTTTTAATGAGATTTTTCAGAAAGAAGGGGCTGCAACTGGAATTGTTATTGCTGATAAAATTAAACAAAACACGAACAATATTGCTGCTGCTTCTGGTGCTGCTGGAACTGATCGCCAAGGAGATGGGCAAAATGCTCACCTATTGTCTCAATTTCGTCAAAAGGTGCTTATTAATTCCGGGAATCAAGCTGTTTCCCTAGACGGCTTTTATCAATCTGTTATTGGCCAAATGTCAGTAGATGCCCAACAAGCCAACCGCTTAAAAAGTAATTCAGAAACTCTCCAAGGAGCTGTGGAGCAAAGGCGCCAGTCTACCAGTGCAGTTTCATTAGATGAAGAGATGACCAATATGATTCAGTTTCAGCATGCATATAACGCTAGTGCCCGTATGGTGACTATGATTGATGAAATGCTTGATAAAATTGTAAATGGTCTTGGAACTGGAGGAAGGTAAAGATGCGTGTCACACAAGGAATGTTAGCGGCTAATTCGTTAAAACAGATTAGCAATAGCTATAATAAGCTGGAAACCCTTCAAAACCAATTATCAACGGGAAAGAAAATTACTCGTCCTTCGGATGACCCGGTAGTGGCTACGAAAGGAATGGCGTATCGTTCTAATCTTTCTGAAGTAAATCAATATAAGCGTAATTTAACAGAAGCTCAGTCTTGGTTTGATAGTTCAGAATCAGGACTTGAACAAGTCAATTCCATTCTTCAGCGCACTAAAGAGCTGGTCGTGCAAGGGTTAAACGGTACGAATGAAAGTGATGACCGCCAAGCGATTGCACGTGAAATTGAACAGTTAAAGCTGGATTATATGCAAGTAGGCAATACGCAGGTGGCAGGAAACTATATCTTTAACGGTGTAAATGTGGGAGCACCGCCTATTAGTGAGAATGCAAGCGGTATGATAGAATCGAATATTAACCTGGATCCTTTTTCGGTTGAGGTATCAAAAGGTATCCAGCTGAGAGTCAATATTCATCCTGAAAACATTTTTGGACAAGGTGCATTCGACTTAATGAACAATGTTCAAACAGCTTTTGAACAAAACGATGTAAACTCACTAAAAGAGCTTTCTAAACAGGTAGACACGCAGCTGTCTACGCTATTAGCGGAGCGATCTGAATTGGGAGCAAGGAGCAATCGGCTTGAGCTGATCGAAAACCGCCTTGATTCACAAGAGATTACGGCTACTAAGATGCTTTCAAATAATGAAGATGCAGATATTGAAAAAGTCATTACGGATTTAACCGTACAAGAAAGCGTGCATCGTGCTGCTTTGGGAGTAGGGGCTCAAATTATTCAGCCTACGCTGCTAGATTTCTTGCGTTAAAAAGCTCCTTCTAAACAGAAGGGGCTTTTTTACAATGAAAAAAGATAATAAAAAAATCAATTAGCAAAGGTGTGATGAGATGAAAATTTCCACAAGCTATCATGGAGATATAGAAATAGATAATCAGCAAACACTGACGTTCAATCAAGGGATTCCAGGTTTTTTGGAAGAAACTGAATTTGTTATTTTACCACTTCCGGAAGCCGAAGCTTTTCAAGTTCTGCAGTCTATTCAAACCAAAGAATTAGCTTTTATTATCACAGATCCATTTCAGTTTTTTTTAGATTATGATTTCCAACTAGAACCTCAGGAAATCGAAAAGCTTCAATTACAACAAGCGGAAGATGCAGCTGTTTACGTATTGCTTACGATGTCAGATTCTGTGGAAAAGATAACGGCTAATTTGCAGGCTCCTGTTATTATTAATACAAAGCAACAGCTTGCTAAGCAAGTGATTTTAATGAATACAGCTTACGAAACGAAGCACAGGTTATTTGAGTAAGAGGAATAGATAAGGAGTGAGTCCATGCTTGTTTTAACACGAAAGTTACATGAAACAATCAAAATAGGTGATGAAATTGAAGTGACCGTCCTTGCAGTTAATGGTGATCAAGTAAAGTTAGGAATTCAAGCTCCAAAGTCTGTAGATATTCATAGACAAGAGATTTATGAAGAAATACGTAACGAAAATAAAAGTGCTTCTCAAATTACATTACATGCTATTGATATGCTGAAACAATTACCGAAAAAGAAATAAAACGATTAGGTTGAAAATAATCAAAAATATACGGTATAAATAATATCTAAATCGGGAAAGATAAACATATAGTATTCCCCACTATGTCTTAAGCCTTTCTCTTTAAGAGAAGGCTTCTTTTTTATCAAAAAATTGAACTTAATTTCTGTTTTTTTCCTTTTTATCGTGTATCATTAAATTTATTAAGTATAATTCAAATAAATTTAACAAAAGAGGAGAAGAGTGAATGAGTGATGTTCAAGAGTATCATGATTTATTAAAAGAAGCAGAAGATGTGGTTATCAGCGCTTTAGCTGATACGATGGATTTATATGGTGTCACACCTTCAGTAGGAAGGCTGTATGGCATGCTTTATTTTATGGATGAACCTGTGACACTAGATCAAATGAGTGAAGAATTAGGTATGAGTAAACCAACGATGAGTACATCTATTCGTTCACTGCAAAATATTGATATGGTCCACAAAGTGTGGAAAAAGGGTGTTCGAAAAGACTTATATGAAGCAGAAAAAGATTTTTCTAAGTCCTTTTTTTCATTTTTCTGTAAGAAGTGGCAAAGAGAAATTTCAGTTAATTTAGAGGCAATCGAAGAAGCGGAAAACAAGCTGCAGACTCTTTTAAATGATAAAGATGTACCTGAGGAGATCGCAGTAAAAGCAAAGCGTAATTTAGCGCAGATTATAGAGTCTAAACATTATTATCATTTCTTAAAAAAAGTAGTAAAAGTTTTTGACGATCGAAGAATCATCGATATTTTAAATGAAGAATTAGCGAAAGAGTAAATAAAAAAGGCTGTTGAAAAATCAACAGCCTTTTTATCATTTTTATACGGTTAATGGTGCAGCTTCAAAACAGCGGTTATAAATCCATTCGTAACTTTTTACAGTTAAATCACGAGGGTTACCAACTGTTTGTGGATCATTAAATGCTTCTTGAGCTAAGCGAGAAACCGCTTCTTTTGGAACACCTTGTTCTTCTAAAGAAGGGATTTGTACATCTTTAACTAATTGATATACTTCACGAACAGCTGCTTGAGCTGCTTCTTCAAGCGTTAATTCATGTGTATTAACTCCTAAAGCTTGAGCTATGCGCGCAAATTTTTCAGGCTCACCCATCCAGTTATATTCCATTACAGGACCTAGCATTGCTGCTACGCAAGGACCATGGGCAATTGGATAAATGCCTCCTAATGTTTGAGCCATCGCGTGAGCTGCTCCTGCAGATTCACTTCCATATGAAAGGCCAGCAAGCATAGCTGCATGCGCCATTCCATAGCGTGCTTCGATATCCTGTCCATTTGCAACTGCACGTCGTAAGTATTTTCCAACGTACTCAATAGCCAATAAAGCAACAGAGTCTGTCATTGGTTGCGCAAAGTGGCATGTATAACACTCAATTGCATGAGCTAATGCGTCAATTCCTGTACCGGCCGTAATATGTGAAGGCATAGATACGTGCAGTTCTGGATCAATAATTGTTAAGTGAGCAGCAATTAAAGGTCCACCTGTATTAAATTTAAACTCACGAACAGGATCCGTAATGACAGCCCATTGCGTGACTTCACTTCCTGTACCCGCAGTTGTAGGGATTGTTGTTAAAGGAGGGATACGTTTTGTTAAAGGTTTTTTTCCTTCAGCTGCTTCATAATCTAAGACGGGAGCATTATGAGCTACTTCTACACCAATAGCTTTTGCCGTATCCATTGAGCTTCCGCCTCCAACAGCTACTAGTCCGTTGCATCCATTTTCTTTGTACATTTTTGAGCCGTCTGCTACTACGTGAATAGAAGGGTTGGCTTCTACTTGGTCAAATAGAATAACGTCTACGTCCGCTTCTTTTAAACTAGCGATTACAGGATCTGCTAAACCTACTTTTTTTACACCAGGATCTGTTACTAATAAAACTTTAGACACACCTAGGTTTTTTACTTCCTCTCCAGTATGTTTTACAGCACCAATTCCATGTTTTACAACCGTTGGCATCTCAAAACTTTTTAAACGTTCCATTCTTTCAAATCGCATAAACATCTTTAAATTCCCCCTTAATTTTTATTAAAACCAGCGCATTGGCTGTGGATTTGTGTTGGTATAAATATGTTTAATTTCCGTATATTCTTCTAGACCGATATGGCTAAGCTCTCTTCCAATCCCAGATTGCTTATAACCTCCCCAAGGAGCCTGCGGGAAGTAAGGATGATAATCGTTAATCCAAGTTGTTCCCATACGGAGTGCTTTCACTACACGTTCAGCTCGATTCATATCACTTGTCCAAACAGCTCCAGCTAATCCATAAATCGTATCGTTAGCAAGTGCGACTGCTTCTTCTTCAGTGCTGAAGCGCTCAATTGTCATAATCGGACCGAATGACTCTTCTTGGACAACCTTCATATCTCCATGACAGTTTGTAAAAATAGTTGGTTCGATAAATAAGCCTTTTTGTAAAGAGTCCTGAGTTGGACGCTTGCCTCCTAAAACAAGAGAAGCACCTTCTTGTTTCCCAAGCTCAATATAATGTTCCACTTTAGCTAGATGTTCTTTTGAGATAACGGGTCCCATTTGAGTGGCTTCGTGCATACCGTCTCCTAGCTTAATTTTTTTGGCTTGTTCAATAACTGCTGAAACAAATTTATCGTGAATATCATCTTGAACGAGTAATCTCGCACCAGCTGAACAAACTTGACCAGCATGAAAGAAAACCGCATTTAATGCATAGTCAACCGCAGTGTCAAAGTCAGCGTCAGCAAAGACGATATTCGGATTTTTCCCACCGAGTTCAAGAGCGATTTTTTTAAAGTTCCCTGCGGCAGCCTGCATGACTTTACGTCCAGATACACCGCCACCTGTAAAGGAAACTAAATCTACTAAGTGACTTTCTGCCATTTCTTGTCCAACGGTCGCACCCGGGCCGAGTACAATGTTAATGACGCCTGCTGGAAAGCCAACTCTTTCAAAAATTTTCATCATATGAATAGTTGTTAAAGGGGTAATCTCGCTTGGTTTAATAACAATTGTGTTCCCAGCAGCAAGTGCGGGAGCCAATTTCCAAGAGGCTTGCAATAAAGGGTAATTCCAAGGAGTAATTTGGCTGCACACGCCTACAGGCTCGCGGACAACGCGGCTAACAGAATCGGGATTAGGTGACTCAATCATCTGTCCGCCATCTTTATCTGCTAATCCAGCATAGTATTGAAAGACGTCAGCAATTCCATCCATGTCTGCTAGGCTTTCAACGAGGGTTTTTCCGGTATTTAAGGTTTCAAGCTTTGCTAGTTCCTCGCGATCATTGCGAATTTCTTCCGCTACTTTAAATAGCAAAGAACCTCTTTCGGCCGCTGTAAATTTAGACCATTCACCTGCATCAAAAGCTTTTCTAGCTGATTCAATGGCTTCTACGGCATCAGCACGATTTCCTTCTGTAACAACAGCGATAACCTCCTGATTAAAGGGGTTAATAATCTCTCTTTTCTCGCCGCTGCGTGCTTCAACCCATTGGCCGTTTATGTGCATTTTTTCAAGCGTAAGTGTTTGTTCCAATAGCATCGACCTCCAAATAATAGAATTTGTTAAATTTATATTTAACGTTCTTAACAATTCAAATTATAGCATTGGCCATTTAATTTAGTCAAATCAAAAAACTTTAAATGTTCTGAATTTAAATTAATCTTCTTCTCTATTAAGAGCTGATTATTCGGATATTAAGAAAAAATTTAACAAAAAGTAATTAAAAAATACTGATTGCTATGTCCCTTGATACAAAAGGTTTTTTTATGTATAAGCTATGAGAATATTATTCTTTTTTTATATGAAAACCCTTAAACTTTTTTGACAATATCCTAAACATTCAGATATATTAACCATAGTACGATATCTGCTTGCATACAAACCTTGAAAAACAAAGGATTTTGAATGTGGAAATTAAGAAAGGAGTTTAGAGGGAAGATGAAAACAATTATGAGTTCTTAGCAAAATAATAAAATAAGTCAATTTAAATTATTTTAATATAATTATATAAACGCAATTTCTCCCCTTCGTATTGGTATTTATAATCCAACTATTTATAGTTTATTCTAAAAAAATCTATTTTTAGGTTTAATTGTATGCTGGTAGGAAAAAGGAATAGAGGACAATTATGTCTTTAGATTTCTTTATCAATTTAAAGGATGTGAGACGATGCAAAATGCTAAAAAGCCATTTCGTTCAGACACACAACAAGCCAGGCCTGAAAAGTCGAATGAGACTTCTGACTTTTCAGGGAAATCAAACAGGAACAACCGTCTACTAACCCCCTTATGGACAACTATTATAGGATTTTCCATCTTTATGATTGTCGCATTTATCTATTCTCTCTATAATCCAGATCTCTATTGGCCAGGCCTCATTTTAATGTTCATTATGTATGGTGTTATTTATTTTATTGGTGCTCGAGCTGCTGCAAGTAAAAAAGGAAATCAGATGATATGCTTGTTGCGGGAAGATCTATGCCGCTATGGATTTCAATGTTCACAATGACCGCTACTTGGGTAGGTGGAGGGTATATTGCTGGAACGGCCGAAACCGTTTATTCCTCAGGGCTGACTTGGACGCAAGCGCCATGGTGTTATTCAATCAGCTTAATTTTAGGCGGTATCTTTTTTGCTAGAAAGATGAGAAGGTTTGAGTTTATGACAATGCTCGATCCTCTAGAATCTCGTTTCGGTAAGAAAATGGCTACGGTTCTTTATTTTCCAGCTATACTAGGAGAGCTGTTTTGGAGCGCAGCTATCTTAACTGCTTTAGGAACAACATTCGGTGTGATTTTAGGCCTCAGTTTTTCAATTTCCATCATTCTTTCCGCACTTATTGCCATTGCATACACCGTGATTGGCGGCTTGTGGGCAGTAGCACATACCGATATCTTACAGCTTTCTATTATGTTTTTAGGACTATTTCTGGTGCTTCCTTTTGCATTTTCGAATACGGGAGGGGTGGGAGCCGTTTTTTCTACTTATTCAGAAGGTATGGCTGGTTCTCTTCATTTATTTCCTCCACTAAAAGGCTGGGAAGATCCGAAATGGGGAAATACATATTGGCAATGGTGGGATAGCACATTTTTACTTATTTTTGGCGGTATTCCATGGCAAATTTATTTTCAGCGCGTGTTATCTGCTAAAAATGAAAAAGCAGCAATGTGGCTATCTATTACAGCCGGCATTTTTTGCGCTCTAGCTGCCTTGCCTCCAACTTTAATAGGAATGATTGGTTATAGTGCAGACTGGTCTTCATTTGGAGCGTCAAGCCCTGAAAGCGCGTCTATGATTTTAACATACGTATTTAAATATCTAACGCCTGATTTAGTAGGAGCGATTGCGCTTGGAGGACTAGCTGCTGCCGTCATGGCTGCAGTAGCGGCTTCGCTACTTTCAGCTTCGGGAATGGCAGCTTGGAACGTGTATCGTCCGATTGTAAAACCAAATGCGACACAGGCGCAGTTAGATAAAGTTATTAAACGTTCTATCATTATTATTGGAACCGGAGCAACTTTAATTGCTTTAAACTCTGAGAGTGTCTACTCCTTATGGTATTTATCAGGGGACCTAGTGTATTGTATTCTTTTTCCACAGTTGGTTTGCGCTTTGTTCTTTAAAGGAGCGAACTGGTACGGATCTTTGGCTGGGTTCATTGTGTCTCTTGTTCTTCGAATCGGTGGAGGGGAACCGCTGCTTCATTTAAAAGCGCTGCTTCCGTATCCGATGATAGAAGACGGGGTGGTCATGTTTCCATTTCGTACATTTGCGATGGTAGGCGGGTTGTTAACTATTTTTATTGTTTCTTACGCAACGCGACGTATTTGCCCTCCTCAGCCGCTTCGAAATCTTCATCGTGACATATCGGTTGAGAAATAATCAAAA
>NZ_JYOO01000021.1 GCF_000956595.1 Priestia aryabhattai B8W22 | reverse complement strand
CGTTTTTATTTTATTTTGTTGATAAAAAGGTATTGAAAATTCTGAAAAAAGTAGTAGAATGATAACAAATCTACTTATTTTAAATAAGCAAAGGAGCTGGTATCAATGCCATTCATTTTTAAAGAAGCGGTAGTCGGATTGTTTACAGCGGCAGCAGCAGGTTTACTGGCGTTTCAAGGGGTAGAAGTGGTGTCAGCCATCATTCATCTGCTAACTTTTTGGAAACAGTAATAGCTAATAAGTAGAGGAACGGCCTATAAAGATAAGGGGCTTGAGACTTTCTCAGCCCTTTTTGTTGTGGAGTTCATTATTTTTCAGTATACTAACGATGGAAATTAAGACATAATATGGTTACATAGCAGGGATTTACGAATTCAGTAGGGAAGTATGTAGACTCTGAAAAAAATAAACAACGATCGCTTTTACCCGGTAACAAGTTTTGTTATCGGGTAACGTGTGTAAGGGGTGTGGATAAGTGAAAGACAAAAATTTAACAGAAGAACAGCAGCGAGTTGATTGGGTAGTCGAAGAAATCAGCCAAAAAGCTGAAAAAATAGGCAAAAGCGTAGGAAGCGTAAAAGGCGAAATTGTTGATTTGCGAAGCACGTTTTGGGACGACGTCACGGTTAATATGGATGAGCCGGATGACGTGATTGAGACATTTACGAGCATTAAGCAGCAGGCAGAACTTTTAGCTGAACGCGAAATTACCCATAGACAAGCGTATGATCAATTAAAAACATTAAAAAAGCTAACGCAATCCCCTTATTTTGGACGTTTTGATTTTATAGAAAATGGTGAAAAAGAAGCGGAAGCTATTTATGTGGGCGTGGGCTCTTTAATGGATCAAAAAGATGAAGAGTTTTTAATTTATGATTGGCGTGCGCCTATTTCGAGTCTTTATTATGATTATTCACCGGGAAAAGCGCAGTACGAAACGCCAGGTGAAGCGATTAAAGGCGAGATGAAGCTAAAGCGTCAGTTTATTATCGAAAATAGCGTAATTAAAAGCATGTTTGATACAGGAATTACCATTCGAGACGAACTGCTTCAAGAAGTGCTCGGACACAATGCAAGCAGTCAAATGAAAAGTATTGTAGCAACCATTCAAAAAGAACAAAACCAAATTATTCGAAATGAAAAAAATAAAGTGCTGATTGTTCAAGGAGTAGCAGGGAGCGGTAAAACGTCTGCGGCTCTTCAGCGCGTGGCTTATCTTCTCTATCATCACCGAAAGCAGCTGACTGCAGAAAACATGATGCTGTTTTCACCAAATCCGCTTTTTAACAGCTACGTCTCAACCGTTCTTCCGGAGCTTGGAGAAGACAATATGAAACAAACAACGTTTCAGCAATACGCCGATGGACGGTTAGGAAACGAGTTTGAAGTGGAGGATTTGTTTGTTCAAATCGAATATTTACTAACGGAGAAAGATATCGCGACAAAAAAACAAAAAATGCAGGAAATCCGCTACAAAGCAAGCCGTGAATTTAAAAAGCAGGTAGATGCGTATATCGAAGAGCTGTCTACTAAAGACATCATTTTTAAAAACATTAAGTTTCGCGGCGAAATCGTGTTATCTGCTCGGCGTTTGCTGTCTTATTTCTACTCACTTGATACGGGGATTTCCATTCCTAACAGAATGCAGCTCGTAGCGGAGTGGGCGCTTAAGCTCATCAACCAGCTTGAAAAACTTGAGCGTAAAAAAGATTGGGTTCAAGAAGAAATTCAGCTTTTAGAAAAAGAAGATTATGTGGAGGCCTATCAGCATCTGCAGAAAAAGGAAGGCTATACGGAAAGTTCATTCGATGACTTTGACCGGGAACAAGCGTATCTAGCCAAAGCCGTTGTAGCTAAGAAAATGAAATTTATTAAGCAGGCCATTAAGCAGCTTAAATTTATCGATATTCGCCGTATCTATATGCAGCTGTTTGAAAGACATCACCTTTTTTCACACGTAGAAGGGTGGGACGAAACAGCTAAAAACACGGTGGAAAGAGTCATGAACATGAAGCTGTCTTATGAAGATGTAACGCCTTACTTGTATATAAAAGATCAAATTGAAGGGCGCAAAGCTAATCCTGTCATTCGCTATTTGTTTATTGATGAAGCACAAGATTATTCACCGTTTCAGCTAGCGTTTTTAAAAGAGCTGTTTCCGCATGCCAGAATGACGCTGCTTGGAGACTTGAATCAAGCGATCTATGCGCACGCCTTGAACGCACCGACCATTCTTTCAAGCGAGCTGTATGAAGAGAAAGAAGCAGAAACGCTGACTCTTACGAGAAGCTACCGCTCAACACGTCAAATTGTCGAGTTTTCAAGGGATATGATCCCAAACGGCCATTTAATCGAGCCGTTTAATCGAGACGGAGCGAAACCGACCGTGACGGCTACAGGCGACGTGCAAAAGTTGCATGAGGCAATTATACACAAAATTAATGAATTGAAGCAGCAAAACTATAAAACAATTGCTGTTATTGCCAAAACAGCTGAAGAAAGCCGTCAAGCATTCCAAGCACTGCCTGGAGTGATGTCTGCAAGACTGCTGACAAAAGAAACAAGTTCATTTGAAAAAGGCATGCTTGTCCTGCCAGCTTACTTAGCAAAAGGAATTGAGTTTGATGCAGTCATCATTTACAATGCGTCGAGTGAATGTTACCAGGATGAATATGAGCGAAATTTATTTTATACGGCATGTACAAGAGCGATGCATGAGCTGCACTTGTTCTCACTTGGTGAAATCAGCCCGTTTGTATCGAATAAAGAAACTTATGAATACCAAGCACAATAAAAAGAGAACAGTCAGTGGCTTGAGTATTTGAGAAAGTAACAGTAGGATGAGTACAGGAAATCGAGGGTGAAATCGCAAAGGTTTTACCCTCGATTTTTTATTTATATGGATTCAGCTCCTGTCCATTACCGAAATAAAAATTGTTTGGTTGAGTTTCCGCTATTATAAAACGAATTAGAAAGACAGTGAAAGGAGGATTTTTATATCCAATATTTACGAATAAATGTATTACTTATCTCTTCGATAAGTTTATTTTTCTCGGGTATTATTCTTTTTTCTTATAAGTTATTTGCTGCGGGAATGCTGACCATCATAGGCTTGCTTTTTATCTACGCTTTAACCTCTAAATATCGTTCAACTGTTTCTCTGTTTCTATTTTTTTTAGTAGGGACATGCATGTTTCAAGTAGGAAGCAATTATTTCATTGAATGGGATCTATCTAAAAAGATGAAAATCATTGTAAACAGAGTTTTACTTTTGTTTATCGTAGGTGGACTATTGCTTTCAATTTTATTGTCCAAGCAAAAGGTATTTCTTTTTGCATCATTACCAGACTGGCAGAAACGTATAGTTATGCCACATCATTCAATTAAGCTAACGTATTTTTTAATGTTCGGTCTGATTGGTTCCGCCACGATTTTTGTACCTTTACTGTTCGCTGAAGATATTAGCTATACAAAAACATTCGTCATATACGGTATAGTATTCTCAATCATAAATGCTATTTTAGAAGAGGTGCTTTGGAGAGGGATCATGTTATCTCAATTAAAAAGCAGTCTATCGACTTTTTACGCTGTTTTTATTACGAGTATTGGATTTGGTCTCTTGCACATATCAATAGGAATTCCCGTGGTAATAAGTTTACTTTTTTCTTTTGGTGGACTTTTCTATGCATTTGTCGTTTTAAAGACGAAAAGCATATACCCAGCCATAGTTTTTCATTTTATTGTTAATTTAGGTATGGTTTTTAACGGATGGATATTTTAGCATCTTGCGCTAAAAGAGGGTGGAGCATAAAGAAACTATTCCAATCAACAGCTAGAACCAACTGAACGCATGAAACCTATCTTCACTGCAACAACAAAAAATACGAGCTACCAATCAAAGGTTTTGATCGGTAGCTCGTATTTAACTTCGATTAAAATACTTTTATCACAGTCTATTTTTGTAAATTATTTACTGTGTAATGATGTTGTATACCATTTGAACTGCTTACAGTAGGCCGTCGTTTTTTATCGACTTTCAAAATGCAGTAAATACTTCACTAAATAAAGGCCTGAGTTTGTTTTTTCTTGAAGAGGAATGGTCAGGCATGTGACGTAATAATACCCGTTTGGAATGTCATAGCTTAAGGTTTCAGATAGGACGCTTTTGATTTCGATCCCATTGCTTTCGATGTGAAAAGGAAGACGGGTCGTCTTTTCAGCACGTGATGCGTCTGGAATTTCGTTTACCCACACTTCAATAATGGCTTTTGTATTTGATACGGCTTCAAACGAAATGGCTTTATCGTCTGCGACATATCCTTTTTGAATATCTTCATCACTCCAGTCGTGATGGGGCTTTGGCTGTCCTTTTTGAAACAGCGTAAACTGATGATAAGACATGGTTAGCTCTTGTTCTTTCCATTTTGTTTTCATTGTTTCACCTCTTCAAAGTAAAGCTTGTTCAGCTATTATTGCACGATAAATTGTACGCGCGTACCATCTGAGTATTGTTCTAATTGATTTCCAACCCATGAGCCGGCTCCGCGGTTATCAGAAGGTGAAATATAGCGAATAGACTTGCCATTAACTTTTTCCCGTATGCAGCCATCTCAAACCTCCAGTGTAGTCGTTTTTACAGCTTAACTATACTCTCAGATTGCTAAGTTTAGATTACAGGACAATAAATACGGTGTAAACAAGTATTAACAATTATGTTAAACTTCCTTTACTTGACATCATACCCTAATAGGTATAAAGTTGTGTATACATTTACTTCTTGCATACAGCTTAAAAGCAAGAAACGCAATCATGCATGAGCGGAGGTAGTAGTATGATGGAATATGATAAGCAAGTTAAAAATCGGTTGAAACGTATTGAAGGTCAGTTAAAAGGCGTCTTAAATATGATGGAACAAGGAAAAGACTGCCGTGACATCGTGACACAGCTCTCAGCAGCCAGAAGCGCAATTGATCGCACAATGGGTGTTATTGTCAGCACCAATCTTGAGCAATGTGTAAGAGAAAGCATTGAAAAAGGCGAGAATACGGAAAACTTAGTAAAAGAAGCAGTAGAGCTGTTAGTAAAAAGCAGATGAGACATTCGTTTCATCTGCTTTTTGTTTTTACTGTACGCTGCTCATAAGGATAAAAAGCGCTGTTCCTAAACACAATACGGATAGGAACAGCGCTTTTTGAGGTTTATCTCGTTTTAAGAACAGGAAAGATATATGAAGAGAAAGGAGGAGGTCAAGGTGAGTGATGACAAAAAGTCACCAACATATAATCATACGGAAATTCATCATAAAATTGAGGCTTCTCCAAAAGCGCCGGGAATCAAAGCTGCTTTTCGCTTTAACCATGCTTCTTCTCCTTGGGTAAGAGGAATCAGTTCAGGATTGTCTTCAAGTTTGCCGATTTTAATAGGAATTTTGTTTGGTCATTTGCAGTACGGACTCATTGCAAGCATTGGCGGCTTTACATATTTGTATACAAAAGATGAACCTTACGCGCAGCGTGCCGTTAAGTTATTTTTAGCTTTGCTGGGCGTTACGCTCTGTTTTACACTCGGCTCGTTATTTGCTGACTTGGCTTGGATGAAAACCATTTTATTTGGTGTGATTGGAGCCGTGTCAGTTTATATCTTTGGAGCGTTAAAAATCCCGGGACCTTCTGCCATGTTTTTTGTTCTTTCATTTGCTGTGAGCACGAGCATTCCCGCTCCGAACTTGCAGGCTGTTTTTTTACACGCCGGACTCGTTTTTTTGGGAGGAGCACTGTCTTGGTGTATTAGCATGAGCGGCTGGCTTATTAACCCGCGCGGACCTGAAACTGCTGCTGTGGCGAAAGCGTACAGGCAGCTAGCTTCATTTGTCGGGTCGCTCAGTACAGAATCGTTTCACGCGGAACAGCATAAAACGGTTGTAGAGCTCCGGGCAGCGGAAACAGCGATGAAACAAGCGAAAATTAATCGAAAGAAATCATCGTTTGCGCACCGGCTGTTTTTATTAAATCAAAAAGCCGAAGGGCTGTTTATCTTTGTGATGGCCGCTGCAAACGATTTTAATCCGGCTGTTTCTAAAAAAGCACAAGCGGTGATTGAAACGTTTGCATCCGAAATGGCCACATTAAAAAAGCATAAAAAAATTCGAGATGTAAGAGAAGAGATTGAAGAGCTGTCCATCAAAGAAGAGCTGCGCACATTATTATTAGATGTAAATGCCGTTCTTCAAATGAAGGAATTAAAAGAAACGGAGTACATTCAGTTCTCGCACGGCACGATAAAATCACGGTTAAAAGCTGCCTTTCACAAACGTTCGTATGTGCTTAAAAACGCTTTGCGCTACGGAATTATTATGATTGTTGCCGCAGCGGTTGCCTACACGACAAATATTCCAAGGTCTTACTGGATTCCGCTTACATGCGCAGGAGTGATGCTTGGGGCAACCGTGCGTGCAACGGTTCAGCGAGGTATTCAGCGCTCTGTCGGAACCATTTTAGGTATTTTAATTGGAACTGGAATTCTGATGCTTGAGCCAACGGGAATCGTCATTGCGCTCATTGTCTTTGTGCTTCAGTCGACGATCGAGATTGTGATTGTTAAAAACTACGCGCTCGGTACGCTTTTTATCACACCGAATGCTCTTTTAATTGCTGAAAGCGGTCATCCGGACAAAGCGATTAGCTACTTTACGTCCGCTCGGGTGATTGATATTGTTATTGGTTCTGTTATTGGAGTGGTCGGTACGGTATTAGTTTTTAAACGAGCTTCTTCGCTTCGTCTGCCGTATTTGCTTGGAGATGTCATTCGAAAAGAAGGACAATTTTTAGAAATGCTAAGCACCGAACAAGATGAAGAAAGAATTAAACAAGAAAGAAATAAGCTTCAAGGGGAACTTGTTAACCTTCGGGCGCTTTATGATAATGTAATTGGAGAATATTCTAAAACGGCCGTTAAACTTGAAGGACTGTGGCCTGCGGTAGTCGCTACGCAGCAGTTAGGTTATATGCTTCTTGCGTCATATGAAGGATATGAGCTGTCAGAAACGGAAAAGCGAGAGCTTCAAGAAACGTTTGCTCAGCTAGCCGCAGCTGCTGAGCAAAAGCGAGCGCCAAAGCTTTCAAGTGTTCCGAGCCTGAAACGCTACCCTATTATTCAAGGGGAAATAACCGCTTTATATGAAAGTCTGCAGGTAGAAATATAAAAAGCACGGAACCAAGGGGCTCCGTGCTTTTGTTTTTACATATCGACAACTTCACTTACCGTTTTATTTACATCGTCACGCGTCATTTTTTCTTTTCCTTTCATCAAGGCATTTAACGTTCCGTCAGCAAGCGCCAAAGGAATTTTACAGAAATGAAGAATCGGAAGTGATTTGACGTCTTCTAAATATTTCTTTCCTAGTGAAAGATTGCGGCGAGCGTAGGCAAACATATCTTCTCTGGTCCAGTTTTTTGGAAAGAAGCTGACTCCGCGCTCTGAATCTTCCGAAGTATTGCGCAGGATATTCACAGACTGTAAGCCGCGTCCAAACGCAATGGCTAATTCTTTGTCTGTCTCCGTACCGTCATACCATTTCCAAATGTCATTAAGCATCACACCTACTAGACCAGCTACGTAGAACGTATAGTCGTCTAAATCCGCTTCATTTTGAATATGCCAGTCTTTTTCTACCCAATCGGCCATCCCTTTAGCCATAATGGAAGTTGAATCCAATACTTGATCTACAACACCAGTGGGACAAAACGCAATCCAGTTGCCGAGCTGAAGCGTTACGTCAGGTAAATCAGCTTGATAAGGACCTACTAATGCAATGTACTCGTCTTCGTTAAAAGGCTTTTTTAACAGGTCACTGATGGCGTAAAGCAAGCGGCTTTTTACACCGGCTTCTAGCTCAGGGTGATCTTCAATTTCATCAATTGCCCTCATACATAAATAAGCAGATCCTACTGCATCTTGCAATTCTGCCGGCAAGTGGCTAATTGGAATAAAAAATGTTCGGCTTGTCTCTTTTAACATCAGCATTGCGTCGTCGCGTAATTTGTTGGGTACACTCATTGATAACTAGCTCCTTTTTACATATCCACATGTCAAATTAGTTTAAGTTTTCATCTTATATACTATAGTAACAAAAAATGAGCATTTAATGGAGTTTAAAGATTACTTATTAACGATATTGTCATTATTTTGTAGAATTTTAGTCGTTATATCCTTATGTTAATGGAAAATGAAACATTCTTTTAGCTTGAAAAATAAAAGGTATGGAGTAATGAAACCCTGAATATAAAAAAAGGGTATATAAAAACTAGAGAGTTGTATAGGAGGGGAAAGATGTGAAAGCAGATGCTGTGTTTGAAGGGGGAGGCGTTCGAGGAATTGCATTTACGGGTGCGATTGAAGCCATGGAAGAAAGCAACGTAGAATGGCAGCGTCTAGCAGGTACGTCAGCCGGAGCGTTGATTGCGGCACTTTTGGCGAGCGGCTATAAAAGCGGGGAAATTCGCAAGGAGCTTCAAAACATGGACTATGCCAAGTTTCGCGGAAAAACGATCATTAACCGAATTCCTCTCATTGGCAACTTGATTGAACTGATGGTTCATTTAGGTTTTTATAAAAATGATTATTTGGAAAAATGGGTGTACCGTCTGCTGCGTGAAAAAGGAATCGAAACGTTTGCAGATTTGCCGGCAGATAAGCTGAAAATTATTGCCTCAGATATTTCGAACGGACAGATGCTTGTGCTCCCTGACGATTTGCTCCGATACGGAATGCAGCCAAGCGATATGAAGATTTCACAAGCTGTGATGATGAGTGCGTCCATTCCTTTTTTCTTTCGTCCCGTCATTTGGAAATCCAAAGGGTTCAAGAGGTCATACATTGTCGATGGAGCGCTTTTAAGCAATTTTCCGATTTGGCTGTTTGATACGGAGCATCCGCGTTTCCCAACGTTTGGTTTTCGATTTGTAAAAGAAGAAATTGATACAGCTGCTATTATTCCAACACCTGTCCATTTATTTAAAAGCATGTTTACAACGATGCTGCAAGCGCACGATCTGCGGTATTTGAACGCGGAGACCAAAGAACGAACCGTACAAATTCCAACGGGTGTGATTACGGCAACGGATTTTGCATTAAAAGAAGAAGAAATTGAGTTTTTATATGAATCTGGTTATACATCCGCCAAGCGCTTTTTAGAAAAATGGGATTTTGAACAGCATAAAATGAATCGGAACGAACGTCCGCTGACGCGAAGAAAGCTCCCATAACAGGAGCTTTTCTACGGCTGTTTTAAAATATTGACTTCAACAGCCTCGCCTTTTGCCGGAACGGAATATTGAACGCTTTTGTCTTTTTTGAGCCATGCTTTAACGAGCTGTCCTTTTTTGTATGTTTGATCATCCGAAACTTTTACATACATAGGCTGTACATCGCTAGAGCCAAGTATTTCTTTGGTTGTATAGTCAAGCGCGGTATCTCGGGGAATGACGTTTGCAATGAGAATTTCATTCTGTTTCACTTCTAAAACTCGCCCTTGAACTAAATAGCCGGCTGGTTTTTTTGACTGCTCGGCGTTATCAGAACAACCGCTTAAAAAAATAAAAAAGAGAAGAAAAAGTGCAGCTGATTGAACGGTAAACTTCATAAAATCTCCTTTCCGTTTCTACATGAATACCATTATAGCGCGTTTGCCCATTTCTTTTCCAGTTTTCAGAGAAAGCAAGAGGTAATCGTTGACGTTATTTCAGCGCTCGTGATATGTTTTAACTCATAAACGCTATTTTTACTAGAAGCCACGCTTAGTACGGGAGGCCTTTATATGGATGTTACCTTTTTAACCAACGTTATTCGACATATATTAGAACGAGATAATTTTGTCATTGACTTTGAAGAATCAGACGAACAAAATATTCACTTTTGGCATCGAGACGAGCCGTTTCGCCTTTTTATTTCAGAACAAACGGAGAATTATTTAGTCTGGAACGTGTTTGAAAATGAAAAAGAGCAGTGGAGCGGCAAGACATTTCTTCAAGAAGTGACGAATATGTGTAAAGACTGCAGTGAGCCAATCGCGCACTGGATTTATAAAGGCGGAGGCAAAGAAGGGTATTGCAATCGCTGTCTTCAAACCTTTGGAAATGCGTATTTTACCAATGCTGATGATATCCAGCAAAACCTTCATTTAATTGACGGTTCCATTTGTTTTATTACTGATGAAACCGGGAGCGACTGGTGGATTGCTTATGAAGGATTCAAGCGAGTAATTGCAAGATTAGAAGAAAATCCCGATCAGAAAGTCAAAATGTACAAGCCTGAATATCCCGTCTTTAAATGGGAAATACATTTTCTAGAGGAAAACAATTCTGCTAGCTTTAAGTTCAAAGATGACTTTGCATCTGGAATTGTACCGAAGGGAAGAATACTCTAACATCCTTGTTATAAGGGTGTTTTTTCTTATAATGGGAAGTTTTTTTAAAAAAATTAATTAATTTAGGTTAAAAAGAAGGAATTAAAGGGTAAAGAGTAGAAGATATATCACTATAGGAAGAATGGGGGAAATAATTATGACAACTACAACAAATTTAACACTGGGGTACAAAATGTACACGATTGATTTTAGCCGTCCAATGCAGTCTAACGAGGCACTGCTTGATTTCTTTAAAGATGTGCAACACAGACAGGGAAATAACGCAGAAAGTTTTTCTAAAACATTAATGGAAATTGAAGAAATCAAAACAAAATATGTAGATCATGAAATTGTACTGCTGGCTAAATCGCTTGAACAGCAAATAAGCCGCTCAAATGCAGAAAAACTTGAGGTCTGATAATCACCATAAATGGTCGATTTATCAGACCTTTTTTATTTCTATCGATGTATCTCTGTCTCCTTGGCTAAAAAGCAGCCAAGGAGACAGGGTATCTGGTAGTGTGATTTTTTAGGCGGAAAAGAGAATTCTTTCCATTTTAAAGAATGTTTGATTTTATCAAAAGTTGTAGATGAATAGACTATCAAGTCGTTGGAGGCGTTGTATGGTTGGAATTTGCAGCTGGAAGTGTGCAGTGAGTGGAATAAGTATTGCGAGTGTTTACAGTAAGCAGCCGTCGTGGCAGCGGGAGTGTTATTTGGTGACACCTGGTAAAGTTTATTATGAGTCGTGCTATCAAGGGTACGGAGAGTTTGCGGGAATGGATATTTTTTGTTTGATGAGAGAAAGGGGAGCGGAAAAAGAAGACAGTGAAGGGGTAGCGGCTTTTAAGCCTAAGATCGTGCTGGCGAAGTATTACAGCGGACAGCATTATGAAGAACTGCCGGAATCAGAGCCGTGTCCGTACGGAGGCTATTTTTTTGAAGGGTGGAAGGAAGGGTAGCGAATATACATAAAAGCTGTAGAGATATCTCTACAGCTTGTTGTTAACGTCTTGTTTCATCGACAGATTGTTCTAAGTCACTTACTTCTTGCGTAATTGTATTTAATTCTTCTTGCACCGCTTCAGCTTCAAGAACAGGATCTTGAACGATTTCTGTCGTTTCAAGCTCTTCTGCTGCAGCCGTTTCTGCAAGCGGCTGTTCTTTAGCAGTGCGCAGAGATTTCACTTTGTTGACAACTTGCGAAGACTGTTCGGAGACTTTTTGTGAAAGACGAGCCGTGCGCTGTTTGAGGTCTTGGCCTTTTGCATATACCGTTTCTTTCACTTGACCTGTTTTAGCAAGTGCTTGATTCGCTCCGTCTTGAATAGAAGCACGCAGCTCTTTTCCTGACTTTGGCGCTACTAGTAAAGCTGTTGTTACACCCACTACGCTACCTACTAGCGTGCCGACTAATAACTCTTTGCTTCCACCTTTTGTTTCTTTACCTACTGTTTCTTTTACGTTTTCTTTTGTCATGACATTTCCTCCTTTTATAATATGTAATATGAAGGGTTTACCATTTTGTTGAATACTTCCTGTAAAACGCAAATGATTCGCTAAAAAAATCTGCAAGTGCCGTCGGACGCTCGTACAGGCTGGTGAAATTTGATTGTATATAGTATTCAACCACCTGACAGAAAAACCTTCTTTTCTGCTATAAAAACAGAAAAAAACTTATCTATAAAATCCGACACAAGAAAACGACAACATTCGTTCTTCGGTAGCATTTTCACTTGAAATTTTATATCATAGAGTGCAAGGAGAATACGTTCTCTTTTTTTTTAGATGCTGGAGGGATTGAAGAAATGGGTGAATCGAAGTACAGAACGATTTTAGAAGCAAAATCTGGAGAGTTAGAAGCATTAAAAGACAAAGCAATTAAAGACAATTGGCAGCCGATTTATCATATTCATCCACAGTACGGGCTGATGAATGATCCAAACGGATTGATTCAATTAAACGGTGAATATCACGTGTTCTATCAATGGTATCCGTACGGTGCGATGCATGGAATGAAGCACTGGGCTCATGTGAAATCTACGGATTTAGTAACGTGGGAGCGCCTTCCGGTTGCGTTAACGCCAACGGAAGAATATGAATCGCACGGCGCATACTCAGGCGGCGCGATCGAAAAAGATGGTCAAGGGCTGCTGTTTTATACGGGTAATGTCAAATACGAAGACGGCTCGCGTTCAGCTAATCAATGTATCGCGATACTAAAAGAAGATGGAAGCGTGGAAAAGTACATGCATAACCCAGCGGTACGAGGCGTTCCTGATGGGTATACAGGACATGTGCGCGATCCGAAAGTATGGAAAGAAAATGATACATATTATATGCTGCTAGGCGCTCAGCGTGAAAACGAAACGGGCGCATTAATTGTATATGAATCAAGCGATGCGCTTCAGTGGTCATTTAAAGGCGAAGTTAAAACATCGCTTCCTGGCTTTGGATATATGTGGGAGTGCCCGGATTATTTTAAACTGGACGGTAAAGATGTGTTTGTCTTTTCACCGCAGGGAATCAAAGCGGATGGCCACGATTTTCATAATATTTATAATGTGATTTACGCGGTGGGAACATTTGATGTGGAGAGTTTAACGTTTGAAATGGAGTATTACCGGGAAATTGATAAAGGGTTTGACTTTTATGCACCGCAAACGTTCCAAGATGAAAGCGGACGTCGCTTGCTATTCGCATGGATTGGAAACCCGGACGTTGACTATCCGTCAGACGAATACGGATGGGCTCATGCATTAACGCTTCCTCGTGAGCTTTCGCTTGAAGGAAATGAACTTGTTCAAAAGCCTGTAGAAGAGTTAAATAAGCTTCGAGATCAAGCGGTTCATTTTAGAGGAACGCTAAAAAATGAAGAAGTGATCATTGATGAAGCAACAAACAATGCCTATGAAATCAATATGAAGTTCCGCGAGATAGGGGCCAAACAGTTTGGTTTAGAGCTGTTTAATAGTAAAGAAGAAGAGCTTCGCCTCGTGTTTGATACAGAAAAGCAAGAAGTCAGACTCGACCGTTCTTCATTCCACCATCAATATGCAACGGAATACGGTGTGGTTCGCTCTGAAAAATGGACGGCGTCAAACGAAGTCGATGTTCGCGTATTTGTCGACAAAAGCATCGTCGAAATTTATATAAACGGCGGCAAAATTGTCTTCACTTCCCGGGTATTCCCGAAAAAAGATTCCAAATCAGCTGTAAATGTATTTGCAGAAGGAGCTGTGGATTACCGCATTGATTATTACGGTATGTCGCGCGGCATTTCGTAAATGAGAAAAGAAGCTGTGACAAAAGTACTTTAGCGCAAGTGAAAAACGAACCACTAATTAACATGTTTGATTAGTGGTTCGTTTTTTTTACGATGGTGAATATAGTTTTATCTGTTTCGTTCCTTCTAGCAGTTGATTGGAGGGCAAGGCGAAGACTCCTGCGGGACAAGCGGAAGAGGTGAGACCCCGCAGGAGCCAAGCGACGAGGAGGCTCAGCAGCCGCCCGCGGAAAGCGAAGCCTTGCACGGAAATCAACTGCGGTGTAACAAGCGGTTCAGCTCATGTATCTCATTTATTCGTCTTTAGGTTAGCTTCATTTCGTTATGTTTTAACCTTTTTTGAGCTCTATAAAAATAAAATACAAATACAAGAAGCAACTAAATGAGGAACGGCTGCAATAATAAAACGTTTCATCCATTCTGTATCCTCTCGCTGCCGGACCGGGGTAAAGTAAGGTCCTCTCGTTTCAAATCGAAATGTATCCAGTAAGGTTACGAGTGCAATTGCCGTAAGTAATATGCCAAGAGGGCCTGAAATATAGTAAATATACTGCCAGTTGCCTGCTGTAATAGAAATGATAATTACAATAATTAAAGATATAATGCCAGATATTAATCCCGTTTTCAAACTAAAAATCTCCTTACATCCAGTTTTTGCTTATCTATTTTACCATAACCGAATGAAGGTTTGTATATACGGCTCCAGACTGATATTTACTTTTTGACTGTTCTTCTATGTAAGTATCTTCTCGTATAAAAAGAGTTTCCTAGCAAAATCATTGTCCCTAAAATCCAGCCAGCTGCAAGGGAATAAGGAAAGATATTTTTTATGCGTCAATCTGAACGTTTCTTTTCGGTTTATCACGCAGCGGCATTACCATACTCACAAAGCCAACGACTACTACGATGATTGCCGCCGTTAAAAAAGTCGTCTGAGCACCTGCAAGCTTTACGACCATGCCTCCAAGAAGAGGAGCAGTAAGTAAAACGGCACTCGTTAAGGTATTAATGAATCCGTACACTTTTCCTAGGTGTTCTTTGTCGCTGTACTTTTGAACGATATAGTTAAACAGCAGCAAATTAAGCCCAACTCCGGCGCCCCCGATAGGTGCAGCAATCAAGATAAAATAGCGCGACATAACGGCTGGGTTAAAGCTGCTAATAAAAAATAAAGAACTTCCAAATAGAAGCAGTCCAAGTGATAAAAGTCTAAATGGATGGTGAACCTGTTTTTTTCTATTAAGATATACTCCTGTTATTAGCGCTCCCAGCCCGATTCCAGAAAGCAGCCAGCCGAGCGTTTCCGGATGGTGAGGCAGCACATCTCGAAGGAAGATGCTAATTTGAGCGTCAACAAGCATGACTACAAAATACGAAAGGTGAAACAACATAATGACGCGTAAAAGGATTGAGTGCTGAAAAACGATTTTCCAGCCATTTGAGTACGTTTCTTTCGCTTGATGGGAAGAACGAGCAGCTTGCCCTTGAATGTTCTTACCTGCTTTTTTAAGTGAAAACAGCACGCCAATAGAAATCATACAAGCTGCGGCATTAACTAAAATGCATGCTTTTGGCGTTGTAATCGTCAGCGCGGCGGCTCCGAGAAACGGCCCCACAACTTTGGCAATTTGAAACATAATGTTTTGTAAAGTAGAGGCCTGCAGCAGCTGATCTTCTTTGACCACTTCTCGAACGTAAGCCAGCTGTGCGGGCACTTTCATAACAGAACTCATAGAGCGCAGCGTCAGCACCCCAAGTGCCAAAAGCGGTTCATTTGTGAAAAATAAAAGACATGTGAACAGAAGACGGACTAGTTCAGACAGAAACATCAGCTGTACTTTATCGTAGCGGTCCGCTAAATTTCCTGCTGGTTGACTTAGCAGGATGCTAGGCAAAGCGTACGCGACAGGAATAAGCGTAATCCAGAGGGAATTTGCGTGCCACACGTATGTAAAAAGCGTCATCACCGCAAACATATCAAATAAATCTCCGAAGCTTGCCGCAGTACTTGAAATAAATAATTTTTTATTAAGAAGAATTAGCAAACAGCTTTTCTTTTTTCAATACCTTCATTCCTTTATATGTTGTTCGTAAAAAATAATCGCATCTTCAATAAATTGAAGGACTTCGCTGTCAATAGGGTAGAGATTAAGTGAACTAGATGCCTCAGGAGATTTGCGAATATCCCAAAAAGTTTCTTCTAAAGCGGTATGCTGCCCAAATAGTTCAGCTGATAAAAGCAGAATATCTGCTGCAAGCAGCTGTCCATCTTCAGATTGAGGTACACGCTGATGCTTTAAGCAAAGCTGAACTCGTTTTATGATGTTAATCCATTTATCGGCACTCGCATTCTCCATTTTAGGCAAATCATGCTGCAGAATCTCTCTTTCTTCTATTGAAAGCGAAAGCAGATCAGTCCAGCTGCTTTGTGTAGTAGGCTGATTGTGAACTAAAGGAAGGAGCTGCTTCCAGTTTAATTCACCTTCTATTTTTATACTGTTGCGAAGAGTGTGGGTGTGTTCTAAAGCTTGTCGAATTTCCATCGCTTTTTGCTGAAGTTTTTGCTGATGAATGGCTAGAAGTTCATCGATACTCACTTTGTGAAGAATAAGTTCAATATCTCGCAAAGAAACGGCTAAGTTTTTTAACAAAGTAATTTTCTCTAGTGTGACTAAATCCGTTTCTGAGTAGGAGCGTTTTCCATTTTCTGATTTTGTCGTTGGATGAAGCAAGCCAATTTGATCGTAGTAACGAAGCGTACGGACCGTGAGGCCTAATTTTTTAGCGGCTTGCCCAGTAGAAAAATAAATCATTTTTAACCCCTCCAAAAAAATGCTTGCAGGTAACGTCACGTCACCTTTTACACTGAATATATGTAAAAGGGAGGCGAAGTAAATTGAAACAAAAAAATCAAGGATTATGGACAATAAAATCATTCGTAATTATGCTGGTCGTCACGTTTGTTGGTGTGCCTATCTTAATTGAAGGCATATTGCAGGATGCTTTACATTCCCTGTTTAAAAATGACCTTTATGCTGGAACAGCTACTGGGTTTGTTATGGCAGCTGTGTTTTTATCAGCTCTGTACGGGCTGATGGTTCAGGCTGATGATAGAAAAATTGGTTTTCAATCGTTTTCAAAACGGCACTGGCCGCGCATTCTTTTTTGGCTTTTTGTGCTGATTTTAGGAAGCGTGGCAATTGTTGTGCTAATGGAATGGTTTGGTATGACGTATGAAAATAAAAAAACAAGCCAGTTTACAGCATGACCTGTCGCTGTTTTCATTTATACTTGCTTTTGTTTCAGCTGCTGTAATCTCACCTTTTTATGAAGAGATTATCTACCGAGGATTTTTTTATACGTGGCTGAAACGTAAAGGAGGGATTGTGTTTGGATTAGTGGGAAGTTCGTTTATCTTTATGCTAGTGCATATTCCAACGTACAATACCTTGCCCGTTAACTTTTTATCAGGTCTCGTGTTTGCATGGGTGTACGAAAAAACAAAGTCGCTGCTTCCGAGTATGATCATTCACGCTTGTCTTAATGGAATTGCCGTTATTTTAACAGCGGCAGCTTAATATAGTTTCGGTGACAAGTAAGCTATGATTTATCTTACCATATTATGTATACTAAAGAAGCGAATTACAAAAAAATAAGCGGAAAATGAACCCGAAAACGGCTAGAAGCACTGCCTGTTCCTAGCCGTTTTTTGTATATGCACGCACGCTTAAGGCTTGTCTTAAAGTGAACGTTAAGGTGTATGATAAGAGAGAGTAAAGACAGCCATAAAAAGGAGAGGATATCGATGCAATATCGAAAGCTTGGAACAACAGGTTTGGAAGTATCAAATTTATGTCTAGGTACGATGGCGTTTGGACGATGGATTGATGAAAAAGCGTCGGCGGCTATTTTACATAGCGCCATTGAAAACGGCATTAACTTTATTGACACAGCCAACTATTACGGAAAAGGGCAAGACGAAGAGTTTAGATATGGCACTGGGGAATCTGAAGAAATTATTGGACGTGCGTTAAAAGGAAAAAGAGACGATGTTGTGCTTGCGACAAAAGTCGGCATTGCCGTAGGAAAAGGAAAAAATGATAAAGGTCTTTCACGCACTCATATTATGAGAGAAGTGGATAATCAGCTGCGACGACTGCAGACGGATTATATTGATCTTTATCAAGTTCATCTTTTTGATCACCATACACCTATGGAAGAAACGCTTCGCACGCTAGATGATTTAGTTCGTCAAGGCAAAGTTCGTTATATTGGCTGCTCCAATTATGCCGCGTGGCAAATCACAAAGTCTCATCATATTAGTGACAAAATGAATCTTGAAAAATTTATTTCCGTTCAGCCTCAGTACAATCTTCTCTCTCGTGAAATTGAACAAGAGCTGCTGCCGTTTAGTCAATCTGAAGGTGTAGGCGTTATGGTATACAGTCCGTTAGCGCGCGGCATGCTTTCAGGAAAATATAAAACATCAAATGACGTGCCGCCAGAAAGCCGCGCTGCGCATGGTGAAAAGCTGCTGCGAAACTACTTTACAGATCGAAACTTTCAGCTGGTGGAGCAGTATCGCAAGTTAGCAGAAAAAAATGAAGTAAGCTTGTCTCAGTTTGCTCTTTCATGGGTGCTAAATCAACCGGCTGTAACATCAAGCATTATCGGGGCTAGTAAATTGTATCACGTAACAGATGCGGTTGAAATTAGCGATTGGACATGGCCAGAAGAGCTGTTGAATACCGTAAATTCACTGTATTAATAAAAAGTCCGCAGGTGCACCTGCGGACTTTTATGTTTAAATTTTAATTTCTTTTTGCGTTAATTTTGCTTCTAGTGAGTCGTACAAAGCGAGCTTATAGTTAATTTGTTCAAGGTATTTAAAAGTTTTGGCCATTTCTTCTTCCACTGCTTCTTTGTGCTGAAGCATCATGTTTTTTCGTTCTTTAATCGTGCTTTCGCCTTGTTTATAGAGCTCTACATAGCGCTTGATTTCTGCAAGCGGCATGCCCGTTGAACGCAGAGCTAAGATAAAACGAATCCATTCAATATTCGTATCATTATAGAGGCGCTTTCCATTTTCATCACGCTCTACAAAAGGAAGAATGCCTTCTTTTTCATAGTAGCGTAAAGTCGGTGCGGAAAGCCCGGTTTTTTCATTCATTTCCTTCATGCTATAAGACAAGATAGTTCACTCCCACTTATGAATCGTAAAACTTACTTTAAGGTATATGATAATCGATAGCTGAACGTTTTATCAAATTACTTTTCGTTTATTTGAAAAAATATGGAACTTTTATACAGTTTGTCCGTAATAAAAAGTAGACAATAAGAAACTTACTGTAAAAGGTTAAGTAAAGGGGACAGGGTCATTTGAAAACCGTCTTAAAATGGCTTTAACAGGAAGCAGCTTTTATTTAATAATGGCATTAATTATGGTAATCCAGTGGCTAAGCGTTAAGCCTCTGTATCCCAATGAAGATACGTTTATGCGAGCTTTAGGGTGGATGCTTGGCTTTTTTGTTTCCGCCGTCGCTTTTAGTATATGTTTTATCTTCACTGCGTTTCTTGGAAAACGTTCAGCGCGTGTGTAAGGATATCATCTGTTTATTAACGTTCTTTTCTAGTTAACTACTATTGACGAAAGTAGGGGGAAACGTGATTCGAGAAATTTTAGCTTCCGATGCAGCTGCTTTTTTAGCGTTAAATAAAGAGCTTGATAAAGAAACAGCATATATGCTGTACGAAGAAAATGAGCGTGCAACTACACTTGAACAGCAGAAAAAAATGATTACCACTTTTTTGAAGATGCCGAACTCGACCATTTTAGTGGCGGAACAAGACGGACGGCTTGTTGGTCACTTATCTGTGATTGGCGGAAGCGTTAACCGAAAAAAACACAGCGCATACTTAGCTGTTGGCGTGCTTCAATCTTACGGAAACCGGGGCATCGGGACTTCGTTGTTTAAAGAAATGGAGAGATGGGCAGCGCAGAGCGGCATTAAACGAGTGGAGTTAACGGTGATGACACACAATGAACCGGCCATTTCGCTGTATAAAAAGATGGGTTTTGAAATAGAAGGGAAAAAAGTATGTTCACTCGTTGTAGACGGAGATTTAGCCGATGAATACTATATGGGGAAGGTTTTTGATAAAAACGTGCTTAAAGAAGAAATGAACATGGAAACGACGATTGTTCAGTTAAATGAATGGGTGATAAAGCTTCCTAAAAAGCTTGAAGTATTCTCTGAAGCAGCGGTATCAAACCGTCCTGCTCCTAAGAAATGGTCACCAAAAGAAATTGTGGGGCACTTATGTGACTCAGCCATTCACAATTTGCAGCTGTTTATCAATGTGCAGCATGAAAAAACATCTTTGGCCCTGACGTCTTATAAACAAAATGAATGGGTAGAACTGCAGCACTATCAAGATATATCCATGGAAGAAATAGTTGCCCTATGGCGCAGTTTAAATAAGCAAATTGCTTCCGTTCTTTCTCATATACCAACAGAAAAGCATATGTATCAATTTGAATTAGAAGATGGAAAGTTCGTTTCGCTCCAGTGGTTGGCTAAAGATTATATCGCTCATTTAGAGCATCATATTAAGCAAATTGACGCTCAACTGCTGCTAGGAGGCGAAGTGAATGAAAAAAGAACGTAAAAAAGAAGAATCTCAGGTGAAAGTCGATTTCAGAACAGGCCGCGCTTATGGTGATCATGAATACATAGGAAGTTCAAAAAAAGGCGTGCTTCTTGCTTTGTTACCAATTCTGATCATTGCCGGAGGTATACTTTTTTTGATGGTAAAATGACAAAAGCCGCATTATAGCGGCTTTTTTTCATAGAGGTGCTGAGTTTTGCTTTCTTCGGGATTGGTACGGCTTTCTAGGTTGGAAAAGCCTGCGTGTTCCGCGACTATTTTAGCTGCGGAAGGAAGCGTTTCGACTCTTTCCCAAGATTCTGGATTCCACAGTTTTGATCGCTTGAACGCTTTGCTGCAATGGAGAAAGCATTCTTGTACTTCGACGCTGATAGCAAGCAGCGGAGTTTTATTGTGAACCGTCATTGTTTCAAGCATCGTTTTGTCTTTGACAATACAAGCTTTGCCGTTCACCCTCAGCGTTTCTTCTATGCCTGGAATCAAAAAAAGCAGCCCTATTTGAGGATTAGATAAAATATTTTCCAATGAATCTACTTTTTGATTGCCACTCCTCTCTGGAATCAATAGCCTTTTCTCATCAACGACTTGTACAAAACCAGCATGATCACCCCGCGGAGAACTGTCGCAAATTCCTTTATGATCAGCTGTAGCAATGATGACAAAAGGGGAATGTTTAATAAATTCCCGGCAGTGTCGATCTAGACAAGAAATTATTTTTTGATGTGCCAATTTGTTAGGCGCCCCGATTATACCGCGAAGCTCTTCCTTCGTTTTTACTTGTTCTTTAAAGTGACTGTTTTCCATTCCTTTTTTCACTCCTACTTTTTGCGTATACTGAAAATACCATTTTCACATATGAAATACTATATTTTTATACTTAAAAAACAGAAAAGTCAGTATATTTAAATGAAGTAGAAGTGTTACATGCTAGCTTCGGTCTTTTTTAAAATTTTTGATTGCGTTATCAAAAATGTCATTAACCTTCTTCATATGTCCACTGACAAGATGATTCGAGTCTTTTTCTCGCTGGCGCATGTCTTTCAACAAATCATCCATATCATCTAGCAAACTTTGAAAATATTCATCTTTTTCGTCCTCTTTCATTGATGAGTGGTCCATTTCATCAAGCTTATCGAGCTTATCTTCAATTTTTTTGAAGTATTCATCTCTCAAAATTCTCACCTCATTTATAAAGTAGCTTTCTGCTTATTGTATGCACAATGTTTGTTTGCATGAGTAAGAAGTAGAAAGTACATAAATAAAAGAAGAGTCTGAAAAACTCATTTGCTCCTTAGTAGGTTACTTTTTAGTTCCCATATTACTTTAAAGTGCGTACTTTTTTTTCTTGTTTCCATGCCTCATAATGAATTTTGTCAGAGATAACAAGACATTTAATGAATCGATTGGTCGTTGGATTCGCCTTCATACTAATTAATTTCTAAAATAGAGGTATAAAAATTTCAGGAGGTTTTATGAATATGAGAGAAATACTGCAGGGGAAACTAGGATTTGGAACAGCACCACTGGGCAATATGTATCGTAATATTCCAGAAGAAGAGGCCATAGCAACGGTTGATGCTGCTTGGGAAAGCGGCATCCGTTACTTTGACGCAGCCCCTCTTTACGGAGCTGGCTTAGCAGAAATGCGCCTTGGTGAAGCACTATCAAAAAGAAACCGCGATGAGTATGTGCTAAGTACAAAAGTAGGTCGCGTCATTTCAGATGAACTAGAAGACACATCTTCACGTGATATGGGAGAAAAAGGAGGACTTTTTGAATTCGGCCGTAAAAATAAAATTATCAATGACTACAGTGCAGATGCAACTCTTCGTTCGATCGAGCAAAGTTTAAACCGTTTGAAAACAGATCGCTTGGACTTTGTGTATATTCATGATGTTGCGCAAGATTTTTATGGAGATGAGTGGGTAGGACAATTTGAGTCTGCTCGAACGGGCGCATTTCGTGTGCTTACGCGCTTGCGTGAAGAAGGAGTTATTAAAGGATGGGGACTTGGAGTAAACCGAGTAGAACCAATTGAAATCATGCTGGAGTTAGAAGAAGCAAAGCCGGATGTATCATTGCTAGCGGGCCGATACACGCTGTTAGATCATGAACGTGCGCTGCAGCGAGTGATGCCCGAAGCCGTAAAGCATAATATGGACATTGTTGTCGGCGGACCATACAGCTCAGGCGTTCTTGCTGGAGGTACGCACTTTGAATATCAAAAAGCATCTTCAGAAATTATGACAAAAGTAGAAAAAATCAAAGCGATTGCAGATCGTCATCAGATCAGCATTAAAGCCGCTGCTGTCCAATTTTCACTGGCTAATCCAGCGGTTGCTGCTGTTATTCCTGGCGCCAGTCGTCCAGAGCGTATTGCTGAAGACAAAGCGGCATTAAATACAGTAATTCCGGCAGCCTTCTGGGAAGAAATGCGTGAACAGCAGCTTGTAGCTTCTTATGCTCCGCTGCCAATCAATGTTAAATGAAGAAGTAGTTAAAAACTATATCAGTGTAAACGCTAAGTAAATCTTTATTTGAAGTTTTGACGTATTGCGCTATAATTAATTGTAAAGAAGCTTATTGATAGAAATTCATCATATATGTTTTTTTATCTTTGGTGACTTGACTATATGTAGATATATGAAGGGCTGGATAACAAGTATTGAAAAATGCTGAGTCGTTAACCCATCATAAAGAAATTTGTACAGCTATGCACAAATCTCTTTATGATGGGTTTTTTTGTGGAGGAGTGGATATGTTGGAGACAACTAATAAAGCAGCAAGCTCTAAAACAGGCTAATAGTTTTTGAGCGTTTTGCTAACATGAATAGAATTAATGTAAGGAAGTTAGATAAAAGGAAGGGATACAAAGGTGTTGGAACTATTTTTACGTAAAAAAAGGCAGTATCTAATTACGACATATCAATTTATTTTAAATGTCTCGCTGATTATCCTTGGATTTATACTCGTTTATTTTTTATTGAGAGAGCTTTTTTATATTATGAATGATGCCTTAACAGGAAATAATAACGTTCATAAAATCCTTGGAAAAGTACTTGTTTTCTTTTTATATTTTGCTTTTGTTTCGATGATTATGACTTACTTTAAGGAAAGCTGTCATTTCCCATTAAGTTATCTCTTATATATTGGAATTACTGCCACAATACGATTTATTATTGTAAATAACAATTATCAAATCGGAAGTTTATTTTTATCTTTAGGAATTATCGCTTTAACGATTAGTTACTTAATGTTAACGAAAAAAAGATTAGAAGATAATGAAAGGAGAATTTGAACATGAGTAGAAATAGAGAGCATGAATTTAGTAACTTGGTGCGCGAAATCCGTAAAGAGCAGGTTGGAAACGGACCGAGGGAAATCACTACTCGTTTTATAGATACGTGGGCTGTTAGCGAAATGAAAGGCAATCTTACGAATGTAGAAAAGTTTATGATAACTTCTTCTGAAGGCAAAAGGATGGTTCATGAGGCACGCACGGAACTAGTGAAAAAAATTTATGATTGTTCAGAGATAAGTTTGAAAAACTTGTCCATGCAAAAATTATAAGAGTTTTTTCAGACATTAACATTGAAGAAGATGTCGCGATGACTACTTTTGTTTTTGATAAAAAGTTAGACGATTAACTAAAATAGTTTTTTGAAAGAAAGAGGGATTTAGTGACGCCAAACAACAGAGACATAGCGGATGTTGCTGTTGTGAAGAGTAAGTGTAAAAGAGCATCAAAGGCTTTGTTTCCTTAATAAAGGCTTTGATGCTCTTTTCATCTAGGCGCTTATCTGTTCTTGACGCCGCTCATCAGTAAAAACAAAGGAATACGCATTCGCCGCTCGTAAGTTTCAGCGCTGTCAAAATGTTCTTTTTGAGGACATGCTTCTTTTAAATTTGTAACGGTGAATCCGCTTTGCTGCATCAAAGAAAAGTACTCTTCAAGCGTGCGATGATACTTTTGAACGTATCCGCCCATCCAGTGCTGCTGACGGAATCCCATGAAGAAATAGTTGTCCACCGTCCAGTTTGTGCGGAGAGCGGAAGGCTGAAGAGTAGACGTAATGACTGGGTGTTCCACAGAAAAAATAAATCTTCCTTCAGGTTTGAGTGCTTGATTCACTTTAGTGAAAATGGAAGCTAAGTCTTCCATGTAGTGGAGAGACAGTCTTGCAGTAACCAAATTGTATTCGGTGCGTGGTGGAGTATAATGCTCCATCGATTCATGGAGCACTCTTGCATTTGGCTAGTTTAAAACCTGTTGCTGAGCCGCGTTTATCATATTGATCGAGCCGTCTACTCCGGTATAAGAGAAACATCCCTGTTCAAGAAGCTCCACGCCAAATCCAGCGTTTCCGCACCCTAAATCTAAAACGTCTGCATCTGTAACATCACCTAGAAGCTGTAAAATAGCCGGTTTTTCAATCGTATCGTTGGCATTTTCTTTTTGCTGCCGGCGTTTTGTATAGGCCAAAAACGTCTCGTCATTATCGTAAAATTCAGCTCCTGTTGAGATCTTCAACTAAATCAGCCTCCTCTATGCAAAGTACCTTATTATACTCATATATTCAAATTATTTACAATAATTTTGATGGATCTGGAAATAGTTTTTTATTTTGGAAGTAGTGCTATTATGTGGAGTAACCGGCTTGTACACGTTTACGGAAGATAAGTCTAAAAGCTAAGAGTTGAGTATAGAAAGGGTCAGTCTATGCATAACTCTTAGCTTTTGCTTTGAAGTGGTAGGAAACCATTTGTTTTTGGCGTCGTTCTTATTTCGGTAATTTTTCAACAATTGCTGCGTCTATTTGCTGAGATAATACGCTGCTAATCTCTTTTTCATTCTCCACTTTTTCTAAAATGAGCTGCTTATTACCTGTTTTAATTTTTAACATCGTACCTGAGTGGATGGAGAAATCATCTCGCAGCTTTTTAGGAATAGTAAGTCGAAAACGGTCATCAATTTTTCGAGATTGAGCCGTAAATGTTAAAGTCGTTTTCTTCCCAAAACTCATTTCATATTTTTGAATCACGATGTTATTTTCTTTGTTAATAAAAAATTGAACCTCCATGTTTGCATCCAATTCGACGGACGTTAAAAGTTCAGCAGTGAGCTGAATCTGCCGGCCGGTTAATGTTGCATAATAAGGAGGAGACGCCGCAGGTTTTTGTGAAAGCGCTATCGATTTTTCGTCTCTTTTTTTCATAACAATTTGCTGTTCTACCACGTATAGTTCTACATAATCAAAGGGCTTAAGTTCATAGTCATCTCGCAGGGATCTTGGAATGACTATTCTACCCATGTGGTCAATTGTTCGAATGAAGATATGAGAAGGAACCGGGACATTTTCATCATGATGATCGATAATAATCCAATCATCACAGCTCCGTAAAAAAACTTTGTCGTTCGTCTCGAGTTTTGTTAGTTGCATAAACAAAGAAGGAAGGGATACTCTTCCCATTTCGTCAATTATACACTCTTCTTTTTTTGTACGCATCTTGCTACTTAATCCTTTCTAAAAACATTTTAGATGGGGTATGTTACTTAAACTACACAGCATTTATTTCTTTGTCAAATGAAGCAAATGAGTATTTATTCATCCTACAGATTGAGAAATACAGGAAGTTTGACCTCATTCAGTAGATGCACAGCTGTCCCATGTGAAAGGTAATTATCTGAAGAAAACAGTTAATCTGTTAATTAGAAAAGCATAGAATAAAAGCGTTTTTCTTTCTTTTGATTTTATTGTCAGAAACAAAGATTTAAAAAGGAGCTTCCTTCCTTTTCTAAAGAGTAGGTTTTTTATTAACAAAATGCAGCCGGATTTACGCTAAATGATGAATAGATTTATGCATATTAAGTCTAGAAAAAAATTTCAAGCGTTGCTTTTTTCACTTGTTTTGGAGAGCAGTCATAGTTGGAAAATAAAGAAAAAAGCTCAAAGCAATGAGCTTTGAACCAATTTTTATCGTTTTTCAACCAGCAGTAAGATGAAGGTAGCAAGCGGTCCTAAAGCAAGAGATAATAAGAACCAGTTCAGACCCGTTCGATTTTTACCTTGCGCTAATCCGGCATTAATTAAAGCCAGCGTTCCCCATCCTACAACGTATTGATTATCCATATGACGCCCCGCTAATAATTGTTTCTTTATATGAGTAACAAAATCTATATTAGCATAAATATCCAAATTTTTGATTGGAATTCCTGAATTAGGGTGGAGAAACGGTGAATTTTTTCATGAAGCAAAATTCTCTATTTTCCTTAACTTAGTGAAGGTAGTAGTGAATAAGAGAAGGATGCACGTAGTAGACGTGAACGTATTGAGGCCGATGATGGTGAAGCTGATGTATATATTGATTCATAAGCCTTTGAATGGCGTCATACACATTGGGAGGATATCCATAATAGCCGTGATGAATACCAACTCGAAACAAGGAAAGGGGCGTCGTGTTATTGGTTCTGCACATTGTTCTACACTCTTCTGCGCTTTTAACCTTGCGCAGCTGCTCCACCCGCTGGTGCAGCTTTTCGCTGTCCTAGTTCTTGATCGAGTATAAAGATAGCTGCAGGGTTATTTTGGGCGATTTTTAAACGGTCTACAATCGTTTGAGCTTGAGCTTCTTCGTCGACTTGTTCTCGTAAAAAGTCCTGCACGATGACTAACGTTTGAGGGTCATTCGCTTGGCTGATAAATTGAAACGCTTGACGATAAGAATTCGTGACGAACTTCTCATGCTCCAATACTTTTTGAAACGTTTCTAACGGTGTCCCAAACTCACTTGGCTGAGCAGGCAAAGAGCTTAATTCTACCGTTCCGCCGCGGTCAACTAAGTAGTCAATGAGTTTTAGCATATGAGTGCGCTCTTCTTCAGACTGCAGACGCAGCCAGCTGCCCATTCCTTTATAGTTTAATCGATTCATATAGTTAGACATAGCTAGGTATAAAGTCGAAGAGACGTGTTCAAGTTGAATTAAGTTATTGAGCAGCTTTTGAATTTGTTCGTTCATAGTTGTTATTCCTCCTTAGGGAAAGGGTTTCTTTCGTATACTACCTGCAATCATCACGCTTTTAATCTACACAGATACTATATGTCAATTCTTTAAGTAGGTAACTTGCCCATCCTTTATTGGTGCTTCTTGCTTACATATAAAGGTTGTATAATATAGGAATAAAAGTAGTTTAAAAGACTCTTTTTTAGATGGTTAAAATTACTATGTTCTATTTAACCAATTTAGTGATAAAATTGTCACTCTGTGCAATTTTAATTGGTGTGAAGGAGTCAGAAGAATGAATATGCAACACGTATTAATACCTGGATTTGAAAAGCTTGCGAGCTTTGTATTCTGGTATCCATTTATTATGTCTTTATTTTGGATTGCAGGCACGCTTATTTACATACGCTATCGCGACCGAGATCCTAAAGTTGATTTTTCAACAATTGAATGGCCGTTAGTGAGCTTTTTAGTGCCTTGCTATAACGAAGAAGAGACGATTGAAGAAACGCTTAAGCACCTTTTGGCGTTAGAATATCCGTCTAAAGAAATCATCCTTATTAACGATGGCAGTACGGATGGAACAGCTGATATTTTAAAGGAAATCAGCAGAAATCACCCTGAAGTTCGTGTGATTCAGCTTTATGAAAATAAAGGAAAAGCCAACGCGTTACATTTAGGTGCGCACGCATCTAAAGCTGAGTTTTTAATCTGCTTAGATTCTGACGCTATTTTAGATCAAGACGCTCCATATTATCTAATCCATCATTTTCTTCATAAAGGGGAACGGCTGGGAGCCGTTACCGGAAATCCGCGCATTCGAAACCGTAATACGCTGCTGAGTCGCATTCAGCTAGTTGAGTATTCTTCTATTATCGGTTCTATTAAACGAACACAGCGAATTTTAGGAAAAGTAATGACGGTCTCAGGCGTAGTAGTAGCTTTTCGAAAGAAAGCACTTGTGGACGTCGGGCTGTGGGATCGTGACATGATTACGGAAGATATCGCCGTGAGCTGGAAGCTGCAGCAGCGCTTTTGGGATATCCGCTATGAACCGCGGGCATTGTGCTGGATGCTTGTGCCCGAAACCTTAAAAGGCATTTGGAAGCAACGAGTACGCTGGGCTCAAGGCGGACAAGAGGTAATGCTTCGCCACTGGAAAGTATTATTGAAATGGAAGCAGCGCAGAATTTGGATTGTCTACCTAGAGCAGTGGATCAGTACCTTTTGGTCATTGGCATGGCTGTTTGTGACTATCATGCTGCTTGTTACGGCGAGCAGCCCTCAAGACATGCTGTTTTGGTTTACGTTTACGTCATTTTCCCTTGTATTTACAAGCTTAATTCAGCTGTTTATTGCACTGAAAATTGATTCAAAATACGACAATGTGAAGCGGTATTACGTATGGGCTGCATGGTACCCAGCGCTTTACTGGATTGTGAATACGATTGTAGTAGTGGGCGCATTTCCTCGTGCTATCAAATCTAGAGTGAAAGGAGGCTATGCTACATGGAGCAGTCCAGACCGCGGCTTAACGAAGAGCAAATCATGATTCAAGCCAAACAGCCTCTTGCTCGATTGGTAATAAGCATCATTATTTCATCTGTTTTTTGGCTGTATTGTGCTGTTGTTCTTTGGTTTTTCCTTTCAGCTGTTATGGGAGTAAATGATCGTTACAGCGGGGTATTAAAAATTGCGTTCAAAACGTCGAACGGTGAAATTCGAACGTTTTTAATGATTGGACTCGTTATTTTTTGTTTCTTTTTCCTAGCTCTCTTTTTATGGAGATCCTATAACAAAAAGAGATTTGGAAGCTTAAACCGACGAAAAGAGCCGGCGTATACGAGTATAAAAGATTTAGAGCGACTTGAGCTTTTATCTAAGGAGCAAATTCAAGAACTTCAGCGTGCGCATTACATCGAGTTTGATGTTAATCCTTTAAAACATACTAAGGAGAGGAAGCACGCATGAAGAAATATGTATTCTTTCTTTTGATAGCGGCAACGGTAGTTACTTTTGTTTTTTTAAAAGCAGTGAACTGGGAAGACAAGGCGAAAGCCACAACGACCGTGGAGCCAGCGCTTGAGACGAACGGATGCTTAGGTTTAAATTATCATCGCGTGCGCAAGCATAATTGGTTTAATCGAGTTGTCAGCTCAGTTACAAAGTCTGACGAACTGACAGAGTACAGCGTCTACAGCAATGATTTCGAACATCAGTTGAAAAAGCTGAAGGAACTTGACGCTACGTTCGTTACGCCAAAAGATATTGAAACGTATCAGCAAAAAGGTACGTTTCCAAAACGCTGCGTATGGATTTCATTTGATGATATTGACCGTACTGTTTATCAAAACGCGTTTCCAATTTTAAAAAAGGAAAACATTCAGTTTACGCTATATGTAATCGCAGGACAAGTGGGGGCAACTGATTTTCAAAATTTAAACATGGCTTCGTGGAGTCAGCTAAAAGAAATGAAAGACAGCGGCCTTGCGACCATTGGTTCGCATACATATGACATGCACCGCTTGGAAGAAGACAAGCCTTTATTTCTGACGCCTGCTAAATACAGCGCGTTTGCTCGTGATTTACGAAAAAGCAAAGAAACGATTAAGCGACATTTAGGAGTAGACCCTGTTTACTTTGCGTATCCATATGGCAATACAAATGATGACGTAGCTAAAATTGTGAAAAATGCCGGTTTTCACCAGGCAGCTATTTTAGCCCCTCACGTTATTACAAAAGACAACGACCCGTACTATCTTAACCGGATGGTTGTGTACAACAAAACCTTTCAAAACCTTATTCTTCCATGGTTGACGCGGACAAGCTCGTAAGAAGAAAGTGAAAAAGAGGCTGGGACAAAAGTAGTTGAGCCCAAGTGAAAACGAACCATTCATCAACCTGTTTGATGAATGGTTCGTTTTTTTTGTGATGGTGCATATCGTTTTATTTGTTTCGCTCCTTCTAGCAGTTGATTGGAGGGCAAGGCGAAGACTCCTGCGGGAACAGCGGAACAGGTGAGACCCCGCAGGAGCGCAAGCGACGAGGAGGCTCAGCGGCCGCCCGCGGAAAGCGAAGCCTTGCACGGAAATCAATTGCGGTGTCATAAGCAGTCCAGCTCATGTATCTCATTTGTTCGTCTTTCGATTGGATTTATTTTGTTATGTCCCAGCCTCTTTTTTCTTTTTACCATCAAAAGGTATGTCAATTACGTGAAGAAAGTATACTTTCATTTCTATAAAAATCATTTTAATGGTACCATAGAAAAGTTGTGATAAAAGACATGGATAAACGAAACTATCTATCAATTCTTTTACAAACTGCGTGTGAGAAGTTTGTAAAGGTGAAAAGAGGAAAAGAAGCAATCCTACGCTTACTATTTTAATAATGTAAGGTAATCGGACAAGCCAATCCGCTGTCCGTTGCTGGTTAATTTATATTCATTATTCACGATTCCTCTCTATCATTTCGTCATGGGTTTTGTTTTATCGTTAAAATTTTGATAAAGGTGTATAGGCTATGGAAAACAGGCATTTTGAATATAAATTTAAAGAAGCGCTGAAAAAACTAAATGATATTGAACTTGCGTTAAACGAATCATCGATTGTAGCGATTACGGATAGCCGCGGATTCATCAATCACGTGAACGATAAATTCTGTGAAATTTCTAAGTATGAAAGACATGAGCTCCTCGGACAAGATCATCGCATTATTAATTCGAAACATCATTCAAGCTTGTTTTTTAAGGAGTTATGGAGCACGATCAGATCCGGTAAGGTATGGCACGGAGAAATAAAAAACAAGGCAAAAGACGGTTCGTACTACTGGGTGGATACAACCATTGTTCCTTTTTTAGATGAGCAGGGCAAGCCGTATCAGTACGTATCGATTCGTAATGATATTACAAAACGAAAAGCATATGAAGAAAAAATTAAGCAAATGGCTTATTATGATCCGTTAACCAATTTACCTAACCGCTACTGGTTAAACAAACAGCTGAAAAAACTGTTTTTAGATGAAGAATCTCCAGAACTGCTGGCTATTTTATTTTTAGATTTAGACCGCTTTAAATCAATAAATGATACGCTTGGCCATCATCACGGCGATGTGCTGCTTAGGCGCGTAGCAGAAAGATTAAAAAAATGTATTCCGTCCTCTGATTTTATCTCGCGGCACGGGGGCGATGAGTTTATTTTAGTGCTGCATACACTAAAAACTGTTGAGGAAATTGAAGAAATGACCGAGCAGATCGTAAAGGAAATGTCGCTTCCTTTTTATATAGATGGTGATAAAGTGCTAACCTCTACAAGCGTTGGTATTAGCCTATTTTCAAAGGAATGTCAGCAGCATATTGTCCCAAAAGACGCAGATGAACTAATTGACAGGTTAATTAAGCAAGCAGATATTGCAATGTATGTAGCAAAACGAAATGGACGAAACACATATGAAATGAGTTCGTCTTCATCTAATGAACGAATAATTAAAACAATCAGCATGGAAAATGAGTTAAAGTATGCGCTCGAAAGACATGAGTTTCAGCTCGTTTATCAGCCGTTAATCGATTTAAAAACGTCTGATGTCATAGGGGCAGAAGCGCTTATCCGCTGGAATAGCGCAAAATTTGGTACCGTCTATCCTAATGAATTTTTGCCTATTTTAGAAGAAGTAGGTCTGATTGTGCCCGTTGGCAAATGGGTGTTGGCAGAAGCGTGTAAGCAGATGAAAGCATGGACGGAGCTGAATTCAAAAGCGAGTAAAATAGGAGTGAACGTGTCACCTATTCAGCTGAAGTCCTCGCGATTCGTAGTGGATATTGAACAAATCTTGCAAAAAACAGGTCTTGAGCCGCACTTTCTCGAACTTGAAATCACCGAAAGCGTTATTCAAAACAGTCAAGAATCGAAAAAAGTGTTAAACCGCCTGCGGAGTCTAGGGATAAAAGTGGCAATGGATGATTTTGGAACGTGCTACTCTTCTCTTAGCTATCTTAAACACTTGCCGATTAATACGTTAAAAATTGATAAATCATTTATTGACGACTTAGATGAAGTTGGAAAAGTGCTGGTGGAAACGATTATTCAAATGGGGAAAAAACTTAATTTTGATCTAACTGCAGAAGGAATCGAAAACGAAGAACAGCTGCAGTTTGTGATGGAACAAGGCTGTCATATCGGTCAAGGCTATATATTTGATAAGCCGCTTTCTCCTGAAGAAATGAGACGCTTGTTGAATTGAAGGAAAATCATATGTACGGAAAGAAGCTCTTTAATAGAGCTTCTTTTTTTGAATTTTAATATGATATAAGGATTGATAAAGTCGTGAAAGAATACGTTGGAGTCTGTACGGTATGTCAAAAGAACGTGTACTGTTTAGAGGGATTTTTAAACGGTGTGGTTGTTGAAGGGAAGCTTATGTGCTTTGCGTGTGAAGAAGAGGAGAAGCGTGACTCTCATAAAAACAAAAACTAGCTACCTGGGGTAGCTAGTTTTTGTTTACTGCGCATTCACTTTTTCAGCTTGCCAGTAATACTCGCTGAACACATCAGAAAAAGCTTTGACGGTATTTGTGAGTTCTTCCATATTGTTATCGACGCCGCCTACTTCAATTAAAATGGAGCGGTCGGATAAGTCCTGATTATATAGCCCGTTATTGCCGCTTGTTTTCTTTTTGCTTAATACTCCGCGGCTAAGGCCTGGATATTTTTCCTCTAGCTTTTCATGAATCGCTTTGGCCATTTTAACATTTTCATCAAATTTCGGGTTTGCTTCACCTAATACAATCATCATTTTAGCGTACGATTTTCCGTTAATAGCAGTCGTTGTTTTTTCTTGGCGCAGTGAATCACGATGAATATCAATTAAATAATCGACGTCTTTGTTTTGCTGAAGAGCCGTTTCCACCACGCTGCGAGACATCGCATAGGCTCGTCCCGTACCCCAGCCTTTTTCATTCAGCTTTTGCGTCATGTTAGTTGTATCTACTTCCGAGCCGATTCCGTCTGCTTTTAATTCCATTCCTAGCATTTGACCAACGAGCGTGATGTTGGTTTTGTTATCAACTGCTTTATTTTCGTTCGCTTCACCTTGCATACCAAGTAAAGGAAAATAAGATTCCCAGCTGTGCGTGTGGTAGATGTACACAACTTTTTTGTCTCCCGTACTTTGCTCGGCCTGTGTTTGAGACTGTTTTTTACTTTCTTCGTACGTTTTGCTTTCAGCAGGATCCAAATCACGCTCCCCAGAAATGCTTTCGAGCGGAGGAGCTGATTCATGAGGAATCGTGGTATAATCCGTTCCTTCACCGGCTAACAGAATATGAGAATCAAAAATAGAAAAGCCGGGCAGTTCTGATCCAAAGAGACTTCTTGTATCCGCCACGCGAATATTCGTCGCAAGCTGCAGGGCGACAGAAGAAAGAGGAGGCGGAGAGAAATCTTCTTCATAGGCATGAGAGAAATGATGGTTTTCCGTATGCATGAAGTAGAACAAGCTTTGAGCTTTATAATTTGATAGTGCTTGATAGACAACGTTCGAGCGCAGCGTATGCTGAAGAGTTGAATACGTGACGGTAAAAATAGCGGCAGATGTTAACAGAACAAATAGTATAGCGATAATTAATGATTTATAAGAAAGGATCCAAAAAAGCTTTTTAGGCTTTTCGGTGAACTTGTTTTTCATAGAATAAACCTCCTCTAATGAAATTTTGAAATCAGCGGATGAGAGCTCTGAGAGGAGAATGTTATGTATCTACTATTTACTCTATTAAAAAGAAAAAGAAATATGATAGAAACCATGATATTTAACACAATATAAAAAAGGTTATAGTAGGGCATACTATAAAAAAACGGTGCATATTGGAGCTGGTTAGATGAACGATTCATGGGTTTATCATCATTTTATTAATACACTGTTATTTCCTTTAACAATGTTTGGCGTAGCATTTTGTGTACTGGGGCTGTTGCTGTACATGCTTTGGAAAGAAAAGCAAAAAGAAGGACCAAAAGAAAACAAGAGCTCGTAAATAAGAGCTCTTGTTTTGTCGAACACTCAGTTAGAAACAGGAAGATTCACTTTCTCTAAGAACTCCATTCGGTTGCCAAAAGGATCATCCACGTAAATTCTTTCGACACCGGGAATGTTTTTGTCTTCTATAAAAGAAATACCGAAGCTAGTCAGATGATCTTTTAACGCAGTGAGGTTTTTAACGAAAAAGCCTGGATGCGCTTTTTTTGCGGGTGAAAAGGCAGGTTCAACACCAATATGCAGCTGATAAGAACCAAACTCAAACCACACGCCGCCGCGCTTTTTTAGACTTTCCGGCTTTTCGACTTCTGTTAAGTCAAGAACGGTTCCGAAAAAGTGTCGTGCTTCGCTTTCTGAATTCGGGGGTGCAGCTAGCTGAATATGATCAATATGCGTCAGTGTAAACGTCATAAACATTCCTCCTTAAATAGTAGAGTACTAGTTAAGTTTACGTGAAGTATATCTGTAAATAAATGATAAAAAGTTGATGTGTTTCATAAGAAAAGCTTATGAAAAAGTGCAATTTTATATACATATAACACCAAATGAGGTATATTTTATTTTGTTGTTATTTAGTAGAATTGGAGATTAATATGGAATATCACTATACGTTAACCAAAGATGATTACGTAGCTTTTAACATGCATCACGCTCAACATTCGGAAAGAGTACAAAAAGTGCTGAGAGTTCAGCGATGGATGTCGCTTATTTTTCTTCTTATTCCTTTGCTTGTTTCGTGGGTTGAAGGAGAATTTTTACTTGGTATGTTCGTAGCGTTTGCGCTGCTTGCGGTGCTGTGGTTTTTATTTTATCCGAAATATTTTTACGGAAGTATTAAAAAGAACATCGTAAAGGTAATAAATGAAGGAGATAACAGCAGTCTGACGGGTGAGCATACTATGATGGTTACGGAAGAGGACTTGGTAGAGAAAAGCTCAAAAGGAGAAGTGAAGACTCCTTGGTCAAGCATCACTCAAATTAGAGAAACCGATGAACATATCTTTATCCTTGTTAGTGCAATGAGCGGATATGTTATTCCTACAAGCGCATTTGCAGATGTAAAAGCGTTACAGCAGTTTAAAGAAATGCTGAATGCTGCAAGGAAAACAGGCTGAGTAGTAAAAGCCATATAAAAAAGGCCCTCTTAGATACTTTTCTAAGAGGGTGTTTTTTAACAGCAGTCCCAGTTGTACAAAACATCTTTAAAGTTACGGTTGCGAAGGTCTTGTTCTTTAATAAAGAAATTGGCCACTCCTGCATCACCAAACATAATATCAGCGTCGTCGTCCATGGCAAATTGAAGAAGCAGAATGTTGTATGCCCGCAGCGCTTCATCGTAGTCTCGGGGATCGCTTTGAGTGAAAAAAGCGTATCCGCCCATTTTGTGATACTCACCCGTAACTTCATCCCAGTAGATTTCTTCCATTTCTTCATCGTCAAAAAAACCTGGTTCTACAGCGTTATAGCGATAGTCAGTAGGGGAAACAGGTTCGATTCTTATTTCAAACTGTAAGCCTACTTCTTGAGGAATAGGGAACATATCTCGGTCAATGTCTTCAAGATACGTAAAATCCGTTGTTAATTTGTTTTCGTCGGTTGTTACATCTTCATAAAAAACGACGCGAAAGTCTTTTTGAGTCGTAGGGTGGTCAAAATCCAGACCATACACATCACCAGTGTTTTTGTTATCAGCTCCGCAAATGAAAAATTGAAGCATGCCTTGAGAGGGCATATTTTCATAGGAAGGAACTTCAGAAAAATTGATTTGTGCCATCAGCAGCATCGGCTTGCCCTCGGAGTCTAGAGGATGACTTGCTTCTAGAGGAAGATAAGGGTTGCCGCCGAACTTGCTTTCATATAATTTTGGACTGTTCATGACCGTATGGAGGTGGATATAAGGCTTACATGTTTGTTCGATTTCTTTTCGGTAAGGTTCTAGCTTAGGAGGCAGTTCTAATTTTGATAGAGGATTCATATGTACTCTCCTTTTTGTTTGGAATAAAAAAGAACGTTTGTTCGTATTTATATTTTAGCGTAATACACACGAAAAGGGAAGAGAAATCGTATAAAAAACCCCTTTGCGGATGCTTCTGCAAAGGGAACAAAGAAATGATAGCGTTTTCATTGTGGATCTTACTAAATGATTGCTTATTTAGAAAAGAATCCTTTTAAAGCAAATGCGACGTTTTGCGGTCTTTCCGCTAAGCGGCGCATGAAGTAACCAAACCAGTCGTTGCCAAATGGAACGTATACGCGCATTGTATAGCCTTCTTTTGCAAGGCTAAGCTGCATATCTGTTCGGAATCCATACAGCATTTGAAATTCAAACTGCGTGCGCGGAATGTTGTTTTTGTGAGCGAACTCTTTTACTTTTGCAATAATATTATGGTCGTGAGATGCAATCGCCGTGTATGTTCCGCTGAGCAGATGTTCTTCGATAATGCGCATATAGTTTTCATCAATTTGGGCTTTATCTTGAAATGCCACGGTTGGTGATTCTTGATACGCGCCTTTTACTAATCGAAGAGGAACCCCTTTTAACTCTTTTACGTCTTGTTCAGCGCGGAACAGGTAAGCTTGAATAACTGTTCCGACATTATCATACGTCTCACGAAGCTCTCGTAAAATATCTAGCGTCATTTGACAGTGGGCGTAGTCTTCCATGTCGATTCGGACAAAGTTATCGTATTTTTTCGCCGTTTCAACAATGCGGCGCATATTCTCAACGCAAAAATTGCGGTCGATATCCAAACCAAGCTGCGTCATTTTGACAGATAAGTTGCATGTTACGCCGGCTTGCCCCATAGCTTCTAGCGTTCTGACGTTATATTGAGTCGCTTCGATAGCTTCTTCTCTGCTTGAAACAAATTCTCCTAAATGATCAAGCGTGCAAACAAGTCCTTTTTCATTCAGTTCCCGTACTTTTTTAATCGCATGTTCAATCGTGTCGCCAGCTACCACTTGAGCTGCACCAAAGCGAAGACCCCATTTTTTCGCCGCTTTGTTTAGCACTTTATTTTGGGAAGCGTGAAGAAACACATTTTTAGATACCTCTGCTAACATAAATATCTCCCCCTATAGAAAAAATCCCTTGTTGTTTTAAGATAGAGCAGCCTAGGGCTGCTCTACTGAGTATTAAAGCGTTGTGCTTGTTGTTTTTGCTTGTAAGTGCAGAATCAAGTAATCAGGACCTCCAGCTTTTGAATCTGTTCCTGACATATTAAATCCGCCAAACGGCTGGTACCCAACGATGGCACCTGTACAACCGCGGTTAAAGTAAAGGTTTCCGACGTGGAACTCTTCTTTTGCACGCTCAATGTGTTCAGGCGTATTTGAAAGAAGGGCACCTGTTAAACCGTAGTCTGTATTATTAGCAATTTCCATCATATGATCGAAGTCGCGCGCTTTGCAGAATGCTACGACTGGGCCGAAGATTTCTTCTTGCATTAAACGTGCTTTTTCATCTACATCTGCAATGATCGTAGGCTGAATGAAGTAGCCTTTTGAATCATCTGCTTCTCCGCCCGTCATTAAACGACCTTCTTCTTTACCGATTTCAATGTACTTTGTAATTTTGTTGAAAGAAGCCTGATCAATAACAGGTCCCATATACGTGTTCACATCTTCAGGACTTCCCATTGTTAATGTTTTTGTGAGCGCAACTGCTTTTTCAAGAACGATATCGTATACGTCTTGGTGAACAACTGCACGAGAGCCTGCTGAACACTTTTGTCCAGAGAAGCCAAATGCTGAATACACGATAGAAGAAGCAGCTAAATCTAAATCAGTATCTTTATCTACAACGACTGTGTCTTTGCCGCCCATTTCAGCAATAACGCGTTTTAGCCAGATTTGACCAGGCTGTACTTTTGCTGCTCGTTCATAGATGCGGCAGCCTACTTCACGAGAACCTGTAAACGAAACGAAGCGTGTTTTTGGATGATCTACTAAATAGTCGCCAATTTCGCTTCCGCTTCCCGGTACGTAGTTTAATACGCCGTCTGGAAGGCCAGCTTCTTTCATTACTTCTACAAATTTTGCTGCGATTACCGGTGTGTTGTTAGCTGGTTTTAATAAAACTGTATTTCCTGCTACGATCGCTGCTGCAGCTGTTCCAGCCATAATCGCTAGCGGGAAGTTAAATGGTGAGATAATAACGCCGACACCAAGCGGAATGTAATTAAATTTATTTTCTTCACCTTCGCGGCTTTCAACAGGCGCGCCGTCTTTTAGCTGTACCATTTGACGAGCGTAGTATTCAAGGAAGTCGATTGCTTCTGCTGTATCAGCATCCGCTTCTTTCCACGGTTTTCCTGCCTCTTTTACAAGATAAGCTGAAAATTCATGTTTGCGGCTTCGAATAATGTCTGCTGCGCGGAAAAGGATATCTGCTCTTGCTTCGGGTGCTTCTTTTTTCCATGTATTAAACGTAGAAAGTGCCGCTTGCATTGCTTTTTCTGCTAAGTCTTGATCTGCTTTTGACACGCGACCGATAACTTCTGCTTTATTTGCTGGGTTAATTGACTGAATTTGATCTTCTGTTGTAATTAATTCTCCGCCAATTACAAGAGGATAGTCCTTTCCAAGCTCTGATTGTACAAGTTCTAATGCAGATTCAAACGCATCTTTGTTTTGTGCAGTCGTAAAGTCTGTGAAAGGCTCGTGTTTGTATTGTTTGATTTCGTTGATATTCATTGTGTTCATTTTCATTACCCCTTTTTTTAGAAAATTTTAAACATAATTAATATTCCAACACCCTATACCTGTATTATAATCACCTTATTCTAGTTTTGTACATAGTTTTTTAACAAAAATGTTCAAAAAAATTTAAAAATAAACACTTTTGTTTAAACATCCAATGAATCTATGGTTTTTATAGTGAATTTGAACAAAACGCAAAGAAAGGGATGTCGGTAAAGTATAAGAAAAGATGTTTTGAAGTGAAGAATTACGATAAAAGAAAGAGTTTATCGTTAGTAAATTAAAATGATTTTCCTTTCAAAAAAACAATAGACAAAGTTGTTCAATATAAATTATCATATAATTCGAAAAGTAATTTTTGTCGAATGAAGCTATCTTTTTCGTCAAGTGAAGGCTTCATTTGAATGTACAGATGGAGGGAGGGTAGAAAAACAGCAGTTATTTGTCCACATTGTTGTAAGGGCTTACATATTTAACGCGCGATGCGGAGAACGTGTAATTCTTTAAATGACGGTTCCTATAAGGAGGATTTTAACATGAGTCATCAACCGCCTGAGTTAAAAAAAGAATTAAAAATTCGACACATAACCATGATTTCTTTAGGGGGAATCATTGGTGCCGGTTTGTTCATTGGAAGTGGATCGCTCATTAACGCAGCGGGTCCTGGTTCCATTTTTTCGTACGCGTTTGCCGGTTTGCTGGTGATTTTAGTTATGCGAATGCTGGGGGAAATGTCTACGGCTAATCCTTCAAGCGGCTCGTTCGCCACATATGCCAGAGAAGCGCTTGGGCCGTGGGCCGGCTACACAATCGGCTGGCTGTACTGGTTTTTCTGGGTAATTGTTATTGCAGTTGAAGCGATTGCGGGTTCAACGATTATTCAATATTGGTTTCCGTCTTTACCGTCTTGGGGCGTGAGTCTGATCCTGACGTTTTTACTAACGTTAACGAACTTATACTCTGTTAAATCATTTGGTGAATTTGAATACTGGTTTTCGCTTATTAAAGTAGTTAGTTTAGTGCTGTTTTTACTTTTAGGAGGAGCGATCATCCTCGGTTTAATACCGGGAGTAGAGTCTCCAGGAGCGTCGAACCTTCTTCATAGAGGAGGATTTCTTCCAAATGGAATCAGCTCCGTCTTTTTAGGAGTGGCGATTGTCATGTTTTCTTTTATGGGAACAGAAATTGTCGCAACAGCGGCTGGAGAATCGGCTCAGCCTGAGCGAGCGATCACCATCGCAACAAATACCGTTATTTATCGTATTTTAATTTTTTATCTTGGGTCCATTTTAATCTTAGTGACTATTCTTCCGTGGGATTCTTCAAGCTTGATGAAAAGTCCGTTTGTTTCGATATTAGAGCTGGTAAACGTTCCGGCAGCGGCTCAAATTATGAACTTTATCGTACTGACTGCTGTTTTGTCCTGCTTAAATTCAGGTCTATACACGAGTTCTCGTATGCTGTACTCAATGGCGCAAAAAGGAGACGCGCCGCGCATGTTTTTGAAAGTGAATAAAAAAGGCATTCCGTTTAATGCCATTGTAGGATGTACCGTGATTTCTTACATCAGCGTTGGTTTTAACTATCTTTCACCTGATAAAATCTTTTTGTTTTTAGTAAACGCATCGGGAGGCGTAGCGCTTCTTGTGTACCTTGTTATTGCTTTTTCACAGCTTCGCATGAGAAAGAAATACGAAAAAGAAAAGCCAGAAGCATTAAAAATCAGAATGTGGCTGTTTCCTTATTTAACGTATGGAACGATTGCGGCAATCACAAGTATCTTTATTGCGATGGCATTTATTGATTCACTTCGCACTCAGTTTTATCTCACGCTGCTGATTGCTGTATTTGTGGTATGTTCGTACTTCTTTATGAAAAAGAAAAAAGCTGATAGTTCTCTATCTGGACAGGGGAATAAAAGAATTTCTTAATAGAAGAAAAAATCATCACGAGGGGCTAGGGGGAAGTAAATTGGCAAACAAAGAGTTAAAAAGAGGGCTTGAATCTCGTCATATCCAAATGATTGCTCTTGGAGGAACGATTGGGGTAGGGTTATTCATGGGCTCAGCAAGCACCATTAAATGGACGGGGCCATCCGTCCTGCTTGCGTATGCTATTTGCGGCGTTTTTATTTTCTTTATTATGCGTGCAATGGGTGAGATGCTTTATTTAGAGCCCAGTACGGGTTCGTTTGCGACATTCGGTCATAAATATATTCATCCGGTAGCGGGTTATATCACGGCTTGGAGCAACTGGTTTCAATGGGTGATTGTCGGCATGGCAGAGATTATTGCAGTCGGAGCTTATATGCAGTACTGGTTCCCGCATTTACCGGCGTGGGTTCCGGGAATTGTCGCCATGGTCATTCTCGGTGGGGCCAATTTAATCTCGGTGAAATCGTTTGGAGAGTTTGAATTTTGGTTTGCAATGATTAAAGTTGTTACGATTGTTCTCATGATTGTTGCCGGTCTTGGCCTTATTTTCTTCGGTCTTGGAAACGGCGGCGAAGCGCTTGGCCTGTCGAATTTGTGGGCAAACGGCGGTTTCTTTACAGGCGGATGGTCAGGCTTTTTCTTTGCGCTGTCGCTTGTTATTGCTGCCTATCAAGGAGTAGAGCTTATTGGAATTACAGCAGGAGAAGCAAAAGATCCTAAAAAAACGTTAACAAGTGCAATTCAAAGCTTAATTTGGCGTATTTTAATTTTTTATATCGGCGCCATCTTTGTGATTGTAACGGTGTATCCGTGGAACGAGCTGGATTCACTCGGCAGTCCGTTTGTTTCTACGTTTGCTAAAGTAGGAATTACAGCAGCGGCGGGCATTATTAACTTTGTTGTCATCACAGCGGCCATGTCTGGGTGCAACAGCGGAATTTTCAGTGCAGGACGTATGCTTTACACGCTAGGTGTAAACGGTCAGGCTCCGGCCTTTTTTACAAAGGTTTCTCGAAACGGTGTGCCTATTTATAGTACCGTTGCGGTGATGATTGGTTTAGCGGCGGGCGTTGTCTTAAATTATATTGCACCGCCAAACGTTTTTGTGTACGTGTACAGTGCGAGCGTGCTTCCAGGTATGATTCCGTGGTTTGTGATTCTTATCAGTCAAATTCGTTTTCGAAAAGCAAAAGGAGCGGCGATGGACCAACATCCATTTAAAATGCCTTTTGCTCCTGTGACGAACTACGTAACCATCGCGTTTTTATTTATGGTGCTTGTAGGCATGTGGTTTAATGATGAAACGCGCATATCGCTGATTGTCGGGATTATATTTTTAGCTATTGTCGTGCTGAGCTATTATGTACTAGGTATCGGTAAACGCGCGGAAATGCTATCTTCTGAAAGACGTAAGCTAGTGAAATAAATGGTTTTGTAAGAGAGGCTGAAAATTATTTTGGTTTGAAAGGAAGATCCAAGATCCGAACGATGAATGGAATTCGTTCGGATTTTTTTATTACTATGGTGAACGTAGGTTTACTATATGTAATTACTTCTAGCTGTTGATTGGAGGGCAAGGCGAAGACTCCCGCGGGAAAAGCGGATTAGGTGAGACCCTACAGGAGCGTCAGCGACGAGGAGGCTCACCGGCCGCCCGCGGAAAGCGAAGTCTTGCACGGAAATTAACAGCGGTGTAAAAAGCAGTTAAGCTCATTTATCCCATTTATTCCTCTTTAAATTGAATTGATTTCGTTATGTCTCAATCTCTTTTGGGCAGAGAATAAGAGGCGAAGCCAGCGCTTTTCTTAGGCTATTTTCTTCTTTTATTAATGAAGTGCATGGCAAGAAGGAAAAAGAAAAAAGAAAAAACCTGAGTCAAATCGGCGTGTTCAGGCATAAGATAATCCAACTCAAGCGAAATGCAAACAGCATTTTTCTTGAGGGAAGAGTAACTAAAGAAAAGGAAGTGTTTGTATGTCTGGAAATGCTGGATATGGTCATGGATCTGGTTTTGCTTTATTAGTTGTATTATTTATTTTATTAGTAATCATCGGCTGCAGCTGCTACGGCGGAGGCTTTGGCTGGTAATTCACTCATTTAAAAAGCCCTATAAGGGCTTTTTTCAATGCTCATAAATAACGCTTTTTTCCGTGTTGATAAATGTTTACGTGAAAGCCGTTTACTTCACTCATAAAGATTTTAGAAGGAAAGTCTGCTACTTTGACAGATGAAGTGATTTCGACAGTTTGATACGCCTTTGGTTCCAACGTAACAGTATGAAGCCTAGGCTTATTCATCATCAGTAAAAAAGGGGTATCTTCTTTAAAATAGGAACGCTCATCTAGTGCTACTTCAAACGTAATGGGTTTTGAGCTGTGATTTTCAAATGAAAGGTCACAGGTGCCCGTTAATACGGTTTCTTTTTTATTTCTCTCAAATGTACAGCTGCTGTTTTCCGCATCGTAAGAAATGGCATACATACCTGGTAATACGGTCTTTTGCATCGCTTCAACCATATGACCAGGACCTGATATGACAATAAACGCAGCTAAAATTGTTAGTTTTAAACGATGACGATTTAAACTTTTGTAAAGTGCAAAAAGACCAAGTAAAAGTATAATTCCCCACGCATTGCTAGCGTATTGAATTCCCATCATTGTTTCTTCATTTCCATAGATGGGAAGACCTAAAAAAGAAAAGACAGAATGACTGAACGGCGTTGAGTTAGGGAAAGGGATGTTTAAAATAAAAACAGCTAGTAAAAAGATGAGTCCTTTTATCAAAAGTGATCGTTCACGAATCATGTTGTTCCTCCTTAGCTATAAATCACGTATCATTATATACTATTATTATCTTTTTTTGTAATTAATGGTTATTTTATTGCATGGGAGAAAAGAGAGTGAAAAATAAATTAATAAAAAATGTCCATGTCCATTTATAAGTGTCATGGTTTCTTAGAAAGCAGGATATGAAATATTTATTTTTTTGCAGATGATACATATTGCTGAATGAAAAAACTTTATGCCGTATCACAATCCAGAAATGCTGGTAGCCTCAAAGCTTATACAGAGGTTTTTAACAGATACATAATTAGGATAAAGCCTGTCTTAGAACAGGAACTTGCTATTTCTAAATTGATATGTTACACTAAGGTTAATTATTTTTGTTCGGTATGAAATTGAAAGAAGAGAAATATTCTTCATTAGAAATTTTTATCTGGAAATAGTACGATTGAGCAAGGGTAGTAATATATGTGTGGAGTAATTCCACCACTGGAGGAAATAGTATGACTGAAGGTACAGTAAAATGGTTTAATGCAGAAAAAGGTTTCGGTTTCATCGAAATTGAAGGCGGAGAAGATGTATTCGTACATTTCAGCGCAATTCAAGGCGACGGATTCAAATCTTTAGACGAAGGTCAAAAAGTGACTTTCGACATCGAGCAAGGTCAACGCGGTGCACAAGCTGCTAACGTTGTAAAAGCATAATTTTATGCAATCCAAAAAAGACTCCGACTTTGGACGGGGTCTTTTTTTATTGTAGCAAACACGCAGGTAACGGAGGAATACGTATGAGTAAAGCAAAAGGTAAAGGCGGCACGGGGCGAGGCACCGGCAAAAAAGGGTGGAACCGCTGGCAGGCGAGTGCAAAAAAGAAGAAAAATGCAAAGCCTTATAAAAGCAAGGGAACAAAAAATGCTGATAAGCCGGAAGGCAACTAATCCTATATGCGCAGTATCATCTGCAACTTCGACTTACTCTGCTTGAGTAAGTTTATTTCATATGGAATTATTTTTTTATTGCTTTTTTGACAGATTGCTGTCACTATATGAAATAATAAAGTGATTTGTGTGAATTTTCTATAAAAATTGATTTTTTTTGCAAACACTTTCATATTTCGACAACCTTTTTGATTTTTATCGGTTATACTTCTTTATAATAGATTATAGAAAGATGCAGGGGAGCATAAAGTGAGAGAGGAAAGCGACAGTTTACTCTGTACGCTTTTTACGTTTCTGGACCGTATTGCAGTAGCGTCGTAACAAGTAGATCATGCATCAGTTTAGAACACATCAAAACTCAACTAAGTGTAACGGGGGGATATGAGTGAGCGTAGGCATCGTAATTGAAAAAGTTCAAAATTATGCTATGTTAGAAGATCATGTTTTGGTTGAAATGGTTCATAGTGGAGACGAAAAATCATTAGAGTATTTAATCAACAAGTATCAAAATCTTGTAAGGGGAAAAGCAAGAAAATACTTTTTGATTGGTGCTGAGAAAGAAGATATCGTCCAAGAAGGAATGATTGGACTGTACAAAGCAATTCGCGACTTTAACGAAGACAAGCTAACATCTTTTAAAGGGTTTGCGGAGTTATGTATCACAAGACAAATCATTACGGCGATTAAAACGGCTACTCGTCAAAAGCACGGTCCGTTAAATTCGTACATTTCATTGGACAAGCCTCTGTATGATGAAGAATCAAACTATACGCTGATGGATATGATTCCTGGCGATCAAATTGCTAATCCGGAAGCGGTGCTGATTCATCAAGAAAAAGTGGAAGACCGCGAGTTAAAAATTGCGGAAACACTTAGTGAATTGGAAAGAAAAGCATTGACGCTGTATATGGACGGCCATTCATACGCTGAAATTTCGAAAGAATTAAATACGCACGTCAAGTCAATTGACAACGCGCTGCAGCGTATCAAAAGAAAGTTAGGTCGCGACGTAGAAAGCAGACAAGCTATTTCATAATGAGTAAAGAGGACCTTATTGGATAATAAGGTTCTTTTTTTATTGAATAGTTGTCTATCCTGCATTTCTATACTGAAATGTTTAACAAATTCATTTTTTACCATAATTTCCTTTATGTGCTAAACTAATAGCATGTTAATTTCGAAGGAGGATCCTATGCTTTTCTTTCTAGACAAGCATCACGCCAAGCTAACGTGGATGATTGTAGGAATTGGACTCGTTCTTTTTTTCGTAAGGCGAGAGACGCTTACATTTGTGCTAATTAGTTACGTATGCTTACAGGGAATTCAGCACCGCAGGCTTATTAAAAAGAAAATAAAAGCTACTTCTTGGGGTAAGCGTCTTCTATACGCAATATGTTTTTTACTGTTAATTGCTGCATTGGCTTATTCTACGATGCATATGCTTGCTTGGACACATACGCATCATGTATTTATTGTTTTTCAATTCATCATGATTTATTTGCTGCTTCTCTTAGGTGAATTTTTATTCTATCACTTCATTCCGAAGGCCATGAATAAGCTAAGTGAATAAAAAACAGCCGGACCTCAAAGGGGTTTCGGCTCTTTTTCACGGTCTTTTAAAATGTCTTGAATAATTTCAATATGAACAGAAGCCCACGATTGTTCACGGAAATGAAGAAACACGCTTGGAATGAGAATAAAAACATACAGCACCACAAAAATAATCCAAAGCCAGCTGCCGTCTTTAAATAAAAATTGCTGCAGCCGCTGTGAAAATAAAAAAAAGAGCCAAGGCAAGGCAGAAACAAGTATAGGGATGACGCCGGAGCCGTTTTTTTCTTTGGTCATTCGGTAATACACTTTTCGTAAAGTAACGCTGTCTAGCATAAGGTAAAGCTGCCGAATCTCTTCCATTTCCGCTAATTCATCAATATCTTCTGCGTTTTGATTTTGATGAGCCGCTTTTTTTAGTTTAAGGTAGACTTTATGAGCATCGCCGCGCAGTGAAAACATATACCAGCCTCCCGCATATTGTTTCGTCTTCTTTAAAAGAGTTTGCAGGTGCATATAAATATATACAAAAAGTTTCGTGATGCGAAAGAATAAGAAAACAGAAGTGAAAGCGTAAATCATTAGTAGAAAATAAGAGAAAACAGCTGATTTTCGATCTTTTTAGCTGCCTTTACACATCAACTAACAGCACATATACTAATAAAAGAACAATTAGTTACCTAGGTAAATAAATTAAAAGGTGAGGTGAGAAAAGTGAATAACTTGGTGTTTCATGAGCTTCATCAAAAGTCGAGATTGTCTATTAAAGAAGTAAACGAAGTGCTAAAAGCGTACGGGCTATACAGCTCACAGTATTCGATTTTATTTTGTTTAAAGCGATTTGGCTCGATGACGCAAACGGAGATTTGGCAGTATTTAAATGTCGAAGCGCCAACGGTTACGCGAACGTTAACAAGGCTTGAAAAAAGCGGATGGATTATCCGAAAAGCAGGCAGTGATAAACGAGAGCGCATCGTTTATTTATCTCCTCAAGCGAAGGAAAGGCTTCCGGAAATTCAGCAAAAGATTCAATGTTTAGAAGAAAATTTGCTGATTGCTTTATCCGAAAGCGAACAGGATCAGCTTATTTCATTATTAAAGAAAATTTGTAAATCTACAGAAAAGGGTGAAATGAATGACGAACCAGCAGGAGCCAATCTGGACTAAAAGCTTTATCAGCATTGCGATTACCAACTTTTTTATTTTTGTCGTGTTTTATGCATTGCTGACGCTGCTGCCGATTTATGTATTAGACGCCTTAGACGGCACGAGTACGCAGGCAGGGCTTGTTGTTACTATCTTTTTATTATCTGCGATTATTGTGAGACCATTTTCAGGGAAAGTCATTGAAAACATTGGAAAGAAAAAAACGCTCGTATTTAGTACCCTCATTTTTGCGCTTTCTTCCTTCTTGTATATGCTTATCCACCATTTTAACGTGCTTTTATTACTGCGCTTCTTCCAAGGAATTTCATTCAGCTTAGCGACAACCGTCACCGGAGCGATTGCAGCGGATTTAGTTCCCGCTAAACGACGAGGAGAAGGACTTGGCTACTTTGGAATGTCAATGAACTTAGCCGTTGTTGCAGGGCCGTTTTTAGCATTAACGCTTCATCAGTACATGGCATACAACATTATTTTCCTTGTGTTTGGCGTGATTATGCTCGTTGGCTGGCTGTGCGGCATGATGGTCAAAAATCTTCAGGAAAACGCTGCTCCGTCAGTAAAGAAATCATTTTCACTGAGCGATTTGTTTGAAAAGAAATCCATGCCGATTTCATCTGTAGGTATTCTTGTTTCTTTTTCGTATGCAAGTATTATTTCTTTTATTTCTGTGTACGCACAGTCGCTTGGATTGATTAAAACAGCAAGCTTTTTCTTTGTCGTGTTCGCAGCTGCGATGCTGATTTCACGACCGTTTACAGGAAGATTATTTGATAAAGCTGGCCCAAACATTGTGATTATTCCATCATGTATTGTCTTTGCGATTGGTCTATTTAGCTTAAGTCTTACGCATTCTTCTTGGATGCTGCTGTTTTCAGGTGCGTTAGTAGGACTAGGCTACGGAACGCTGCTTCCTAGCTTCCAAACGCTTGCAATTCAAGCGGCGCCTGCTCACCGAAGCGCATATGCAACTGCCACATTCTTTACGTTTTATGATAGTGGTATTGCGGTTGGTTCATTCGTATTAGGAATTGCAGCAGGTGCTTTAGGGTATTCAAAACTATACTTTGCGCTTGGTATTTTTGTTCTTTTGATTACACTTTACTACAAGTGGATTGCACATTTACGTCAAAAACAAAAAGCAGCAAATATCCAGGTAGGCATGAAATAAAAAAGCTCGGCGTAATGCGCCGAGTTTTTTTATGGATTTTTTACAGGACTTTGGAAGGTAAGCATATTTAAGCCAAAAGGTACTAGCCAATTCCCATCCATCTGCACCATACTTTAACAGGGGAACCATTTACATATAAAACTTTTTGGATGAAATAAAAAACAAAGGAGAACAAACATGAAAGTAATGAAACCTCTTATGGTCACAGCGTTAGGACTTAGTCTTACTACTTTTTATGAAGGCGCTTTTCCTGCTGAAAAAGCTGTACAAGTACAGGCTGCCACAGATGAAAGCGTGATTGCCGAAAAAGCCAAAACATATGAAGGAGCCGACTATACGTCCGGAGGCGAAACGCTAAGCGACGGGTTTGACAGCTCTGGATTTGTTCAATATGTGTTCAAGCAAGCGCTTGATACAACGCTTCCTCGTTCGGTGAAAGAACAATCAGAGCTTGGAACAGATGTTGACAAAAGTGAGCTGCAGGCAGGCGATGTATTGTTTTTTGACACCAATGAAAACGGTGAAGTGAACGTAGCCGCCATTTATATCGGAGACGATGAAATGATTTATGCATCTTCTTCAGACGGAAAAGTTGTTGTAAAAAACATTTCAAGCAGCGCCTATTGGTCATCACATTTTGCCAAAGCAAAGCGCATTACAGGAGCACCGGAAATTGCAAAAGATAATGAAGTGATTGCAGAAGCGCTAAAACATCTCGGCACACCATATGTATTTGGAGGTGAGTCGCCAACGGACGGTTTTGACTGCTCCGCATTTGTTGCGTATGTATTTCAGCATGCATCCGATGTCTATTTGCCGCGATCAACCGATCAGCAGTGGCAAGTTGGCGAAGAAGTTGCTCGCGAAGATTTAAAACCAGGAGACGTTATCTTTTTTAAAGATACGTATCGGGAAGGGATTTCACACGTTGGCATCTACGCAGGCGGCAATCAGTTTGTTCACGCGAAGCGCAGTGAAAATGTGACGGTTGATTACCTGACGAGCAGCTACTGGACGTCTAAGTATGCCGGAGCAAGACGCTACGATGACTTAGCGCTGTCAAAAGACAATCCATTTGTGACGGAATCTCTTAAATATGTAGGAGAAGTACCTTATGCACAAGGGGGGACAAGCCCTTCTACAGGCTTTGATACGGCTGGCTTTGTTCAATACATTTACAAAGAAGCAGCCGGAAAAGACATTCCGCGCTATGCGAGTCAGCAGTGGGAAGCAGGAGAAACCATTTCACAATCTGACTTGAAGCCAGGAGATCTCGTCTTTTTTGAAGGAAGTTCACTTATTCCATCTATTTATATTGGAAATGACTATGTCGTTCACGTATCTACATCCGAAGGCGTGAAAATTACAAACTATAAAGTAGACAGCTACTGGGCGCCTAAATACTACGGAGCAAAGCGCATGCCATAAAGGTAAAAAAACAAGACAGTCTGGGGCTGTCTTGTTTTTTAATATGAAGTCAATTGCTTTTGTATGTCTTTGATTCGCTCTAGCGTTATTCCTTCCCGCTGCTCGACGGCTAAAGGATGATCCGTCGGTTCTAACTCGATGAGCGGTCTTGTTCCAACGGATCGTGTATGCACATTTGTTTTTAAATTTAACGTTTCAGGATACCCTGGAATGGAAACTGAAAACCAGCCGAAATAAGGCGGTTCATTTTCTCTTTGGTCATTTTTCCATAAATCGATCATTCGGCGGAAATTTTCTTCGCTTAAAGAAACCCATATGTTCCAAGTGAAAAATTCTTCTTCATTAAGAACAGGAATTTCAACACAGCCTCTTACGAAAAAATGTTCTTGGTTCATGATACAAATCTCTGAATATAGTTCAAAGTCATTCTGTCTTTCATCGTCTGACGCCTCATAATAGTAAAAAGGAGCCTCACTTGTATAGCTCATAGGCAAAGCGGGCTGAGGGTGTTTACAGGTTGAGTCTTTATAGTGAAGTTTGTTCGTTTTCTTCTTGCCGTATAATCGTCTTCTTCGCATATTATTTTAGACTCCTCAGATAAAAGTATCTTCATTATAATACAAAAAAACGGCTGTTTAAGCGTATAATATGTAAAAAAGTTTGATGCCCCGTATCTTTTGAACTTCCTTTAATCGTTTACTAAATAGAGAGTGCAAAAGGAGTGAAAATCATGTCACATTCAAAAAAAATCGAAACACAAACAGAAAGCTTTAACGATGCATGCTGGAACGAGCATTACCCAAAATTGCAGCAGTACTGCCGCTTTTTAGCACAAAATGTGTGGGACGGAGATGATATTGCCCAAGAAACGTATTTAAAAGCTCAGCGATATAAAGGTGAAGAGCACAAGCTGTCTTCCGCGCTGTTAAATAAAATTGCGTACCACCACTGGATTGATCTGCTGAGAAAACGAAAGCGTGAAGGAATAGCCGAAGAAAAAGGTTTGGAGCAGCAAGACGGCAAGCATACGTTTGATAGTAAGGGACACTCGGTCGAGCTGCTGCTTAGTCAATTTACGCCGAAGCAAGCGGTTATCTTTTTCTTAAAAGAAGGATTCCGCTATCAGGTGAAAGAAATCGCTTCGATTTTACAAACGTCAGAAACAGCGGTAAAAAGCAATTTGCATCGTGCCAAGCAGCGGTTAGAAAAAGACGGTGAGCCGTTTTCTACGGATTCTTTTTGGGATGAAAAAGAACGAAAAGAGCTGTCAGAGCTTTTTTATAAGACGCTAGAAGCGCAGGATCCAGAACTTTTGATTCATGCGTTGCCTTCTTTAAAAAGCGTCATTCAAAAACCAACGTATACTCCGACGTGCACTCTCTGCATGGCTGCATAGCCATATTACGTGTGATAAGGAGGATATGTATGAGTACAATTCCATATGTAATTGAACAAAGCAACCGCGGTGAACGTTCGTATGATATTTATTCGAGGCTGTTAAAAGACCGAATTATTCTAATTGGTGATGAAATCAATGATCATATTGCCAACAGTGTGGTTGCGCAGCTGCTGTTTCTTGCGGCAGATGATCCTAAAAAAGATATTTCCCTGTATATTAACAGCCCTGGAGGTTCGACTTCAGCAGGGTTTGCGATTTATGATACGATGCAGTACATCGAGCCGGACGTTCAAACGATTTGCACGGGCATGGCCGCTTCTTTTGGCGCACTGCTTCTTTTGGCGGGAACAAAAGGAAAGCGCTATGCACTTCCAAATAGTGAAGTTATGATTCATCAGCCGCTGGGAGGGGCTAGAGGGCAGGCGACTGAAATTGAAATTAGCGCCCGGCGAATTTTAAAATTAAAGCAGCATATCAATGAAATTATATCAAAACGAACGGGACAGCCGGTTGAAAAAGTGGCACATGATACGGAACGAGATTATTTTATGAGCGCTGAAGAAGCAAAGAACTACGGAATTATTGATGGTATTCTGTTGCCGAAATAAAGAGGTAACAAGGAAGCATAGACGGCAGCGTCTATGCTTCCTTGTTTATATAAATAAGAAAAAAGACCTTAGTATTATCTTTATTTTTCTTAAAAAGGTAGGTATTATATAAAATATAACAGATTTTAGAAAGAAGGTTTTACACATGCAAGAAGTGATTGGAGTAGAGCAGCGGTCTCTGTTTCAAAAAGTATTAGTCACATTTATTTTTTCGTTGTTTATTTCAACAGTTGGCTTATACGTAGGTCAATATGTGCCGCCGGCTTATTTTCTTCCTTTAGCGATTGCTGAACTTGTGATGCTCGTTGCGGCATTTATGTTACGCAAGAAAAAAAGCGTAGGATACGGTTTTACATATGCCTTTTCATTTATATCAGGCATCACGCTGTTTCCGATTGTTAGCTACTATGCATCAGTAGCGGGAGCGCAAGTCGTTCTTTATGCATTTGGAAGCACGTTCGTTATTTTTACGGTGATGGGTGTAATTGGCGCAAAAACGAAAAAAGATCTAGGGTTTTTAGGCAGCTTTTTATTAGTAGCACTGTTAGCCCTAGTGTGCATCAGCATTTTCTCGCTGTTTAGTCCCTTAACAACGCCTGGACTCATGGCATTCTCAGTGATTGGTACCATCGTTTTTTCACTTTACGTGCTGTATGATTTTAACAAAATGAAGCACGGTGAAATCACGGAAGAGCTTGTTCCAATGCTGGCACTATCTCTTTATTTAGACTTTATTAATCTATTCATCAACTTGCTTCGCTTTTTCGGTATTTTAGGAAGCGATGATTAATAAGAAAAACCTGTTGTCACAACAGGTTTTTTCTTTTATTTATTCTCCGCCATCTCCATCCTCGCTAAAATCATCCTCTGTTTTTTCATAGTTTGGGCCGATAGCGTAAGGTTCTTTAAAAAACTTTTCAAACCAGGTGAGCTTGTAGCGACCGCACCGTTTTTAGCCTGAATAAATTCACTGATTGTATATATTTCAACGACTTGCTTTCGATATTTCCGAAATGAAAATGCGCTGGCAACAACGTCAATGCTGATGATTACATACGTATTCACAAAAGTCTCCTTATAAAAGGGTTAATGCTATGTATGCCTGTTAAGAAAGGGATATGCACGAACCTAAAAGAAGTTCGTTTAGTGGTGCAAGCCTTTGAAGAAATGGTAGTATAGAGCAGGTACATAGAGAACGTAAATTTTTTGGAAGGATGCATGTTAGTGGTGAATTTTAAAGAGTTTTTTACTATTTCTTCATATGAAGTAATGGAGCATTTGAGTCGAACAGAAAACGGAAAGAATATAGATGAATATGAAGTGATATTGTATAACGAAAACGTTAGTCAAACAGAAAACGTGATGATTAAATTTAAAAAGGTGAGCGATGAAATAGCAGTGGAAAAGGTACAAACGCTCTCTTACTTTGATCAACAGTGCCCTAAACACCCCTGTAAGATTTGCGGCAGTGAAGTGATGGTAAAAGAAAACAGCACTGAAGAACTAGATGTTTACGCACATAATTGTTCATTTAACTACGAAGAAATAGAAGATTGTTTAAGAGAACTAGTACAAAATGAACTTTTGCAGGATGGATTTACTCAAGAAGAATTTGAACGGAACTATGGTGTTAACTACCGCGACGACGATAACCAGCAATATGGCTTTTACGATGCCCAGCAAAGAGATACTTTTTACACCATCTTTAACGATAATGTCTATCACACATCCTACAGTGGACCACAAGAGCTTCGCTGCAAGTTTTGCGGAATGGACGAAGAGCTGCTTGTTGTAGACGGCGCCTTCTATCAAAAATGTACAGCGTTAACTCCACATACTAATCGAATTATTCATATGATTGAAGCAAGGAAACAAAACGAACCAGACGTAACAAAACGTTGATGAGAGAGAAGGGACCGAAGTCTCAGAAGAACATAAAAAAAGAAGCTTCCTTTTGAGCGAAAGGAAGCTTATCAAGTTTGTACCTATAGGGTTGAGTGGTGCATAATTAAATAGCTACCGGAATAACTGATGAATCATTAAAGTAAACAACTTCTGAAAGAATGGTGCAGCCTTTCAGCTTTTTGAGCTGAGCAAGCGCGTCTTCTTTACTATCAAACTCGTACATTCTCATTTCACCTTTTCCTACATAACACGTAATTACATACATTTTAGAAGTACCTCCACCTATCATTTATCAATTTATTAATAAAGAGCCATAACGGCTTTTATTCCTATTAAAATAGCGTAAGTGCGCCTGTGACAATAGCAAGGGCAATTAGAACAAGAGATGTTAAAATGGCCCATTTAAATGCAAAGCGCTGATGTTCACCAAGGTCAACACCTACCATACCTACAAGTAAGAAAGTAGACGCCACAAGCGGACTTAACAGATGAACAGGTTGTCCGAGTACTGAAGCTCGCGCAATTTCCATCGGATCAATTCCGTAAGAAGCAGCTGTTTCAGCGAATATTGGTAAAACACCGAAGTAATAAGCGTCGTTACTCATCACAAATGTAAACGGCATGCTTGTTAAAGCAACGATTGTCGGTAAAAATGAACCGAGTGAATCAGGAACTAAATGAATTAACAGGCTTGCCATTTCATCAACCATTTTAGTGCCAGATAGTATTCCTGTAAAAATACCGGCTGCAAAAACAAGGGCTGCAACAGTTAACGCGTTGCCTGCATGAGCCATTAAACGTTCTTTTTGATCCTCAAGTTTTGGATAGTTAATCATAAGAGCAAGCGCAAAACCAATCATAAATAAAACAGAAACTGACCAAATGCCAGAAACTAACACGACCATTAGTGCAATGGTTAAAGCTAAGTTAATCCAGATTTTTTTAGGCTGTGTAATATCTTCTTGAGAAGTTAAAGATGCGTCTTCAGCAAACGCAAGCGAGCTTTTTAATTCAAACTGCTCAATGTCAATAGCACCAAGTCGTCTGCGCTCTTTTTTTCCAAGAATATAGCCTGTAAAAACAACCCACAAAGCTCCGCCAATTAACGTTGGAAGAAGTGGAATAAAGAACTCAGATGCATCGAGGTGAAGGGCGACAATCGCACGAGTAGCCGGGCCTCCCCAAGGCGTCATGCTGCTCATAATACTAAGAGAAAGCATCGCAACTGTCGTTAACACTAACGGACTCATATTCAGGCGTTTATAAAGTGGAAGAAGAGCAGAAACCGTAATCATATAAGTGGTTGTACCGTCTCCGTCTAGTGCAACTAAAAGCGATAGAAGAGCCGTTCCGATGACGATTTTAAGCGGATCGCCTTTTACGATTTTTAACAGCTGCTTAATTAATGGATCAAACAGTCCGGCATCAATCATAACCCCGAAATATAAGATGGCGAACAGCAGCATCGCAGCTGACGGAGCTACTTGTTTTAACCCTTCTAGCATCATGTCTCCGACGCCTTTGCCAAACCCTCCAATCACCGCAAAAAGAAGTGGAATGACCATTAAAGCTACGATAGGAGACATCCTTTTTGACATAATGAGATACGTAAAGACAATAATCATTGTAAAACCTAGTAGTGCTAGCATTCAAACAACCTCCTTTATTTTCCCTCTTTTCTCTGAAAGCGTTTTCTTTTAGAGTAAAAAAACGTGACTAACATCTCTCATCCCCATGTATGAGCCGTAGTTTGATTATTAAGAATTTTTAAAGCCGCTCTTTACTCCCGCTGATGTTTCTTGTTTTCATGTTAGTACATTTTTAAAAATAAAGGAAATATAGGTTTTTTTAGAAAGCTCATAAAAAAAATTTATAATGGTAGTCTAGAAAAAAGCTTGGTCTAAAAGAGAGATTCTTCCAAGACGCAAACTTTTTAGCTTTGGCTTTATTTTTCACTTAGCTTTAAAAAGTCAATAAACGCTTTCACGACCGATAGATTCAAGTAAGAAGGATCATACATGAGCCACGTGTTTCGAAGCAAAGGTGATTCATCTCGGTACGAAAGTCCGTATGTATATAAGTTGTCGCTGGAGTGAAGGCAAATTTCAGGTAAAATCGCAAAGCCTAAATCGTTTTTGACCATTTCTTTGGCCGTTTCTTGCCGGTCAACTTCCATTGCTACAAACGGAGGCTCTGAAAACTTGTCATGCCACCAGTCTTGAATGAGATCTTTTAGCGACGTATCGGTTTTATAGTTAATATAAGGCAGGTTCGGCAAGTCATCGATCGCAATCTCTTTTTTCGAAATTAAGCAGAGCCGTTCTTTCGTCAGCAGTGATTTTTCTCCGTTCCACGGGTAATTGCCTCGTAAAATACCAACGTGCACACGCGAAGAGTCTAATAGATTCATAACTTGCGTACTCCAGCCCGTATTGACGCTGAACTGTACATTTGGGTAGTGAAGAGAGAACTGCTTTAAAATTTTAGGAAGCTTATGCTGTGCAAAGTTACTCGATACCCCTAAGCGAAGCGTTCCCGTAACGGTTTCGCTCATATTACGCATGCTGTCTTTTGTTTCCTGCAGCTGCTTCCACATATTTTCCGCATAGCGAACAAGATGCTCACCTTCAGATGTAAACTCAATTCCTTTTTTCGTTTTGAAGAAAAGCGACACGCCAAATTCTTCTTCAAGATTTTTAAGACGGTAGCTTAAAGAAGGCTGCGATACGTAGAGCCTTTCAGCCGTTCGCGTAATGTTCTTTTCTTCATGAAGCGTTTTAATTAATATCCAATCTTTTTGATCCATCCCGATTCCCCCTTGTATTTAGATTATAAAAAAATTTTTAAAAAGACAATAAATTTTATGTATTTTACTTATGACCACCTCTATTATACGATAAATGGCAAATGAACCGGTTCTAAATAGTAAAAAAATAAAATGGTTTGATGAACGCCTCGGCGTTTGTTAGTAGGGGAGAAAGGTGATTAATATGACGCGCATTCCTGTAACGGTTATGAGAGGTGGAACGAGTAAAGGGGTTTTTATCAATCATGAAGAAATGCCTGTGAACAAATCGGATTGGGAACCGTTTCTGCTAGATATAATGGGAAGTCCGGATCAACGTCAAATTGACGGGCTCGGCGGAGCTAATTCGCTGACAAGTAAAATCGCGATTATAAAAAAATCAGATTTAGAGAAAGCTGACGTAGATTACACGTTTGCGCAGGTTAGCATCAGCGAATCTCTCGTTGATTTTAAAGGAAACTGCGGCAATATCTCTTCAGCGGTCGGACCTTATGCAATTGAACAAGGACTTGTACAAGCTGTGGAACCGGTGACTAAAGTGCGGATCTATAATACAAATACCAAAAAAGTAATCGTAGCGGAAGTAGAAGTAGAAAACGGGAAAGTGAAAACAGAAGGATCCTGTATGATTCCTGGAGTGCCAGGTACGGGTTCACCCATTTATCTTTCGTTTGAAAACGGAGAAGGAGCCGTTACTGGAAAACTTCTTCCAACCGGGAACGCTATCGATCTTCTGCAAACATCCATCGGGACAGTAAAAGCATCAATTGTTGATGTAGGAAATCCGCTTGTATTTGTTAAAGCAGCAGATATTGGCCTAAAGGGAACAGAACTTCCCCATGAATACACGGACAAACAACTGAAGCTATTTGAAGAAATTCGCTCCATTGCAGCGGAAAAAGCGGGGCTTGCACCTCAAGACAAAGCAACTAAACTATCACCAGCGGTTCCAAAAATGACGATTATTGCTCCTCCAATGGACCACCGCGACGGGACTGGAAGAGAAAAAGCTGCTTCTGAAATGGACGTATTAATTCGCATGATGTCGATGCAAAAACCGCATCAAACGCTTGCGATTACAGGAGCAATTTGTACAACGGCGGCTATCTATACAAAAGGCACGCTTCCGTCAGAAATGGTTCAATTAAAAGGCGATACCGTTCGACTTGCTCATCCAATGGGAATTATGGAAACCAGTGTGGATCTAAAAGATGGACAGGTTAAAGGAATCAAAGTAGTGCGTACAGCCCGTCTTATTTTTGAAGGATTTGTTTATACAAAGCATACGTATGATGTATGTTTATCAAGTTAATAATGTTCTCTAAAAAAAGCTCTTTCTAGGAAACTAGGAAGAGCTTTTTTATGTTAGAATATTTTTACTGAATATTGAAAAAGTGGGTGAAGGTATGAAAAAAAGAACGTATATTGATCTAAGCCACATCATTGAAGACGGAGTTATCACACATAAAGGCTTGCCGGCACCGATCATTTGCGACTATTTAAGCCGAAAAGAGTCTAGAAAGCTTTATGAACCAGGCACTGAATTTCAAATCGGTAAAATTGAAATGGTCACGAATACCGGTACGTATATTGACGTGCCGTTTCACAGATACAAAGACGGAGCGGATTTAGCTCAAACGGCTATTGATAAAACAGCCGGGTTAGAAGGAATAGTCGTTTCAGTTGACCCGACTTTAAAAGCGATTGATGAATCTCATTTTCAACATGTAGATGTAAAAGGCAAAGCGGTATTAATTCATACGGGATGGGATCACTACTGGAATACAGACGATTATTTAGAAAATCATCCATACTTAACAGAAAGCGCGGCAGCTTATTTAGTGTCTCAACAGCCCGCTCTTGTTGGAATTGATTCGATGAATATTGATGATACAAAAGGAAAAGCAAGACCAGCTCATACGCTGCTGTTAGGAGCGGACATTGTGATTGCTGAACACTTATGTCGCTTAGATCAACTAACGGAGTCCTTTTTATTTTACGCCGTGCCTCCTAAAATAAAAGGAACCGGAACGTTTCCGGTAAGAGCATTTGCGGAGGTAGAAAGAAAATGATCCAGTTACATAGATACAGAGAAGTACAGGAATTTAAAAACCAAGTCGAGCCGCTTTTAGCGGAAAATGAAGTCCTTCATAACTTAGCGCTGGGCATTTTACATAGCTTACATGAAAACAGCAAACCAAATTTTATGGGTGTTATTTTAAAAGACGGCCGTGCCGCGCTTGTTTTGCTACAAACCCATCCTGGGCAAATCATCCTGTCTCAAATACAGCAGCTAACGGAGGATGAACTAAGCGCAGCGGCAGAGCTATTACAAGAAATCGCCGTACCGGGCTTAGTTGGAGAGAAACAAACGGTTTTATATCTTTCTCAAAAACTAGCAGCGCTAAAAAATCAAGAAGCTTCTTTAAAAATGGATCAGCGTATTTACCGGTTAGACAAAGTGAAAAAAGCTGCAGACGCGGACGGAGTGCTGATAAAAGCAAGATTGGAGCATCTTCCGCTCGTGACAGAATGGATTTGGGAGTTTATGAGCGTCATTGGAGAGCCTGTATCAAAAGAACAAGCTGTCAAAACAGGAGAAGCTTTTATTAAAGCAGAACGGCTATTTTTATGGGAAGTAAACGGCAAGTATGTGTCGGTTGCCAATGCTACGCGTCCAACGGTCCATAACATTACAATTAACTTTGTATACACACCTCAAAAAGAACGTAAAAAAGGCTATGCCTCAAGCTGTGTATCCAAGCTTTCTCAGCTTATGCTAGACAGAGGTTTTCAAACAACAAGTCTATACACGGACACGACAAACCCTACGTCTAACAAGATTTACATGGAGATTGGGTATGAACACGTAGCTGATTCAGCATTAGTTTTAATTCATGAAAAAAAGTAGCAGGCTGTCTGCTACTTTTTCTATGAATTAAGGTTTTGTAACTAAATTTACGTGATTTAATGTTTTGCTATCATCAAAAATAAATTCAAGATCATAGGCGCCGGCGTGATACGTGTATTTCGATTGAGTCGTACCATCACCTTTTACTTTGCTTGTAAAGTTTGGCTGACCTAATTCTTTCTTTAAGTTAGCTTGCGTGATGGACCCTAAATTTGTTTGACGCTCTACATTCGTACCAAAATAGCGAATTTCGTTGATGACGTTATTTTTGTCATAGCCAAATGCGTATCCAGGATGGCCCATTTCCGCATGATAGTAGTCAAAGTTATTTGATGAACCTTCAGGCGGCGGACCGAACTGATCACGAACGTCTTGACGCAGGGTTTTGCCAATTTTAAAGTCTGCTGTTAATCGTGGCACTTCACCTTTTACTGCGGCGTTATAAATTTCGTTAATGTTTTTTACAGCTGTTTGACTCTGGCTGCTTGTTTCTTGAGATGTAGCTGCGTGTGCTAGTGTATCAAGCTGAGCGACAGGAGCAAATCCAAACGCAGCAATTCCTGTAATCGTTGCAGCAGCTGCCGCTTTTGATAGTCGTTGTTTCATTTTCATGATTTTTTCCTCCTATATATAACGATTTGGCAACCTCAGTCTACCTAAAAGAGCAGATAGGCCAGAATAGTCAAGGAGTCTTAGTTGAGTTGGTAACTGATACATATAATGTAACACGTCTTTTAGAATGTAAACGTCAGGTAAAGTGAAAAGTAAAAAAAGATTCATTTATCATAGGTGAAAAGATTGGTTTCTATTCCTTTATTATGTAAAAAAACGTAATATAGGAAGGGTTCTAAGTCTTTATAAAAAACTAGATAATAACTGTAAGTATGATACAATAAATCAAGTATTTGTTAAAAAATAATATTTATTTCTGGAGTTTTGATGTATGGAAAAAAATTTGATGAGAGGTACGCTTTTACTAACGGTGTCTTCTTTGCTAACAAAAATTTTAGGTTTTATTTATATTATTCCTTTCACAGCCCTAGTCGGAACGTCAGGTTACGCGCTTTATAAGTATGCATACGGTCCATATACCTTGATGCTAAGCTTATCGACAATGGGTCTTCCGCTTGCTGTTTCGAAGTATGTATCGAAATATAACGGTCTTGGAAACTACCGTGCGGGACAAGATCTATTAAAAGCAGGACTTCTATTAATGACGATAACGGGCATAGTAGGCTTTTTAGCGCTTTATACAATGGCACCGTGGCTCGCTGAACTAGTCATTAACGGAAAAGATTCCTCAGGAAATAGTCAAAAAGACGTGGTGTATGTTATCCGAATGGTGAGCTTTGCTTTAATTATTATTCCGCCTATGAGTCTATTACGAGGCTACTTTCAAGGTAACCAGTCTATGGGACCGTCTGCGCTAAGTACAATTATTGAACAAATAGTACGTGTGCTGTTCATTTTAGCAGGAGCATATGCTGTCATTCACCTTTTTCATAGCACGATGACAAAAGCTGTTGGAATTGGTACGTTTGGAGCGTTTATTGGAGGCGTAGGGGGAATAGGGGTTCTTGGTGTGGTTTATTTGAAGCGCAAGCGGTTGATTATGAAAGAAGCGAACAGCGGAAAGAATAATAAATCCGTTTCGTTCTCTTCAATGTTCAAAGAGCTTGTAACGTACGCCGTTCCGTTTGTATTAGTTGGTTTAGCTATTCCGATCTATCAAAATATTGATACGTTTACGATTAACATGCTCTTTCAATCAATAGGATATGGACAAGCTAAGGCTGAAACGATCAACTCAGTCATTGGATTAGCACAGATTTTAGTGATGGTGCCGGTATCGTTAGCAACTGCCTTCAGCATGTCGCTGATTCCGGGCATTACATCTTCTTTTGTGCAAGGGAATTTACGAGAAGTAAAAGGAAAGATTACAAAAACGCTGCAGCTGCTGTTATTTTTTACTCTTCCTGCTGCGGTAGGCCTTTGTTTATTAGGTAAGCCGGTATATATGATGATTTTTGGAGTGAAAAACAGTCCTGAAATCGGTGGAGTTGTTTTGCAATGGTACGCGCCTGCTGCGATTTTATTTGCTCTTTTCACCGTAACAGCCGCAATTCTCCAAGGAATTAATCAGCAAAAGAAGTTAATTTTAGGCTTGGGCTTAGGAATTGTTATGAAGATAGTATTAAACGTACTGCTGGTTTCAAGCTTAAAAGAAATTGGACCGGTTGTCGCGACGTACGGAGGGTATGGTGTATCGGTTATCTATAACTTTTATTTAATTAAAAAATCCATTTCTTACCGGATTCAATCACTGGGACAAGCGGCGTTGACGCCTGTTTTATTAGTAAGTGTGATGTCAGCCGCTGTGGTTATCTGCAATTATGCTTCTCACTATTTTTTAGAAAATAAGCTGTCTGCATCTTCACTTGCGATTAGCACATCTTGTATTTCAATTGCTTTAGGCGCTGCTGTGTATCTAGGACTTGGCGTAAAAACAAGCTTAGGGCAAGCCATTGTATTAAATAGAAGAAAAAGAATGTAAAGGAGAGAAAGTAGTGTCAAAACGATTTGTACTAACCGTAGCGACTGGAGGATGTATCATAATCTTCGGAGCGCTGCTGCTCTTAAATTGGGAAAGAGTGTTTGGAAATTACCGTCCCCTTCAAACAGCAAAAGCCGTATTCAAATTAGAAGTGGGAAGTCAAGGTGTAGCAGAGACTACGGATTCAGATGATGCTCTTCACTACGTGGTGAAAAAAGGACATTTAGATGAATATATTCAACTGATGAATGAAAAGGGCTATTTGTTAAAAGAAAAAGATATTGATCATAATCGACTTGTTTTTAACGATGGACAAGAAGATGAGCAAATTTACTACAAGCGCTTTGCTAGGAAGTATACGATGATTGATGGAGAAGGGTAAAGACTTTACATAGTATTTTAGTAGACTAAAACCTTATACCTCTATCTGTTTTTCAAGTTTTTTTGTGCGGAAAAGAAAAATAATATTGACAATTATGACAAAAAGCTTAATACTGACTTTATTACATAAAACAAATACAATTTGTTTCCTTATCAAGAGAGGTGGAGGGACTGGCCCTGTGAAACCCGGCAACCGCTGTCTATGACAGAATGGTGCCAAATCCTTAAGAGTGCGCTGCTCTTAGAGATAAGGAAGAAGCTGAAACGAAGCTCTTCCTTACTTATTTAAGGAAGGGCTTTTTATGTAGAAAAAACAACGAGGTGATATTTTTGAACAAAGCAGACCGTATCAAACGAATGAAAACACCAGAAATTGATCCAAAGTATAAAGGACGAGTGCCTCCGGGTCAGGTAGTAACGGAGCGATTTCCAATTTTACATGAAGGGGACGTGCCGGAGTATAACTTAGAGGAATGGACGCTTCGCGTGTTTGGGTTAGTAGACAAAGAAGTAACGCTTTCGTATCAAGATATATTGAATATGCCGCAAACAACGGTTAAGTGTGATATCCACTGCGTAACGAGATGGACAAGGCTTGATAATGAATTTACGGGCGTGCTGTTTACAGACTTTTTGAAGGCAGTTGGCGTGGAGTTAAAAAGTAAATATATCATGCTGCACGGAGATAATGACTATACGTCAAACATTGAGGTAAAAGATTTACTGAGAGACGATATTCTTCTTGCTCATTCTTTTAACGGAGAGCCGCTTACAGCTAAGCATGGATATCCGCTGCGATTGGTTGTTCCGCATTTGTACTTTTGGAAAAGTGTTAAATGGCTTCGAGGCTTTGAGGCTATTGATGAAAATCATCCTGGTTTTTGGGAGCAAAACGGCTTTCATCTTAGAGGAGATCCGTTTAAAGAAGAACGTTTTTCTGGAGAAGATTTAGGTATTCCAGAAGATGAGTGGGTACATAAAGACTATGATTAATGAAAATGCCTATGCGTGTGCATAGGCATTTTGTCAGCGCTGGCGGTTTAATTCCCACACAACGTGGCGAAGTTCGGGCAAAATCAGCTTGGTCATCGCTAGACGAACAGCACCGCTTGATCCTGGTGTAGAAAAAACGGCTTTTTCGTTAATCGTCCCGGCAATTGCCCGGCTCATAATCGCTGCGCTGCCGATGTCTTCCGTGTAGCTCAGCATGCGAAACAGCTCGCCAAACCCAACGATTTCTTTATGAATCAGCGCTTGAACGGCTTCAATCGTGACGTCTCGTTTTGTAATGCCAGTCCCGCCGTTTGTGAGAACAACGTCAATGTCCTCATCACTGCAGCCAGCAAGTATCGCTTGTTGAATCGACGTTTGGTCGTCTTTTACAATTTCATAGGAAGCGACATGCATGTCGTGTTCTTTCAGAAGTTGGATCATTAGCGCGCCGCTTTTATCGGTTTCTTTTGTACGTGTATCGGATACCGTAATGACTTTGCAGCGAACGGGCTGAGTTGCTTTAGATTTATGTTCGTGTACGCTCATCGTGTACCTCCTTTACGCTTCGGTGCGTTTATAGTCACCGTTTTTGCCGCCTGATTTTTCAAGCAGATACGTTTCGCCGATAATCATGCCTTTATCAATAGCTTTGCACATATCATAAACGGTTAATGCACAGGCAGAAGCAGCGGTTAAAGCTTCCATTTCAACACCTGTTGAGCCTTCCGTTTTAACCGTTGCTTCTATTAATAAACGGTACTGATTATTGCTTGTATCCCAGTCAAATGAAAGGTTCACGCCTTTTAATAAAAGAGGGTGACACATCGGAATAATGTCAGACGTGCGTTTTGCTGCCATGATTCCTGCTACTTGTGCAACAGCAAGGACGTCGCCTTTTCCAATTTTATGTTCGACAATCGCTTCGTGAATTTCTTTGTTAACAAGTATGCTTGAACGAGCGGTTGCGACGCGGCGAGTGATAGATTTTTCGCTAATATCGACCATGTTGGCACGGCCTTGATCATTAAAATGGGTAAAAGAAGACATCGGTGTTTTCATCCTTTTTCAGTAAATTTTGTTGTATGATAGAAATAGTGAGATATGCTATGATTTTACACCATAGCGCAAAAAGTGAACAGACGTAAAGGAAGTGAAGAATGTATGTTAGAAAGCAGAACACCTATTTCAATTCCTGAAGCAATTGAAAAAGTCATGACATATAAAAGAAAAGGCAGCATCGAACGCGTATCGATCACTGAAAGCTACGGGCGCTATTTAGGAGAAGATATTGTCGCTGATCAAAACGTGCCTCATTTTAATAAATCGCTTTATGACGGCTTTGCGGTTCGAGCACAGGACTGCGCAGAAGTATCGAGTGAACATCCCGTGGAGTTCGAAGTGGTAGGTGAAATCGGTGCCGGCTCTGTTTTTGAAGAAGAAGTAAAGCCGTTTCAAGCGGTGCGTGTTATGACAGGAGCGCAAGTGCCTCATTCATGTGATGCGGTTGTGATGCTTGAAGTAACGAAGTCGTATGAAAAAGAAGGCAAAACGTATATGGCGTTAAGCAGGCCAGCTTCAAAGGGGGAGCACATTGCGTTAAAAGGAGAAGAAACGAAAAAAGGAGACGTGCTCGTTTCAAAAGGAACGCGCATCAATCCGGGCGTCACGGCTTTTTTAGCTACGTTTGGCTATGCGGATGTAGCTGTGGTGAAGCAGCCGGTTGTTGGGGTGTTAACAACAGGAAGCGAACTGCTTGATGTGAACGAACCGTTAGAACCAGGAAAAATCCGCAACAGCAACTCCTATATGGCACTCGCGCAAATCGTAAGAAGCGGCGGGATTCCGAAATACTTAGGAAAGCTCGAAGACGACTTTGAAAGCTGCTATGAAGCGGTAGAAAAAGCGCTTAAAGAAGTGGACATTCTACTGACAACCGGCGGGGTATCCGTTGGCGACTATGATTATTTGCCGGCTATTTATGAAAAGCTTGGTGCAAATGTACTGTTTAACAAAATTGCGATGCGACCCGGAAGTGTCACAACAGTCGCAGAACGAAACGGGCAGCTGCTGTTTGGATTATCGGGAAATCCTTCTGCTTGCTATGTCGGGTTTGAACTGTTTGTACGTCCGATTGTTCGCAGCTTTTTACATTCACCGGCGCCTCATTTACATAAAACAAAAGCGGTGTTAAACGGCCGCTTCAAAGAACCTAATGCATTTACGCGAATGGTGCGAGGAGAAATTTCAGATGAAGATGGAAAGCTTGTCGTGACGCCTGTTGGCATGGACAAGTCAGGCGCTATTTCGTCATTAGCTGCAGCAAACGCGCTGATTGTTCTTCCAGGTGGAGAGCATGGGTATGATAAAGGAACAGAAGTGAACGTGCTGCATCTTGAAAAAGAAGGCACGAGTTCGCTTTGGGTATAAAAAGACTATTTTTATGTAAGAGTTCTAGTCTGAATAGTGATCAAATTGCTAGTAAATAAACAACAATGTATAAGTCGTGTATAAATAAGAAAATGAGTAGGTAAAAGAGTCCTTGTGTATTAAGGGCTCGTTTTTATGATGTATTCCGCAAAGAGTGATTATGTTAACTATAATTATGTATCACATACAGCCTAAAAATAGAAAAAACTACCTTAGAGTTAGGGAGAAGGTAGTTTTTTCTATGACGTAATTAGGTTTCATGAGTGATGATTCATTGCATCTTGAGTAGTTTGCTTAATAGATAAGAAATATATTCATACTAATTTTAAAACTTCTTTATTTTGGGTATTAGTGAGTGGTTTCAAATGATATATCTATTTAACGAATAGTAACTAATAACCTTGGGAACTTTATCTATTAACAAAAGGAAAGGAGGAGAAATTATGCGAAAAAAATGGTCTGTTTTATTATGTACGTTAGCTTTAGCTATGATGACTTTCATCTTGCCGGTTAATGCTGAAAACAATAACGTAGATAGAGCAAATTATAATGATGACGTAAATACTCGAAATGTCACTACAGCAACTGATGTGGATGATGATAATGATTCACCTTGGGAATTACTAGGGTTACTAGGACTAGTTGGTCTTTTTGGTCTTAAAAGAAGAGATGACCGTGAAGAAAAAGTTCGTTAGTATCTATTTTGCATGAGTAGAGATAAATAATGGTTGTCAAAGATTAGCTTTCTAAAGAGTCCATAAAGGTGTCTTCTAGCAATTAGGGACACCTTTATTATTTTCTATAAAGTACATTACGTTGACTGAATCTGTGTAGGCTTTACATAAAAAGTAGAAAAAGCTCCCTATTTCCGTAGGGAGCTTTTCTGCTGCAAGAATCGTTTCCCCCATAGATCGATGCGTGGCGGCATCTTCAACAGGTTAAGTAAATAGTGGAATATTATTGGTATTTTAACTTACAGCTTTTAGTTTTGCTTTAGAATTCAAGCTCCATAAGCTAAATAGTACGGTCATTAACCCGAGTATGATGCTAGACCAAAGCACGCCATCTGTTAGTGAATAAATAAATGGAAACAGTACAAACCATAATCCGCTAATAAGGGAAATCCAGTTTTGCCATGAATTCCATCCTGGTTTATTCGCTCCTAAAAGAGATGTGATGACTTGGAGAATTCCAAATACAATACTTGCTGAAGTAGCTCCTGCATCGTATGAAAAACCAAGCATCCATGGGGCCATAACAAACCAAATACCGATTATGGCGTTAGCAATACCTCTTGCTTTCATCATTATCCCTCCTCAAAGTATGACACTCGTAGTGATGTCATGATTAAACTATATGTTTGGAAGTGCCATGTGTTGAGTATTCATCAACGCCTGTTGAGATTTTTTCAATTTTTATTGTAGGAACAAGCACTTCTGTTGATGAGTTCTCATAAGATGTTTCAAAATCAAGTATAAGAAAGAGAGTGGAAAACAAATGTACTATTGTGTTAATTGCTGCAGACTGCAAAATGAAAATCTTATTAAGAGTAAGCTGTTTGAAAATGGAGTCTATATAGATCCATTTGTAGGAGAGAAAATCCCTTTAGGTATGTGTGCACATAGATGTAACCATGAGTCATGCAAACGATGTGAAAAAGAAAAAATCATTAAAAAGATTGTGCCAAAGGAATTATCTAAATTAAAGAAAGCAATAGAATATTTACCTGCTCATCGCCATGGTTCAGAAAAAATTCCGTTTTCACAATAAATAGCGGCATGCCGCGTTCAGCTCGCTTGATAAAAATCAGTTTTTATTCCTTAAGTTGATTCATCACTAGTTGTACAGCTATTGCATCGTCTAAATAGCCGATTGGAAAGACATAGTCTGGGATAATATCGGTAGGCAAAATAAAATACAATAGCGCACTTCCTAATATAGAGCGCTTGGCAGCTGAGGTTTTTTCGTTACAGTATTCAAGATACATTTGCTTTAGTTGATCAATGAAAGTACCAACACTGCCTACTTGCTCTATTTTGGTTTGAAAGTTATTACAAATCATGTTGTGTCCTTCGTCTGTCTGTGCATATTGCTTATATTTTGTTAGTTCTTGTTCTACACGCTCAATCGTAAAGTTTGTATCCACTATATTAAAAGATTTAAGTATTTCTTGAATTTTATCAATGGAGTAATGAATGCCTGTTTCTACTTCATTTTCTGTATAGTTTGAAGCAGCTCCAGTAGGGTCAACCAATGCTTCAAGAGGAGTATTTAAATAGCGCGCAAATTGTTTTAAATGATGTAGATTTGCTTGCTGCTTTCCGTTTATAATCCGTGAAATAGTTGCCGTATCAATCCCCGTAAGTGAACTAAGCTTCCGCATAGATAAAGCATTTTCCTTTAATAAAGACCTTAATAACAAACCAAGGCTTTGGTCATGTTGGATCTTAGACATCGCGATTCACCTCTTTGTATTTTTCAACGCGCAGTAATCATTTTATTGAAGGTTTATCAACAATATATGCAACAAGTAAGCAAATTTCCTCAACATTATCATCAAAAGGAGAATACAAAATGGAATGGTTATTCATTTTAGGTTTTGCACTGTCATCAAGTATAGATAACTTTGGTGTAGGAATATCATACGGAGTTCGAAAGGTAAGGATAAAATGGCTTTCTAATTTACTAATAGCAGCTATTTGTTTCCTCTTTAGCATGTTGGGAATTACGTTTGGTAAGTGGATTTCAACCATCTTACCAGGAGTTTTCGATGTTATTGTAGCCGTCGTATTATTAACGCTAATTGGGATTCGAATTATTTTATTAGTCGGCTCCCAGAGAAATAACGGAATTCATGAATTAGATAGTAGGGGGCAAGTAAAAGTACGCTCTATTGGATGGATAGAAAGCAGCGTTTTAGGTGTAGCACTTTCAGCGAACGCACTTACAAACGGTCTAGGAGCTGGTTTGCTTGGATTGTCACCTTTAGCTATTTCGCTTACATCAGCATTTGGCAGTTTTCTCACAGTATGGCTAGGGGTAATGGTGGGGCAAAAAGCCGCAAATGTGCAAATTGGGAAATTTACATTGAGTCAATGCGGAACGTTAATAAGCGGGATTACGATTTTAATTGTAGCCTTTACTCAAATATTTTAAAAGAAAAGGCGCCACTTATTAAAGAAAGTGGCGTTTTTTCTTTGTGTTTTATAGTGACTAGTCTTCTATACAAAATAAAGAAATGCTGCATAAGAATTTATTCAATGAAGAGGTAAGAAAACTTACTTCTGCAATTATTTCTTGTTAAGTTTTAATCGTATTTTAAAAGGGTACAGTATCCTTTAGCCAAGACGCCAGAATAACTGGCACAACTGTTATCTCGTTTGCAATCAATATAGATACACTATTCTAAAAACCAGCTGTATACCCCAAAACAAAGCGGGGAACATCTAGTTTTGACAGACAAGAACGCAAAGCGTAGAATTGTTCTAATGAATAGACAATTTACTATTTTAAGAGTCTTAATATTTAGGTTGATTTTATATAAGGGAGCGTACACACTTGAAAAATCAGTTTGCTCAATTAATACAGAATAATGAAAGCGTTCATATTTACTACAATATTGACGATATGAGAAGTTACTTAGATAATCTTGTGTCTTATATTGTTTCGGGGATTGAACAAGAGAGACATACGTTAGTTATCGAAAGTGAAAGACTAATTCCGCTGATTTTTAAAAAATTAGAGGGGATTCTGACTAAAGACCAACTAGCATTTATACATACCATTAATAATTTTGATTATTACTGTTCAAGTGGAAGTTTTCAGCCGGCTATAATTTTTGAACATCTTTCTAAACACTTAGATCCTTTTTATAAAAACAATACGTCTTTTCAAATATGGGCTCATGTAGAATGGGGACAGCAAGAAGGAATTATACCTATTTTAGAAGAGTTTGAAAATGAAGCCGATAGATTAGTAAATAAAGGCGGATTACATTTAGTATGCGCGTATGATGAAGAGAGAGTACCAGAAGTTCTTAAACTTGCTTTAATGAAGTGCCATCCATACTTAATTTTAGAGAACAAAATTATTCCATCCAATTTATATGTAATGACGGATGCAGTGTAAGTAATAGTGTGCACGGGCGTTATTTTTAAAAAGCAAAAGGTAAATAGAGAACAAATAAAGAGCCTTATTTAAGGCTCTTTATTTGTTGTTTCTACAGAGTATGTATACCATATATCTAGTGTGAAGCTTCAATTAAAATCTCTATTCCTTAAAATGAAGTTTTTTCGTATCTGCTCTGTTTCATCTTCTGTAACTTCTGGATAGTGCTTAGATAAGACATTAGCTAAATTTTCTTCTTTAGGTATATGTAAAAAACGTGAATATACTTCCGTACCACTTGGTAACTCATCTTCTTCACACAAGAGAAAGGCATCTAAACTCTCAATCAATTGGAATTTCACAGTCTGATCATAAACGTTGGTATAGCTGTCTTCACATTCTTTTGCTTTCTTTTCTGCAATTTCATAGGCTTGATCAAATGATCGGGCTTTAATTAATAAAATACTTTCTTCAAATATCTGATGTTCTTCATAATTTTCGTCAATCTTTTCTATATTAGGTTTATCCACTATTAAGTACTTATAAAGAACCTTTACGCCATACCATTGAAAGTCTAACTCTTCGCTATTAGTTGTTTTCATATCAACTCTCCATTCTTAACTAAAGGAACTATAATAATTAATTTTATCATCGTATTCCTTATCGTCCTTCTTACTTATATACCTAAGTTTGTATGTCGTGTTCATCCACTAACCTATGATAAAATGGAAATATAATCAATGTATTTCTATATATTAGGGGGGTATAAAATGGAATATATTGATCAAATAACAAATGCTACGGTAAATGGAGAGAGTGAAGAGATAAGAGATTTATTAAATAAAGAGCCATCTTTACTTAACGCTTTTAATTCAGATGGATGGACGCCTTTACATTTAGCTTGTTATTTTGGGCAAGTGGATAGCGCCAGGTTATTGTTGTCATTGGGGGCGGATATTCATGCTAAAGCTAAAAACCCGAATGAAAATATGCCTCTTCATGCAGCAGTAGCAAATAAGCAAATTCAAGCTGTAGACTTGTTGCTTACAAAAGGCGCAGATGTAAATGCAAAACAAAGCGGTGGATGGACTAGTCTTCATGAGGACTCGCTGCTAGGAGATGAAAATATGATTAAACTTCTTATAGAAAAAGGTGCAGATATCGAAATACAAAAAGATGATGGTAAAACGCCTTTAGAGGTTGCAGTAGAGAAAAAACAAGACAGCGCAGTTCATTTATTTACTCAGTATTTAAATAATAAAGCTTAATATAGAGTAAGAGATTTTATGTTAAGGAAGAAGAGGTGAATATAGTTATGTTGACTGCAGTAGTTGTAACTGTTTCTATTTTAGCGTTAGCTTGGATTGCTGGGCAAAGAGAACAACGCCAGTAGCTTCATATATTATTTGTATATAGAATTGAGATGATTGTATAAATGAGCACTAGAAATGTTTTAGTCAAATTGATGTTCTTTTTAGGATCATTTTCTAGCATAATCTTTGGGTTTGTTTTAAAACAGGGATTAACAGGGTTACTTTTATCTGCTGCCTGTATTATAACCGCAGGGTTCTTAATGAAAACTGGAGATACAAAAAGAGGGGGAAACTAACGCGGCTTAGCTTCTCCTTCTTTTTCAGTACTAGAGTGACTAGCTTTATATGTTGTATACAGCATATAAATAGAAAGACTCTTTAACCAGTAAAATAAATATAATTATGTTAAAATATAACTATATTTACTTTTTTGGTGGTGAAATAGATGAACAATCGAAGCTTGGGATTACTTTTAGTAGGTACAGGAACAGTCTTTTTGATTTTAGCTTTAACATTACATATTACGGGATTACTATATGGTTTTATTTTAGGTAGCAGCATCGTATTAAATGTTTTAGGAGCAGGTATACTTATGAAGTTTATAGCTAATGAAAAGCTGGCTAATTTGTAGAGATATTATCGATTAAGATCTCTTATGAATGCTATAGAGGAGAGACTTTAACTTTATTTAAGGTGCAGCTCGAAAAAACTCATCTATAATTTCCATTGTTAGACCATACATTACAATAATTACTGGCAGTGAATTTATAATTAAAGCAAATATTCTTTTCGGTAAATGTTCTTTGCTGAACATTGAAACGATGCTTAAAGGAAGGCCAAATAAAGGTAGAATAAATGCAAGCAATACAAAAGAACCGAGAAAAGGCTTCATGCTCTCGTCTGAAGTTTTTGATAATATGTATATGGAAGCTGGCGTCATCATCATCGTAGCCAATGCTGTTAAAAACGAGATTTTAGTAAATACGCTTAAATTTTTTCTCTCCAAACAATTCACCCTCCGTTATAAAAAATATATCATTAGTTAATGAATACGTAGCAAAAAGATACAATGTGCTAATTACAAGTGTACGCTGTAATCCTAATTTGCAGTATTTTATTCGTCTGATTTAGTTCTGAATATTTAAATAAAAATTATACTAGATGCTGATAAAAACAGAAAGGGATGAAGAAATATGTTCAATCAATATCCTATTGGGAAATTTACTGTAAAAGAAAATATTCAGAAAGAAGATATTCAAGGGTGGATTCATGACATTGGAGATGCCCCAAAGCAATTAGCTGATGCTGTAGAAGGACTGACAAAAGAACAATTAGCCACGCCTTATCGAGAAGGCGGCTGGACATTAAGTCAAGTTGTCCATCATTTAGCTGACTCCCATATGAATGCTTATACCCGTTTTAAATTAGGGTTAACAGAGCAAGCACCTACTATTAAAGCATATGATGAAGTGGCTTGGTCGAATCTTCCTGATAATGATTTACCTATAAAAGTTTCTCTTCAACTTTTTTCAGCTCTACATAAGCGGCTTCATAAATTGTTAAACTCACTTGATGAAAAAGATTTGAAGAAAATGATCCACCATCCTGAAAACGGGGAAGTGACGATTGAACAATTAATAGCTACTTACGCTTGGCATGGAAAGCATCACGTTGCTCATATTACGACTTTAAGAAATCAAAGAGGTTGGTAGAAAGGCATTTAATTAACATATGTTAGAACCAAAAAAGCTCTTTTTAAAAGCTTTTTTGGTTTTAATAAAAGACATTATACTAACTAAAGAGTATACAGCTTAAAAACAGAAAAACTCCCTCAATGTGTTAAGGAAGTTATCTTTAATCCTGAATAGTAATTCATTCATCCTGCATATAGCCATTATATTGTACAACGATGACTTATTTTTATAAGCCATCAGATCTGACTTTTGAAACACCTAAGGCAAGGTTTTTCCACAAAATTTGTTCAACCACTCCGGCGTCCACCGTACGACAATCAACAATGAGTATGACTTCCGAATGTTTGCCGCGTAAAAGCCGTTGATTTTTCCTGATTACTTTAAACATAAATAGTTTAATTCCTAGTCCTAAGATAAATCCGATAAAAGCACTAATTATTCCCCAGTAGATGGGCCCCCAGCTTAGTTTAAACCCAATGCTTGCACCAATGACTGAAAAGGCTGTGGCTAGAGCCATTCCCAAATCAATAAGAGAAACTCCATCGGCTCGATGGAGGCTATCAAAAATCCGTCGATCTTCCGTTCGATTATTAAGGGGGACAATAAATATATCTTCTTTCTTTATCCCTTTTTTTTCTAGCTCTGAAACAGCTAATTCTATGTAACTGGAGTATTCAAATGTAGAAAAGACCTGCATGTTTTCACTCCACCTTTTTTCCTTTCGAAATACAAAAGCTTGGATGTTGATATATTTTCTCGAAGAAATTTTTTTGCACTCTTTCAGCAAGTTTATTATTCTCAACCGTATTTATATAAGAGTCGAAGGTAGCAAAACCATATAGGGAAGGGAAAAATAACAGCCATTCTTTATTTAAAACGGAAGTAGCCTGTTTTATTTCTCCTAAAAATAGAAGAGAAATACCTTCAAGCAAGTGAGAGTAATAAAAGAAAACAACTGCCCAAATGATAACAAAGAAAGCACCAATGATGCGATGAATATAAAGTTGTCCTAGACCTGGCATCAGCAAGGACCAAACAACAGACAGGATGGGATTCCGTTTATCTAAATAATTTATTTCCATGGCTCCCATACTAAAGGTGTTGAACCGGTGGTTTTCTCGTTCAGCTAACACGTATATTTTATTTAAATCAACAGTTGTTCGGTAACTATCCCATATAGCAAAAATATAAACAGGAATATAAATAAGTAGCCATCTTGTATTAAGAACGTCTTTGGCCATATCAATATTTCCTTGAAAAGAATAAATCATAGCTAAATTTACATGAGATTTAATATTTATGACGACTTCCCATACAAATAACACAAAGCCGCGAAGGTATTTAGACAGTAGTAGGTGCCCAAACCCTGGAAAAGCTGCTGACCACCAAGCGATAATATAGGGGTTTCTTAAATGGATTTGAGTGGTTCCAAATATACTGACATGAGCAATATAGCGTCTTGCAGTATTGTCATTTTTATAATTATTCATTTACGATCTCCTATGGATTCGGAAAAAAGATACTTTTTATTTCATTAATCAAGAACTCTTTTCTGCTTTTTCATCTAATGCTCTTATAGCTCCGATCATTAACCTGTTTAATACTGATTTGACTGTAAGACTAAGTAAAGTATGATACCATTTCCAAGGTCTTCTCCATCTAATTAAATTTGTCTTTTTTTCTGCCCAGAGTTCGATTAAAAACATTGGAAAGATGAATAAAATAATTTTATATAGGATAACTAAGGGTTTATCGTTTTTTGTTAGTTGGTTGATGATAACAGAGACAGTTGGATATAGCAAAAAGTCAAATAAAACATGTATTTTAAACTCTTTTCGAAAATAGCGTACCGGATATTTAATGAGCTTATGAGTAATAACAAATCTGTCAACTATCCCATTGGTGTACCCATTAAGAAGAAAAGTCAATATTGAGTCTTTCACAGGAGGCTTTCTTAATAAAAAAGGCAAAGCCGATAGAGTTAAAATAAAGAGAACCCTCAAAAAACGCTTTTCAAATTTATTATTCAATTGGTTTTATCTCCTTAACTATACTGGAAGTATCTTTTGGTATATTGTTAGTAGTTTCTCTTAAAAGATTATTATGTATTCTAGAATTAATTTGGTACTGCTTATAAACGTAGATTATGTTCGCGACCTTTTTCTATTCTCTACAGTATCAAAATGGAAAAAACTACTGCTTCTGTGCAGTAGTTTTCCTAGTCGTTGAAATATAGATGTTATTATATTGATAATGCTCTACTGCATCTTGAGTAGTTTGCTCTCATTAGTGCTCTTTATTCGAGAAAGAATTACTGATTTGGAATGAATCAGCAGTTCCTTCTTATAGCGTGCTGTGGGGTTGACTTAATGTGAAATCTTCACGTTTTATACGAATTTTACGATTAACAATCCGTGTTTTTGGACTTGTGAAGAGGTGGTGGAACTAACCAGCCTTTTTCTTTGTTAAGTCGCAAAAACTTTCCACCAAGAGCTACTTTTTGCATGTGAATTTGACCAAACATTGCTGCAATATCTTCGCGAATAGATTGGCCAATCAGTTGACTGCAAGCAACTAGACCAGCAGCTATATCCAGTGAAATAGCCGCAGCAACTTCGGGGTCTTGAACACGTGCACCTACTGGAATATCATCTAAACAAGCTTCTGGACGTTCAGGCGGAGTTGGAGGTAAAGCCACTCCATTTTCTTTTAATAGCTTTTCTACACCTTTCATTTCCTGCTGACATTGTTCAATCGTTTCTTGTACTAACTTATGTAGATCCTTGTCTCCTACATGATTTAGAAACGTTTGATAACCAGCTACTAATCCTTTTGAAGCAGAAAGAAACGACCATGTTCCAAACACTTCACCGTAATGCATCGGTTCATCTGTAGGATTTCCACTTAAAATGCCCATTGTTATCCTCCTTAACATATTCATAATAATGTGCCACCTTTCTTACTATGCACACACTTAACGTCTCCATATCATGTTTTATTATTCTTCTAGATATAAAATTCCTTTTTATATCTAGAAGAATACAATCCACTATTTTACGTATACTATTCAAGATGCCTATGAGGGCATCAGTCACAATACCCTTGTTATACAAAGAGCTGCCTTCTTTGGCAGTTTTTTGTTTTGTCATGCTTTTTTGGATTTCTGCTTATGACGATAAATAGAAAATGTTCATAATAAAAGGAAGAGTAGATACCCACTCTTCCTTCAGCCATCAATTATAAAGTTGTCTTAGAAACGTCCGCCGCCAAGTTGTTGCTCAGCTAATTGCACAAGACGTTTTGTGATTTCGCCACCTACTGATCCGTTTGCACGTGCAGTTGTATCAGCACCAAGGTTTACACCAAATTCGCTAGCGATTTCATATTTCATTTGATCGATTGCTTGTTCAGCACCATATACTAATAATTCGTTGTTGTTGCTGCTTTTGTTGTTTGCCATGTTGTGTCACCTCCTTGTTTTTCTTAAGTTTCCTAGGGGCCAAGAAGTATATACATGGTAAATTGTGGGTGTTTATTTCCTTATCAGGGTGACATACTAATTTTTAGAAACAACTGACACTGTAAAAAGTGGGATTAGATGTTTCATTTCCTTGTTATCTAAAAGTTGCCATGTGAGAAGAGGATTGCAATCGCTATTGCAATCCTCTTTAAATACCGTATCAATAGTTATTTTTATACTAAACATAAAATTAAAAATGCAAGAGAGGAAGAGGTTATATTGTCAAAGACACGTCAGAAAAAAGAATACTGTAAAAAGTGCAGAAAAGAAACTATACATACTCTCACAGAAGATGCTTTAGAAATTAATTGTTATTGCCATGAATGTCATTCACAACACGATATCGTAAAAACATTTTTTTAATCATTTCTTAAAGTTTCACTCTCCAATAGACGAATAAATAACTTATATCTATAACCAAACTCCATATTAGCCGTGGCTATTGAATTTCATTTTATACAATTATAGAAGCAGAGAAGAACGGATAAAGTAACCGGGAAGATTTTTAGTGGAGGTGAACGAGAAGTGAGGAGTAGGGAAAGAGATCTTATAACCATTGAAGATGAAAAAGGTATTGAAAAACAATATGCAGTTGAAGCTTTATTTGATATGAGAAATCAGACTTATGCTTTGCTGCAATCGAACGGGGAAGTGCTGTTGATGCGCATTGAAGATGAAAAGGGTGAACAATATCTTGTTGGATTGACCGATCCTGAGGAACGTGATTCCATTTTAGATGCTTATCAAATCGCTGTAGAGGCTACGCCTACTGACGAATAATTTCGCTAATGTGATGAGGAGTGCGTTATGAAGAAGAAAATTGTAGATGCAGCTCATTTGGAACAAAAAATGCAGATTGAAAAAGTAATCAGGGGAATGACCTTTACGAAAAATTTCCGGTCTGCTACAGCAGAAGAATGGTACGTGTTTCTTCCAGGTTATGAAGATCCAAGAACAGGTGGAGCTGCAGGAAAGGCAATGATTCATTATAACCTTTATGGAAATAGAGATGTGTTTATTAACACTACAGTCATTTTAGATAATCCAGCACTATTTAGAGCAGAAATCCATCCTCTGGTTTATGCAATTGCAGATGAGCTGGTCAACAGGCTGGTTGGCTATGCTGATACCTTGCTGTCTGTTCATGCCGGTGAAAACTCATTTGATGCAGAATATAAACAAAACAATAATTAATCTTGATTTATTCAATATCTTTCCTTAAGTATGTGTTTTTAAAGGCTGCTCATTTGAGTAGCTTTTTCTTTTTTAGCGGAAATATTAGGAGGAAAGCTAACTAGTATGAAAGCTAACTAGTATGAAAGCTTAAAAGGAGGGTAAGCTAAGAGAAAATGGCTTTGATACGGAGGAACAGAAAATTGCAAAAAAAGAATCGATTGACATCTCCTGAAATTGCAAATTTATGGACACACTATATCCGTGAAACATTATCTGTATGTGTAAATAAATATATGCTTCATACAATCCAAGATTCAGAAATACATAATCTTTTTCAGGAAGCTCTTCAATATTCGCTTAATCATATAGATACGTTAAAAGCATTATTTAAAAAAGAGAAGTTTCCTATTCCTAACGGATTTACAGAAAAAGACGTAAATTTAGAAGCTCCTCCTCTATTTACGGACGTTTTGTGTCTTAAATCCCTTTATATGATGAGCACACATGGCCATAATGAAATGAGCCTATCTTTTACGACTTCCATACGCCCAGACATTGTAGATTTTTATTATCAGTGCAACCTTGATGCGATGGAGATTTATAAAAAATCTAAGGATCTTCTTATTTCAAAAAAACTTTATCAGCAACCGCCTACCTATATAACACCTAATAAGGTGGAAATGATTGAACATTACCACTATGTAACGGATGTGTTCGGTAAACAGAGACCGATAAATACAATAGAAAGTGGACATGCTTATTTTAATTTAAACAAAACATTTATTGCCAAAGCGATGATCCTTGGCTTTTCACAAGTTTCAAAAAATCAAAACGTACGAGCATTATTAGAAAAAAGCCTGCAAGTAAAAAACAAACACATTGATGTGTTTTCATCTCTACTAACCAAAGACAATCTTCATCTGCCTAAATCATGCGAAACAGAGGTTACAAATTCCAATATTTCTCCTTTTTCAGATCGGCTTATGCTTCTTCAAACGGGTTTCTTTTTTGGTGTAGCAGTCACTTATTATAACGCAGCTCTTATTGCAAGTATGAGAGCCGATATTTCAGCACACTGTGAAAAGGCAGCCTTGGATAGCTTGTGGATTTATAGCCGTATTGGGAAAGATATGATTGATAATCAGTGGATGGAACAGCCTCCTCAAGCAGATGACCGTAAAAGGTTAGATGATTAGAAAAACGTTCTTAATAAATTAATGTCTAATCCTCCGACCATGCTACTAAAAGTGATGTAAATCATCATTCCGTATAAGGTTACGTATAAACAGAAAAGACTACTGTTCAGGAGCAGTAGTCTTTTGGTTTTTAGGATGTATCTTCTATACACTTCTAGTGAACATATATAACTTTGGATTGTTAAACTAAGAATAATAAATATATAAAACTCCTGGTAATTAAATATTCGTGTTAGGAATTATAACCAAGTTGTAGATTATTTGTATAATTTGTTGTTATTGTAGGTTTAATTATTTGAAAATTTAGATATTAGATTAGATTTATTATTCATAACATACATACATACTTATTCTTTATTATTTTAAAATCAATCAAATAGATAAAGGAGAGGATATATTTGAAGAATAATTATTTATATCGAGAGAAAAAAATAATGACTATGAAAACTGTTACTGAAATGACCGGATTGTCTGAGAGAAAAATTCGTTATTATGAAACTCAAAAACTTATCTTTCCTGAACGTACCTTCTCTGGTACCCGTAGGTATTCTTTTTCTGATATTGAGAGATTAATGGATATTGCAGAAAAAATAGAAGATGGAGTTCTTACACGAGAAATTCGAGATGATCTTTATAAAAGAAGAAAAAAGGTATTAATACAAGCAACAAAACGATTATAGGTCAACTAAGAACTCATTTTCCACAAACTTAATTGAATAATTTTATCAAGATTAATGATTATTATTACATTGTTTAAAATAACTTAAAATCCTTTCTTCGCTGTACTTTTTTCAAATTCCAGAAGGGTGAATTATATATGAAGGGGATAAATGATATGAAAATATTTATGAATCGGGTTATAAAAAACATTACTTGTATAGTTGAATTTGTTTATCTATATATACTGCTCTCTTTTATAGAATTACAGGCTGCTTTACTAAAATCGCTGCAAATAAAATAGTCTTTTACCTTAAAAGATTCATAATATATATACCTTTAAAGATGTATATATTATGAATCTTTCTGCTGGTTTATTTGTGGTTCTAACGTAAAAATTGAGGATCGAAAATTAAGAGGTAATCAATAATTTTATATGAATTATATGAAAATGAATTTTTTTCTTATAGAAATTATTCATTAGTTTGCTTTAAACGTCATTTTTAGTTCTGGGCGAGCTTAATTAAAATCAATATGAGATCTTGTCGCAAAGCGCTGACTATACAGAAACAAGGAAGGATGCAGTTACTCTTCGTTAGGGAATAAAGCTTGAACAAGAACTTTTATAAACTCATTCAGAGAAGACTCACTTTCTTTAGGCTGGTTGAAGTTACTTAATTTCCCCAAAAAAATTCTTTCTTTTTTTACTTATTCATTTACACAAGATATTTTATACTCTTACGCTTTTCCTTTAATTTCAACCAATAAGGTTTATTATTAAAAACCTTATTTTTGACAAATAATATATTTACTTAAAATTAAAGGAGAGAAGAACATGAAGATTTTTCTAGCACTAATTATTGTCTTTTTATTATCTACTTTAAACCTCTTGCTAATGGATTTTCTATTAGGTTTTAGTTTTTATGATTCATTCCTGCACCTTCTAAACCCTTTTTGGGTCATGAGTAATGCTGAATATATCATGTTAGCTGGACTTTTTCTTATTGTCATTGGCCAACAAATTTTTATGATTATTAAAAAAAGAGAGAAACGATACCGTCCTAACTAGTTTTTTTCTTCACATAGTTCCGAATGAGGGAGACAACCAGCATAAACAAAGGAATCACAATCAAAAAAGGAACATGAAGGTATTTTAATGTAATAGTAAACCCTTCTTCTAAATGTTCTGAAAAACTGGAAGCTATTGTCATGGAAAGGAAAATCAAAATAAAGCCCATGGGAAGAATGATTTGCTGACGGTTCTTCACCTTAAATAAATCAGTAATTCCAAGGATAGCTGCATACATAAAAATAGATGCTTTAAAAAAAACGGTCATTAACAGGGTGAAAACTACAATTGCATCCATTCTTTCAATAAAATCAAATAGATTAACTTTTCCAATCGTAGCCAAGGTAGGAAATGTAGATCTTTTCATTACATCCAAACCTAGAACCGACATATTTAAAGCAGCTGTCCAGCTTAGGATCAACCCACTTGAAAGTACTGCAGATAACCATACCTTTTTTATTAGTTTAGGACGATTTAAATATGGTAGCAGCATCGTAAATACGAGCATTTCACCAAATGGAAAAGATACAACAGGAGGAAACGCTGTAGTTAACACGGGTTTCCACCCGTGTTCAAGAAAGGGGCGGATATGATTTAAACTAACATTTCCAGATACTAGAACAAAAAAATTAGCTCCTAGCCCCAATAATAGTAGGATGACAATAAATACTTCTGCTGTTCTTCCTATTACTTCTATCCCTAGATAAATGACATAACACATAACAAGAATAAGCGAGAGATTAATTGCTAGTAATGGGGTTTCCGGTAAAGTGGACGAAGTCAATAAGTCCCCGAAATCACGTACATTTCTAGCTGCAATATACAAGAAAAACAAACAGTATAATAATCCAAGCACCCAGCCAAAGAATTCACCAAATATTTTTCTAACATATCCAGTAAGGGGAATGGTCGGATATTGACGAAATAACATATAGTAAACAAAGAATAAGAGTATGCCTCCGCCCATTCCTAGAAGGATAGCAAGCCAGGCATCTTTACCGGCGGGGATTCCATAACTTACAATTAGAGAAGTACCCAAGTCGAAGATAAACATAAGGGCAAAGAGTTGTGTAACGCTTATTTTTGCTTTCTCCATTCGTCTCTCAACTCCTTTGTTTGCCCTTTATCATTATTTTATTTGTTTATATAAGACTTGGTTGTCATACCTGTCCGACGAATAATAGCTTGTACATTCACGTGAACTTCTGTTTCTGGAAAAATATCTTTTTCCCATGAATGATTAATGTTGTTCCATACATGCTTATTCGCTATATTAACCGTTTCACCAAAATTGAAGATATCACTTTTTTGCTTTTGAGTCTTTTTTTATTGCCAATAGTATTTCCTGTTTAATCTCTTCTTCTAATTGTTCATCTAGTTGGCCAAGAGCTTGCGATTTGGCAAGATCTATAGAGCAATTATTTTCTAAGACTGTTCCTTCTGCGTGAACAGTAATATAGATTGTCGGTTTCTGATGGTTGAATGTTACATGGGTAGACGATTTGGAACGCGAAATTTCAATTGCGATTGCATCCTTTTTCTTTCCGCAATTAAGATTCATCACGGTTCGTTTCATTTCGTTCGTAATCCATGTCACTCCTCGTGCAGGAGGCCCATCCACCCATTTTTTTAACTTTCCATTTTTAAAAAGAGCAATCCCTTTAATTTCAATGTTTGCACTTGGAGAAACTTGTTGTGTATTTGTTGTTGCATTTCCACTCTTTTTCTCCCCATTAATCTTAATACCTGTGACTACTACACTTCCTTCTTTTAGCCCCTGAATCACTTGATCTGCACGCGTACTTTTATAGGTTCCCCAGTCCTCTTCAGAAGATTTTAAAGCATCTCCAATATTTGCAGAAGGGATGGCTTCTAATGATGTTGTGACTTCTAGCGTCTCTTTCGCCGTAATATGTCCTCTTGCAATTAAAACTGGAAAAAGAACCCGAAACTGGCTATCACGTTCAATCATATCAAATAAATCTTCAATTCCTTGTTTCGCTACCTTCTCGCCGATTACTAAGATTTGAAGGTGAGGAAAGAAAAGCTCTCCAGGTGACTTTGTTGAAATCTTTCGAAGAGTCTCAGCAAGGGTGCTTCCTGTTTCAGTAAAGGTTGTCACAGGGGAAGCTTGAACTTTTCCTCCTTGTTGTCCACCAGCTACTTGTGAAGGATTGATAATTTGAACCGTAACTTTATATCTGTTCTTTACTTTGTCACTGCCTTTATCAATAGCCATTCCTGAAACGATACTTAGCTGCTGTAACTCTTCGCGGTCCCAGCATCCTGACAAGAAGACTAACAATATGCAAAGCAAAAGAAGCATCAATGATTTATGTCTCATCAGAATCCCTCTTTGATTCTTGATTTTTCATCTTTCCTTCTCTTGGCGAAGGCCCGCGATCTTGATTAGGGTCTGTTCGCTTCGTTTTTACCTGACTAATTAAACGGGGGCGTTTAGACATAAAAGGTAAAGGGAAACGGAAGATGGAATCTTTCTGATCAGCTAAAATGGCAGGGGCAAAAGGAGCTAAATACGGAATACCAAAGGAACGCAAGCTGCATGTATGAGCTACTAACATGATTACTCCTAATCCAATACCGTATAATCCAAAAAAACTAGCTAAAATCATCATCCCGAACCGAAGTAAACGAGTAGCATCCGTCATGGCATAATGAGGAATGGTAAAGCTGGCGATAGCCGTGGCTGCCACGACAATGACCATTGCGCTGGAAACAATCCCAGCTGAAACAGCTGCTTCTCCCAATACAAGAGCCCCGACGATGGAAACAGCCTGACCAACAGGCCGGGGCATACGAACACCAGCTTCTCGCAACACTTCAAAGGTAAATTCCATCAATAGCGCTTCTATAATAATCGGAAAGGGAATATTTTGACGCTGAGCTGCCAAATTAATCAGCAGCGGTGTTGGAATTAATTCCGGATGGAAGGAAAGAAACGCAATAAATAAAGATGGACCAAGAAGAGTAATTAAAAAAGAAATGATTCTCAGCATGCGCAAAAAGCTAGACATTGTCCAGCGTAAATAATAATCCTCTGCCGTCTGAAAAAATTGATTCCAAGTCGCAGGAACAATGAGAGGTGTAGGTGTCTCATTCACAAAAATCACGACTCTTCCTTCTAATAAATTTCCTGCCACTACATCGGGCCGTTCTGTGATAAAAACAGTTGGCCAAGGTGTCCAAGTTTCATCAGAAATCCATTCTTCAATTGTATTCGAGCCTTGAACTTCATCTACTTCCATCTTACCTAATCTTTCTTTAATTTCTGTAAGAAGCTTATCGTTGACAATGCCTTTTACGTACATCATGCCAACACCTGTTTGCGTGATTGTTCCTATTTCCTTCGTTTCTAACCAGAGGTTTGGGCTCTTAATACGACGGCGAATCATTGCTGTATTAGTGATAAGGGACTCTGTAAAGCTGTCTCGAGGGCCTCGAACGGACGATTCTGCTACGGGTTCCGAAATGGCTCTAAGATCTCCTCCTTGCGCGGCACAGCCAAAGCCTTGATTCCATCCATCAACTAAGACAATTGTTTCGCCGGATAAAAGATGGAAAAAAAGTTTATCGAAATTCGTTATCTCTCCCACATTTGTAATAGTTAATATATGTTCTTTTATGTACATCCCTAATTCGCTTGGTTCATAAGGGTTTTCCTCTTTAATCATCTCTACATCATTCATCAGCCTTTCTATAATGGAGTTTCCTAAAATTTCTTTATCCGTTAATCCATTTATATAAATAGAAGCTACTTTACGTAAAAAAGGTTTTCCCATTTTAAAATCCCGAACCACTAAATCTCCACTATTACCTAAAGAGTTCTTTACTCTTGTTAGATTTTCAGCCAAAGATGAACTAAGAGTCTCGTCATTTGAAGTAGTTTCTTCATACTGAAGGGGCATTTTTTTGGGTTTTCTTGATTTTTTTTATCAGGCGATTCCATGCGCTGTTCATATTTTAATAACCCTCCATTTTTGTATGTCATCGAATGAAGAGGACACTGGTTTTTCCAATATTCACTAGTAATTTTTCCTTATATTCCTTTTTTATACATTCATTCTTCCTTCATTAACTTGTTTCAAAGGAAAGTAACTAGCGTAGCATAAAAGTTACTACAGTGTGATAACTGGATTTAGATTGAATGGACCTGTCAATATCTTTATTCGTTAAATCGTTTTGGTCGTAGTAAGGTCAATTTATAATTTATAATAGAAGAAACTCACCAAAAAGAAGCCTTTGCTATAATTAGCAAAGGCTTTCAAAATTATGAGAATCACAATTAATAGGAACGAGTTAAAAGATATTTTTTAAATTTTTAAGAATATTTAGTGTATTTTTTCTGATTCTAAGCAGTAAGTTTTGAATCATTATTATCTTTAGATGCTTGATTCTTGTTTCTTAAAAGAAATGCACCAAATAGAGTAAAGATAGTGACAATAACTCCCATGATTAAGTATGTTTGACGAAAACCAATTGAATCGTATAGATTTCCTACGATAGGGGAGAGGATAACAGCTCCTAGCTGCATCGCAAATTGGTAGCCAACCAAATATAAAATTGAAGAGAATTTTGTATCAAAATGTGTAGCCAGATATTTAAACACAGAAACAATGATAATGGCAAACTCTGGTGCGTTAAGAAGCTTAATAAATGAAATGCTGTATGGATCTGATACTAACCCTGAACCTATCACGCGTAAAATCATAATGATTCCCGCTAAAATTAAACCTCCTTTAGGACCTACTTTACGGACAATGAATGGAGCAACTAATAACATACCGGATTCTAAAAAGACCTGACCTGCATTTAAGTAACCAAATATTTGGTTTCCTAATTGTTCTGTTGGGAACAGAGAGGCATAATATACAGGGAATTGCTGGTCGAAAACATTATAAATACAGCCCGTCCCGAGCATGAAAATCATAAAAACCCAGAAATCTTTTCGTTTAAATAAACTGCCCAAATCTTGAATAGAAAGGGACTTTGCCTTCTTTTCTTCGATAGTGGATACTTCTACTTTTGTAAGGAAAATAACAAGTAATAAGAGAATGCCTGATCCCGATGCAATCCAAAAGTTGATATCAGGGTTAATGTTAAGCATTCGTCCTCCAATAGCAGCTGCCACGGCTGCCCCTATTGATCCCCAAAGTCTTGCACGACCGAATTCAAACTCATACTTTCTGCCAACTTTTTCAATATATGACTCGATAGCTGAGATACCAGCTAAAAAAGTGATGGCAAGATAAGACCCGCCTGTCAGGGCTCCTATCCAAAAATTCCAGTTTAAAAGAGGTTGATAGATAAAAATTAGAAATGGTCCAGATAAAATAACTAAAATTGAAATGAAGTATAATAAATTCTTTCGTAACCCCAATTTATCGGAGATATATCCATAAAGCGGTTGGAAAAGCATAGTGAAGACAGCGTTTACAGAAAAAACAATACCTGTTTGTGCTCCGGAAAGGTTAAGGCTTTGACCCAACCAGATAGCAAAAAAAGTGAAAATAGAGGCAATAGATAAGAAGAACAAGAAAAAGAAACTGCTTAGCTTCCAGTAAAGTTTATTGTTTTGCATATTTAAATCCCCTTTGCTGTTTATGTATCTAACTTTTATTTAGAAAGCGTTTTCTATTTGATTGTATTATATATGGTACCGATTTCATATGTCAATAAGAAAATAATTAACAAAAATACCCTTTAAATAAAGGATATTTTAAGTGTAGTGCGTTTTTTTACTGTGGTACTGGTTTCTCGCTTATGAGATAAACACTTTTAAATGTGCTGGTTTATTAATCTATATAAAAATGTCCTGTTTTAAAGAGTCACAGCGATTTTGCGGGTATTCTTATTGAACGGATGATATAGAGATGCAAACGAATTCATTCATTGCATTTTGTCTCTTTTTTAACGTAAAATAAGTATGAAACTGATTTCAGTTAGTGATGGAGTGATAAACAAATGCCTACCATATATGACGTAGCAAAATTATCGGGGTTATCAAAAACAACCGTTTCCCGTGTTATAAACAATCATTCATATGTTTCAGAAGAGAAAAAAAATCTGGTGCTAAAAGCAATGAAAGAGCTTAACTATACCCCAAACCCTTCAGCAAGAAGGTTAAGAGGACAGGTAACGACTACAATTGGTGTCATTGTACCAAGAATCGTAAATCCATTTTTCTCTTATTTAGTCGATTCAATTGAACAAGTTGCTTATAAAAACGGCTATCACGTATTAATCTTTCAAAGTAATGAAGATAAAGAGAAAGAATTGGCCTTTTTAAATTTACTAAAAACAAAGCAAGTTGACGGAATTATTATGACCTCTATTGAAAACGAGTGGAGCGTCATAGAACCGTTTACTGAATCTGGTCCTATTTTGTTATGCAATGAATATGTAAACAACGCAAGTGTTCCGATTGTTCGATTAGATCAATACAAGGGTGCATATATAGGCGTAAAGCATTTACTTGAAAAGGGACACCGGAAAATCGGGTACTGTACAGGTGGATTGTTCGCTGAGGAAGGTAAGGACAAGGACCGTAACCAAGGTTATCAAAAAGCACTTCAAGAGGCAGGAATTCAGCCGGATCCAAAATGGATTTTTGTTAATCAACACAGCATTGAAGATGGAAAACAAGTAGTTAAAAAAATCCTGTCAATGGAGGATCGCCCTACGGCTATATTTACAGGAAGTGATGAGATTGCCGGGGGAATGATGATTGAAGCCAAAGAGTGTGGTCTAAAAATACCTAATGATTTGGCGATTATTGGCTTTGATGATCAACCTCTTGCACAAATGTTAGATCCGAAGTTAACAACTATACGACAACCTATTGATCAGATGGGGATCAAAGCAATGGAAACTCTTATTGATATGTTGAATGATTCTGAAGTAAAGGTGGAAACGTTTGAACTCCCAATCGAGCTGGTGGTTCGAAGCTCAACGTAATAGGAAATCGCAAATGAAGGTGAGAGCGGAAGTTATTCGTTCTCACCTTTTTTGAAAAATTTTCAGAAAAGTTATTGAAACCGTTCCCATGATGTAATACAATGAATTCATCTTAAAGAATAAAGGTTAGATAAGATTTTTAAGAGTATATTTTTTAAAATTTTATATGGTATCGATACCATATAAAACGAAAAATAAGTACATAATTTTAATATAAATATATAGGAGCTGATAAGAAATGGTTCAACTAAGTGAAAGAAAGAATGAAAAAAGCGCTACAATAACGAAGGGACAGTGGTGGAAAGAAGCAGTTGTATATCAAATTTATCCGAAAAGTTTTTATGATTCGAATGGTGACGGAATTGGTGACTTAAAAGGAGTTATTCAAAAATTAGATTACTTAAAAGAGTTAGGTATCGACGTTATTTGGCTAAGTCCAGTTTATCAATCACCAATGGATGATAACGGATATGACATCTCTGATTATAAAGCCATTGCAGAAGAATTTGGCTCTATGGAAGATATGGATCTACTAATCCATGAAGCTAAAAAAAGAGAGATAAAGATTATCATGGACTTAGTCGTTAACCATACTTCGGATGAGCATGAATGGTTCCTAGAATCAAAAAGTGATGTAAATCATCCTAAAAGAGATTGGTATATTTGGAGAAATGGAAAAGAAGACGGGACTCCTCCTAACAATTGGAAATCTATTTTTGGCGGTTCGTGCTGGGAGTATGATGAGCAAACTGGACAGTATTATCTTCATGCATTTTCTAAAAAACAGCCTGATCTTAATTGGGAAAACCGTGATCTCCGAAATGCCGTTTATAAAATGGTCACATGGTGGTTAGATAAAGGAATTAGCGGCTTTAGAGTAGACGCCATTACGTTTATAAAAAAACGACAGGACTTTGCTGATTCGCATGATGGAATGAATGTAATTGAAACGAATCAAGAAGGCATTCATGAATTTTTAAGTGAACTAAGTAAAGAAGCTTTTACTTCACATAATATCTTAACTGTGGCAGAAGCACCTGGGGTATCACACAAAGAACTGCCTATTTATGCGGGAGAAGACGGGCATTTTAGTATGCTTTTTGAATTTGATCATGTCGATTTAGACGTAGGAAAAGAAGGGAAATGGTATGAACCGTATAATTGGAATCTACTTGATTTCAAAAAAGCCATTTCTGATAGTCAAACGTTCTATAACAACACAGGGTGGGGAGCGCTTTATTTAGAAAACCATGACCAGCCTCGTTCTTTAAACAAATTTATTAAACCAGAAGATATAGGGCCTATTTCAGCTAAAATGTTAGCTACCGTCTATTTTTTATTAAAAGGGACGCCATTTATCTATCAAGGGCAAGAAATTGGAATGACAAATGTAGAGTATCCATCAATCGAGCATTACAATGACTTAGCTTCAATTGATCAATATCACTCTGCGCTAAAAGAAGGATTTTCAAAAGAGGAAGCATTAGCAGCGATTTGGAGACGCAGTCGTGATAATTCTCGAACACCTATGCACTGGAATCATTCTGAATATGCAGGGTTTAGCCAAGGCACACCCTGGCTAGAGATAAATCCTAACTACTCTTCTATTAACGTCGAGAATGCTTTAAAGGATCGTAATTCTTTATTTTATTTCTATAAAAAGTTAATTAGTTTAAGAAAAAGCAGTCCATATTCAGATGTTATTGCTTTTGGTAAATACGAAGACATGTTTAAAGATAGCCTGCAAATAATGGCCTACACGAGAGAGTTTAACGATAAAAAAATAGCGGTGATTGCTAACTTTGATAATAAAGAGTTAACTCTAAACTTAGATTTTAATATGAAAAAGGTTATTTTATCGAACTATGACCATTTAGAGCTGCAGCTAAATCAGATAAAATTACGACCTTATGAGTCCATTGTTTGTGAAATCGATTCATCATTTTAATCTCTTTTTATCACAATTAACTTATTTACGTGTAGAAAGGCAGGAGGGTATTTTTTGAAAACATTAAGAAATCAACATCAAGAAAAAATCTCAAAGGCAATGGAATCTGTGTTAAACGAGCAGGAGTCTGTTGATCAGAATCATTGGCGACTGCAATATCATGTATCTACACCAGCGTACTGGATGAATGACCCAAACGGATTCAGCTTTTACAAAGGAGAGTATCATTTGTTTTATCAACATCATCCTTACTCTCCCAAGTGGGGGCCAATGTATTGGGGGCATATAAAAAGTAAAGATCTTACTTACTGGGAACACCTTCCTATCGCTCTTGCTCCAAGTGAAGAATACGATCAAGATGGATGTTTTTCAGGAAGTGCAGTTGAAAAAGACGGAAAGCTTTATGCAATGTACACAGGGAATGTGTGGACAGGAGATAACTATGATACGGACTTAAGACAGGTTCAATGTCTTGCTGTAAGCGAAGACGGCGTTCATTTTAATAAAGTGCCTCAAAACCCAGTGATTAATTCAGTGCCTGAAGGGGATATTCATCCTCATCATTTTAGAGACCCAAAAGTATGGAAGAAAGACGACTATTATTATTGCGTTCTTGGATCACGTACAAAGGATCATGAGGGCCAAGTTCTTTTGTATCGTTCAAGAGATCTGATGAAGTGGGAGTTTATAAATGTGATGGCAAAAAGCCAAGGGAATCTTGGTTTTATGTGGGAGTGTCCGGATCTTTTTAGTCTCGAAGGACAAGACGTGCTTCTTATGTCACCTCAAGGGGTAAAACCAGAAGGGAATCTCTATCATAACTTGCATCAAGCTGGATATGTAAAAGGAAATTTAGACTATAAAACAGGGTTGCTTCAACATGAAGACTTTCAGCTTTTGGACTACGGATTTGATTTTTATGCTCCTCAAACAACAGAAGATGAACATGGCAGACGCATTATGGTAGCGTGGATGGCTATGTGGGAAAGCAGCATGCCTGAACAAAAACATAATTGGGCGGGAGCAATGACTATTCCGCGGGAGCTTTCTACTAACCAAGGGAATATAATTAGTAAACCAATTCAGGAGCTTAAACAGCTTCGTCAACATCACGTGCAGTATGAAAATATTACAGTTAACGGAGAACAAGAACTTGCAGGTATTTCAGGTGATTGTTACGAACTTGAAGTGAAAATTAATGCAAAAGCTGCTTCACAGTTCGGAATAAAATTGAGAACAGATCCTGACACTCAACAAGAAACTCTTTTAACTTATGATAGGCTGGAAAGCTTGTTTATTTTTAATCGTGATAAATCAGGTGAAGGCGATGGGGGAATCAGAAAAGCGCCTGTTGGATTAAATACTAATCACTTACATCTTCATCTGTTTGTTGATAAATCGTCCATTGAAGTTTTTATTAATGAAGGTGAGAAAGTGATGACGAGCAGAATCTATCCTGGAGACAATGCAACAGGGATTTGTTTCTTTGCAGATCAAGAAATTGAATTGAGTACCTTAAATAAATGGAACTTAAGCAAGGGCGTTTCCCCACTGATTTTTAAAGGCTAATAGGAATTGGATAAAGATAGTAGACAAGCAACGTACAAGAGAAAAATTACAACAACTTATGCAATTAGATTAACTTGAAGAACAGATTCCCTTAAGGGGATCTGTTCTTTTTATATATACATGAATATCTTTATTACGTGGAAAAGTGCTTTTTTTGATTATTGTTATCTTTTATAAATAGTTTTATAAAGAATAGGGGGTAAATCATCAAATACAAATTAAAAGCCCACCATGTTAAATCGAAATCTTTAATAAATGCCCAATACGCAATAGCTTGTAGTCCTGAGAAAAAGGTTTTAAATATTTCATCTTTTTATTTAATGTGTTCTTCCAAAGTGGATTTACCAGCATTAGCTTCTTTTTCCCCGGTCATATTTAATGTCACTACACCGATAATGATGAGAGCTATAGCAACGATCTTTAGCAGACTTACACTTTCATTGAAGTACATAAATCCAATTAGCGTAATAATTATAATCCCCATACCTGACCAAATAGCGTAAGCAATTGAAACTTCTAAACTTTTTAACGTTAATGTCAAAAAGCACAAACTACAAATATAAAAAAGTATAAGCAATACACTTGGTATAACTTTAGTAAAGCCGTCTGATAACTTCATGGTCGTAGTTCCAGCAACTTCAAAAAGAATAGCTAAACATAAATAAATCCAATGCAACTTTCTCCGCCTCCTTATTTTTTACAGAAAAGCTTAGGTGATGATTTTTGTCATAAAAATACTCATATATAACAAATAAATATAACTTTAAATACCTTATAAGTATAAGTTTACCGTATTAAGATTTTTATATATAATCTATAGATGCTGTTACTTACATATTTTGAGGAGGAGAAAAGAAATGAAGAAAACGTTTGTCGCATTAATTTTTGCTTTGTCCCTGGTTGTATCTGCATTAGGAATTCAGCCTTCGAATGTTAAAGCTGAATCGAATCACAATCCGGTTGTTCTTGTTCATGGAATCAGCGGTGCGTCTTATAACTTTATTGCTATCAAAAACTATTTAATTGCTCAAGGGTGGGATCGCGATGATCTTTATGCTATTGATTTTATAGATAAGACAGGCAACAATTTGAATAATGGACCTCAGCTTGCTCGATACATTGATCAAGTGTTGAAAGAAACGGGAGCTGAGAAGGTAGATATTGTTGCTCATAGTATGGGTGGAGCAAACACGCTGTACTATATTAAATATCTAGGAGGAGGGAATAAGATTGAAAATGTCGTGACGTTAGGAGGAGCGAATGGTTTAGTGTCTTCGACAGCACTCCCAGGTACAGATCTCAATCAAAAAATTCTTTATACATCGATCTACAGCATAAATGATCAAATTGTTGCTAATAGTCTCTCTAGGCTGCAAGGAGCAAGAAATATTCAACTTTATGGCATTGGACATATTGGATTGCTTTCAAATAGTCAGGTTAACGCGTACATAAAAGAAGGGCTGAATGGCGGGGGACAAAATACAAACTAATTATTTTTCAGTTGGATAAGACAGGCTCGACTTTTATATATTGAAAATTACACTGTTTGCCTTTGTTTTTCAAGAGCATGTATCTAATGAAAAACACCCGAAGTCAAAGCAGATCCCGTGTCAAAATAGAGTAGACTTAAAAAAGTACCTCGGTTAATCGAGGTACTTTTATAGGTTCTTGTACAAAGAGTGCGTGATTAAAACTGCTTAAAGTGTTTTTTTAATCGCGCATTGCGCCTGCTTCTCGAGAAGTCATTGCACCTTGTCCTTCATTTACATCTCTTTGAATTTCTTGTTTTACTTTTTGTGCATTTGTTGCAGAAGCTGCTGGTTTTTCAGTAAAACCCGTATTTTCTTTAGCTGGTTGATTTTGCTGCATATAATCTCTCCTTCTTTTTTTATTCGTACAAAAAGGAAGAATGGAGATCCATTCTTCCTTCAGCCATCAATTATAAAGTTGTCTTAGAAACGTCCGCCGCCAAGTTGTTGCTCAGCTAATTGCACAAGACGTTTTGTGATTTCGCCACCTACTGATCCATTTGCACGTGCAGTTGTATCAGCACCGAGGTTTACACCAAATTCGCTAGCGATTTCATATTTCATTTGATCGATTGCTTGTTCAGCACCGTATACTAATAATTCGTTGTTGTTGCTGCTTTTGTTGTTTGCCATGTTGTGTCACCTCCTTGTTTTTCTTAAGCTTCCTATTGTGGAAGAAATGTACTCATGGTAAATGATGGATGTGTATTTTCTTATCAGGAAGACATACTAGTTTTTAGAAACAATCGACACTGTAAAAAGTGGGATTAGATGTTTCATTTCCTTGTGACTAAAAACTAAACGCTTGCCATGTGTAGGAGAGAGAATGATAACTCGTTTGTCATTCTTTTTTCATGTTCATACCAGTTGAATGACAAAAGACTAACTCTTTAAAGAGTTAGCCTTTGGCTTAATAAAAATGATTGCTTTTTATAGCTATTTTAAGAGCTATGTTTAGTTATTCTATCCATTGCTTCTTGAACTGCATGTACAACAAAAGGATCTTTTTCCTTCAAATCATTCACGCTGATTTCACCTGATTGTAAACCTCTGCAAATTTCATGGATATCTTCTTCAATGGTAATCGGCAGCTTATTTTCTGTAAGCATGTTACTTAATTCATTTGCTAACATTTTTTGTTGATCCATCGGATGCCCTTCTCGTCATGTAAAAGTATAAAGTGATCAAGCTTATTTATTTTCTCATTCTTCCTGCTGATTCTGTACTTTTTCAATTCCAGTGTTTGATTCATATCCGACTCGATAAGTGCTGGATTTTTGTTGCTTTACTGACTCTGGCATTTGATACTGCTTTAAATCATCCTGAAACTGTCTTGTGCTTGGATTTCCTTCCACTTATATTCCTCCTCAGTAAATTAAATTTTGACGTTTTAGTTTCCCCATTTCATAAAACAATTAAGCATGTTGTGCATGTCTCTTAGCAACAAGTATCTATTTAATTCTCGGGAAATAAAAATATAACTTAACCTTCCACTTATTTTATCTTCAAATTTTCAAACAATAGGGCTAGGAGGTGTTTTTATGCCAAAGAAAGACTTTAAAGGCGTTGATAATTCAGGAATTGCAGAAAGAGTTGATTATAACAACTATAAAAATAAAGATAGCAATAATGATCCTACGCTTAACCGTATTGTCGAAGAAGATGGGCGTGCTCTTGACCCGAGGGAAACCTTAGAAAATTTCTTTACTGACCTTGAAGGCGAAGAGCCACAAGAAATTACAACTTAATAAAAAAAGTAGAAAACGGCGGATCTTTTTTAGCGAAAAGACCTATGAAACGCAGATATTTTTATTAGAGAACCTGCTGTAAACGAGTTAGCATGATTTAAAAAAATGAAGGCTGTTAATAGAGGTGAAGTTAATGTCGCATACAGAAGCTGAACGAACAACGTATATGTATGATCCTTTCACTATACAAGGTGTTGAAATGAATATACCTAAAGAAAACGAAGGCAGCCAACCGCTAATAAATCGTTCAGGACTGAGTACCTCTACGTTCAAAACAAATATGAATAGAGAACATTTTGAACGTTATATTTATTAGCAGGAATATTCTGCAGCGTTGTATCTTATAAAAGATCTTTCTAGTTTATATGCTAGAAGGATCTTTCCACTAAATATTCTCATTTCAATGTAGTAATCAATTGCTTGTGCCTGAGGTATTGGAAAATTCACCTTGGTTTTAGGTGTGGGTAGGTAATAAAAGTGGTTAGTGTTTTTTTCATATATACTGTCTGTACATCCATTGTAGAAAGGATTTAAAGAAATGCAGAAGCAAACCTTATTTTTTAATTTAGACGATACGCTTGTTCACTGTAATAAATATTTTAGAGATACCATAAATGCTTTTGTGGCTCAATTGCAGGAATGGTTTGAGAATCTGACTAAGGAAGAAATAAAACAAAAGCAGTTAGAGATAGATTTAAAAAGCATCGAAAAGTACGGCCTTCATTCTTCCCGCTTTCCAGAATCATTAGCAGCTACTTATTTATTTTTTAGTGAACAAAACCATCAAGATATCCATGAAGATAGAGTCGAAAGAGTCAAAAAAATTGGTCAAAGTGTATTTGAAGTGCCGATAGAGCCTCTGCCAAATATGTATGAAGTATTAGATGAACTTAAAAAACAAGGTCATAACCTCTACTTACACACAGGTGGAGACGAGGAAAATCAAGGGAGAAAAATTGTGCAGCTAGAGCTAGCTAAATACTTTGAAAAAAGAGTATTCATTTCTGAACATAAAGATACACCTGCGTTAAAAGAAATACTAAACCAAATTAAGTACGACCCCAAAAAGACTTGGATGATTGGCAATTCATTAAAAACCGATATAAGACCGGCAGTAGAAGCTGGAATACATGCGATTCACGTGCCTTCTGAACTGGAGTGGAGCTACAATCAAGTTAAAATTGATATTGCGCCAAAAGGTAAATTGATAACCGTTCATTCACTGCTGGAAGTTCCAGAAATCATCCAAAAGCACGCTCAAGAAACGGTTGTATCCACCTAATATTAGGTTATATGTAAACACAATATACAGAAACAGCTAACCGTTGATTAAACCTTACTCAACAGTAGTCAGATGAAGTTCTTATGTTTTTCCTAATCAACTCACATAATATACAGAGGAGGTGACTGATATGGAAGATCAATCCAAAAAATCAGAAAAAATGATATGTGAAGATCATAATTCTCCAGTGGATGAAAGAAGCTACGATTTATACGAAGCGACGCGTAATTCACTTTTACGCAATGAACTAGACGATAAAAACAAAACCATTTTAAATAATATTGATAACGCAGCGATGGATGTTAATCTTCAGGAATAACGGACATGAAAAAACTTCTACTGCTTAGTCTCATAGCTACGTTACTAAGAATACACATTTCTTTTTCTCTTAGTAAAGAAGACCCTAAATAATTAGGGTCTTTTTTAGGTATTTGTCCAAACATTCTATGGTTGTTTCACCTACAGTAACAGGAGTCTACTAACAGAAAGGAGAAGGTTTTTAATATGAGAAACAATTATCCTTATCAGCACTCTAATTACGGTGGTTATCAAGGGGCTATGTATCCTCAGCAAGGTAACTGTGGTTACCCTCAAACTAAACCATGTGGTCAATTGTCTCCTCAAACCATGCCTGCTCAGTATGACCCAGTTAAACAAAATACATCTTTTACTGGTCAAGATGTGTTTGTGCCAATGGTGCATCCGAGTCATACCACAGATGTTTATCAAAAAAATTATAAATATATGCACTCATTCCCGCATACAGAATCCGTTGTATGTCAGGAAACGCATCAACATTTTTGTGCTCCAAGCTGTCCTCCTAGACCTCGTCCTTGGTGCTGATAGCCAAAAAAGCCCCTTCATTTTAACAAGGAAGGGTTTTTACTATGTGAAATGATGGTATCTAGCTATCGTTAAACAAAGTAGCCTATTTTAGACTAAAATCCAATCGCTATGAGCTATGTCTACATATAATACCTTAACCCATGTATATTTAAAGTTTTTTCCTTTAGTTAAATACCACGAAAAGAGGTGTTTGTATGTCTAGTTATGGTGGAGCTGGTTCTGGTTTTGCTTTATTAGTTGTCCTGTTTATTCTTCTTGTCATTATTGGATGCAGCTGTTATGGCCGCGGATTTGGCTATTAATAACAAT
>NZ_JYOO01000020.1 GCF_000956595.1 Priestia aryabhattai B8W22 | reverse complement strand
TAAAAGAAAAACATCTATTGGAATTACCCTCAGGAAACAGCCAAAGTTAAATGGGTAAATAACAAAACAGTTAACATTAGTGGTCATATATTGAACGTTACAAAAGATACGTTTGATGCTAATGATGTAGATAATTAAATTCTACTCTTAAACAACAAAAAGCTCTTATGAAAGAGCTTTTTGTTGTTTAACTACCTATAAGGGTGATTATGGTAACTACAAACTTACGAAGTATGAGTCTTACTAAGCAAATTTTTTATTTATTGTTATATTGTTTTATAACTGTGATTATAACTGCCATTAACAGAACCATTGCGCTATTTATAAGTAAGTAGTATCCAACTTGTAAACCGTAAAATATGGAAAAAGCGTCTCTAATGATCAACAGTGCTAATATACCGCCTATTGCCCCAAATAAAGCCGCCAGTATCAATATTGTGAAAGCAGCAGCGTATAGATTTTTCTTTTTTTTTGTAGGAGATAAATCCAATGATATTTGAAATGATAAGAAAGAAGCCGATAAGTATTAGGAAAAAGGTAGCCATTTTCTTTAATTCTCCTTTATGGATTATTAATTGGTTAAAATCCCCAATACCTAATATCACTTTAACATAAAATTCTATGTGAAAGTTTTGCTTCTTATAACATGTTTTATATTCATCAAAAAGAAGCTGACTTACATTTTAAGATCTTTCTTTATACTTTTTCTTATAGCTAAACTGGCTAAGCGTTTACGCGCTGATTCCATAGGGCCCATTTTAAAATAACGAAGCCACAAAGCAGCAACTAACATTTGAAACAAACAAATTAATACCCAAACAAAAATGACAAAGAATGAACGAGGGTGTCCACCCCACCCAAGGCCCCATCCATAAAATAAAATTGAGCTTAAAACATTTTGTAACACGTAGCAACTTAAAGACATCTTACCTACTTTCTCTAAAACGCTCCATAATGAAAAGGCCTGAAATTTTTCAATTAGAAAACTAATGGCTCCCATGTATCCAATCGATAAAATAGGGGCAAACACATACCTTACTGGAAAATCAAAGTACCCTCCAGGAACAAATAATAATAGGTTTAGAGGTAGCCCAACTAAAAGACCCGTTTTCATCATCCTCTTTCTAATATTAATACCCTTGGAATTATTGTCAAAAGCCCCTATTCTCACTAGTAAAACACCAAGTAAAAACATACATATATTAAATGGAATGACGAAAATTGCTTCCGTGCGCAGCTCCCAAAAATGAAAAAGTCGATACTGAATTTGATTTATCCATGATCCATGTTGATAAAGGTTCACCACTTCTTTTGGGACAGCAACTAGCTCACCTCCTATTGAGTTAGTTAGCACACCTAAGAACACAAGTACTATAAAGAAAAGATGAATAGCTGCTGCACTAATCATTGTTATTCGTATCATCGTTTTCCGCATTTTTACGATAAACGATACGACAATGGCAGTTACTGCATAAGACATTAAAATGTCGTACTCTAAGACAAAAATAAAGTGCAAAAGCCCTTCCATTAATAAAATCAAGGACAGCCATATGTACCTTCCTGGCCACGTCTGATTTAATCGTTTTGACTGCTGATATTTCAGTTCTAAACCAACACCAAACATAATAGCTAAGAGGCCAAGTAATTTCCCGTTAATTAAGGATAGAAAAAGGATTCTTAAAAAATCATCTCCTGATAACCACCATTTGTTATGGGTAAAAGTAAATATATAATTTACATCTCCCAGATAGGCAAACAGCCAAATGTTCGTTCCTAACGTTCCCAGAATCGCTAGTCCTCTTAATATATCTAAAGAGCGAATTCGTTTTTTATTCTCCACTTCTCATGCCCCCATCCGTTACTTTTACTTTCATTGCTCCCCTTCTTGATATGCCATAGTTCAACTATATTAGATTACGTTGCGTCACCTTCAACCCTTATTTTTAAAAGAATAAATTATTTTTAGTGCGCTAAAAAAGCGTGGATACGTTTGGAGAAGTGCAAAGACTGCCCGCTTTGGAAACAGGTTTAGCCAAAATCCAAAAGATATACTGACGTACGCAGAGTACTAATTACAAAAAAAGAAACCCTAGTATTGTTAAGCTTTCTTTTTTTCTACCATTCCACTCTAACCGACAATTGAAGATGAATTAAAATGCTTTTACTGCGACATAGCATTTTCCGACGTTTTGTAATTCATAAAATAAATAACGTCGTTGAATACACACTTTGTAAAAGCTGATACCTAGATTTTTTTCTCAGCCTCATTTATTTCTCTTTCAATAAGAGCTACTGAAAGTTCAAATGCTTGTATCCTTCTTTTAGCTAAGGTAATTTGAGATTTATATCTACTTGCATTTTCTTTAGCTTCAAACGTTTTTACCGTCTGTCGGAGTTTATGTAAAGTTGAATCAATTTGACGTTTTGCTTCAACTAATTCAGGTACATCAAATTTCATTTAAGTCTCTTCTTTATATAATTCTTATCGGTAAGATGCCTTCCCTTAAAAAGATGGTTTATCAGTAGAGCTACTGTTGTCTATATTTTTTGTGTTGTATATGAGTAGCCCTCCAAAAATACTTATTATATTAAATACAGTGAATACAAACTTACCACTTAAAACTTCTCCTAACAATATACCTGATAAACTAGTTTTTGTTTATCTATAGAAATTGAAAGGTTTCTTTAAAAGAATCTGGTTTCTTTGAGGTGTTGAGAGGTAACATTAATTTTTATTGAGATGATCAGCTGTTTCAAAATAGCCTCTGCGGAGGGGTCACACTAAATAATCCATTCAAAATTCTTCAACGCAATAAAATTTGTCATACAAATTTTGATTTTCATCTTCACAACAAAAATAGTTTGTGATATACTTCACATGTAAGGACGTTCATATGAACTAACAAACTCTTGAATGTAAAGTAGAAAAAGCTATTTCACTCCGATGCCAATACGATTGAAATAGCTTTTTTTATGTCCTGATTTCGAGAACCCCCTACCACTTCTGCTGCTATGGCCTTCTATGAAGTTTATTAATCTTGTTTAAAAATCAGCCAAACAAACCTTCAATTGTTAAATTAAAGGTTTATTTCTATATATTATGTTATACTTTTAAACATGTATTACGGTTATAGAGGAGTTTTCAATTGAAACAGAAAGAGATTTTTTCGTGGATTAAATCCATTATTATTGCCTGTATTCTGGCTTTTATGGTAAGAGAGTATTTATTTACACCTATCGTAGTAGACGGTGAATCAATGATGCCGACTTTAAAAGACAGTGAACACATTATTCTTAATGAAGTAGGTAAAAATAACCCCGATAATATAAAAAGATTTGATATTATCGTTTTTCATGCTACAAAGGAAAAAGACTATATTAAAAGAGTAATTGGTTTACCTGGTGATCATATAGAGTATCGCAATGACACGCTATATATAAACGGTAAAAAATATGAAGAGCCTTATCTAGACCAATATAAAAAAGAAATAGCCACAGGCCCATTGACTGAGGATTTTAAACTTGAGGATTATACAGGCAGCAAAACCGTTCCAGAGGGTCAATTATTTGTCATGGGTGATAATAGAATGTACAGCTTAGATAGCAGATCACCTAAAGTAGGAACAATCTCCGTAGACAAAATCGTAGGAAAAGCCAAATTAGCTTATTGGCCTTTAAAAGAATTTCAATGGATTAAGTAAAGTCTTCAAAAGCTCCCTTATGAAAGGGAGCTTTTTCTATTTCTTTACCAGTCTGTCACATGAAATGAAGCATTGTTGCTTTAAGTCCCACACTAACTGCAGCCCCTGTTTAAATTCATTTTTCATTATATTTTCTGCGAAAGTGAGAAATAGCTGCTGCTCCTACACCAACAATCAAAATTGAAAAAATAGTAGATAGCGTATCATTGGCAATAAACGTCTTCACCAGAAATGCAGATAGAAAAATAGCTACAAAACCTATTCCTAAATATGAAAGATTAATAATTGATCACTCCAGCTATAGCATTATTCCTATGTAAAAGGTTTTACAATTAAAAACATGATGAACATAATAACGGCAAATAAAGCCCCCTGAAGAACAAAGTTAATTGGTTTATGAGTATCTTCATTAGCCTTTACAAACAGCTTTGACAATCTTGTATATATCACTAATTTTGTACAAAGACTAAACAAAACACCTGCAATGATTGAAGCAATTGCTATTTTTAAGATATGAATTCACTCCTTTCTAACATGACAGAAGGATGTCCATAACTTAACATAAACACCTAAATAATACAAAAAGCTAGAGTCATAGGAAGTATTGTTTCCACCTCCTTCACCTCCATTGGCTACCAGCAACCACTCCCTTATTTTCAAATATAATCTTCACACCTCTTTTATTATTGCTTCCCCACTATATTCAGTGCTGCAGCTGCCTTTGGCCACCCCACATAAAAAGCCATATGAGTTATTAGTGCAATTATTTCTTTTTCAGTCACTCCATTTTTTTTTGCCAGCTGCAGATGAAAAGGCATTTGTTCAGTGTTGCCAATACTGATCAAAGCAGAAAGTGTACTCAAACTTCTTTCTTTCGATGTTAACGTTGGGTCTCTCCACACTTCCCCAAATAAGATATGTTCTCCATATTTCACAAAGTCAGGAGCAAGATCTCTCATGTCGTTCAGCAGCTTAGAATCAATACCGTTATTCATATTTATTTTTCCTCCTTTTGATTTACCATTTGTGCTAGTCCTTGCCCAAATGACCAGTTTTCAAGAGGTGTTTCGTTTAATGTAATAAAGATATTGTTTGTAGAAAGATCTAAGTCAGTGTGAAGTCCTTCTGCAATGGAATGGTATAGCTTCTTTTTCTGCTCGACCCTTCTTCCCTGCCCGCACGTAATGGAGATATAAATCATGTTATCTGTTCTTTTTTCTCCATTTTCTAAGAGATACTGTGAATCATAGAAAAAATGCTGAGGTGGATAAGGTAAAAACAGTTGAAAATAATCGTCTTCTGGGATATGAAAATGTTGGATTAAAGACTGATGAATACGATTGCTTACTTTTTTTAGTTCCTTATTGTTTAACTGATGTTCTTGATAATAAACGTTTACAAATGGCATGAATCATCTCCCTTTCTATATTCAGTGTACTTCCACACTCTTCATTTGTATAATTGAAAATAAGTACAATAATTATCGAAAAAACCGATAGAGATGAGGTTAGAAAGTGGAAATTAAAGAATTAACGACGTTTAAAACGATTGTGGCAGAAGGAACGTTTTCACTCGCAGCAAAAAACTAAACTACGCCCAGTCTACCGTCACCGCTCATATTAAAAAGCTAGAAAAAGATCTTGGGTTTCTTTTATTTGAACGGGGTTGGGAAGCAAAACTAACAAAGGAAGGTACACTATTTGTAGAAGAAGTAGATAGCTTGTTGAAGCACTGGGAATACTCAATCTCTCAAGCACAGCGTATAAGCAAAGAGGAAAAAGGCACAATTAAAATAGGGTTATCAGAATCGATTGCTCAAAGGTTGATGCCAGCTATATTAAGCTATTTAAATGCCGAAAAACCTTACATACACTGCGATTTCACCATTGGAAACACCGCTCTTTTATCAGAACTATTACATCAAGACAAAATTGACTTTGCTGTTTGCGGACGGAATACGAACCTTTCCGGCGTAACTTTTACTCCGCTTGGTGAAGAACAAATTCAATTTATCGTTAATACCCCTGATCACCCGCTGCTACAACAGAAAACGGTAGAAATAGCAGATATTATTCACTATCCTATCTTAATAGGAGAAAATAGCTGCTATTACTATCAATCCGTCAACCACTTTTTAACAGAGAATAATTTAGCCTTTAAGCAAGTCTATAACTGCAGTGCCCTGCACCTCATTCCAGAAATGATGTTTGGATATGCAGTAGGAATCATCCCTAGAGGCACTAGTTTAAAACCAACTAATATCCCGTTTAAAGTACAAGGGTTTGACCCTGAGATGCCTATTGGGTTATTAATTTCTGTTGAAAAAAGAACCTATTTGAGTCAGACAAAAAAGAATGTTATAGAGGTAATTAAATCTTCGTTATCGTAGATCAACACTCACGTACGATAACGTATTCACCTAAAAAAATCCTCTGCTCTGGAAGCAAAGGATTTTTTATAGTTATAGAGAGTTGGGTCTCTTTTACAGATTAATATAATACTCATTCACTATCTGTATCATGAGCATAGTTTTTTGATAAGCTGTCTTTAAAATCTTGAGGAAGCGTCATATTCCTAAAGTTTAAGCCAATTAAATCTTCAACAGCTTCATTTAAATACGACCATTTAGATGGTGATTTCATTAAATGGTCTAACAAAACAGCTTCATTAAAACCTATGACACATATATCTAAGCTCCGCTCTCCCCATATTGCCCACTTTTTAGAAGAAGAAAACCAGACAATTTTTTCTGAATGATAGTATGGAGCATCCGCAGGGTAGTCCTCCGGTCCAATTTCTAGGACATTCCTATACTCTTCACTTGATAAAGAAGTAGGAAGCTTCAAGTAATTAAAATAGCCAAACTCTTTATAAAAATAACTTGTGGGATGTGGATCTAAAACCGCAACTGTAACTTCTTTTTCACTAAAGATTTTTGTTAAATATTGTACCGTAGGCCAAAACTCCTCACACATGCCCCAGTAGAACTCTTCAAATAAGTAATAATCACACCTTTGGTTAAATACTTGATGGGGCAATTCCTTATTTGTGTTGAAGATATTTTTTAGATTGTTATTAGCAGATTGAAATTCTTTGATATCTTTAATGAAGAAATTTGTGGGCTTCACAGTATAGCCTCCTTCTTTTATTAACTGGGCTTACTATTTTCAACCTTACATCTTAGTTCATAAAATTGCATAATTAAAGGGTGCACGTCCGAATTGTACTTTAGAGCTTCCAGCGTCCTTTTCCCTAACCTTCTATCTACTAATGCAAGAGCTTGAGAAATAACGTTCCCAGAATTTAATGCTCGATCAATGGACAGCTGAGGATACTTAATGAAAGTGTCATAAACATGGTCGACGTTAAAAATACCTCTATATTCTAGAATACTTGCAGTGTAGTCCATATCACTTACCTTCCCAATGAACTCCGGGAAAAATTCATATAAACACTCTGGAAAGGGGTTGCTTGTTTTTCTCTGTACTTCTCTCCAAAGTTTATCATGTTCCATTAAATATTCTGCTGAAGAAGCATTAAAAATCTCCTTCTTATCTAGAGTAATCCAAATACGTGCCTGTTCTCCAAGAGAAACGTTATATTTAGTGAAATGAATACTCAATCTATACTTCAACTTATCACAGAATAAATTCTCCATATTTTTCTTTACTTTCGTCCACTTCATGCTATTTTTGTACTCCTCTTCCCTAAAATTATACGTTTTCGTTTCTAGAAACATATTATACAAAATATACCTAGTTCAAGTTGTTTTTCTTAATATATAGAATATACTTCATCGTTCTAGACAATAAAAAGAGCATCTAACTATTCGTTTAGATGCTCTTTTTATTCACTTTGTTTCTTAATGTTTGTAAATTGATAAATGTAATTGAATTCCCAGAAAAGTATTTATGTAAACTAGTTTCATATGTGCTATACATCGTTACATTTTAATCTTGAGATAAATAAATCCAGTTCATTTCATCAAATTCTTCAATAATATAATTTGAACCTATATCCTTTAAAATTTTATTGAAAAATTTTATATTAACTTCATGATCATACAAATCTTCTTGAATGTATTCCGTAATAATAAAATTCGTTAAATTTGTATTATTAACAAAATCTGAAAAGAACGATTTTAGAAAAAATGAATCTTCTTCATTTAATTTTTCATCATTGATTAATGAAATCTTAAACACATTTAAAATCGCGTTAATATCTTCATCCTCCATATAACATAAGGGATCTAGTTTTTTATCTTCTTCTGTAAATGGATTTCTCGTGTCTTCAATGACTACATAAGATAAGATAGTTCCCTCTCTTTCTACGTGGAAAATTTCTAAATCACGTAATTTTAAATTTCTATGAATTGATATCATAAGTTCCCCCTGTTTAAATATTAATTTAAGATATTTTAATAAAGTAGATACTGTTAAACCTAACGAGTATAGTATTCAGTTTACAGTAAAATCATCTTGTGTGCTGTTAATTGGAGGGCAAGGCTTATCGACCGCCTGCGGAAAGCGATGTTTTGCACAGAAATCAACCGCAGTGTAACAAGCGATTCACTCATGCATTCCATTCGTTCGTCTGTAGATTGAATTGATTTCGTTATGTCTCATTCTTTTTTCATTTTAATACATATAAAGCGTAATCCTCTTCATTCGAAAACCCAAGTTTATTGGCTAGTGCTTTCGATGCTTTATTGTTCTTATCGCAATCCCAAGCAGGTATAACGTTCTTTTCCAAACATTTATTTATAAACGCCTGGCCCACTATCTTTCCCAGTCCTTGTCCTCTATAGGCAGGGTTAGTCACAATATCGATTTCAGCTATTGTTCCACTATGAAAAATAGACACACATTCAGCTAGAATCTTTTCTTTATGGATAAGACAGACTCCTAATCCGTTTTTTAGAAAATTACTCTCTGATCCCCAGTACTCCACTATATATGATTCATTGAAATTCTCACTTTCCCTTAAAGAATCAGCGTTAAAGCCTTTTAACTCATAGGTATTGGACAGGCTGTACGTAGAATGAACTTTTGAAGGAAGAAACCTATACTTAGAACGCGTCATTTTCTTTACATACGTGTTGAAAGTTTCGTCAAAAAAAGTTTCCCAGTCAGACGATGGAGTAAAAACTGTAAACCGCTTCTCCTTACCATACACGTTCTCAACAAAATAACGATAGAGAAAGTTATTAAATACCACGTCATTGCCTTGTCCAAATACATAATAGTCACCTGCACGTATTCTAAGAAATCCTGATGATGGCCTCATCATATCATTTACGTATACAGATCCTTCAATAACATGATTAACGACAGAAAAAGCAAATGTAGGAGTCTTAAATGACGCTTCTAACATGTTATTTATCTTGTAATAATCTTTTGGTTCTAAACAATACATTTTATTTCCCCCCTTAATACATATCACTGTCTTCATTATATAAGTGCATGCACAAATTTAGTTATCATAATGTGCTTTATCGGTACAAAAACAGCCCGACGAATAATTAAAATAAAGGTTAATTAATCTTTTTCAAGCGAGCTAAATCAAAAAAATTTCATATATAAGTTTGTTATAATAAAGATTGTTAAAAGCAAGGAGGAGTATAAGTGCACATAAGAAAACATGAAAGGCAGTCATTTTATGCCGGATGTCAATTCATAAATATAGAAGATCAAGAAAATGAACACGACTTTCCTTTACTTATTATGTACCCTACATACCAAGAAGAAAAAGTGGAAAAGATGGGACCTTACGCGATAAGCGTTGCGCAAGATGCTCCACTTTCAAATGGATCATTTCCTTTAGTCATTCTTTCTCATGGAGATGGTAGCACGCCTCTTGCTTATCGAACCATTGCTCAGTTTTTAGCACGTAATGGGTTTATTGCGGGGATACCGCAACATCCGTTTAATAATCGAGAGGATAATACGCTGTCTGGAACAATAGATAACCTAAAAAATCGACCTACCCATATACGTACTGTAATCGATTGGTTTTTAAAAGAAAGTGCTTTTTCTTCATCCATTCATTCAAATAATATTTCTCTTATTGGCCATTCAATGGGAGGATATACAGCTCTTGCTGTAGCAGGTGGAATCCCTACTTCTTTTCCTTCTGAATCTCCTGATCAAAAGCCTTATTGTTTATCTGTTACTCAGGATAAACGTGTTCAATCACTGATTCTTTTAGCGCCAGCCACCGGATGGTTTAGGGAAAAAGGAGCCCTTGAAGACGTGAATATACCTATTTTAATGATTACAGGCGAAAAGGATACGATTACTCCTTCTTTTCACCGGGAATTTGTGTTAAATGGTGTTTCTGATTCGGAAAAAGTTCATCATATCGTTGTAGAAAATGGCGGGCACTTTTCATTTCTCAGCCCATTTCCCGACTTTATGAAATCTCCTACCTTCCTTCCCTCACAGGATCCGGAAGGCTTTAATCGCAAGGAGTTTCATGAGAATCTGCAAAACACTATATTGGACTTTTTATTACGTTCTTTTTAACAGATTAGTCCGTTGTACCACCTTTTCTTTTGAAGCAATTATATCTAGAAAGAGAAGTTAAAATCCTTTAGAAACTGATGAGCTTCTAAGGGGTTTTCATTTCCTATAAGATCCATGATGCTAGTCTCCTTCTTTCTTTTCAAAAAGAAACCAGTATTTACAAATAAATATTTTTAAATTCAAAAAACATAACACGCGATCTTGTTAATCTGTAATAATTAAGAAATAGAGATATGTAGAAAAAGTGCTGCTTATTGAATTGATATTTTTACTCTTTTATAAAATAAAAGGGGGATTTATAATATGGCTTTAAAAAAAGGGCAACTAAGCGGACATATATTCTTGGCTAAACTTATTACACAGTACGCAATGATTCATCAAAAAACGGTAGGACCCATAGCTGAAGAATATATTAAACAAATTGGTATTCGTACTGGAGAATGGATGGAAGACTTTTATAGCGATAAGAATGAAAAGTGGACGGTAGAGGAATATGCAGAAGTTATAATTGACCTTAAGAATTCAATTGGAGGTCACTTTGAAATTGTTTCCGTTCATCCAGACCATGCGGTTGTAAGCGCTACCCAATGTCCATTTGGTGACGTCGTACAGGATGCTCCTCATTTGTGCAAGATGACGTCTAGTGTGTTTGGAGGAATTGCAGCCCGTAAATTCGGCTATGGAAAAGTGAGCTTGCGCCAGCGTATTGCTCTTGGTCATCCAATGTGTGAAGTTGCTATATATTTTACAAAACACAGTGAAGAAAATGGAGATGTGTATGAAGATCTTCCTATTACGCCTTCTTATGGTAACCCTTTCAATTGGGAAGAGGAAACGATTCATATGCTTAATCAAGAACTTCGAAGAAGCGATGAAATGATTGAAACCCTTCTTGCAGAATTAGAAGAATTACGTAAATAGTATTTTATTACCACACTTAACTATTAAGACATTTTGTTCTAGTTAGAGAAGCAAAACAAGATGTAGAAAACAAAGAGCAGCCTTTAATTAAAGGTATGCTCTTTGTTTTCACCACTCATTTTAGTGATTATGGTAAGCAGAAAAAATAAAGTAAAAGTTATTATAGCTATTTAGGGATTTTATTTGTAACCTTATGCTTACGAATCAGATGCCTCACCCTAAAGAATCCTTGAAGCATTCAGAATACCTTTGTTAATTGTATGAACTGATAAAAAAGAAGCGCCCTCCGGCAACTTCTTCTCGCTTTTCCTATTCATACGTCAGGTTCTCACCTACAAAATAATCATTTATACTTAGTCTCTTAAAAAAGACAGCAGCGCTTCGTTAAATTCGTGTGCATGCGTTGCATTTAAGCCGTGTGGACCGCCTTTTATTAAGGCTAACTTGGAACCAGAAATGGCTTCATGCGTTCGTTTTCCGCTATATTCAAATGGAACAATCTCATCTGCATCACCATGAATAATAAGAGTCGGTATTGTAAACTTGGCTAAATCATCTCTGAAATCCGTTTTGCTGAAAGCGGCTATACAGTCTAATGTCCCTTTAGGCGATGCGGCTGCTGCAATATCCCGGTTGTAAAGTCGAAACGGTTCGCTGACTAAGTCATTTCCGTCTTCAGCTCCAAAAAATGTTTTTGTAAAATCATCAAGAAAAGCTAAGCGGTCATGTTTTACTCCGTTTTCAAATTCTTGAATGCCTGCGTCATCCAATGCTCCTTCAGGATGATCTTCTGATTTATAAAGAAATGGCGGTACAGCTCCTGCAAATACGGCTTTTTCTACTCTATCCGTTCCGTAATTTCCTACATAGCGAGCTACTTCTCCCCCGCCCATTGAAAACCCGACTAGCGTCACATTTGTTAGATCCAAATGTTCTAGCAGCTGATGTAAATCAGCAGCAAATGTATCATAATCGTAGCCGTCCCATGGCTGAGAAGACTTTCCGAATCCTCGGCGGTCATACGTGATGACTCTGTGTCCAGCCTCAACAAGAGCCGGAACTTGATATTCCCAAGACCGCCCGCTTAGTGGCCAGCCGTGAATTAAGACAACGGGCTTCCCAGTGCCATGATCCTCATAGTATAGTTCAATAGGTGCTTCATTTTCTGTTCCTACCGTAATTTTTGCCATTTTGCTACCTCCATTATATAGTCGTTCTTTATTTGGTTAAGTGGTCGTAAACCTAGCGTAGGTAATAAAAAAGATCGCTAATTCTCCTATGATGAGGGTGCTCGGGACGACCAAAAGTAAGTTAATAATAAAAAACACAGCTAAAATTCCTAAAAACATTCCCAAGTGATACACTTTCAAACGATGGTCTTCAAATCTATACTGATGAAAAACAAGAGTCGTTGCCGTAAAGTAAAGCAGCACGGAGCCAAATACAAAATATAAGCTGAATGTATAATGAACTTCATGTAAAAACATGAGCTTAATCGATGCTGCAATCATGCTTAGAGACATGAGAATAAGTAAGTGTCCGTAAATAATCGTTTGTCCGGCTCTTTGAATGGACTTGTTTACTTTCTTTTCTACATTCTCAAAGTACTGCCACCACATGGCAATAATCAGGACAAATGAAATAACCGAAAATAAAATAGTATTCCAATCCCCTTTTTGTGGCTGTATCACAGCAAGAATGCTGACAACGGATTCTCCAAACAGGATTAATGTTAATAAAGCAAAGCGCTCTAATAAATGAGCAGTGTTGGTCGGTAATTTTGCCAGTCGCTTATGCCCTAAAATAGGTAAAATCATATCCACTGCAATTCCTGTATACAACACGGCGTAGCGAATCCATGAATCAAAAAGAAGCGAAAGAAGCGAGATAAAAATCCCAATTCCAAAGCATGTACCTAAAAACACAGCAACTTTTTTTCTTTCATCTCGTTCAAATTTTTGAACAATAAGATATTGAAGAGCGGTTAAAGCTCTTAGTCCAATATAGCCAATCAGAAAAGAAACGTAATATTGATCAAAGTCTACAGACAGGCTTGAGATCATGATAAGAACAAACAGCATTTGAAGAATCATAAAGATGCGCTGATGCAAAAAATCTTGTCCAAACCGATTGATAAACATCGTTTGTCCGGTCCACGCCCACCATATAGGAATAAAAATTAGTACAAACTTTAACAAATACTCCCCATGAATATACCCTTGTTCAACGTGAAGCAAAACATGCGTAGCAGTAGCAACGGCTGCCACAAATAACAAATCATAAAAAAGCTCCAGCCACGTAACTTTTTTTTCTTCCACTACTCCGCATCCTTTCCTATCATTTATCAGGCTGTCGTGAATGTACGTTATTTTATATACAAGAGACGCATACTTCATGAAAGGTAGCGTAGTAAAAGATAGGTGAGCCAACGGTTCATTAGCCGGCTCACCTATCTAACAATTACTTTTATGCTGTTACATTTTCTCCGTCACATAAATGATCCATAGATGCCATTCTGCTTTCGTGTCTTATATGTAAAGAGAACGACCGATGCCAAATTTAAGCTCGACTACGTTAGACACTCTGCTTGCTGAAATCGCGCTGAGCTCCTCTATAGCTGCCCATTAAGTTTTGATAACCTGGAAGATGACTAGAAATTAAATTACCAAAACCTTCAACGTCGTTGCGCCAGTCACGCTGAAGCTCGCACGCTACGCTAAACCAGTTCATGAGCTGCGCGCCCCCGTGGGCCATGCGCGTTAACGCTGCATCCGCTACTTGCTTATTAAATGTCCCTGAAGCATCTGTCACAACAAACACTTCGTAGCCTTCTTTAATAGCAGAAAGCGCAGGAAAAGCAACGCAAACGTCTGTAACTACACCCGCGATAATCAGCTGTTTTTTGCCAGTTGCTTTAATGGCTTTAACAAACTCTTCGTTGTCCCACGCGTTAATTTGTCCAGGACGAGCTATTTTTGGCGCATCAGGAAACAAATCAACGAGTTCGTGCATAAGCGGGCCGTTGGGTCCATTTTCAAAGCTAGTTGTTAAAATAACCGGTAAATCAAAGAATTTAGCCGTATCACCAAGAGCCAATACGTTGTTTTTAAATTCATCAACACCATAATCACGTACAAGGCCGGAAATAAGGCCCGTTTGGTGGTCAACTAAAAGCACGGCAGCATCATCTTTTGAAAGGCGAGAGTAAAGATCAGACATTTTATAATCCTCCTTAAATTAAGGCAAGTAAGGATACATATACCTTTTTCATTCCTTACAAGCGGTCTATAATTTGAACGGTTTTTTGGATTTCATTTATGATCTGTTGAGTAAAACATATATAGAAAGAAAAGCTATTTCTGAGGTGAAGGTTCGTGAGGTGTGTTCTCTTTCTTAATCTAGAACAGGAACAGGCGCTTGATCAATCCAATGAATGAACTGCTGTAAGTAGCGCTGAAGATAGCGTTTTGTTGATTCATCAGTAAGTACCTTTTGTTGAGCATCAACTTTTTCATGAACTTGCGAAATCAGCATTTTGTGAAATGGCAAAACATTAACTTGCATAGCTTCCAGTACTTCTCTCGTTTGCATTTGAGCAAAAGCCGTACCAAATCCTCCAGGAGTTGCGCCAATGAGACCAACTGGTTTTCTGTTTAAAACAGAAGAGGTGCGAGGTCTTGATGCCCAGTCCAAGGCATTTTTTAACACCCCTGGAATTCCGGAATTGTACTCTGGACTTACAATAATAATGCCGTCAACATCTTGAATCGCAGCTCTAAAAGATGCGACAGATTCTGGTGATCCGTCAGCTTCTAGGTCTTCATTAAAAAAAGGCAGGCTGCTTATTTCAATCCAGCGATATTGAGCTGAGTCATCTAATGTAGTCAATGACTCAGCGATCATTCGGTTATACGAATTCTGTCGTAAACTTCCACAAATAAGACCAATGGTTTTTGTCATCTATTCACCTCCTTACTTGGAATTAATTTCATATTACCACGGTGTTTCAAATATAGATATTAGTTTTATATATAGATAAATTAATTCCTTCTTTGTACCTAATTTAGGGTTGAACTAACTTTTTACTATTACTAAAAGAATTCTTTTAGTAAAGTTCAGTCTAATTCTCTCACTTCAAAAGGAATCAAACCTCTTTCAATTTGATCTCGATGGGTTTCGTACTGTTCAGGCAGCATGAGCTTTTCTCCCATTGTTTCAAGTGACTCATCATGTGCAAAACCTGGAGGGTCTGTTGCAATTTCAAATAGAATTTCTCCGTGTTCTTTAAAATAAATCGCATTAAAGTAATTTCGATCTCGAACAGCCGTCACTCCGTATCCGCTGTCGGCTACGTATTTCTGCCATTCCAACTGATCTTCATCATCTTTTGCTCGCCATGCAATATGGTGAACCGTTCCAACGCCCATTTGCCCGCGTCCAATGGTTGTTAATTTTAAATCGATGATATTGCCAATGTCAGCTGATGATTGAAAACGTATAAAATCTCCTTCTTGCCCTACTTTTTGTAGACCCATTACATTTTCTAATAACTGAGCTGTTTCACCAGGTCGAACCGATAATAACGTAGCGCCTCCGAATCCTTTAATAGCCACTTCAGGTTTAATTTCACCAGTTTGCCACGTATTCTTTTCGCCTTCTTCTCTTTCCACAATCTCTAGATGCAAACCATGAGGATCGTCAAACTCTAAATACTGTTCTCCGAATCGCTCCATCTTTGTAGCTGTAACTCCAAACTTAGCTAATCGCTGTTCCCAAAAGCCCATCGCACCTTTTGGTACCACATAGGAAGTTACGCCAACTTGCCCGTCGCCTATTTTTCCTTGTCGTGCATTTGCCCACGGGAAGAATGTAATAATCGTTCCTGGTTTTCCGCCTTCATTCCCAAAGTAAAGGTGATACGTTCCCGGGTCATCAAAGTTTACCGTTTGTTTGACCAAGCGTAAGCCTAACACGCCCGCATAGAAATCAACATTTTCCTGAGGATGACCTACAATCGCCGTGATATGATGAATACCCGCTGTTTTTTTACTCATTACTACCATCTCCTTCGATATATTTTTCGTCATACGTTTTGTTATCCCTTTTAAAATTACAGCTATTTATCATTAATATCTCGAATTCGAGATATTAATCAAAAAATAAAAGCATCTTTCTTATTCCAACCCATTCTCTCTTTTAGAAAATAAAAGTGTCTATCGCATAATAACCTGGTCCTGCAATGGCTACACCGATTGCTACCACTAAAAGCGTAAGATTATATTCATACCCATTTTGTGTTGCCCAGTATCCATTCGGACCGTGTACTTTCACAATCGCCATGACCATTGTTCCGGCAATCAAAAGCGCTCCAAGCGGCGTAAGAAGTCCTGCAGCAAATAAAGCTCCTCCTACCAGCTCGGATAATCCCGCCATTAACGCCATTCTAACTCCCGGCTTCATTCCGATGGATTCAAACCATCCTCCCGTTCCTTTTAAGCCGTGACCGCCAAACCAGCCAAATAACTTCTGAGTTCCATGTGCCATAAAAGATAATCCAATGACCAAACGTATTAACAATAAACCAATGCTCACCATTTTTTATTCCTCCTATTTTTTCATCATTTTAAAATCTCGAATTAAAATATCTTGAATTAAGGATAATTATAAAACCATATGATTCTACTGTCAACATAAATTTTTATATTTTTCTGTAGCTAGTTGAAACGCTTAGCGACGTATTAAAAACATATTCATGATTTTATATGGATATGAGCATGGGAACAGAAAATATAAAAGCTAAATTGTATTATTTCTTGAATAAAAAAAAGAAGTTACCCCTTGGTAACTTCTCTCTCTCGTCTACTATGCATGTATAGTTCAATAACTGGATACTGAAGTTATCACCTTGCTTATCAAAGGGATATCTGGATCACTTGAATTAGTATCATTTTGTTCCTAATTTATCAATTAATTTAAGCGTATCATTGTATAGACTTAATTGATATCTCTGGGACTCTAATTCAGGTGGGATACTTATTTGTAAAGGTATCGAAGAAAGATCGAGTACATCCAAAGATGACTTGCTTATAGAGTAATTTTCTACGTTTTTATTAGCTTGTTCTGTTATGTATTCTCCTAATACCTGTAGTTGAACCGCCCATTTTTGTCCATCAACTGTGGGTAGAGAATTCGTTTTGGACCAGTCGTTAAATGTAGTGAGTACACCGGAAATATAGGTATACCCATGCTTCAGTTGCAAAAGGAATTGTTCATTTTGTTTTAACTGCTGCTTTTTATTTCTGCCAAATGGGTTCAACCTTAAACTCTTTTCTGCTTTCCTTAATTCCTTTTCGACCTGATGAAGTTCCTGAAGCAAGTTGGTTGTATCATCTATTAAATTTTCTCCTTCAACCCATCTATTTATCCCGCAATTTGTGTACTACGCTTTCTATATGCTTCACCGCTTGATATACACCATTTTCCGATTGAATGATGCTTTTTATTTGTTGAGCATTTTCAATATACTCTTCATTTTCTACTTGTTCTAACGCCTGAACCAATTCGAATACTTGGAGATTTTTTTCTTGTAAAGGCTTTAGTGAATACCCTTTTTTATAGAGGAGATTTGCCCAAAACGGTTGATCCACTGTAAACGGAATGATAATTTGTGGTACGCCACTCAGTAAAGCTTCAGACATTGTTCCAACACCTCCATGATGAATAATGCCTTTAGCACGTTTAAATAAAAGTCTATGGGATGCACCTTTAACGGCGAGTATATTCTCTTGTTGATTAAACTTCATACCACTTGTTCCTGTTAACACTATTGCGCGATTGTCCGTCTCCTTTAATGCCTGAACTAACTTTTGTTTAAAAATTGATGGACTCTTTAAAGGCATAGAACTAAATGATACTACAGTAGGCTTCTTTCCTTTTTCTAGAAATTTTTCTATTTCATTGGGTAGCACCTCTTCCTCTACATCTAAAAAGAAAAAACCTGGTAGACATACAGAACCTTTCCAACTCTCTACTTCTTTGAAAAGAAAAGGACTAATCGGATAAATTATAGGAATAGATGCACCGTTTACTTCATATGTGTAAAGTCCGGCTTTTCTCTTTGGAAATTTTAACGTTTTTTCTCTAAAATTATTAATTTCTTTCATAAAAGGGTACTCACTGAACTTTACTATCTTGTAGGATAATCTATTTAATGTAGGACCAAAGCTTTGTTTTGACGATAAAGAGAAATTTGGGAACTCTGTAATTGGATACATAATTGGAACGGGCGGTAAGCAAATGCAAGGAATATGATAGTACAGCGCAATATCAACGGCACCAAGAGCTTTAGGATGATAAATGATTAGATCTGCTCCTTGGGAAGCCTGATAAAAATCATCCATACTTTTTCTGTAGGATGGAGCAATTTTTTCTTTTGAAAATTTCATTATTTTAAAAGGTGAAAACCTTTTACCATTAAGTATATCTTTTCCTTCCTCGCTCTCCATTATTGCCATCAAATCAGTAGCAGCGGAATGAAAGGAAACCTTATTTTCTTCAATAAAACGTTGAAACGTCGCACCTGTACAAATGACTACTTCATGTCCATTCTTAATCATTTCTCGAGCAAGTGCAATATAAGGCTGTACATCTCCCCTACTGCCTAACGTTAAAATTGTCACTTTCATAATTTTCACCCCCCATAATAAATAATAACTTAACTTTTTTGTTTTGCTGCAACTATATTCTAGCTTATGTATAAAGTTTTCTTATTTATTTAATTTTTGATGTCGTTAAGTTAAATGATAATGTCTTACGGTTTGCGATAGTTCTTGCATTCACAAATAATTTACTCTTTGCAGAGGTAATAAGGCAGATTAATCCTATTAGGTACAGGTGGCCTGCAAGGCATGCAAGCAGCTATTATTGTCAGTGCATTACCATTAGGGATTGTTCTTCTATTCATGTCCTATGCATTAATTAAGTCCTTCCGACAAGAAGTTTCTGAAGATAAAAAGCAAAATAAAAAAACTGCTTAACTTATTTCAATATGAAGTTTTAAAAAGTTTATGATTTATTTTCAAATCGGTATTTATATTTTTGTTTGAGAGAAACTTTATAGTAAACATCATGTATGTAAGCTTTGTTAAAGGTTGTTTCCTTTTAGTGAGGAAACAACCTTTCTCTTCTTGCATGTTTGTAAGCACAAACTTACTTTTCTCTGATTGAAATTGTATTCAAATTTATATTATTTAGCATTATATAAGTAATTTATTACTTATTAATCATACTTTAGGAAAATATTATCTATGATAAACAAAGTTATAAGAAAAGCCGTATATCTCTCCAGGTGACAGAAACCTATCCATAAAGAGAATGTACCCTTAACAATACTTGGCACATGAAGCATAATTTCAGTTTTAAAGAGACAAAGGAGCATAAAAATGGTTACATATTGGATTATTTTATTAGCTATCGCTGTAGGGGTAGTGTTTATCGCAGAAAAAATGAAACAGCCTTATCCTACTTTCCTTGTAGTAATGGGATTAATCATTGGTTTAACTCCGATTCCTGGGTTAGGAGAAATAAAAAGTTATGCAGCCAATGACACCGTGTTTCAAACAACCGTTATTTTTATCTTCTTATCAGCTTTGTTAGGGGATGCAGCACTTAAACTGCCCTTTGATGAACTAAAAAGCAATAAGCAATCTATTTCTTTATTAGCTTTTTTAGGTACATTTCTTACCTTCTTATTAGTTGCTGCTTCCACTTATTTTTTCTTGCACCTTTCTTTGCAGGAATCCTTAATTTTCGGTGCACTTATGGCAGCTACTGACCCTGTATCCGTTCTAAGCATTTTTAAGTCAATGGGCCTAAACAAGCGCCTCTCCATTGTGGTCGAAGGAGAAAGTTTAGCAAATGACGGAGTTGCTGTTGTACTATTTCAAATTGCTGTGGTAACTACTGCCTTGAGCTTAACAGGTACATTGAATGCGCTGCTTGAATTTCTGAAAGTTGTAAGTGGAGGCATATTGATTGGTGGAGTGTTTGGTTTATTAGCTTCTCGTATTACATCTAAGATTGATCATTATTTAGTGGAGACTGGATTATCAATGGTTCTATTTTATGGTACGTTTCAGCTTGCTGAACACTTTGATGTTTCTGGGGTAATATCTGTAGTAGTAGGTGGCGTAATCTTAGGAACTTATGGACGAAACGTAGGCATGTCAGATCTAACACATGAAAAAGTGAATTCCTTTTGGGAAACAATCGCCTTTCTCTCCAATGCGCTGATTTTCTTACTAGTAGGATTAGAAGTGAGTCGTATTGATTTTTTAGATAAAGGATGGCTTATCGTTGGAAGTATTCTTATTGTTCTTTTAGCACGTTTTCTCGCTGTCTATATAAGCTTAGCTTTTGATAAATCCATTCCAACTTCATGGAAACCTATTATTTCATGGGGAGGATTAAAGGGATCTCTTTCAATTGCGCTCGTTTTAGGCATTACACCCGAATTTGAAGGAAAAAATCTGTTATTAGCAATGACATTTAGTAATGTAGTCTTTTCTCTTCTTGTTCAAGGAACAACACTAAAAAAATTAGTTTCATTTTTGAATGTAAAATAAACGCCTATACTAAAAGAAAGCTGATGTTATGTTTGAAACTTTTCTTACACCCACTCGTATATCCATAAGGAACAACCTTAATCCTTTCTTAGTCAACATACAATAAATACGCGATAGAAAGCGTACAAGGAGGAATTAGATGGAATCAAAAATGAGTTGGTGTATTAAAAACCCTTCGTTTTATTTGGGAGCTGTTTTATTTCTCATCTTTGGTAGCCAATGCGTTATGGGATATATAAAAGAACATCAATTCTACGTTTTAGAGAGCATATTGAGTATCATAGGTGTTTTTATGATTGTTCTACCGTTGAAAAAGAAACTTGCTCCTCATTCACCAAAAAGCACTTAGTTATATGGGACTGACCCCTGATTTCGAGACAAGGATCAAAACACCTTTTAAACAGCCAGTTTTCGGTATTGTACCGGTGACTGGTTGTTTAGTTTTGTTTGAATACGAATATGGTTATAATAAGTAATGTGGCTTTCGACAGTTTGTTCTACGATGGCAGTCGTAGTACATGTTAACTCATCGAGGTAAAATGTTTCAGACTTTAGGGTGGAATGAAACGATTCAATTCAATTGCTTTTAATTTCACTTCTACTGGATAGCTCACTCTTGCCCCCATAGAAAAAACACCTCCAGGTTATTGTTAGGTACTGCATACCCGTTTTTTAACTTAAAGGTGTTTTTTATTTGTCTCACTTCATGGGGGCAGTCCCTAGCAGCTAAAGGCTTTTAAAAGCTATTTTATGTTTTGTTTTGACTAAAGGCTGATTTAGCTGAATACTTCTGATGACTCTAAAATAGCCATAACGCTTTGTACGGATTCGATTGAACGTTTTAGCCCTTCATTTTCCTTTTCCGTTAAAGGAAGTTCAATGATATGTTCAATTCCATCTCCTCCTAGGATTGTTGGTACACCTAGGTAAAGATTATTACAGCCATATTCACCTTCTAGATAAGCTACGGAAGGGAGAATTCGCTTCTTATCCTTTAGAATCGCTTCTGCCATTTGAACCATAGAAGCAGCAGGAGCATAATAGGCACTTCCATTTCCAAGCAGGTTAACGATTTCTCCCCCACCTTTGCGCGTTCGCTCTACAATAGCTTCTATACGTTCAGGTGAAATGATTTTATCAAGTGGAATTCCTCCAGCATACGAATAACGAACTAATGGCACCATATCATCTCCGTGGCCGCCCAAAACAAACCCTGATACATCTTCAACAGAGATATTTAATTCTTGAGCCACAAATGTATTAAAGCGGGCTGTATCTAATACACCAGATTGGCCTATTACTCGATTTTTAGGGAACCCCGTGGTTTTATAACAAACGTACGTCATTGCATCGACTGGATTACTCAATACAATAATATAACTGTTTGGTGCATGTTTTTTTACATTTTCCGATACTTCTTTCATAATTTTTGCGTTTGTTGAGACTAGGTCATCACGGCTCATTCCCGGTTTTCTTGGAAGTCCTGCAGTAATTAATACTAAATCTGCATCCTGAATGTCTTCATAGCTAGATGTCCCCTTGATATTAGCGTCAAACCCTTGAACTGGGCTTGCCTCTAACATATCAAGTGCTTTTCCTTTGGTCGGATTAGTCTGGGAAGGAATATCAACTAATACTACGTCTCCAAGTTCTTTTTGCGCCATCATTAATGCTGCTGTGGCTCCTGTAAATCCCGCTCCAATTACAGCTATTTTTTTACGCTTAAATGCCATGATTTATCCCCCATTCCTCGTTGTTTATATGTATGGTTATTCTACTTTTTGATCTTCTTCTACAGCAGCAGAATCTGCTTTTGCTTTATATTGAATACTGGATTTTGTTTTAGCAGCAGATGATTTTTTAGCCATTTTATTGTCTTTAGGTGCTGCTTTTGACTGCGATTCTTTATTTTCATCTTTTAATAGGCTATTTCCAACCTCTTCATCGGGATGAGGAATTACGTGTGCTGACACTAATTCTCCAACGCGAGCCGCTTCTTCTTTTCCCATATCTACAGCTGCCTGTACTGCACTAACATCACCTTCAACTAACACGGTTACAAGAGCTGCATCCACTTTTTCTTGCTTCACTAAGCGAACATCAGCTGATTTTAGCATCGCATCCGCTGCGACGATTGAACCTATTAAGCCTCTTGTTTCAATCATTCCAAGAGCTTTAGCCATTCTCTCCACCTCTTTCTATATCAACAGAATCTATAATTCCGATAATAATCGCATCAATGGGTAATGGGGTGTCAGATGCCATATGTGCTGCGGCACTTCCTTGAGTAACCATTACCTTATCACCAATCCCGGCTCCAATACGATCAACTGCAATAAAAGAAGAGTCGTTATTCGATTCATTTAAAAGTTCAGGTTGAACAACTAAAAACTTTAAACCGCGTAAATTATCTTCTTTTCTTGTTGCCCAGACGTTGCCAATTACCGTCCCTATTTTCATAAAACATCCGCTCCCTCTACGTCTATCACGCAAATTTCTTTTCCTAATTCTCTTGCTGTATCGCGTGCCAAAGGAGTGATAATCGTTTTAGGTGAAACCGTAATTTTTTCTTCTTCTACTAATTTCACATGTCTTTGGGTTAGCACTCGTTCTGTAAATGATAAAGAATGTCTGTTTAAGCCTGATTGCAAAAATCTCTCAAACGATTGGATTTTCACCCCAAAGCCTTCTAATGTATTTTTATAAGCAATTAAATGGGCTGCATATTTGTTGTTTACTGGCTTTTTTTGATTACTGGACAGCAAGACGTTTCCTAAAGTTACAGAAGGAATGAGTGAAACAGAAATTCCTTCTAGCAAAGCCTCAGCCAAAAGAGAACTCTCTAGTGTATCTGTAATACCAAGCGCTCCTTTTACAAGCAGGTCTTGCTTTGCTTCTGCAAATAAAATACCTTGTATATCTTTTGGAAGGTTTTCTTTTTGCTCATCGCTGTAAACCAGTGTCCAGCTTGTTTCTAACTTTTTAATTTGAATTGGATCAATTGCTGCCGACTCTTTCACGATCAGCAGCTTCGGCTTTACGTTTAGGTGCTGCTTGTCTGATTTATCTAATCGTTTTAAAACTTCTACTACAATTTGTTCAATCAGAGCATGATGGTTCATAAAGCTTCCTCGTATAGAGAAAGAATCCCTGTCGCTCCGGTAGAAATTAGCCCTGCATTCGCTTCATCTGTATCAATATGCATTTCAAGCTTGAACTTTGGTGAAACTCGAATTAATACACGTTCAAGCGTAGTAGGCCTTTCTCCTTGAGAGGTAATTCGAACACACTGACCATTTTTTACACCATAAGCTTCAGCATTACCTGGCGTCATATGAATATGAGCTCGTGCAATGATTAACCCTTCTTTCTTGTAAATGCTCCCCTTTGGTCCAACTAATGTAATCGCTTCTGAATTCCTTATATCTCCAGACTCACGTAATGGAGGAACAGCACCAAGTTTAATTGAATCTGTTTTACTGACCTCCACTTGAGTTATATTTCTTGCTGGGCCAAGGACTCGCACCTTTTCGATGCTTCCTTTAGGCCCCACAATGGTAACTGTTTCATTAGCTGCAAATTGACCAGGCTGAGACAGGCCTGATTTTTTTGTTAGTTCATACCCTGCTCCAAAAAGAGCTTCTACATCTTCTATACTTAAGTGACAGTGTCTAGCAGATACAGCCATTGGGACTGTATTGCTTTGCTTGGTTGTTTGACTTAACTGCTGAACAACCTCTGCTACAATCGATTGAATGGCCTGCTTATTCATGCGCTATGCTCCTAACTTTTTAAGCTTATAGTTCACTATCGATTTTCGGTAAAATACTTTCTAGTTCATTGTGTGGACGTGGGATAACATGAACGGAAATAAGTTCTCCAACACGCTGTGCAGCTGCCGCACCAGAATCTGTCGCTGCTTTTACCGCGCCTACGTCACCGCGTACTAAAACCGTTACAATTCCTCCACCTACGTGAACTTTACCAACTAAATGTACGTTTGCTGCTTTTACCATTGCGTCTGCTGCCTCTACTGATGCTACTAATCCTTTTGTTTCAATCATTCCTAATGCTGTTAGTTCTCTTGCCATTTTTAATTCCCCCTAATTAGTTTGTTTGATATTTTTGAAGTGCTTGATTAACCATTTCAGAAATTGCTGCTGAATCAATCGGTCCCTGTGGCTTTAATTGATTCATAACTTCGTTGACAATTTCCTGTACGTCTTGATGATCTTTTGTATCTGATGAAGCAGAGGTAGAAGATAAAGATGGTTTTGGAATTGTCACCTCTTTTGTGCCGTAAGCCATTCGCTTAATATTTAATAAATGGCGAGCGGTCACATTGTCTGACGTAATGTTGCCTCCAAACGAACCGCACCCTAGTGTAAAGGATGGCTTAAGTCCAGTCGTACCACCCACAGCTCCCACTGACGAGAGTGTGTTGACCATCAGTCTTGAGACCGGCATTTCAAGAGCAAACGTTTTAGCTACCGCATCATCGTTTGTATGAAGCGATAAGCTGTGACCTCTTCCACCAAGATTTAATAAGCTTAAACATAATTCCCTTGCTTGCTCTTCGTTCTTAGCTGTATACAATGGAAAAATAGGTGCTAGCTTTTCAATCGAAAACGGAACATCCTTTGCCACCTTTGTCTCTTCAGCAACTAAGATTCGTGTATCAGAAGGTACTGTAATACCTGCCATTTCAGCAATTTTTACAGCACTTTGACCAACAATATTTGGATTAAGCTTCTTTGGAATTGGTGAAATCACTTTTTCCATTTTGGCTTTCTCTTCTGAATTTAAGAAGTAGGCTCCATTATTCTTTAATTCTCTAATAGCCATTTGTTGAATATTACGGTCAACAACAATCGCTTGCTCGGTTGCACAAATCGTGCCGTTGTCGAACGTTTTGCTATCGACAATCATTTTTACTGCTTGGTCAACCTTTGCAGTTTTTTCAATATATACAGGTACATTTCCTGGACCTACACCGTAAGCTGGCTTCCCAGAACTATACGCTGCGCGAACGAGAGCACTTCCGCCTGTTGCTAAAATTAAATTCACATCTTTATGCTTCATTAATTCATTGGTTGCAGCCATAGAAGGATTGGAAATCCAACCAATAAGTCCTTCCGGAGCTCCCGCTTCGACTGCTGCACGCGCACAAATTTTAAGCGCTTCTACTGTACAGTTCATTGCCCGGGGGTGAGGGCTGACCACTAGAGCATTTCTAGTTTTTAAACTAATTAATGTCTTGAAGATAGCCGTTGAAGTTGGGTTGGTTGTAGGAATAATTCCAGCAACAACCCCAAAAGGAGAGGCGACTTCTACCACTTTGTTCGCTCTATCTTCGTGAACAATACCTACTGTTTTTTCATTTTTAATTGATTCATAAACAGCTCTAGATCCTACCTCATTTTTAATTTTCTTATGTTCTACAACACCCATCCGCGTTTCTTCAACTGCCATTTTTGCTAATTCCAACGCTTTAGAATAAGCTGCTTCGGCAACTCGTTCAACGATGCGATCTACTTGCTCTTGTGTAAAATTCAAGTATACCTGCTGTGCGGCTTTTGCCTTTTCCACTGCATTTCGCATCTCCTGTAAAGATTGAAGATCTTGATCAAACTGCACATCCAACAACTCCTTTCTACTGTCTATAAGCTTTTTAATAATGAACTGGATTTCTTGCAATGTCTAAAATAGCCTGGCGGAACGCATCAGCAGCTGCTTGACAGGCTGATTGAGATCCTGTTAAAAAACCACCGCCAAAATTTGTTTCAGAAGGAGGACCAAAAAATTTCACAAGCTCTACATCAGCTGCTTTAAGCGCTACATCAAGTCCATACATAGCCTCTAGTGGCGGGGCAATTAAATAAGCTAGTGGTTCGCCAATATCGATTCCTGCTTCTTTAGAAAGGTAAGAACCTGTCCTTGCCACCACATGTGCATACAGCGCGTGATTTTTTTCTTCATCTAATGCTTCAAAATAGGCATCTGATTTCGTCACTTGTAAAATGGCATCAATGCCAGCTTTAACTTCATCTGGACTTGGACCCGCTAATACACCAATCATTTCACCTGATAGCGGACCTGACGCATGAGCAGCACCAGCATAAAAGGAACGGGCATAAGCTACCTCAACATCTGCTCTTTTGGTGGCTTCGTCTAAAGCTGTATAGCCCACATCATCAATACTTGATGTAAACATGGCTAAACTTCTATGGTAAGGCTGCAAGTTAAACTGCTGAACTAAAGCGTCATCCACATTTGGAATCACACGAACGGCTAAAATGTCAGCATGGATACGTGTTAAAGCCACTCCTATTCACCTCTATTGTTCTTTTTGAACAAGCGATACACCGCTAGCTTCATATTTTAAAATTTTTTGAACCAATGTACCGAGATAAGCACCCGCTTCAACTGGAGGAATGCCGCCTTTATGAATATTGGAAACCACCATTCTCTCAGCTTCAATCATTCCTTTTCTCGGTTCATAGCATAAATAGGCACTTAAGGATTCTGCACTTATAAGTCCCGGACGTTCTCCAATTAAAAGTACCACCACTTTTGGCGTCAGAAGTTCACCAATGTCATCCATTACAGCAACTCGACCTTTTTCTATGTAAAACGGAACGCCTACATTTAAATCTGCACTTTTTAAGGACTGTTGAAGAGATAAATAAACGTCCTCGACATTTTCTTCAATGGCTTTGGAGCTTAAACCATCAGAAACAATAATTTGAACAGTTGGTGATTTGGTACATTTTTCTTGAATGCACTTTTTGGCTTCGTCTGATAGCTTTCGTCCATAATCCGGTCGGCGAATGTACACTTCTTTATCTGTTACCTGAGTATTTACTTTAAATAAATTCAATCGTTTTAAGAGATCGTCGTTCACATTGCCATAAACAGCATCAACGGCTGCTGCATGGTCATAGCGGAATTTCAGCCATGTTTCTGTTCGTGGACGTAAGCCTGCTCTGCCAATTCCGATTCGAGCAGGTGTTTTTTGAATTAATGTATCTAATTCTTCTTGATTCACTGGATTTTTAATACCAGCCACCTGCTGTTTTGATTCAATATCTTTTTCTTCCTGTGGAATAGTCATTTTACTTTCAGGCAGAGATGTTGAATCAACTTCTTGAATATTCGGAAATTTAATTAATTCCTTTGCCGAATCAGCTTCTACTACTTCAGCTATAGGACCATTAATCACTTTCTTATTTGCATTGGATGTATGAGCCCAAAAAGTTACGCTGCTTTGACTATCGTCAGTAGGAGAGCTTTGTTCGAAGCTAGATTGTTTTTCTAGCTTTTCGACAATGGATCGTGTAATTTTTTCAATCAATTCAGGATTCATCTTCTTCATCACCTACCTTGTAAAAATACTTGGATCTCCTGCATATTTACTTAATTTCCCTTGTTCAAAAATCCCCATTTTCTCGAGCCACTCTGCAAATAAAGGAGAAGGCTGTTTCCCCATCGTTTGCCTTAAAGTCGCTACATCATGGTAGCTCATTGATTGATAGTTAAGCATACAATCATCACCCATTGGTGTTGCAATGATAAAATTAACGCCTGCAGCAGTTAGCAATACACCTAAATCTTCAATATCATTTTGATCTGCTTTAATATGATTGGTGTAACAAATATCTACACCCATCGGAATTCCATGCATCTTTGCCATAAAATGATCTTCTAAACCTGCACGAATAACTTGTTTGTTGTTATATAAGTACTCAGGTCCAATAAAACCAACCACGGTATTTACAATATAAGGGTCATAATGACGTGCAAACCCATAGTTACGAGACTCTAACGTTAGCTGATCCATCCCAAAGTGCGCTTCAGCTGATAGCTCAGAACCCTGTCCTGTTTCAAAATATAAGCACTGAGGCCCTGTTCCTGTTCCGTGACTTTTAGCTAATTGATTTGCCTCTTCTAGTAAGGCTGCGCTGATTCCAAATGAACGGTTAGCGGCTTCTGTTCCAGCAATACTTTGAAAAATCATATCCGCTGGTGCTCCTTGTTCAATGGCTTTCATCTGAGTCGTAACATGAGCTAAGACACAGTTTTGAGTTGGAATTTCCCAATCATTCATAAAATTTTTCGTAGCGTGGAGCAGCCGTTTTACACTTTCAACTGAATCATCTACAGGGTTAATACCAATAACAGCGTCTCCAATTCCGTAAGACAGCCCTTCTTTTAAAGAAGCAATCATACCCTCTACATTATCTGTAGGATGATTAGGCTGCAGTCTAGAAGCTAAGACTCCTTTTTGGCCAATAGTAATGTTGCATTTTGTTAAAATTTCAACCTTATTTGCGGCGTGAACTAAATCGAGGTTTGACATTAGTTTTGCTACTGCAGCAATAATTTCACTATTTAACCCTCGACTAATCCTCTTTAAATCCTCACCCGTTGTTTCATCACTTAAGATATACTCTCTAAGTTCTGCTACGGACCAATTTTTCATCGATTGATAGATAGGTTCATTTACTTGACTTTCAATAATTTGAGATACTTCGTCTTCTTCTGGTGAGATCATTGGGTTTTCGCGAATATCAGCAAGTGTTAGTTCACTAAGCACTTCCTTTGCAGCAATTCTTTCTTGAACGGTTTCTGCAGCTAAACCTGCCAGACGGTCGCCAGACTTTTCTTCGTTTGCCTTAGCAAACAAATCTTTTAAATCAGAAAATTGATAAACAGCACCTAAATAATGTGTATGTAACTTCAACAGTGAAGCCCCCTTTCTTATGAATGGAACGTAAGGGTTTTGACTACTACCGGTACTACACTTGTTTGTAGCAATTGGCCAATATCCAAGTAGTCACCGTGTTCCACCTTAATTTGATCAATACAAATAATGCTTTGCGACGAATCTTGGGCAACAAGCGTTTGCCCTAATACCTTGGCATGATCGCTTTCAAGAACAATGATCAACGGCTGATCTCTTTTACTTTTTTGTTTCACTGCTTCTAGCAGACCTTTTGCCAATTGTTGAATATCTCGAAATCCTACATATGGAAGTCCAGATAAGTACAAGGCAAAATTTTGTCCTTCCTGCTGCGGGTCATGTATCTCAATTGCATCTTTTACAGCATCCTTTAAGTGATGAACACTTTTTTGAAACCCATCCTTAAAAGAAATTTGATAAACAGGTATATTTCGTACAGGTAAATCTTTGGTTTCTACTTGAATCGTGGCTCCACTGATTTCAGTCGTTTGTGTACCGGCACCAAGAACGGTTGCGCGAACGGTTTCATCAGGCTGAATCCATGACCATCCCTTCAAACTCTGACTATCTTTTAAAGAGTCTGCAAGCATTATTCCTATGTCGTGGTAAGGAGCTTGTTCAACACCTTTAGACTCATATTGATAGAGACACTCACTAATTCCACCAGAAAACATAATGACATCAATTTCTTCTTTCCAATTCGGTTCATGCCCTAAAAGTAGTATCTTGTCCTCTGCCGTCATAGTACGTGTTAGCATTCGGCTAATCACATCAGCCATATAATTTGTTATATTCTTTACCTCTTCTTCCACCATTACATCACCTTTTGCAAGAGTACTATTCCACTCTTTTAATAGGTTTCTAACGGGTGGTGAAATGCTACTGATTTTATCTTCCGAAAACTCAATCAGCCTGCCTCCTATATGCAATGTGCAGGTTCCACACAGCCTTCCCATTCGATAAACTGCTACATTAGCGGTTCCCCCGCCAATATCTATATTGGCAATCGTTTTGCTCGTTTTTTTGGAGTATTGGTAAGCTCCTGATCCTTTTGCTGCAATAATTCCCTCTAGATCGGGACCAGCAGTTGCTACTAAAAACTCACCGGCATGATTTGAAAGATGGTGAATCATTTCTTCCGCATTTTGCTTAGTTGCTGTCTCACCTGTAATAATCACTGCACCTGTTTTAATGTCTTCAGAACCAACGTTTGCTTTATCATACTCATTTCTAACAAGCTTCTCTATTGCTTCAATATCGATTGTTGTGGATGTGAGAAGTGGTGTTCGATAAATCGGGCTGCGATGAATAATTTCTTTATCAATAATCTCAATACGCGGCAAGTGTGTTCCTCCTGCCATATTCATCAGAGAAAATTGGCTTAACACAATTTTGGTCGTGCTTGTTCCTATATCAATTCCTGCACTGATAATCTCCTCTTTTAGCGGTTCGTATCGCTTCATATCCCTCCACCTCGCCAACCTTCAATCAGCAAAAGGTTTTAGTCATTACTGATTGCTAATTAGTCGTGTTTTAGTCAAATAAAAAAGGCACCTCATACGAACTATCTCCTGAAAGATAGCTGTATAAGGCGCCTTTGCCCGTAATTTTTTTGTATATTTAGAATATAACTGATTTCTTACAAAATGTAAAGGTTTTCATTTAAAAATAATAGTTTTCGATTTCCAATTATCACTACACTCTTTCATCTCTTGTAAAGACTGGCACTGTACCAAAGCTCGAATCTCTTCAAGCCCTTCTTTATTAAGGGAAGAAGTGACAACAATAGGACCATTTACAACTACTTGTCTTGCTTTTTTGATAGCTAAGCTCACATCAGCATCTTCTGCATCACTTTTTGTAATGACCCCAATAGCTAACTTATTAATACCTGTACTAAAATTGGGTGGAAAGAATGTCTTTTTCTTTGTAGCGTCGTGCAAATATAACACATGTGTAACTTCAAGAGCGGTTGCCATAATATTTTTATAAAAAAAAGGATTTTCAACATATTCTCCAGGTGTATCAACGATCCAATCATAATAGATTAAAGCTTGTGTTTTAACTGCCTCGACCGGCTTTCCAAGCAGAGCATTTGTTAATGTCGATTTACCGGCACCAATTGAGCCAATGAGCATGGCTCTGTTTTTTTTATGCATAAGTCTCCCCTTCCTACTATACAATTAGGATTTTGTGATAATTGAAGGTGTGTAACCTAATGTTTCGGAGAGAAAACGATTGATTTCTCTCATGGCCATATCTACTTCTGAAACGCTCCCCACAATAACAAGACTTCCTGTAAAACGATCTAAAAAACCTAATTGAACATGTGCAGCTTTTGTAGCCAAATCACCTGCAATAATAACGGTCTCACTGGGAGTCAATGTTAGAATGCCTAGAGCTCCTTCTTGCTGTATACCTAATTTTTCGAACATATCCGGATCTGGATTTGCAATTAAATGGCTCAATGTAATTTGTTTTCCAGGAACAAACTCTTGGATAAAACGCTTTTTTTCTTCACTCATAAAAATTACCTCTCCCTTATCGTACAAACTCTATACAATACTTACATCACTTGTGTCTTACTGCTTTTTTCTTCTGCCTCTTCATTTTCTTCAGCTGCTGAACTTAAGTACTCGTCTTTTCCAATAATGCCTGCTTCGCGATCCTTTTTTCTAGCTCTAAGGCTTTTGGAACAGATAGCCAATATGCTAAACCAATGCCTATTAAACCTGCTGAGAACTTCCCGATAATAACTGGAAGAATTAATGTCGGCTGAAAATTGGCTGTAAAAGATAAATGATCTCCTAATAAAAATGCCGAGCAAACTGCAAACGAAATATTAATAACTTTGTCTTTTGGAGGCATGCTGCGAATGAGCTTAAACATCGCTAAAATATTAGCAATCGTAGCTAAAATACCTGCACTTCCTTCTTTACTTAATCCGAGTTTTTTCCCTAAAGCTTCAAGCGGCTTTCCTGCATATTTTTGAAGCAAATAAACCATTGGAAATGCACCAGCAAGCATGATTCCAATATAACCTGCTGTTTCTAGCGCACGAAATTGATCGGCTTTATCCGCCATGATTGGATGAAATCCCCAGCTTCCAAATAAATGAGAGAATAAGCCCGTAAAAATTTCAACAATGGAGAAAACAAGAACTAGCTTAATTCCAGCATCCATGATACGCCCAAACCACATAAATCCTTTAATCATTAAATCAGGCAGGAAATATAGTCCTACCGCTAATAGAACAACAAATAATAAAAGTGGAGATAAATTCAAAATAATTTTTAAATAACTTAGCGTAAATTCGTATGTTGAATCACTGGTAGTGGAAATAATTTCACGCACATCAGAATTGGTTACCATAATCAAAACACTTGAAATAAAAGCACCGATAGGAATCGTTAACACACCTGACATAACGCCCAGCGCCATATATTTATGGTCGCGTTTATCAAGCATGGCAAGTCCTACTGGAATCGAAAATACAATGGTTGCTCCGGCCATAAATCCTACTATCATGGCCATGACCCATCCTTCATACGACTCTTTTAATACGTGTGCTAATTGATATCCTCCCATATCCGTTGCTAAGATAGAGGTGGCAGCAATAGCAGGGTCTGCCCCAATAGCTGAGAAAAAAGGACCGCATACCGTACTAATAAACCACGAAAGATATGGAGTTGCAGCCATAATACCAGCCGCTGGTATAAAAATATACCCGATAGAATGCAATCCTTCCATGAATTGCTTTCCTAACCCTTCATCACTATTTCTAATCGCAGCAATAGCCCCACACACTGCACAAGTCATGATAATATAAATCACGATTTTCCCGATGATAACCACACCCAATTCCCCCTATATGATGATTTTTATTTAAATAGATAATAGTTTAACTATTTCTATCTATTTAAAGCGTATGAAGTAACCTGTTAAGAGCTTTGCTACTAGAGAAAGATTAAAATTATTCCCTTAAAAAAGACAAAAAGGTGCCAGGTGGTTTTTTATCACTTAAAACCACTAAGCACCTTTGCTCAAACTATTTACTTGTATAGTGAGGTTAAGTTCCATATTTCTCAATGATGTGTTTTGCTAACTTCTCTAGTGTAACCTGCTTTTTCATGCTAATAGTCCGCATTTTTTTAAAAGCACGATCTTCTGTTAAATTATATTTATCCATTAAAATTCCTTTTGCTTTTTCAACAATTTTTCGTTTCTTCAGTTCATTATTCATTTCCTGAACTTTTTGCTCATACATTTTTGCATTTTCTGCTTGTTGTAAAGCAATTTCAACTGCTGGAATTAAATTGGATTCAGAGATTGGTTTTACTAAATAGCCTACTATATTCGCTTTTTTCGCTTTATCAATAAACTCCTTCTGACTGTATGCTGTCAACAGCAGAATAGGAATATTATATTTATTTGAAATAATTTCACTTGCTTTTAGTCCATTTAACTTAGGCATTTTTATATCCATAATAATTAGATCTGGCTTTAGTGAAAAAGCTAATTCAACCGCTTTTTCACCATCTCCGGCTTCTCCTACTATTTCATAACCATTATCAGAGAGCATCATTGATAAATCTAGTCGTACAATTGACTCATCTTCAACAATTATAATTCGTTTAGTCATGGTGTCCCCCTCTTTCTAATGGGAACCTAGCTAATGCCATGGTGCCATTTGAAGTTCTCTCAATTGAAAATTGACCAGATAAATCGTGAGTGACCATCATGGTAACTATATCTAACCCTAAAGATGGCTTGGCTTCTTTTGAGTACCCAATACCATTATCTTTAATTATAACCTCTATCTCATGGTTATTCTGTTGAAAAGAAACGTGAATGTTACCTTCTTCTCGCCCCTTAAACGCATGTTTCATACAGTTTTGAATAAGCTCATTAATAATTAATGCTATAGAGACAGCTTTATCCGACTCTGTAAAAAGCTGAGTGCCCGAATATTCAATTGAAATATTTTTATTTTCATCCGTGGCGCTATACACTAGCATATTACCAATTTTCTCAATCAAACTAAGAATATCTACATTGTCTACACTAGAGTTGGAAAGAATAATCTCGTACACAGAAGCGATACTTAAAATCCGGTTAAGACTCTCGACAAAATGAGCCTTACTTTCTTCAGGAAGGCCCCTTCTCATCTGAAGACGCAATAAACTCGCAATAGTCTGTAAATTATTTTTGACACGATGATGAATTTCTTGAATCATGACTGATTTGACAACAAGTTCTCTTTCTCGCTCTCTAAGTTCAGTCATATCTCGAAATGTAATAAAAGCACCATTCGTTGAGCTTTCTTGTTTTAAACTAACTTTTTTGACTTGAAATACCTTATTCAAAATAGTCACTTCTTGCATAAACAACTTTTCTGGATGATAAAATAACTCTTCTAAACAAGGGAAATATTCGATGATTTGATTCCCTACCTTACATTCTGAGGAACAGACTTCAGAAACCAAATTGAAAGCAGCTGAATTAAAATATAGAATGTTTAAATTAGGATCAATAAAGAAAAGGGCCTCTCCAATAAACTCTGGAATAAGCGAAGCATTTTCTGTCATCTCCATTAAAATTTCGCTTAACGTGTCATTTGTGTTTGATAACGTTTTCATTTTTTCTTGACGTTCAACCATTTCACTGATATCTTTTTCCATAATCAATGTAGCAATTACACGATTATTAAATCCTTTAATAGGAACCACACTTTGTTCTACCGTTTTTCCTTCTTGTGTTAAGGCGCGATTTAAAGACATCGGTTTTCCATTTTTCAGCGTGTAAAATACTGCTGGTTCAAACGCTTCGTACACAAATTTCCCTGCCACTGGACGTTCATAAACTGACGGTGCAGTTTCTGGTGCAGCTTCTGCCACTACAACTGCATGCTGTCCTTCTTTTGTTAAACAATCGATAAACACATTTGCTCGGTTTAAATCAGCAATAAGCGGCAAATTTTTAGCAACTTCATCAATCTTTTGAATATCGACTTCTGCTAGATTTGTATGAAGCCTGCATAAAGAATTTAAGGATAATGTATGAGTCATATGTAAACTCCTAGCTGCTTTTAAACATTTAAGCATTAAAATATTAGAATATAATAAGTATTATATTTTTCTGAACTTTCTTTGTCAATGACCCATTTTGATGTGAAAATATTTACTTTACGAAGGAAACCTTATTTCTTCTATGCCTCATCACCTCTTTTTCTAACGGTTAAAGTGAACGATGGTGAACTATCTTACCTGGTGAATTTGCACAAATATGGTCCTCGGGCTTTAGAACTTTTTCACATAAAAAATAGTATTCTGTTATTTTGTTAGTAATAGCTTATATAGTGAGTTTTAAATTTAACAGAAAAAGATAAAATCAATTAAGGAGCTGCTTGATAAAAAGAAATACCTAATAAAATCATGTAGCAAAGGGACGCTTTAATACGATTTCGGTGTGGATAGGAATCTGGATCGTTATGTTTGTTGCCATATTTGGTGGCACATACTCTGGGTATAGATTAAATAAGAAAATGAATATAAGATGAGATTAAATAAAAAAAGAGAAGGATAAACCCCTTCTCTTAAAACATATACTTGTTTTTAACTATCATTCACCCCATCTATTTATACTGCTCTTCAAAAAGTTTATGTGCGGTCTTCAGCGCAGACTTCATCATATTTTTCTCTTCATGTCAGTCAAAACAGGGCTTGTACTCTTCATTCTTATTTATACCTTTACTCTTTTTCCTAAATGAATAGCAGCACTCACTAATAAAAGAGATAAGATTGGCTTAACCTTATCTCTTTGAACTCGTTCTTTTATGGAGCAATATCTTCTAAAACCTTTTCACGTGTTTCAATCATCTTAAATGCCATAAATGCACCTACTGCAGCTACACAAGCAAACAGAACAAAAACAGAGGTAATTCCCTTAGCCCCTAACACAAAGCCAAGTATCGTAGGAGCAATAGCCGAAGCTAGTCGCAACCATGCTGTCGCAAACGCGATTCCAAGTACTCTCATACGTGTTGGATAAATTTCTGGTGTATAGAGATAGAGAAGAACTGTAATTGTTCCCATGACGCCGTATGCTGCTGAACCTAAATACATAACACTTTCAGCAGATTTGGCACCGTTAAACCAAAGGGTTGTTAAAAGTAATCCTACAACTAGAAAAGCAATAGTTGCCCACCTTTTACGTCCCACTCTATCAATCAGTAATGCGCAAGCAAACACAGCTACTGTTTGAATCACATTTGTTAGTGACGCTGCATGTAGAGATTCCTCCAATGGAAGGTTATACACGGTTTTATATAAACTTGGAAGCCAGTTGTTAAGCCCATTCGCAACAAAGTAGGAAGAAAACCAAAGTGTCCATACAATTAACGTTCTACTGCGGTAAAAAGGGGAAAACAATTCTCTCCAATTACCTTTTACTACTGCTTGAGGTGCACTAATTTTTGCTTCTATACGTTTATCTGTACTCGATTCAATCTCTTCAATTACTCGTTCTGCTTCGTCAAACCTGCCTTTTGAAATTAGCCAACGAGGCGATTCACGCAGCTTAAAGAAAAATAAAAAAACAAGTAACCCGCCGATACCACCGATTAAAAACATCCACTTCCATCCAAAGCTAGGTACAACTAAAGCACCAATCTGTGCAGATATCATTAACCCAAGAGGGAAAATCATTTCATATAGCATAAAAAAACGTCCGCGCCCTTGTGCAACTGAAAGTTCATTTATATAAGCTGCAGCAACAGGAACTTCACCACCTACTCCGATACCTTGTACGAACCGTAGCCACAGTAGCGCATGAAAATTACCTGCAAATGCACAAGCAATACTCATGACTGACATTAAAAAAATGGTCCATTTAGCACTATAGACACGTCCAAATCGTTCCGCCAACCACCCAAAGAAGATAGCTCCAATTGCTTGTCCAAGATATCCAGAACCGATAAGAATACCGATTTGACCAGGGGTTAAATTCCATATTCCAATTAACACGGGTAAAACGAATGCCAGAGATAACGCGTCAAAAGCATCAAAAAACGTGGCTGAACCCATAATTACGCGTGGTTTAATATGCCAACGTGAAAAGGGAACGCTTTCTATCCGTGTAAGCAGTTCGGTAGCACGATTAGACAAACCAATTTCTTCGTAATCATAGCTGATATTCTTAGTAGGTTCTGAAGAATTTCTGTTCAATTCTGTATTCATACATAAATCCTCCTTAATAACAATTCCCTCAAATCGGAATGACAATCACCCTAAGATACGTAAAACAAAACTTATTAAATCAGGAATTCAATGAAAGGGTTTACAGTTAAAGGCAGCAAATAGTAGACTCTAAAATCTTTTTAGAGCCTAGGTATGAATCTTAGTTATGTTTTGGACTATCGGTTGTAGATCTGTTAATATACTCCATATTGAATACGACATCTTTTTTTCGAATCTGTTTTCCTTCGAGCATATTCATCAGTATCGAGGTTGCTCTTTGACCAATACCTAATAAATCGACATGCACTGTAGATAAAGCAGGTGTGATAAAATCTGAAATCGGAACATCATCTGCCCCGACCACAGATAAATCTTTGGGTACAGATAGTCCAAGCATGTTGGCTGCCTTAATAACACCGATAGCTAAATAATCAGATGAGCAAACGACTGCTGTAATGTTACTATGTTTCTTTAAAAATGTCGCTACTTCTGTTGTTGCTTTTAAAGCGTCAAACTCATCAATCTCAAATACGTTTTCAGAAGAAAAAGGTAAACCTAGTTCATCCATTTTCTTTTTATATCCATTTAAACACCTGACACTATGCATGGAACTCATCGGCCCATTTACGATTCCGATATTCCGGTGTCCTAGCTGATAAAGAGCATCCACTGCTTGTTTGATACCATCTTCATCATCCGGTCGCACGCACGGGAAAGGAGATCCTTCTAAATAGCTCCCCACTACGACAATCGGTAGTCGAATACTTTCTAACCATTCTAGACTTAGCTCCTCATTTCTAGGTGCAAAAAGAATAACCCCGTCTACAGCCTGAGTTTCAAGCAACCGCTTCTGTTGAGAAGAGGTAAATGACATCATCATATTATAGTCTGTTTGGTCGATTCCTTTCGCTATTCCTTCTAAAACGGTTGAAAAAAATGGATTGTTCAAAATAAATGATCCTCGTGGAACCACAACTGCAATATTTCCTGTGTTTTGTTTAACAAGTCCTCTAGCTCCTAAATTAGGACGATAATCTAATTCTTCCATTACTTTACGAATTCGTTCTGCGGTTTTCGCGCCAACACCAGGTTTATTTGTCAATACTCGTGAGACAGAAGCTGTTGACACACCAGCTTTAAGTGCCACGTCCTTAATACTTACGCTCATAGTACATACCTCCGTGGGTCAAGTATATCTATCTATTATAAACGAGTCCCACCTAAATACTAAAGAATAGTGGTTGCAATCTTGCAACCACTATCTACAATGTTTATTACGCTTTCACTTCATCTTTTAATAATCCGACTTTCAGTAAGCCTTGACGAATTTCTTCTACTTCTTCTTCTTTTAAAGGTAATACTGGACGTCTCGCTAATGAACTACTAATTAATCCACGTTGATACATCGCTTCTTTCATACGCAAATGAGAAGTAGAAGAAGGCTCATCCATTTTATATACAGCCTGCTTTAATTCAAAGATACGGTCATACACAGCATTCGCAGCCGTTAAGTCTTGATCTTTCACACATTTCACTAGTTCTGCGATTAAATCTGGCACAAAACAACCAAATCCAACTAATGCACCGTCGATTCCTTGAACTAAAGTAGGTAACAAGTATTCATCATGACACGTTAACAGTGAAACATCAGGCGCATTCTTTTTTAGTGCTCGAATATCTACTTCATATTGTGCAATATCTCGTTGTCCGACTTTAATAGACACAACGTTCGGAATAGCAGCCATTTCTAATAATTGACTGGTTGTATACGAAGTTTTTGTCCAAGTTGGATATTGGTGAACAACGATTGAGATGTTAATCGCTTCTGCCACATCTTTAAAAAACTGAACAGGTGATTCTTCTTGCATCCCGAATCGTAGCCAAGAATGTGGAGGCATCAGAAGGATCCCACTTCCTCCTGCTTTTTCTACCGCTTGCGCATGTTGGATAGCCTCGATTGTTCCTTCTGCCGATACACCAGAGATAACAGGAATACGCCCTTTTAATTCGTCAGCTGCAATTCTTACAGCCTCTGCACGCTCTTCAGGTAGTAAAGTCATAATTTCTCCCGTATGTCCATTTACTACAATTCCATTAACCCCTTCATGACTTGCAACCCAGCGAACTAAAGAGCGAAAACCTTCTTCATCAATTGAATAGTCGTCCTTGAATGGGATAAGAACTGCTGGAAATACGCCACTCCATTTTACTTTGTTTTTCATTAAAAACATCCCCTTTGTTGTTTTAGTTTTTAACTTTAAATTTATAGTAAACGTTTACGTAATTAATCATAAAATGTAAACGGTTAATTGTCAATATAATTTTTATTTTCTGATAAATAAAGACAGAAAACTGCTTTTAATCGTTAAAAATCACAGAGAAATATAATTATCATAGAATAACTTAATAGTAAACGTTTACTCTTACAAAAAAACTCATATAAATCCGTGTAAGCAGCACGGTAATTCGTATACGCTCCAAGTCCTAAAAAGAGGAAAAACAAGATTGAATTAAAAAAGAGAAGGATAAAAGCCTTCTCTTAAACTACATAATTGTTTTTCAACTATCATTTAATCAATCTATTCATCCTGCAATTTGAGCCCTAGTAAAAGTCCCGTTTATATTTCCTTCTACAATGATGCTATGGCCTGCAAACATATCTCCATCAGAAAAATAAAAATCAAAATCACCTTCCGGATAAACGGATATAGTGTCTAAACTCATCAAATCCATAAACATTTCTTTTGTCATTTCCTCTATTTCATCCTCTTCCTGTAGCCAATCGTTTGCTAAATCGACCAGTTCCGCTGCGGCATACATTCTAATTTTTTGGCTCCACTTGTCCTGCTCTTCAAAAAGTGTATGTGCGGTCTTCAGCGCAGACTCCATCATACTTTCATCTTCATGCCAATCAAAATACAGCTCGCACTGTTCATTAACCCACGAAATGTTTTTTTCAAAAACTTTAACACTTTTTTCAAGTGTAAACTTGCCAAATATCTCATCATAATAATAAACCGGCTTCACTGATTTTTTTACTATCGTTTCTAACTCTTCGTCTTCATACTCTGCTTCCAGAATGTTAACGAGCATCATTGAATCCGTTCCCGTACGTACTTGTAGCTTTACAACGGTATTACTTTGCAGTAGATTCATTGCTTTTTCCACTTCTTCCTCGTCCACTAACCATCTAAGCTGTATCTCTTCTTTTTTGACAGCTTCATTTTCATCTAAACTTTTCCATGCAATTAAATCAATTGATGCTGTCCATAACGTCTCTTCACTGGACATTCCAGCACCAATCCCTACTGAACCTGTAACCGCTGCTATGTCAATTACGTCTTCTGAGAACTCTTTTTCAAATGTCTTTTTTTCATTAAATTCACTCATTTAATATACATTCCCCTCTTTAACTGCTGTTGAAAAATTCGCCCTAAATATATAGTCACAAACTAATATGTTGTTCTCTACTCTGATTTTTTGTAGCGGTCCACCTTCAAACCCAATAGGCCATCCACTTCTGTTGAACTTTACTTTATATTGAAATACATTGGGATAATCCCCGTAAACAAAAGCTAAAGAAAATCCCGCAAGAATATGTCCGTCAAAATTTAAAAGCCGCCCAAAGCTTACAGCGGACAGATAATAGACACTAAATTTTTGTATAGAGATGCACTGCTTTAAATACTTCAATGACCGTTCAAGATAGATATGTAATTGTTTCAATATAGAATCAGCCATTTCAATAAATTCCTCATATGGCTTTTCACTATTTCCCTCTACCGTAATTTCAACTTCTTCCCATTCTCCTATATCCGTACTCCAAAACCATTGCCTTGTAACTGGAACTTCCGCTTCGTATTGATCAAGTGGTTTAGATAGGACAAGTTTTTCATACCCATTTTGTTTGAAGTTAGAGATTGTATAGGTTCGTTCAGAGAACTCAAGATCACTCATTTATTCCTCCTCCCTTCTATGCTTTTACTACTTATGTTTTTAGGTTGCTAGGTTTAATTTTAGTATTACACAAAGCAGACATCAATTAGATTACTCAGCCTCTTTCAATAAAAACTCTTACGTTTTTCCGATTACTGTTACTATAATAAGAGATAAGCACATTACCTATAAATTATGAGATGGAGGGTTAACCAATAAATAAGAAAATCGCTAATAGTATCATCTTTTTTGTATGGTTTCTGTTCTTGCTTCTTCTATGGATCATCTTCTCTTTTTCTAAAGGCCAAGGTGGAGAATGGTGGTCTATGTATCATTTGAACTCCCATAAATATGGTCCTTGGGCTTTGGGGATTTCTTACATAAAAATTAGTGTTGCTGCGGTTATTTCGTTAGTAATAGCCTATATCGCGAGTTTTGGATTCAAAAGAAAGAAATGAGATCAACTGAGGTGCTACTTAATAAAAGAGGATTTCTAACGTAGCTTTTATATTTTAGGGAGAAATGCAAAATCACTTATATAAGAATTCACACACATATAATTCTAGTTGTTTTAATCGAGGTTACAGTTCTTCCTGTAACCTCTTTTATAATTCCTTACCTGCAATTATCTTTTATATAAGTGTCATATGAGGTATTTTTTAATTTCCACAAGTTTGATCATGGAAAGCAGCCTTTCTAATTCCTGGGCCGCCATTGGCTACCAACACTATCTTATTTTTAAACATAACGTTTACATCTCTTTTATTGTCAAGCTCTGGAGAATTACTATATTTGCGTGCTCACTCATTTTGCTTGGCTTTCTTTACTATCTTTTTTTAGTAGATTTCCTAAGCTTAAAAGAACTCAGTTAACAGCTAGAGGAGAAGCTGGATTATAGCAACAGATAATTTCAGAAAAAATTTTATGGTTTTGTAATTTCACGAAAGTTTCTCTTGCCTCCCTTTCTGTGTTAAATTCAAACATGATAATATTATGTTCTCTTGAATAAGCATTGATTACAGTAACCACCCACATCAAAAATCTCCTAGGGCTGTTACAATTAAATTTGATTCTGATAAATGAATATCTCTGGAAATATTATGAGTAGCTGCTATACTTGTAGACTTATTAGGAATAAACCCCTTTTCTAACCAAATAGAACCGCTTTGAAAATTCCATGTTCCCAAGTAAATCTCCCCGTCTCTTACTATTGATATAATAGATTAGTTTATTTAATTGTTTACAGCAGCATCTTCTTTACATGCTTTGATAACATCCAACCAATGATCTGGCTTTTGTCCTTTAAACTTTTCTTTTAAATTAAATGAAGCCAATGTTTCTAACTTACTTTTTGCTGCTCTAGACATAACAGAATTTAAATTAGAAGCCTCTAGCATTTGAATAGAGCCGTCTAACTCAATTGATCTTCTTAATGCATGTATAGAGGTTCCAGTTACCAATCGGTTCATTGTTTCTCTAAAGCTCTTACTATCTAAAGTTTCACTAATAGAATCTAAGACTAATTGTTCTACATTAAATTCATGAGAAGCTTCTAATAACTCTAGATAAAGAGCAACTACACCTTTCATATAAATGCTGCGAATTAGCTTTACAGCAGAGGCATCACCAGGTTTTTCACTTACTTTAGTTATGTCCATACTGTACGGAGTCATTAAAGAAATCAGTCGATCTACACCATTACCACTTGCTGAAATAGGAACCTTATGTTTATAAACTGGCAGGGGACCTAGCATTGCGGCATCTGCGAAGAATGCATTCTTCTCTTGTATATTTATGTTAATTTTTTGCTTCACGATAGGAGTGGAAGCTGATACATCTACATAGATACATTCTTTCTTTATAAATGGTTTTAGCATCTCACTAACTTCAAGTGCTTTATCTGCGGGTACTGCTACTATTACTATATCTACTTGTTTTAAAACTTCTTCGGGTCTATAAAGAAGTTCTACTTGAGCTTGAGCAGCTCGTTCTTTAATTTGTGGACCATATGTAGGATGGTCTATCATAACATCATGAGCAAAAATGGTTTCTAAACCTTCGCCTTTTAAGCCAACTGATAACTCAAAGGCCGCCTCTCCAAATCCAATAAAACCTAATTTCACTTTAAAGCTCTCCCTTCTGTTTATAATCCATATGCTTTCATCTGTTCTCTTAACCATGAAGGCTGAATGTTACCTCCAGATTCACCTTGCAGACGCGCTCTTTCAAATGCTTCGATCGTTTCTAAACGTGTTTTCTCATACTCTAGTTTTTTTTCGGCTTTAAAAAGAACCTCTTCAATCTTTTCTTTTGGAACTACAACAACTCCGTCATCATCACCTATAATTAGATCTCCTGGAATAACAGCTACGCCTCCACAAGAAATAGGTTTATGTAACTCACCTGGACCATCTTTAAGAGGACCATTCGGAATAAATCCTTTTGAGAAAACAGGAAATCCTGATTGACTAAGGGTCTCTTTGTCCCGAACTGCCCCATCTATAATAATCCCCTCAAGTCCAATAGCTTTAGCTGCAGCTGCCATTAATTCTCCAAGGTAAGCATTTGCCGTATGCCCCTTTCCATCTACAACTAGTACATATCCTTCTGTACCGTCATAGATTGCCTGATGAAGAAATAAGTTATCTCCAGGTCTTAAACTTACAGTTAGAGCGGTTCCAACTACCTTCATTCCTGTAGATACAGGCTTAATTTTACAATCCATTGAGCCTGTACACCCCATTGCATCGGATATAAGAGTTGTATTAAGAAGGTTTGCTCTCTTAATAATGTCTTCAGATAATACTGGTGCTAAATTACTCACTGATATACACTCCTCTTCAATTTTAATATATTCTAATCAATGCTCTACTCAGGATAACGCTTACAAAATTAAAGTAATAAAATTAGATATTGCCCCCCCCTATTCGCAGAATATCTACAGTTTATTTGCTGCATTTTTGAAAAAGATAGAAAAACATCGTAAAAAATAAATAAAGTAATAAAAATTACTACATTTTTTATTTAAGTAATATTTATTACTATAATCTTAAATGTATCTTATCACCGGTACCTAATAAAGTAAATCTATTTTTATAAATAAAGCACAGGAAAAACATATCCTAAGCTTTATTACTTAGAAGAAACATTTTTACATAAAAAAGTAAACATGCTAAAATTCAAGTAAGTATTGTGATAAATACTTTTTATATGCTTAAAAAAATAAAATTTACAATATAATCTGTTTAATTGGAGCGAAGGTATGGAAAATCCAATATTAAAATTAAAAGATAATATCTCACAACTAACAGAAACTCAACGGAGAGTAGCAGACTATATCCTTAAAAATCCTGTCGATGTAGCTTTTTTAACGGTTGATCAATTGGCTTTGACAGTAAAAACTAGTACGACCACGATAATGAGATTAGCTTTTAGTCTAGGCTATTCTGGATATGCAGAGTTTCAAAAAGGACTTCAGGAGCTTTTACGTAACAATGCTGCTCCTCAAATCAGATTAGAAACAAATTTGAAGGGCTTAGATGAGAGTGATTTGTGGATGCGCTGTGCAGAAAGTCAATTCAATAACATTCAATCAACAGTAGAAATGATTTCTACAGAGAGCCTAAATAAAGCGTTAGAAATGATTGTCTCTGCAGAACGACTATTTTGTACAAGCGTTAGAAGTGGTTTACCCGTGGCACAGCATCTATCTTTTGGGCTTAATCGACTACTCGGAAACTGTGAGCTAATTGTCTCTGACTTAAGTGATTGGGTGGATAAAGGAATTACTTTAACTTCTAAAGATTTAGTTATTGCAACCTCCTTTCCAAGGTACGCTAGAAGAACTGTTGAGTTTGTAACAGCTGCCAAAAGTAACGATGCCAAGGTCATTTCAATTACCGACAGTTATTCTTCTCCTTTAGTTAAGTACTCAGATTTAGTACTGACTTGTAGCTCGAGTAGTATCGCTTTTCATAATTCACCTATAGCGTCGCTACTTGTGGCCGATTATCTTGTAAGTGCGATAGCTATAAATTATCCAGAAAAGACAAAGGATCGTCTCGATAAAATCACTTCAATCCTTACAAAAATTAATTATCATTACACTGATTAAATTTACGAATGTGGTAAAAGCATGAAATATCGAATGTATAAAATAATTCGATATTTTATGTTTTTACCACTTTTTTATTTTTTCATTTAAGTCTAATACTTCCCTTTCACTTTTCATTTCTATAAAAAAACATTTACTTTTCATTAGAAGCCATGATAGTATACTTTTAAATAGTCACAATTATTACAACAATTAAATAAAAAGTAATAATTATTACTTCAAACAATGAGTTGTAATAATGAATATAGTTAGTTCTGTAAAATCATTTTTAGATATCATCCGGAGATATCTGACTGCTCCCCTACTAAGATATTACAAAGTGACTATAAGTTTATTAATCCTAACACTTGTATTTTGCTTGTTAACACGCAAATGATGAGAGCGCTACCTTTGGTTCTAAGCAATCATCAACAAAAGATTTTAGTAAAGGAGTGATTAGTTAAAGAAACACGAGAATAGAAAATAATCTATTAATGATTCTATATATACGGTGGGCTTAAGCGGGGAATTCACGCTAGATTTTTTGTAAACCCTTACATTCGTTCTGATACCAGGTTTTAAACCAATAATATGTAAAAAAAGCCAATTGTTTTCTACTAATGAATGATTGTGCAAAGCAGCTTTATAATAAAGAATGATAGTTAAATAGTTTCATGAGAATTTAAAAAGTATGACATTAAAGATAAACAAGAGGGAAAATGAAAGAAAGTTCTAGAGGGGGTATAATATGTTAACATTTTTAGGTTTTTCGATGATTGTAGTATTTATGTATTTAATCATGAGTAAGCGTTTGTCTGCCTTCAGTGCATTAACAGTGGTTCCTATTGTTTTTGCTTTATTGGGCGGCTTCACTGATTTAGGACCAATGATGATGAAGGGTCTTGAAACCATTGCTCCGACAGCAATTATGATTATCTTTGCCATTCTCTATTTCGGGGTGTTAATTGATACAGGATTATTTGATCCTTTAGTAGCGAAGATTATAAAGATGGTTGGCGGTGATCCTCTAAAAATTGTAATGGGTACTGCAGTACTTTCTTTAATAGTTGCTTTAGATGGTGACGGTACCATTACATATCTAATTGTAGTAACTGCATTTCTCCCACTATACAATCGATTAGGTATGAATAAACTTATTCTAGCCTGTATTCCTGCGTTAGCAATGGGTATTATGAATTTGACTCCCTGGGGTGGTCCTGCTGTACAAGCTACGGCGGCTGTAAAAGCAGATGTAACAGACTTGCTATTACCACTTATTCCTTCTATGATTGCAGGAACTATCTGGGTTTTAGGGGTTTCTTATTTCCTTGGACGACGCGAGCGTAAAAGACTGGGAGTTATCAATATAGATACAGAATTTAATAATGAAATTGCTGCAGCTCTTGATGTAGGAATGGATGCATCAATAAAGCGTCCAAAATTATTTTGGTTTAACTTAGCTTTAACACTTTTACTTCTTACTGCTTTAGTTCTAGGGTTCTTACCATTACCAGCTTTGTTTATGATTGGTTTTGCTATCGTGATGATTGTTAATTACCCAAATTTACAAGATCAAAAGGAACGTTTGCATGCTCATGCAGGGAATATATTAACGGTGGTTTCCATGATATTTGCTGCAGGTATATTTACTGGAATTATAGATGGAACAGGTATTGTTAAAGCTATGGCGGATACTTTAATAGCCGTTATTCCTGATGCTCTTGGCCCAAAATTAACAGTAATTGTTGCCCTTATAAGTATGCCATTCACATTTTTTATGGCAAATGCCCCCTTCTATTTCGGGATTATTCCTATTATGTCTGAAACGGCTGCTCACTTTGGCATCCCTCCACTAGAAATTGGTCAAGCTTCTTTACTAGGGCAACCCTTGCATCTATTAAGTCCACTTCAAGGTTCTATTTATGTCTTAGTAGGACTCCTTGGCATTGATATAGGTGACCATATTCGCTTTGCTGCCAAGTATGCCATTGGAACAGCGTTAGTTATGACGATTGTGGCTGTATTATTTGGAATACTATCTATATGAATGATTTATGGGAACATACAAAAGAGAGAGCTGATTCTTCAAAACAGCTCTCTTCTATATATTTAACTTTAAATTACATTAAAGATTGAAATATAACATAAGCAAATCACTAATCAATCATGACTGATACAGTATCTCCGTTTGTCAATTTGATCTCAACAGTTTAGACATCAAATTCATGTTCAATTGCTTGAATAATAAGGGGATGTCTATATCTACGAAATTAAAAAATGGTGCCTACGTAATCCCACTTAAGGTTTTAAATCAACTCCATTTTTTCACCTTTTCAAATAAATACTGCACTCCATATAACAAATATGCTTTGTAATGAAGGTAGATAAAAAATTGAAAATGACTTAATCGGTTTAGACTTACAATTTTCAACCTTTTAAGAACATCAATAAAGTAAAAAGCAAAGATTCCATCAACTATAATATTCAATAATATAAACTTCTTAAAGTTGCCATACGAAGATTTAAGCAGCCACATTGAAAGTGGCATATAAGGCCCAATGCTAAAAGGAAGTTCATCTTTTATAAACGAATCTTTTTTGTCGTAGAACCTCCACCACTTCCTCTGATGCCCATACAAATGATTAATAATTTCTAAGATAATAATAAAAACCCCTGCTAACGAATAACGTCTTATGCTGCGTTTCCCTATAAATAACAACGACAACCATGGAATCGCTATTATAGATAGATTAAATCCTAAGTGTTTTCTTGATATCATAAGCGAACTCACCTCAACGTACTTTATCTAGTTCTTCTTATAGTGTCCACTTATTACAAAAAAAACCTTCTTTTAAGCAACGAATTTCTATTTAATGGCCTTCACTTTTTGTTTAAAATGTGCTTGGAGGTGAGTCGCAGCAGGATAAATCAAATGCCTCAGATTTTTAAAAATTAATACGGCTGATACAGAACCTTAAAATTTTCTCGTAAATCTAAAAAACACAGACCATTGGATGGTCTGTGTTTTTTATTAATGTGCTTTTTGTTCAACATTGACTCTCTTGATAAAGAACGAGATAACCAATCCAACAATTGAAACAATAATCGCAAAGATGAACGCATGTTGAACACCGTTGGTAAAGGCAAGAACTTGGTTTAATGGATCCATTTTATCTGATACCGTCTCAAGGAAGCTTCTTGAACCTGAGGAAAGAATGGAAATTCCAACAGCTGTTCCAATTGCGCCAGAAACCTGCTGCAAAGTGTTCATAATTGCTGTTCCGTGCGGGTACAGCTCAGGTGGAAGCTGGTTTAATCCGTTTGTTTGAGCCGGCATCATAATCATCGAAATGGCTATCATAAGCGCAATGTGCAGAGCAACGATAAACCCTGTTGACGTTTCTAGCGTTACGGTTGAAAAACCATACATGGTGCCGGCTACAATCACAAGTCCAGGGATAACTAACCATTTGGGACCAAAGCGGTCAAATAATCCCCCCATAACCGGTGAAAGAATTCCGTTAATCACTCCTCCAGGAAGAAGCATTAGGCCAGCGGCAAAGGTTGATAAAGCTAATGATGTTTGTAAGTACAAAGGTAAAATCATCATCGCAGACAGCAGTACCATCATGCAGACTAGAATTAATAAAAGACCAATTGTAAACATCGGATACTTAAAGGCTTTAAGATCTAACATTGGCTCTTTCATCTTCGTTTGACGAATAGAGAATGCAACTAATGCAATAGCTCCAATCACAAGAGTTAGAATAACCTGTAGACTTCCCCAGCCTCCGCCTTCTCCGGCGCTGCTAAATCCAAATACGATTCCGCCAAAACCTATTGTTGAAAGAACAACAGAAATCATATCGATTTTTGGCTTCGTTGGTGTGGTAACGTTCTGCATAAAGAAAGCTCCAAACACTAAGGCAGCAAATAACAGTGGAAGTGAAATCCAGAAAATCCAGTGCCACGTTAATGTTTTTAAGATTAAGCCTGATACAGTTGGTCCAACAGCTGGCGCAAACATAATAACAAGGCCGATGATCCCCATTGACTTTCCACGTTTATGCGGCGGGATAATAACAAGAATCGTGTTAAACATAAGCGGTAAAAGTAAAGCAGTTCCAACCGCTTGCACGACACGGGCAATCATGAGTACCCCAAATGTTGGTGCAACAGCAGCAATAAATGTTCCAATGATGGAGCAGATTAGAGATGCTATAAAAAGCTGTCTGGTTGTAAAGCGCTGAAGAATAAAACCTGAAATAGGTACCAAAATTCCTAACGTTAACAGATACCCTGTTGTCAGCCACTGTGCAGTTGTTTCGTGAATACCAAAGCCAGAAATTAGCTCTTTTAATGCCATATTTAGCGCTGTTTCACTAAATAAACCGATAAATCCAGCAATAAGAAACGACGTTATAATCGGCAGTACTTTGATGTTAGAGCTTTCGGCCACTGTTTGTTGATTACTCATATTAAATTGTCTTCCTCTCTTTTACATACTCTTTTTGGTGAGCGTTTTTCTATCTCAATGATAAGTTGATTAGCAGACAAACAATGCATATTGATATAAAGATTAGTGATAAGTTTAAGGCATTATGTTGGCTAAGCTTTTTCTTTCTCTTCTCTTTTGACCGAAGTGCTTTTTGTCTTCTAAATTCATTTCTTTCCACAGATACCTCTCCATTTCATTTCTAAATCAACTTTAGAAACCTTCCTATGTAAACTAATTTCCATTCATAATATGGAATTTTTAATAAGTAAGTTAAAACGAAATAGAAATATAAAATGAATTTCATTTTACATAACAGGAATATTGTAACACAGCTATAAGTACTGTTTCTATCTAAAATATACTAAATAACAACAGCTATATACCCAACTTGGTACCATGTGACAATTAAAACTTGGTTCTGTTATATGCTTTTTGTTCTGTTCGCCCTAATAGAACACACCTAACTTTTTAATCATCAGTCAAAAGAAAGCGTATCAGAAATTAAGTAATAGTAAAAATTGATAATATGGAGGTGTTTTCTTATGAAAAAGTATGAAGTAACGTTTCATCTAATTAATGGTGAAATAAGTCATTTAGTTGAAGCTAAATCACTTATTCGTGCAAAGAACTACATACAGTATAGGTTTGAAGACAAAAGTAAAATATTGGATCTAGCAAATGATTTGGTCATTGTTAAAAGGAACGTCCAATACTTTACGGTAGTTGAAAAAGAATAATTAGCTATGTAAAAGGACGTTATCACAAAAGTAATGTCCTTTTATATCCATACAATATCTTATAGGACAGTCTCTTTTTTCCCGTTCTAGTCACTAAAATTTCTCTCCAACTCGAAGCCAAAATAGATTTAGCTCCCTTCAAGCGTATCCTTAATTTAAAGCTACTAATTTTCCTTTTTTGGATAAAATTCATTATTTCATACTTTTTAGATAAAGTAAGAAACAAGCTAAATACATGCATTTAATGTGCAGAGAAACGTTCTCTGAGAAAATTATCTTTGAAACAAACAACTCGAATTCACATACTAAATATATCTAAACAAAAGGCTCTATTAAATTTTGGCATTAATATTAAGCGTAAAAACAGAACTCCCTATTTTATGAAAGTTCTGTTTTGTTTATTCGCTACTATGTATATTTTCTGCGTCACAACGTAATTTATAAAAATCCTGGACTAATGTATTTTCTTCTAACATGAACTCTTTCATTTTACGTAAAGTTCTTTTCCCTACACGGCGGTCCAACATACACAATATTTTTATTAACCGATCATTCGACTTTAAAGATACTTCAATTGGTGAATTAAAATATTCTTCCAAAGCAGAAAAGAAATCATATTGTGCATAAATACCTTCCATTTTTAATTGTTCATGAGCTTGTTCCTGGATTGCTCGATTATTAAAAACATTATCATAACTAAAATCATCTGACTGAATACGAATATCTCTTTCTCTATAATATTCTTCTCTTTCGGCAGTAATCGTACACATACTTAACATTTCTACTTTATCAACAGTTATGACAGCTCTACCTAACTGGTCATGTGCTTTTCGATAATTAATCACTTGAAAATCTACTCTTGAATGCAAAGATTCGCATACAAAACCCATTAAACGTTTCTTTGCTTTGCTCCATTTCGGATGATATAACAATAAACTTCCTCCCTTCCAACCTATTGAATTTTACCATTAAAAATTAACTTGCAGCATTAGTTGAAAATTTATATGGATAATTAGTGTTTCTGAACAGGGTTATTAAATTCAATGTCTCCATTTTAAGATATGTTCATTTTTCATTTGAAGTAGCTTTGTCATATAAACGATTTGTCCCGTATGATAAGCATAATGTTCAACGGCATATAAGATAACACTTAAACAGGACTGTATTTTACCTGGTTCTGGAATTAATGTACTTGTTGTAGAAGGCATTTGTATGGATTTTTCTAAATCGTTAAAATCAAAATTTGTGATAATTTCTTTACTTTCTTGTCGCGTAAGGATTAAATTTTCTATTAGCTGCTCGGAATCCATTACTCTGTTATCAGTAAATTCTTTAGATCGCTGTCTAATAAAAGGCTTACCACCAATTATGCTGACGATAAATGCATATTCGCTGCCCGCAAGATGTAAACATAAGTTTCCAATACTATTCGTTTCTTGGCGGAACTTTTTCCAAATATCATCATCTGCTAATCTACTAATACAAGTTTGGATTATACCTAATTGTGTATCAAGGGATTCAATGCTTTCTTTTATGAAGGGATTCATCTATTTCTCCTTTTGGATTTTTATTCTATATAATAAATAATTATACATAAATTAACACATATTTGCACTGTATTTTTGTATTAGTTATTGATTTATTAAAAACATATCTGCAAAGCGTACATGTAGAAATTAAAAAAGCAAACTCACTGCCATGCGAGTTTGCTCTTTCTATTCTTTACTCAAATTCCTTCAGTTTAACTTATTGTCCTATATCCTTCATCCTTTTAAGAGCTTTTCTATATTCTTGATCTCTCATATGCAGCATTTTATCAGGAGAAGGTTTAGGCTGACCAAACTTTTTCAAAGCTTCTCTATACTCGCTGTCACCAATGACTCCATTCGAAACAGCCTCTTTAGGTGAACGCTCAAAAACGGGAGTAGTTTTTTTAATGTGAACCTCTTCTGTACTCAGCTTTTCTTTATTTTTTTCTTTATCATGCGGCTTATGAGCCAGCTTGTGGCCCTTACCTGTTAGGAACATCAAAAACGAGAGAATTAATACTACAATGCTTAATACACACGAAAACGTAGAAAACGTATGATACGTAATGATTTCAGATTTTACATGTAGAGACTGAGTGAAATTTTCTTTACTAGCAACCTGGCTCTCTGCGCTTACCGTCGCAAGGTGATTTTTATACACCTTTGCAAAGACGATACTGCTGATTACAGGGATGATCGCAGATACTGTAACTCTTATAAATTGAACCGTGACCATTCGAGGGACTAAACTTGGTAGTGGTCCGCCTAAAGCAGCACCCATAAGACCTGCAGCGACTGTGAAGCCTACTCCTGCGATTAGAGCGGCAAAGCTACTAACAAAGAGAAAAGCTGAAGCATGACCGTCTAAATACATCCACTGTATGTTCACTCCCATAATAATGACGGCTCCTATAATACCTAATACGCCCGGTCCAACTTTATCATATAATATGGCACTTAATATGGCCGCAATTACTATCCCCGCAAAAAGCCCGATATAGATCAGTGAAATATCTCCTTTATCAAAACCAGATCCACTTTTGAGCAATCCCTGTAGTGATAAAAGAGTTAAACTCATGCTAATATTGCCTATAACAGCAATCAGAATAGCGAGAGCTGGTTTTCGAGAAGCCACTAATCGAAAGGGAATTAACGGATTTTTAATATGCCATTCTGCTACGAATAAAAAGCATAAAAAAATGATGCTTCCTACTATGCCTATCCATACATAAGTAGATGTCCATCCTGATTTTTGAAGGTTAAGTAATGTAAACGTAATAAATGCGGTAACCATAAACATTAACGCTACACCGATGATGTCAAATGGTTCATGATGTTTGTGCTGTTGCTTAGCATGATCATTTGTTAAAAATTTGTAGCTGAAACATATTCCCAGTAAGGAAAGTACGGCCGCTATATAAAATAACCCTCTCCAGTGTCCGTAGCTGTTCACTAACATTCCGAGAAAAATACCCACAACGCTAGATCCATAAAATCCGCCAATAAGGATTAGTAATGCCAAGTTCCTTTTCTGAATTGGAAAAGAAAGAACCAGCATTGGAATCATCATCATAAGTGCTAAACCAGTTCCTCCCCCTTGCAGAAACCGCCCAATGCCCATTCCTAAGAAGCTGTTCGAAGCAATACTTACGATAGCTCCGATAAGAAACAAACACATCGAAAGAACATACGTCCTTCTCTCCCCTAGCTTATGTCGAAGGATAGGTCCAAACGGAATACAAAATGCAAAGCTCATAACCCCTATTAAAACGGGTGTTATCGAAATATAAGATTGATCGTTAAACGTTTGTTGGAGAATTTCACGTATAGAATTTAATGAAGTGTTTAACATTAAACCAGGACCAATAGCTAAAACTGCAAGTAAAGCAATCCCCCAGTGTTTTTCTATTTTCATACTACAATTCCTCTCTGCCTTTCATGATTGTAAAAAACTAAAAATGCGGCGTTCATGTTTCTTCAAACCATCACAGTAGCTATGGTAAAGAAGAAAGATATTTATCCGCATTTGAACAAACTAAAAAATAAAGCTTCAGTAAGGAAGCTTTATTTTATTTTCTAAACCCGCCACTCGAATTGGCCCTAAAAGTGTTAGGCTGGTTAATTTATCAGCCATAAATGCAGGGCTAAATTTCATACCACTTTCTAACCAAGAACAAATGACGCCTATATGAGCTGATGTGATATAGCTAATCAGGATATCTTTAGGAATATCAAGTCCGTCCTCTGCTTCTCCAATCGAAGAGATTAGCTCTCCATACACTCTCTTTTTTACAATTTCCGTCATATGACTTCTAAATTGAGGCAATCCTCGATCACTTAGCATGACTTTAAAATAATCCGCGTGTTCGTAGATAAATTCAAAAAGCTTTAAAAAAGAAACAGATTCATCTTTTTCTTCTAGTTCTGAAGAATACTCATCATTTTGTCTAGGCTTCACCTTCTCGATCAGCTCTTCTAGAACTTCATTCATACTCTGCATGAGAAAATCTTGCTTATCTTGATAATGCAAATAAAATGTTCCCCGCGTTAATTCCGCCTTTTCCGTAATTTCCTGAATCGTAATGGCTGTGACGTCTTTCTCTTTAAGAAGTTCCACTAAAGCGTTTCTTAAGTATTTATTTGTTCTTTTTATCCTAGGGTCTACTTTTGCTTTTTTAGACATCGTTCGTCTCCTTGTGTACCTTTTATTGAGTGTCAGACATATAATTGTGACATGTATGGGTGCAGCCACTGTTTCTGATGATTGACTATTTAAACGATCTTGTACCATCAACACACATTCTGCACATGATGTAAACTAATGAACATTATGTATATTAAGTCTCACAAAATATAGCCAATCTGTCAATATCAAAAACGGATTAAGAACGAATCATTCGGCTGTTAGATATGGATGCGTGAGCTTGAGAGTGAAATCTTTTTTAAGGAAAGAAAAAGAACTGAAAGGTATAACTGGCGATGTAAAAAGTACTGGGGATTGGACCATTGAGGTAGCTTTTACATAGCAAACTAATTAAATACGCACCACACTCCTTTTACTTTCAATAATTAGTCCTCCTCCAGAAAGGTCTCCCCTCTAAAGTAGACCTTTCTTTTTTATATACATATAAATAAAGCTTACAGAAATATAAAGCAGGAGTGGATTTAGGCCCTATGAAATGTTTTAGCTTATCTTAAAGATAGGAAACTCTTCTTAATGAGCATTGGTTGGCTTCTTGCTGCAATTCGGGAGCATAATAACTCAATTTTTTAATAAAATAACAAGTCTCAGGAAAATGATGTATCAGAAACCTTAACGTTTCCTTATTTAAAAGCTTGTTCTCCTTGTATTTTTCGGTCATAGCATAAACAAACTGGCTCATCTCAATAGTTGTTTTCCCCACTTCTAAAGCAAATTCTGTTTGTCTTGCAAAACCTGGCTGCTTAAATCGCAAATACCCCTTTAAATGATGATTTTGTACAATGAATGCCTGAAATTTTCCGATATATAAATCTGCTTGTTTAGATATCATAATCTCAATCGGATCAAGCAGGTTTTTAAACAAAACGGCATGTCCAAGCTGATCTTCCAGCCATAAATCCATTAATTTGACTAAGCTAAGAGGAACCGGCTCCTTTCCTTTTACTAGATAAGATAAAAATCTTAAATATTCCTGATTTTCACTTAACGTACCATTAAGATAGGTTGGAGATAAGTTTAGATTCACTTCGTTTTCAATTCGAAGAGCCTGAAGAGACCCTTCAAAATCAAAATACCCTTTGGCAATTGACCAGGCCTTTCTCGAGAATTCTATTAATGCAGGATCGTTATGCATAACATCAGGGGATAAATAGTTCAGTCGTTTTAGCAAGTCATCAAACAAATGAATATATTGCTTAGCTGTTTGGACGTATTCGACTTCCTTCACCGATAAGTGATCGCGTACAAAATAACCATGGTCCTGAATTATTTCTAACCAAAATAAATGTTCCTCCCATAATGAAATCATTACTAGCTCTCCCTTCGGTTTCCTTACTACTACATGTTTATTAGAAGCTTTAGAAGAAATGAACCAAAGTAATAAAAAACAGGATCTCTTATTTCATCACATAAACACTCATGAAAAAGGGAATATATATACATATCCATATTTTTGAAAAGGGAGACTATCACTTGAAGAAAAATGATAAATTACTACTTATTTTAATGACGATTTTACCTTGGTTTAGTGTTCCGTTTATTGGAGGAAAGACTCTGAAAAGATTCCTTCCAGGAAGCATTTTTATGAGTTTGTATCTTATTGCAGAAGGCAGGTTTGCAGAGAAGAAAAAATGGTGGTGGTTTCCTTACTCAATCAAGCCGAATGTTCTAGCAGAATTACCATTGATATTTGGTCCTTTTTTCGTTGGATCTTTGTGGATATTAAAATATACTTACGGAAAGTTCAACTTATATCTTTTAGTAAACATACTTATTGATTCCTTTTTTACTTACTTCGGATTAAAATGGTTAAAAAAAATAGGATATGTCTCTTTAGCCCGGTTGACTAGATTTCAGTTATCCCTTGTTTTTTTAATAAAAACGTTTGTGCTGTACGGGTTTCAGATTGTTTATGAAAAGTGTTACTCTCTATCAAAGAATTCGTCCTTATAAATTTTGCAGTCTAAGATAAAAAAACAAAACAAAATGTCTATAAACGGGCGTATATTAAAGAAAAACATTAATGAAATAGATACTGATTGCTAAGTGGAATTATGATTTTTTAGATACTATGCAGCTACCTTAGTAAGCTAACGAATCATATGCCTTAAGGCTTAAAAAGAGTGAAAACAAGGTTAAATAAAAAAGAAGTCGCCTTTTGGTAACTTCTTTTTTCTATTATGCCTGTGTAGTTAAAACAAAAAATAAATAAGTTTTTTTATTTTTCACTATCTTCATCAGCAGGTTTTCGTTTATGTTTTTCGCTAATAATTCTCTTGTTCAGTATCCTTACCTCACCCACCATTAGCAGCCTCATATCTTTTACAATATATTTAGTCAATTCTTCATCAGAGATATCATCACCATCAATATCAAGACGAAATTCCTGCCCTTGTATTCCACCGCCATTAGTAAAATCGACTTCAAAGTCAAAAATGACCCTTTTATCCATGTCTAATCCACCTTACTTTGTTTTAATTATCTAATATATATTCGGCTAAAGAAAACAAATTCCCGACCTAACTATCTAAGGAAGCATATTGTCTGATAAGTCTCGATAAAAGAACTTTTAAGTCCTAGAATGTTATTTAAAAAAAGACGATGGCTTGAATAAGCTCCGCTCTATTAACTCATCTTAACAATGTAACTAACTTTGAAAGGAGATTTAAAAATGAGTCAGAAACGCGATAAAGGCAATAGTCAAAAAGGCAAACCAAATAGCAATACGGTAGATCCAGTAATCGCAGCAGAAGATGTGGAAAAAGCAATTTTTCCAACTAACAAGCCTCCGGGCAACGCAAAACCTTAAATGAAAATTAAAGCTGTATTATTAGCTGCCTATTTGGCAGCTTTTTCATTAAGAAAAGAAGTTAATTAATAAATACGAGTAGTGAACAAAGTATGGATTCTTAAGGTTTTATTTAAGTAACGAAATAAGGCTGCATGTCTACTCATGAGATTAAAAAAATGAACTGAAGCAGGCTATGTAGAGACAATTATCTAGTATCTCTTCTTTAAATTATTTTATCTTGACACTGTTTTAAAGGCATGATTAGATATAATTGTTAACTATATAAATAATAAAGTTAACATATTTTATTTTCGGTGGTGAAAGTGTATTGGATTGGGAAGAAGATATTAAGAGAGAACTTGCCTATTTAGATGAAATTTTTCAAAAACGGCGCCTCGTTACTACAGAATTTGCTGAACAACCATGGCTTACAGTCAATGGACAAAGGATGTTGAACCTTGCCTCTAATAACTATTTAGGCTACGCAGGAGATAATGGGCTGAAGAAAACAATGAGTGATGCTGTGATGACGTATGGAATAGGAGCAACAGCTTCACGCTTAATAGTAGGAAATCACTCTCTTTATGAAAAAGCAGAAAAAGCACTTGTTAATTGGAAGAAAGCTGAGGCAGGACTTATTATCAATAGTGGTTATAATGCAAACCTAGGAATCATCTCAGCCTTGGTTCCGCGTAATGGCTTCATCTTCAACGATAAGTTAAATCATGCAAGTATCATTGATGGGGCCCTGCTAAGCCGTGCAAAGCTGCAACGCTATCGCCATAACGATATGAACCACCTAGAAAATTTATTAAAAAAAGTTCCCTTAGAGTCACGGAAGTTAATTGTAACAGATACTATTTTCAGTATGGATGGTGACTTTGCCAAGCTCAAGGAGCTTGTTAAGTTAAAAGAGCAATATAACGCACTACTAATGATTGATGAAGCTCATGCAAGCGGTGTATACGGAAAAAATGGTGAAGGATATGCGCATTTTCTTGATCTGCAAGATAAAATTGATATTCAAATGGGAACGTTTAGTAAAGCACTAGGCTCATTTGGAGCTTATGTTACCGGAAAACAGTGGCTGATAGATTATCTTAAAAATAGAATGCGAGGATTCATTTATTCAACCGCTCTTCCCCCTGCTATACTCGGTGCAATAACGGCTGCAATTGAAAAGGTACAACAAGACACAGAGCGTCGCACACTTCTTCAACAACATGCACTATTTTTCAGAAGAGCACTTACATATGAAGGATTCAACACATGCAAAAGTCAGTCTCAAATTATTCCAATCTTGACGGGAGAAAACAAAAGAACCATGCAGTTTGCAGCGCGTTTACAGAAAGAAGGAATTGCTGCTATTGCAGTTAGGCCCCCTACTGTTCCTGAAAACAAAGCAAGAATTCGTTTTACTGTAACAGCAGATCATACTCGAGAAGATTTAGAGTGGGCCATAAAAAAAGTTTCTCTAATTGGAAAAGAAATGAGTGTGATTCAATGAAACCATCCACTATTATAATATTTCCCGGATGGGGAATGGAAAAAGCAGCGTTTCACCCACTCATAAAATCATTGTCAACTATATGTAACGTTTTGTGTACAGACTGGAGAGGTGTAAAAGAACTAAGTGACTTTAGAGAACGAGCAATGCAATTGCTTACTTCCACTCAAGGTACTGTTTATTTAATGGGTTGGTCATTAGGTTCCCTTGTAACGCTTGAACTTGCAAGTTTATACCCTAACAAGATAGAAGGACTCATATTAATTGGCGGAACTAGTCGCTTTACAAACGACGTGCATAATACATTTGGATGGGAGCAACGCATCGTTGAACGTATGAAGAAACAACTACAGCGTAATAAAGAAAAAACACTTACTGCATTTTATAACGCTATGTTCACTAAATCTGAAAAAGAAGAGAAATTTCATCAGCAATTTATGGAATTTGCTCAGCGTAATTATCAAGGAGACAGTACGCATTCCCTCCTTACAGGGCTGAATTATTTACTCCAACAAGATGTTAGAATGCAACTCAATCAAATTCAAACTCCTTGTTTGTTGATTCATGGAAGAGATGATCAAATATGTTTACCTGAGTCTTCTTCCTTCATAGCTGAAAGGATTGGTGGAAAAGCGCAGCTGTGTATCCTAGAAAAAGCTGGCCATATTCCTTTTTTTACGAAGCCTCAGCAGTGCACGCAGCTTATAGAGAAATTTCTCGAAAAGGAGCTCATTTATGATTAATAAGCAACTTTTAAAGAAAAGGTTCAATAATCACGCTAAAACTTATGATGCTTATGCCGATGTACAAAAAAGCATGGCAAACCAGTTAATAGATCAGCTTTCCACTAATTTCTTCAACCAGGAAATAACGATTCTTGAAATTGGCTGCGGCACGGGTTATTTAACACAATTATTGTGCAAAAACTTTCCTAAGGCTGCTATTACAGCAGTTGATTTGTCATCAGGAATGATTGAGTTAGCAAAGAAAAAAGTAACGGAAGATCGAGTTTCTTTCATATGCGGAGATATCGAGGAACTAAGGATAGAAAGACATTATGACCTTATTATTTCGAATGCAACATTTCAGTGGTTTAATAGTCTTCATACGACAATAAAAAAATTGTATAAACAACTTAAGCCTGCAGGCAGCCTGCTATTTTCAACCTTTGGTAATCGTACATTTCAAGAGCTTCATTCATGCTACAGTCATGCGAAACAAAAGCTTGGTCTTTTCAGTAACAGTTCACCTGGCCAATCGTTTTTTTCTCTTGAAGAGTTGTCTCAAATTTGTGAACAAGCATTAGTTCCATTGAGAGAGCATCCATTTAAACTATCAAAAATGGAGAAACTAGAGGTTCAATACTTTCCGACCGTTCAGGCATTTTTTACATCAATAAAAAAAATTGGAGCAAGTAACAGTAACGAGGAAAGCTACTGTCAACGCCCTTCATTTTTTCGTGAATTAATCAATCTATATGAAACCGATTATCGTAATGAGAACGGAATAAAAGTAACCTATCATTGTTTAATATTTAATGTGACAAAAACGAACCAATAGCCAATCCTGCCCTGGTTACTCTCTAGAAGTGATGGATTGCAGCTAAATTAAAAAGCGTCATACAAGAAAGTATTTTATATAAAATCTCGTATCATCTTATATCAATTTCTATGTGAAAGAGCACGTTTCTTCATACTGTTATTTTGTTTAATAAGTTTTTGCTCAACCGCCTTTCCTATTTCACATATAAATTTAAGAAAATAACACATACTATAAGCAATCCGCCGTTCCCTTTGTGGGTGAATGGTCTCTCCTTTCAATAAAGAGTTTTTTCGAAAAGCACCCTCTATGGGTGTTTTCGTCTTTTTAAATGTATAATTTTGAAGGGTTAATCCAATATTTATAAAGGAAGAGTGCCACTTTACCTTCCCCGATGTTTCATATTTTTGCCCTATGTGTTACTTCAAAAATGTAAGGAGAATGATAAGCGTGGAAGAATTAAGACAGTATGTTGATGTTGTTAAAAAAAATATTGAAACCATGAAAGCTCCTGATTACGAAGGGAAAGAGAGGGATTTAGAAAACCAGCAAAAGCAACTAGAGCAGTATGAGCGATACCTCAAAGCAGAAAGTATCTCACCTGAAGGTTTTGATAGAATTGTGGATGCTGCTGTAGGTTATGCATCTAAAGATATCTCTTTTTCAGAGCTAGAAGAAATGTATAATCAATTAACGAAATAGTACTCTGATAATGGATGTTTGTTGAATTACTTTAAATACGTATAACTACAACAAAACGAGCATGTCCTGTAACTACTCAGCCTCCTCCCTTTGCTGACGAATCGCTTCTCCTTTAACACGTTAAGTTTATAAAAACGCTCGCCTCCACGGGTGCTTTTTGTTTTAAGGTATAATTCTTATGAAAGCAGTAATAGAATTTTTTAGCTAACTCCTTTCAGGTGGCTAGTGTTTACGTTATGTAATTGCCACCAATTAAAAAAAACCAATTGATCTTTTTTATGAATTAATTTGATTTTAACTATATTTTAATATACGCTCACTATTTGGGGATTATAATGGAATTACCACGTGATTATCTTTCTTTTAACTTGCTTTTTACCTTGAGCAAGTCTTTTTGTATTTATCGTTTCAACTTTTTCAAAGAAACATCATGCTACAATTAATTTTCACACACGTTATCTTGCATTAAGGACACTTTCCTCAATAGAATGCTGCCCTTTCTTATACGTTTACGGACAATGTATTTAAATCAAATTATAAGATGTTAAAGTAATTATTAAAATGCCACCTATTGTTTGCAGGACAGGTGGATTGTTAATATAGAATGCGGGCTTTTTTATACATGCTCTTTCCTTTCAGCTATCCAAAGAATGTAGTCATATCAACGATCTATAAAAACCTCATAATCTAAAAAAGAATACTTGGAAAAATATTACTTCTCCAAGAATTCTTTTACTTAATCAGTTCTTTTAAGAATGATTTCAGATATTTGATTTAATCCCTCGCTCGTTTGATCATCATGATCTCTCATCATCTAATCTCCTTATAAGATTACCACTATCATTTTCCACTTTATTAAGAATTACGTTTTTGATTTGATAATATCAAGACAGAGTTCATTTCACCGTCTAACATAAGTTATTATGGTCATCTTCAAGGTCTCAGGAAATAAATGTCCTTATTAACCATGAAGACATCCCCTATACGAAGTTAGTTTGCGTAAAACATGTTACAGCTAGCAATAACGGTGACTATAATAAGTAACTTTATTATGAGCATATATATGCATTAATACTGGCTATTTAATCAAACCTAATTTTGCTGCTACACTATAACCTGATGAGTTAAATTTAAATCGATTACGAAGTTCAATAAGGTTCGGACCAAAGCTTGACTCTAGGATTCCTCGATGTTTTTTCATCATTTCATAGATATACAAGTCGTGAATGATAACTTCTGTAATTGGCATAACTAATCCCGGATGCATCGTCCAGGCAGCACGGCTGTCCTTACCAAGTGATAATATACCTGCAACTACTTCTCGATCATCAGCACTTAGAACAATCCATCGTCCCCCATATTCATTGGTTATTTCTTCGCTTGCATCATGCTGATGAACCTGCGCAAAATCAAATACTAAATCTCCATAGGACACAATTAAAATTTCTACACCTCTTTTGGCTGCTGCTTGTAATTCTTCTTTTAGTTCCTGGGCATCTTCTGCCCATATTTCCAATAAAATACGCCCTGTAGCTTCTTTTATAGCTTCCTTTGTACGATTTAGTATAGGCTCATAACCTGTAATGTTCCAGATGTTTTCTCTATTTAAAGATACATAAGAATAATTTTCAAGAGCTTCTTCAGCTACTTCAAACGAGGATTCAGCTTTACGTTTTTTCAAGTTGATTAATTCATTAGGAGGTAACGGTGTATATAGAGCGGGATTTTCATGACTGATCATGACTTCTCCCCGATCCACTAGTCCCCCTAATACTTCATAAATTTTAGATCTGGGCACTCCAGAATTTAATGAAATAGCATACCCTGAAAGAGGAGATTTTTCTAGTAAAGCTAAATATGCTTTTGCCTCATATTCAGTAAAATTTACATCTTTCAAAATTTTTATTATATCTAGTGTCATGATTGGTCCTCCTTGATAATACCCGGATAGAGTCAATAATTTTAAACTAAGTATACCATTAGTACCCTTGACAGTTTGGATTAAAAATTATAATTTAATTTTAGACGCTACAAAAGTAGCTACTATATATTTTTTAATACTGCTTGGAGGTGTAATAATGGATACAATGATAGCGAAACATCAAGAAAGCTTAACAACAAGAAAGGTTAGAAGAGGAAATGGTTTATACATAAGTGCTTCCGTAATAGCCGTCCTTTTATGGAGTACATCGTTTGTTGGGACAAAGATAGCCTATACCTCTTTTCCACCCCTTACACTAGGAGCGGCTCGTTTTGTTATAGCTGCTGTTATTTTAGGATTTATTCTCTTAATCAGGAAAGATAAAATAAAGCCTTCATTCAAAGATATAGGGTTAATGTCTATAAGTGGTGTACTAGGTACTACCCTTTATTTTTCTCTGGAGAACATAGGAGTTGAACTAACAACAGCATCGAATGCCGCTATTATTGTAGCGTCGTACCCTGCTATAACGGTTTTAATGGAATTTCTCTTTTTTAGAAAAAAGACATCATGGGTAAAGGCCATAGGAATTGGAGTAGCGATGATAGGTGTATATCAAATATCCTATAGTCCTGAAACTCAGACAGATGATAAACAATTGATTGGCAATATTATATTAATTGTGGCAGGTTTTATTTTTGCTCTCTATAACTTCACAACTCGTAAAGTTGTCAAAAAATATTCCATGATTACTATCTCTTTTTATCAAACTTTGGCGGGAGCCATTACGTTTATTCCATTAGCCCTTATAGAGAAGTCAAGTTGGCAAACACCAGATATAAGATCATTTCTAACCCTATTGTATCTAGGCGTTTTCTGTTCGGTTATCGCTTTTTTATTATATAATTTTGGATTACGCAAATTATCTTCTAGTTCTGCCATGACTTTAATGAATCTTGTTCCTATTTTTGGTGTATTATTTTCTGTTCTGCTGCTTAATGAAGTAGTTGGCATAAACCAATTTATTGGCGGAGTCATTGTCCTTTTGGGTGTGGTTTTAAGCATGAAGGAAACGAGTAAAAAGTATAAACCTAAAAAAAGTCCTCAGTCAAAGTAGGGCTTTTTTATTTCCAATAATATAATAAGAGATATAGTAACTAAAAAAGCCGCAAACTCATTGACCTAGTCATTGAGTTTGCGGTGATAAATGCTTCTGTTTTATTTATCAAAGCTGATATCTTCCAATACCTTCATAGAAGCCTTCATATCAACTACACCCAGTTCAGGTTCACACATAACATCCTCGCTTATCGCTTTAGCAAACGACCAGCCTTCCCTTTTCATTTTTTCTCTTACTTTTAAATCACAGCTTTTCAGGTGAAGGTAAGGTAAGGTAAGGTAAGGTAAGGTAAGGTAAGGTAAGGTAAGGTAAGGGATTGGCTAATAATGTTTGTGCATAAAAGCAACTGGATCTCCATCTGCATATGCATGATGGCCTGTGTCTAAACAAAGGTTAATATCGGTATCATTTAACAGCTTTTCAATTTGTTCTTCTGTTTCTACATGACTTTGGGCATTTGGATGGAAAACTACCCCTAGACTGTAGTTTGTTCTGACATGGTCACGTATCTTTATAATATTTTTTATAAATTTGCTCGATTCTACCTCATTTAAGAACTGAAGTCTAATCAATTCGCCAGAAAAAAGATCCGTATAACAATCATCAATTAAAACGACATATTTAGCGCTTTCAAACCGAAGCTGAAGTTCAGACATATCATCTAGTAAAGCAATGAGCTCCTCTGTTTTACTAGATGAAGTAAGCTCTCCTACTAGAGTGGTCGCGGTTAATTCAAGGCTTCTTTTCTCTAGTTCTTCTTTTATTGACTGGAAGGAGATGGTCTTTTTCTATTTTTAAACTGTATATAATATATAAATTTAGTCAGGATACTCACAATTATTAGAAATAAGACAACAAATACACTTAACAATGAATAAAGCACGGAAACTTGATCAAACTATTGAATAAATGGAGAGGTGTTCACTCTCAATTTCTCATTGTGTACTATAAGCAACCTATGAAAAGAGCTTCCCTTAGGCAGACTGGGGAAGTTTTTCTCTTTATATGATATATTTCATACATTTTTTTGGAGTGAAAAATAATGACTTTTATTGAAACAAACACTAATCACTATCTGTATTATGAAGAGTATGGACAAGGCGCCCCTGTCATCTTTATTCATCCCCCTGGACTTGGATATAAAGTATTTCAATATCAAAACGAGTTATCCAAACATATGAGAGTCATCTTTCCAGATTTAAGTGGTCATGGAAGAAGCTCAAAACCTAAACAGCCTGTATCAATTTCTTTTTATGCAAACGAGTTAGTACGTTTTATGGATTCGCTGCATCTAGACAAGGTGATTATATGTGGTTACTCTGCTGGTTGTCTAATTGCTCAAGAGCTAGCTATTCATTATGGCCATCGAATTGAATTATTAATACTTTCAGGAGCTTATCCTATAGTAAGAGATGTACCTGGACGGCTATTACATAAAACAGGAATGTATATGGTAAAAGAACATCGGAATATACTAATAACAAGCCTTGCTATAAGTCATACTCGAGACAAAACATTAAGAAAGAATCTAGTTAGTTACATGAGGAAATCAGACCAGGAATCCTGGTATCAGTATTATAATCACTCATTACACTATAACTGTGTAGACAAGCTTCATCGCTTAACGATGCCTTTATTGTTTATATATGGTGGAAAAAAGGATTGGACTGCTCACTATATGAAAGAGTATAAAAATAAGTGTAAGCATGCTGAATTCTTTGTTTTACCCGATCAAGGTCACCAACTGCCTACCAAACAGTGGACTCAGTTTAATGAGTTAATTACAGGATTTGTTTTAAATAGATCTCATTTATAAACCAAAGCAAAAAACCCTTTCTATAAGTGTTTTTTAACTATTATAAAATACATAACAAACAGAAAAAACTACTGAGCTTAATCAGCGGTTCTTCTGTTTGTTGAAAGGTAGTTATAGTGGTGATCTAGTTTGCTTAAATGATTATAAATTAGAAAGCCTACTGATACGGAATGAATCAGTAGGCTTTTCCTTTAGCGTATTGTCCACTTGAAGCAATGAGGATGAGAGAATCTTTTTCTACTTTACTCTTATAATCGGAAATAAAAAATGAAATATAACTGTTTTTTATAAAATGTATTTTGGTTTTGATAAAACATTCACCTTAAATGTGCTAGATTTTCTCTTATATATTAATATAAATAGGTTTTCTTTAATATGTATGGACAGTGACGATCTTATTAAAGGAGGAAAACAATGAATAGTAGCTTTACTCAAAATGCAATTTTTGAACATACATTTTGGATTCAAATTTTGAAAGACCATTCCCAATTTATCTTAGATGCCTTGGCTGAAAAAGAGCAAGAAGAAATACAGATGGCTAAAACTTTCATCCAAACTTTTAATAGTTTGTTAGAAGAAGTTAAAGCAGAGCATAACAACCTGGAAAGCATTACAATGAAAGCCAAAGCTCAAACAATAGCACTCAAAGAATTTAAACTTTCCTTATTAAGAAAGCACTTAACAACTGACTTTACGATTCACCTTACACCTACTTTTCTAAACCATATGGTCAATGAGCTGGATGAGTATTTATTAATTCTTAGCTACTTAGGACAACAACAAATTCCACCCATCTTTCACGAGCTTCACCATCATTTATTATGGATATTAGATGCTGCGGGACATGCTGGAGCTATTTCCGATAGTCTTGATGCAGTAGAAAAGCAACTAAAACAAAAGAGTATGCAATTTTCCACCCATTTTGAACATTTTTATCTGAAGGCCGTAGAATTAACTGGTTATTTAAGAACGAACCTTGAATCCTTTCCAGCATTAAAGAAAATGAACAAAGACGTTAAGTTAGAAATAGAGTTATTTCAAGTATTTCTTCATGAGATCGAAGAATTAGAACTATCAAACGAAATGCTTAGTACATTTTCTGCTTTAATGGCCGATCATATGATGAGGGAAGAATGCTACTATTTAACTAAGTTAGCGCAATCAACGAATACTGCAAAACCATCGTGTGACCCTACGTCATCTCATTATAAATAGGTGCCAATTTTACTCTTTATATTTGTGAACGATTTAAACGGAGAAATATATCTGATTTTATAAGAAAAGCTATCCTTTTGATTATTTTACAAAAAGGATAGCTTTGAAATGCTTGAGCACTATTACTTCTTCTTCATTCGGTGAAGATTCGAAATATCAAGTTTCCAGCACTATAAAATGAATCACTCTTACGTTATAATTACTTCTTTTATATTAATGAGTGGTATTATTATTTGGCATTTGCGGTTTACCTTGAGCAGGTTCAAATGCATTTACCATTTTCTTCATATCTTGTTGAGCAAGCTGTGATACTTGGTAATAATGGTGTTTGTTTTGATAGAGAGAAATTTCATACGCCATCTCAATGCAATTTGGAACAGCATCAGCTAACACACGGCTTACAACAGGAGTGGTTGTTTCAAGAGCCGCCATCGGTTTCATAGGTACCGATGCTTTTACAGCACCGAGCATAAGGCTAGAAATACACTCATCTGTCATTTCTGACGCAGATTGGAATGATTTCTTAGACTGAGAAGGCTTAAGTCCATATACAAAGTCATTGCCTTGATTCTTTTTATAACTCTGTGTAGGTGTTGAAGGGTTTTGTCCTGTTTTGAAACATTCTACAGCTGTATTATATTCCTGTTGCATAAATTGAAATTGGCGATTCAGGATATCCCTTAATAAAAGAAGAACTTTATTCATATTTCTAACCTATAATGATGAAGATGCAGCAAAAAAGCCCTCGAAATAAATTTCAAGGGCTTAATATATGGAGTGAGAAATACCTTATAAGATATTATCCTCTATGGAGTAAGATATTTCTATAAGAAAAAAATGTATATAATCTTTGTTATCATAACTAAGATGGTTCAGGATATCAAAAGAAACTTTTCTATTCTTTCTCGTTTCGTGGCACAGTATTAGAAGCCATAGAAATGTCTCCGGTATAATACTTGTGCGGATAAGGATCAGAAGGCTTTATTGTAAACTCTTTCTCAGATTTATCTAATTCGGCTTCAGCTGGATTGTTCTCTAATACCTGTTCTAAATCATTTGATTGATTATTACCCATATAAAATCCCTCCTTTTAACTAAACAATGCTCATTAAGAATAAGTTTTTTTAACAACCTAGATATAAATGTTATTTTTGTTTATACTTTCTTATGCCTTTTCTTCATTTAATATATATTCCAAATCAATATTTATTACTTTTTTAAAGTTATGAACGATTTATTTGTACCTGTAAATCACATTATGATAAGTAAAGGTGGATAAGATATACACCTTTAAAACAGAAAAACCACTGGGCTTAATCAGTGATTTTTCTGTTTTTTGAAGGGTATTCATAAAGTGATGATTTATCCATCTTGGATAGTTTGCCCAGGAAATAAAACTAATATGTATTAACCCCTCTTCTACCTAGCGTTGGAACTATTCCTTGTAAATCTGAGGAAATTAAATTTAGCTTTGTTGATAAATGTTCATTCCGTGCAGATGTAAGCATTTAGGAAAAAATGATTATATTGACTAGGTTGACAGATCATATACATTTAGAAAAACAGTATACAAATAAGAACCTTTTGCCAGAAATAAATAAGAAACATTACTTGATGTTCTAAAGAATAAAATTAGTATATCTCAATGATTAACCAATAAGGGGAAAGCATAGATATGTTAGAAGAATTAATTCTTATTTGGTCTATTTTATTCATAGGAAGCTTTATTCAAGGAGCAAGTGGATTCGGTTTTGGATTATTCTCAATGGGTTTTTTGCCTCTTTTTCTGACTTTAAAAGACAGTACACTATTGGTTTTAGCTTTGACCGTTGTGATTTCGCTTACGATTTTATTTCGTTTTTTTAAATTAATTAATTGGAGAAACATAACTATTATTTTAATAGGAGCTTTGACTGGTCGTGTATGTTCATTTTATTTTCTAAATACATATGGAGATATGGACTGGGTAAAAAAATACTTGGTTTCATTCTTATTGCAATGGTTATTTATCTGCTAACTACAAAAGAGAAAACAACTTGATCACCTCTTTATAAAAAAGTTCCTTTCACCGTATTTATCGGTTTAATAGGTGGTTTTATTGGAGGAGTATTTGCGGTTGGGGGACCATTTTTTACTTTTTATTTTCTAATGCGTTATAAAGAAAAAAATGAATACAATGCAAATCTCCAAGCTTCTTTTATTATTACAAACGGTTTTACTTTAACTTTGCATGGAATAAACGGAGATTATAATCCTTCTTTTTGGCTCTATTTACTACCTAGCCTATTTGTTATATTGATTGGGACTAAATTAGGACTTCGATGGTTTGAGCATCTGCCACGTACACTTATTAAAAAGTTAGTATGTATTATTATCCTGATTTCTGGAGTACTTTTGCTGATTAACACATAAAGAAGTGAAAGAAATGAAAAAAGAATATTATTTTCATTTCTTTGGTTAAACAAAAAGACCTTCTTTTGTTAGAAGGTCTTTTCTGTGCTGATAAATAACGTTATGTGAAATATAAATATATGGCTTACACATAGAAAAGCAGGCTAAGGTCTGCTTTCTTAACTGTGATATTGATTCTTTTCAGAGAGTAGAAACAATGCCATGAAGATACTGTTTATAAATTGGCTTCCAATCGTTAGACACAGCCTGACAATTGGAAGCCAGTATTTAATCTTTATCTTTTAATTCAAGCTCTCTACTCCAGAATCCCAATTTCTATCTACACGGTCAAAGTAAGCTTGTTCAAGAATTTGCATATAATCAGCCTCCGTAATTAAACGGACGTTACTTGATGTTGAGTTGTTTTGCATGGCCAACCTTACAATGCGCGGAAAGTCTTCTTTCTTTACACCCTCTAAATCTTTCAATTTAGGAATGTTTAATGATTCTGTTAATTCTATAATCCCTTGAATTAATTTTTCAACAGCTATTTCATCAGAATCTGAATCCTTAGCAAAGTTCATATACCTTGCTAATGTAGCATGCAGCTGCTTGTTCTCCATGGAATTGAACCTTAATACATATGGTAAAAATACTGCGTTGGCAACTCCATGCGGGGTATCATAAAGTCCTCCAAGCGCTTCTGCTAAGCAGTGTACTGAAGCAACATCTGCAGATCCAAAACAAAGGCCAGCTAAGAGACTTCCTTCCAGCATATCTTGACGAGCGGTTTCATTTTTACCATCGAGGAAAACGATAGGCAATGCCGAAACAATGGTTCTCATTGCTTGAGCCCCAAGTGCTTGCGAAATAGGATTTGTTACTTTGCACGTATAACCTTCAATCGCATGAACGAGTGCATCAATACCAGTAGCAGCAGTAACAGAAGGCGGAAGACTTAATGTTAGTTCAGGATCAAGAATCGCCAAAACAGGTCTTAATGTACTATGTTTGAGGGTCATCTTTCGGTGTGTAGATGCTTCCGTAATAACGGCAGAACGAGTAACTTCTGAGCCCGTACCTGAAGTAGTCGGGATACAAATAACTGGTGCAATGTTTGTATATAGGAGTCGGCCGTCTGCATAGTCAGATGGTTCCCCGCCGTTTGGACCGCACAGTGCAATAGCTTTTCCTGTATCCATTGCACTTCCGCCGCCAACGGCAACAACTACATCTGCACCAAATTCACGAAATAATTTAGCACCTGCTAAACAATTTGTATCTCGAGGGTTTTGTTCAATCGAGTCGAATAAAAGCACTCGGTAACCGGAATTCTCCAGCGCAGCTTTAATAGGTGAAACTAGTCCCGCATGAACCACACCTGGATCACTCACGACTAAAATTGATGAACCAATTTTTAAAGATGTTAGCATTTCTGGTAATTCTCTAGCTTTCCCCATCCCTACCTCAATTTGAGTAGAACAATAATAGTTATAGAATTTCATTTATACTCCTCCCATTGTCTAAAATTAAATACTTATCTTAAGAAGTACTAGTTTTTTTATTTCAGGACAGCCGATAAATTTAGCTTTTTATGCTAAAAAAGTAAGTTTACTTGTTCCATTCTGAAGCCAGTATACCCATAAAATATGTATCTACGTACTTCCCCTCCACATAGGCATGATTTCTTAATTTCCCTTCGGTAACAAAACCAATTTTTTTATATAATTCAATCGCCTGTTCGTTTATTCCTCTTGTTGTTAAATAGATTTTATTTAGACGAAGCTGTTTAAACCCTAGATCAATCATTTGCTCCATAGCCATTCGACCATACCCGTGCCCCCTAGATTCTGAAGATAAAAGAATCCCTATACTACCTCTTCCATGTGCATAGTCTATATCCTTCAGAAATACCCATCCAACTACTTCTTTTTCATCGCTTTCAATTCCCAAAATTAAATCGTTGTTCATTCTTTTCTTTTCTACTTCTTGTACTACCTCTTCATAAGTTAAAGGTGTCCTGCCTATCATTTGTATTGCACGTTCATCATTTAACCATTTATGTAAGTATTGAATGTGAGTTGTTTCAAAAGGCGTAAGGTGTATTCTTTTTGTACTCATTTATTTATCTACTCCTTCTAAAAAAGTTAACCACAAGCTATAATCCACTCCATACTTGATTCCATAAATATCGCTGATTATAAAGATAAGAACGCTTATGAAAGTAGTGGCTAAAAATTCAAAGATGTTAAGAATAGACACCGAGTGTCTCCACCACCGTCAATATCTAAAGTTGGTTCCAAACAAAACAAAACGAAATGAATAAAAAGAGAGGTTGCCTGAACTTCCCCTACTGATCTATGAGATTTTATGATAAGTATCCTTCCAACAAAGAAACTAATTATAAAAGATAGAATAATGAATACAAAATAAAGAGAACTAGCCAATAAGGCTTCCTATGGTGAATACATTTTAATCTCCTTTTTTATTGATTATTTTACCATTAATTATAATTAAAGGAAGTTGTTTTTTAAGGATTTGCACCTTAAGAAATATTTAAACAGAAAAAGAATCCTTTTGTAGCATTGTTGACACATTGTTTCTCAAAAAACAGAATCAATTTTTCTCTAATCTAAGGTTGTTCCTTCTGATAAAGCCTATTACGTTAATCCGATGTAATAGAAGAAGGATTTTTACTTTTTAAGATAGAATAGTTTCTTAAAGAGTGATAAAGGAGTTGATTTCATGTCTAAACAAACAAAAGATATAAAAGAAATAAAGCTTTTGGATTCTCAAATTTACTTATGTGATGAAATTAGAAAGTTGTTAAAGAAAAAAAGAAAAAAGAAGTCTAGCCTTTGAACAAGAGTATACAGAACATGATATATTACACATTGCTTTAAACAGATTAATGAGTGAGTTAATCTCTAGACATTAAAAATTTCGCCTATCATATTTGAAATTATTCAAAATAGACAAGTTTAATATAATAAAAATAATAGACAGAATATTTCATTAATATCTTTACTTTGTAAACGCTTTCGTTTATACTAAGTATAGGTTGGATGGCATGAGTGGCTGTCATAGTATTTAGCGTAGGCGGGGCTGATACGAGGGAACAGGGCATAGAAGAAATGTCCTTTTTTGTTTGGGCAACATTTCTTAGAAACTAGGAAATGTTATAAAATGCTTTCAAACGCTTTTTTCTACTTAGTATGCTCTATCCAGTCTGGAAATTGAAAAAGACCACCTCTCCCAGTCAAAAGAGGTAGCTTTTTTTTAAATTGAATTAAAAGTAGTCATTAGATAATGCTTTATTGCATCTTGAGTAAGTTGCTTAATTTAAGAAATGGTATTCATAGACAGCATATTCACCGCTTTTTCTAACAGTAAAATATCTTCTTCAACCATTCTTTTCATATCGTCGAGATCAAGTTTAATATATTCTTCTTTTAAACGTTCTAATTCCCTGACGAACAGGGATCCCGTATAGTACCTATAATTTGTCACTAATATTTATCCCCTTTGTGTGCTCTTACTATATGTAATTCCCCTTTATTTAGATAAACAACCAATAAAAGCAAGATTTATAAAAAACAATCTTTCCCTGATGTAGGCAAAGGATTTTTAACTTTATTAGAATAGGGAAAATACGTTATTAATGTAGCCAGATTTGTAGTTTCACATACATACAACGTTTTATCGTTCTACTTTGGTGTTAAATCAAATTTATCTTCTTTACCATTCCATTTTATTGTCACATGAAAAGGAGCGTTGCTGCTTTGAGTCGCACATCCACTGCAGCTCCCATTTAAATTAATTTTCCCTTCTGTCTCGTCATCCGCACCTGATAATTTGCTTATTTCCCCTTCAACAACGTAAGAAACTTTTCCTAATTTCTCCTTATCTTTTCCTTTATAGATGATACTGCCTTGCCCATTTTCAGTATTCTCGCCTTTATTTAAAAGATATAAAGCTTTCCAATGATCTCCTTCACCTTCGAAACGCACATTTTCTTCTTTGCTACCACAGCTACCTAATACTAATAAAAAAATAGATATAAGTCCTAAAAACAAAAACTTCCTTTTCAATTTAAATCCTCCTACACGGTAAAAAAGCACCCAAATATACTATCAGATGATTTTCTATTAGTATCTGTTCTTTTTTTCAAGTAATTTAATTAATCTATCATTTTGTTTCACTATCGTTCTTAGCTTAGCTTCTAACGAACATAAAGTGATAAAGACGGCTATAAATCCTATAATGAAAAAAACATATTAGCTGATATCCCCCATACATCATTTTATTTTAAAAATAATATCTATATAATAACATTTTTTCTATATTTTATATCTTAATTTGTATACATTCTTAGTTAAGGTACTGTAGGAATAAAAAAAGCAACCATAACGGTTGCTCTTTTAAAGTATTGTTTTGATAGCTAGATACACTGCAGCAATTGATGCAAGAACGATAAGTACATTTAAAATACGATGTTGAGTAGCTAAGTGGCCTCGCTTCATTTCTGCACGAGTCAACGGTTTCTTTTCATCGTGATTTCCACTCACTATGTTACATCTCCCATCTTATTTAGTTATTGGTTCCGCTAATTTAAGCAATAAGCTGATCTTTGTTAGCTGCTTCTTCCTTTTTTATCTTCCCTCTACATAAGATATAGAAAACACTAAAGGTGATAATCGACCAAATGAGATTAGGGCCTGGTTCGGTATTAGCTACCTTAAACAAACTTGGTATAGATCCGAAAACAGAATCGTCCGTTGTAAGGAACAGAGCTATAAACATATTATTGGCTGCATGTGCTCCAATCGTAATTTCTAAGCTTTTTGTTTTAATCGCGATATATGTAAGAGCAAAACCAGCTACAATATAATCTAGTCCTACCAATATAATGGATTTATTCATTTCAGGATTAGCAAAATGTCCTATAGAAAACATTAATCCAACGATAATCGCAAGTAAAATAGGGCGTTTCACTTTCTTGCTCACCCATTGGAGAAGAAGCCCCCTAAAGAACAGTTCCTCCGTTGTTGTTTGAATAGGCACTAGTAAAAGCGTGATCAGTACTAACAGGGCATACTCTTTTAAACTTACATGATTCCATGAATAATCCGAGTGGTTAAACACGACATCAATTAATTGTGAAACGATTAGTAAAAAACTAAAAGCTCCAAAAGACCATATTACTTTCTTCCAATTCACACGTTTGTTAGCAGTGATTAATGATTTCATTTTTCTTTTATGAATAAAACGAATTCCAATCCACAAACCAAAAATCCAACATATGTACACAATATGTGATAATAGAAAATCAAGATTAGCATTGATTCCTACAGCAACTCCACTATCGAAATCAAAGTATGACTTTCCACTTTCATCTGTTGCCACCATAACCATGTCAGCTATAATATAAATAATTGACCCTAGTACCATGAACGCAGAAGCTAGTATCGTGGTGCTTAAATAACGCTTCCAGCCATTTTTTCCTTCTTCCACATCTAGATAGTTCTTCATTTTATTCTTACTCCCTCAGCGTCCTTTTCTCAATCAAATATTTTTTCTCTATTTCGTTTTCGTCCAAACAATGTATAAACTTATTAGAACGAGAAACATCAACTTATTTATCGCTTGATTCTTCATACAGAATTCTCTCTTTTTCTCTTACGTAACTTCATAAAAACCGTTAAAAAACAGCTTTTTCTGAAAGAAGACTAGACAGCAAGTCCTCTTGAACCGTTATATGTTGCTCATATGCGCCCGCATACACATAATTTTGAAGAAAGTACTTACTGCTCAAGAATATATATCCTAAAACAACTAAAATAAATATTTTTTTCAACATTTTCCTCACCTTTTTATTCAAGCTTTTACCCTTATGGCTGTTACCACAACACCTAAGAGTTTATCCATAAACAACTTTTTTAGTTTTCAAATTAGCAACCAACTTATATAACACTATAAAACTGTATATAAGTTACAATAATATTACATTATTATTACAAATGTAACAACAATATTATAACTAAGAAAAATAGGATAATCAATATGGAGTGTCTAGTAAAACAGATAAAATTGCTAGATTCGTATCATGCATGTAAATAAATCCAAAACTTTTGGAAAAAGAGTGTTAGTTGGCCCGCAGGAATATTTAAAGAAACAGAAAAGCAAACTTCCTATCATTAGGAGCTTGCTTCGTTTATTTAAATCTTAAATAGAGTTTTTATAACCTTTTTCATCTCATTTAGTATGGAGATAATACATTTCCAGAAAATAATTAAGGTACGATATCCCCTTAATGAATGTGCCTTTTTAAGAAGTATCCATCCAAAGTATGGTTTCTCTTTTTCTTTTAAAGGGAACTAAACTCTAAAATTCAACCTTAAAAGGAGACAATCATGGTTACAATTGAATCAATTATAATAGGCATTGTATTTATCCTCATTCAACTATACGCATTAACGATTGTCGAACGTTCTCCAATCGGGGAGCAAAAGCTGCTCTCATTATCAGGTGGTGTTGCTATTGCTTATGTGTTTATTTATATCTTACCGACGCTTCATAAAAAACAAGAAGAGTTTGGAGGATCGCTGGCCCTTGATACTGAACTATATTTTCTTGGCCTTCTCGGCTTACTCGTCTATTTTTCCGTTTATTCATTCGCTCAGACAAAGGCAGCCTCACACCTAACGGAACTGACCGTTTATATGGTACAGGCGAGTTTTTTTATGGTTTATTCTTTTATCATTTCTTATGTTGTGTTCTCAACCGATGTCAAGCGAGTTGAATCACTATTCTATGGATTGGCGATCAGCCTTCACTTTATTGGGTGGTCCTACCATCTAGGAAAAAAACATCATCGTTTGCACAAAAACAGAGGTCGCTATATGCTTGCCGGGGCAACTTTTCTTGGATCAATCATGGGCGTCTTCGGGCCCTCATCCGGCCTGCTTATTGAGTCGATGATTGCATTTAGTTCAGGTGCAATGTTATTTAACGTTATCAGTAAAGAACTACCTTTTGAAAAACACGCGCACTTGCCAACCTTCTTAATCTCATCTCTTGTCTACGCCGCTACAATGATTTCATTGAAAGCTTTTTTTGATTGGTAATTAAGTGGCAATAGTAGAGCAATAGATTTTTCGTCTAATACATTAAGTTTTCCAATTTCCCAACAGTTGTGATATAAAAATAGCCAATTTACTGAAATCAAGAAAGAAGGTATTTGAACATCTTGGTTGTATCTATGGGGACGTACTAGACTGGGTCTCTGACTCCCTAGAAATTTTTCTTCGTTGAAAGAAATAAAACAAGTTGATAACACTGACTTATGAAACTTACTTTTCTTTCTCCGAATCCCTCACTTAAACTTTACAGCCAAAAAGTTGTATGAACTTTATCACTTCGTAAATTATCTACGTTTAAAACAATCAGTAAAGGTCTAAACAGTTTAAAAATAAAAAGCCACTAATTAGGGATTTCTCCTCTAATTAGTGGCTTTTTATTTCATCCTAAGGAGTGGAGAGCTATTTTATGATGCTCTCACGGTGCCTTTCGTAGTTTGCTCAAGAGATAAATCTTTATTCATTTACATAAAAAGAAAAAAAATTCATAAGAGGTAGTAAAAACATATAAATATAGTAAGAGATAAATTGACTAAAAAGGTGATTATTATTTTCCAAAAAATACTGATTGTTTTTGTAGGAAGCTTATTATTAAGTATAGGAATTAATGGATTTTTAGTTCCTCATTATTTATTAGATGGAGGAACAATTGGAATTGCTCTCATCCTTCATTATTATTTTGAATTCCCTACAGGTGTAACGATAATTATTTTAGGTCTCCCACTATGCTGGTTTGCTTGGATTTATGAGCGTCATTATTTTTATAATAGTTTTTATGGGCTAATTATTTCTTCTTTATTGATTGATTGGCTAGAACCTATTAAAAACCAGTTCCAATTTTCTGTCTTTCCTAGTGTAATCTTTGGAGGGATATTTATTGGGACGGGGGTTGGTCTTATGCTTCGGTATGAGACAAGCACTGGAGGAACAGATTTACTAGCTCAACTACTATCAAAAGCTTTTTCTTTGAACATAGGGATGGTTATTTTAAGTATAGACGGTTTGATTATAACAGCAGCTCTTCCTTTATTAGGACCTAAAACGTTTCTTTTTTCATGTTCAACAATTTTTATAGGAGGAATGACTACTTCGTTAATTACTAAAAAAAAATAATTTGAATTATAAAATTAGTACATGCTATCCCCCGTTTTTAAGATGTCTTTATTTTCAAAAATAAAAAAAGACCATCTCTTCCCACTCCAAAGAGATAGTCTTTCTTTATAAGTAGAATTAACAATAGTCGTTAGCTGATGCTCTATTGCATGTTGAGTAGCTTGCCCTAATTATTGAACATTAGTCTTACTATTTCTACCTATAGTTTTTCAAACTTTCTTCTAGAAGCTATGTAAGATGCAGTTAAGTAAATAACAATTAGAATAGGAAAGGAATAAATGTACCTCCAGTGCAGCGGTTTATAAATACCAATCCAATGAAGTAGTGGAAGGCCAATAAAAGCAGCTACTGCTGAATAAATCAGTGCTTTGATTACAGGGTTAATTTTAGGCTTTACTTGTATAAAAAACACCATGGAAATAGGTAATAAAAACAAGTCCCACGGCAAGTAGTTAGAAGTTAATGGAAATACTTCATATCGGTAATCCCACAGCCCTAGAAAGTCTCCAATCATATCAAGAAATGAAGAAAAGATAGCTACAAAAAGACCGGTATATAATAAACGATCCGTGCTTTCTTTTTTTCTGAATTTTATCCACAGCCCAATCAATAGCAGTATAAGTGCTACTCCTAGCCACCATCTCCAACTAAATAATGTGTAGTCTAACCAAATATGAAGTTTTTCATCATTCAGCTCTTTCTGCTTTTCAAAATAGGTATCATAAATGGATTCTTTATCTTTCATTAGTTTTTCCTTTCAACATTATGTAGTACCTTAGATATTTGCAATATGCCCAGATAATATGTATTTTAACGTGTTAATTCTGATAAAATTCATTACAGAAGATAGCTTTCAATATGACGGTATACATAAAAAACAAGAACAGCTACTGAATAAAGTCAGCAGCTGTTCTTGATAAATGCTATTTCCCAATGGACTATATAGTTTAAAAGGAGTAAGAAATAGTCATCTGCATAAAAAATGCAGTGTATGAAATACTAAGATATCAAGAATACGGAGAATTACGAACCCCCCATGACCTTTGGCTTCATGGAGGTTGACTACATTAAAAGAGCAAAATGTATATGAAATTCCTTTAATTAAAAATTTCCAAATGCTTGCTTTCTAAGATCACAATTGAATTTGATTTTGTTGTTCATGTGAATGTTGGTTTTGTTGATTTTGGTTTTGTTGATTTTGGCTTCCCGATGCTTGAAACCCTTGTGATCCAAACGGTTGTTGAGCTTGTTGGACAGCTTGATTCATCTTCTGCATAGTTTGATTCGCTTGGATACCTTGAAGAGCCTGATTCATAGATTGAATCGCTTGTTGAATATTTTGTTGAATTTGTTGATCTGTTTGCTGCATCTGCTGCTGAGCCTGAGAACTAAATGATTGCATTTGCTGCATTAAAGAGTTAGAGCCTTGGCTGCTTTGAGAATTCTGTTGTGATCCCTGCTGAGACATTTGCTGAATGTTTTGCAGCTGAGACAAGTTTTGGCTTAATTGCGAAATTTCTTGGCGAATGCTCCCCAATTCTTGGCCTAGCTCAACATCTGTAATTTTAGTTCCAAGTAACTGAGCCTCTTTTTGTTTTTGTTGCTGATCTTGCTGTTGATTATTTTGAGTCATATAAAACCCTCCTTAAAATAGATAACACGTACTTCTTTATAATTTTCCAATTCTTCTCGAAACATACATAGTAATTAACAAAGAAAGTTAACTCATTTTTCTTCTACTAGTAGCTATGAAAGCAAGAGCGTATAAAAACAGGATTTACGGAAAACTTAAAATTATGGAATTGTTTCAATTCTAACTCTTTAATAGATACTAACGTTCATCTTTCAAGAGAAGAAAGACTTCAATGATAATGAGGTCTTTTTTTATTACTTTCCAGCATGATTACAATCAAAACCTACAGGCCAAATACTCAATTCCTGTAAAAAATAGGGGTTCTAATCAAAAAGTAAATTTAAACCCCTATTTTACAAAAATCACTACACCTTTACCTGCAAATTTGCAGGTAATTCATTATTAAATTTGTTGATTTTGGTTCGACGATTGTTGTTGATTTTGTTGCTGTTGACCTTGCTGAATAGCTTGATTCATTTGCTGCATAACTTGATTAGCTTGAATGCCTTGAAGAGCTTGGTTCATAGATTGAATCGCTTGTTGAATATTTTGTTGAACTTGTTGGTCTGTTTGCTGCATCTGCTGTTGAGCCTGAGAGCTAAACATTTGCATCTGCTGCATTAATGGATTTGATGCTTGGCTTGTTTGAGCACCTTGTTGAGAATTTTGCAACTGAGAAAAATTTTGACTTAGCTGCGAAATTGCTTGATGAATGCTCCCCAGTTCTTGTCCTAATTCAGTATCAGTAATATTCCCTCCAAGAAGCTGAGCATCTTTTTGCTTATAACGTTGATTGTTTTTAGTCATTCTTAAAAACCTCCTTAAAATAGATAGAACGTACTTGTTTATAATTGTCTGTTCCTTGAAGAAAAATGTTTGGGAAAAATGAACAATTTTTTGTTCACAGGCTTTTTATTATAACTGGCAGAAAAATGTTTATTTTGTATGAGTTTCTGCTGATTGTGAGGAATAAAAACATATAATAGATGTAAGTTAAAAATGGAAAAAAGCATGTCATATTTACTATATTATATAAGGAGTTAGATTATAGGGGAGTTACATACAAGAAATTATAGTTCATGGTTATCATGCATATAGGAAAGCAGTAAAAGAACCCTGCAGTACGGAATTTCAACTCCAACTGAGGGCTCGCGGTACTAGCTTGTCGATTTAAATAATTTTTATACAGGAAGAAAGTCTTTAATAGCCAGAATCCTCTGAGGTAAAATTATCGAGCATGGTGTAATCATATTTCTGCAGGGGCTTTTCCGCTGGACCTTCTATAACTTCTCCTGTATAAGAAAATCTAGATCCGTGGCAAGGGCAATCCCAGGACCGTTCTCCGCTGTTCCATTCGACTTCGCAGCCAATGTGAGTACAGGTTGTATCTACAATGTGGATTTTTCCTTCTTGATCTTTATAGGCTCCCTTTCGATGGCCTCTAACCGTGATTACCGCCCCTTCATCATTAGATAGATCTTCAGCTCTTACATCAGAGATTTCAAGTTTCCCTTTGATAAGATGGCTTACAACATCAGCATTTTCTACTAAAAAATTTTTCAAGCTGGGGTTTGCGTAAAAACGCGATGGCGAATACAAATGTTGGTAAGCGTTCTTTTTGCCTAGAATTATGTCTCTGAATAAGAGTGCCGCTGCTGTTCCATTTGTCATTCCCCATTTTCTATAACCAGTAGCGACGAGTATATTAGGTTGACTAGAGGTAAGTTCTCCAATGTAAGGAAGTTTATCAAGCGTGACTAAATCTTGTGCTGACCAGCGATACACAGTATTTTCTATGTCGAAAACTTGTTCACCAAAATTCTTTAGCGCTTTATAATGTTCCATTGTATCTTTTCCTTGACCGGTTTGATGGCTTTCTCCCGCCACAAGAATCATTTCCTCACCGTTAATGACTGCAGAGCGCAAGGAACGTGTCGGTTGATCAGCGCTAATATACATTCCACCTGGATAAGGTTCTTTGCCTTTAACAGCAAGGATATAGGAGCGGTCAGCGTGCATTCTGGCAGAATAAAGTCCCAGCCCTTCATAAAAAGGAAAATGCGAGCAAGAAAGAACGTAGCTGCCTGTAACACGTATACCTTCTCGTGTAAGAACTGTTTGCTTATCTCCAGATTCAATATTCACTGCCGTTGTATGTTCAAAAATAAGTCCGCCTTTTTGTTTAATAGCTTGAACGAGGTGAACTAGATATTTAATGGGATGGAACTGTGCCTGGTCTGTCATCACAAGGGCTTTTTTAATTTCTATGTTAAAAGGAATATGATCAACCAATTCACCATTAATATTAAGTTCTTTATAAGCTTCTGCCTCTTTTTCAAGTTTTGCAGCATACTCATCAGTAGTAGCATATATGTAGGCATCTTGCATGAGAAAATCACAATCAATTTGATGATCTTCAACTGTTTGCTTAATAAAGTTCAAGGCATCTGTATTAGCCTCATAGTATAACCTTGCCTTGCTTCTGCCAAAATTCCGAATAAACTCATCGTAGATCAAATCGTGCTGGGCAGTAACTTTTGCTGTCGTATGTCCCGTTGTGCCATTCAATAGTCTTCCTGCTTCTAAAACGGCTACCTTTAGACCTTCGTTGACTAAAAGATAAGCAGAAGTAAGGCCTGTAATCCCGCCTCCTACCACCACAACATCTACCTCTATGTCATTATCTAGAACAGGAAACTCCGGCAAATCAATAAAATCTCTCCAGTATGGTTCAGGCTCCTGCGGAAGCTGTTCTCCCTTGCGTTCATTATGAGTCACATTAAGACCTCCACTCAATATTTTAATAGTAGCGTTACTAGGATTTCCATTTATTGAGAGTTCATACTTAATGAGGAACACAGCCTTCGCTATGTGAACTTATATTATTTTATAACCTCCATTCAAAAAGTCTTGAGTCCCAAATCTTATACAAATAAAAAAGAGAGGGTCTATTTGAATTAGACTCTCTCTTTTTTATTTATATATCTACCAATATTGATTTTAACCTTTTGCTAATTCTAACGCTTTATTTGCCTTTTTTAAATCGTGATTTACTTGCTCTTCAACATCATAAGCATGATACATTTCATTATCAATCATATATTGAGCGATCTTTTCATGAAGCTCAATAGCTTCGTCTAATTGTTTTTTTAATACTTTGCGTACTTCTGGTGTTGCTGTTTCGGTAAGAGCTACAGCATATGTTCGCACACCGTTTTTCGCTGATAATAACAAATCAGTTGCAATAGCAAGATCGTCTAATGTTTTATTAAGCGTACTTTTAGCAGCCATTCCTAAATCCCTCCTGTTTATTGAGCTTTCTTTAAGATTTTTTTCAATTCATTAATTGCTTCAGTAGACGTTTGGACATCTTCTTCCAAAATCTTTTTTAATTTTTCGTCCTCTACCAATTCCAGCATTGCTGTGCCTTTTGTTACACACGACGTTTTAAGCGTTAAGATTTCATGAACTTCTAGCGTCTCGTGCATAGCTAATTTTTTTGTCATGTCTCAATTCCTCCTTATGATCGTATATATTTAAAGAGTTTAATCGTGTAATTTACCGCCTGCGCAGGCTGTTTTTCTAGCTTTTTAACTGTTCGAATTTTTATTGCTGGCTTTTCCGCCTTTTTCACCTATTTCTCTGAAAAACTCTTTGTTTTGATTCTTAGATGTGGCTTTTCCACCCTTTTCTCCAATCTCTTGGAAAAACTCTTTATCATGATTTTTAGACGTAGTTTCTCCACCTTTTCGTCCAGCTTCTTCTCTGCTCATTTTTTCATTTTCTTTATTTTTTGCCATGTTGAATTCCTCCTTAAATTTTTTTGGCTTGTCAACTATATTCCCAGCTCATTTCCATTTAAACAGAAATTATCTAATTTTTTAAATGTTTCAGAAAAATACTCTAGGGTATTACAAGTAGCATAAATGAATTCATTTATATAAACCATTTTCTATACTAGAAGGAGGAACTACTCATGACAAAAAATGTGATAGGCACATATGATAATGAAGAAGCGATCGTAACGGCTATTCAACATCTAAAAACACAAGGATTTCAAGAGAGTGACCTCTCTCTGGTCACCAGCAAAGATATCGATGAAGAGAACTATTTAGAAGTAGAAAACAAAGAAGGAATTGACATAAAGAAGATTGAAACCACGGATCAAATTCATCAAGATGAGTCGATTATGGATAAAATTAAGCATATGTTTTCGTCCGATCACCCTAAAGACACTCTTAGGGATAAAGCAAGAGTAGAAAAGCGTTTAATTAACTTAGGCGTTCCTCTTACAGAAGCAGGACCTTATGCAGATGATTTGCAAAAAGGAAAAGTATTGTTGTTAGTAAGAACCAATAGAGAAACAAAAACAAACCCGTTCTTAGAAAATAGAGAAGATTCTCCTTTTGCGAAAGGTGACTCTGTTTATGATAAATCTTTATACGGCGAACATCGTGATCATAAATAGAATGTTCGCAAAAGGGAAGAAGTAAATAGGAAAACTTAAGTTTGTGAGCACACTAAGAACACAGGAATCGTAATTCCTTATATTCCTTTAAGTATATGTTTTAAAAAAAGCTACTCAAACGAGTAGCTTTTTTAAATAAAACGAACATCCACCAGTCCACTTAACATCAGCCTATGTTTTAATTTAAATGCTCTAGCATATTGATGAATCTCGTCTCAGCTATACATCGGCCTTGTTTATCTATAATGTTTTAATTGGGATGAAATTAACTTGTTTTATTTGATCGTTCCTTAAAAGAAATCTCTTCAGCATGAAGCCAGCTGTTAAAACCTACATACGTAAATAAGTGGAAGTTTTTCATATAAATAAACCGGGAAACGGAACGTTAGATAACAGTAAAGGAGAACATGTTATGCATGAAATGACAGAAAAACTACATGACTTTTTACTAGAACATATTGATGAAATGTCTCAAGAATGGCTAGACTCGCGGGAAGTAGAAAAGGATTCGATCTACACCGCTGATGCTTCCTCCGAAACAACCGAATATCTTCGAGTACAAAATCGATACTTTACTTGTAAAATTGTAAAAGTTCTTATAGGAGAGTCATTGGATACTCTTAGTGATTGGGCACAGGAAGTTGCCACAAAAAGGGCTCAGAGAGGCGATTCTCTGTATCATAGTATTCATCATTTTAAAAAGTTTCGTTTAATCTTTTTTAAACGGATTGAATCATTTTTTCACCTTCATTCATCTAGCATTACATGCGAAGAGCTTTTTTCATGGAATAAAATAGTGAATGAAGCATTTGATCGGATGATAGAACTTTTCACCCTTTATTATGGACAAGTTTCAGAAGCACAGTCTCAAGCTCAAAAAATGCTAATTTCTGAGCTTAGTACGCCTGTTATTAGCATTTCCGATACAGTGGGCGTGCTGCCTCTCATTGGTCAGGTTGATGATTATAAGAATAGTGATTTTGCGAAGAAAGTTATGCTGCAAGCAAAAGAACTTGATCTGTCTTGCTTAATTATTGACTTATCAGGTGCACCTTCGATTGATACTATGATGACCAATGAATTATTTCAAGTTATAAAGATGTTGGACCTACTTGGAATTGATACAACCATCACAGGTATCCGTCCGGAAATAGCCTTAACTGCCGTTCAATTAGGAATAGATATGAGCAAATTGAAAACTTATGGAAAGTTAAAAGATGCAGTAAATAAGCTTTTGCGTGAGTGATATTGAGTTAAAGTACTAAGCATTTTTTTATGTAGGTTATATCATAAATAGACGTACCCTTCCTAAAGGTGGAAATTAAGAAGGGCATCTATTTCTTTAGTGATGGCTTTAAAAATGTATTTGATTTATCTTCTACTGTGAGTTAGCTTTTAGGACTCCTAATATTGACAGGTAGAAATAAAAAAAGCAGTATTCGGTGCATTTCTTTTAAGCTAGTCATATTCATCATAATTCTCGCCAAAAAGAAGCCTTTGCTAATCATAGCAAAGGCTTCTTTTTGACGAGCTTCTTCTATAAGTTATGTAAATGATAGAATCAATCTTAACATATTTAAATGGTTTGCACATTTTTTATTAAGGGTTTCCCGTTCTTATAATCCGTTTGATAGTAAACAAATAGTAAAGTATCTTATAAAAATAATTCATTTATCTATTTATTCTTCATGTGGACAAATGATTGGATATTTTAAATTTAAATCATCAATAATACCATTACATGTATTTTCAACAAAAGGAGCTAAACAAAGATGAAACTGAAAAAAATAATAGGCCTCACTTTTTTATCAAGCGTTATCTTATTTTTGGGACCTTTATCATTGGTCAATGCATCGGTAAATGATTCTAAAATGACTGTAAAACATTCAGTGAAAGAAGAACAGCCCAATATAAAGATTTTGGCCACTGGAGGTACGATTGCAGGCTCTTCTGAAAGCAGCACAGACACAACAGGATATGAATCAGGAGCTCTTAACATTAAAACAATTATCAAAGCTGTTCCTCAGTTAAAAAAAATAGCGAATGTAAGCGGAGAACAAGTCGTAAATATAGGAAGTCAAAATATAGATAACAGCATTTTGTTAAAGCTAGCGAAGCGAATTAATACACTATTAGCTTCTAAGGATGTTGATGGAATTGTCGTGACGCACGGATCTGATACGATGGAGGAAACGGCTTATTTTCTAAACCTAGTAGTAAAGAGTGACAAACCTGTGGTTGTAGTTGGTTCAATGAGACCAGCTACCGCTATAAGTGCAGATGGACCGCTAAACTTGTATAATGCAGTAAAAATTGCTTCTACAAAAGACGCACGAAATATCGGCGTTTTAGTAGCGCTTAACGATCGAATTGGCGCAGCTCGTTATATAACAAAAACACATACAACGGCAGTGGATACGTTTAAATCTCACGAACAGGGATATGTAGGAGAAATAGCTGGAGATAAGGTAATATTTTATAACAAACCAACTCGCAAGCATACAACACAATCAATATTCGATGTATCAAAATTAGATAAGCTTCCTCAAGTAGACATCATATACGGGTATCAAAACGATTCTAGGAATTTTTATGATACAGCCGTAAAAGCTGGAGCAAAAGGAATAGTCGTTGCAGGAGCAGGAAATGGACTGCTCTCCGATGCTGCTCTAACAGGTGCTAGAGATGCGGTAAAAAAAGGCGTAGTTATTGTTAGATCTAGCCGGGTAGGAAGCGGAGTTGTGACACATGAAAAGTCAGATGATAAAGATACGTTTGTTACCTCTGATTCGCTAAACCCACAAAAAGCCCGTATTCTTTTAATGCTTGCTTTAACGAAAACAAAGGACCCTAAAAAGATTCAAGAATATTTTAATGAGTATTAATTAAAAATATCTTTCCTCTTCTATTTTGGTGCTTTAAGAACAATTGGTAACAAAAGTATAACAGGCTGAGACACCACTAGCATAGTTTTGTCTCAGCCTGTTTTTATAAGAAAAAACATCAGCAGGTCCCTTATTCATTTCCCCAGTTCTTGCTTTCTATAATTAAATGATGGGATGTGGCGTCTAGCACACGCCATACCAAGGTCTTACCTTCTATATCTTTTAGCTCGATAATGCCCTCTAGCTTATTGGTATTCACATGGACACGTTTCTCATCTATTCTTTGCGCACTTTTTAATCTCGTTCCAAATGTTGCAGGACTTTCTTCCGTTAGCTTTACAATTACATTTATCATACGTTCGTCAGAAACATAGTTTTCGCTGTTTTCATAGTTCTTATCAGCAGGTTCAATAGCATGTTCTAACCCATTTTCGTATTGGCGCCAATCAACAATTAAAAAAAACGCAAATACTAAAGATACTGTTAGTAACAAACCGTAGGCAACATTTCGTTTCATTTATTTTTGCTCCTTTCTGATAGTGGTTAATAGGTATAGCGAAGAACATTCCTGCTGGGGAGATAGATAGGTTGTATCAGAAAATAGTATCGTTTTATTTAAAGAAATATTCCTTTTTTGAAGAAAAGATAAAAGAAGATATATTTTTTGTAGACCTCCCCTACTAAAAAACGCGTTAACCGAGAGAGGATTGTATACAGCTCATTATCAGTTACCATTACTACAGGCGCATAAACTAAACGAAAAAAGGTTCCACTCATCAACGTTCAGTGAGTGAAACCTTTTTAATTTAGTTATAATAAATAGTTACTTTACTACTGAAATACTGCCATTATGAGTAGCTAGTTTAATGATATTCTTTCCTTCCCCAATAACAGAGTCCCTATCATATTTATTCAAGATATCTACTTTTCCGTTGTCGACAGAAACGTTAAATTGAACGTTACTCGGTTCTTTTTTCGTTGTAATCTTAATCTTTCCATTGTGCGTTTTAAAGTCTATATTTCGATCAAGTTCTGCTGTTTCAAGAGCGATGCTTCCGTTATGGGTTTCACCTTTTAAACTGCCTTCCACGTTACTCAGCGTAATTTTCCCGTTATTTGCTTTCGTTTGAATCGTTTTTGCTGCAGCATTCTTTATGCTTGTAAGTCCATTGTGTACGCTGGTGTTCAGGTTTTTTGAATCAATGTTCTCTAATTCTACACGTCCATTGTTCGCGCGAATGGAGACATCTTCTGCGCGTAATTTTTTAACAGACACATATCCATTGCTACTGGAAACCCCCAATGAATTATACTGCTTTTCAGGCAGATAAACGTTGATAGATAGCGGCTTTAATACACTAACAATATCAAAATTGATCCAGCTGCGCTGCTGTTCATTATAAGAGATGAAAAGTGTTGAATTTTTAACATCAGTAGTGAAGTCTTTTTTTATATTAGAAGATGTTTCGCCTTTTAACGTTACTTTGATATCACTGCCTTTGATAGGGTACACATGAACACGAGTATTATCCGTATCGATGTTTACCTTTGATACTTGATTGCTGTTAATGACTTTTTCTTTTGAAATAGGTTCAGGATCAATCGCACGATAAGTAAGGAGACTTCCTATAATACCCACGATGATGAGAATGCCCGCAAGAACGGAGAGTTTCTTTTTATTCAACACGTTTTAAACCGCCTTTCACAAGTGATACATTGTATTTTAGATAACGTACAAAGCCTTTTATAACTAGCTTCGTTACAACTAACATACCTAACATAATAAAATATCCAAGGCCGCAAAATGCTAAAGACATAAATAAATTAAAGAGAAAAAAGCCGCTCAAATGTACAATAGCCTCACCAAGAACTAGAATAGGAGATAGCAAGAAACATATACCTATTGCCCAAGCTGACAGAATAAAGCCAGCTAATGCAACGGCAGGCCCAAGCACAATTACTACATTAAAAAAAGCTAAACCAATTACGGCCCAAGTAGCTCTCAAAATATTTTGAGTTGTTGCCTTAGCTGTTGCTTGCTCAACGTGATAGTCTGCCAGCAATTCTTTAGCTATTTGATTCGGAGAACCTAGCGATGTTACAATTTCTTCTTCTGTTTTTCCTTCTTCTAAGCCAATCGAAAAATGTTCTTCATAATCTTGTAAAATATCTGCCCGTTCTTTTGAGGACAATGGTTTTAAGGATTCATTTAATTGCTGTAAAAATTTACTCTTCGACATTGTTCACACCTTCTTTAATTAATTGATTAACACCTCTTGAAAACTCATTCCATTCATCGATAAGTTCGTATAAATACTCCCTGCCTTTATCGGTAAGCTGATAATATTTCCTTGAAGGACCTTCTGTAGATTCCTTTAAATACGTTGTAAAATATTCTTCTTTTGTTAACCGGCGCAGAAGAGGATATACCGACCCTTCTGATATTTCAATTTGATCAGAGATTTTTTGAACTAATTCATATCCATAGCGGTCTTTCTTATCAAGTAACACAAGGACACAAAGCTCTAAAACTCCTTTTTTAAATTGTACGTTCACTGTTCTTCACCCTTTTCTTTCCACAGCCCACTACTGTTTATTGTATAGTACTGATTTATAATAACTTCCTAATAATTACAATATATCACCAGCTATTGTTTATTGCAAGGTACTGTTTAATATTTTTTTGAATTTTAACCATTTTTACACTCGTAATGAAGTTTTAAACCTAGATTGATAATAATTAAATAAAGTGTTTTTTAAAAAGAAAGTTTCAACCTTCTTTTTAAAAGGAGCTTGTAGATAGAATTATTTTTAATGTACCAAAAGAAAAAGTAGCCTATAACTATAGACTACTCAGCAGCGATCATTCTCGGCTATTTTTCTTTTGCTTGCTTGATAAATAAAAAGAAAACGGTAATTAAGATAAAATAATTTAGCGAGTTTTTAAAGATATTACCGTCTAAAGCCAATTGTAATAAGACCCATAAAGCGAAGATAACTAATATGGCTGGTATTGTAAGTTTGTTCATACATTGCTCATCCTTAGTCTCAGAGTGATACAGTAATCATGGTTCTCAATATTTTTTATACTGTAAAAACTAAATCCACAAATAGCTTTGAAAGTATATTGATTGAATCACTGTAAGAATATCACTTTTTTAGATAAAATTTAACAGTTTCTGCCGCAATTGATAGAAATGGATCAATTTCGTTTGATTTTTTGTAATAAGTTTAAGAAAAAAGTAACCGTTATTTTACATTTTCCAATAATAAAAACAGTCAATTTTATGACTGTTTTAAGTAGATTACTATCAAAAATCTCACTGCTTAGGTGATGCAAGTATTTCATTATTTATGAACCTTCCATCCATTTAAAGTCTTAGCCGTATCGGCGATAAAATGATCAATGATTTCACTTTTCCCACTGTCCATAGCAGTAATTGCTGCCATGTCTTCATTACTTAACGTAAAATCCCAGATGTTAAAGTTTTCAGCGATACGTTCTTTATGAACAGATTTTGGAATGGTAACTACTCCACGTTGAATATGTCAGCGCAAAATAACTTGTGCTACTCTGTTTTTCCATATTTCTCTCCAATACCGGCAAGTAATTCATTTTGGAAGATATTATTCTGACCTTCTGCAAATGGTCCCCATGCTTGTATTTGCACACCGTATTCTTCCATCACTTCCTTTGCAGCTTTCTGTTGAAAGAACGGATGGTTTTCCACTTGATTTACAGCCGGAACAACTTCATTATTTAGAATTAAATCAACTAAACGATCCGGATAGAAATTGGAAACACCGATCGTACGAATTTCCCTTTATTTATAAAGCAATACTTTATTTTCTAGTTACTTTATAAACGATGTTCAGCTAGTAAAAACTAATCCAACTTTTTTATAATCTTTGCGGGGTTCCCTCCCACTACTACATTATCTGGAACATTTTTTATCACAACAGCTCCGGAAGCGATTACAACATTATGTCCAATTGTAACGCCTGGATTGATGACAGCTCGTCCTCCAATCCATACATTATCTCCAATCGTGACGGGCTTGGTATATTCAACTTCTGTAATTCGCTGTTCTGCATTCACAGGATGAGTATTCGTATAAATATGTACGCCCGGTGCCATCATGCAGTTCTTCCCTATTGTAATTCGTCCCCCATCTAAAAGTGTGCAGTCAAAGTTCGCATAAAAATTTTCTCCTACGTGGATATTGTATCCGTAGTCGCATCGAAAGTTAGATTCAAGGTAGAGACGTTCTCCCGTTGAACCCAATAGTTCCTTTAATAGCTTTGTACGCTTTTCATAATCTGTCTCGTCTGTATTATTAAACAAACGAACAAGCCGTCTTGCAGATTCTCGGTCCTTTACTAATTCTTGGTCTGCTGGAAAATACAGCTCGCCATCAATCATTTTTTCTTTTTCAGTTTTCATTGATTCATTCTCCATTCTTGTTATCAAAATTCCCACCAGATTGAATTCGTTTACATTTTATCATGATAATAGACTTAAAAATAAGATTCTTATAGGTTTGAGTCAACAGTTTGAAGACAAAGAACGTAAGAAACCACGTTACTCTTTTACCACGCGCACAGCTGCTGATTACTTTGAGTATGTTTCCTTAATAATTGAAACAGACGCTGCTCCCGTAACAAGTAAAATACCTGAGATTAAAATCATGCCTGGCATAGAAGATCCGATTATTGGGAACAAAGCAAAACTCAAGCAAGAAGCTATAATTTGCGGTAAACAAATACTTCCATTAAATAATCCTAGATATGTTCCCATATTCTTTCCTGACAGGGCGTTGGTAAGCATTGTAAACGGAAACGTCATCATCGCAGCCCAAGCGATACCAATTAAAATAAATGAAGCAATCAGCATCCATTGATTGTGAATAAAAAAGACAGATCCAAAACCAATACCGCCTAGCAGTAAACTAAAAGCATACGCTGGCTTACGTTCGTTGTTGGCTACGCGGGACAAAACCAGCGACCAAATGACTGCGGCAACCGACTGTACAGCTGATAAAATACCGAACCAATTGCCAGCTGCTTGATAGCCTGAGCTAGACGGCTGATTCGTATACCAAACGTTTTCAGCGACTGCACCTGTACCGTACGTCCATAAATATTGAAAGCCCATCCAGCAGAAAAATTGAACAAGCGTGACCGTCCAAAAAATCTTTGGAGCGTTGCGAAGCAGTTTAAAAACGTTTACATTTTCTTTTGTAGCTTCGTCTGTAATACCGTGGTATGCTGCAAATTCTGCAGGTGAATATTCTTTTACTTTAAGTATTGTAAATAAACTACAAATAATTAACACACCGGCTCCAACATAAAATGAAATAACAACTGATTGCGGTACTACTCCTTTTGGTGCACTATTTGATACACCTAATACCGTTAACACAAAAGGGAAAATACAAGCTAGCACAGCACCGCTGTTTGATAGAAAACTTTGAATAGAATAGGCAAAACCTTTTTGCTCTTCATTGACCATGTCTCCAACCATCATCTTAAATGGCTGCATGGCTACATTTGATGATACGTCCATAAACAAAATAGTGATAGCTCCAAAAGTCATGGCAGCCACCGCACTAAAACCAAAACTGCCGGCGTTTGGCAGCAAACACATAACAATTACGGCTACAATTGCGCCAATCAGTAGATAAGGTATACGACGGCCAAGCCTTGGCATCCACGTACGATCTGAAAAATAGCCAACTAAGGGCTGAACGACTAAACCAGCCAACGGCGGTAAAATAAAGAAAAAGCCTAATGTAGTTGGATCAGCACCGATTGTTTGAAATATGCGTCCCATATTTGAACTCTGTAATGAGAATGCCATTTGTACACCTAAAAATCCAAAACTAATTAACCATATGGTACTGATCGGTAGATAAGGTAAGTTTGGCTGAACGCTTTTTTCACTGGTTTCAACGATTTTTTCTCCTAACATAACTGCCTCCTATGATTTAATTAACAGCCGCGCAAAGATAGAGTTCTGATGTAAATTGCTACAACGTTCGTTGTTAACGTTTTCAAAACAACGATGAATACTGTAAATACTAGTGTCTTTGGCTGGCAGTTTTCTATTTTGCTAGATTACCTCTGGAATACGGCATAACTAATAGTCCTGGTCTAAAAATGCTGTTTGAGTAAGTAAAAATCCCCACTATCTGCTCATTCGTAAGCGATTGACTATCGCTTATACCTTCTTAAAAGTGTCATAAAATCCAATTATTAAAATCATGAGAATACTTTTATTTGAACATTATATAATAAACTAACAATTCAATGCAACCGTTTGCACAAATTATTTTTAGGCATTTAAAGACCATTAAATCTTGTGACACTATGCGTACATGCTCACTACTGTCGTTTTAATATTTCTAAGTGAAAGAAAGATTTAATCTTAAAATCTTATAAAAAACCCAAAGAATTTACGTATTCCTTGGGTTTGACTGTCCCTAATTCACTTACGCAAATATTTAAAGGCAGAGTATGGCCATAAATAATCTTCTTTGTAAAGAATTTTTCTTATGAATTCTATATCTCAAAAGGGGCTGTAAGCTAATGCCTACAGCCGCCTTTTCATTCCACTTTTAAATTAAATATATTACTCTAGGTCTAACCCTTTTTCATTCAATTTATGCGAAGTCACAGCAATTACAAACTTTCCATCATCTAAATCTTTTTTATGAGAGGTTAGCTCCTCCGTGGGAATACCTAAATTTGTTGCGCGGTCTTCTTCATTTGAGTAATTTTGGACCACAAAAAATTTCTTTAATTTATCAAAAAAAGAATCCGGCTGGGCCCCTCCAGTCATATCTTCATGAGTGACTTCATCTTGGTCAGCAGCAGACAGCTTATCCACGTTTACATTCGTTCTGTAAGCTAGATTGCCCGCTGCGGTCTCTTGATTAGTTAGAACTGTAATTTCATTATCCTCATACCCTGTCATTCTTAATTCCTCAATTCTAGTTAATGTTTCTTCCGGCGACTCATATACACCTATAATACTTTTACTCATAGAGCTTTCCTCCTTCATTAAGATCTTTTCTCCTTACTTTGTATGTACCCGCTATTCTAGCCTTCTTAACAATAGACCCGTAGTTAAAAGAGTGAATAAATTATTTTTTTGCAGATCTTTTGATGCATTCTTAAACTGTTGATAAGCACGCTGTACCTGTTCTTCTAATGTCAGTAGGGTGGGCGGTAATAATCTATCCAACTTGAGTTCTTCTCTTTCTCTTTTTGTAAATGCAGACCCTTTGTTTAGATAAGGTCTCGATAAAATATTTTTCCCTTTTAATGGTGTTTGAACGAAACTCTTTTGTGCTTCAGCAGAAGTTTTCATATATTATCCCCTTTCTGTTCTTAAAAGAATGTAAACAACCAATGTTTTTCTTATACCACAGATATCATTATGCTTAACCAAGATGTTTTCTTGTTACATACAATACTTTTAAACGAAGAAGCTCTTCCTTAAACATATAATTAAGGCAGCACTTTAGTTTGTATTCAGGTAGATCAAATGGAAAGAAGCTTTATATGCTATGCTCTTAGGACGTTAACATAGCTAACTAAAGAAAAATTAGTTTTACGATAGTGCTCTCCAGCAATCTAAAGCCTCAGTGGTTAAAAATCTTTCTCTCGTATCATAATAATTTCGAGGTGAAAGATATGTATAAGCTGTTATCGCATACGGATTTAGATGGAGTTGGATGCGGAGTTTTAGCAAAGTTAGCTTTTGGAGACAGAATAAAAATTCGTTATAACTCTATTGCATCGCTTAACCGTGAAGTAGAGTGGTTTTTAGAAAATGAAGAAAGAAATACACATTTATTTATCACGGATTTATCAGTAAACGAAGAGAATGAAAAAAGACTTGAAGAGTTTTATCAAACAGGAGGAAAAGTCCAGCTGCTTGATCATCATAAAACAGCTCTTCATTTCAACGAATATGAATGGGGACACGTTGTCGTGGAAGATAACGAAGGGAACTTAGCCTCAGGAACGTCCTTGTTTTATGAATACCTTATAGAAAATGAACTTATCCAGACTTCCAATGCGGTTGATCAATTTGTAGAACTAGTAAGGCAGTATGATACTTGGGAATGGGAAAAGAACAACAACCAAGAAGCACACAGGCTAAATGCTCTCTTCTTTTTAATATCGATTGACGAGTTTGAAGACAAAATGGTTAACAGGCTTCAAAACAGTGACCACTTCTTTTTTGACGAGTTTGAACAGAAGATATTAGATATGGAAGAAGATAAAGTAGAACGTTATATTCGTCGAAAAAGACGAGAACTGGTGCAAACCTCTATAGGTGACTATTTAGCAGGAATCGTATACGCTGAATCGTATCATTCAGAACTTGGAAACGAATTAGGAAAAGAATATCCTCACCTTGATTACATCGCCATGTTGAATATGGGAGGAAAAAGAATTAGCATTCGAACCATTCATGATCATGTGGATGTATCAGAAGTTGCTGGCCACTATGGAGGCGGAGGTCACGCAAAAGCTGCTGGATGTTCGTTAACTAATGAAGCTTATAACGAGTTTGTAACAGATACATTTCATCTGGATCCTGTGCGAGAGGATGCAAGAAGAAACCGATATAATTTGAAAGAATCTTCATCTGGTTCTCTCTACGAAACTCGAAATGATGATATGTTCCTTGTTTCTCTTCAGAATGAAGATGAATGGATAATTGAAAATAGCAAAGGGCTATCGATTCATACATTTAAAAGCTTTAAGGAAGCAGAAATCTTTTTAAAAAGGAATTATGCCGCTTGGTTAGTAAGAGATGATATCTTTGTAAAGTACTTAATAAGGTATATAAAAAAACTAAAGCATGGAGAATAAGCACCAAAACATTCATTTGATTAATCTAATGAATGAAAGATGTAGAAAAGCTATTAAAAGAAAATGGAGTAGCTTTCCCTCGACCTCGCCTGAACATTCAGAAGCAGGTTTGGATGATATTCCATTCGGAGCACGCTTTCAAGATCCAGAAATCGCAGGGGCTATTTCCATGGAGATAGCCCCTGGTATAGTTGCTTATAGCTAATTAATTGACTAGTCTATTCGAGCAGATATTGCAGCGATGTTTGGACAAATTCACGTGCAAAAAGCACAGATTGTAAACAATGAGCTTTCTATAAATACAAAAAATGTTTTTTAGCAAATAAGGACATTACGGTAACTAACTTTATCCATAACATACATATTATTTAATTGATTTAATCCCATATCCTAGGTCGATCAACCTCCATGATTCTCAAATAGTGTAAGAGTTGCCCAGCATGTACGGATTCATGATAGCCTATCCGCATCAACATATCCCCTAAAGAACGAATATACCCAACATCTGAACGGTCTATTTGAATATTAGTTAAATCTTCTTCAGAAAAAGTAGTAATCATGTCTAAAAATTGTTTGTGGTATGATGCTGCAAACTCCAATTCATCCTTTATAGATTGTAAGGGTCTTTTTTCAAAAGGAGAATCAAATTCTTTTAAGCTGCCCAAATTTTTGATCGCTAGATGATAATAGTATTCTGACTCTAGGACATGACGAACCATTTCTACGCATGTCATAGCTTCTTTATCTGGCTTCCAATCGAGTTTATCATCAGGAATTGCTTGCCAAATCTTTATACTTCTTCTTCTAATCTCTTTTATATTTAATACTATCGCATCTGTACCATTCATTTCCATTCCTCCTCTTATCATTATTTTACATGATTTTCCCAAAACAAAGAGGTGAATTTTCAACTAAACTTATTTTAAATATTCATGGTTCTTATGCTGAGTATAATAACTTTCACACTTTAGGAATCGTATCTTCAATTCTTTTATGTAAAAAATCCCATAAACGTTTAGTAACAAGCTGTAAACCATTGGCTAACACGAGAGATATAAGGCGTAATCACTGGACATGTACAAATTTAACAAAGAAAAAAAGCTAGCATAAAGCTAACTTTTTTAAGTTAGAGACAAAGGCAGGCTAATAATTAGCAACCTCCAAATCCTCCCCAACAAGCACAGCCGATAATGATTAATAAGATAAACAGCACGATAATTAAAGCAAAACCACTGCCACCGCCGTAACCGCAGCCGCCGCCATAACCATAGCCACAACCTCCGCCATAACCGCCAAAGAACATAAACTTCACCTCCTTCTCGTTCATACATTTAGCATATGATGAAAAACAAAATTTGCTCCACGAAGTGGATAGACTACGTTTTATATCACTATAAATAAAAAAATAATAACCTTTTAGTTTCTTTTACATACAATGAAGCATCCTCAGATCCCATATATGAGTTTTACTCCCTCTGCAATAGATTGTTTGACTTCCGCCCAATCAGTTCTATTGCGTATAAAAGTACTCCCTGCACAACCTAGAATAAAAAAGTCTTTCTCAAATTAGAGAAAGAC
>NZ_JYOO01000019.1 GCF_000956595.1 Priestia aryabhattai B8W22 | reverse complement strand
AATGTTTCGTTTTTTAAAGCGTCCGCCGCGGACTTCGGTAATATCTGCAACGGCTAAAAAGGCAGTAGGGTCAAAATCTTCAACAATAGTTTTTAGCTTTGATTCTTCAAGGCGCGTAATGATGCAGAAAATCACTTTTTTATCATCGCCCGTATAAGCACCTTCACCGTGCAAATAGGTAACGCCTCGACCTAGACGCGCATTAATCGCATCGCCGATGTCATCAGAACGATCACTAATAATCCAAGCTGATTTTGATTCTTCCAATCCTTCTACCACTGTATCAATGGCTTTTGCCGCAATGATGTACGCAAGGATGGAATACATGGCGCGGTCCCACGTGAACACAAATCCCGCTGCTCCTAAAATGAAGAAATTGAAAAACATCACAATTTCTCCTACAGAAAACGGAATTTTTTTACTGATTAAAATGGCAAGTATCTCCGTACCGTCAAGCGCTCCGCCGTAGCGAATTACGAGCCCTATTCCAATTCCGAGAATAATCCCTCCAAAAACGGTAGCAAGAAGAACGTCTGCGGTAAACGCGGGGACATGGTGAAACATAGAAGTTAAGATGGATACAACCAGTATGCCAAAAATAGTGGAAAGGGCAAATGTTTTCCCCATTTGCTTGTACCCGATAAATACAAACGGAAGATTGAGTACAAAAAGAAAGATTCCTAGATTTACGCCAGTAATATGCGAAAGCATGATGGAAATACCGGTAATTCCTCCGTCGACAACGTGGTTCGGAACGAGAAAAATTTCAAGTCCTGTGGCCATGAGCAGGGCACCAATCGCAATAGCGATGGCCCTTCCAAATACCTGTCCCTTGGACAGCTTTCGGTGCTGAATTTTCGCTTTTTCGATTTCTGTCATTTGCATGTCTCCTTTGATGTCTCATATGTATTTCTCACTTTAGAAAAGTGAAACTATCTTTAATTATACCTTACTATGCACAATTAGTGGGGATAGACGGCTTAATTACTTGTTTCACCATATAAAAAAAGCCTGCTTTAGAGTCATAAGCAGGCTTTTTAAGGAGTAAAACGATGAAAAAAGGTTGGCTTCACAATTTTCACTATATAGAGGTTTGATGAAAAAATGATGAAAATGCCGGCATGTGCGTTAAGAAAATCGGGGATACTAGTTAAAAAAGGCCAAAAGGAGATGACGAAATGAGCATGTGGATGATGTATAATCACTTGATGCATTCGCAAATCTTTTTAAGCAGCGTATTAATTAGCGGTATTCTTCTTGTTAGCGGAGGATTTGTGTACGGCAGAATAATGAGCAAAAAGTAAGCCTGATATTACCACGGATAGGTTGTTAATGGAAACTGCTCGGTAGCTGCTTGGTTAATGTTATACTTGCTCCATAAGCTTAGCGTGGAGGTGTCAGCATGAGCAAGCATCATGATCTAACAGCATCATACGGCGAATCGCTAGTAACGTGTGAACATCAGTTTGAAGCTAGCTATTACTATCATCAAGTGCGCGAACGGTGCATGAATCACATTCATGAAATAAGCAAAGCGGTAGATGAATTTGTTGTTGATTTTACAGACGAAAGTTTAAAAATATTAGAGCTGCTTTACTATGATTTAGAAGACGGCAATCGCTTTGACTATTTTTTAATGACAAAAGAAGAATTCGAAGAGTGTATGGGCGTATACTTTGGTGAAGTGGTTACGTCTACTATTGACGAAGCGCGCTGGGTTGTGAAAGAATATCCGCTTATGGAAAACAAGTATGTGACCGGAATTGAAAAAGGGAATCTTTCACTCATGTTTCCGCATGGCTTTTTTAACCATAAAGAGCGTCATCCAGAGTGCGTTTTTACTCTTTATCATTTATATAAACAGCTGCAAAAATAGGAAAAAGGTGAACGTAAGTTCACCTTTTTTATTGTCCAAGCTTTATGGGAATATAAATATCCATTTCATATGTATCACTATATAAATTGCTGTGTATAGCTGTATTTACAATTTCAAGAGCAGGACCTTCAATCATGCTGTAAGGAGAGTTCGGCAGCCATTCATTCCAGATGCTGTTATACGTCGACCCAAGCGATGTAATGGGACCTCTGTGTTTAAACTGCAGGTATGTAAACGAAGGAAACGTATGAACGCTCATACCGTTTGGAATACAAGCCGTATCAGCCACTTCTGTACCTGCAATATAAAAATAATTTTCTCTTTTCGGAGCCATGCAAATGCCTGTAATCATATGAGGTTCTTTTGAAGAAGTAATCATTTCTTTTTCTTTAAGTATTTGCTTCAAAAGATTTTCTTTTTGATACTCTCCGTTTTTTGCTATGCCTATCACTGAAAATCCTTCTTTATATACAACTTTACCTTGCATAATCCACCTCGAATTTTTCAAGCTCAAGCTTTTATTCTATCAATCATAAATTACTTTACCGTGATTGTAACATAATCTTAAGTAGATATCGATGCAGAAAATGGAACATGAGCAAACCTTCAAACGCATGCTTGAGATACTTTAATTGTTACATAAAAACAGCGCGGGAATTCGTACGCTGTTTTTACTAATGCAACACTTTATTTATATAACGTTTATGAAGAGTAAATCCGGGAAACTCCTTAATATAAGTCAAAATGGTAGCTAAACCAGTAGTCGTCCTGCACATTCTTTGTGTTTGAAGCGACAATATGCTCATGACCTTGTTCGTCCGTGGCAATCCAGTTGTAGTTGATATCCATTTTAATCGGATACATATTGCCTTTTTTAAATAAAATAACGGGGGGATTTACTTCAACAAACTCGTTTAGTTTTTTAACAACATCTTCTTTACAGCGAATTAGCTCCATGTCTTTTTCTCCTTCGGTGTTATTGCACAATCATATTTTTTGTGTTGTGCACAATATATAATTTAAAATAACAAAGGTAAGTTTAGCACATTTTACAAAAAACAGAGAACTAAAAAGGAGCGATATCGATGAATGAACAAATTTTATTAGCAGAACGCCCAAAGGGAATGCCAACAAAAGATACGTTTAAATACGAAAAAATTGAAATGCCTACAGCAAAAGAAGGCGAGGTACTTGTTCAAACACTTTACCTTTCTGTTGATCCGTATATGAGAGGACGCATGAACGATACAAAATCATATGTTCCTCCATTTGAGCTAAACGCACCGCTTGCAGGCGGCATTGTAGCACGCGTAACGGAATCAAAATCAGATCGCTTCAAAGAAGGCGATATCGTGACGGGTATGCTTCCTTGGAAACGCTATTCAGCGGCAGAAGCAAAAAACTTACAGAAAGTTGATCCAGAGCTAGCGCCAATTACAACGGCTATCGGCGTTCTTGGTATGCCTGGTCTCACAGCTTACTTTGGACTGCTTGAAATCGGTCAGCCAAAAGAAGGCGAAACAGTCGTCGTTTCCGGTGCAGCAGGTGCTGTTGGATCTGTTGTTGGTCAAATCGCTAAAATTAAAGGCGCACGTGTTGTCGGCATCGCAGGTTCTGAAGATAAAATTGCTTATTTAAAAGATGAGCTCGGATTTGATGAAGTGATTAATTATAAAAAAGGAAATGTGAAAGAAGAGTTAGAAGAAGCGTGTCCTAATGGCGTTGATGTTTACTTTGAAAACGTCGGCGGAGAGATTTCAGATGCAGTTGTTAGCTTATTAAATAAATTTGCGCGCATTCCGCTTTGCGGCCAAATTTCACTGTATAACTTAGAAAAACAAGATGTGGGACCACGTGTTCAAACACCTTTATTAATTAACAGTGCGCTAATGAAAGGGTTTATTGTAGCTGACTATGCTGACAAATTCCCTGAAGGCATTAAGCAGTTAGGCGAATGGGTGCAGCAAGGAAAAATCAAGTACAGCGAAAACGTTGTAGAAGGTTTTGAAAATGTACCTGAAGCGTTCCTTGGTTTATTTGAAGGAGCAAACTTAGGAAAACAGCTTGTAAAAGTAGCAGAATAAGCGTAAAAAACCGTGCGGGATTATTTCCGCACGGTTTTTTTACATCGTTGAAGCCGTTTGGTGTTTAGCTTCTTCTTCGATATGTTCACCAGTTCGTTCGATTGGCGAGCGTTTGTGATAGCGTCCAAGCAGTCCTGTCATGATGAAGATGCCGATTAACGAATAAAGAACTTGAACTACGCCGAATACCACTGTTGCAGAGCCTACAATCAGCACATCTGTCAAAAGCATTGTTTTACCTGGATTAATGCCAAATCTCTTATCAAGAAACACGCATAGCATGTTGATGCCGCCAAGAGAAGAGCCGTGGCGAAACAAAAAGATTAGTCCAATGCCGACGATAATGCCGCCCAAAACCGCGGCTACAAGCGGATGCGGAAGCGCAAATGAAAAGTTGGCAGCTAATAAATCGGACATCACTGACATCAGGCTAACGCTGATGAAGCTTTTTACCGTAAACTGCAGTCCAATTTGTGTAAGAGCCATAAAATAAAATGGTAAATTGATAATAAAGAACAATACCCCAAATGAAATACCAGTTAAATGCTGCAGCACGATTCCAAGTCCTGCCGTTCCGCCAATAACGAGGTTAGAAGCGGTTAAAAATTGAATTCCGATGGCAACGCATAAGCAGCCAAAGGTAATCCATCCCCATTGTTTTACGTGATTCATATCTCCATCCCCTTTTGTATATTTATACAATACTTTCGATAGAAAACACCGTCTTTTAATTCACAAAATCTATTTTACTATATATCTTTTCAAAAAAAAGCACTTTTGTGAGAGAATCTAACACAAGATTAAAAGTTAGATAATTCAGATTTATTAAGTTCCTTTGAAGCAAATAAGTGATAAACCAATATGTTTCTAAAAAAAGATTACAAAGAAAGAATGAGAAAAGCGGATTTTGGAAAATGTATAAACAAATATTTGGATAATGGTTAAAAAAAGGGAGAAAACATTAGTTGAAACGAACTATTTAACTTTATATTTAAAATATTATTCGTCTTTATATTGATTTTTTGTGTATTTAAGGTAATATATAACATTATTAGAGTGAGAATATGTAGAGATGGATGTGGATGCGAAATGAATAAGAAATTATCAGCGTTGACAGGGGTGGCTTTGCTTGCTTTTTCACTTACAGCATGTGCCCCTCAGCGGGAAAAAGAAGTGTCTGCTGAGAAAAAAGAACCCGTTCAAAACCTAGCTGATCAGCAGATCATGGCGGATGCTTGGTACCAAACATCCGGCGAAATGAAAGCTTTGTATTACCAAGGCTATAATACAGGAAAGCTTCGTTTAGATGAGGCGCTTGCAAAAAGCACCGATAAAAAGCCTGCCATTATTTTGGATTTAGATGAAACCGTGCTTGATAATAGCCCATTTCAAGCATCAGCCATCAAAACCGGCAAAGGATTTCCTTATAAGTGGGATGAGTGGGTGCAAGCAGCAAAAGCGAAAGCAGTGCCAGGTGCTGTTGATTTCTTGACGTATGCGGATCAAAAAGGCGTAGATATTTACTATATTTCAGGCCGTACAACTTCTCAGCTTGAGGCAACAATTAAAAACCTAAAGAATTTACATATTCCTCAAGCAACCAAAGACCACGTGCTGTTGACGGGTCCAAAAGATGAAGGAAAAGAAACGCGCCGTCAAAAAGTAGCAACGAATCATAATGTAGTCCTGCTGTTCGGTGATAACTTATCTGATTTTAGCGGCTTTGATAAAAAATCTATTACTGATCGAAATCAACTTGTAGAAGAGCAAAAAGAAGCGTTTGGCCAAAAGCTAATCGTATTTCCAAATCCAATGTATGGAGATTGGGAAGGAGCTATTTATAACTATGACTACTCGATTTCAGACAAACAAAAAGATAAGCTTCGCCGCGAACAGCTTCAGTATTTTAAATAAAAAAAGAAGCTGGAACAAAAGGATTTTAACCCAAGTGAAAAACGAACGATTGATCAGCATGTGATCAACCGTTCGTTTTTTTTGTTATCGTGAATATAGTTTCATCTGTCTTCTTCCTTCTAGCAGGTGATTGGAGGGCAAGGTGAAGACTCCTGCGGGAAAAGCGGAACAGGTGAGACCCCGCAGAAGCGCAAGCGACGAGGAGGCTCAGCGGCCGCCCGCGGAAAGCGAAGCCTTGCACGGAAATCAACTGCGGTGTCGTAAGCGGTTCAGTTCATGTATCTCATTTGTTCGCCTTTAGGCTGGATTCATTTCGTTATGTCTTCAACCTCTTTTTAATTTTTCCAATATAGCCTGTTCAAACGATAGCTTGTCCAAATGATCCTGCTTTTTAAGAAAGAAGCCACGGAGCGTAAGGAGCTTGCTTCCACTCGTGTTTTAACATGCCATAAATCACAAGGTCGTGGTAGTGGTCATATAGATATTCACCTTCTCTGCAAATGCCTTCTTCTGTAAAGCCTAGGCGTGTAGGGATGGCTTTGCTTTTTTCATTATTAACGCCGCAGCGTATTTCCACTCGATGAAGGTTTAACGTATTAAATGCATAGTTTAGGCATCCGTGTACGGCTCTTGTCATAATGCCTTTTCCTTGAAAATCATGGCCAATCCAATAGCCGAGACTTGTACTTTTGTTTCCCCAATTAATTCCGTGAAAACCAATCATCCCGGCGATTTCTCCGTAGTAGCGAATGATGGCCTGGAAGCCTTGATTATTATAGTATTGAGCTCTCCATTCAGGGATGAGTTCGTCGTAGTCAGCAATGCTTTGCATGCTATCTACCCATGGGAGCCATTCTTTTAGGTAAGGTCTTGACTCGTTAATAAGAGAAAGCAATGGGAAAGCGTCAGTTGATTCAATTAAATGCAAACTAACTTCGTCATCAATTTTGTATTCAAACATACGAAAGCCTCCTGTGATGATGGGCCTGCTGAGATAAGCGTAGCGTGTAGGCAGTTCTAACATCTAGTTTTTCTTTATTCTACCACAAGTAGCAGAGAGGAGAACGAGGAAGTTTGAGCTAAAAGCAAATAACGCATAAAGTCGATAGGATTTTAATGATTAAAAAAATTAATAATTGAAAGCACTTTTATCAATATTTTTACAGAAAAGAAGCGTATACAGTGATACAATGGAAGAAGAGAAAAGCCGTTGTATTTATACATACTTCATAACAAACATGATATTGGATTGATAAAAGCAGGTGGTAAAAACATGGATGTACAACTATTAATAACGGTATTTGCACTCGGGTTTTTCGGGTCATTTTTAGCAGGTATGCTTGGAATTGGAGGATCAGTTGTTTTGTACCCGCTATTGCTATTTGTTCCGCCTCTTGTAGGAGTGGGAATATTCAGCGCGCACGAAGTAGCTGGTATAGGAGCCGTACAGTCGCTGTTTGCCTCCGTTTCAGGAGCTCTTGCTTACAAAAAGGGCGGCTATTTGAATAAACCGTTAATTTTATATATGGGTATCAGCGTCTTAGTTGGCAGTCTCATTGGTTCAACGCTATCAAACTCGTTTTCAGAAGGAATGATCAATTTCATTTACGGCGTGATGGCAACAATTGCTGCAGGATTAATGTTTATGCCCAAAAAAAATAATCCAGCGGCCGATTCATTCGAAGTGACGTTTTCAAAACCTTTGGCGGCAGCTCTGGCGTTTTTAGTTGGAATTTGCGGTGGGATTGTCGGAGCAGGAGGCGCATTTTTACTTGTTCCTATTATGATTACCGTGTTAAAAATTCCTGTGCGCGTAACGATTGCAAGCTCATTAGCCGTGACCTTTGTTTCGTCTATGGGAACAACCTTCGGTAAAGTAATGACCCATCAAGTCCTTTTGCTTCCGGCGCTTATGATTATTGGAGCAAGCTTACTAGCAGCTCCAATCGGCGCTTTTGTCGGGCAAAAGACGAAGGTAGCGTCGCTGCAAGTTATCTTAGCGGTCGTTATTACGGCGACTTCGCTGAAAATATGGTTTGATTTACTAATGAAATCTATTCATTAAAAAAAGCTGCCTTTTTAAGAGCAGCTTTTTTATTTTGTTGTTGATGAAACAAGGTGAGCGACTAAAATATAGCGTTCAGGTGCTGAACCAACGTAGTTAAATGGATAACATGTGCTGACGGTTAAAGTGGCTCTAGGCTTCGGCACAATAACGGTCCGGTCATCCGCATCAACAATTCGTACTTTGTTTACTTTGTATGTGAAGGTGCCTGCTGCCGTACTTACCACAAGCGAATCACCTTCACCCACGTCGCCAAGCTTACGAAAAACCGTATCGCGATGTCCTGATAGAACAGAGTTGTCGTTTTGACCAGGCAGCACGCTTCCCGCAAAATGACCGACGCCTTTTTCTAATTCATCTTCGTTCGTACCGTGATAAATTGGCAGCTTAGCGTTTAATTTAGGAATATATAGTTCTCCCATTAAATCACCGATTTTTGGCTGTTTCGGATAAGACACATTTGACACTTTCGGCTTTTTTTCTGAGCTAGCAAGACGAGAGTGTACCGCTTTTTTTGGTTCAGCAGAAGAAGCTTCAGCAGAAGAGTCTGCTGTTGATGAGTCCTTGCTTTTAGAAACTGAAGCTGCGGCTGGTTCTTCTGTATCCATTGTTTTAAATGCCAAATAGCCTCTTGCAAATTTATAGGCGTTTGTGGTCGTAAACCAAAGACCAAAGCAAATGACGGCGGTTAAAAGGGAAAGAACAATCAACCGCTTTTTACGATTGATTGTTCTTCTTGTTTTTCTTGGTTCCATTTTATGCGCGTCTCACTTTGCGGAAAAGAACAAAGCCAGCTGCTACAAGCACTAATCCAATTAATGTATTGGTTACATAATTAGAAGCCGTTTCCGGAAGTTTTCCGCCTTTAACGGTTTTTTGTACAGCGCCGTTCGTTTGTTGCTTCACCGGTTCTTGTTTCTTTTCTACTGCTGGTTTTTGCGCTTGAGCTGGTTTTGCTACAGCTTCAGCAGATTTTTCTACTTCTTTTCCTGTATCTGTGATGATATCAGAATTGAACATATCGCCTGTGATCACCATGTCTGCTAAAAATTTACCGTCTGTCGTATAAAGAGAAATTTTTAGACTTGCATTTTTTAATTCTTCTAAGTTGATTAAATCAGTAAGAGAAAGCGGTTTTTCATTTCCGCCTTGTACAAGTGAAAATTTAGCGTCTAAATGGAAGATTGATAGCATTTCTTTATAAATAGACATTAGTTCAGCGATTTGATCAGCAGATAATTCTGTTGCTGTATCAAAATCTTCGAATGCCGCTAAGCGCTCGCCTAATTGATCTAAGCGGTTAAGCGTTGCTTCATTTGAAAGCTCATCTTCTAACGATGTAAAATGTGCTTCAATTCGATTTAACTCTTCTGAAGTTAAGCCTAATTCAGACTGCATAAATGATAGTAAGCCGCTTAAATCTTCTTCGCTTAATTCATCATCGTAAGAAGTGTCTTCTTCGTCATACGACTCATCATCTTCATACCAGTCATCGCCTTCTACATAGAAGCCGACATCATCGTATAAATCATCTAGGTACACATAATCGTCTAAGCTTTGGCCGTTTTCTTTTAATAACGCATTTAAGCTTGTTTTGTCTAAGTCAAAATCTGCATACAAATCTTGCACGTTATGTAAGTCAGCTGCAATCGGTTCACCTAAAAAATCTTCTAAATCTGCGATTGTATCGTAGTTTTCAAGACTATCGTCATACAGTGAAAGTGAATATTCAACGTCGTCTTTGGTTACTTCAAAGCCTCGCGTTTGGCTTACCGATTTTAAATACTTGTTGAAATCTGCGTCAAATGTTGACGCGGCTGCGAATGAAGACGTTGGAAATACGCCAACAAACAGCAGAAATGATAATAAAATTGTCCCCAGTTTTTTCATCAATTTTCTCCTTTTTTTTACGTTTTCTACAAGATTATATAGTAAGAGTTATAAATTTACAATATATACTTATATTATATATACCTTGAATATAGTGGTAATTTAAGGTATTTATAGAACTATATATATTGAGAATATCGTATGAAAGGGAGCGGAAAGCCCTGGATAGAAAGAAGGGGAAAATAAAGAAAAAGGTTTATACTTTTTTGACAGAGACAGAAATATAAAAAAACATCAAAAAAGAACAGCACTTAGAAGCTGTTCTTTTTGAAATGATATGTAAGCATTAGCATAGATAGTTGAAATTCGATACCGTTCCGCTTTAGAAAAAGATGGCTACGAGTTATGATTTTAGTAAGGATAGTGAAGAAAAGTGAGAGCGCGGTTTTGTCAGCTCTATTTTAATTCCTTTTAGTCTTAAACGTTCTACAAACTGTTTGCGTTTTTTTCGCTTTTCATGCGGGGATTGATTCATATTTGCCTCATCCTCCATATATAGTCAAGTAGCTAACATATCATTATCATAATAAAAAGATGACGGTTACACAATAAACATTCTCAAATATTCACAAAGATTTAAAATTTGTTACATTGATAGTGTACATGTACCCGATTCTCTTTTTTTATAACATCTCAATGTGCTGTTTTTAAATTGACGTTTTGTGAATCCCGTCGCAGGATAAAAAAACATGATCAAAATGAGGACGAAGACTTTTATATTTTGATTCATTGTGCTTAAAAGCTATACTAGTAGTGCGTATAGAAAAGAGGAAAACGAGATTTTATATCTCATCTATTCGTATACAAAAAAGAAAGAGGGATCTTTATGAAAACAGAACAACAGTATTTTGAAGAAGGAAAATCAATTCAAACATATATGAGCGACATGAGTACATTAAAAGAGGAAAGTTTAGCTGTTTATGAACAATTTCAGCTTCCACAAGATGGACTGGCTGACAAATTAAAGGCCCACAATCTTCACTTCTTAGCGATTACTGAAGATTGGTGCGGAGATGCGATGATGATTAACCCAATCATTCGTAAAGTAGCTGAAGCTGCCGGTATCGATGTGCGCGTTGCACTGCGTGATGCGGACACCGAATTAATTGATCGTCACTTAACAAACGGCGGCCGTGCCATTCCGATTATTTTAATTTTTAATAATGAAGGGAATTTACTAGGGAAATGGGGTCCTCGTGCTCCTGAAGTTCAGCAAATTGTCGATGAGCTTCGTGCCACGCTTCCTTCAAAAGAAGATCCTACGTTTGAAGAAAAACAAAAAGAAGTCTTTTCTGCGTTACGAACAAGATATAAAGAAGAACCGGCTCTTTGGTCGTATGTTTATAACAGCTTTAAAGAAACGGTGTTAGCTGTTGTAAAATAATTTAAAAAAGCAAGGTAAAATGAGCGATTCATTTTATCTTGCTTTTTTTCTGGTTATTGCAGCAAAATCGTTTGTATACCACTTTAATGGAAAGGCTGCTTTTATGAATGTTAGTGTTCATAACGCGTACTTTTAATTGGTAAAAAGCACAAAATTCTAAAAATAAAAATATTTTTTATTCAAAACGCGTACTTTTTAACTTGAGGATGATATAATAACAAATAATAAATGAAGAAGGGGGACGCGTGAATGAATGTAAAAGCTTTTGGTTAGTCCTTTTAAGCAGCATTTTTAGAGTTCAAAATGAATTTTATTTTTTAAATTTAATGAAAGCGCTTAATAACGCACTTCTCAGAATATATAGAAGAAAGGTGTTAGATACATGAATAACTTACATAGAAAAATGGGAACGTTTTCTCTCATGATGGTCGGCCTTGGATCTATTATTGGATCAGGATGGCTGTTTGGGGCATGGAGAGCTGCTCAAATTGCAGGCCCTGCAGCAATTGCTTCTTGGATTATTGGAATGGTTGTTATTTTATTTATAGCTCTTTCTTACAGTGAACTAGGATCGATGTTTCCAGAAGCAGGCGGTATGGTTAAGTATACGCAATACTCGCACGGCTCATTTCTTGGCTTTATTGCGGCTTGGGCAAACTGGATTGCCATCGTATCGGTTATTCCTGTTGAAGCCGTTGCCTCTGTTCAGTATATGAGTTCATGGCCGTGGGAGTGGGCGAAATGGACAGGCAGTTTAGTAGAAAACGGGATTCTTACTGGAAAAGGCTTGGCTATTGCAACAGGACTATTAATTATTTATTTTCTTTTAAATTATTGGACCGTAGGCTTATTTTCGAAAGCTAATTCACTTATTACCGTTTTTAAAATTGTGATTCCAGGGCTTACAATTGGTGCTCTTTTATTCGCAGGGTTTCACGGAGGAAACTTTTCCTCTGCAGGAGGCGTTGCTCCAAATGGATGGGCAAGCGTTTTGACAGCTGTTGCTACGTCTGGGATTGTGTTTGCTTTTAACGGTTTTCAAAGCCCTATTAACATGGCGGGAGAAGCGAAAAATCCGGGTCGCTCTATTCCGATTGCGGTAGTAGGCTCCATTTTAATTGCAACCGTGATCTATGTATTGCTTCAAATTGCGTTTATCGGAGCGGTAAATCCTTCAGAAATCGTAAAAGGATGGAGTCATCTTAACTTTAATTCGCCGTTTGCTGATTTAGCGATTGCGTTAAATATTAACTGGCTTGTTATTGTTTTATATGCCGATGCTTTTGTATCGCCATCAGGAACGGGGATTACGTATACAGCTACCACGTCACGCATGATTTATGGTATGGAAAAAAATAAATATTTGCCGAATATACTGGGACGAGTTCATCCGCTTTACGGCGTTCCTCGTCAAGCCATGTTTTTTAATCTATTTGTCTCATTCATCTTTTTATTTTTATTTAGAGGCTGGGGAATCTTAGCCGAAATTATTTCTGTAGCTACGTTAATTTCCTATCTTACCGGTCCTATCACGGCTATGACGTTAAGAAAAACGGGGACCGAGCTTTATAGACCTTTACGTATAAAAGGGTTAAACGTAATAGCGCCTCTTGGCTTCATTTTTGCTTCACTTACTCTTTACTGGGCAAGATGGCCGTTAACTGGACAGGTATTATTTATTATTTTAATAGGACTGCCAATTTATTTTTACTACCAAGCAAAATCAAAATGGAAAGGCTTTGGTCAAAACTTCCGAGCCGGCGTTTGGATGATTGTCTACTTATTATGTATGATGACAATCTCCTGGATAGGAAGTGAAAAATTCGGTGGACTCAATATTATTAAATACGGCTGGGATATGGGTCTTATTGCAATTGTGGCACTTTTCTTTTATGCTTGGGCACTTAAAAGTGGATACAAAACGGAGTATTTAAAAGAAGCAATCGATGTTAATAATGAAATGAAAGCAGTGGAAGCACAGACTGCCTCAGCTAAAGAGCAAGTTATAGAAAAACAAATTAAATAAGTAGTAAAAATGAGGCTGGGACAAAAGTATTTCAGTTGAAGTCAAATGCGAACTATTAATTATTTTTTGATTGGTAGTTCGTGTTTTTTTGTTGTTATGTTGAATATAGATTTTATGTGTATAGTTGGTTCTAGCAGTTAATTGGAGGGCAAGGTGAAGACTCCTGCGGGAAAAGCGGAATAGGTGAGACCCCGCAGAAGCGCAAGCGACGAGGAGGCTCATTGGCCGCCCGCGGAAAGCGAAGCCTTGCACGGAAATCAACAGCGGTGTAACAAGCAGTCCAGCTTATATTAGATTGATTTAGTTATGTGTCATCCTCTTCTTTTGTGGATAAATTTTAATTTTTTGAATACTAAATAGTAAAAAATGCTATAATGGTGGGCAAAATCATGCAGGGGGAGAACGACTTATGGATATCGTATCAATCACTTCTTTTTTAGGTGTAGCCGCTTTGCTTACGGTTATGCCTGGTCCTGATAACTTATTTGTTTTAGCACAAAGTATATCAAACGGTAAATATGCAGGAATTTCTACTTCATTAGGGCTTTGCACGGGCTTGCTTGGTCATATAGCAGCGGCAACGTTGGGTCTGTCGGCTATTATTTATCAATCGGCTTTAGCGTTTGCTATCGTGAAATACGCTGGGGCAGCTTATTTATTATATCTCGCTTATAAGACGTTCACAGCGAAAGATTCCGCTCTTGCTGTTGAAAATAAAGAAGCTGTTGAGTATAAGATGCTATATAAAAAAGGAGTGATTATGAATCTGCTAAACCCAAAAGTTTCGCTTTTTTTTCTTGCTCTTTTACCTCAGTTTGTAAACCATTCAGCCGGACACGCAGCACAGCAAATGCTTGGTTATGGAGCTGTATTTTTAGTTCAAGCGCTGATTATTTTTACGTTAATTAGTCTATTTGCAGGGAAAGTAGGGGAGTTTTTGCGAAAATCTCCGGCGCTGTCTAAGCGGCTTAATTTCGTGCAAGGTTCTATTTTTACGCTTATTGGGCTAAAAATTGCTTTTAGCGAGAAATAGAAGGGGATACCATGGTGAACCAGCTTTTTATCTTTATTATTAAGAGGCGTGGACAAAAGTAGTTTAGTTGAAGGGAAATCCGAACGATGAATGTAGATTCTTGATGGAGAATCCAACTCGTTCGGATTTTTTTATTGTTATGGTGACCATAGCTTTCATCTTTCTTTTGTACTTTAAAAACAGCAAAGAGAAACAAGTAAAATCCAGTTTGTTGAGTGATTGTTCTCCAATCTTTAAAGGGACGAACCCTTCTTGTCCACTTACATATATATATAGAATGAGAGATAAAACATCGGACAAAGCCGGTGTTAATCCTAAGTTCTTTCATATTATGTTTGAAAGGAAAGGTTCACATGAAAAAAGTATGGCTAGATGCAGGGCACGGCGGTACAGATTCAGGCGCTTTAGGAAATAATTTGCGTGAAAAAGATATTACGCTGCAGCTTGTACTACACGCGCGGGCGTATTTAGAGCATAACTATTTAGTAGATGTTCAAGTAACTCGTTCAACCGATGTGTTCGTTTCATTATCAGATCGAGCGAACCGGGCTAATGCGTGGGGAGCGGATATATTTGTTTCCATGCACATTAATGCCGGTGGAGGTACTGGATTTGAAACGTATCGGTATCCATCACAAGAGGGAAGTCAATCTTCTCTTTTACAAAAAGAGCTGCATACGGAGATTTTACCAACCATGCGCAAATTTGGAACGATTGTAGATCGCGGTTTAAAAACGGCTAATTACGCTGTACTGCGTGAAACAAATATGCCAGCTGTTTTAACAGAAAACTTGTTTATCGATACGACAGCCGACGCTGAAAAATTAAAAAACGCAACGTTTCTTCGTGAAGTGGGAGAAGCACACGCGCGTGGAATTGCTGCATATTTAAAATTACCTTCTAATGAAGTTACATTCTATACCATTCAATCTGGAGATACGTTTTATAGCATTGCAAAGAAGTATAATATCACCGTCCAGCAGCTGCAGGATGCAAATCCCGGCGTAGATCCTACAAAACTGCAAATTGGTCAGCAAATTGTTCTTCCTGTTACTACGTATACTGTACAAGCAGGAGATACGTTCTATAGCATTGCAAAGAAGTATAATATTACTGTTCAGCAGCTGCAGGATGCAAACCCCAGTGTAGATCCTACAAACCTGCAAATTGGTCAGCAAATTATCATTCCCGCTGTTTAATATTTGTAAATAAAAAAGATGACACGGCAGCGTGTCATCTTTTTTTATTATTGAACTAATCTTACAAGCATGTGGGCAAGGTGATGCTGCTGTTCTTTGTCTCCAACCTTCCACAGTTCGTGAAGCAGGTTTTCCTCTCGATTGCGCGGCTCTTCATGCTTAGCGAGGTAATCAGCTACTTTCTGAGCTGTTTTAGCCAGCTGTTCCTCATTCATTCCTAACTTTTCACCTTTTGAGACCTTGTCCCCTAGATAATTTTTAAATCCTTCGAAGCTAGAAAGAATATCCTCTTTTTTCTCCTCGCTCATAGAATTAATTGCTCCTTCAACTTTTGCTGAATGATTTGTTTCTACAGAATTACTCATAGTTTTTTCTCCTCTCATGGTTATATTTGGGTGTTAGAAAGCATTTTCCCTGAGGATTCAGTAAATAAACGTCCAAATGTGTTATTTTTACATGATGGCCTTTTACAAGGACTTAAAAAGGTGAGGTCAAAGGAGATTTTATCAACCAATAATAAAGTGACAAAAAAAGACTTTGAATAAAGAAATCAAAGTCTTTTGCTGAGTTTTATACTGAAGCATCATACTTCGGGCGTAGGAGTAGGCGTGGCATAGCCTTCCTTATATTTATTATCAATTTCTTGACGAATGTCTTCAATGCTTTTGCCTTTGCTGTAGTCTACTACAGCTTGAGCCGCTATTTCTAAACAGACACCGCATTTTGTTCCGTGATCATCCCACGTCACTGCGCCGTTTTCTTTATTTTCAAAGATAAAACAGTCATAGTTGTTTTGATGATTAGCTTCTTCTCCACATCCGCAGTAGCAAGGAATGTTTTCAAGTAAGGTTTGATGTTTAGCAGCGGCTGCATAAATAAGCTGCATATCTTCGGGCTTGTCACTCAGAAAGGAAGGGAGAGTTTCACTATTTTTTGTTTCTTCTCGTTTATCCCCTAATGTATGTTGCTGATGTTCTTCATGTTGTGTTGTTTCTGTCTGTTTGCTACTTGAACTTTCTTTACTTTCGTTTCCGCAGCCGGACACCATGCCTGCTGCAAGGACAACTGGTATGACCTTTGATTTTATCATCAAAATGTTCATCCTTTCTTCAATTAAAGATAGAGTGATATGTACATTTATCACGTTAAAAAGACATCATTCCTTTTCAAAGTCATTCATCAACTTTCTGCAAAATAATTTTCCGGTACATACCTTTCAACATGACGCTTGAATTTTCCTTCAAGATAAGCTGATTCCGGCTTGCTTCAAACATAGGTTCAAAAGAGAGGCCAATATCCGTTCCTAGTAATTTTACGACAGGGCGGAATATCTTTTTAGGAAAAGCCGCTGATTTCTTTTTGGTTTCAAATTTATCAAAAATCAGGATAGTTCCCTTAGGCTTTACTACTCTTGTCATTTCTTTTAAAGCTTGCTTTGCATCAGGCACTACGCTAAGAATTAAGCTTGCTACAACAACATCAAACGAAAAAGAGTCGAATGTTAGCTGCTGAGCGTCCATTTGGTGGAAAGTTATAGACGGGTTTTTGTATTTATCTTTTGCTTTTTTGAAGCATTTCACTGGAATAGTCGATGGCTGTTACATTTACTTGAGGAGGAATAAAAGCTAAATCGGCACCCGTTCCAACACCTACAAATAAAATGCGCTGTTCAGACGAAAAGTGGACGTCTTGAAAGACTTTTTTTCTGGCTCGATAAAACATCCCGTTATTAAAAAAGACATCATAAAAAGGGGCCCAGCATTTATAAATAAATTGATTCCAGCGGTTATTCACGTAAACCCTCCTAGAAAATAAACTTTCCAACGCCTGTTGGAAAGCTTATGGATTCCATTTATTTTTTCATTTTGAGTAAGCGAAGGCTGTTTAAAATAACAAGTAGCGCTGCTCCTGTATCGCTTAAGACGGCAATCCACAAAGTAAGCCAACCTGGGAAGATAAAGGCTAAGGCAATGACTTTAACAATAATAGAAAACCAAATGTTTTGTTTGATAACAGCTAACGCTTTGCGGCTTAGCTTCATTGTATGAGGAAGCTTTTCTAAGTTGTCTGCCATCAGGACAATATCAGCTGTTTCCATGGCTGTATCAGTACCAGCACCACCCATTGCAATGCCAAGATCAGCAGTAGCAAGGGCAGGGGCATCATTAATTCCATCTCCAACCATAGCCGTTTGATACCCTTCATGCTGAAGCTGCTGTATGGCCTTTACTTTGTCTTCAGGCAACAAATCGGCGAAATAGCGGTCTACTCGAGACTGAGAAGCAATCATTTTAGCTGTTCCTTCGTTATCACCGGTTAACATCACAATTTGCTGCATTCCGTTTTGCTTGAGGCTTTCTAAAGCAGATACGGTTGTATGTCGGATGGTATCAGCTACGCTAATAATGCCTAGAACACTTTTAGCTGTTCCGACCATAATAATCGTTTTACCTTCGTTTTGAAGCTTTTCAATATGAGACCAGCAGTGGGATAGAGGCGTTCCTAAATCTGAGAATAATTTTGCATTACCGGCGTAATAGACCGTGTCTTTAATTGTTGCTTGCACGCCTTTTCCTGTAAGAATTTTAAAATTTGATCCTTGTAAAGAAACGACTTTTTTCTCCGCTGCATAATCCACGATAGCCCGGGCGATGGGATGATTCGAATAGTCTTCAAGCGTTTTGGTTACCGCTAAAAGCTGATTTTCTTCAGCACCAAGGGAAACAACTTCTGAAACGGCTGGTTTTCCTTCAGTCAGCGTTCCTGTTTTATCAAAAGCAATCGCATTGATTGCACCTGCTTTTTCTAAAAACGTCCCGCCTTTAATAAGTACGCCATTTTTCGCCGCGTTTCCAATCGCAGATACAATGGCGACGGGAGTAGAAATGACTAGGGCACATGGGCAAGCCACAACTAATAATTCAAGCCCCTTGTAAAACCACTCGCTCCATGCACCATCAAACAGGGGAGGGATGACCATAATGAATAAAGCTAAAATAAAGACAATAGGTGTGTAAATGGTTGCAAATTTATCAACAAATGCTTGAGTCGGCGCTTTTTTCTCCTGCGCTTCTTCCACTAAATGAATGATTTTAGAAATTGTCGTATCTTCGACTAGCTTTGTTACTTTAATTTCTAAAGATCCGCTTTCGTTAATCGTGCCGGCATAGACAGCATCGCCAATTACTTTATCAACGGGAATAGATTCACCTGTAATAGGAGCTTGGTTGATACTGGATTCGCCGTTTATAATTTCACCATCGAGCGGAACTCGGTCTCCTGGCTTTACAACAATCGTGCTGCCAATTGAAATATCTTCCGCTGCTTTTTTAATCAGCTGGCCGTTTTCCTTTACCCATGCTTCAGAAGGGGCTAGATCCATCAAACCTCGTATCGAGTTTCTTGTTTGTTCAATTGACCTTGTTTGCAGAGCTACACCTAAAGCAAATAGCCAAACGACCGTAGCGCCTTCAAGCCATTCACCAATAACAGCTGCTCCAAGTGCCGCAACGGTCATTAAAACATTCATGTCTAAAGAACGGCTTTTGATTCCGTAATAAGCACTTTTAGCCGGCTTATATCCGCTAACAATCATGGCAATAGCGTACAGTACAATTGTCATATAAGAAGCAATTCCTGTATGAGAACCGATAAAACCTAGTGCGATGAGAATACCTGAAAAAATAATCGGACCATTTTTGCCTTTATGATGCCGAGATTCAGCAGGCTGCCTGCTGCTGGTCACTAAAGTGGCGGTGTAGCCAGCTTTAGATACTTCTTTAATAATGTCATCAGCTTCATCATCATGCTCAATTTGTGCTTTTCCCGTTGAAAAGTTAACGCGTACGTCTTTGACAGCAGGAACCGTTTTTAAATGATTCACAATCGTGTTCGCACAAGCCGCGCAGTCCATTCCTTCAATCAAATACGTTTTCATTTTCTTATTTGATTGAATAGGCTCAATACTAAAGCCCAGTCTTTCTACTGAGTTTGGAATGAGTGACAGAGCTGATTCACTTGCCGCCGCCACTTGAAGCTTTCCTGTATTGTAATTGATTGCTACGTGTTGAATATCGTTTAATGTTTTTAAACTTTTTTCAATCGTAGCAGCGCAAGAAGGGCAATCCATTCCATACACGCGGTATTCAGCCGTTTCTTCTATATTACTGCCGGTTGCTATATCGTGATCGCCGCAGCAAGAATGCTGGCTTTTATCAGTCGTTAACGCAATCGTATCTGAACAGCAGCTGTGACTGTGTGCGTGACTCTTTGTACTACAGGAAGAAGGTTCTTCAGTAGATGCGGCTTCTGAAGAAGAGGAGCAGCAGGAGCTATTCTCAATTTCTGATGAAGAAGGGCCGCTGCAGCAGCTTCCGGTATGGTGATGATGTTTTTTGTCTTCGTGTTTCATTGTGTCCCACTCCCTATACGGTAAGAAAAACTTAAATGGTTACATCTTCTTTTTTAGCAAACATAATATCAATTACTTGTTTAATATGTGCATCCCTTAAAGAATAAAAAGCTAACTTTCCTTCTTTGCGATAATTGGCAATTCCTATATTTCGCAGCAGTCTTAAGTGATGAGAAGCAGTAGCAACCGTAGAGCCTACAATGTTGGCTACGTCACATACACATAATTCCTCACCTTTATAAAGGGCCAATACGATTTTCAGCCGCGTTTCATCTCCCAACGCTTTGAACATCGTAGAAATATCCTGAACAGCTTCAACATCGATAGAAGGCTTAATACGATTCACTTTTTCTTCGTTAAAACAATAAATATCACAGCGGTCTTTTGGCATAGTTTCCTCCTTCATTCAAACATTCAAATGATTGTTTGTTTATAATATATGCCAATTTTAAAAAATGTTCAAACATTTATTGATTATTCGGAATTTTATTTTTGAATTAAACATACTTATAGGAGAAATAAATATGGAAAGTATGCCTATTATTGTATGTGTTCTGCATTAAATCGTGCGGGCGGAAGGAGAATGCTAGGAATGCGCTCCAAAAATAAAAAGCCACCTTTATAGGTAGCCTCTTTATGACTTTTAAAAATGAGAGAAATAACCGAATACAGTGCAAACCATGTTCATTTGGTTATCGTTTTAATCGATTAAATAATAAATCTGCTGAATTATTTAATACCTTGTCTGACTCTTTTAATCGTTTGTCCGAGTTTTCTAAATAGGATTGAGCAGATAATACAACATCTAATGGATCCTTGACATTTTTCTTTTCGGTGCATACTAAATGCCCTACATTATTTTTCCAATGAATCGTGCATTTAAAATTCATAAATGTATCATTGCTCGTTCTCAAACGCAAATGCCTGATGACGGGGTTAGATGAAGAGTGCTGTGACAGCATCCACATTGCTTGTTTCCGGTCGTCTTTATGAATAATGCTCCACAGACTGGAGACTGAAGAAAAATAAGAATGTGCTTGACTAGAAAAATGAAGAATTTCACCTTCTTGATTTAATTGAAAGTAAGGAACGGGGATCCATTTAAGTATGTTACTTTCCATCATGCACCTCTCCCAACTTAAGTAATCTCTTTTACCATATCACAATTACCTAATATTTGTATGATTTTTATCATTTTCCCTACTCTTTTCTCCGTTTTAAGCTGCAAAAGCTACAGAATTGTTCAGTTTAAAACACTTGAAAAAAGAACATATGTTCGATAAACTGAAAATTAAAGGAGCGAATTCTATGCGACAGCTACTTCAAGAAAGCTACTCTTCAAAACGACCTGTTGAAATTATTTATATGGACGATAAAGGATGTTTGACACAGCGATTTATTATTGTGTATAAAATTTATCCTCAGAGCGTAAAAGCTTGGTGCTTACTAAGGAACGAGAAACGAACATTTAAAATAGAGAATATCCTTTCATGCGGATTCAGCAATAAAAGGAAAAGCAGTTTTAGGCAGAAAGCTCATTCAATTTAAGAGGGGCTTTTTCATATCATTTCCTCTTATGGCGTGTGGGTTATTTTCATACACTATATCCACCAGAGAGGGGAATGAACATGATATTAAACCAAGGAAAGAAAACTAAACATATCGCTAAAGGGAGCACCGAAAAAGAAGATATGACAATGCAGGAGGAGAAAAAACAGCATGAAGCACAAAGTACCTCTTTGTCTCATAATAATTGTCGCGCAAACCTTGATGGAGATTAATCTAAAAAAGGAAAGCTTTCGTCTCCGAAGCTTTCCTTTTTTGTGTATATCGCATTTTTAAGTTAACTCGTATTTTTCTGAGCCAATCACAATATAATCTCTCGGTTGGTATACAAATTTTACCAATTTCTCACAAACTTCGTACGAGTAATTTTCTAAAACATTGTTTTTTTGATTAATATATTGCATAAAAGCGCTTTGAAAATAACCGTTCTCCACAGAAAGTTCACCGGTTTTGCACAGCTTTTCATGTGCTTCTTCCAGCCATTTTGCAATTTGGCTGTCGTTGTTAGTAAATCTAAGGATGTGTGCATAGTGATCGGATACATCTGTCATATCCTCTTTATCCTGGTCAAAATAAAAAACCTTTTCTTTTTTTGACTGCAGCCTTTGTTTATGCAAAGTGATATTTTTTAACAGTTCTTTTTCAACGTCTTCTTCGGGACTTATATAGATAGGGCAGGTGCCTGCTACCTCACCTTGATCTGTAAACAATACAACATAGTACAAATCAAACATCATATCTCTCCCTTCACATGTTCATACTATCCTATCTCGCATCCTTCATTTTTAGAATCATTTTTCTGAGGTTCTTGCAACATTGGTTCTAATGTATTACTCATAAGCGAACCTCAGTTTTAACGGGAAAGGAGAATAAAAATTCTGCGTTTCTTCATTATAATAAGAAAAAACGATCTGTTTACTAGTATTTAAATCTTTCGAAAAGTCAAAATAAATAATGATTGATTTCGTCACTTTATTGTGGTTTCATAATAAAGTGTAAAAAGACCATTTTTCTTGCAGAGAGAAATGAGATAGAGTACTTCTGTGTTGATTCTTTCTTTTAAATATAGTATACATACAGGGGTATAGAAATTAGTTGGGAGGAAAACATGGCGATACTATATATGAGCATAGGTATTTTACTTTTATTAATTTGTTACAGTTTTTATAAACGCTATGTGCCGGTGCAAGGAATAAAGAAAGTGACGACCGTCGACTGTGCTTCTACAACGATTTCGTATGTAGATGTTCGTCATTTTCATGAAATGAAACAAAACCCCTGTCAAAAAGCAATCCATATTCCGCTTCCTTATTTAGAGAGACAGCATGAGGAAATTCCATATAAAGAAGTGGTCGTAATTGTTCCTGACAGCATTTCCCGAAATTTAAGCATTCGGCAGCTAAAAAAACATGGATATCAGGTCAAAGGATACATGTGTGCGGAAAGATGTGTATAATAAAAACACGACAAATAAGCGTTAAACGACTTTGATATAGAAGGCTATGATAGATAAGCTAAGCGATACTCATTTCAAAATGGGTATCTTTTTTTGCTTTAAGGATTAAGAAGGGAAGCAGGGATCGGTTTCTTTTGGTTCAACAGCTACTGAGTCTTTTAGCGTATTTTTATGACAAAAGGTTTGAAAAATCCCTTTTGTGGTAAAAAACAACGTAGTTCTCCTAGTGCATAGACAGAGGTTTAATAGGAAGTTATAATTTAGGCAATTACATAAAAGGGGAGTAAGCTAAGGAAGGTGAATAGATGTGCGAAAGATAAAGCGGTTGCTATTTCTGTTCATTTGTATAGCGGTTGTAATTGTTGCATATGAGATGATTCGATATCCGATTGAAAACAATGCTGCAAGTGTGCAGCAGCATTTGCGAAATTGGGAGCATAAAGAAAGTATTGATGGTTCTGCAAGGATTACGCTGCAAGATTTTAAACGGGTTGATCATTCTAATACATACATAGCCTTATTCTCCATACCTGGTGATAAAGAAGGAATGGCCGTATTGAAGCAAGGATGGAACAAACGCCTGCGTATTGAAGTCAGTACCAAAATGAGCAATTTAGTGGATTATGATGATATCCATACAAATAAAGGGACGTATGCGCTGTTTACAGGGACAAATAGAAGTAAACAAATTGAGCGAGTAAAGGCGGCTTTGGTGCACGATACATATACAATTGATGCCGCGGTTCCAAAAAGTGATTATTTTGTGCTGTATGAAAAAATACCGAGTCATATTAAACATCCGTTTCCAGCAACGACAACGCTGCTAGATAAAGCAGGGGATGATATCACGGTTAAAGAATTTATGGATCAAGAGCTGCGTGAATAATACGCAGCTCTTTTTCTATTGTAAAACGCTTTCTTGAAAAATTCACGTTTTGTTCATATTTTCGAAAGAAAGAATTTTAAGCAAAAAAATCAAATATTTGCTACAAAATAAAGGGGAATTAACGGGCAAAATAAGTTTCATACAGGACGTCACATTTTCTTTGAAAATTTGTCACAAAATATTCAATTATGTCGATGTGTATTGATATATCAATGTTGAAGCAAACATGCAAAGCTAATTTTGCAGTTATTCCTAAAGAAATAGTTAAGAAATGGGAGCTGAATCCTTTTATTTACATTTATTCATACCAAATTATGTGATAGAATATCGCAAGGTTGAAGCACTCTAACCCCATTGGTACAGTCACTATATTAGAATATTTTTAATATAAAAAAATAAAGCAAAAGGGACGAAAAAAATGTCATTTTGTATTACAATAGTAGTGGCCTACAAATAAGGGGGAAGAGAGTCTGTATAAAAATGTCGTTATCTAGCGAAAGATAGCGCATTTTGAATGTTCATCAATATAGGCTTCGCATCATGTGTTGTTAGAAAGGAGAGTTTTAAGTGAAACCAAAAAAAGGATTTTGGAAGCTAGTAGGTTTACTATCTGCGCTTTCACTAGTATTTTTGAGCGGTTGTTCAAAACTTGCTGTATTGAACCCGCAAGGTCCTGTTGCAAAAACGCAATCTGATTTAATCATTTGGTCTATGTGGATGATGTTGATCGTGGTTGTTGTCGTATTTGCTATTTTTATATTTGTTCTTGTCAAATATCGTGAAAAACCTGAAAACATGGACTATGAGCCACCTGAGCAAGAAGGTAACTTAAAGATGGAGGTTATTTGGACAGCATTCCCAATCATCATCTTAATTCTATTAGCAGTGCCAACTGTTAAAGCGATCTACTCTGCAGAAGAAGTACCGGCAGAATCAAAGGATAAAGATCCAATCGTGATTCACGTTACATCTGCAAACTGGAAATGGATTTTCAGCTATCCGGAACAAAATATCGAGACGGTTAACTACGTAAACATTCCAGCAGATACGCCAGTGAAATTTGAGTTAACGGCTCAAGGACCTATGAACTCATTCTGGGTACCAGAACTTGGCGGACAAAAATATTCGATGAACAACATGTCAATGCCATTATACTTAGAAGCTGATAAGCCTGGTTCTTATATGGGACGTAGTGCTAACTTCTCAGGTGAACATTTCACTCAAATGCAGTTCGAAGTTCAAGCTCAAACGGACAAAGACTTCAAAGAGTGGGTTAGTGATGTAAAAGGCACAGCTGGTAAATTGACTGAAAAGAAATATGATCAAATCCTAAGCCCAGGCGTTGTTGGTCGTCAAACTTACAACGGTACACATTTAAAATGGATTGACCATGCAAAAGATGTATACATTCCTGGCAAAGAGCTAGAACGTGGTACAGGACATGATCACAGCAAGATGAAAGAAGACGAAAAAACGAGTAATGAAGAAATGGAAAACATGGATCACTCAAATCATGAATAACATTCATTTATTACACTAAATAACGTAATGATTGGGGGAAGACATAATGAAGCTAGATGAATTTTTCGTCACTGGCGAACCTATGATTTACGCTGCTGACGCAGCAATCGCTATGACGGTCATCGGTATCGTTTTTGTCTTAACATATTTCAAGAAATGGAAATGGTTATGGACAGAATGGTTAACAACAGTTGACCATAAAAGACTCGGTGTCATGTACATCCTTTCAGCTGTATTAATGCTTTTCCGCGGCGGAATCGATGGAATCATGATGCGTATGCAGCTTGCATTCCCGGGTATGAACATTTTAGATGAACATCACTACAACGGAGTCTTCACGGCTCACGGTGTTATCATGATCTTATTCATGGCAATGCCATTTATTATCGGACTAATGAACGTAATCGTTCCATTACAAATTGGTGCGCGTGACGTAGCATATCCGTTCTTAAACGCAATTAGTTTCTGGACATTCTTTATGGGAGCAATGCTATTTAACCTTTCTTTCGTAATTGGAGGAGCTCCTGATGCAGGTTGGACAAGTTACTTCCCGCTTGCAGGTAAAGAATTCAGTGAGGGTATCGGAAATAACTTCTATGCCGTTTCACTACAGATTGCTGGTGCCGGTACATTAATGACTGGTATCAACTTCTTTGTAACAATTTTAAAAATGCGTGCCCCTGGCATGACAATGATGAAAATGCCAATGTTTACTTGGTCAATCTTCATCACATCAATTATTATCATTTTCGCGTTCCCTGTATTAACAGTAGCGCTTGCACTTATGACACTTGACCGTGTATTCGGAACAGCCTTCTTTACAATGGCTAACGGCGGTCTTCCAATGATGTGGGCTAACTTATTCTGGATTTGGGGTCACCCTGAAGTATATATCGTTATTTTACCGGTATTCGGTGTCTTCTCAGAAGTTATCAGTACACATTCTCGTAAGAACTTATTCGGTTATAAAGCAATGGTAGTATCAATGGTCGGTATCGCGTTCTTAAGTTACCTTGTATGGGTGCATCACTTCTTTACAATGGGTAACTCACCGTCAGTTAACTCGTTCTTCTCAATCACAACGATGTTAATTGCCGTACCAACCGGAGTTAAAATCTTTAACTGGCTCTTTACAATGTATAAAGGCCGTATCAAATTTACGACTGCGATGCTTTGGTCATTAGCGTTTATTCCAAACTTCGTAATCGGTGGGGTAACAGGGGTTATGCTTGCGATGGCATCAGCCGATTATCAATATCATAACAGTTACTTCCTAATCGCTCACTTCCACTATGTATTAATCTCTGGTACAGTGTTTGGCTGTTTCGCAGGTTTATACTTCTGGTATCCGAAAATTTTCGGTCATACGCTGAACGAAAAATTAGGAAAAATTTCATTCTGGATTTTTGTTGTTGGATTTAACGTATGTTTCTTCCCACAATTCTTCCTAGGTTTAGACGGTATGACTCGTCGTATGCAAACTTATGCAGACAACCTTGGCTGGAATGGACTAAACTTAGTTTCAACAATCGGTGCATTCTTAATGGGTCTTGGCTTCTTCGTATTAGTAGTTAACTTATTATACAGTGCATGGAAAAACAAACGCGACACTGCAAACGATCCTTGGGATGGTCGTACACTTGAGTGGTGGACTAAATCACCAGTTCAAGCTTACAACTTTGCAGTAATTCCTCATGTGAAAGAAATGGATGCATTCTGGCACATGAAAAAACGTAATGAAACAGAAATTAAAGCAGAAGACTTAAAACCAATTCACTTACCAAGCAACTCTGGTGTACCGTTTATCTCAGGTATTTTCTGGTTTATCGGTGGATTTGGCTTAGTATTTGAATGGATTCCAATGGCAATCGTTGGATTAGCAGGTATTTTTGCTTGTATGCTTGCTCGTTCATTTGATTATGATCCGGGCTTCTATGTAAAAGTAGATGAAATTAAGAAGGTTGAAGGAATTACAGGGGGTGACAAATAATGGCAGGACATTTAGATAAATCATTGCCGTTAGAATACCAAGAAGAACAAAGTCGCCTGAATATCCTTGGATTCTGGATTTTCTTAGGTGCCGAGATCGCGTTGTTCTCTACGCTGTTCGTAACGTACTTAACGTACCATACGCGCACAGCGGGTGGCCCTACTGCAGAAGAACTGTTCGTTGTTAAAGATTTTATGATCGAAACGCTGTTACTACTATTCAGTAGTTTCACGATGGGAATTGCCATCTTTAAAATGCGTAATAATGATTTAAAAGGACTTTTAGTTTGGTTTGTTATTACACTTGTTCTTGGTGGAGGATTCCTTTTCTACGAAATTCGTGAGTTTTACATGTACGCAGTTCACGAAGGTGCAACAATGCAAACAAGTGCCTTCTTATCAGGGTTCTTTACACTACTTGGAACGCACGGTCTTCACGTAACAGTCGGTGTATTCTGGGCAATCAGTATTATTATTCAATTAGTAAGACGAGGATTAACACCAGTTACTGCTCGTAAAGTATTTATTATCGGTTTATACTGGCATTTCCTTGATGTTGTATGGATCTTCATCTTCACGCTTGTATACTTGAACGGATTGGTGGGATAAGACATGGAAAATAAACAAGGCCAAAAAGCAGGTTTTCCGCTTAGTCATGTATTTGGGCTTATCCTTTCACTAGCCTTAACATTCGCAGCGCTTGGTTTAGTAGTGCTAGCTGATCTATCAAGAAGCATTACGATGACTCTTATCATGATCCTAGCGTTATTACAAGCAGCAATGCAGCTAGTAATGTTCATGCACATGACTGAAAGTGAAAATGGTAAAGTACAGGTTGCAAATATTCTTTACAGTTTCTTTATTGCACTTTGTATCGTTGTTGGTACACTGTGGATTCTTGCAGCTCACTTTAACCATTAAAAATAAAACCACTTACTTCGGTAAGTGGTTTATTTTTTTTCATTCAGTTTATATTTCAACGTTTGATATTCTCCCGTGGGAACTTTTTTTACTACTTTTCCTTTATCATCGCTATAAACATTTACTTGTTCGTATACTTCAATTCGGTATCCGCCTCTTTTTTCTGTTTTAACATGAACTTCTTTGACTGACATATTTAATTGTTCCGCCTCGTCTTCATCTGCAGAGGTTTCAACAGCTCCTCCATCAAGTGAAAGGTGAGATAAGCTGTCAAACGACTGCTGGGAATTGTTATCAACGTAGCTTGTTACGACTAAAATGCCGGCAAAAAACAATACTAAAAAAAGCGTCCGGACTTTTATCTTCATCTTAAAACACCCCCGTAAACTGACAAATCAGCACGACTGCACCTAATATCCAAACGTAAATCGCAAAGGTTTTTAACGAATGATGCTTTAAATAATTGATCATCCATTTTACCGCTACATAACCAAATAAAGCAGATGAAAGGGTAGCGACGAATAAAAAGAAAACGGAAAGCTGCTCCACTTCACCTGTGACTACATCTTTTAACTGAAGTAACACTGCTCCGCAAATGGCCGGAGTCGACAATAAAAATGAAAAATAAGCGGCTGTTTCACGGTCTAATTTTCGCATTAACGCAGCTACCATGGTTAAGCCTGACCTGGATACAGCAGGGAATATCGCAGCTGCTTGAAACGAGCCGATAAAAAAGGCATCTCCATATGAAATATGATCCATTTTTTTATAGCCATTTTTTACGGAATCACCAAACCATAACAGCAGTCCCGTCGCAAGAAATTCCCAGCCGATTGTTAAGCCAGATTTAGAAATGCTGTCAAAGTAGTCTTTGAACAAAAGACCAATTGCAACTGCAGGGATCGTTCCTATCACTAAAAGCCCTGTAAGCTTGCTAAACGGATGACGAATAATATGCCATAGCTCACGCTTATAAAAGACAAATACAGCAAGCAGAGTGCCCATATGCAGCATCGTATCTAAATACAATCCTGCATCGTCTAAGCCAAATAAATGACGCCCTAAATACAAATGCCCCGTGCTGCTTATCGGTAAAAACTCTGTAAGCCCTTGGATGATTCCCAAAATAAATGCTTCAAACCACGACATCTTATCACCTCATACAGCGTGTCCTTATTAGTAGTGTATAGAGGAAGTTCTGAGAACATGACAAAAACATGGCAGTGCAGGGATTCATTTGATGAAATAAATATATATAAATAGGTCATAGTATAAGAAGAGACGACCATTCTTATCTCCATCTCATCCACTACGGAAAGAGGTGCTTAAAATGATACGAAAATGGGTTGCTGTATGCGTCGTATTTGCTGCTTTTATTTTTCCGCAGGCAGTAAGCGCCGAACAGCCAAAAGTAGAAGTATTTCAAATTGAAACGGGCAAAGTTGTTCGGTCAACGCCCAAACCTCTAAGTGTTCAAAAAGAAGCTGAAAAAAGTATTGCGTCCATTACTGGTTTATATAAAAAGGCAAGTCCGCTTCCTAAAAAAGGCTATCTTGTTAAAATACCTCTTGATCCAGCCGTAAAAATTGAAAATAGTGCGGTCAACACGCTGGCAAGTGAAGTTATTTTTGTTCTTGAGCCAAATCAAAAGCCAATCATGATGGTATTTGACAATGAAAATAGAACCTATTTTTTTGAATTTACTCATGATTTAACTCTTCTCAGAAAAGCATTACAGCTATAAGTCATCGAAATGATGGCTTTTTTTTACATAGACAGTTGACAGTTTATTATGATAAATGTAATATATTTAGAAAAGTCAGAAATAATTAAGGGGGAGAATTATGTGATAGCTCTACGACCGTTCTCCAAAAAAGACTTTAAACAGCTAATGGAGTGGATTCCCTCTGAGTCATTTATGGTGCAATGGAGTGGCTCTAGCTTCTCTTTTCCGCTTACTCCTAGACAGTTAAAACACTACATTCGATATGCAAATGAAGATGGTGCTTCTACCTATGCTTTTTCCGTCATAGATGAAAATGAACAGCTTATTGGGCATATCTCTCTGGCTCATATTGATTATTATCACAAAACAGGAAGAATTGGCCGAGTGCTGCTTGGTGAAAAGTATAGAGGAAAAGGGCTTTGCTCGCACATGTTTGAAAAAGTGTTAGCTTTCGGTTTTGAAGAACTGGGTCTTCACCGAATTTCGCTCGGCGTCTTTGATTTTAACGAGCGGGCGATTCAGTCTTATGAACGAATTGGCTTTACACGTGAAGGTCTTCTTCGAGATGTCCGGCTTGTAGATGGACAGTACTGGAGCTTAATTGAAATGAGTATGTTAGAAAGTGAATGGGTACAGCGTGATGTGCATCAAAAATCAAGCTAACATCTACTAGCGAAAAGCCAGCTTCCCAACAAGCCGGCTTTTTTGACGTGTGCTTAAATTTCTTCAAGAAGGTATAAATTTTCATTCATTAAGGCATATAGAGAGTAAGTGATGTGTAAAGGAGGCCGTATGAATGAAAAAATACAAAGCAGGCATCTTAGCGGCATGTATTTTGCTTTTAGGAACCGCTGGGTTTGGAATTGTCTATCAGCATCAAACATCTGCTAAAGAGCAGCCTCATTCGTTTAATGTACTCGTTATGGGCGTAGATGAAAGGCCAGGCGATACGGGCCGCTCAGATGTATTAATGGTGGTCAATTTAGATAAAAGCCATAATAAAGCAAAGGTTATGCCGATCCCTAGAGATACGCGCGTGCACATTGATGAAAAAGGGATGGATGAGAAAATTAACCATGCTTATCGATACGGAGGCATTCCTTTAACCGTGCGCACGGTTGAGAATTTTTTAGATATTGACATTGATTATTATGTGAAAGTAAATATGGAGGGGTTCAAAGATGTAGTCGATGAACTTGGCGGCGTGAACGTGAATAACCCGTTTCCTTTTGTGTTTGATTCATTTATCTTTCCTGAAGGAGAAAATGCGTTGAACGGTGAAAAAGCTCTTGCCTATGTACGGATGAGACATGAAGACCCAAAAGGTGATTTAGGAAGAAACAATCGCCAGCGTCAAGTGGTGGAAGCTCTATTAGATAAAGGAATGAACATGTCAACGGTGAAAAATATTCCAATTCTTCTCACACTCGCAAAAAAGCATATTCAAACGAATATTGATGTCAGCGATGCATTTACGATGTATAACGTCATTAAGAATGGACGGCCTGATTTCGAAACGGTAACGGTAAAAGGAGAAGGAAAAATAGTAGATGGTACATGGTATTATGTTGTAAAATCATCTGAAAAAAAGCAGCTGAGCGCCATGTTTCAACAAACCCATTAATAAAAAAGAGGGCTGAAAAAATTCAGCCCTCTTTTTATTCACCAATTTCTTCTTGACGCTGCAAGCAGGAAATTTGTTTTTTCTCCGGATGGACACCAAATGTATAGCCCCACGTTTGCAATTTATCTAGAATGATTTCGTCTTTTTTAAAGCCAAAGATCATCACTACATCTTGGTTTTCATCTAAAAGCAAATACTTTTCATCTTTGCGCCACATCGTTAAGTTTGACGCATAGAAAAGATTCCAGCCGTTATTCATGCGATGGCCGGTTGCTTGGTTTTTATAGTTGACAATCATATTTCTTCCTCCATTAGTGAATCTTTCTAAAAGTAAAACTTCAAAGAATATTATAAACGTTCTCTTCCTAGAAATCTATTATTTATCATGTTGAGGAGAACTCTCCGTGATGTTTATAAAATACATGTGATAAAAGATTTAGTATATAAGGATATATCTGTATAAAACAAAAGTCAATAAGTAAGAAAAGGGAGAAAAAGGGGGTCTAAAAGCGTATATAATTGAAAAAAATATAAGTTATCTAGCTTTAAAGACTTAAAAACACGCTTTTCAGACCATGGACATGCTTTTTCGAATTTCTACCTACAAGAAAGAAGGCAGAGGTGCGAAATGTGTAGGTGAATCTAAATGAGTTTACGGTAAACATAGAGCCCCAAAACGTGGTACACGCTAGAAAAGGGGGAAATTCAACGATGTCAAAAAAAGCGCTATGGATTAAAAATGCTTCGCAAGTCGTAACGGCCAAAGAACATAAAGGTCCTTTAGCTGGAAAAGAAATGAGAAACTTGACGGTGATTGAAAATGGCTCAGTCTGGATAGAAGGAGATCAAATTGTGACCGTAGGTACAACAAAAGAGCTAGAACAAAAATATGAAAGGGACAGGAATAACGCAACGATTATTGATGCTTCTCACAAAATTGTAACTCCGGGTCTGATTGATCCCCATACACACGCCGTGTACGCTGGCTCGCGTGAAGAAGAATTTTATAGGCGGTTTGAAAGACCAACTTCTTACTTGGATTTATTAGAAGAAGGTGGAGGTATTCACTGCACTGTCGTTCAAACACAGGAAGAATATGCGTACCGGATTTATCAGCAGAGCTATGAGCGTCTTACGTCTTTTCTAGCTCACGGAGTCACAACTATAGAAGTGAAAAGCGGATATGGCTTAGAACTAGAAACAGAACTAAAGCAGCTGCAAATCGCTAAAATGCTGAATGATACACACCCAGTTGATGTCATAAGCACCTTTTTAGGAGCACACGTCGTACCTTTGGCATATAAAAGAGATACGCAGAAATACGTCAATTTACTTATTCACGAAATGATTCCTCAAATTTCTTCTTATAAGCTCGCAGCATTTAATGATGCTGTATGTCTTCCAAATGCTTTTTCATTCAAACAATGCCAAGAAATACTCGAAGCCGGGAAAAACTATGGCATGCTTCCTAAAATACATGCCGATCCCTTTGAATACTGTAGAGGAGCGGAGCTCGCAGCAGAGGTAGGAGCGATATCAGCAGATTATCTTTTGTATGCTTCTGATGAAGGATTAAAGAAACTGGCTGAAAAACGGATCGTAGCTACACTTTTACCCGGAAATTCCTTATTTGTTGGAATGAAGTGGCCAGATGCTAGAAAAATGATCGATTTAGGAGTTCCGGTTGCTCTTTCTACAGACTGCAATCCAGGTTCATCTCCAACGACCTCACAGCAATTTGTGATGAACCTGGCATGTATGAATATGAACATGAGTCCTGAAGAAGTGCTTGTAGCCACAACTATTAACGCAGCTCATGCTATTAATCAAGGAGATAAGATTGGGAGTATTGAAGCCGGAAAACAGGCTGACTTAGCGATTTTTAATGTCTCTAGTTATCGAACGCTTCAGTATCAGTATGGCTTAAATCATATTGATAGCGTAGTGAAAAAAGGAGAAGTAGTTGTAGAAAACGGTAAAGTTTTGTAAAACAAGTTTATAGAAAAAGAGGAAAGGGTAAAGAATAGAGAATTTGTCACACATGCAAAGGCAGGGAATCTAGATATGATTACAAAACAAAATGTTATTCCATTACTAAAAGAAGCTTGCCCATCTTTTGAGCCAAGCGAAGAAATCGACTTCAACGATAAAGAAGAGCTGCAGCATGAATTAAGCCGAGTAGCGGGTCATTTGATCTCTCTTGAATATAACGGCCAGCTCGAACGTGAGCCGGACGTGTTTGAAGCGATTGAACAGCTGTATATAGAAGGTGAATCTGATGTGAAAGAAGCTGTTACAACGGGACTCTTTCAAGCGATGCATGAAATGATTATAGATCAGCAAATTAGTCCAGAAGAAATTGGAATGTTATTAAAACCCCACTCACTGAAGTGGTGGAAAACGATTGACCACTTTAGTGAAAACAGTGCGGAACAGTAAGGAAAAAGAACGTCATGGAAACATGATGTCCGTGACGTTCTTTTCTTTTACTGTTCTTTTTTTAGCTGGCGCTCTAAAATGAAAGGACCAAACGGAATAACCGACATAAGAAATGCAAATAAAGAGCGGCCGATTGACCATTTATGCGCGAATTTTACATGAACGACCGCAAGAGCATACAGCACAAAAAGTGCACCGTGTGCTGCGCCTACAACTGATACAGCTTCGGGTATGCCTGCTGCATATTTTAGCGGCATAGCAATGCCCAGCAGCAGTAAAAATGAAATTCCTTCTAAAATCCCTACTAAGCGCAGGCGACCGATTGGTGATGTAAGAACCATGTTTTCTCCTCCCGTAACGACGGAATAAATTTCTGTATCGATGACAAAAATGTACCATAGCAAGCTCTTCATATACAAGCATCATTTGTATCTGTCACAAAAAAGTCGAAAACGCTTTAATTTGCTCTATAGAAGTATTTTGTTTAAAAAACTGACATACTCTTGTGATGCAATGGATAAAAGAGCACACTACTTGTTGACAAGTTATTTTAATTATTTTATATGTATAGTATCGAAAACGTATGAGAGGATTTTTTACCATGACAAACCGAAAACAGCAGCGGGAGAAAATTTTAGATGCTGCTTTTGAAGTGTTCGGATCCAAAGGTTACTATGAAGCAAAAATGATTGATATTGCTAAACTAGCGGGTGTATCTAAAGGAACGCTTTACTTGTACTTTTCGTCTAAAGAGTCGCTTTATATCGCTGTGAACAATCGTTCGTTTGATGAGTTTTTGTATCATGCAAAGCGAAGAACGGATGAATGCCAAACGTTTCACGAAAAGCTGTATTCAGTTGCGAAGCATCACCTGCTCTTTTTTTACGAAACTAAAAAATATCCGGACTCTTTTTGGCAAGCCCCTCACCAAATGCCAGAAATGATGGGTCGTCTTCATCAATTTTTTGAGGATTATCACGGCCTTGTTGCTAAATTGATTGAAGAGCAAAAAATAAAAAACGCTTTTTTACACTCAAAAGCGTTTTGCAGCATGTTAAATGGGTATAGGATGGATATCGTTTCCGATGATGATATAACAGAAGAAGATATCATGAACTATGCGGAGTTCATTGTGAACTTATACATTGAAGGCTGCTGTTTTGAGACCCAAAAATGACTCGTCGGTACTGGTTGATAATGGAGGGATATGATGAATAACAGCAGCACAGTAATTAATTTTTCATATTTTCAAGAACAAACCGTTACTAAGGTGAACACAGACAATACCCTGCCGTTTTCTCTTGGATTTAGTAAGGGCGGACTTGTTGCAGAATGTCCATGGAGACTAAAAAACAAACGCAGCATCTTGCTTGGTCAAGCAGACTGGAAATCGCTGCATTCTGCCGAGCAGCGTCAGCAAGTCGAAGCGCTGCTGCTTGGCCAGCGCATTATCTCTATACAGTGGTATGAAGATATCGGTATACTTCGAATTGCGTTTTCTAATGGGTATGCACTAGATATGTTTCACGACAGTTCGTTTTTTGAAGGTTGGGATTTATATGGTCAAGACGGCTTTTCCTTTATCTCGCTTCCAGGGGGAGCGTGCGATCATCAAATTTCAGTTTGTATAGACAGTTCATCAGCACATGAAAGGAGGTGAGTTTTTTTGTTAAAAACTGACCCGTGGGTACTCTAAAATTGTTAAATAAAAATAAAGCGGGTCTGCAGCTATTAAAGGATAAAGGCTTCTCAAATAACTTAGTTACGTAACGGAGGAAAAAGATGAATTTTTTGACGAGATTTAGTTTGAAAAATGCGGTAGCTGTGTTTATCGTTTCATTTTTACTTATTTTAGCGGGGCTATATTCATTTTCAAAACTAAAAATTGATTTACTGCCGAATATCGAATTTCCGCAGCTGTCCATTGAAGCAACGTATCCTGGGGCTTCTCCTGATGACGTAAATGAAAGTGTCACGTCAAAAATCGAAGATCAAGTGAAAGGAATTGAAGGCGTTAAAAGCGTACAAAGCGTATCGTATGAAAACGTCGGTATTATTAATTTAGAATTCCCGTTTAATACGGATTTAGATAAAGTTGAACAGCAAATTAACTCGTCGATAAAAGAATTAGATTTACCAGAGTCATCAAATGTAGACGTAAATCGTTTTTCATTTGGTTCCTTCCCGATTTTCAACATTTCACTGTTTGCAAAAGATGATGCAAATCTTGAAAAAGTATTAAACGATGAAGTGATTCCTGAATTGAATAAAATTCAAGGCATTAACTCCGTCTCAGTTGGGGGTGTGAAAAAGGACCTTTTACAAATTACGATCGATAAAGAAAAAGCAGCTCAAGCTGGCTTAACGCTCGATGGGATGAAAGAACAAATTAATCAAAAAGCTGTTTCATTCCCAGCAGGAACATTAAACGGAAAAGAGCTTCAAATTCCAGTGCGAGTAGAAGAAAAAGTTGCCACGATCGATGCATTAAAGAAAATCCAGCTGAAATCCAAGATGAATCCTGAAGCAAAGCCTGTGAAACTTGGTGATATTGCCAAAGTCGAAGCCGTAACAGAACAGGGAGAATATACGCGCTACGACGGCAAAGACGCGCTGTCGATGGCCATCACAAAAAAGCAAGATGCTAATACGGTTGAAGTGGCCAACGAAACGATGCAAATTTTGAAAAAATATGACGATCATTTAGACTACGCAATTGGCTTTGACTCAGCTGAAGGCATTGAAAAGTCTGTTGAAACATTAGTACGCGAAGGATTGCTCGGGGCATTATTTGCGTCACTCGCCGTGCTGATTTTCTTGCGTAACTTCCGTGCTACGATCATTGCGATTATATCGATTCCATTATCGCTGTTAGTATCAGCTATTTTCTTAAACCAGCTTGATATTTCCCTTAACATTATGACACTAGGTGGAATGGCTGTAGCCGTTGGGCGCGTAGTGGATGACAGTATTGTTGTTATTGAAAACATTTTCAGACGCGTTCGTCGTTCAGAAGAAGGCATGAGCAATGAACTTGTGGAATCGTCCACAAAAGAGATTTTAAAAGCGATTACTTCGTCTACGATTACAACGGTTGTCGTATTCTTGCCAATTGGCTTTGTAGGAGGAATTACAGGAGAGTTCTTCTTGCCGTTTGCCTTAACAGTTGTTTTTTCACTGTTAGCATCTCTTCTTGTAGCGATTACAATCGTGCCGATTCTCGCAAAGTTTGCATTTAAAAAAGTACCGCCTGAAGAAAAAGAAGGAAAGCTGCAGCGCGCGTATGCAAAAGCGATTGCATGGTCACTTAATCATAAAATCAAAATTTTAATTTTATCCTTTGTTTTACTGTTTGGCTCATTTGCGCTTGTTCCTTCACTTGGCTTTACCTTTATTCCAAATGAAGAACAAAAAATGCTTCAAGCCAACGTTCAATTACCGGCATCTACATCCCTTGAAAAAACAAACGGTGTATCCTTGAAAATTGAAAAGATGTTTGCAAACCAAAACGAAATTTCAGACGTGACCACGGAAGTTGGATCACGCGACTTTTCAACAGGTGTAAAACGCCCGAACCAAGTTGGCTATTTCTTGAATGTAAAAGAAGGCGTGAATGTCGATACGTTTATTGATAAAGTTCAAAAGAAAATGGAAAGCATCACGAAAGAGGAATCACCAAAAGCAACGGTGAATGTACAAGAAGCCTCAACAGGAGGGCCGCCTACAAATAATAACGTGACGGTTGATTTATATTCTTCTAATTTAGATGACTTGCAAAAGGCAGCTAAGCAAGTGGAAAACCACTTAAACAAAGACAAACGTCTTAAATATGTAACAAATAACTTCTCAGATAAGCAAAAGCAGCTTGTAGTAGAAGTAGATCCTGATAAAGCCGCAGAGTACGGGGTATCTGGATTTCAGCTGCTTGGTACGATCTCTGATCAAACCAAACCGGTATCCGTCGGAGACTTAAAATTAGATAATACAAAACGAGCGGTTCAGCTTTCGTACGATAAAGACCTTGCCTCAGTAAAAGAAATTAAAGACCTGCAAGTGTTTACAGAGAGAGGGCCTGTGTTAGTAAAAGATATCGCTGACGTTCGTACAATTGATACGTTCACTTCTATTCAGAAGCTCGACGGCAAAGTATTTGCGCGAGTAGAAGCAGACATCAAAGGCGATGATGTTCAAGCTGTGACCAAAGATGTTATAGACGGAGTGAAAAAGCTAGACTTGCCGAAAGATGTGAGCTTGGATGGAGGAGGCGGAAGCGACGAGACAGTAGAAGTCTTCCAATCTCTAGGTCTAGCCATTTTAACAGCAATCGGCCTTGTGTATTTAACAATGCTCGTTACGTTTGGAAAAGCGCGTATTCCATTTATCATTTTATCGTCACTCATTTTTGTGCCAATCGGTTCGTTAGTTGGCCTTGTCATTGCAAAAGAACCGCTGTCTGTCAGCGTCATGATTGGATTCTTAATGCTGATTGGAATTGTTACAACAAACGCGATTGTGCTTGTAGATCGAATTACCCAAAATCGTGAACAAAAAGGCATGACGATCCGTGAAGCCCTTATTGAAGCTGGGAAAACGCGCTTGCGTCCAATTTTAATGACAGCGTTTGCTACCATTGCTGCATTAATCCCGCTGGCGCTTACTACGTCAAGCGGAACGCTGATTTCAAAAGGCTTAGCGATCACGGTAATTGGAGGGCTTACGTCATCTACTCTTCTTACCTTAATTATTATTCCAGTTGTATACGAACTCTTCTTCGCAAGACAAGTAAAAAGAGAAAAACAGCTGGAAAAAGAAACGACATAAGAACTATTTTCTAATAGAGGAAAATATGACCATAGACTATATGTTATAATAAAAGTACGTTTTAACCCCTTATATTATAGAAAAAGAAGCGGCGCTTTCGAGCGCCGCTTCTTTTTATGTAAAATCATTATTTACAAAAAATGATTAAATGTCTTGTATGGAGGGAAAGAGTGTTAACAGGAAGCTTTACTATATCATCGTAGAGTTATCTAAAAAACATACAAAGTACAGGAGTGTCGTTTTCGTGAGTTCAACAAAGAAAGTTGTATTTATCAGTTCCATTATTTTAAATGTCCTTTTCATAGGTGTTTTTGCCTTTTATGCAACAAGCAGCAGCGCGATGAAAAATCCGCTGTCATCTAAGAATTCATCTAAGCAAAGCTATAGAGATAATCCTTATTACATTGAACGGACAACCTTGTTCAAGCAATTAAGTATTCCTAAAAAGTCAATCGTATTTCTCGGTGATAGCATTACCCAGCGCTCTGAATGGAGCGAACTTTTTCATAATAAGCAAATTGTCAATCGAGGTGTAGCCGATGATACAACCGAAGGGGTATTGCATCGCCTAAAAAGTATTACAGATGCTAAGCCAAAAAAGATTTTCTTAATGATTGGCATTAACGATTTAAACGAGCAAAAATCTAGTAAAAAAAACCAAAGCCAATTACGCTGAAATTCTTGAACGTATTCATAAAGAATCACCGAATACAAAAGTCTATATTCAAAGTGTACTGCCCGTGAACAATAAAAAATGCGGCGACGCAGTGGACAATAAAGATGTGATTGCATTAAATAACTATTTAGAGCGTCTAGCTAAGAAACACAATGATTCTTACATTGACCTGTATTCGAAAGTATCTACACATAATCAGTTAAAAAGTAATTTCACGGTGGATGGTCTTCATTTAAAAGGCCAAGGCTATGCTATTTGGAGACAAGAAGTTCAGTCATACGTTAATAAATAAAAAGAGGTTAATGAATCTAACCTAAAGACAAACAAATGAGATACAAGAGCTGAACCCCTTGTGACACTGCAGTTGATTTCCGTACAAGGCTTCGCTTTCCGAGGGTGGCCGCTAGAAGGAACAAAACAGATGAAACTATATTCACCACAACAAAAAAACGAACCACTGATTAAACATGCTGATCAGCGGTTCGTTTTTCATTTGGGCTAAAATATTTTTATTTCAGCTTTTTTTAGATAAGCTCTGGTAAATGTTTTTTAGCATCGTATTCTACAAGAGAATCTCCGCTTTTGATGCGCTGTAAATAATCAGGATTTGAAATTAGCGGGCGGCCAATAGCAGCTACGTCGATCCAGCCGGCTTGAAGCGCTTTTTCAGCTGATTCAGGCGTTAAATCACCCACGCCGATAATCGGTCCATCCCAGTACTTACGCGTAATTTCATAAAGGTTTTGGCCGTTTTGGACATCTTCGTAAAAATCAAGCATAGATGGGTGAATGATCTCAATTCCTGTTTCTTTAAATGCTTCTGTATACGTCTGAATGGCTTTTTCCGTATCATCCCAGCGATAGTCTGGTTTATCAAGCTTATGAGGAGAGAAGCGAATCACAACGCGCTCTTTTCCAATCGCCTCAATAACAGAAGAAATCACTTCTTTCATGAACGTTAATCGCTGTGCAAGGTCGCCTCCATATTCATCAGTGCGTTTATTAGACCAGTCCGAATTAAACTGATCGATTAAATATCCGTGAGCACCGTGAATTTCAACGCCGTCAAAGCCTGCTTCAATGGCATTTTTAGCTGCTTGAGCGTACTGTCCTACAACTTCTTTAATATCTTCTTTTGACATTTCTTCAGGCTCTTCGTATGGCTTGCGGAAACGAGGCACTTGACCTTGCGCTGCAATAGCGGAAGGGGCCTGAGGCTTATGCCCATTGATTAACCCGGAATGACTCAAGCGGCCAACGTGCCAAATTTGAGCGATAATCGTGCCGCCTTCTTCATGAACGGCTTCTGTTACAGGCTTCCATGAATCAATTTGTTCCTGTGTATAGATACCCGGAACGCCAGGATTTCCTTTTGCGCGTTCGCTGATAACAATTCCTTCACTAATAATTAAGCCAATACCATCCTTTGCGCGGCGACGGTAGTAGTCTACAACGTCTTGACCGACTACGCCCGTCTCTGGATCAGCAAAGCATCTTGTCATCGGTGCCATTGCTGTACGAGTGTGTAAATTAAATGCTTCAATGTTTGTTGGTTGGAATAATTTTTCAAATTTACTCATTTTATATTCAGCTCCTTAAGAGGAAAGTATAGCTGCGAACGTTTGTGCAGCAGGTTCAGTTTATTGTAACAGGGGATTTGTTTTATCTTCAAACATTTCGACTTCCGAAAAATGCCCACAAAAAAAGCCGGCTGTCTTTACAGCCAACTTTTACACCATTAATGCTGTTTAGTAGGAAGTTTTTTCTCAGGATGTCCAGTAGCTTGCCCCTGCTTATTTTTACGCTGCTTTTCTTGATTATCGTTCAGCTTTTGTACAAATTCATTTGTGTTTTCCATAGTATCTAAACCTCCTTTATGAGCTTTCCCTGTTACTATAACCCATTCCATGCAAAAACATGACGCCAATCTGCTAAAAGCAGCTCCATATATATATCGGTATATAGAAATCAACAGGAAAATCGTGTATACTGTTGTAAAAATAATGTTAATGTTTCGTGAGTTTATAATTTCTTATTCATTCATGAACAAGAAAAGGTGTTACGCAATGAGTGATTTTTTTAGCGGGAAAGAAATGTCGTTTATTTTAATTTTGACATTCAGCGTGTACATATTTGTATGGAATGTGCCCCTTCAGGCGACAAATGCCATGATGATCTACTTTATCCTGCTGTTTTTGTATACAGTCAGTAAGCTGCTTTTTTCTCCTCAGTTCCGACAATTTCCGCTTGTTAAGGTGCTATTGGCCATTTTATTCGTTCTCATGCTGGCTGAAATAATTGTTGCTTACAGCACTCATAGCATAAAGATTACAGATTTACATCATATTTTTGATTATTTTAGTCATATGGATTTGTATTCATAAGTGTTTTTGAATAGCTTGGTTAACATGCTTTCGCAAACTATAAATCTCTTGCTTTTGAACATACAAGACGATGAAAAAGCAGGGCATATCGTATGTAGAGCTTAAGAAACGCCTCTATTCTTCAGCTTTTTCTCTTTCCGCTTAGTAAGATAAGTATAAAAGATAAAAAAGGAGAGGCGCATGGGGGATGTAGTTTCCAAAAAAACAAGGCAAAATATTCAGCGAGACATTGAACAAGGAAACTTAGGAAAAGTGAGAGACCGCCTGCACGGTTTGCTCGTTACGTATCCAAATGAGATGACTTTGCGAAAAGAACTCGGAGATATTTATTATCGTCTTCAAGATCTTCAAATGGCAGGGCGCTACTGGTATTTAGAAAAAGAAAAAACAGTGGAAATGACTCGCGCTTGTCTGCTCTTTGAAAAGGAGTGCGGTGATAATCCAGCTATAATTGCAAGAGCATTAAAATTCAAAGGAGATAAAGAGCAAATTCACGATTTACGTATTCAAGAAATGCTCTCACAAACTCAGCGTACGGTCATAGAAAAATTGTTTGAACCGCCGGAGGAAGAAACGATAGGGGATAAGCTTATTGTAGCTGGATGTGCGTTGATTTTTCTTACAGTCGTCAGTTTTCTAATCATTGGCGTATATACCGTTTGTACATGGGTTTTTTAATGAGGAAAAGGTGCACATATGTGCACCTTTTCTTTAGGAATGTTGCTTCACTACGTAATTGACAATTTGTTCGGCTGCTGCAGCCGGGCCAGATGCCTCTTGAAAACTTGCGTTAATTTCTTTAATCCCTTTTTTATAAGAATCTTCACTGACAACTTCGTCAACGGCCCTTCTTAAAAGAGAGGCATTTACCGTTTCTTTTGCTAAGCGATAACCAGCGTTTAGTTCCACGAGTCTTTGAGCAACGACCGGCTGATCTTTGCCATGAGGTAAAACGACTAACGGTACGTTAAAATGAATAGCTTCGTTTACGCTGTTCATGCCCCCGTGCGTGATAAAAACGTCCGCTTCTTTTAACACGTCAAGCTGAGGAACATAGGGCAAAATAATAAAATGCTCTGGTGCTTTTTTAATTCTTTTAAAATCGGCCCGGTCTCCTGCTGCAATCACAACTTTTCCATCAAAATCGCTAAATGCGTCGATGCAAAGGTTGAAAAAGCCTTCTACGTCATGAAGTACCGTTCCCATTGAAATATAAAGAACTTTCTCGTCTTTCAATTTTTCCAACGGAAAATCATGAGAGCTGTGACGCTTTGGAAAGCTTGGCCCAATAAATAAACAGGAGTCATCAAAATGTTCATGAAGCGGCTGAAAAAAGCGGCTTGTATATACGACCGTTAATCCACCTTCATTGTTCATGAATTGAAGCAGGTTTTTAGGTTCTACGCCAAACTGATTTTTTAGCAAGCTGAGCCCGTACTGAGCTTTTTCGTCAGGTTTAAATGGAACGCCTGAATCCGGATGCAGAGGCATCATTGCTAAGCGTTCTTTCGGCATTAAAAAAGAAGCAGATGATACAATGCCAGGGATTCGTAAATAATCACGCACTAATTCGCCTGCTCCAAACTTGTCGTAAAACACAAAGTCAAAGTCAATTTTTTTTGATAATGTATGAACAAGCTTCAGCGTATCTAAAGAGGTTTGGATGTGGATGTTTAAAAAAGCGTTGATTCCTTGAGGAGTTTCAGGCTTGATGGATACACCGCTTAATAAGTCTGGTTGAGTGTGTACGATAGCCCCGGCGTTTTGAAGACGCTCTTGAAAACGCTCGGCCGTAATATAATGAACCGTATCACCTCGGTCTGAAAAAGCTTTTACCATTCCAAGCGTTGGGTTTACGTGACCTTCAGCGGGAAAGTTGGTCATTAAAATGTTTGCCATTTTTTCACTTCACTTTCAGTAAGATTTCTTCAAGCGTAATCAAATATAAGGAAGTTGACAACTAATTTGGTTAGCGCATTTATCTTTTGAAGTCCTGCCTTTGTGTATAAAATGTGAAAAAATATAACTTTTTTCCTAAAAAATAACATAATTACACGGAGTTTATGGTAGAATTTTGAGAGCACTAGAGAGAAAGAATCATTTTTGGAGGTTGCTATTTTGAGTACGTTATCAACAAATTCAGAACCAGTTTTAAAGTCTAAAAAGAAAAAAGAGTTTACTTACTTCACGCTGCTTCTATTTATCGTGTTGGGCTTTGGACTGCAAATCATAGCCGGAATTAGCGTAGCTATTTACGATGAAGTTACGGGTTCAAATATGACAGGGATTTTATTAGAAGGACCATATGCTCTGCTGGTAGACGCGGCGTTTTTTCTAGGGGTTGCGGTGCTGTACAGACCGGTGCGCAGATTTTTAAAACCTATGTGGAACGTCACGGTATTAAAAGAAAGAAAAACGTATGTATATATTTTGGTAGGCTTTTTAATTGTAGCTGCGGTGCAGTACGTGATGCTCTCATTTTTAAGTTTAGAAAGCGCAGATCAGCAGCAAAAAGATTTAAATCAAGGCAGTTTTGATCAAACGCTGCTTTCGAGCTGGATATTTTTTATAAGTGTAGCAGTCATTACGCCTATTAAAGAAGAGCTGCTTTACCGGGGTGTTTTATGTGGTTTTTTAACTAAACGTCATCACGTGCTTGTAGGCATTTTCGTTTCCGCTCTTGTATTCGGCCTTTTACATATCGGTTTCCCAATTACAGCTACTGTAATGGGACTTGTTTTTGCCATTATTTATTATCGAACAAAATCTATTTTCCCATCTATGATTTTACATATGCTGTGGAATGGATTAGTGAGTATAACTGTATTCTTTTAAAAGCCGCTTAAGCGGCTTTTTTATTTGGATAAAGACGCCGAATGCTTTACGCGAATTTTCCCAACAATTAATAATCCAAGAGGGTAAAATAGTCCAAATAACAGACTGTACGGAATCCACGTATCTCTGTCCCACGTTTGTTCATATGGAATGCTTGGATACACGATAAGTGAAAATGTAACGGCAATCACGCCCAGCGGAAGAGTTAAAATTCGGTAGTTTTTTAATTCAAGAATTTGAGCGAGTCCGGAAACGGTCGCATAATAGTAGAGAGACGTTTTGAAATAAAGAGATAAAAACCACATAATGGCCATGATTACTTCAATGTTTTTCAGAAAATCGGCCACTTCGATACGCCTTGCAAGCTCATAGCTTGGATATAAAGCGATACGTGTATACGTATTTCCAAGTACAAGAATGCCAAGTAATAAAATAATAATCATAATGCCTCCACCGATTAAGCTTCCTGTAAAAAAAGCGCGATTTCGCTGATCAGGTTCCGCTACGTGAGCAGGGAAAACGGTCAGCAATACAATAAAAGTGAGAGAAGTAATACTTGTAAAGACCAGAATGGATCTGATAATAGGTTTAACGCCTACCTCTAACAACGGCTGTAAATTCTCATAATGAATTTGAGGAAAGATCGAAAAAACTAAGATTAAAAACGGAATAACAAACCAAGGGAAAAGAATTTCAGCACAGCGGGCAATCGTTTCAATGCCAAGCCGAACGCCGACAATCACAATTCCCATAAACAAAATATGAACAGCAAGCATAGGCGTTTGAATAATAATGCGAGTTGTTAGAAACGAGCCCACGTAAAACAAAACTTGACTGCAAAAAAGAAGAGTAGAAGCGACAAATAAAAGAGAGACAAACTTTCCTAGCCACTTGCCTAAAATGGCTTCGTTGAGTTCTATAAGGGTTTTATTCGGGTAAAGGCTAGAGAGTTTGATATACATCCATACAAGAAAAACGCCTACACCTACACCTAAAATAGCTGGAATCCATGCCTCTTGTTTAGAATCAGCCGTTAAGCTTCCAGGTACGACTAAAATAGTGTCGCCTAAACTATAAAAAATCACGAGTATTCGAAACTGTGCTGCGGATAATTTCATCTGACTATGCACGTTGTTCACTTCCTTTTACTTCAACAGACTGAACAAAAAATCACTAAAAGGCTTTAATAAAAAAGCAATGCCGTCTCCAGGGTTGGGGATTTCCACACCGCCGTATTTTAAACTAACAATCAACATACTTACTGTGAACAAACTCCAAAAAATTCGCTTTTCTCTTTTACTTTTCACTTTTTTTAAATAAGGTATTTCTACTAAACAAACAGCTGCACAAAGTAAAAAAATCCCTAAAAATATAAGCATGTATCAACCTCAATTAGTAACCCTTCAAAAATAATGAAGGGATGTTAAAGACGCCTGTGTTTCAAAAATAGTATCACCCAAGATGGCTTCATTTATGAAAAGTAAGACTAAAGGCAGTGCAAAACCGTGTTATAATGACCAAGTTAAGCGTTATAATAGAGAAAAAACAGCATGATTACAAACAAGTAGATACATAACAAGGTAAGGATGGGAGAGAGATAGATGGCAGACGAATTCAAAAAAATGCTAGATGACAAAGAAAAGGTACAGCTTATGATCGCAGCTGTTGTCATGCTCGGAGGCCTGGTCGTTTTGTTAAAAAGCGTTGCAACGGGTCAGGCAATGGGCCAAAGATGGCTAGAAAGTAAAGGGAATGCAGACACAGATCTGTATCTTGAAACGGTAAAAAGCTACATCCACCTGTATCAAATTGTGGGTGGCGTCATGTTTGGAGGAGGCCTTCTCACGTTACTTCGTGCTAAGCTAAAGAAATAAATCGACAGCAAAATAAAAGATCATAGTCCAAAAGAAGTGTCATATCTTTTTAATAACTTAAAAAATAGTGAAAAGGAGTTATGTATGAATAATGAAGAAAATACACCGGCTTATCATCTGTTTATGATGATAGGAGCGCTTGCTATGCTGATTTTTGGTGTTGTCGGTTTCTTTATTCAGTATCCTGCTACGTTAAGTTTTGTGATGTGCATTGGCGGAAGCATCATATTTTTGCTGCATTTATTTGAATATATGAAACCTAAAAATGAACTATAGCATCTTCAAACGAGGAAATCTAGAAGCAAAGGAAGATGAGAAATGCAAAAACATCGTACGTACGAAACGCTAGTTGATCTTTATCAAAAAAGCGCTAAAATTCATTATGAAATCGATTATCGAGATAAAAAATCTGTAAGAAAAGGAAACCGAGCTGCAGAAGATATGAAAAAAATTGCGCAGCTCATTCATTTATACTATCCAGGCATGCTGTTTGAATTTTCAACACTGCTGACGGATCCTACTTATCGAATTGACCTATGGGCTGCACATCATATTTTAGAAATTATGAGCTATTCACCAATGCTTGAGGACAACGCGCTTTCCGTCATTGAACGCTACGCCGACGAAAATGATTTTACGGCTTTAGGAAATCGCATGTGGTTAGGTCAGTGGAGAGAAAAACAGCGCTAAAACCCATATAGGCAAACAAGAATAACTAAAAGGAAGATAGGTATATGAGTTTACGTACATTAAAGAATGGTATAGGCGTCACCATTCGAGAAGCAGAATCAAAAGATGCAGAGAAAATGATTGCTTTTTACAATCGAGTGGGAGGAGAAAGTGATTTTCTTTCATTCGGAGAAGGGGAGTTTCTTAGACCAGTTTCAGAGTATGAAGTGTTTTTAGCTTCTGTAAAACAAGAGCAAAATTCTCTTATAGTCGTGGCTGAAAAAGAAGAAGAAATCACTAGTATTGCATCCATCACCTCTTCCCAAAACCCGCGTAATAAGCATGTGGGTACCCTTGGTATCGTGGTAGAGAAATCTTATAGCGGGCTAGGGTTAGGAAGACAGCTAATGATTGAGCTGATTGAATGGGCACGTATGAATAAACAAACAAAAAAAATCGAACTTGTGACGCGAGAAGATAATCAAAGAGCTATTTCTTTATACAAGGAGCTAGGGTTTCAAACAGAAGGATTAAAAGAAAAAGACACCTATATAAATGGCGTGTACTATAATACAATGCTTATGGGTCTTCACTTATAAAAAGAGGCTGAGAAAAAAGTATGTTCAGTGAATGAAAATCCGAACGATGAATCGTTCGGATTTATTCATTGTTTTTTAGCATCAGCAAATGCACTCATTGCCTCGCTCATAAATTTCGCTAATCCTTTTCCGTAGCGATCGATGTTGATTGTAAATCGCTCATCTTGCACATACATCTCTCCAAGACCTTTAAAGCCTTCTAACGAATACGTTCCAAAGTTCTCATTTAAAAATTGATACCATATCGCAATAGCTTTTTGAACTTCTGTAGAGGATGGTGACAGATCACGAAGCGAAGCTAAGTGAGTGTAGATACTTTCCCATTCGTTTGACATATGCTGCTGTTCTTCTTGTGAGAAACTTTGTACTTTTTCATTCGCTTCATCTACCCGCTGATTTCCCCAGCGCTTCCGTGCTTCTTCTTCGTACGGGTTATGAGAAAAGTCCAGTCCGTTAAACCGCTCTTTTTCGTTCATTTCAATCGCTCCTTCTTCATGTTGAATCGTCTTATTAATCGTTGCAATCATTTGGTCGAGACGACTGCGTTTTTCAATCAGCATGTTTTTTTGCAGTATTAGTGCTTCTGTGCGATTAAATGTTGGATTTGTAATAATCTCGTGAATTTGTTTTAAAGGGAAGCCAAGTTCTTTAAAAAATAATATTTGCTGAAGCATATCGAGATTAGCCGGTGAATAAAGCCGGTAGCCGGATTCACTAATGCCCTCAGGCTTTAATAGCCCGATTTCGTCATAGTGATGCAGAGTGCGGACGCTGATTCCTACTAAGTCAGCAACTTCTTTTACTTTTCTGTTCATTCTTTCATCTCCTTTCTGAAATCTACTATAAAATATAACGCAGCGTAAGGGTCAATACTAAAAAAGAAATAATTGACTTTTAGTTTATATGCATTTATATTTAATTAGCATTAACTATTTATAATATGAAATAAATAAGCAAGCCTGGAGGAATAGATGTGACAAAAAGCAATCAGTATCTTGGGGAGATTCGTTCATCGCTTCAAGTGCTATTTGAAAAAATGCAGCCCGAAATGATGGAGAGTCTAAATAAGCATGAGATGACTCCTACGCAATTATTCGTTCTTTCTTATTTAAAGAAAGTAGGGAGCAGTAAGGTTTCTCAAATTGCAGAGCTAATGGATGTAAAACCGAGCGCCGTGACTCTTTTAGTGGATCGTCTTGAACAGCACAATTTTGTCCTAAGAGAACATAATAAAGAGGACAGACGAGTCGTTGATATTACCTTGACGGAATTTGGGCATCGCAAGCTTGAAGATGTGCTGAATGGTCGAAAAGCCATTATGGACCGCTACCTTTTGCATCTAACAGAAGAAGAGCTTTCTATGATGGCTTCTATTACGAAAAAGCTTGCAACATCAGCTGCTTCTTATAAAGATAAGCAGCAGTAACAAAAAAGAGGAGAGACACACGATGGAAAATCAAAAAAACTCAAAGCGCACGCTTTTATTAATTGGGTTAATTATTGCGATGTTCTTTTCTGCACTTGATGGAACCATTGTCGGAACAGCTATGCCAAGAATCGTAGGAGATCTTGGTGGTTTAAGCATGATGACATGGCTGACAACTGCCTATTTGTTAACGTCGACAACGGTTGTTCCGATTGCAGGGAAGCTCGCTGATTTAGTAGGACGCAGAGTGATTTATGTGACAGGACTTATTATTTTTATGGTCGCTTCTGCTTTATGTGGAATGGCAAATAACATGACAGAGCTTATTTTATTCCGTGCATTACAAGGAATTGGCGGCGGCGTTATGATGCCGATGGCAATGATTGTAATCGGTGATTTATTTACAGGAAAAGCACGAGCAAAGTTTCAAGGAGTATTCGGGGGAATTTACGGTCTTGCTTCTGTCATCGGTCCGCAAATTGGCGGATGGATTGTTGATTCACTGAACTGGAAATGGGTGTTTTACATCAATTTGCCGGTAGGAATACTCGCTACCGTTTTTATTGCGCTTGGACTTCAAGGAAAGAAACACACGGGACCGGTGAAATTCGATGTAGCCGGTATGTTCACCATGGTTATTGGAGTAGTAAGTTTGCTTCTTGCCCTGAGCTTTGGAGGAAAAGACTACGACTGGAACTCTTGGCAAATTATTAGTCTATTTACCCTTGCCGTTGCTGGGATCATAAGCTTTATTATTGTGGAAACGAAAGCTAAAGAACCGATTCTTCCGATGTATTTATTTAAGAACCGAACGTTTACGCTTTTAAATATCATTGGCTTTTTTATGAGCATTGGTATGTTCGGAGCCATTACGTTTGTTCCGTTCTTTATGCAAGGAATCGTTGGAGTAAGTGCCTCAGAATCAGGTACCATTATGACACCAATGATGATTTCAATGATTGTAACGAGTATTATTGGCGGTCAGCTTGTTTATAAAGTTGGTATCAAGCCTCAAATCGTTACTGGTATGCTCATTATGGCAGGAGGGTTCTTTTTGTTAACAACATTAGACCTTCACACTAGCAAGCTTGTTGCTACTTCTTATATGGCCGTAATCGGTTTAGGAATGGGTCTTGTAATGCCAATTTTAACACTTGCTCTTCAAGAAAGCTTTTCAAAAGAAGAGCTCGGCGTGGTTACATCATCAAGTCAATTTTTCCGTTCAATTGGAGGAACGTTCGGTATTACCATTTTAGGAGCGGTGATGAATGCAAAATCAGGTACGCTTCTTACTGACAAACTCGTTCCATATTTAAACTCATTGCCTGCTCAAGCAAGTGCTTTTGCAGACGGGTTTAAAAAAGCGATTGATACGAACCCTGAAAGTGTGCTGCAGATGCTGTTTAGCCCTGAGGCGCTAAAGAATATCCCAGCTGTGCTTTCAGACAGCATTGTGCCAATTTTGAAGACCTCGCTAATGAGCGCATTGCACAGCGTCTTTTTCATGGGCTTAGCTTTTATTGTTTTAGGGGCGGTATGCACATTGTTCTTAAGGCAGATCAAGCTTTCAAATAAAAAAGCCGAAGAAAAACCAGAAGAAGGCATTGCTGAAGTAGAACCATCACATTAAAAAAAGCGCACAAATTTGTGCGCTTTTTTCTATATTATTAACTAGTTGTTTCATTAGGCTTGCGAAGAAAAGGGGATTGTTTGGACGTGTCATACGAAATTTGATCAAGCAAATACGTTAAATATAAGTTCAGTTCAAAACGATCTTCCGACACAAAATCTGTAAGCGCTTGCTTATTGTCTTTCCACATGGTAATTCCTCCTTAATTTTACATACTAATGAATGGATTTAATATCAGAAAGCTGAAGGGAAACAACGGCTTCATTTTCGTCTTTTACGGATAGAATTTGCTGATGGAGATTTAAGTTGTGCACGCGGCCTTTGCACGTTTGCAACGTTCCATCTTTATAGTAAGAAACAGTTACCGTCCCACTTTTCGTTAATTCTCGTAAAAACATTCAAGAAGCCTCCTTAAAAAAGATTACCTGATTTAAAAGCCAGTCCTTTCATTTGAGATGAGCAAAAGGGAATTGTATGTACTGCAAGCTTCCCTTTATATTCTTCAACATGTATGAATAGATGAATAAAAGGTTACTAGCCCACCTATAAACTGTCCTAAATTTCAGAATATACTGTCTTTTACGTATAGTGTTTTTTAAAAGGATTAATGTTACATTTATTATGTAACATTCTGATGAGAAAGAAAACCGTTTCTACAAAACTTCTCTAAAAATTACAAAATATTCATATTCCTGTGAAGGATGTAGAATGAACAAATATGGAAGGAAACGCGTTTATAAAAAACGTAACTACAGGTTCAATTATTAATTATCTTAATACTAGTTATCAATTATATGTATTTTACTAATTTATTCTTCTCCGATAAAATGCAGGTAGACGAATTTGATAAGAATTTTCTAATGATTTATATAATTAAATTTGATATAATCTATAGGAATAATAATGTATGAAGGGAAACATCATTGATTAATTAGACACAGGTATTACATGTTGTTGAAGATGATTCGTAAAAGCATACATATTTAAATTATATATTTTTGTGAGGTGGACAGTGTTGCAACTTAAGGTAGTAAACAGCCCTTTTAATCAAGAACAAGCAGATTTGCTTAATCGCCTTCTGCCGACATTAACAGAAGCACAAAAAATGTGGTTGAGCGGTTATTTAACAGCAGCTCAATCTACGTCTGCCGAAGGAACGCCAGACGTTTCTACAGCAGCGCCTGCTCAAACGAAGCAGACAGTTTCAAAAGACGTAACGATTCTTTACGGATCACAGACAGGAAATGCTCAAGGACTTGCTGAAAATACAGGCAAAACGCTTGAAGCAAAAGGTTTTAATGTAACTGTATCTTCTATGAATGATTTCAAACCAAATACTTTAAAGAAACTTGAAAATTTATTAATTGTTGTAAGTACACATGGAGAAGGAGAGCCGCCTGATAACGCGCTATCTTTCCACGAATTTCTTCACGGCCGTCGAGCGCCAAAGCTTGAGAATTTCCGTTTTTCTGTCTTGTCGCTTGGAGACAGCTCATACGAATTTTTCTGTCAAACGGGAAAAGAATTTGATGTGCGCTTAGCAGAACTTGGCGGTGAAAGACTGTATCCGCGTGTTGACTGTGATTTAGATTTTGAAGAACCCGCAAATAAATGGCTTAAAGGTGTTATTGACGGATTAAGCGAAGCGAAAGGACACAGCGCTTCGGCAGCTGTTCCGGCGGAAGCTCCTGCAGGAACTTCACCATATTCAAGAACAAATCCTTTTAAAGCAGAAGTGCTTGAGAACCTAAACTTAAACGGCCGCGGATCAAATAAAGAAACGCGACACTTAGAACTATCCCTAGAAGGTTCAGGCTTGACGTATGAACCAGGAGACAGTTTAGGTATTTATCCTGAAAATGACCCGGGGCTTGTTGATCTTCTTCTTAACGAATTCAAGTGGGATGCAAGTGAAAGTGTAACGGTTAATAAAGAAGGAGAAACGCGTCCTCTTAGAGAAGCGTTAATCTCTAATTTTGAAATTACGGTTTTAACAAAACCGCTTTTAAAGCAAGCAGCTGAGCTTACTGGAAACGATAAGTTAAAAGCACTTGTAGAAAATCGCGAGGAATTAAAAGCATACACACAAGGTCGTGATGTGATTGACTTAGTCCGTGACTTCGGCCCATGGAACGTATCGGCACAAGAGTTTGTAGCCATTTTACGCAAAATGCCAGCGCGCCTTTACTCGATTGCAAGCAGCTTATCAGCAAACCCTGATGAAGTTCATCTAACAATTGGAGCTGTACGTTACGAAGCGCATGGGCGCGAGCGTAAAGGTGTTTGTTCAGTCCTATGTTCAGAACGTTTGCAGCCAGGCGATACGATTCCTGTATACCTTCAAAGCAATAAAAACTTTAAGCTCCCTCAAGATCAAGAAACGCCGATTATCATGGTAGGACCTGGTACAGGTGTGGCTCCGTTTCGCTCATTTATGCAAGAGCGTGAAGAAACAGGAGCAAAAGGCAAGTCATGGATGTTCTTTGGAGATCAGCACTTCGTAACAGACTTCCTTTACCAAACAGAATGGCAAAAGTGGTTAAAAGATGGCGTACTGACAAAAATGGACGTGGCGTTTTCACGTGATACAGAAGAAAAAGTATACGTACAAAACCGTATGCTCGAACATAGCAAAGAATTATTCCAGTGGTTAGAAGAAGGCGCATCTTTTTATGTGTGCGGAGATAAAACAAATATGGCACGCGACGTGCACAACACGCTAGTTGAAATTATCGAAACAGAAGGCAAGATGAGCCGTGAACAGGCGGAAGGTTACCTTGCTGAAATGAAGAAACAAAAACGTTATCAGCGTGATGTATACTGAGGATTGAAAGGAGATTTTCAACATGGTAAACAAAATTTTAAAAGCGCCCGAAGGTCCTCCAAGTGACGTTGAGCGCATAAAAGATGAAAGTAATTATTTGCGCGGTACATTAGGAGAAACAATGCTAGACCGCATTAGCTCAGGTATTTCTGAAGACGATAATCGTTTGATGAAGTTCCACGGAAGCTACTTGCAAGATGACCGAGATCTGCGTAATGAACGTCAAAAACAAAAGCTAGAGCCAGCTTACCAATTCATGCTTCGCGTCCGTACGCCAGGCGGTGTTTCAACACCAGAGCAGTGGCTAGTGATGGATGATTTAGCACAAAAATACGGAAATGGAACGTTAAAGCTGACGACTCGTCAGGCGTTCCAAATGCACGGAATTTTAAAGTGGAACATGAAGAAAACGATTCAAGAAATTCATGCTTCTTTATTAGACACAATTGCAGCTTGCGGAGATGTAAACCGTAACGTAATGTGCAATCCGAATCCGTATCAGTCAGAAGTACACGCTGAAGTATTCGAATGGTCAAAAAAATTAAGTGATTACTTATTGCCTCGTACAAGAGCGTACCACGAGCTTTGGCTAGATGAAGAAAAAGTGATTAGCACACCGGAAGTGGAAGAAGAAGTGGAACCAATGTATGGTCCGCTATATCTGCCAAGAAAATTCAAAATTGGCGTAGCTGTTCCGCCGTCTAACGATATTGACGTGTATTCACAAGACCTTGGCTTTATTGCCATTTTAGAAGACGAGAAACTTGTTGGATTTAACGTAGCAATCGGCGGCGGTATGGGTATGACGCACGGAGATAAAGCAACTTACCCTCAGCTTGCAAAAGTAATTGGATTCTGTCGACCTGACCAAATTCTAGAAGTAGCGGAAAAAGTCATTACGATTCAACGTGATTATGGAAACCGCTCTGTGCGTAAAAACGCGCGTTTTAAATACACGGTTGATCGCCTTGGATTAGAAACGGTAAAAGAAGAGCTTGAGAATCGTCTGGGCTGGAGCTTAGACGAAGCAAAAGCTTATCACTTTGATCATAACGGAGACCGCTACGGCTGGGAAAAAGGTGTGAAAGGAAAATGGCACTTTACTCTTTTTGTTCAAGGTGGACGTATTGCTGACTTTGAAGACTATAAGCTTATGACGGGTCTTCGTGAAATTGCAAAAGTTCATAGCGGTGATTTCCGTTTAACGGCCAATCAAAATTTAATTATCGCGAACGTATCAACTCAAAATAAAAAGCAAATTAGTGACCTTATCGAACAATATGGATTAACTGACGGCAAGCATTATTCGGCTCTTCGCCGCAGCTCATTAGCTTGCGTATCGCTTCCGACTTGTGGGCTTGCGATGGCAGAAGCTGAGCGTTATCTCCCAGTTCTTCTTGAGAAAATTGAAGCAATTGTAGATGAAAACGGCCTTCGCGATAAAGAAATCACTATTCGTATGACGGGCTGTCCTAACGGCTGTGCACGTCCTGCTTTAGGTGAAATTGCTTTTATCGGTAAAGCACCGGGCAAATACAATATGTATCTTGGAGCAGCATTTGATGGCAGCCGCTTAAGCAAAATGTACCGTGAAAATATCAGTGAAGAAGAAATTTTAAACGAACTGCGCGTCTTACTTCCTCGCTACGCAAAAGAGAGAGAAGAAGGCGAGCACTTTGGTGACTTTGTCATCCGCGCTGGTGTAATCGAAGCTGTAACAGACGGCACGAATTTCCACGCATAATACGTATGAAGGGACCTTTCTAAACTTACAGAAAGGTCCTTTTTTCTATTTTAATATTCTCTAACAAATACAGCTACTCCAAATACCCCCAATCTTTCAGCGGTAATTTGTTCAAAGCCGTGATCAAGTAAACAATGTGCTGCACTTCGGTAGCGCTGACCTTGAGCTAACAAGCGTCCGCAAGGATTTGCGCTGCCGATTACTGTTGCTTCTACGACAGTACGAGGAGCTTGTCTATCCAAAGGATTCCGCTCCCACAGAATTGTCACCACATCCGGAGGACGCGGGATAGATACATTACCTGTGTGTTCATGCATAGCCATCACCTCCTTACCCTATAGTAAATGCAAAAAATGACAGACTGCTTGTACACACGCTGATTTTTAGTAAAAAAGGCGTTCAACTATGCCTAACTTAACTAATTTCATAGCAATAAGGTGATGAATAGAAACGGCTGGTAGAAAAAAAGAATGCTATAATGTAAAAGAAAGGAATTTTCATCAAGGAGGGAGAAACATGCACCAAAAAAGAGTAGCGGTTATTACAGGGGGAGCAAGCGGAATTGGCAAAGAAACTGCCTTAAAGTTTGCACAAAAAGGAGACGCGGTGGTCATTGCTGATTATGATGAAGGAAAAGGAAAAGAGACTCTTCAAAAAATTGAAGAAGCTGGTGGCCACGCTTTATTTGTGCAAACGGACGTCACCAAGTTTGAAGAAGTGGAAGCACTGATTGAGGAAACGGTGAACAAATTTGGACGAATTGATGTGATGTTTAACAATGCAGGGATTGGACGCCCTACATCTATTTTAGATCAAGACCTAGAAGAATATCACCGTATTATTAATGTGAATCAGCACGGCGTTACATATGGAATTATGGCAGCGGGCAGGAAAATGAGAGAGTTAGGTATTAAAGGCGTCATTATTAATACGGCATCTATTTTTAGCTTCTTAGCTTCACCCGGTACCTATGCTTATCACGCAACAAAAGGAGCTGTTGTGATGATGACAAAGTCAGCTGCGCTAGATCTCGCTAAATACGGTATTCGCGTCGTCGCCGTTGCGCCAGGGTTTGTTGATACGCCTATTATTCAAGGCTATAAAGACAACGGTATGATTGAAGGAATGAAAGCGAAAACGATGAGCAGAGAGCTCACTACACCAAAACAAATTGCAGATATGGTTTATTTGCTTTCTTTAGAAGAAGCGGGAGCTGTAAACGGCAGCGTCATCATGGCTGATGATGGGTATGCGGCATTTAAAATAAAATAAAAAAAGGATTACTTTTAAGAAAAGAATCCTTTTTTTTACTATGTAGGAGGCAGGGAGCTATATACAAACGTATCGTGAGCTTTTCCGTTTTGATACATATAGTTTTTTAACACTCCTTCTTGTTGAAACCCGAGTTTTTCAAGCACGTGCTGAGATGCCTTGTTTTCAAGAAACACAACAGCTCCAATTCGCACTAGCTGAAGGATATCAAATCCATAAGCCATAGCAGCCGAAGCTGCTTCCGAAGCATAGCCGTGCCCCCAGTACTTAGGGTGTAGATCATAGCCAATTTCCGCCCGCTTATGCTTTTGGTTCCACTGATTAAACCCGACTGTTCCCATTAATTCCCCCGTATCGAGCCGTTCAATTCCCCAGCGCAAACCTTTTTGATTTCTGTAATTCTCAGCAAAAATATCAATTAGCACTAAAGCTTCTTGGAAAGTTGTTAATTTTTCTTGCCCGTAATATTTGATAACTTCTTCCTGAGAAAAGCAGTCAAAGATAGTATCTGCATCCGCTTCTGTTATTTCACGCAGTTTAGTGCGAGGTGTAGAAAGAATAGGAAACATATTTTTCTCCTTTCTATTTTATATAGAAAGATTTCGGCAGCTTGGAAAAAATCCCTTTTATTTTATTTTTCTGTTATAAATTAAGTAGAGATATGAGCTAAATGACTAGGAAAAAGATAGGAACAGCTTCTAAATAACGCAAACAATTTTTATGTAAGGGTAGCAAAAACAGTATACTAAAAAAACAAATAGGACTAGCTGCACGTTTAGCAGCTAGCTTTCCTGTAGCAAAGAACCTATTTTTTGGTTAACTGATTGCGATCTTCAATTTGAGGAGGCTCTTCAAGCCATCCGTTTTGAATCATAATTTTTCCGCCTTCTTTTGCCAAACTGTAAATGTCTTTTGCAAGCTGGAGCATCTTTAATGGCAAATCACTTCTTAAACTAAAGGCTCCTCCTAAGGCGTTACTCCCCAGACCGAACGTACTCAAAAGACTCGTATTGTACATCATCAGCTTATCTGAAAAAGGAGGAACGGTTGAATTCGTCGCTTTTCCAGCATGAGTAGCCGGAGGTTCTATGTAGCTATGGCGTAAAATATCACCTAATTCTGTTTCAATTTTCTTCGAAAGCTTCATACCCCTGACAAAATGCTGCTGTGCCTCTTTGTTGTTGGCCACTTGAGCAAAACCAATCATCAGCTGCATTCCTACAAGATTTGTATCAACAGCATGTTGAATAAGTGACACTTCAATGGTATTCAACGATCTTTTTTCGCTAAACCAGCTCAATCCGCCTATATAATTTTGCGCATGGACAAAATGAACTTCCTTCGGCATAGAAACGTATGGGGGTTTTGCGATGACACCCGTTTCTAACAATACTTGTGTGGATTGATTGTATATGTCCTGTGCTTCTGCTGTTGCATCTACAAAGAAATTCCGTATATCTTCTCGGTAAGACATGGTCGAATGCAAAGCAAACAGTCCTGTTTCAATTTGAGACATTAAGCGTATATACATAACTTCAAACATATGGTCGTATAGCTTAGGAACTCCTACATTCACGTCATCTTTCGTAAAACCAATTGGGATAACAGCGCCTTCGTTCTCAAATATTTCTTTTATTTGCGCTACACTTTTTAAAGATCGGCTGTAATATAGCTCAAAAAGTTCTTTGTAATCCTGTTTATCTTCCAGAAAATATTCTAAGAACCTCAAAATCATCGTTTTTTCCTGATAAGTCATCCATAAGTTAGCAAGCTCTGAGGACGTGAGCGGCGGAAGTTTTGATGTGCTCATTGTACACATTCCTCCTGAAAATAGTGATAGGTAAATATGTATAGCTTCCTTAGTATTGCTTTTATTTATAGGAATATTCTTCTTTTTAATTTATTGAAAGACCTCAGTAGCGGTTATTATAGTAGGATAATTGAAGGGAATAAACCTTACCAATAAGTCAGTTGTAGGATAACTGATATGAATAAAACTAAGTTTTTCTATTACTTTAAATAATTTGACAATTGTTGTTATTCTTACTATTATGGAAACATAAGTTTTACATATATTGCTAGAGTTCAGCAACACATTCTAGTAGCACTATAAGTAAGGAGCTTACGATGAAGCACATTGTCCAAGCAACAGATCATCCTAGAACGAAAGACACGTTAAAAGAAGATTTACGCAGGTTAGGCATCACACAAGGGATGACTATCATGGTTCATTCTTCACTATCTTCATTAGGGTGGGTAAACGGAGGTTCAGTAGCCGTTGTTCAAGCTTTAATGGAGACTGTGACAGAGGAAGGAACGATCGTGATGCCGTCACAGTCGGTCGATCTTTCGGATCCATCGGAATGGGGCAATCCGGCTGTGCCAAAAGAGTGGTGGGAAACTATTCGGGAAACGATGCCCCCGTATGATCCAGTGTACACACCAACAAGCGGGATGGGACAAATTGTGGAAACTTTTCGAACATATCCTGACGTAAGAAGAAGCAGCCATCCAATGTATTCATTCGCCGCTTGGGGAAAGGACAGCGAAGACATCTTAAGAGATCATCCCCTTGAATTTAGTTTAGGCGAAAATTCTCCTCTTGAAAGGCTTTACAAAAAACATGCCTTTGTTTTATTATTAGGTGTCGGGTTTGGGAATAATACTTCTTTTCATCTAGCAGAATATCGGATTCCATATCGAAACGTGATTCAAAAAGGATCTCCAGTTATGGATTCAGGAAAGCGAGTATGGAGGACGTATAAAGAATTAGAGTTTCGAGAAGAGCTGTTTGAAGAGATAGGTGAAGCGTTTATTGAAGCAAAAGGAATAAAAGCTGAAAAAATCGGTTCAGCACGTGCATACTTCTTTTCAATGCCTAAAGCCGTCGATTTTGCTGAAACGTATTTGAAAGCGCTATAGTGAACGGTTGTATGCTTTCTAAGTTGTCTGTATATCAGACAACTTGAAGTGAGACAAACAAGAGTCGCCGACACGTTCAGACGTTATATTAACAAAGCGCGGCAGTCGTTTAAGCAAGATAGTTTACTTTTTATGTTTCTTGTTTCATAATGGCACTTGTCTGTGAATTTATTCAGTCAGGTTGTCTTACAATTATGGAGATAAAAAGCAAGTGTTAAATAAATTCATTAAAAAATTTAAATGTATAGAAAAAAAGGAGAGAATACAATTATGTCACTACGTGATCAAGCACTACATATGCATCAAGAAAAACAAGGTAAGTTAGAAGTTAAATCAAAAGTTGAAGTTCAAAACGCTCAAGATTTAAGCTTAGCTTACTCTCCGGGAGTAGCAGAACCTTGTAAAGAAATTCATGAACATCCAGAAACGGTGTATGATTACACAATGAAAGGAAACATGGTCGGCGTTGTGACAAATGGTACTGCTGTTCTTGGTCTTGGAAACATCGGACCTGCGGCTTCACTTCCCGTTATGGAAGGCAAAGCAATTTTATTTAAAAGCTTTGCAGGCGTAGATGCATTCCCAATTACACTTGATACAACAGATACAGATAAAATTGTTGAAACTGTGAAATTAATGGCTCATACATTCGGAGGCATTAACTTAGAAGATATCGCAGCTCCACAGTGTTTTGAAATTGAAGAGCGCCTGAAAAAAGAAGTAGATATTCCTGTGTTCCATGATGATCAGCACGGTACAGCGATCGTAACAGTAGCAGGACTTGTAAATGCACTGAAAATTGTCAATAAATCAATGAAAGACTTAAAAATCGTCTTAAACGGAGCAGGAGCTGCTGGCATTGCCATTACAAAGCTTCTTTATTCTTACGGCGTACGTGACATGATTATGTGTGATACAAGAGGTGCTATTTATGAAGGCCGCTCTCAAGGTATGAACAAAGTGAAAGCCGAAGTGGCTTCGTATACAAACGTAAACAAAGAAAGCGGTACGCTAAGCGATGTAATTAAAGGCGCAGATGTATTTATCGGTGTATCTGCAGCAGATGCATTATCTCAAGAGATGGTTAAATCAATGAATGAAGATGCAATTATCTTTGCGATGGCAAATCCTAATCCAGAAATCAAGCCAGACGCTGCAAAAGAAGCAGGAGCGGCTGTTATTGGAACAGGTCGTTCAGACTTCCCTAACCAAGTAAATAACGTTCTTGCATTCCCTGGAATTTTCCGCGGTGCGTTAGACGTTCGCGCTACTCATATCAACGAAGAAATGAAAAAAGCTGCTGTTGAAGCAATTGCAGCCCTTATTACAGAAGAAGAGCTAAACGCAGATTACGTTATCCCTGGACCATTTGATCCTCGCGTAGCGCCAGCTGTAGCAGAGTCTGTAGCAAAAGCGGCAATGGATTCAGGTGTTGCCCGTATTACAATTGATCCAGCGCGTGTAAAAACACATACAGAACAACTAACAAAAATCGAAAACTAATAATGGCTAAAAAAGCCCTTTGAAACGCTGTTTCAAAGGGCTTTTTATGTTAAAGACCTGCTGTAACCCCAGTGAAATCTAAACGTAACACCATTTCATCTCCCGTATGATGTACAATAAAGAGAAAAGAACCCAGGTTTTGTATCATAAAGGGAGGAACAAAGATGTACACCGTATTTTCAACATTTAATGTACCGGATGAAAAAGCTGAAGAAGTGATTGGAATTTATAAAAATCGTTCAAAATCAGTTGACGAGGCGCCAGGATTCGTAGACTTTCTACTTCTTCAAAACGATAAGCGAGCAGGGGAGCTCACCGTTCAGCTTACATTTGATACGAAAGAGAATTATTTAAGCTGGGTACGAAGCGAAGATTTCAAGCGTATTCATGATTTAGAGAAAAAGTACCCTGATCAAGAACTGGCAGCCGTCATCCCAAAAGTTTCTCAGTACAAAGTGGTGGCACGATGAGTTCACTTCCCGTTAATAAGATCGTTGAAAGAGTAACGGAGAAAATCTACGAGTTAGAACCTTCTTTGCTCGAAAAATTCGGAGAGCGCGGCAAAGAAAGATGCCATGAAGATAATCATTATCATATGAAGTATCTTGAGACAACATATAAGTTAGACAACCTGCAAATTTTTACGGACTATGCCTTATGGTTAAACAATTTACTCACAAGCCGAGGCATGAAAACACAGCATATTATTGATAATTTTAATTTTATACAAGAAGCGCTGTTTGAACTAGATAATTATGGTGATACACAAGTACAGGCGTATGTGACTTACTTAGAAGAAGCGAATCATATACTGAAGCAACAGCAGCTTTAAAAAGAGGCTAGGACAAAAATGTTTTAGTTGCAAGGAAATCCGGACGGGTTTGATTCTTAATAGAGAATTCAACCCGTTCGGATTTTTTCATTGGTAGGGTGAACGTAGGTTTTCTGTATGTAAATGCTTCTAACTGTTGGTTTAGTTATATTTCACTCTCTTTTTTTGTTTTACATATGTATAAAGGTGGAAATAAAAAAAGAAAAAGGAGAATACATATGCAAAAACAGCTAACAAAAGGAATCCTGTCCTTAGTCACTCTATGTATGATTGGAAGTGCGGCAGCTTGTTCAGGTGAACCAGCTAACAAGACAAAATCTGATAATCATAAAGCAGAGGAAAAACCTATTGAAGACCGTCAAGAATTAACAAAGCTACAGCAGTATTCCAACGACCCAGACATTAAAAAGGGGAAAGAAGAAGATTTTGACTTGATCGGTACGTTAAAAAAAGACGCTGAAAAAGAAATGACGCTGAATATTGATGATCAACTCGTTAAAGTACCAAAAAGCTCTGGGATGGAAGTGGAAGGCTCACAGCTAAAAGATATGCTTAATAAAGAAGTAGAAGCTGAAATTGACGCAGCTAAACAAGAAGCAATTAGTATTGAATTAACTCCAAAAGCAAAAGCAGATAAAGATGGCGTGTATGAACAAGATGGAGACGAACGTAAAATTGTGGGTATTTTTATAGAAGAAAGTAACAAGCATATAGCGGTAAAAGTGCCAAGCGGCAAAAAAACGTATCAAAAAAGCACTGACTTTGAAAAAGAAGAAAAAGGCAGTTTAAAAGAAAAGACGGTATACCTTGAAATCAACTCAGCTAACGAAGTAGAAAGTATAGAAAAAGAAAACCGTGAATAAATAAAGCTACACTTCTTCTTTCCCTCCTTGCTCTCTTGACTTTTTGAACTGTGTCACTTAACGTTACAGTAGAGAAAGAAAAAAGGTGGTTTATGGAAGATGAACAGTGAATTTACCATTGCCGTGCACAGCTTAGTGTTCCTAGCAAATTTACCAGATCACCGAGCAAGCAGTGAATCGATTGCTTATAACATCTGTACCAATCCTGCACGGGTTCGGAAAACAATGAGTACACTCAGAAAAAACAACTTGGTTCGGACAAAAGAAGGGCTAGGCGGGGGTTATACTTTAGGCTGCAGCCCTGCTGAAATAAGTCTTGGGCTGATTTATCGAGTTATATCGACTGGAACGCTGAAGCCTCACTGGTGCAGCGGCGACCCTGACGCTGACTGTATTGTAAAATCAAACATTCAAACAGTGATGGACGACATTTTTACAGAGAGTGAGCAAAGCGTAATTAGGCATTTAGATCAAATTACGATCGAAGACGTGCTGAAAAAAGTTAGAACTGCTCATTAAAAAGCACCTTGCATGAGCAAGGTGCTTTTGTTATGACTCTTTGGAAGCGGCTGTTTCAGCCGCTGCTGCTTTTAAGCCGTCATTTACTTTTCTTCCATTCTCTAAATACTCCGTTTTGAAGCCGCTTTTTAAAGCCCATGTGTAGAAGAGAAGAGAAACAACAACAATAATGCCCATATCCCATCCATATTTAATAACATTAAGGCCGCCAAACTTTTCGCTTCCAAGCCAAGAAATAGTCATCATACAAAGTAAGTATACAACCATCCATACGCCGCCTTTGAAGTTCTGTCGAAAGCCTTTCCATTTAGCCTTTGCTTGATAATAAAAATAAATAGGAAGGCCGATTAAAATAATAAACAAAACTTGTCCAGTTAGCGGCCAGCGCGCCCAATATAAGGTTAAAGAAGCAAAAATAAAACCGAGCGGCGCAATGATGCTCAATCCTTTTAAACGAAGGGGACGATATAAATCGCTGCCAGTTCGTCTTAGCGTCATAACCGTAACAGGACCTGTAATGTAAGAGATAAGCGTAGCGACTGAAATAATTTCAGCAAGTACGCCCCAGCCCCGAAATAAAAACAAAAAGACAAGAGCAACAGCTAAGTTAAAAAACATGGCTTGACGCGGAACACCATAAATCGGATGAAGGCGTCCTAGAACGCTTGGCAAATATTTATTTTGTTCCATACCATAAATCATTCGAGCAGTAGTAGCTGTATACGTAATACCTGTTCCAGATGGTGAAACAAACGCATCTGCATACAGGACAATGACAAGCCAGTTAATGTTAAGCGCAATGGCTAAATCTGCAAACGGAGAGTTGAAATTTAAATGACTCCATCCCTTCGCAATATCAGAAGGATTTACTGCACCGATAAAAGCAATTTGAAGAAGCAAATAAATGACTGTAGCCACTAAAATTGAGCCTACTACTGCAATCGGAATAGAGCGGCCCGGATTTTTTGCTTCTCCTGCCATATTAATAGGGCTTTGAAAACCGTTAAAAGCAAACACAATCCCAGACGTAGCGACTGCTGTTAGCACACTAGCCCAGCCGTTTGGTGCGATGCTGCTTCCAGAAGTGAAGTTCTCGCCGTGAAAGCCTACAAATAAAAGTGCTCCGATTGTAAGTCCTGGTATAACAATTTTAAAAATAGTAATTAACGAGTTGGCTTTGGAAAATAGTCCAACTGTCCAATAATTCAGTAAAAAGTAAATAATCAATAGCACAGTAGCGATAGCTAATCCTTCGCCAGTTAACGTTCCTTTTTCTACGAGGTGGCTTGTCCACTGTGCCCACTTCCAAGGCCACGAACTCATATACTGTACAGAAGCTACTGCTTCGACTGGAATAACGGATACAATCGCAATCCAGTTTGCCCACGCAGCAATAAAACCAATAAACGAACCGTGTGAGTACTGCGTATACTTGACCATCCCGCCGGCTTCGGGAAACATGGATCCTAATTCACTGTAAGAAAGTGCAATAAATAAAATAACGACCATTCCAATGACCCATGATAAAATAGCTGCCGGCCCTGCAATTTGAGCTGCTCGCCACGCTCCAAATAACCAGCCGGAACCAATAATTGACCCAAGGCCCGTCATGGTTAACGCGAATGTTCCCATTCTTCGATGTAAATTGTTCATCTGACTAACACCTTTCATGTAAAATAAGTCTTTCATTCAAACGTTGTTGCTTTATTATTATTATTCTGAAATCTTTTGCTGTCAACTTTTGTCGTTACATGAAGTTCTTAATACCTATTGATTTCCAGTTATGCAGGACAGCTATCCTCAACCTTTCTGTCATGGCAATTAAAGCGCTTTACTTTCTTTTTCATCCTACCAGAAACCCTACAGAAATAGATAAAAACCGACAAAAAGTTATCAAGTTCGTATCTTATGCACTAGCAATATGAAAAAATTAGGGGATAAGTGGTAGTTATATTCCCTGAAATTGTGAAGAAAAAACAGGCTTCATAATAAATCCCCTTTTGAATAGCGGGATAAATACCTTCAAAAGGGGTAAGAATTGGCTTTTTGGGCCTTTATCTTTCTTGATGTTTATATTCGAGTAATTTTACGACGTTTTCTACATCATTTTCAGCAGAAAGTTCGTTGATATTCACTTTATAAATAAGCGTATCCGTTGCAAAAAATTCATCTTCTCCCTCAGGTTTTACTTTCAAGTTTAAGATTTTCACCCTCACAATATGAGTGAACTTACCGCCTTTACCGGGCTGTATTTCACCCATTTGTATCCCGATATCATCTTTTTTAATCGGGCGAACTTTTACTTTTTTATGCTGTTTACCGTAAACCTTCTCATAATGAGAAGTAATATCTTGGTGTACCCAAGGTTCAAGAGATTGATAAATAAAATCTTTTACAACTGGCTGACTTACGTGTGATTCTATATTTTCTTCTGGTATATTTTCTTCTGCGGAAATGGAAAGCGTAAAACAAAAAAAGACAAATGCTGCTAAAAACAAAAATTTTCCCACGAAAAAACCCACCTTACCTGTTCGTTTATGTAGCCGATTTTCTAGATCTGCATCTTTATCTTTTGAACAAAGGCATGAAGGTATGCACAATTTTTTTGTGGAATTTACCTCATTAAAAATCAATTTAGTTTAAATAAAATATGTTCTAAATCATTGATTGAAAATTCAAATGTGGTTTGCGCACAAAAAAATAGCCAAGTGCACCTTTATATAGACACTTGGCTATTTTCATGATCGTTTTATGCTGCTGTTTTCTTATTGCCTTTAAAAATAAAATAAAGAGCTAATAACATAAATGCTACACCAATCCAGCGTGATAGATCAAAGGGGACTTCCTTGCTTCCAAACCAGCCAAAATGGTCGATAATCATACTTGCAAATAACTGACCGATAACAGTTGAAATATTAGCTGCTGTTACGCCAATTTTAGGAACAGCTAAAACGGTTAGAAATAAATAAGATGCTCCGAATAAAGCACAGGTAAGCTGCCATTTAGGGACATCGAAAACAGAGAGAATGTTTCCTTGTCCAAAGAAGACAACAACAATCGTTAAAATCATGGCACCTGTTGCAAAGGTTAAAAAAGCTGTTTCAAACGTACCTGTTTTTTTACTTAGTGTACCGTTAATAGAAGACTGAGCGCTTAGCGTTAATCCTCCTATTAAGGTAAGTATCACCATTAATAAACTCATTATAAAACCCTCCTAGAAAATAAGTACAAGCGCAATTCCCATACATACAATAGCCATTACGCGTTCTTTGTTAATTTTAATTTTGCTGCTGCCAAGCCAACCAAAATGCTCAATGATCATACTTGTAATCATTTGGCCCACAATAACCGCAACCATTGAAACACCAATTCCGATAAAGGGGATACTAATTACTAGAATCGTTAAATAAACCGTACCTAAAAAACCTCCGGTTAAATTCCACTTAGGCGCTTTTAAGACGTAAGGTAAATTTCCTTTTCCAGCAAATAGGGTGGTCAGACCTAAAATGAGTGTTCCCATGACAAAAATATAATAACTGCTTTCGAGTTTTCCAACTGTTTTTCCAAGTTCTCCGGCAATGGCGCCTTCCATACTTAAAGCAGCGCCGCCTAGAACCGCAACTAAATAAACCAACAACTTCACGTTTATCACTCCGATATTTCTTTATATTTGTATATCTAGAAAAATAGATATAATAAGTGAAAAAAACTCGTTAAAGTTTTTTTCGTAAGAATGAAGAAAGCTCTTGAAGCGTTTCTTCATTTCGGCGATAGTATGTCCATTGACCGTGCCGAATTGACTCTAACAAACCTGCTTTTTGCATCATGGAAAGATAGCTGGACACAGTGGACTGAGACAGCTGAGCTTTTTCCTGAATATCTCCCACGCAAACACCGCCTCTGCTGCTGACCTCCTTAGGCAAATGTGCTTGTTTGTCTTTAAAATGCTTTTCAGGTTCTTTTAACCACTCTAATATATTTAATCGAGTTTCATTAGATAATGCTTTAAAGATATCAATAGGTTTCATACTTATTATTTTATTCGTCACAGCTCAGATGTCAAATGTTCAAGTTTACATTTTATAGCTAAATAATCGGCGATGGGTTGAATTATAACAGCTGTGAACAAAAAGTCAACTTATAATAGGGTATAAAGAAGAACGGTTTACCCAGCTGTTTTTCTGCTTATATAATTAGAAAGCATCTTATTTTTTGAGCAGAACAGATGACATATTCCTTATTTTTCAAGGGATAGTTTAGTAAAATAGAAAAAAGTGAATAACAAAAGAAGCTGGTTTACTTACTTAAGGGGGAGGGCTGCATATGCAAGGGAAAACAAAACAAGTGCGCTTTCGTAATATGGTAGCGTATGGATTTGGGGATTTGTTTGGGGGAGGATCCTTTTTTATTATCGGCACATTGTTTATGGTGTTTTTAACGGATGTAGTCGGGCTTTCTCCTGTAGAAGCAGGAACGATTGTAGCTCTTGGAAAAGTGTGGGATGCTTTATTAGATCCAACCATTGGGTATATATCTGATCATCTTCAGACAAAAAAAGGACGAAGAAGAGTCTTTTTTCTTTTTGGAATCATTCCAGTTGCCATCACGTTCAGTATGCTGTGGATTCCTATTGAAGGCTCGCATATGTTTAAATACACCTATTTTATTTCAGCCTATCTTTTATTTAATACGGCGTTTGGTATGGTAATGGTCCCTTACAACACGCTAGCAGCAGAAATGACGACAGATTATAGTATTCGTTCAAAAATGACGGGAATACGCATGGTCTTTTCACAAGGCGCTTCATTTTTAGGTGCTTTTTTCCCGAAACGAATCATTGATGCATTTCCAGGTGGACAAGGGTATTTAATCATGGGCATTATCTTTGGTCTTCTTTTTGCTCTTCCCTGGATTTTTGTTTACAAAGGAACATGGGATAGCGGAGAAGTAGTGGAACGAAAAAAGAAAAACGGATTTTGGTTAGAATTTAAGCAGCTGTTTATCAGTTTTGGAAGTGCATTTAAAAACAAGTCGTTTAACGTGTATCTTGCCATGTATTTAGCATCTTACATTGCAATGGATGTGTTTAATGCTCTTTTCTTTTATTTTATTGCCTATTACATGCTGCGCGAAGTTATCTATGCAGATACCCTGAGCTTTGTGCAAATTACACAAGTGCTATTTATTCCTCTTGTTACGTACATAGCCATTAAGTTAGGAAATAAATTAACCTATAACTTCAGCATGGTCATTTGGGGAACGGGCATTATTTTATTCAGTTTCCTAACAAAAGATAGCTCTTTAGTTCTTATTTACTTAGCGGCATTTTTTTTAGGAAGCGGTCATTCGGGAGCGATCATGATTCCATGGAATGTACTGCCGTTTGTATCAGATGTAGATGAGATGATTACGACAAAAAGAAGAGAAGGCGTGTATGCAGGGCTGATGTCATTTATTCGAAAATCGTCTCAGGCGCTTGCGATTTTTCTTGTAGGCGTTGCCTTAAAGAATATTGGCTATGTACCAAATGCCGAGCAGTCAGCGTCTACTCTAGCCGGCTTACAAAAGCTGTTCATGGTTGTACCTGCTATTTTGATTCTCATGGGAATTATAGCAACCATATGGTTCAAAATAAGTCCGAAAAATCACAAAATTTTATTAGCTGAAATTGACAGAAGAAAAAAGGGCGGCCGGGCGACGGCCGTTACTCCTGAAGCGAAAGCGGTTTGTGAAAGTTTAACGGGCTATAAATACGAACAGCTTTGGAGAGACGTAACTATTTCAAAAGAAATTCGAGACAAAACGGTTGTTTAACCTTTAGCTTCACGAAAAAGAGTAAAATTTTTAGCGCGGCGATTCGCTAATTATATCCAATAAGAAACTTCCTCTGACGTATTGCCTTTTAACAACAATAGAGATTCTCCTGCCTATTGACTCATTTTTTAGGTGAATTTTAGAAAGGAAGGATTTTTTGCCATTAAAGATGTGCAATTTGGCACGTCTTGATAGGGTGGATTGTACAATTTATAATGAAACTATAAACTCACCACAGGCGCTTTCAAGGCGCAGGTATAAATTAGAAAAAAGGAAGGTACAGTTTATGCCAATTCGATATGTTTGTCCACAATGCCAAGGAGCCGGTAAGAAATTTGGATTTATAAAGTGCAAAGTGTGCAACGGCGAAGGAAACATCATCATGTCTTCTAATGAGCCAGATCCAACTAAAAATAAGAAATTAAAATCATCTTCTAAACAAGATAAAGCAATGTAGGCTATTGCTAATAAAGGTATGTATGAACCCCGCTTTTCTATAAAAAAGCGGGGTTTTCTGCTAGACAGACGAACGCTTTTCTTATGATACAATAAAATGAAAGTCGCTAAAATAACAGATAGGGAACCGAAGGAAGAGGGAGATAGATGGAATACACAGCAAAACAGTTTACGCCGCAGTTAGAACAACATATACATACGGTTGAAAAGTCTATGCAAGAACGTCTCATATCCATATATGAACAATATAAAGAAGCTTTTAAAAAGAAAGGGGTGCAGCTTTCTATAAATGTGATCCGTGAAGGGGAAAATCCTTTTCATCCTGGTTATCACGCTACTATTCAAGTGGGTATTTTAGAAAAAGATGAGTTTTTAGATGGTCTTTTTATTCCTATCTGGCACTGTGTACGCACGTTTTTGGGCATTCGTTCTTCGAAGAAGCTCCCAGGCAGCAAGATAACCGGAGAGCTGATGGAAGAAACAGAAGAGGAAATAACAAAAGAAGTAGTAGGCTATTTAGAAATGCAGCTAGAAGATTAGAAGCAACCTGCTTCTAATCTTCTTTACATTGAAGAAGGTGCAGTTTCTTTTTCAATTTGTCTTTTAGCACGAATAAAGGCCGTCAGCTGCTGAATTTCTTCTTGAGACAGTTCCGCACCGTCGACCGTAATTCTATGAGTTTGAGGCGATGTTAATTCGATGGGTGCATCTGAAGGAGAATGAGGTTCCTTTTCCTTACCTAGCAAGTAGTCTGTTGATGTATCAAATAGTTCTGCGATTGTAACGAGTGCTTCAAGAGAAGGACGACGATAGCCAGATTCGTATCCTGCGTAGGTGCTTTTAGCAATTTCAAGCTGGTCAGCTGTATATTGAAGAGACCATTTTTTTTCTTTCCTGAGTTGAGCTAATCTGCTTAACATTCATGACGCTCCTTTGTAGGTGTAGTATGTAAAAAACCGAGGCATTCAGCTCGCGCGCAGATCTTTGTAATCAAACCGTGAGCTAATTTACATTTTTATTCATTATATCATTGCTGTAGAGAAAAGTGTACGCGAAACGAATAATTTTTCTCTTGATTTATTGAATTCGGGTTACTATAATTACAGGTGAAGTACGCGAAATGAATATAATTTATTTGATAGATTGTCAGGTTTTTTTACAGAAATTAAGCAAAGGGGATGTCGGTTTTGAAAAAACTATTATTGTTATCAACTGGCGGAACGGTCGCTTCACTTGAAGGTGAAAATGGACTCGTTCCTGGAATGGAGCCAGATCAATTACTAAGCTACATACCTGATTTAAATGAACATTGTCAAATTGACAGCAAATCTCTTATGAATCTTGATAGTACAAATATGCAGCCTGAATGTTGGATAGAGATGGCAAAAGCGATTGAAGAGCATTATAATGAATACGATGGTTTTGTTATTACTCACGGAACAGATACAATGGCCTACACATCGGCTGCTCTTTCTTACATGCTTCAGCATTCTAAAAAACCAATTGCGATTACAGGATCTCAAATTCCTATTTCTTTTAGTAAAACGGACGCGAAGCGCAATATTGCAGATGCGATTCGTTTTGCATGTGAAGAAACAGGCGGAGTCTATGTAGTCTTTGACGGTCGTGTGATTCAAGGCACAAGAGCAATTAAGCTTCGTACAAAAAGTTATGATGCATTTGAAAGCATTAACTATCCATACGTGGCGTCTATCCATGATAATACGGTGGAATATACAAAATCCATTCGCTCTAGTAAAGAAGAGTTAACGGTTAATACATCTCTTTGTACGGATGTAGCAGTTGTCAAACTGTTTCCTGGCATTAAACCTGAATTTTTTGATGGATTAAAAGATGTATATCAAGGCGTTGTTGTTGAAAGCTATGGAAGTGGAGGAATTCCATTTCAAGTTCGCAATATTTTAGCCAAGCTTGTTGAATTGACAAACCACGGTGTATCCGTTGTCATTACGACTCAGTGTCTTGAAGAAGGAGAAGACATGGGCATTTATGAAGTAGGCCGAATGATTAATCATGACAGCGTCGTTCGCTCAAAAAACATGAACACCGAAGCCATTGTTCCTAAATTAATGTGGGTGCTCGGACAAACGAAAGACCCTCACCAAGTTAAAAAGATGATGGAAACGTCGATTGCAGAAGATATTAATTAAAAAAGAAAGCAGGTACAGCTATGAAACAAGAAACAGCAGGATATCGTACAGAAGCTGATTTTCTAGGAGAAAAACAAATTCCAGCAGACGTATACTACGGTGTACAAACCGCACGTGCCGTAGAAAATTTTCCGATTACGGGTTATAAAGTACATGAAGAAATGATTAAAGCGCTTGCTATCGTAAAAAAAGCGGCAGCGCTTGCGAATATGGACACAAAGCGCTTATATGAAGGTATTGGAAATGCCGTGGTGCAAGCAGCTGATGAAATTTTAGCAGGTCAGTGGCATGAATATTTTATTGTGGATCCTATTCAAGGCGGAGCGGGGACATCAATGAATATGAACGCAAATGAAGTGATTGCAAACCGTGCTCTTGAAATTATGGGAAACACTAAAGGTGAATATGGAAAATTAAGTCCTAACAGCCATGTGAATATGTCTCAGTCAACAAATGATGTATTTCCAACAGCTATCCATATTTCAACGCTGAACTTATTAAATAAACTTCTTGTTACAATGAATGATATGCATGATGTATTTAAACGAAAAGCGCAAGAATTTGATCACGTGATTAAAATGGGCCGTACGCACCTTCAAGATGCTGTGCCCGTTCGTCTTGGTCAAGAGTTTGAAGCATACAGCCGCGTGTTAGCGCGCGACATTAAGCGTATCAGCGCGACGCGTGACCACTTGCATGAAGTAAATATGGGAGCGACGGCTGTTGGAACAGGCTTAAATGCAGATCCTCGCTATATTGAAAATGTAGTCAAACACTTAGCCGATATCAGCGGGCTGCCGCTTGTGCATGCAGAGCATTTAGTGGACGCTACTCAAAATACAGATGCTTATACAGAAGTATCTGCAGCTCTTAAAATCTGTATGACGAATATGTCTAAAATCGCCAACGACCTGCGTTTAATGGCATCTGGACCTCGTGCAGGTCTAGGTGAAATTAGCCTTCCTGCTCGTCAGCCTGGTTCTTCAATCATGCCAGGAAAAGTAAATCCGGTTATGGCTGAATTAATCAATCAAATTGCGTTTCAAGTAATGGGAAATGACCAAACAATCTCTCTTGCTTCAGAAGCAGGTCAGATGGAGCTTAACGTAATGGAACCTGTGCTTGTATTTAACTTGCTTCAATCGATCAGCATCATGAACAACGGTTTCAGAAGCTTTACAGATCACTGTTTAGCAGGAATTGAAGCAAATGAAACGCGCATGAAAGAATATGTAGAAAAAAGCGTAGGAATTATTACAGCTGTTAACCCTCACTTAGGCTATGAAGTCGTATCACGTATTGCGCGTGAAGCGATTTTAACAGGAAAACCAATTCGTGAGCTTTGCCTTCAATACGATGTGCTAACAGAAGAAGAACTGGATCTTATTTTAAATCCATTTGAAATGACGAACCCTGGTATTGCAGGAAGTTCATTGTTTGATCGTCAGTAAAAAGAACGGCTTCCATAAGGAAGCCGTTTTTTTATAAAGACATTTGCTGAATGACGCGTCGCATTTTCTAAGCTGTTGCAGCCAAGACGTCATCTTTTTCAGCAAACTGGGGAATTTGCGTATAAAAATCTCCGAAACATTCCTGTTGGTAGCGTGGAACGATGTGCATGTGAAAATGAGTTAACTCGTTAAACATTCCTCCGTTTTGAGGGAGAGTAACTCCGTCTGGAACAAAGAGTGTCTTCACTGCTCTTGTCATTAGCTTCGCTGCATTCATCACGGCCAGTATTGTTCAGTATCAAATTCGTCGATTTCCACTATATGTGTTTTAGGAAGAATTAAGAGGTGGCCTTCGTTAAATGGCTTATGATCTAATAGGCACGTCACAAACGAATCTTCAAATATCATATGCGATTTTTCTTGGTTATTTGCTAATCGACACCCTAAGCAATCTATACGTGGATTCCCCATCATATGTTCTCTCCTTTTTTAAGATAACTAAAGTGTAGCACGAGAAGTATCAGGAGAAATAGTTTGAAATATACACAGTTGTTTTTTTGCTTACTAAAGAGCCCGGATATATGATCTGGGCTCTTTGTTTCGTTCTTTTTACATGGTTAGCTGTTTCATCTAAAATTTACCATGGTTTTAATTGTAAAAATGAAACCTTTACAGTATAATGACAGTGTAACAGTTAACTGTAACTAACAAGAGGTGGATTGTTTGAATACATATACAGGCAAGCAAATTACGGAGTTATTAAATAATGAAGGTGCGGACTTGAACCTGCGTACGGTACGATATTACACACAAATAGAAATTGTTCCTCCGCTAGTGCTAGCAGGGAATAAACGCGTGTATACAGATCAGCACGTTCACTACTTTCGAGCTGTTTTAACATTATCAAAAGCAGGGGAGTCATTAGCTTCCATTCAAGAAACGTTGCGTTCAATAAGTGATGAAGAAGTAAAAAACATCGGTGCGCAGCTTCCTCTTTACCAAAGTAAACAAATTCAAAATCAAGAAATGCATCAAGTGAATGAAGATGTATTTGTCGCTATGAACCGAAATTTATCAGCGGACGTACGGCAAAAAGTGATTGAGTCTGTTACTCAGATTTTAAAGGATCATTCATCGCATGATTAAATTAGCCTTAGCAAAGTCAGTGATGGAAAAAGAAGAAGGAATGAACCACCTTTGTATTGCATTTGAACGTTCGCAAGTAAAAGTAACAAACATCACGATTGATATTCAGCTGCCCAAAGGTCTGTTTAAAACGACAAACTTAAATGGATACCGGGAAAACAAACAGGGGCAAATCGAAGTAAAACATATCGACGATGAACCTCTATTAATAGAGCTCTACACGGAAGAGGGCGTTTTATATCCACAGGCAGAGATTGCAGTTGCTGTGACTTACCGCGATGAAAGCCTGCATATGCAGCAAGAAAGTCATTCTCTAATGATTAAATTTACGGATGAAGATTTGATAGGGGATTCATTTTTAAATCATGAAATCAGTGCAAAAGTGAAAAAATTTGCTCGTACTAATTCAGGGGAAAGAGGCGGTCACATGAACTTAACTCCATATGTAGTGGAACAAACAAGCAAGGGAGAGCGTGCCTATGATATTTATTCAAGGCTGTTGCTCGACCGAGTGATTATGCTCACAGGTGAAGTTACGGATGAAGTGGCTACTAGCATTATCGCACAGCTTTTATTTTTAGATGCAGAAAACCCAGAAAAAGATATCAGCATTTATATTAATTCACCGGGAGGATCTATTACAGCTGGCATGGCTATTTTTGATACGATGCAGCTTATACGTGCAGATGTAAGCACATTGTGTCTAGGGCTAGCAGCATCTATGGGTTCATTTTTACTAGCGGGCGGTCAAAAAGGGAAACGTTTTGCTCTTCCTAATAGCGAAGTGATGATTCATCAGCCGCTAGGAGGAGCAAAAGGGCAAGCTGCTGAAATTGAGATTCGAGCAAAGCGTATTTTGCGGTTAAAAGACCACCTAAATGAACTTCTGTCTGAACGAACAGGACAATCGCTTTCAACAATTAAAAAAGACACTGATCGAGATACATTCTTTACAGCGGATGAAGCAAAAGAATATGGCTTGATTGATCAAATTCTAGCTCATCAATAAGGAGGATGACGTGTGGAAAAGTCAAATCGTTATTCAGTAGAATATGAATGGGGAAACGTGATTTATTACCAAGAAGTAGAAGCAATGACGATACAGGAAGCAAAAGAGCGCGTTCAACATACAAAAGTAAACACCGCTATTCGCGCTGTTCATGTCATAGAAGATGTCGAATCTTAACGAAAAACTGGATCCTTTCGGGGATTCAGTTTTTTTGAGCAAATGAAGCAGGGATTTATATGAGGAAAAGAGAATGCAAAAAGAGATTTAAAAACGAGCAGCTGGTAGCATCATTCAGCAAGAACATCTCATTTCAATTACAAAAAGAAAGGTAGATGTAAATGAAAAAAGTATGGTCTGGATTAGTTGTTCTCATTGCTATTTGTTGGGTGATAACAGGATGTCAGCAAAGCAGTGCTTCAAGCGGTACTGTTGATCAAAAGCTCGTAATCGAAAAATACATAGCCGATAATCAATATGGCCATGCGGTTAAAATGAAAGACCAAAATCAAGTGCAGAAAGTGCAGCAGTGGTTAAAAGATGTATCATGGAGAGAAGAAAAAGCTGAAATGATTCGAAAACCTAACTACATTCTTCACTTTGAACCGGCGGAAACAAAAAAGGATATAAAGGTGCAATCTTATCGGATGTGGGTCAACTTAGAAAACGAAACCGTTGAATTAGCTACAGATACACACTACGCACAGTTAAAGGGCAAACAAGCAAGGTCATTTATTGAATTAGTAGAGCCGAAATAGAAAACAGCTATAAAACAGTGTCCAATGAATGCTAAAACTGCACTTATTCATATGGAAGCTATCTTCACCGATATACTTGATGATCTCGAAGGCACAGAGCTGTTTATTGCTAACGCGCTTGACATGAGGGTGTAGAAGTATTAAATGGGAGAGGTGACAAGCAGCAATTTTTTAAATGTAGCAACAAAGAATTACACTTACAGGTAGGTCCGTTGTTAAAACATTTTTCCATAAGAAATAAGGGAAAAAGAGAAATCAAGACGCTGATTTCTCTTTTTTATTTAGGCGTGTCGATGATTATTATTTCCGCGCATTTTGCGTAAAACAAAACTCACAATTAAAACTAAAATAACAGCACCAATAATAGCAGGAACAATTGCGAATCCGCCGATCTCTGGACCGAAATCTCCAAAAATTAGAGAGCCTAACCATGCTCCAATGAAACCAGCAATGATGTTTCCGATAATTCCACCTGGAACATCTCGTCCTGTTAACGCACCAGCAAGCCAGCCGATAAGTCCTCCAACAATAAGCGTCCAAATAAATGACATATATCTAACCTCCTTTTTATAGGGAATTCCTTTTCAGTCTTTCCTAAAACACACGTTGTCATGCGACATCCTTGCTGCAAACCCTTTTACATTTTTTCATCTATTTATCATATATGCTAAGATAGCCCAACATTAAATTGAAGAGTTATGTATGAGAATTCACTGCGAAAGTAACGATAAAATGAAGGAGAGAAGTTCAGCTTATGTACGTTTTAGATTCAATTTAGCTCATTCTATTCGCAAAAGGGGACATCTGGTTCATTTTTAAAAGCTTTTTCCCTTAGTTTTACTTTTTTTAACGGTATATGTGATATCATTTTAAGTAAACAAATTCTTAACGGGAGAACAATATGGAGTCATTATTATTAGATAAAAAGCTTAAACACATTACGAATTTAATTCTAGAAAAAAAAGAAGAGTTCTCAAAACAAAAACAATATGAAGACAAAGATATTCAACAACAGTTAGAACCGTGGCGCGTTCATTTAATTCAAATATACGCTGATTCTGTATCAACAAATGATACGAAAAACTTTGAAGTGCTTGAGGAATGGGGAAGAGAAGTAGCGAATTTACTCGTTGTCCTTCAGCTTCCGTTGGATGTCGCATTAGAAGAAATCAGCTATTACCGAAATATTATCGGGGAAATTATTAAAGAAGAAGCAAAAGCTGAAACATTTACGTTTGATGCCTTCTATCAAGTTATTTCTCGTTTCAACTTAGTAGTGGATAAGGCCGTGCACTGGGTTAGTAAATCATATATGACCGACTTTGCAAACAAAATCCAATCGGCTCGCTATGCAATTGATGAACTTTCAATTCCTGTAGTACGCATTACGAAAGAAATTGGCGTGATTCCTCTTGTTGGCGATTTAGATACAAATCGGGCTCAAATTTTAATGGAAAATGCCCTTCAGCACGGCAGCGAGTACAAGCTAAATTGGTTGATTATTGATTTATATGCGGTTCCAATTATTGATACAATGGTAGCGGACCAAATTTTTAAAGTAATCGGTGCTTTAAGATTATTAGGAATTCAAGTGGTTTTAAGCGGTATCCGTGCTGAAATTGCTCAGACGATGGTGAACTTAGGATTAGATTTGGCTGATATTACGACTTTCAGTAGCCTTCACCAAGCAGTGGAATATGTTAATCAAGCGGACTAATATAAAACAAAATCCCATGATATGGTTATATATTCATGGGATTTTATTGGTAGAAGAAAATTTGAAGTTTATTTAACAAAGCATCTAATGATTGACTAACTTGGAGTGTGTTAGGACTTGTCATTCCTTCACGGACAGCCGTTTGAATCATTAACGTTCGTGTCTGTTCGATTTCTTCTATTAGTATTTGGTACATGGATTTGTCTTTTGAGTGGGTTGAAAGCAGCATGTTAATTCCTCTTTTTTCTATAGTGATTACGGTTAAATTAACATTAATAGGTTTATTTTTCAATATTATGAAATTAAAAATAGTAAATTTTAAGAATTTTTCATATAAAAAAAGAACCTCTTTTTCAACAGAGGTTCTTTTTCTAATATAATAATTTATTATGCATGTTTATGATTACCACGCATTTTTCTCATAATGAAACTTACGATTAACACTAAAATGATTGATCCGATAATAGCAGGAATAATAGCAAATCCACCTACAACTGGTCCGAAACTTCCAAAGATAGCTGAACCTAACCAAGAACCTATAAAACCGGCAATAATGTTACCAATAATACCTCCCGGAACGTCTCTTCCCGTAATTAATCCGGCAAGCCACCCAATAATACCACCTACAATAAGTGCCCATAAAAATGACATAAATATCATCCTCCTTTTTAATGATGTATTGCTTATATAGGTTAGTACCCCACTTAAAAGAAAACTATTCGTAGAATAACAAAAAAAATAAAAAAACTTGAAAAAAATTTACGAACTGCGATAGAGTCATAGAAAATAGACTAACTAGTATATAATAGAAAAAGAAACATAGTTTAGAAGAGAAAGGAGACATGAAGTGAAAATAAAAAATCAAAGCGATGTAGTAGAACAGCACTTGATTCAGCACTGGATGTATTTTCAGCATACGAAGAAATCTGTGAAGGTGGATACACCAGAAATGAAATGGATTTCTGCATCTCCTTACAATCGGGGGATATATGCAGGAACCCGTCATATTGAGCCTGCGTTAGGGATATGCTCTTCGGAAGGGGAAGAACCTCTATGGATTGTTGGTCCATCTTCATATGATAACCTTGGGCCAGTTCTTCATAAAAATGGATTTGTTCCTTATGAAAAATGGATCGGAATGATTCAGCACATTCAAGAAAAAGAATACGTACACACAGGAGTAGAAGGGTTTCAATGTAAGCGAGTGCACACAGAAGCTGAATTGAAAGAATGGATTACGGTATACATAGACGGCTATCAAAAACCAAAAGAATATCAAGCTGACTTTCTTGAAAGGTTTAGGGAGCTTATGCAGCACACTGACCAATATCACTTATATTTGGGTCTTTATCACAACCGGCCAGCTGTAGCTGGGTCTCTCTTTTTTTATGACGGTACAGCGGGTTTGTACTGTATCACTACAGCTAGACATATGAGGAGAAAAGGCCTGGCCACCGCATATTTGAAGGAAGTTCTTACTGAAGCAAAAAAACAGGCAGATACGTGTATCTTGCATGCTACAAGTGCAGGAAAGCCAGCCTATGAAAAACTTGGTTTTACAGCGGTTAACGAATTTGATGTATACAGACGGAGAAATAGAGATGGAAAATAATAAGCTGCAGCTTGTGAAATAAGAGACAAAATTCGACAAAATTTTAAAAAAGTGTAGCTTCCACTTCGTTTTTGGTGTATCCTAGGACAAAGCAGCAGCATGAGCTAGTGTTGTACATAGAACACAGATAAAAGGAGTCATTATGAAACATTTTTTTAAAACGAGCACGTTTTGGATAGGTTTGGTTGTTGGAATCGCGCTCACATTTGGGGGATACTTTACTGTTACTAGTATTTATGATTATTATTTAGGACGAGAACAGCTGAAAGTATTGACTGCCTCTCAGAAAAACCTTCAAACTGCTTTTAAAGAGTATAATCAGCTTATGGCCGAAAAAAAAACCAAAAAGCAATTTATCAATGAACTCGATGATATTTCAAATACAATAAACTATGAATATAATGAATTAGCTTCCCTTGATCCTACGATGAAAACGATGTATAAGCATACGGGCGTCATCGATGATATGGAACTGATGATTGATAATATCGATAGCATTTATGAATTAACGATGAATGATCACAAAGACGCAACAAAACCGCTTCAAACCTACGTATCTGATTTAATGGAATATGTAGAAAAAGATATGAAAAAAGAAATAAGCATGCTAAGTAAATAGAACAAAACAGCTGTCTAAACAAATAGGCGGCTGTTTTTTTTGTTGATTATAAAAGGAATCTTTTGGTGGCAGGCGAAAGAGTATACTATGCACCCACTCACTTACGTGCACCACGTTTACAAAAAGGGAGGACATAGTATGAAAAAAGTGGTGGTTATCCTATTTAGTTTGTTTTCATTAACCGCATGTCAGGTTCCTACAGCTGAAACGCTTGAAGATCCGTATCCACCCGCTATAAAAATAAGAGCGGAAGGCAAAGAAGCCATCATCAAGCCTTTCTTTTTTTGCTGGACCGAATGTGAAGCTGATTTTGGCGAACGACAAAATTTTAGACAAATTGTTATGAAAGATAGTATTCCCGTCTCTCAAGGTGGTCAAGTGTCCATTGAAATAGACGGTAAAAAACCTAATGCGCTTTATTACAAACAAATTCGCAATCAGTCTATTTATGAAAACGTAGTAGAAAAAAAGGACATAAAAAAAACATCCGCTATTACAGTAGATTCTACCTCTCGCAGCGATCGGTATATACTCGTAGCGGACTGGAAAGATAACAAAGGAAAAAAGCTAATCGGGCGTGTCTACTATACACCGGTAAAATTTGAAACGCCATAGATATGACTCTCTATGCTGTAATAGAGAGTCATATGCTTAACTAATAGAATTAAGCGCCTGTGCGAGGGAAGAAGTAGTTTTAACATGTTCAAATGAAAGCCCTAAGCGAATTGCAGTTTGAGAAATTTCCGGTCGAATTCCAGATAAAGTTGTTTGCACCCCAATTAAACGAAGAGCTTTTACCAAATTAAAAATCTCTTGTGCCATCATCGTGTCAATCGTAGCTACACCGAGCAGGTCAATACATAAATGTTCAACGTCTTTTTCCGAGCATTGCTGAAGCGTATTTTCTAAAATAAACTGACTTTTGACCGTTCCAATATCCCCGACAAGAGGCAGAAGTGCAACTTTGTTTTGAAGCATGATGACAGGAGAACTTAATTCATTAATTAACTCTTTCTGAGCGTTCAGCTGTTCTTGCGTATTTTTATGATATTCTTGGATAAAGATGTAAATAGATAAATCAAACGCTTTAACAATAATGTCGTACCACATAAACATCTTATCTACGCTTACCTCTCCTGAATGCAAAGAGATAAACTTCTTTAAGTAATTAACGACAATTCTTTGTGAATTAAAATATTCTCGAACGATAAAGTGAAGAGGCGTACTTAAATGCTTTGGATCACGTGCAAGTTCGACCGACCACTGTTGGAAATCTGAAAAAAAGTATTCCTCATCCTTTATAAATACGTCAAATAAATGCTGAAAATAATCTTGATTTTGCTGCTTCAGTTCTTTCACAATTGCTGGATTTTTACTCGAATACACGGAGAACTCATTTTCATCGTCGAGCTGGTCGTACCAGTCTTCAGTTAATTGAAGAGAATGTTCTTTAAAAAAATGATATAAGTCCTGATTTCTATGCATGAAGACTCTCCTTACATATGTATAGTCTAATTGTTTTATAAATAAAGGCATAAAAGCATCCCCTGATCTAGAGTGAGGATGCTTATAAATAAATCCATTATGAAGCGCATTTATTTTCCTATACGCCTTGTTTTCCCTAACTGTATAATCTCAAACCCAATTTATTAAAAAATAAACATTTTTTAACTAGCTTATTCATGCATTTTACCTATTTTTCATAAAGAACCACTTCTTGTGCTTATAGCTTTAGCTTCGGTAAGGCATCTTTAATGCTTTGATAGACTAAAATAAAGGACATATCATCTTCTATAGTGCTCATATGTATGGCCATGTTAGGGGAAATTCCCGTTAAAACAAGCTGAGTCCCCATAAGCTTCAGCCAATTGTAAATATTAAGAATATCACGGCCGAATGAATCATTAAATTGCGCTAACCCTGATACGTCTAGGATTAAATAACGATCTTTGCTGGTTGTATTATGCGAGGTGAAGCTGTTAAATAGCATTTCTATACGCCGTTCGTTTAACGTTCCGATTAATGGAAGAACGGAGATTCCTTCTTCTATTGGCACGATAGGAGTGGATAGTCTTTCCACTTCTTCTAAAGCTTGCTGAAGCTGTTCTTGGGCTGTAATTTCTATGGTTACGTCTTTTTGAACACCGATAAAGTAGTATTTATCTTCTTCTTCGACGTACGTTGGGTCAATCGTTAGCTGATTATGAAAAAAAGAGCCGTCTTTTCGATAATTCACAAGCGTAACAGAAACTGACTGATTGCGGCTAATAGCGCTGCGAATTTCATCAACGTGGTGCGGGTTTGTAAGAGGGCCTTGTAGAAAACGGCAATTTTCCCCTAATACTTCTTCTTCCTTATAGCCGGTCATAAGGGAAAACCCTTGGTTGAGGTAAATAATTGGATTATCAGGTAAAGAAGGGTCCGTCACGATAATGCCAGATTGTGAGCTGTGAAGAGCTTTATTTAAAATGGACCATTTTGAATCTTGAGCTTCAGGTGTAGTCAATGTATTCCCTCATTCCTTGGAATTTTTATAAAAATATTGTGACATAAACGCGTCAAAAAAACAATTTTCGACGCGTTTACTGTTAGAGAAAGAATGAAGATAAGGAAAAATATGTTATAATAGTTTTATGGGTAAAGGGAGTGTGAACAAACGTGATAACCATCAATTTATTTAACGTTAGTTTCTTTGTGATGGCGCTAGTAGGCTTTATTCTCATTTTTTGTTTGCGTATAAGGTTCAAGCGGCCACTGTCATTGTTTAAATGGTCTTTTTTGTTCGGAACGGTGCTGCTGTCGCTAAGCGTATACTTGTTTATGGCGACCAGCCAATATATTCATTTGATATTGAATACAATCGGTTCAGTTATGACAGCGCTCTATCTTATCAGTATTATGGTCGGAGCAGAGGAGTCATAAATACATATGTTTGAAGGTCTATTGAAAGTGGAAAATAAGTAGAGATGCTGAAAAGAGAAAGAGATGAACTTACATTCTTTTAGCCGAAATGATGACAACTGGAAAAACACCTCGGTAAAAAATGCCGAGGTGTTTTTGTAAATAAAAGAGAAAGGAGAATATTTAGAGAAATACTAGTCATATTTTATTGAGTGTAGTAAAATAAAAAGTTATTATTCTATTTTTAGGTTGTTGCTATTGGCAACATGTGTTAGTCTAAAAGTGGTATACATTTTAGGCGATCTTGAAAAAGAGAGACGAGAAGCTTTTATTCAAGTTTCTTAAAAGCTTGACGTTTACTGAGGTGAAACAATGAAATCTCAAGTACAAAAATTTGTAGGCTATTTATTAGCTGGTGATCAAGACAGCGCTTGGGAAGTTGTGCTGGAAGAAATACAACAGGGAAAGAACAGCCTAGATATTTATGAAAATTTAATCACAACCGCAATGCGAGTAACTGGAGATATGTGGGAAGAAAATATCATTTCTGTAGCTGATGAGCACGTCGCAACTACGACGTGTGATTATGTGCTAACTCGCTATCGCTTTTATAAAAAAATTCAGGGACACGCTTCAGACACCGCTCCAAGGGCACTGCTTCTATGCTTGGAACAAGAACAGCACTTTATTGGTTTAAAGATGGTGGCTTTATTGTTTGAGGAACATGGTTGGAATACGCGCTTTTTAGGGGCCAATCTACCTCTTGAATACGCTGAGAAAATGGCTATGGAATGGAAGCCGCACATGGTAGGATTATCCGTCAGCATTCCTTATCATATTGAGAGGCTTGCTGAATATACCAAAACTTTGGACAAATTAGAACCAAGACCAACAGTAATGGTAGGAGGGCGCTTAGTTTCTCAAATTGATTTCCGTTCTTACTGTTCTGAGCATACACGCCTAATTCCGGATCTTTACCAACTAAATAACTGGTTAATCAGTTATCACAAAGGAGTGGAAGTTAATGTCGATGCTTGAATATGTTCCAATTCCTTACTTTCTAGTGGATACTGAATTTAATATTTTGGAATGGTCGCAACAATCAGGTCATTTATTTAAGCCTTCAGCTAATTTTTTAGATCTTGTAGATGTATTTAGTCAAGAAAAGGCGAGAAAGTTTTTAAGCTTGCGCCAAAAAGATTCTCGAGAATTGTCTGTAGACGAACCCCATGATGAGCAAACGCTTGTCCAAAGCCGAGGCCAGGCTATTCAGAAAGTAGAGCTTGTGATGCAAACCAATGATTCGCCGTATTCACTGTTTGAATGCTTAATTCAATGGGATAGTGATATAGGTCATTTAGTTTGTATTCGCCAAGATGAACGTATACAAGAGCTAACGAATCTTGTTCAAGACCACCGGAAACGATTAGCAGATACAGATTTCGAACTGCTTGAACAAAAGGAACGTCTTGAAAAATCGTTGCAAAAAATTAAGCAGCTGTCCGCTTCTTTTATTAAGTTATCCTCTAAAGTAGGACTTATACCTCTTTTTGGAGACTTAGACACAGCTCTTGTAGCTGAAAATACGTCTATTTTACAAAACTGCGCGCACGAAGGAAATTACACTACGCTTCTATTTGACTTTGGAGGCTTAGATATATTAACAACCGAAGGAATTCAAGCTTTTGCAGGCTTTATGCAGTCCTTCTATCTTATGGGTATCACATGCTATATTATTGGCATGAAGCCTCACCATACGGCTGCTTTGAAAAATAGAACGTTTGGTGAACAAATTATTTATATGAATAACCTGAGTGAAATTATTGCTGTGAATAAAAATGTGAGTTAAAAGGGTGGAGGAGAAGAAAGTTATTCTTCTCCTCTTTCTGTATACACTTCTTTTGCTATAATTAAACATTTATTAAATCACATACTTGAAGGGTTTATTGAGTTTTGAAGAATTGAGTCCGTCATCTTGAATTTCATAATTGATTTATTTTCACATCACAGTACCAAAAAGCAAGTCAACAGCTGCTAGCGCATCAGTTCGTTACTAGAAAAGTGGTACAAAAGGAAGACCATAAAAAGAGATTGGGACATAACGAAAGGAATGCAACCTAAAGATGACCAATTTTGATCAGTGAGCGGAGCTGCTAGGTGGATGATTTTTTCAGTCAATCAGATGACAAAAAAGATTGAAGAAAATAGCAAAGATGACTAAAAGCCTCTTTCTAATGAAAGAAGAGGCTTTTTTGTTAAGAGTTTGCTGACATTGTATGAGACGGCAAAATGATGTCTTGGTCTACTAGGAAAGATAAAAGTTCTCGTGTAGCATATGACATATAGCGATCTTTTTTCAAAATGATGCCGAGCTCCCACATTGGAGTAGGTGCGGCAATTGGAATACTTTTAATAAAAGGGTTATTGATCTTTGGAAACACGGACTTTGGTAAAATGGCAATACCTAATTCAGAAGCGACTAGTTCAATAATCAAATCCCATTGCGAACTTTCATACGCTATTTTCGGATGAAAACCAGCTTGAATGCACTCGTGAATAATGCGATCATGAAGAGAAAAATCTTTGCTGAACAGGACAAACGGCTCTTCTCTCAGCTCGCTCAAAGCAACGATTGATTTGGCTGCCAGAGGATGCTCATGATGAATGTATAAATTAAACTCTTCTTCAATAAACGGATAGACGTGAAAAAGAGGGTTTTGAATAGGTAACACGATAATACCAAGGTCTACTTGTTCGTTTTCTACAAGTTCGACAATTCGCTTTGCGCCAAGCTCCACAAGCTCTAATTTCACCTGAGGATGTTTTGATGTAAAGTTTTTTGCAATCATCGGGAACACAACAGTCCCTACTAAAGGAGGAATTCCTACTTTAATATCTCCTGTAGGCAGATTTCGTAAATCATCTAACAAAGCATGCAGCTCATGAAGAGTGGATACCAGCTTTTGGCTTTGCCCGTATACAATCTGTCCTGCATCGGTTAACGTCAGCTTTCGAGTAGAGCGATCAAAAAGATCTACCCCGAGTTCTTCTTCTAGTTTTTTTACAATTTTACTTAATGCTGGCTGAGACAAGTGAATTGCAGCTGCTGCTTTCGTGAAACTTTTTTGATTAACTACTTCCATGAAATGTTGCAGTTCTCGAATATCCATAAATTCTCCTCACTAGTATTCTTAGTTTTCATACTATTTATTCTATTTATCTATTTTACTTATGATTCAAATAAATGTAAACTCTTACATAAGGAAGTGAATAGTGATTCATCTAAAAATAGCACATCAAATTCCTCTAAATACGTTAGAAACCCGCATGTTTGTAAGCGTTAACAAAAAAGTACCCTCGAAGAAAATCCCAGAAAAATATTTTTTTCTCCCGTAAAACAAAGCCGCGAGCGCAGAAATAACACGTGTTGAAATGTTCATTTTGTATACTGTTCTGACAATTAAGAAAGAGGAATAAAATGGTATAGTGCACCACTAAGGTGAGTCTATTCATTCTGCAAACGAGCCGTACATAGAAAAAAGGGCCGGTTTGTTAAAAATAATTGGGGGAGTGGTTGAGATGACATACGTTAAAGGACTAGAAGGAATCGTTGCAGCTGAAACAAAAGTAGGGCATGTTGATGGAGAGAAAGGTCAGCTGATTTATCGCGGATATTGGGCAAAAGATTTAGCGATCAATTATTCTTTTGAAGAAGTTTCTTATTTAATTTGGAACGGCACGCTGCCAAATCATGATGAGTTAAAAGCATTTAAACAAAAAATGGTGACTCATCGTACGCTTCCGGCTAATATTGTTGCGTTAATGGACTGTTTGCCAAAAGATACAGAAGTGATGAGCGCGCTTCGCACATGTATCTCAGCATTAGGAGATCCTTCATACAGCTGGCCTCCAACAAAAGAGCAGGCGCTTGCGATTACAGCGGTAACACCTACCATTATTGCCTATTGGTATCGTAAAATGAATGATTTAGAAGTAGTAGAGCCTAACGAGCATTTGGATCATGTAGCAAACTATTTATACATGATTAATGGAGAAATTCCAGATCAAAGTTTGGTTACCGCGCTGAACGCATATTTTGTGTTGACAATTGAACACGGGATGAACGCCTCAACCTTCTCATCACGCGTTATTTCATCTACCGAATCTGATATGGTTTCAGCGATTTGCGGAGCAATCGGCGCGATGAAAGGTCCGCTTCACGGAGGAGCTCCTTCTGGCGTTATTACCATGTTTGATGAAATTGGCAGTGAAGAGAATATTGAGCCTTGGGTTCGTAAAAAATTAGATAATAAAGAGAAAATCATGGGATTTGGTCATCGTGTTTATCGTACACATGACCCGAGAGCAGAAGCATTAAAAGAAGTATCGAAACAAATCTCAGGAGACAACGGGCTATTTGATTTAATTGTTAAAATTGAAGATAAAACAATTGAATTACTAAATGAATACAAGCCGGGTAGAGGCATTTATACCAATGTAGAATATTTCGCTGCAGCGGTCATGAAAGCGGTTGAGCTTCCGTCTGAACTATTCACTCCGACCTTCACAGCAAGCCGTGTGGTTGGTTGGACAGCTCACGTCGTAGAACAGTCAGAAAATAATCGTATTTACCGACCTCAGTCTGCGTATATTGGTTATACGCCAGTTGAACAAAATCAATAATAATGAACCGGATTTCACATAAAAAACGTCGGTAGATCCGACGTTTTTTTCATATGGTTAAATATATTCTTTTTGAGAATAAAATCGCTTTAATAAATAGAATAATCCGACTGCTAAGCATAAACTTGCTGCAGCTAAGCTAGAGGTAATCATGGCGTGTTCACCTTCGGTAGGGGTATGTGAAAGTTTATAGCTGCTGTAGCACAAGAGAGCTGTGATACATAAACAGCAGGAGCTAATCAATCCATACCGCTTTTTGAACCCAATAATAGATAGTAATACAATCAAATAAATTCCGCTCACCATCATCATAATTGGAAACTGAGGGTGGAATTTAATTGTATATAACAAATAATCGATGTGAGAATAGTGATGAACCGCCGAGGACTTTGTTAGTCCTCCGGTCAAACTAGCTGATAAAGGTCCTTCAAGCATCGAAGAGCCGTTATACCAAGTAGCGACTGAGGAAAGTAAAAAAACAAAACAACTTGCAAATAGCTGCGTCATGCATTTTATTGACACGTATAGAAAGCTCCTCTCAATAACCATCTTTTGTTAATACAAGTCCGAAAATTATTATAGCAGGTTTTGAAAGTAAAAAAAGCACTATTGGAATGGTTTCATAAAACGTTCATATTTGAAAAGGTTTGTTTTTTAAAAAGAAAGGGAAAAAAAGTGAAACAGAAGATATGAATAGAGGAGAGAGAAAGATGAAGGCAGCAGTGATTTTGAATCCAAACGCAGGAAACAAAAAATTAGTAAATGAAATTGACTTTATATGTGATCGGTTAAACACTGCATTTGAGACGGTTACTTTATATAAAACAGAGCAACCTGGAGATGGTGCCGAGCTGGTGAGAAAATTGGAAGGCAAAGCGGATGTCATTATTGGAGCAGGAGGAGACGGGACGATTTATGAGCTGATCAACGCTCTTGCTCCGCTGAAGGAACGTCCTGTATTTGCTATTTTACCTGGAGGAACGTGCAACGACTTTTCGCGTGCAATTGGAATGAACCAAAATCCTTTAAAAGCAGTGGAGCAAATTATTGAAAAGCAGACGGAGGCAGTGGATGTTGGAAAACATGGCGAAGATTATTTTTTAAACTTTTGGGGAATCGGCCTCGTAGCTGATGTATCTGAAAATATTTTAGAAGAAAATAAAGAGAAATTTGGTAAGCTCTCTTACTATATGAGCGTAGGTAGAACGTTAAATCAAGCAGAGCCTTTTCAATTAAAAATGACGAGCGAAAAAGCTTCCTATGAAGGAGAAGCAGTTATGGTGTTAATTGGGAACGGTCCTTTTTTAGGAGGAACTCGCGCTATGCTAGGAAACAGCTCATTTCAAGACGGATTATTAGATGTATTCGTTATTAAAGAAATGGGAATCGAGCCGGTTATGGCATGGTTACAAACAACCCCTGATGAGGAACAGCTTGACCCTGAAAGCAACCTTATGCATTTTCGTGCAAAAGAAGTCCATATCGAAACCACTCCTGAAAAAACGGTAGATTGTGATGGAGAAAAAGAAACGACAACACCTTCAACGATTACGGTTCTCCACAATCACATAAATATGATAGTAGGAAACAATTAAAAAAAACGCTGAAACTTCAAGCGTTTTTTTTATGAAGACAGCCATCGCGGAGAAGTGAAGAGCATAATCATTATGCTGCTCATCGTAATAACAAGCATGGAGTAGCAAAAAGCAGTAAACCCGATAATATGTAAGCCCACTATCATAATCGTACTGTCTAAGATAAAAATGGTTATTCCTATATTGATTTTCCATTTTTTTGATACAATAATGGCGATTAAATCCAGACCGTCCGAACTGATTCCGTAGCGAAGCATCAGTCCTATTCCCATTCCTACGAGTGTGCCTCCAAGCAATGAGCTAAAGAGCAAAGGAAGCTCCAGCGTGCCTTCGAGAATAGACAGCCATTCTGTCATAAAAAAAGAAACAAATAAACCTATACTTCCATAAAAAAAGTTTTGGCGATGACGAAAAAAAGCATATAAATAGACAGGTACGTTCAAAAAGAAAATGGACATTCCGATAGGAGTTCCAAACACATAATATACGATAAGCCCAAGTCCTATAAGTCCACCGTCTAGTAAGTGATACGGAGCAATAAATCCGTTTAGCCCTAGTCCAATTAATAAGCTGCCACAGCAAATCGAAACCACTCTCGAAAAAATATCCCTCACCCTATACGTTAAATTTTAATAGGAGTACTCGTCCATTTATGTATATGGCAAGCTTAGGTTCTTTAGAAGTAAAGAAGAAGAAAAAGAAAATTATGTAAAAAGCATTGATTCTCTAACTCTGATATTCTATAGTTAATCTAACTTCGTTTTCACGACAATTTCTTGATTTTTTACGATACTGTTTAACTGTTTGTATTTTTTAATATATAAAAGAGTTGTGTTCTGTAAAAAGCATACGATTGTAATAAGTCGATAAAAGCAAGCTGCTATATAAAGGGGTTGATTACGTGTAGGATTCTCTTTCTTTTCAGTCATACTAAAAAGAAAGAGGGATTGTCGTGAAAAATCGTTCCGTACTTTTTTTATGGTTTGGTCAAAGCCAAGCCAATTTAGCAGATGTATTATATATTGTTGCGTTAATCAGCATTCTTTACGCTCAAAATAGTTCTCCTGTGCTGCTTTCATACATTCCGTTTACCATTACGGCTGCTAAGTTTTTGAGCAGTTTTACCGTGCCTTTTCTTATAGATCGCTACAGAGCTAAGCGTATTCTTGTGGTGTCTCAGCTGTTAAAAACTATTGTTTTGTCTATGTTTTTCCTGTGGCATATGTCGCTTATCAGCATGCTGTGCTGCGTGGCGCTTATTGCTTTTTTCGATGGGTGGACAGCTCCGGTTCAAAGCTCTATGCTTCCTCATTTAGTAGATAAAGAGAAGCTGTTAAAATGGAATAGTATGTTTAATGTCACGGATCAAACGATTCAAATTGCAGCCTATCCGCTTGGAAGCTTTCTGATTATTAGCTGGGATGCTACTGGTCTTTTATGGCTGTCATTTTCGTTATTTAGTTTGTCACTCGTATTCATGCAGGCCATTCGCATAAACGTTCATTCTTCTAAAACGAAGCAAAAACAAGGGTTAAAAGAGGGGTGGAAGCTAATTTGGCACTATCCGCGCCTGCGGGTTTTATTAGTCATGGAGGTTTTAGAAGGGATGGCTGCCGGCGTTTGGGCATCAGCTATTGTCTACGTGTTTGTGAAAGAAATATTAAATAAAAATGAAGCTTGGTGGGGATATATTAACAGCAGTTTTTTTGTTGGAACGGTTCTTGGAGGTTTCGTTTTGCTGAAGATTTCAGTTGAGCAAGAGAGAAGTCTTTATCATATCGTAATACTAGGCAGTCTTTTTTCAGGTTTCTTTACATTATTGTTCGGAGTAATATCTGTGCCTTTTCTTTCACTTTTACTTAGCTTTACTATTGGCATTGCCCTTCAAATAAGCGCTACGTGTTCTTACACGCTTACGCAAACGGCCGTTCCTTTAGAAAAGCTTCCTAAGGTGCTTTCCGCTACGCTGAGCGTTTCATATGTGACGTTTGGGCTTTCGGTACTGCTGCTTGGCGCTGTTGCTTCGCTAAATGTGACGGCGGCGTTTCTAACGGCAGGAGGACTGATTGTAATCAGCGGCTGCGTAGGTTTATTCTTACGAAATTATGCGCTTACTAACTAAAAAAGGTTGCTGTTTGCAACCTTTTTTTAAAACCTCCTCTCTCCTCAACCATAAGCCCTATAAGGTTGTTTGCTTTAAATACCTATTCTGTAAAAATAGGGAGCTTTTCACGAAAACGAAAGGAAAAAAAGTATAGCTATCGAATTATGTTAAAAGCGTTGAGCTAAAAGGAGTGATTAAATGGTTGTCATTCGACAGGCGGTTGAAACTGATCGAGAGCGACTGGCTACGTTAATGCAAGAATATATAGTGAAATTCTGTGAGCAGCCTGACCCTTCCCGGAAAGCTTTAACTTTACATATTAAGCGCCTATTGAATAATCCTTCCTACGGTATTCAGTTTGTTGCTGAATTGGAAGGGAAACTAGTAGGCTTTGCGACGGTGTACGTATCGTGGAGCACCTATTATTTTAAAGAAACAGGCGTCTTAAAAGATTTGTACGTATCTCCTTTAAACAGAGGAAATAAAATTGGTGAACGTTTGTTTAAGATCTGCCTTGCCTATTCTCAAAAGTATGAGTTTGCAGGTATGACCGCTGAGTGCAGCAGTGAAAACAAAGTTGCTCAAAACCTTTATCAAAAAATGAACGGTAAAGAAAATGCAGGGGTTCAATACCGTTTTTTTTAAGAGAAGTGCAGCTTTTACTTTTAAGACTTCTACTAAATGGCAAAAATATGTTATAGTATGAAAAGTGAAATTGATGAAAATGTCGGTGGGCTATATGTTAGATGATCGTATGAATAGTAGGGGGAAGTTGGACTAGCTGTTTGAAAGGCGGCCATCCTATTTTTAGTATAGCCGCAAGGAAGGAGCAGGACCTTGAAAAAAAATCCAATCTTAAACGCGTGGAAAATAGTAACTGCAACGAGCGGTTTTTTACTTGCGCTGTTTATCTTTAAAGTCCGAAAAGGAAGATAGCCATATAAAAAAAGCTCCTCGATTGAGGAGCTTTTTATTGTTTAGTAATAGGAAACGTCAAGGGAGTCACTGTTGATAAAGAATCTCTGTAAGAATGATAGGTGAAATAATGACGTGTTGGACTATAAATAGTCATGTAAAGTAAATAATCATATTTCGTTTCCATATAGAAAAAAACGCCGTCTGCGTGGAGTGTATAGAAAGAGTACGAAATCCCGAGCAGCGTTTGCTTTTGTACGCTTGTGCTTGGATTTTCTTTAATCCATTCATACAGTTCAAACACACTCACTCCTGGTGATGATTGCAGCGTATGTACTTTGTCATATAACTTATCAGATACAACGGAAACCGACTGTTTTAATTGGTGAAATAAGTTGGACACTTGTTTTTTCATTGTGGTGAGCTCCTTTACGGGTAGTCAGCTATTAGCATGCTCAGAGAAATCCACGCTTATGTATAGTTAGTGGATGGCTGATTTGAATTTGCCGCCCTGTGCTTCTTGGGTATCCATAATGGTTGTAAATGCATGTGGATCAATTTCAGAAATAATGGTTTTAAGCTTGGTAATTTCTAAACGCGTCACAACTACGTATATGACTTCTTTTTCTGTACCTTCAAATCCACCTTTACCATACAGCTTCGTCACGCCGCGACCTAGCCGATGCGTAATAGCGTCTGATAGCTCTTCATAGTGATTAGAAACAATAAAAGCTGCTTTTGTTTCATCAAGCCCTTGAATAATCGCATCGATTGTTTTAGAAGCAATATAGTACGTAAGGATCGAGTACATGGCCTGTTCCCAACCTAGCACAAACCCTGCCCAAGCAAAAATGAAGATATTTAAAAACATCACAAATTCGCCCACAGAAAACGGGATTTTTTTTGTTAATAAAATACCTAAAATCTCAGTTCCATCTAACGCTCCGCCGTGACGAATGACCGTTCCTACACCTGCTCCTAACAGGAGCCCGCCAAATACAGTAGCAAGAAGCGGTTCAGATGTTACAGCTGGAACATGGTGCAATTGAGATTCTACAATGGATAAAGCAACAACTGCAAACATAGATGAAAAGCAGAAGCTACGACCAATTTGTTTGTATCCACTATATAAAAAAGGGAGATTAAAGATGATGATAAGAAGACTGAACGGCAATTTCGTTAAGTAAACTAAAATTAGAGAAATACCGATAATACCGCCATCAATTACGGAATTTGGGACTAAAAATAATTCGATAGAAACGGCAGCCAAGGAAGCTCCAATTAACATCATAATGTAGCGGTAAATGAGCCGACCTGCCTTTTCCTTTTTGTGCTGTTTCGTTGTCATAAAATCTTTCCTTTCAACATACTGCCTATACACAACTCTTACTAGTATAACTAAGTCTTGGGAACTCTATCCAATTATCTACTTTAAAAAAGACTAGCCAGAATAAACAAAATCCTGTTAAATTAAACGGTAGACATTTACTGAAATAAAGGAGCTGTACATATGATAAACGTTTCTATTCCACCGCTTCAAACAAGCGCTGGCGAAAAAGCGGCACGCTATATTGATACATTAACCAAACCGATAGGAAGCCTTGGAAGACTCGAAGAAATAGCAGTTGAATTAGCCGCCATGACCGGGGAAGTTTTTCCGGCAGTCACGCCGCCAGGAGTCCTCGTTTTTGCAGGCGATCATGGAATTGTAAAAGAAGGAGTTTCAGCTTATCCGCAAGACGTAACGGCACAAATGGCGCTGAATTTTTTGCAGGGGGGAGCAGCTATTAACGTGTTTAGTGGGCAAATAGATGCCCAGTTCAAACTGATTGACATCGGCATTGCTTCTAACCTTTCCCATAAGGACCTTGCACAACGCAAAGTGAAGCTGGGCACAGCAAGTTTTTATAAAGAAGACGCGATGACGCGCAGTGAGGCAGAACAGGCTGTTCAAGTCGGATATGAAGAAGCTGAAGAGCTTATTGCAAAAGGAATTAAATGTTTGATTGTAGGAGAAATGGGCATCGGAAACACTACGTCAAGCACGGCTATTTTAGCTGTATTAACAGGAGAAAAAGTCTCTAAGCTTGCAGGAATGGGCACAGGAATTTCTGACGAACAACTGCGCCACAAAGTGAACGTGATTGAAGAAGCGCTCCAAAACAGGCACATCAACCCTCAGGATCCGATTGATATTATTAGTAAAATAGGGGGTCTTGAAATTGCCGGGATGACAGGTGCTATGCTGGCGGCAGCTGCTCACCGTATTCCTATTTTAGTAGATGGTTTTATTTGTACAGTTGCAGCCCTTCTAGCGACAGAAATCAATACACAAGCAAGAGACTATATGTTTGCTAGTCACGAATCTGTTGAACAAGGTCATGCGTGTGCAATGAAGCTTCTTGGCAAAAAACCGCTCCTCAACCTCAATCTTCGGTTAGGTGAAGGAAGTGGAGCTGCTGTTACATTTCCGCTGCTGCAATCAGCTTCACTCATGATTGCCAATATGGCCACGTTTCAATCTGCCGGAGTGTCTGAGAAAGAATAAACCTAAAAAAGACATGGGAACAAAACCATGTCTTTTTTCTTTATTTTATAAAAAAATCTTATATTTTTAACATCATAAACCAATAAATGCTAAAGCTAGCACCTGTTAAAATAAACGATCCAATAATTAACAATACCAGTGCAACGCGTCGTTTAATCGCTTGAATTTCTCTATCTTTTGGCAAACGTCCCATTGGTCTTCCTCCATTATGTAAATATTTCACGTATTTTCCTATTTTACTCCGCTTTAAAAAGAGAGAACATATGTCAAAGTTACTAAAAATCAAATTATTTTACAACAAAATTGTATCCCCGTTACAGCAGGGCAAAGAATACGTATTTTTCAGTTAGAAAAGGATTGCTCTAAAGGTTTACTTACATGGCAACAACCTTTATCATATAACTGACTATACTATGATGTTATCCAAAGTTGGAAGAAATCTCAATAAATGTGAGTGTTATAATTACATGATAAGAGTCAGAAAATTTTAAAAAAGAGTGTGAGCAAACAATGAACGGTATGTTGATTATTCGGAACGGTGCTCCTTTTTATGAAGGAGCTTCCGTCCCTATTCCAAAAGATAAAGCCTGTATTATCGGACGAAGCAGTGAAGAATGGGAGCCTTATCTGGCCTTTCAAAGTGCTTACATTTCACGCAAGCATTTTGAAGTAACGTACGAAAGCAATGCCTTTTTCATTACAGACTTGTTTAGTAAACACGGGACAAAAGTAAACGGAGAAGAGTTACAGCCTGGAACCCCTCGTTTATTGAACGATCGGGATGCCATTACCTTAGCAAATGAGGAGGCAGCTTTAGTATTTAGAAATGATGATATAGATGCCACCCTCGATTTAGGCCCTTTGCTAAAACAAATAAATAAGCCATTTTACACATTAGATCCAATTTTACAGAAAGTAAAAGTAAAAGAGGAAACGTATATTCTGTCAGATAAAGAATACGCTTGCTTAGCTTATCTTCTAGAATACAGCAATCAATTTGTTTCAAAAGAAGCATTAAAAAAAAGCGTTTGGCCTGAACGAGTAGAGTCAAATGGAGAAATTCTAGTAGCAGCAGAAGAGCTGAATGCACTGATTTACCGGGTTCGTAAAAAAATAGGGACGTATTTAGAAATCGAAGTGATTCGAGGAAAAGGATATTGGCTGCACTTTAACGAAAATGGACGTGAATAGAATCACGTCCATTTTTTAATCTCGTTTAACAGCATGTACACGTATATGTTTAGCTTCTGCTAGCCAAGATCCGTTTTGAAATAGTTTGTCTTGCATTCGATTTTCTAAGCGCGTAATGAGGACATTTTTAGTTTCTGTTGTCACGTGAGCAAAAAGAGGGGCTGCATTTGTTTCCAGCCAATTACGCAAGCCGTTTTCCCCTTTTAACAAGAAGGGACGGCTGTAGTGTATAGCCGTGGTGACTTGAAAATTCTGCGATTCCAAAAGAGAAGAATATTCAGCTACAGAAGGAAAGTACCATGGGAAATCTACATCGTTATAAGGGATATCAAACGTTTTAAATTGACGAATGATTTCTGTGAAAATTTCGTCCATGTTTCCTTTTCCCCAAAATTCTGCTACAAATCGGCCATTTGGTTTTAAAGCATTGTAAATGTTTTTAATGACAAGATGAGGGGGACGGATGTCGTGTAAAGTTGCATTGGAAAAAACTGCGTCAAATTGTTCGTAATAAGGAAGGTTAAGGGCATTTACCTGTTCAAAGGATAGAGTTGGGTACTGATGACGAGCCTGTTCAATCATATTTTCAGAGCAATCGATGCCCGTCGCACGGACATGAAGCTTATTGAGCTGCGAAATAAATTCGCCAGTGCCACAGCCAATATCTAAAATATGTTCGCCAGCTTGAGGAGAAAGAAGGTTCATAGCACTTCCTCCAAATGAAGAAACAAACGGAAGATGATACACTTGAGCAATTTTTTGTTGATTAACAGTTTGACTCATGAAGTGATTCCTCCTTTGTAAAAGATGATGACTATCGTTTTATAAGAAGAAACAAGCTTTGAATAGTAGATATGAAGTTATTGATAGAATTATACCATATATCTTACTTATTATGCCGAAAACTCCGAAGAAAAAGCGCACCAAACTTCTAGCTTGGGCGCTTACAAGCCGAACTATTTTATAACCATTAACCGAACTGAACAAATAGAGGAAGATCCGTATGACCCATCTCACGTACGTAGACGTATAAATTTCCTTTATGATGAATTTCATGGTCAATGGCCATTTGTAAAAGTTGTCTTCCGGGAAGCTTTCTTCCAAACGCTGCAGTGGCGTCAATTGTCTTGTTTAAATCATCTTCGCTAAGTGAACGTAATACGTCTACTGTTTTTTTCGTATATTCAGCTGCAAGGTCTGATAATGACTTGCCGCTAAAATCAGCTTTTTGACCAAGGGGCGATAAATCGCCGGATTTTACCACTGATGCAAATGCATAAAAAGATGTTAAAATATGCGTAGATAAGTCAAAAGCAGACATAGATGTCGGAGCAGGTTTGTAGTCGTAGTGACCTGCTTCAATTTTGTTGATTAATTCATTCGTTACGTTTCGATGTGCTAAAAAGTGATGAGTAATTTGTTCAACTGTCATGATAACACGCTCCTTTATTATGTATTCCGCTTCTGAGTATAGCATTTGAACAACAGAAAGCGAAGAAAAAAACCTTCTCAAAAAGAAAAACAGCTGCATGTGAGCAGCTGCTTTTCTTATTATTAGAAATTACGTTGTTTTAACTCTTCAAGTAATAACTCCATACCTTCGCGGCTTAAAGTTAATTTACCATCTGCGATTGTTACGTTGTCAGAAGATACTTCGCCAGTAATCGCACAAGCACCGTTCGGCTCATATTTCTTTAAAATAATTCGATCTGTTTCGACAAAAATTTCAACAGGATCTTTTACATCTATTTCAAGAACACGTCTTAACTCTTTAGGAATTACGATACGACCTAAATCATCTACTTTTCTTACAATACCAGTCGATTTCATTTTTTAATCACCTTTACTTTTATATTTTATTGAGTACGCAAAATATTATTTTTGGAATTTCTAAGATGATTATATACTAGATAACCGCTAAATTTGTCGAAGTTATTAATATGTAAATGAACTGTAATATTATTGAAATATTATCTGTAAATACAAATCCTCCTACAATATGGAATATATAGGGCTCTTTGTATGATATAGGAGATGAAGGAATTAATTACATTTGACATACAATTTTTTTTATGTTTATGCAGCAGCCTAGGGCAGGCTACATGTAAGCGTGAAAGCAAACAAGTTGAAAAAATGAAGAAAATATGATTAAATTTAAAAAGTAATTTGCTCAAAATAATTAAATCGTAATGATTACGTATTTCAAATAAAAAATTATTAAAACGAAAGGATGACAAAGAGTTTGGCTAAAAAATCAAAAGTGGTAAAAGAACAAAAACGTCAAGAGATGGTAGCGAAGTATGCGCAATTACGCCAAGAGCTGAAGGAAAAAGGAGATTACGAAGCGTTAAAAAAATTGCCTAGAGATTCTTCAGCAACGCGCTTAAATAATCGCTGCCGCGTTACCGGTCGTCCGCGAGGCTATCTTAGAAAATTTGAAATGTCACGCATCGCTTTTAGGGAATTGGCCTACAAAGGACAAATCCCAGGTGTTAAAAAAGCAAGCTGGTAGTATAAAAGCCCTCATAATGAGGGCTTTTATTATTTATTAGCTGCGAAGTATCGAGCAATCCCTTGGTAAATACCTGTAGATATTTGCTGCTGATACGCGTTAGAAGAAACAATTTGCTCGTCGTGAGCATTTGATAAAAAGCCTAATTCAAGAAGTACAGCCCGCTGGTTGTTTTCTCGAGTAACATAATAATCTCCAAAACGAACCCCCATATCTTTCATAGAAGGCGCGTTTTCAGCCATGCTTTCTTGAATATATTTTGCTAATTCTTTATCTTTGGATTCACTGTAATAAAATGATGCGATGCCGTTTGCAGAAGATGACGTAGACGCGTTATAGTGAATGCTGATAAATGCATCTGCATGCTTTGCTTCACTAACATCCACGCGTCCGCTCAGTGAAATAAAAGTATCGTTTGAACGTGTCATAAATACATTTGCTCCAGAATTAGCTAAGCGGCTTGCCACAAGTTTTGCTGTTGTTAACGCTAAGTTTTTCTCAATTGATGACTTGCCTGAAGTGCCAGGATCATATCCGCCGTGCCCAGCGTCTACCACAATAATTTTATCTTTTAAAGCAGCAGATGGGGAAGGTAAACTAGCTAAAGTTGTAGAACCAGCCGCAGCTGTTAGCCCTTTTGATACCCATGCTGTTTGACTCCCTGAGTACTGAATTTGCACCCAGTCATTTGCTTCGCCTATTTTTTTGAATCTTTCACCTGCTTTTGCTACACGAATAATTCCCGCACTTAAGCTCGGCTGACTGCGCAAATTTGAAGCTTTTGTAATTTGAATCGACTGGGCTGATTGTGAAGACTGTCCAGAATCAGCTTTTAAATACTGACTTGCTACCCAGCCTGTTTGACCTGATGCCGTTTTGATCTGTGACCAAGATCCGCTTTCTTTTACCACCGTTACTTTTGAATTGCGCGGTAAGTTTGTTACCACCGATGCGCTTGTGCTTGCAGAAGAACGAACGTTTAATGAACTGGCGTTAACGACCGCTGACTTGGATGTCGTGGACCCAGAATCTTTAGCTGGCGCTAGAAGAAGCAGAGCCTGCTTGTAAATACT
>NZ_JYOO01000018.1 GCF_000956595.1 Priestia aryabhattai B8W22 | reverse complement strand
GTATTAGAAGCAGCAAAAAGTAGCTTAGCGGCTAAACAAGCTGAATTAGATAAAAACGTTAGCGAAACAAACAGCAACGTTAACAACTATGCAGAAAAATACAGTACGGTCGTAAATGAAATTGATGCAGCTTCTTCAGAAAAAGCAAATCTTCAGTCTGAACTAACAGGCATTCAAGATAAGATTGCAAAAGAAAAAGAAGCAGCTCAAAAGCAAGCTGAGCAAGTGGCAAAACAGCAGGCGGCTGAAAAGGCTGAGGCTGATGCAGAAGCAAAGCGTCAAGCTGAATTAGCAACAGCTAAGAAAGAAGTAAAAACAGAGCCGAAACAAGAAGTGAAAACAGCTGCGGCTACAGAGAAGAAAGCAGCCGTTTCTTCAGAAGCAAAAGAAACGAAAAAAGAAGAAAGCACACAAAAGCATTCTGGAAAAGAAATGTATGTAGAAGCAACAGCTTATACAGCTAATTGTGCAGGCTGCAGCGGCGTAACAGCGACTGGACAAAATGTAAGTTCAGGCACTCATAAAATTATTGCGGTAGACCCATCCGTTATTCCATTAGGTTCGAAAGTATATGTAGAAGGATACGGAGTGGCAACAGCAGGTGATACGGGCGGTGCGATTAAAGGATATCGAATTGACGTATTAGTACCTTCTGAGTCAGCTGCAAAAGCATTCGGACGTCGTACAGTGAAAATTACGGTGTTAAATTAACGAAATAGGCTGAGACAAAAGCAGTTTAGTTGAAGAAAGATCCGAACGAGCAATCGTTCGGATCTTTTTATTGTGTTGGTGAGCAAGTTGCTAGCTAATCTATGTTCTTTTCGTTACCATACAATAAAGTAAATGGAAGAAAAGGAGTGGGTAAAATGAAGATAGTTAATCCAGTGGTACAAAGTGCAAAAGACAATTATCATTTGCTAACAGGTGTTGTCATTCCTCGGCCAATTGCGTTTATAACAAGTCAAAATGATGACGGTGTAGTGAATGCCGCGCCGTTTAGTTTTTTTAATGTAGTTGCGGCAGAGCCTCCGCTGATTGCCGTTTCGGTTTCGAGAAGTGAAGGTCAAATGACGAAAGATACGGCCAAAAATATTAGTGTATCTAAAGAATTTGTAGTTCATCTTGTAGACGAAAACTTAGTGGAACAGGTGAATCAAGCGGCATCTTCTTACCCTTCTTCCGTGAGTGAAGTCGAGGAAACAGGGTTAACACTAGCACCGAGCAAAAAAGTGCAGGTTCCTGGAATTCAAGAAGCCAGCATTCGAATGGAATGTAAGCTTCACCAAATTGTTCCATTAGGAACGGATGAGGCATACAGCTCAGATTTGTTTATCGGTGAAGTTGTGATGTTTCATATTAGTGAAGAAGTGATAGAAAACGATCGCGTTTCTGCAGAACGTGTGAAGCCAGTGAGCCGGCTTGCGGGTTCTAACTATAGTAAATTGGGGCAATTATTTTCCTTAGAACGTCCCAAATAAGCAAGAAAGTGTTACTTATGTAGCAAAAAAATAGTATACATTGGATTTTTTTTAAGAAGCGATTGTGTTCTGTTTCAACAACGACAGTACATTCGCTTTTTTTCATGAACGAAAAAGTTAATAGAAACCATAATAACAAAATCAATTTAGAAAAAGGCAAAAATGTAAGGTTTTTGCCTTTTATATTTACCATTGAGGAAAAAGGTATTCATTCATATAATTTAGATTAAGTAAATTGTATACGCTTTCAATATACAGAATTATTTTTCAATAATTTTCTTGAGAAAGAGTCATGAGCGTCTACAAAAAAACTTGCCACACTAGGAGAAGAGATTATAGGAGGGGTATTCATTGAAACGTTGGTTTAGTTTAATCAGTTTTGCACTCATTTTAACCCTAGTACTTGCAGGATGCGGAGGAAAGTCTGCTAATGAAACAAGTGGTAGCGGTGGAAAAGAAGTTGTTGCATGGGCTTGGAATATTAACGTACCAGTATTAAAGAAAGCAGCAGCAGAATACCAAAAAGAGAATCCAGGGTTTAAATTAAAAGTAGTGGATATGGGACGTGAAGACGTTTATTCAAAACTAACAACAGGATTGCAAGCTGGCGGAAAAGGTCTTCCTGATATTGTATTAGTAGAAGACGATCGTTTCCAAGGATATTTGGATGCATTTCCAAAAGCATTTTTAAACCTATCTAAAAAAGGATTTGATAAGCAAGAAGATAAATTTCCAGAGTTTAAGAAAGCTCTTTTATCAAAGGATGGGGACATGTACGGCTTCCCGTTTGATGCAGGTCCAACAGGCGTTTTCTACCGCACAGATTACTTTGAAAAAGCAGGCGTAGATCCAAACAGTATCAAAACATGGGATGATTACATTGCGGCTGGTAAGAAAATTAAAGAAAAAGTTGGCGTTGATTTACTAGGTTTAGATTTTAATAATGACGATGGCTTATTCCGAATGGCGCTGACGCAGCAAGGTACGTTCTATTTTAATAACAAAGGTAAGCTCAATTTAACTTCTAAAGAAGCGAAAAAAGCGATGGAGTTAAATAAGAAGTTAAAAGAAGCAGGCATTGTTAAAAATACAGTGGGCTGGGATGCTTCAATCAGTGCTTTAGCAGAAGGTAAAGTAGCAAGTTCACCATCTGGTGCTTGGCTATCTGGTTCTATTACACAGCAGGCTCCAGATTTAAAAGGAAAATGGGGAGTATTTTTATTACCTTCGTTTGAAGAAGGAGGCAACCGTGCTTCTAACTTAGGCGGAAGCAACTATGTGATTTCAGCAAATAGCCAAAAAGCAGATGAAGCGTACAAATTTATGGAATATTTCTCAACAACGGATAAAGTTCAAGAAGAAGCGATGAAGGGCGGATTATTCCCATCATTAAATACCGTATATTCTTCAAAATTATTCACTGCACAAGATGAGTACTTTAACAATCAAACGATTTGGAAAACATTCGCAGATGAAATGAAAGATATTAAGCCGGTTAATTTTACAGGCAATTACTCAGTTGCAAACAGTGAAGCAGTCAAAGCTGTGTCAGAGGTAACAAATGGTAAGGGCGTTACAGACTCGCTTGAAGCAGCTCAAAAACGCTTAGAAAACCGAATTCAAAAATAATCAAGAAGCATAGAAGGTGATTTCTAGAAAATTGCCTTCTATCTCTTCTTCTTGCGGTACTAGGAGGTCATCATGAAGACAAATAAATCATTGCCTTACTTATTTATTGCTCCAGCACTTTTGCTGTTCGCGCTGTTTACCATCTATCCTATTTTTTCATCGTTTATTCTAAGCTTTCAGAGTATGGAAGGCGGAAAGTATGTATTTACCGGGTTATCAAACTATACACGTTTGCTCGGAGATGATATTTTCTGGAAAGCGCTTGGAAATACGGGGATTATTTTAATCGTTCAAGTACCCGTCATGATTTTATTAGCGCTTGTACTAGCTAACGCGTTAAACAGTCAGCTTTTAAGACTAAAAGGTTTTTTCCGAGTTTCATTTTTCTTGCCTGCAGTAACGTCGCTAGTTGCCTATTCTATTTTGTTTTCAATCATTCTTCAAGATGAAGGAATTATGAATACTATTTTAGGGTTTTTCGGTATCGATGCCATTCAGTGGCTGGGAGATCCTTTCTGGGCTAAAGTCTCAATCATCGTTGCGATGACTTGGAGATGGACAGGTTATAATATGGTTATTTTTCTAGCAGCTCTTCAAAGCTTATCTCATGAAGTTTACGAAGCAGCTGATTTAGACGGGGCAAATCGTATTCAAAAGTTTTTCCACGTAACGGTTCCACAATTAAAACCCGTTATCTTGTTTGCTACTATTTTATCAACAATTGGCACGCTTCAATTGTTTGACGAACCTTTTAACTTAACAAAAGGCGGCCCTGCTGATTCCACGATGACGCTAGGCTTATATATTTATCAAAATGGCTTTAAATATTTTGATTTTGGATATGCTTCAGCCATTGCGTACGTTGTTGTATTATTAGTCGGTATTTTAACGTTCTTCCAATTTAAATTTACGGGTGATAAATCATGAGTGTATTAGAGAGAGTAGAAGCAACCGCAGTAGCTACCATGCCTAAGGTTAAAAAGAAAAGCAACATCATGCGTAAAATAGGATTATACAGCATGCTTGGGCTGTTCACGATTATCTCTATTTTTCCGTTTTACTGGATGATTATCGGCGCTACGAATGAATCAGGAAAAATGTTTACAAACCCTCCAACGCTGAAGCCTGGCGATCAATTTATGACAAATCTACAAAATTTAAATGCTTCAATTGATTTAGGGCGCGTCTTTTTTAACTCAGTATTTGTTTCAGTCGTGTATGTGATTGTAGCTTTAATGGTTTGTTCTACAGCTGCATATGCGCTATCTAAATTTGAATTTAAAGGACGAAACGCAATTTTTACAACGCTTTTATTGTCCATGATGATTCCATATCAAGCAACGCTCATTCCGCTTTTTCAGCTGATGTCGAATTTTAATTTGCTTGATACGTATTTTGCTCTTATTGTTCCGCAGCTTTGCTTTCCGTTCGCTATCTTTTTATTACGTCAGAACTTTTTAGCTTTTCCAACGGAACTGATTGAAGCAGCACGTTTGGACGGTGCTGGAGAGATGAGAATCTTTTTAACCATTGTGCTTCCTTCTATGAAGCCTGCGATGGCTGCAGCAGCTATTTTCTTATTTATGACACAGTGGAATAACTTTATGTGGCCTTTAGTTGCGACTACATCAAACGAAATGGCTACATTGCCGGTTGCTCTTTCAAGCTTAATTGGATTATCGATCATTGATTACGGTCAAGTAATGATGGGGGTAACGATTGCCACCATTCCAATTATTGTCTTCTTCCTAGCACTTCAGCGTCATTTTATTTCCGGAATGCTTGGAAGTGCAGTAAAATAAAAAGCAGCAGATGTTGAGAAAAAAGTATGTTAGTTAAAGGAGGATCCGAACGAATCTTATTATTGATCGAGAATCAAATTCGTTCGGATTTTTTCCTTTCTAGGATGAACGTAGATTTGATTGTAGTTAATTGCTTCTAGCTGTTGATTTAGCCATAGTTCAATCACTTTCTTAATGAACAGGGGGAGAGAAGATGGGAGAAATACCTATAGGAGTTCAGCTTTATACGCTACGTGAAGAAACGAAAAAAGACTTTAAAGGAACTCTTCAAAAAGTAGCGGCTTTAGGGTATCAAGGGGTAGAGTTTGCGGGGTACGAAGGATATACAGCGCAAGAAGTAAGAGCATGGTTAACGGATTTACAGCTGAAGGCAGCTTCTAGTCACGTGCCGCTTGAACAATTAGAATCAAATTTAGAGCAAGTGATTCACTTTGAGCAGCAAGTTGGAAATTCACATATTGTTTGTCCTTATTTAATGCCTGAACGACAAACTGAAAAAGGATATTTCGAACTTATTGATTCTTTAAATTACATTGATGCTTATTGTAAAAAAGAAGGCCTGTCGTTTAGCTATCATCATCATGATTTTGAGCTGGAAAAATTGTCAACTGGAAAGTCAGCTCTCCAAACGATTCTAGAAGAAACTGGGGTAAACGTCGAGCTGGACATTTATTGGCTCACTAAAGCAGGCGAAGATCCAGTTGAGTGGATGAAGCACTATCGAAATCGTACGCCTTTTATCCATTTAAAAGATATGACAGCAGACAGTGAGCAATTTTTTGCTCCTCTTGGTACCGGAGGCGTAGATGTAAAGGCTGTCATGCAAGAAGGACATAGAGCAGGAGTAAAATGGTGGATTGTTGAACAAGATCAGTGCAAAGAAAATCCTCTTAGCAGCATAAAAAAAAGCTTAGCATATATCAAATAAAAAAACGAACAGACGCTGTCTGTTCGTTTTTTATTGATAAGCTGGAGTCCATTCAATCTCTCCGCACTTATTTGTATAATCAATATTTACCTCAAAGTTATGTTTTTCATAAAAATGAATCAATCTTTCGAGATGATCCCAGTCGCGCTCAGCAATATCGCCTTTAATAACATGAACATTTTGATCAACCGCTACTTCTTTTAAATAATTCATACATACAGAGCCATATCCCCTATTAGCGGGACCTTTAATGTCACCGATAAAAATCGTGTGATTATCTTCATATACGCCATCGATGGCAAAATCCCAAGCCCCTCTATAGGCTTTTGTACATTCATTTAGCATAATTTTACATGCGCTTCCGTCATTTTGTGCCGATACAATAACTAACTGATTATCTTCAGGCTGATCGACACCAATAACTTCGTACTTTTTAGCAATTTCTTTTAAATTATCCTGCATGCGAAATAGCTGAAACTCTAAATCATCAAGTGTTTCTTTTAGTTCTTCTGCATTCTGGTTTTTTTCTGTAAGCTGAGTAAACATTTTATACTCCTTTCCGTCTGTTTTCGGTCTAAGTGCGCCTATGACAAAGAGGACACGGTGTATAAAGCGAAACTTTATTTAGCAAAGTATCTGCCTTAGTAAAAATATAAAAAGGAAAGAACCTGATTTGATTGATTATTCATCAAAACGGCTGCTTTCCTTAACATTCACTTTTAAATTTTTCACAACGTGTATAAGGGTAACAAAGACTCATTAATTTTGTCAATAAGGTTGTAGATCTATTTATAAAGAAGATAACAGGGCATTTTACTTATTAGAAAGGGAAAATAATGAGTGAAAAAAGAATCATTTTAAAGTAAAATCATTAGAGGAAAAGTATGGTTAAAAAGGAATTGCTTTTCATTTAGAAAAAACATACTTAAAATAAAAGTAAGAAAATATTTCATTTACTTACAAAATATTATAAAAAATGGATGGATTAATATGGGGTAAGTGTTAACTATATCGAACAAAGGGTGTATAAGATGGATAAATATCAAATTGCATTATTAGCTAATGTGCGTAAGCAGCTGCAAGAGTGGACTGATCAAAATGAAGAAATACTTCATGAAGAGGTGTACCGCTTTTTGCATTCAATTTCTGGAACGTCTGCGACTATTGGACTGCATTATTTAGGAGATCGTTCCCGCGAATTAATGGAAGCTGTTGAAAAAAAACAGAAAAAAACCTGGGATTACGCGGAGTTGAATACTTTTTTATTAGATATTATTAAAATTTGTTATCAAGATGAAATTCAATCCGCAGAAGATATAAATAAACTGATAGAAATCAGTGAACAAACAGCTAATATTTTACTTGTTGACGACGACCTTTCAATGCTGATGTATTTAAAAGAACAGTTTGAAAAACAAGGGTGGTACGTATTAGCAACTGCGTCTAAAGAAAAAGCCATTACGGCTTTTTACGAATTAAAGCCGGATTGTTTTGTTGTTGATGTACATATGAAAGACTGTACAGGCTTTGACATTCTTTCATTTTTACGTGATAAAACAAAGCAACTGTTCGTTCCGATTGTCATGATGAGCGTTGATAATCATAGAGAGACGCGTTTGAAGGCTTTTAAATTAGGGGCCGATGACTTCCTTGTTAAACCTCTCGATATGGAAGAAAGTCTGCTTCGAATTGGTCACCATATTGAACGAAAGCAGATGTTTAACTCCTATTTAATGTTTGATGAATTAACAGGAGCCTATAACCGAACGTATTTAAAAGAAATCTACAGTCAGCAGCTATCCAGCTACGACCGCTTAAAAGATCCTTTTTGTTTAGCGATTTTAGATTTAGATTTCTTTAAGAAAATAAATGATCAATATGGACATCTTATGGGAGACCGCGTGCTGCAAGCATTTGTAGAGTATATGAAGCATGAAATTCGTCCAACAGATCACATTTTTAGATATGGAGGCGAAGAATTTATTCTTTTACTGCCAAAAACCAATATAAAAGAGGCAGAAACAGTATTAAATAGATTATTGGAGTTCTTTGTGAAAAAAGTGTTCACACATCAAAGCGATTCGTTTTATTGCAGCTTTTCCGGCGGAGTTGTAGAAGTTCATAACACTGAATGGCCGTTAGAAAAAGCGCTTCATCAAGCTGATGAAGCATTATATATAGCGAAGGAATCAGGACGTCAAAGAATTGTAGCTTCTTCTCAAAGCAAGCTGGTTAAAAAGCGAACGCTTCGTATGGCTATTATTGATGATGATTCTATCATTCGAACGATGCTGAAAGAGCTTTTAAGTAAGATTGATGTAGGAGATCGCTATGAAGTGAAAATAGAAGTGTTTAAAGATGGCATCGAATTTTTTGAGTCTCAATGGATTAACTCTAGCGATCACTACTTTGTTATTTTAGACGGAATGATGCCTAAAATGGATGGCTTAGAGGTGCTGCAAAAATTAAGGCAGCAGAAACGTCACGATCAGTACACGGTTATTATGCTTACATCACGAAACAGCGAACAAGATATTCAAAGAGCATTAGAACTTGGGGCAGACGATTACATGACAAAGCCATTTAAGTTAATGGAGCTTGAAGCGCGCGTACGTCATTTAATGAAGAAGGTGAAATAAATGGCGATGTCTATTCAAGTGGTATATGTCTTATTTGGGGGATTGCTATTGCTTTTAGTCAGTTTTCTAAGTTATTTACTTATTCAAAAGGCACGTTTAAACGCTTTTCGGGCAAAAGTAGAATCCTATAAAGACAGTATGAAAGAATCTCTTTTTATTTATTTATACAGAAAAGATGAAGAACATCGGATAGAACCTAAAAATAAAATAGAGCTGGCGGGTGTAGAGGAACTATTGAGCGGTTTTTCTGCAGCTGTGCAAGGCGATGACATTCTAAATAACATCACGCTCTATGCGGAGAAGGTTTTTACACCCAAATATAAAAAAGAGCTGCATCATTCTAGGTGGAGTGTCAGAATGAATGCCCTTTATGCTATTGAAGACTTTGGTCTCACTACGCTAACAGACCAATTACTAGAAATGTATGAGAAGAAAAATAGTACAGCGGCTGAAAAAAATCAAATCTTAAAGATTTTAGTTAAGCTAAACCGTCCTGAGTTTGTTATGTACATGACGAATACTTCTAAACCGCTGTCTGAATTTATGTACCGCTCTTTGTTTGGAACAATGAACAGTGAGCAGTTTCAGCAATTTATTAATAAATTTGAAGACCTGCAAGAAGAAATTCAGCTGCCACTCATTGATATGATCGGTATCAATCGTAAATTAGAGTATATAGATTTCTTAAAAGTGCACATGAAAAGTTCATCAGAAGAACTGCGAATTCGTTCGTTGAAATCACTTAACGCTTTATCTTTTCCATTAAAAATAGAGGAGCTCACGAAACACCTTCAATCAGATATGTGGCAAGAGAGAATGATGGCTACAAAACTAGTAGGCAAAACGAGAGATGAGAAGGGATTGTCACTTCTCGAGCAGTCGCTAAAAGATTCTCATTTTCTTGTGCGTTCGAATGCTGCTCAGTCAATGATGAAAATCCCAACAGGTACAGAATACTTAGTTCATGTATACGAAACGACTGATGACAAGTTTTCGAAAGATATGGCAGCAGAATGGCTTGAAAAAGGAGGAATTACGGTTGTGGAATAGTGTTTGGCATCTTTTATTGTCCATTTGTGGATGGGCTGTATTTGCTTATATGATTTTTGTGCTTTGTTTTTATTTTATGATGTTTATCATCTCTGCTTTTCAACTGCGAAAGCAATATCAATTAAATGATGAAGAACCTTATGAAGATTTGCTTGCGGTCAGCTATACAACGCCGTTATCTATATTAGTTCCCGCTTATAACGAATCTGTCGGGATTATTGGAAGCGTGCGTTCGCTGCTTGGAATTGAATATCCAGAATATGAAGTAATTGTAGTAAATGACGGATCTTCAGATGATACGCTAGAAAAGCTCATCGAAGAGTTTTCTCTTGTAAAAATGAATCGAGTTGTGAGAAAGCAAGTGGAGACGAAAGAAGTAAAAGCTGTATATCGTTCTAAATTATACGATTATTTATATGTAGTCGATAAACAAAATGGGGGAAAGTCAGATGCATTAAATGCAGGAATTAATTTATCCAACTACCCTTATTTTTGTTCGATCGATGGCGATTCAGTATTAGAAAGAGACGCTTTTTTAAAAGTTATGAAGCCAATTATTGATTCAGACGGAGAAGTAATTGCTTCAGGGGGAAGTATTCGAATTGCAAACGGATGTAAAATCGAAAACGGTGCGGTCGTATCAATTGGACTTGATACGCAGCCGCTTGTTGTGATGCAGATTATTGAATATTTACGTGCCTTTCTTATGGGGCGCATTGGTCTCAGTCGCCATAATTTATTACTTATTGTGTCAGGAGCATTTGGCGTATTTTCTAAACGCTGGGTGATTGAAGCTGGGGGGTATTCTCATACAGTCGGTGAAGACATGGAGCTTGTTGTTCGCCTGCACCGACTGATTAAACAGAAAAAAACCAACAATCAAATTGTTTATATTCCAGATCCAGTATGCTGGACAGAGGCTCCTGATGAAATCAAATATTTGCGAAGACAGCGGAACCGCTGGCACCGGGGTTTATTTGATAGTCTCTGGAAGCATAAAGAGATGCTGTTTAATCCGAAATACGGAAGTATCGGAATGATTTCCATGCCTTATTTTGTGTTTATTGAACTAATCGGGCCGGTCATGGAAATGTTAGGCTATTTGTTTATTGTCATTTCCCTAGTTGTAGGCGGGATTTATGTAGAGTTTGCTTATTTGCTTTTTCTCTTAATGGTTGTATATGGTTCTCTTTATTCGATGGCGGCCGTTTTGCTAGAAGAGTGGAGCCTTCGCAAATATCCAAAAGTATCTGATATCGCTAAGCTGTTTGTCTTTTCCCTGACTGAATCTTTTTGGTATCGCCCTCTAACTGTTATATGGCGCTGTCATGGATTGTTGGATGTTATTCGCAATAAAAAAGGCTGGGGAGACATGCAGCGAAAAGGAGTTTCACAATGAAAAAATGGTTATTAATCGGCGGCATTATTTTGGTTATGGTAGTAACAGCTTCGCCATTTCTTATTTGGCAGCTAAAGAAACCAACTGATTTGAATCTGCTTGTCATTGATAAAACAGTGCCAGATCAAACGTTTCGGGAGCATCAGGGCTTAATGTGGATGCTGAATCAAGCGAAAGTACGCAAAGACGGGAAGCCTTATGAAATCTCAAAAGATTATGCAGGGTTTTATCCGAAGGGAAATAAAACATACAGCATCAAATCTCTGCCAAAAACAAACTCTGCAGATATGATTTATATCACGGACACGTACGGTGTATACAAAGAAGATTTAGGCGTAAAAGCTAAAAGGGGAGATCGCTCTCAGTTGGTGTATGGCGGCATGACTTCTGAAGACGTAAGCTACGTTAAGAAAGCGCTGAATGGACGTACAAAAACGCTGATTGGAGAGTTTAATACATTTGGAAGCCCTACTTCTTTAGACGTTCGTAAAGAACTGTATGAATTGTACAATGTGACGTGGTCCGGCTGGATTGGTCGCTATTTTGAGGAATTCGGCAGTGAAGAAGTTCCTGCTTGGGTGAAAAGTGCTTACAAAAAGCAGTACAACAAAGAGTGGAACCTTACAGGCAAAGGCTTACTGTTTGTTAATGAATCCAATAAGCTCGTTATTATAACGGAAAAAGAATTAAAAGAAAACCCAGTATGGTTTCAATATACAAAACAAGGAAAGAAAACATTGAATTTACAGAATGAATCGGCTTATCAATATTGGTTTGACGTAATTACGCCGCAGCAAAAAAGTGATGTGCAGGCTCAGTTTGTCTTTCACTTGGATTCGGAAGGGAAAAACAAGCTAAAGGAAAATGGTATTCCCTTGTCCATACCAGCAGTCGTTCACCATAATAAAGAGCGATATGATACTTATTACTTTGCAGGAGATTTTGCAGATCAAGGAGAAGTACCTTCCATTTATCAAACCTCTTTTTACCCGGTGTGGAAGAAATGGACAGAGAAAATCGGAAAAGAAGATGAGTCTTCTTTTTACTGGACTGTTTACCTGCCTCTTATGAATAAGATCATAGATCAACAGCAAAATGAATCACAGCCTGCTTCTGTTACTTTTAATAAAAATATGGAAATCTATGAAGATGCTGACCGTAAAGTAGCAGGGAAAGTAGGAAAAGATTATTTGCAAGTTTATCAAAACGGCAAGTGGCAAGATGTGCTGATTAAAGGAGTAAATATGGGCATTAGTAAGCCAGGTCATTTTCCTGGTGAGACTGCTATTTCGAAAGAAGAATATTTGCGCTGGTTTAAAGAAATTGGAAAGATGAATGCAAACTCAATCCGCGTATACACTATTCACCCTCCCGCCTTTTATGAAGCGCTTGCTGAGTATAACCAAAAAGCCAAGAAACCCATTTATCTTTTTCATGGGGTATGGGTGAATGAAGAAGTTTTCTATGATTCACAAGATGCTTTTGCAAAGAAAAATACAAAAGAATTCGAAGCTGAAATGAAAAGGATTGTAAACGTTATTCACGGAAATGCAACGCTGCCAAAGCGTACGGGACATGCTAGCGGAACGTATACAGCAGACGTGTCTCCTTATGTTTTGGGCTGGATTATAGGAGTTGAATGGGATCCAACGGTAGCCCTTTCGACAAATGAAAAACATAAAGGAATGAAAGATTTTAAAGGGGAGTACATCTATACCGAAAAAGGCAACCCTTTTGAAATATGGCTTGCGCAGCTCATGGAAAAGACAATTTCCTATGAGCAGGATAAATATGATTGGCAGCGGCCTATGAGCTTTACGAACTGGGTGACGACGGATTTATTGACGCATCCATATGAGCCTTCTGAAGACGAAGATAAAGTGTCTGTTAATCCTAATTTAATTCACACAACTAAAAAATTTGAGCCGGGCTTATTTGCCTCTTATCATATTTATCCGTACTATCCTGATTTCTTAAATTATGAACCTCGTTATCTCGCTTATAGAGACCATCGAGGAGAGAAAAATAACTACGCAGGCTATTTGCAAAATATGAAAGAAGTTCATCATATGCCCGTTCTTGTTGCTGAATTTGGCATTCCGGCTTCGCGAGGACTTACCCATAGAAACGTATACGGTTGGGATCAAGGCTTTCATACGGAACAAGAACAAGGAAAAATTCTGTCGCGCTTATGCGAAGATATTGTGGAAGAGAAAATGGCTGGCGGTATGGTCTTTACATGGCAAGATGAATGGTTCAAGCGAACGTGGAATACGATGGAGTACGACAATCCGAACCGCAGGCCATTTTGGACGAATTTGCAAACGGGAGAGCAGCATTTTGGCCTGTTGAGTTTTGATCCAGGAACAAAGCTAAAAGTCAAAGTAGACGGCAAATCAGATGATTGGAAAAAGCTGAACAGCAAGTCGGTATATAAGCCCTCTAAGAAGTTAAAAGCATTGAACATTACAAGTGATGAAGGTTATCTATATCTACACGTGAGTGCAAAAGATTTGGAAAACCAAAAGCTTTATTTCTTGTTTAACACGATTAACAATCAGGGACAATCAAAGATTCCTCAAATTCCTTCTTTAAAAACAAAAGGAATTGATTTTGTAGCAGAATTAAACGGGAAAGAAGACAGTCACTTGCGGATAGACAGCTATTACGATACGTATTATTTTTCGTATGCTCATCAGCTTCAAATGATTCCATTGGTAAAAGGAACCGATACAAAAGATAACGGCATGTTTAATCCAATTAGGCTCGCCCTTAACAAAGAATTAGCGATTGGAGAGGGGGAAAATAAGAGAAACATTCCTTTTGAGGCCTATGAAACAGGGGAGCTCCAAGAAGGAAACAGCGACCCTAACTCTTCTTCGTTTGATTCGTTAGCAGATTTTAAAGTGAATGAATCAAATGGAATTGCTGAACTTCGCATCCCTTGGGCGCTTTTAAATGTAAAAGACCCGAGTCAAAAAGAAATAATGGGAGATATTTGGTCTAAAAAAGGATTAGAATCCAGCGAAAAAATAAAAGGAATTCAAGTGGGAGTCGTAGCTGTTAATAGGAAGAACAATGACGTGGTAGATACGTTTCCAACTCAGAAAAAAGGAGAACTTTTATTAAAAGATTTTTACTTATACAAGTGGAAAAATTGGGAGTATCCAACTTTTCACGAACGAATAAAGCCGTCCTACTTCATATTGCAAAAAACGTATGGACGACTACAAGCGGAGGAATAACAAAACAATGGCAAAAATTTTATTAGCGGAAGATGAAGAAGTGCTTCGTATGTTAGTGGTAGATACGCTTGAAGATGAAGGACATGATGTGACGGAAGCAGAAAATGGTGAAGAAGCTTTGAAATTTATTAAAGAACGTGATTTTGACTTAATTATTTTGGATTATATGATGCCCGTGTTCACCGGGCTTGAAGTCATTCAGCAGCTGAAAGAAATGAAAGACAAGCGCCATACAAAAGTATTGATGCTTTCAGCTAAGAATCAAGCTGCTGATCAAAGCAGAGTGTTAGAAGCGGGGGCTGCGTATTTTATGTCTAAGCCGTTTAGTCCCCTATTACTGGCCGAACGTGTCGAGGAAATTTTAGATGAACAATAAACTAAAACGAAAAAGTATCTCAACCCAGTTCATCCTCTTAGCAAGTATCCTTTTACTTGCTTTTGCAGCGGGTTCAACTGTACTTGTCGTACGGCAAAAAGAAATTACAGCTGATTATGCCCAGTACAGGGCACAAGTACGGGAAAAGGCACAGCTGCTATCTACAATTGATAAATCAATGAACAGAGCTTTTTTACAGGCTCGCGGTTTTATTGCGTTTGATTCAGAGGATATGTATAACCAGGCTGCAAGTCAGCAAAAAATTATCGAAGAAAATCTCGATCGACTTTCAGGTCTAGCCGCAGATAGACGTGAGCGTACGTTTGTAAATGAAGCGACGGTGATGCTAAACACGTATTTTAATCAAACGCTTCCTTATTTTAAAAATATTTACGACAAAAAAGGTATTGAAGGAGTCCGCTCTAGTCCTGAGCGGAAGACTGCTTCTAAATCAATAGAACAAATGCAAAAAGAACTTGATGACTACCAAAGTGAATTAACTAAAGACTTAAATACACAGTACGATGCTACGTCGAGTGACATGCAGAAAAGTCAGACGCTCTTTATTTTATTTTTAGCGTTTACAGTGGTCATTTTATTGTTGCTTACAAGGGTACTACTAAATAAGTTTGTAAAGCCGCTGAGTCAGCTAGCATATACGGCAAGCGAAATTGCTGCTGGAAAAGAAATGCCTATAGCTTTTGATGAACAAAGAAAAGATGAAATCGGCATGCTATCTCAGGCTTTTTACAAAATGGTATCGACTTTGCAAAATAATGAACAGGAGTTAACGGCTCAAAACGAGGAGCTGATTGCACAGCAAGATGAGTTGCACAGTCAGCAAGATGAACTTCAGCACGCATTAGAATTGACAAAGGAACGGGAAGGAGAGTTAGAATTGCGCAATTTATTTGTGCATGGACTAACCAATTCTCTTCACAAGCAAGAAGTTCTCACGAGTGCTGTCACAAACATGAGCCGAGTGATGAAAGCTGATCACGGTTTTATTATGCTAACTGATGAAAAGACACATGCTTCATTTGGTCTATCTTCATCAAGTGTTCAACAGATGGTGGCAAATCTTCATAATAATTATGTTGATCATGTGCAAAAGACGAAAAAATGCATGGTAGTAAAAAGAGAGTGTATAGAACATGAGCGCCTATATCATCAGCAAACGTTTTATTTGTATGATGTTATCGTACCGGTGCTGTCTTCAAAAGGAGATATGCTAGCCTATATGTTTTACAGCCGCTACGCGGATGAATACACAGAACATGAATTACAGACATTTGAAATACTGGCCAAACAAATCACGATTGCTCTTGAAAAAATTTATATTTACGAAGAGTCTGAGCATGACCGATTGCTATCTCAAGATATTTTAAATTCGATTCAAGAAGGAATGCAGCTTGTAGATACAAGCGGTACGATTCTACAAGTGAATACGAAGATTAGCGAATTGTTTCAATATGAGCATCAAAGCGGGCTTCTTCAGCTCTCTCGCGATCAATGGCTAGATGCCCTCTCTCAAAGAGTTGAAAATATAGGGGAGCTAAGACAATACGTTGAAGCCATTTGCAAGAGAGAGCAAGTAGAAAAGTCTTTTGTTTATTACCTGCACACGGAAGGTAAGCGAAAGGTTATAAAAGTTTATAGCGAATACGTATATCGAAACCGTCAGATGTTTGGCGTATTGTTCGTTCATCGTGATATTACGAAAGAATTTGAAGTTGATCAGATGAAGTCGGAATTTGTAAGCACTGTGAGTCACGAGCTGCGAACGCCTTTAGCGAGTGTATTAGGGTTCACTGAGATTATGCTAAACAAAACATTAAAAGAAGAAAGACAGAAGAAGTATTTAACTACTATTTATCAGGAAGCACAGCGGTTAACGTCTTTAATCAACGATTTTCTGGACGTCCAAAGAATGGAAGCGGGGAAACAAACCTACGATAAAAAGTATCAAGACATTCTTCCGCTTATTAAGCAGGTGATTGAAGTCCAGAAAATCCAAACAAGTAAGCATGAATTTGATATGATTTCCGATCAAGAGCATTTTACAGTAATGGGAGATAAAGATAAGCTTCTGCAATTGTTTAATAATGTAATTAGCAATGCAGTGAAATATTCGCCGGATGGAGGGAACGTTACAGTTAAAGTGTATCAAAAGGAACACGCTGTTTATATTGATATTCAAGATGAAGGAATTGGTATACCGAGTGAAGCGCTAGGTCAATTGTTTACCAAATTCTACAGGGCAGATAACTCCGATATGCGCAAAATTGGCGGAACGGGTTTAGGGTTAGCAATTGTAAAAGAAATTGTAAAAGTTCATGGTGGAGACATTACTGTACAATCGGAATGGAAAAAAGGAACAACGTTCACGATTGTTCTCCCGCTTCTACATGAAGTTCAGTACGATGAAGAAATGACGATAAGTGCGAATGATAATCGTAAAAGCGTAGTGATTGTAGAAGATGATAAAAGTTTAGCGACGCTTTTACAGGTAGAATTAAAAGAAAGCGGTTTTCACGTTCGGTATTTTAACAACGGAGAAGACGCATTAAACTCTATTCATCAGCAAAAGCCTGAAGTGATTGTTCTAGATATCATGCTAGGAGAAAATAAGTTAGACGGCTGGGATGTTTTAAGACATCTCAAAGAAAATACAGAGACAGAAAAAATTCCTATCTTAATCTCATCTGCTTTAGACGAAAGAAGCAAAGGATTAGAGCTTGGGGTGTGTGAGTTTCTGATTAAACCCTATCAGCCTAGTAAATTATCCAAAACGATTCTCCAGCTGCTTTTGAAAAAACAAGAGCATGAAGGAGAAATTATGATTCCATCAGATAAAGAAGAGTAGAAATTTGGTGAGGCTTCGTTATACGTACGGAGTCTTATTAAACGAAAAGAAAATTAGTAAAGTAATAAAAAAATATTGAAAACGCTATCAAAATGTGGTTCTATAGAAAGTAGGCATAACATGATGACCTTAGAATTACCTTTTTCCACCTCCTTACATGCGTAAGGAGGCTTTTTTGTATAAATATAGTAAGATAAGATAACAAAGCCTGATGCAGAATCGGTTATTGAATTTCAGCTCGTTAAGAAACTGCTCAAGAAAGTTTGATAGTGAAAGGAGTGAAGCTCTGAAAATTATTTCACAAAGGGAGGATAGTCTATCCAAGAAGTGAAGGTAGTTCAATTTTTATAATCATAGTATAATAAAAAATACGGTTATAAAAGCTGTGTTTTTTATACATCTTTTATATAGAAGGTAAGATTGAATTTTATATTTTCTTAAAGGAGGTCTTTCCTTGGATATTGCGTATATAATTGCTGAAGAAAGAATTAGACAAGCAATAAAAGACGGTGACTTTGATAAGCTGCCTGGGGAAGGAAAACCATTAAAGTTAGAAGATTTATCACATATACCTAAAGAACTGCGCCAAGCGTATAGGATGTTAAAAAATGCAAATATGATAAGTGATGAACAAGAGCTAAAACGAGATATGGCTACAATCGAAGAATTGATTTCTATATGCACGGATGCTAATGAAGAACAAAGGCTAACAGAGATGCTTACGGAAAAGCGTTTGCGCTTTGAACAGCTCGTTGACAAGAAAAAGATGACAAGTTCTGCAGCTTACAGGAAGTATCAGAATAAAATTTACTCCAAATTTTTTTATTAATGAGTGTAATGGACGAGACGATCGGAGGGTGAGAACTTGCGGCTGTTAATTTTATTGATTAGTATCATATTATTTATTTCGCTTTGTTTTTATATTTTTGCTCCACAAATAAAACGAGGTGCCCAATCGAAAAATGTGCCGGTTTTATTTATTCATGGCTATTTAGGCAGTCAAAAAAGCTTAGGGAAAATGATTAAACGATTTGAACAAAACGGATGGGGAACTAAAGTAGCTTACTGCGTCGTTCAAAAAGATGGAGCTATTCAGTGGAAGCACATTATGAAAGCAAAAGAGGGAAAACTTCCGCTTATTCATATCGTCTTTAAAAAGCCGGATGCCAGTGTTGCACAGCAGCAAAAATGGATTGAAGCTATTATGCAAGATGTACGTGATACATATAAAGCATCTTCTGTTGATTTAGTTGGACATAGTATGGGAGGAGTAACAGCAGCAGCTGTTAGTTTGGCTAACCCTCAATATATTCAAAAGTTAGTTACGTTAGGCTCGCCAATTCAAGGATTAGATTATCAGGAATTAATGGAGATGTATCCTCATGCACGCAATCATATTGAATCTATGGGTGCTCGTGATTTAGCTTTTCACTCTATAGCGTTAAACAAGCTGTACGAAAGTCGTCAAGATTTCTCAAAAGAAATCGACGTTTTTTCAGGAGCAGGAGATGTAGGAGATAAGACAGATGGAGTGGTAACAGTAGAAAGTGCATACGGACTGCAAGAGTTTACCGAACACATTCATCTCCAAACGTTTCATGAAGCACATTCGGATTTGCATGAAAGCTCAGAGGTTGATAAAGCTGTTTATCAATTCTTAAAACGGGATTAAAGGGGGATTACGATGCTTTACTTAATTAGACACGGCCAAACAGATTGGAATAAAAACAAACTTATTCAAGGGCATGCTGATATTTTGCTCAATGAAACAGGAAGGCAACAAGCCAAACGCGTAGCGGAACGTTTTCGAGATATCCATATTGACGTAGTCTACACAAGCGATTTGCTTCGTGCGCAGGAGACGGCTAGGGAAATTGCCGCAGCGGCTAAAGTAGAGAAAGTCGAGGTTTGTGAGCAGCTGCGTGAGCGCTCTTTTGGAGAACTAGAATCAAAGAACGTAGAAGTGCTTCATGAGCTTGTGCCAAACTATGCGACAAATTGGGGAGAAGAACCTTTATATAGTATTGAAACGCTTGAAGCCGCTCAAGAACGGATGGTTCGGCGGTTAACGGAAATTATGAAGGAGTCTATTGGAAAGAAAGTAGCAGTTGTTAGTCACGGGGCGGCAATTAATACATTCATTCATCATGTAACAAGCGGAGAACAAGGAACAGGGACTACTATTTTACAAAATACATCCATTACAACTTTTGCTTATGAAAGTGGAAAATGGCGTCTTGAAACAATCAATGATGCCAAACATCTTGAATAAATATACTTAAAGAGGCTGTGACAGTAGTATTTTAGTTGAGGGAAGATCCGAACGATTAATCGTTCGGATTTTTTTATGGTGATGGTGATCGTAGGTTTCATATATGTAAGTAATTCTAGCTGTGGATTGAAGGGCAAGGCGAAGACTCCTGCGGGAAAAATGGAAGGGATGAGACCCCGCATATTAATTTTATATATAAATATTTATACAATTGATTTTAATAAAAATGCATAGTAAAATAAGTTTTATTACTATTCTATTAAAGCGTTTAGTATAACTGAATTTCCTAATATTGTTTAATAAGTAACTATATTTCGGAATAAGATTAATTGATTTGTATAATTTCAAGGAGGATGTAGCATGTCAAAAGATTGGAGTCACTTATTTGAAAGAATGCCTGAATTGCTAGCACCGACGATGGCTAAAGACCATCCGAATTTGCCCGTTGTGAAAGAAGAAGGTTGCTATTATTATGGATTGGATGGTAAAGAATATCTCGATTTTACTTCCGGAATCGCTACGACAAATGTAGGACACAGACATCCGAAAGTAGTAAAAGCAATCAAAGACGGAGCAGATCAATTATTGCACGGTCCTTCAGGTGTCATTATGTACGAATCGATATTAAAGTTAGCCGATGAGTTAGGAAAAGTAACGCCGGGCAATTTAGACTGCTTTTTCTTTGGAAATAGTGGCACCGAAGCAATTGAAGGAGCCTTGAAATTAGCGAGACATGTCACAAAGCGTCCATATGTTATTTCTTTTTTAGGGTGTTTTCATGGCCGCTCGATGGGAGCTTTAAGTGTTACAACATCGAAAAGCAAATATAGACAATTTCAGCAGCCTTCGGGACTGACGTATCAAATTCCATATGCCAATCCAAAAGAGTGCCCTGCGGAGCTAGACAGCGATGTATACTTTACTGAAAAGCTTGAAAAAGATTTTGAAATACTCTTTAAGCACCAAGTCACGCCTGAAGAAGTGGCTGCTGTTATTTTGGAACCAGTATTAGGAGAAGGCGGCTATATTATCCCTCCGAAAAGTTGGATGAAGAAGTTAAGAGAGATTTGTGATCGTCACGGAATATTACTTATTTTCGATGAAGTGCAAACAGGGTTTGGCCGTACAGGTGAATGGTTTGCTGGACAAACGTTTGATGTCGTACCAGATATTATGGCTATAGCAAAAGGAATTGCTTCTGGAATTCCCCTTAGTGCAACGGTAGCTTCTCAAGAATTAATGAAGCAGTGGCCTCTTGGCACACATAGTACAACATTTGGAGGAAATCCTATTGGATGTTCAGCAGCTCTTGCAACTCTTGAAGTGATGAAAGAAGAACAGCTGCTGGATAATACGAAAAAAATGGGCGCTTATGCGTTAGAGAAGCTGCATCTTTTAAAGGAAAAACATTCAGTTATTGGGGATATCCGTGGTTTAGGACTTATGATTGGAATTGAAATTGTTAATCCGCATACGGGAGAAGGAGATGGAGATGCCTTATTCGAGATTTTGGACTTAGCTTTAGAAAAAGGCGTGTTATTTTATTTTTGCGGAAATGCAAGTGAAGTTATTCGCATGGTACCTCCGCTTACTGTAACAAAAGAACAGATAGATGACGGCATTCGTATGCTAGATGAGGCTATTACTTCTTTTGAGAAAAAGTCAGCTGTAAAAGCGTAATAAAAAAATATAAAAAAATTATATATTTGTAACCTAGTTGTCATAGTAATGGTAGCGATATCATAGTTTTAGAGGGAAAACAATTTTCTGAAAAGTAGTTGACATCTGTTTGTGCAGCATGTAACATAATATTTATCTTATCAACAATTATCAACAAAATTCGACAAACTTCTTATCAAGAGAGGTGGAGGGATAGGCCCTTTGAAACCTCGGCAACGGACTATATAGAACCGTGCCAACTCCCACAAGCAGTGCTTGAAAGATGAGAAGAGACCAGGTTTACTAACAATTGTGATCCCAACCTCTTCTTACAGGCACTTAGACACTGTAAGTGGAGGTTTTAATTTTATGACAAGAAGATGACATTTAGATAAAAAACAGCAGGCGGAATTACCTGCTGTTTTTATATGCTGTAAAATGATAAATAACCTACCAGAATTCCTAGTAAAAGTACCCCGGCTGTAATACCAACAATCCACCACATCATTTTTTTCATCGTTTATTCCTCATTATCAATTGACTGTAGCTATAGATCCGCCAGAAGCGCCAGAAGCCGTGCCATAAGCGGTTTGTCTTTTGATTCCGGCATTTTTAGCTGCAACTTTCCACTGCCAGTCAATTCGCCCGTAGGCTCGATTATTTTGTACCCAAGATTTTGAGCTCTTTTTTGAAATAGACACAAGGGGGTTTACGTTTTTTGTGACTACACCTCGTACACTTTTGACTGAAGTTACCGAGGAGCTTTTTGTGTAATAATCTACATACACCGTTAGTTTTGTTGTTGTAAATCCAGCCGCTTTATAAGAAGCCGTATAAGCTGCTGTTTTGAATAAAGGTGAAGCCGTTCTTGCTCCGTATGTTGCTGTACTTGCAGCTTCGACCGTGCCGCTGCTCTCTTCAATATCCATTTTTAACAGAGATGGATCTCTTAGTGATTGTACAACTTTTTGTTTTTGTTGACGCGACAGTTTCGAAAATTCATACAGTGAACTTTTATCACTTTGCGCTTTCAAGAACTGCGTGTAAGAAGCAACCGTTAAATGAGCAGGTTTTTCACTAGCCTGAACAGAGTTTGGTACGACTAATAGACATAATAATGCACCTATCAGGGAAAAAGAAAAAAACGTTCTTTTTGTAGCCATATTTATATAAATCCTTTCTAGTACTCTATCTTTATAAATAGATAAGAAGTAATTTATCGTTTTGAAGAAGGGCTGTGTGCTGACATATTAACTGTCATCACGACACGAGCTTGCTGTACAGATTTCATAAAACATTCGTATAAAGAAGCGAATACTTTGTTCACATCTCCTTCTAAAGCTGTTGCAAAAGGCACGGTTTCGGCAAATACTCCCTGTTGTTTAACTGCGCCAATTCCGCTTTTGATGATGTCTACATAATGCGGCGTATCTAATGGATACAAAGAAAATTGAGTGGATACAGGGAACGAAGCACAAAGCTGTTGGTTTGAAGGCACGTTTTCTTTTGGTTTTATTTTTCTTTCTTCGAAATATTCTTCGTGACGCCCTGCTGAAAACGTGGCATTCAGCACAATATGCTTTTCTGATTTTCCAGCACTTTTATAAACGGCTTGAACAACTTCAAATACGTCTTTGGCAGTTCCTTCAATAAACGTACTAACACGGTCCGTTTTTCGCTGTACTTTAGACATATCCACTTCGTTTATTGCGCTTAAAATAATATCGATGAAGTTATCGCTCATAACAGAAAGCGTAAAACGACAGCCAACATTTATTTTTTCCAAGTTAATCACCCCTAAAATATAGATTTATAGTTTTTAATCATACAAATCATAAAATAACTTTTCTGTTTTGTATAGAAACAGAAGATAGATTCTTTATTTTTAGGAAATATTACATAGAAGAAACGAAAATAAATTGCATAACATGAAAATTAAGGGTGTTAAGAAAAGTCACATAATGAAAAAGAATAAAAAAACAATGTTAGAACTTCTGACAAAAAACTGGTATGTAGATTGAAAACACCATATTATATATACAAGATCACATTATTCTCCTGCGATTTCGTATAACCTCTTGAAAAAGGGACTTGGGATTTTATCATAAATCCAACCTCCTAGCTGTATAATCAGCTAGGAATTTTTTTTACCCAAACTCTCTATCGCCCATGAGGTTACCTACACTTATTCAACTCAGAGCATACACCATATTATATATAAGGCTAGTGTAAGAAAGATTGCTTGAAGACGTTAGTGTTCGGCTTGAGCTAGAAAAAGATAGATGTTATGAAAGAGGGGAAAGAAGGTATGACGCACACATTAATTAAAAATGCAGAGATTATTACGATGAATGAGAAGAATGATATTATTTACGGTGACCTTTATATTGTTGGAAATCGTATTGCAGCTATCGGGAAAAACCTGCATCCGGAAAAGGTAGATAAAGTCATTGACGCAGTAAATAAAACGATTGTGCCGGGCTTTATACATACTCATATTCATTTATGTCAAACGCTTTTTAGAGGGCAAGCAGATGATCTAGAGCTGCTAGACTGGCTAAAGAAGAAAATATGGCCGCTTGAAGCTTCGCATGATGAAGAATCTATCTATTATTCAGCACTGTTAGGGATCGGCGAACTCATTCAAAGCGGAACTACAACAATTGTAGATATGGAAACTGTTCATCATACGGACTCTGCTTTTCAAGCTATATCTCAAAGTGGAATCCGGGCTCTTGCAGGAAAAGTAATGATGGATAAAAAAGGCGATGATCTACCAAAAGCTCTGCAGGAGACAACGGCTGACTCGATTAAAGAAAGTGTAGAGCTGCTTGAAAAATGGCATAATTCAAATAATGGTCGTATTCGATACGCATTCTCCCCAAGATTTGTGCTGTCGTGTACGGAAGATTTGCTGCGTGAAGTGAGCCATTTATCAGCTGCCTATAATGTCCATGTACATACTCATGCTTCTGAGAATCAAGAAGAAATTCGCATTGTAGAAGCTGAAACGGGTATGAGAAATATCATGTACTTAGATCATTTAGGATTAGCCAATGAGCGCCTTATTTTAGCGCACTGTGTGTGGCTAAATGATCAAGAAAAGCAAATTATTAAAAATCAAGGAGTAAAAGTTAGTCATTGCCCAGGCTCCAACTTAAAGCTTGCCTCGGGAATCGCAGATGTGCCTAGTTTATTAGAGCAAGGCGTATTTTTAAGTCTTGGCGCTGACGGTGCTCCTTGTAATAATAATTTGGATATGTTCAACGAAATGAGGCTGGCCGCTACGATTCATAAACCCTCGTACGGACCAACGGCGATGAATGCAAAGCACGTGCTAGAAATGGCTACAATCGGCGGAGCTAAAGCAGTTGGGCTTGAAAAAGAAATTGGAAGTTTAGAGGTTGGGAAAAAAGCGGATCTTGCTATTTTAAATTTAAATCAGCTTCATACCTTTCCATCTTACGGCGTAGACCCTATTTCCAGAGTTGTGTATTCAGCAACGCGAGGAGATGTAGAACTAACGATGGTTGATGGAGAAATTGTGATGGAAAATCGCGTGCTAAAAACAATTGACCAGGGAATCGTGCTAAAAGAGGCAAATCGTTCGATTGATCGTCTTTTAAAAAGAATTCCACTTTTGATTTCATAAGATGTAAAACAAAGAAGAGGCTGGAATAAAAGTATTTTAACAAGAGTAAAACTCGAATTATTAATCGGAGTTATTGATTAATAATTCGAGTTTTTTGTTGTCAAGGTGAACGTAGGTTTCATCTGTTTAGTTGCTTCTAGCTGTTGATTGGAGGACAAGGCGTAGACTCCTGCGCGAAAAGCGGAACAGATGAGACCCCGCAGGAGCGCAAGCAACGAGGAGGCTCATCGGCCGCCCGCGGAAAGCGAAGCCTTGTGCGGAAATTAACAGCGGTGTAATAGTAGCCTAGATTGTTTATTCGATTTATTTGTCTTTAGAATGGATTTATTTAATTATGTCTCAATCTCTTTTTTGGATAAATGAGTAAAAAGAGTACTGTCGCACAGACTAAAGGGATAGAAGAAATAAATTTTCAAAATTCCAAACTAACGGAAGATAAAAATTTTTATAATGATAGCGTTTTCCACCTTTGCATATCTACAAATTAAGACTATAATAGGACAAAAGATTTTACTTTGAAACGTAAAATCCTCCTAAATCGTGTCCTTTTTAGGACATTTGAATAGGTAGGATTTTTTATTTTTTTTTAGAAGTAGGGAGGCGCGCGTGTTGGAGCGTAACGGAATATTAGAGCGCTTGTTTAAACTATCAGAGCGCAACACAACACCAAAACAAGAAATACTAGCAGGACTTACAACTTTTATGACGGTCAGTTATATGGTAATCGTCAATCCCATTATCATGTCTGACGCGGGTATTCCCCGAGAAGCGGCTCTTGCAGCTACCATTTACGCCATTGTATTTAGTACGTTACTGATGGCCCTGTGGGCAAATTTTCCGATTGTAACCGGTCCAGGGATGGGTTTAAATGCGTTTTTTACGTATTCAGTAGTATTAGGGCAAGGGTTGTCATGGCAAACGGCACTTGGAGCAGTTTTTATATCCGGGGTCTTATTTTTTGTTTTAACAGTAACAGGAATACGGGGAAAGATTATTGATGCCATTCCGAACGTATTAAAGTCTTCCATAGCAGTTGGAATTGGTCTTTTTGTTGCGTTTATCGGTTTGAAAAACGCTGGATTAGTTGTGGCAAACGAGTCTACTTTTGTAGGGCTTGGAAATGTCATGGATAAAGGCCCCTTACTTGCTATTTTTGGGCTGATATTAGCAGCTGTACTGATGGCTAAAAATGTAAAAGGTGCTCTTATTATAAGTATTTTTGCTACGACAATATTAGCGATGATTGTAGGAGTACAAGCAGTTCCTCATTCGGTGAAAGACGTCTTTTCAGCTACGCCGCCAAGCGTTGGGGAAACATTTTTTCAAATGGATTTAAAAGGTGCAGTTGCCTACGGCATTTTTTCAGTTGTATTTTCTTTCACCATAGTAGAATTATTTGATACGCTAGCGACATTGATTGGACTATCTAAAAAAGCAAACTTAGTAGATAAAAACGGTAAAATTCCAGGTTTAAATCGCGCGCTTGCAGCGGATTCAATCGGTACAATGGCGAGTGCTATTTTTGGAAGCACAGCGCTAAATACGTATATTGAAAATGCAACAGGCATTGCAGAAGGAGGACGTACCGGCTTAAAGGCATTAACGGTTGCCATCTTATTTATATTTACCTTGTTTTTTGCACCGCTCATTCAATTTATCCCAAGCGTTGCTACTGCTCCAGCACTTATTATTATTGGTTCGCTTATGCTAAGTGACATTCGAAACGTTAACTTCGACGATTTTACTGAGGTTGTTCCCGCTTTCTTAACAATTGTCATGATGCCGTTAACCTACAGCATTGCAGAAGGGTTAGCATTCGGCTTCATTTCATACACAGCGATTAAACTGTTTACAGGACGCCATCGCGAAATTCATTGGATGATGTATGTAATCACCATCGCCTTTTTTATCAATTTTTATATGAGTTCCCATTAGGAATGAAAAAAGACGTAGCATTAAGCTACGTCTTTTTTGTAAAGGCTTGTTAAGGGAACAAACCTTTATTTCATTAAGGTTGATAAATATCCCAAGCTGTTTTTAATGAATCAACGATATAGTTAGCTACTTCTTCGATATCTAAATTATCAGTTTCAACTTTCGAATGGTGGTTTGAATAGATAGCTTGACGGTCGTAAAATAGTTTTTCAATATCTTCTAAGCTTCTTCCCTGTAAAACAGGACGGCTATCAATAATCAAACTAATGCGTTCTTTCCAAGAATCCCAAGATAAATCTAAAAAGAATACGATGCAGTTAGATAAACAAATCTCTTGAATTTCTTCTTGTAAAAAAGCGCCTCCCCCTAAAGAAATGATTTTTAAGCGCTGCTGTGAAAGTCGACTTATTACTTCTTTTTCTTTTTGTCTGAAGAAAGTTTCACCGTGCTCTTTAAAAATCTGAGAAGTAGGCATATTAAATTCTTTTTCGATTTCTTGATCTATATCAACAAAATCTCTATACAATTTTTTGGCAACCATTTCTCCAATAGTTGTTTTTCCTACCCCCATAAAGCCGATAAACACAATACTTTTCTCTCTAAGAGATATGTCGTTATATGCCATTTTTAAGCCTCTTTCTGATTTTTAAATACAAATCGGATGTTATAGTAAATACTGAAATTATAATATAAATCCTTTAGTTTGTAAAAGCTACTATTCTTCTCTGAAATAAATCGAAAATTATTTTTTAGGGTGCATTGAAAGGTAAACCCGAGTATCTTTTTTGCGCTCATACTTTGGATTAGCGCTTCGCGTATATTCTTTGGACTGATGTTCTATATGGTAGTTCTGTTCAAACTGTTTGATCGCTTCATTAATTTCTTCCTGTTTTCCCATTAATCTTACTTGCAGCATTGTAATGTCTCCTTCCTCACACTTTGCTTTTTGACTATATCATGAAATGAAAAAGAAGTAATTTTATTTTTGTTGACGAACATGTATATACAGGTTAGAATAAAAACATAAAACTTGTATATACATGTTTGCGGTGAGATTTATATGGGGGATAGGAAATACAGGAATAAAATGAAAACGGAAACAAGGGGGAAAAGACATGAATCGAGAATCTGTGGAGCGCATTGTAGAAGCCGTTGGGGGAAAAGAAAATATCTCTGCTGCAACGCATTGTGTAACGCGTCTTCGACTTGTTTTAAAAGATGAAGGTAAAGTCAATCAACATATGCTAGATGAGCACGAACTAGTAAAAGGATCTTTTTCTACAAACGGCCAGTTTCAAGTTGTTATTGGTCAAGGCACGGTTGATAAAGTATACAAAGAAATGGTGACGCTTACAGGGATAGGCGAACTGTCAAAAGAAGAAGTGAAAAACGAAGCGGCTAAAAACTTAAATCCGCTGCAGCGTGCAATAAAAACATTAGCTGACATTTTTATTCCTATTTTACCGGCCATCGTAACCGCGGGTTTATTGATGGGAATCAATAATGTGCTAACAGGAGCCGGAATTTTTTACGATGATAAATCAATCGTAGATGTTCATACACAGTGGAAAGACTTCGCAAGCATGATTAATTTAATTGCGAATACGGCTTTTGCCTTTTTGCCAGCTCTTATTGGGTGGTCAGCTGTTACGCGTTTTGGAGGAAGTCCTTTATTTGGAATTGTCCTTGGGCTCATGCTTGTACACCCTGATTTGCTAAATGCTTGGTCTTACGGAGAAGCATTAAAAAAAGGAAGTATCGATACGTGGAATTTATTTGGCCTGCACGTTGAGAAAGTCGGCTATCAAGGACAGGTTTTACCTGTATTAGTCGCTTCATTCGTCCTGGCAAAAATCGAATTATTCTTACGAAAACGTATACCGGATGGTTTTCAACTTTTAGTTGTAGCACCTGTTGCTCTTTTAGTCACAGGGTTTCTCGCTTTTATTGTAATTGGTCCGATTACATTCGCAATAGGAAATGTTATTACAGATGCAGTTGTATGGCTATTTAAAACGGCTCCATTTATTGGAGGGCTTGTATACGGAGGCTTATATGCTCCTCTTGTTATTACAGGTATGCACCATACATTTTTGGCCGTAGATTTACAGCTGATTGGAAGCGTAGGAAGTACGTTCTTATGGCCAATGGTAGCATTATCGAATATTGCACAAGGCTCTGCGGCTTTCGCGATAATGGTTCTTTCAAAAGATGATGAGAAATTAAAAGGATTATCTTTAACGTCAGGGGTTTCAGCGTGGCTGGGCATTACGGAACCTGCAATGTTTGGTGTGAATTTGCGCTTTAGATTTGCTTTTATTTCTGCAGTAATTGGTTCAGCTATTGCCGGTGTCGTCATATCTGTAGCCGGAGTGAAAGCAGCGTCGGTAGGAATTGGGGGTATACCAGCTCCATTATCAATTGTTCCACAGAGCTGGCCGCCTTTTATTATTGGAATGGTAATCGTAATCGTTGTGCCGTTTCTTTTAACGTTAACGCTCGGAAAGCTTCAGAAAAAATCAACCGTTACATCAACGGTCGCGGGTACACACTCGCTTCAACACAATTCTAAGAATTAAATGGTGGTGTTAAAAATGCAAGAACCTTGGTGGAAAAAATCTGTTGTTTATCAAATTTATCCAAAAAGTTTTTATGATACGACTGGAAACGGCGTAGGTGATATAGCTGGCATTATTGAAAAGCTAGATTATTTGAAAAAACTCGGGGTAGATGTTGTGTGGCTAACGCCAATTTATAAATCACCGCAGCGGGATAACGGATATGATATAAGTGATTATTTTGTTATTCAAGAAGAATACGGAACAATGGAGGACTTCGACCGTTTAGTAGCAGAAGCGCATAAGCGGGATCTTAAAATCATCATGGATATTGTCGTTAATCATACGTCAACTGAACATGAATGGTTTCAAGAAGCTAAAAAATCGAAAGATAACCCCTACAGAGATTTTTATATTTGGAAAGATCAAAAAGAAGATGGAAGTGCTCCGACAAATTGGGTTTCGAAATTTGGAGGTTCGGCGTGGGAGCATGATAAGCTGACAGAACAATCGTATCTGCATTTGTTTGATGTCACACAAGCGGATTTGAACTGGGAAAATGAGCGTGTACGCCGCAGTGTGTATGATATGATGACGTTTTGGTTTGAAAAAGGAGTAGATGGATTTCGTCTGGACGTTATTAACTTAATTTCAAAAGATCAGCGCTTTTTAGATGATGATGGTTCTATCGCTCCAGGAGATGGCCGGAAATTTTATACCGACGGTCCTCGCGTTCATGAGTATATGCGAGAAATGAATCAAGAAGTTTTTTCAAAATACGATAGCATGACCGTTGGGGAAATGTCGTCAACGACCGTTGACCACTGTATTAAGTACTCTCATCCCGACCGGCACGAGCTTAGCATGACGTTTAATTTTCACCATTTGAAAGTCGATTACCCAAATGGTGAAAAGTGGGCGCTAGCAGATTTTGATTTTATTAAATTAAAAGAGATTCTATCAATTTGGCAAACGGAAATGAATAAAGGAGGGGGATGGAATGCATTATTTTGGTGCAACCATGATCAGCCTCGCGTTGTTTCACGCTATGGAAACGACGAACTCTATCATAATAAATCTGCTAAAATGCTCGCTGCAACGATTCATCTGATGCAGGGAACACCTTATATCTATCAAGGGGAAGAAATAGGGATGACAAATCCGAAATTTTCCTCTATTGATGAATATAGAGATGTGGAGTCACTAAATGTGTATGAGATAAAACGTGCACAAGGAATGGACGAAAATGAAATTTTAGAGATTTTAAAACATAAATCAAGAGATAATTCCCGTACACCGGTGCAATGGAGCGATGAGCCAAATGCAGGTTTTACAAAAGGAAAGCCATGGATTAATTCGGGCGATAACTACCGTGAAATTAATGTAGAAAAAGCGCTAGATGATGAAGGTTCAATTTTTTATTTTTATCAAAAGCTTATTGCACTGCGCAAACAGTACGAGATTATCACCTATGGAAACTATGAATTAATTCTTGGAGAAGACGAGCAGATTTTCGCTTATATCAGAAATGGAGCAGATGAAAAGCTGTTGGTGATAAATAATTTCTACGGCAGCGAAACAGCATTTGAACTGCCGGAAGATATAACTTTTGAAGGATATCATAGTGAAATATTGCTGTCTAACTACGAAGATTCATCGAAGGAATTCAAGCAAGTCTTGCTTCGGCCGTATGAATCAATCGTGTATCATTTAAAAAAATAAAGAAAAAAGTCAAAAGAACGATGGGTGACAATCTATCGTTCTTTTTATACAATTGGGTATATATAGAAAGTAAAATAGGTGATGGCAATTGAAAGAAAATAAATTTATCAGCATTTACGAACAGTTAGTCGATAAAATTAAACGTGGTGACTGGCGTCCTAACACAAAACTTCCTTCTGAAAATGAGCTTGTTGAACAGTATCAAACGTCTCGTGAAACAATACGGAAAGCGTTAAATTTACTTTCACAAAATGGGTACATTCAAAAAATGAAAGGAAAAGGTTCTTTTGTATTAGACGTATCACGCTTTGATTTTCCAGTATCAGGACTTGTTAGCTTCAAAGAAGTGGCGGAAAAGCTAGGACATACATCGACTACTATTGTAAAAGAATTTGAATTAGTCAAAGCCGATCAAGATCTGTGCACACAGCTTGGGGCGACGAAAAAAGATCTCATATGGAAAGTAGTTCGAGCGCGTGAAATCGATGGAGAAAAAATTATTTTAGATAAAGATTTTTTTCATAAAAAGTATGTTCCTCACCTCACAAAAGATATATGCAAAGGCTCTATTTATGAATACTTAGAAAAAGATCTTGGGCTAAAAATAAGCTTTGCTAAAAAAGAAATTTCCGTTGACGAGGTGACGGACGAAGATAAGTGTTACTTAGATTTAAAAGACTATGAGCATATTGTGGTAGTAAGAAACTATGTGTATTTAGAAGATGCTAGCCTTTTTCAATATACGGAATCACGTCATCGTCTTGATAAGTTTCGTTTTGTGGATTTTGCTCGCAGAGGTATATAATGGTTCACTGCCCATGAGTTTTTCCTTTTTTGTAGATGTTTACAAAAAAACTGCTTTGGTATAAAAAACAAAGCAGTTTTTTTATGGGAAAACTGAAAAAACGTGATCCTTTTGGGGATAAAATTTTTAAAGGGTTGAATTTTTCTTTGGAGTTTGTTTTAGTAAAACATAAGATTATTTTATATTTGTATAATATTATCCATACAGGATACAGATTTATTGTCCTTTTTTTTATTTGATATATAAGGATTTGTTATTTAAGAACAGAAATTCCATTAGTAATTCTAATGAATGTATCTAACTACAGCATTAAAGAGAGCTGCTCAAACAATACTAAGGAAAAAGGAGGAGACGGAATGAGTAGCGATTATCGACTTTATCCTCTTGGTGACAGCGGCATTGTCGTTTCATTTGGAGACGAAATTAATTTCGGCATACATAAACGTATTCAGCAATTTACTGAGGTGCTAGAGCAATCATTATGTAAAGGAATGATTGAATATGTGCCGGCTTTTACAACAGTTACAATCTATTATGATCCTTGGACAATGAGTGAAAAAGGAAGAAGAAATCCTTACACAGCAATATCTACATATATTGAAGAACTGCTTTTCCGCCAGGAAGAAAAATCTGAAGCGGTCGCTAGACAAATTGAAATTCCGGTGTGTTATGGAGGAAAGTACGGCCCCGACTTAGAGAGAGTAGCTGCTTTTCATTCATTAACGCCTGATGAAGTTATCTCCATTCATACAAACGGAGAATATTTGGTGTATATGATAGGCTTTGCTCCTGGTTTTCCTTACTTGGGAGGGATGAGCAAAGAAATTGCGACTCCAAGAAAAGAATCACCGAGAAACAGCATCCCAAAAGGGTCAGTTGGCATCGCAGGAATGCAAACAGGCGTGTACCCAATTGAGACACCTGGGGGATGGCAGTTAATCGGGCGCACTCCTCTTACACTATTTAACCCAGAAAAAGACTCGCCAAGCTTGCTTCAAGCAGGTGATCGTGTCCGATTTGTTTCCATTTCTGAAACGGAATATGAAGCACAAAAGGAGGTGGATGAAGATGAGTATTAAAGTGATACGTCCCGGTTTATTAACAACAATTCAAGATATCGGCAGACATGGATATCAAAAGGACGGCATGATTGTCAGCGGGGCAATGGACAAAGTTGCTTTAAGGATTGCCAACTTATTAGTAGGAAATCAAGAAAATCAGCCGGTTATTGAAATTACGTTAATGGGACCAAAAATTGAATTTCAGCAAGATGCTTTGATTGCTCTGACAGGAGGGGATTTATCGCCAACTGTTAATGATGAAGCCGTAAAGATGTGGCGACCTTTATATGTAAAAAAAGGGAGCGTGCTGCAGTTTGGTATTCCGGCTTTAGGGTGCCGTTCTTATTTAGCGGTTTCCGGTGCTTTTAATGTTCCTGCAGTTATGGGAAGTACATCTACTTCACTTCGCGCTCGGATAGGCGGGCTGCATGGTAAAGCATTACAGTCAGGAGATGAAGTATTAAGCCATCCTCCTACAGAAAGAGGGAAAGCAATTATAAAGAAACTGGTGAAAAAGCAAACGGACCGCTCTTTTCAGCAGGCTTTTTGGACAATTCACCCTAAACTTCTTCCTTCATACGAGACGCCTGTTATCCGCACGATGAAAGGTGCGGAATTTGATTGGTTTACGAAAGAAAGTCAACAACATTTCTTTAATCAAGAATTTGACGTTACGCCGCAATCTGACCGAATGGGCTATAGGCTAAAAGGGAAGAAATTAGATCTTGAGAAGGAAAAAGAGCTGCTTTCTAGCGCTGTGACGTTCGGTACAATTCAAGTACCAAAAGAAGGACAGCCCATTGTTTTATTAGCAGATCATCAAACGACAGGAGGATATCCTAGAATCGGGCAGGTAGCAACTGCCGATTTTTCGGCGCTGGCGCAAGTTTCTCCAGGGAAAAAGGTTTCTTTTCAATTCGTTTCACTGGATGAAGCTCAGCATTTATATATGGAGCAGGAAAAGAAAATAAATCATATTAAAAGAGCACTTCGAATGAAAATATAAGGGGGAAGAAAAATGACTACCGTTGATTTGAACTGTGACTTAGGGGAGAGTTTTGGGAACTATAAATTAGGAAATGATAAAGAGATTTTGCGCTATGTAACGTCAGCAAACATTGCTTGTGGCTTCCATGCCGGAGATCCTTCGGTTATGAGAGAAACAGTAAAGCTGGCTTTGAGTGAAAATGTGGCGATTGGCGCGCATCCCGGATTACAAGATTTAGCTGGATTTGGACGTAGATATATGAAAATTACGCCTCGAGAAGCTTATGATTTAATGGTATATCAAATGGGGGCCCTTTCAGCTTTTATACGTGCAGAAGGAGGAATCCTTCATCATGTGAAACCTCATGGTGCTTTATATAATATGGCTGCAGGGGATCGAGACATAGCTAAAGCTGTTGCTGAAGCTGTGTATAATGTCAGTGAGGAAGCTATCCTATATGGTCTGGCTGGAAGTGAATCGATTAAAGCCGGAAACGAAATGGGCTTGCGTACGTCTCAGGAAGTATTTGCAGATCGAACCTATCAACATAACGGTATGCTGACGCCCAGAAACGTTGAAAACGCCGTGATTCAAGATGAAGGAGCGGCTATTTCTCAAGTAATTAAAATGGTCAAAGAAAAAAAGTGCTCACTGTGCAAAATGAAGAGATTCCCATTCAAGCAGATACCGTTTGTATTCATGGAGACGGTGCACATGCTGTTGAATTTGCCAAAGCTATTTGTGACAAGCTAAAAGAAGAACAAATCATTATTCAACCACAATGAGGTGACATCATGAAAAAAGAACGCAACTGGAGCGTGCTGCTCGGAGCAGCATTTTTAATGGCTACTTCAGCAGTGGGCCCAGGGTTTTTAACTCAAACAACGGTCTTTACACAAGCTCTCGCCGCAAGTTTTGGTTTTGTCATTTTACTGTCAATTGTCTTAGACATTGGCGTTCAGCTAAACGTATGGCGTATTATTGCCGTTTCAGAAAAAAGAGCACAGGATATCGCTAACAGTGTTTTGCCAGGTCTCGGCTTATTTATCGCTATTTTAATTGTAATCGGAGGCTTAGCATTTAATATTGGAAACGTAGGAGGGGCGGGTCTTGGCTTCAATGCGCTATTTGGCATTTCTCCTAAAGCGGGTGCAGTCATTACAGCTATCATTTCTATTGCAATCTTTTTAGTCAAAGAAGCCGGAAAATTAATGGATCGCTTTGCTCAATTAATGGGCGGAATATTAATTATTTTAATGGTGTATGTTGCGGTTTCTTCCGCTCCGCCATTAGGAGAAGCGGTATCTAAAACATTTTGGCCGGATAACATTGACGTAATGGCGATTGTTACTCTTGTAGGAGGAACAGTAGGAGGGTATATCACATTTGCAGGAGGTCACCGTTTATTAGATGCAGGAATCAAAGGAAAAGCCTCGATTCCTGAAGTAACCAGAGGAGCAGTATCCGGTATTACGATTGCTTCGATCATTCGAATTTTTCTATTTTTAGCCACGCTAGGTGTGTTGAGTCAAGGACTAAAGCTGAATCCTGATAATCCACCTGCCTCTGTTTTTCAGTTAGCTGCAGGGGATATTGGCTATAAATTATTCGGTATCGTCATGGCGGCGGCGGCTATCACTTCAGTTATTGGTTCGGCATATACATCGGTTTCCTTTATTAAATCCTTCAGTAAAAGGATTGAGAAATATGAAAACTGGATTATCATTGCATTTATTACGATTTCAACTCTGATCTTCTTAACGATTGGTCAGCCGGTCACGCTGCTTATTTTAGCTGGAGCACTAAATGGGTTAATCTTACCTATTACACTCGGAACGATGCTTATAGCGGCGTATAAAAAGAAGATAGTAGGTGATTACAAGCATCCGACTTGGCTTGCCGTTTTTGGCGGTTTTGTGGTCGTTATTATGGCTGTGCTAGGAGTCTATACGCTTGTAACTCAAATGGCAAAACTGTGGTAAGGAATTCGATAACCAACTAAAAAAGAGCCTTCTGGCTCTTTTTTAGTTGGTTATAGGCAATACATATAAAATGATTGCTAAAAAATGGAGTACGGTTCCGCCAAGAACAAACATATGCCAAATCATATGATGAAAACGAAATCCTCGCCATACGTAAAAAACGGCTCCGATTGTATACAGCACGCCTCCAACTACGAGAAGGACAATTCCTTGATGGGCAATGTTTTGAGTTAACGAATCCCACGCAAATACAATCATCCATCCCATAAATACGTAAAGAATGGTGGAAATAAAAAGGAATTTCTTCACAAAAAAAGCTTTGAATACAATTCCTGCAAGAGCGATGCCCCATACAATTCCAAAAAGTGTCCAGCCGGTGGTTCCTTTTACTGCGATAAATAAAAATGGAGTGTAAGTCCCGGCAATAAACAAATAAATAGAAGAGTGGTCGAATATTTCAAAAAGATCTTTTACCTTACCTTCCGGAAAGCTATGGACAAGCGTAGAGGAGACATAGAGAAGCAGCATGGTTACTCCGTAAATAGTAAAACTGATAACATGCCAAGGCGTTCCTTCTAACGAAGAAAGTACGATTAAAAGCGTTAATCCAACAATGCTGAGTACGGCTCCAACGCCGTGTGTAATCGCATTTGCAATTTCTTCTCCTCTTGTAAATGTGTGTGTAGTAGCCATTTACAAAATCCTTTCTTTACACAAATTTATCTTCTGTTTTCTCAGAGGATCAGTTTTGAACATACCTGCTGAGAAAAAATCCGTAACGGTCAAAAACATGAGTGAAAAAGTCATTGGTTATTTCTTTATTATAGACCATTCTTTTGATTTTATCTATTTTGACTGGAGGTCCGAAAAGAGGAAAGATGTATATGTGAATGTTCACTAGCTGTAAAAAGCATGTATAGAAGAAAAAATTGCTTTTTGAAAAAATGGCAGAAAAGTTGTCATGAAGGCATGATTTTGAAATACATATAAAATAAAACTTTTAACAGTCAAGGTTACGATTACTGCTTAGCTCATTTGCAATAGATAAGTAACAAGATTGTAAGAAGGCAGGGGGATGGAAGCAGTGAAAAAAGAAGTTATTTTTGATGAAACAGGCACATACAAATACTCTCTATTATGCAAATGGAGTGAAGTAAACGAACGTAAACTTACGTTTATTTTATCATTTCCAGAAAATACGTATGAATACAGCGACGATACGGCTGTATCCAAATGCATAGAACTGGCGCAAAAGTGGGGATTTGGAGTTTTAGAAATCGTTTATTTATTCAGCTATCAAACCGACCATGTTTCGTTTTTACGCATGCTTTCAAAAGAAGAAGCTGTTGGAACAAGAACAGGTGAATATATTCAAAAGGCAGTGGAAGATGCTGAACTGGTTGTGGTAGCTTGGGGTGATCATGGAAGCATTTATAACCGGCAAGAGGAGGTAGAACGCTTTTTGAAACACAAGCCGGTATATTGTTTTGGAAAAACGAAGCAGCAATTTCCTCGCCATATTTTATCCGTCGTGCACCGTACAGAATTACAGAAATACGAAGTGCCGGCTAATCGTGAAGAGTCGGAAGAAGTTTCTTCGTTTATTGAAGACATAGATCAAAGTTTTGGGGGAGAGGATTATTCTCCAATTAAACAACTAACAGAAGAAGAACCGCTTATGTTTATTGAAGACATTGCTAGTATGTATCGATAAAAAGAAAAAGCGAGGTTTATATTCCTCGCTTTTTCGTTAGTATAAAACACCAAGTTTTGTCATATGGTTGTATCAAGAAGCGTGTGTGAAGGGGGAACTTTATGAAGTTGAATGAAGTACTGCACCGCATCACAACTATTTATAATGAGTTAGAAGAAGAGTGTTTTCAATATATAGGGACTGTGATCAATGAAAATGCAGAGCTGGATATTTCTCGTCTAGAAGAATTAAGTACGCTGTTAAACTTCGTATATGAATGCTCGCAGGATGTATTAGTAGGTTCTATTTTAACAAAATTGGATTATGGACAACCCATTTATCAATTTGCTATGTTAAAGCCTATTTCCCTTGAAGGAAATGAAGATAAGTTAGATATTTTATATGAAGAAAAGGTAAAAGTAGAAAGAGCGATTTTAGATGTGTATACAGCTCAGCGAAAGAAGTTATTGACTCAAGCAGCTGAAGACTTAAAAGAACTGCACTACGAGCTGCAGACCTATGTGTATGCTTGCAACATATAAGTGAATCTGTTGAAATAGCAAGGCATATATACAAATAAAAAGGAACATGTTAGGATAAGTAAAAAGAACTCCTGATCAAAGAGTTCTTTTTATTGTAAAATATATGATTTTGAACTAGTAAAGCATAAAGACGGTGGTAATGGCAGTTACCCTTTTCTTTGTGCTTTTTTTATCCGATTGTGTTGATGATACTGCTTACTGCGTTAAAAAAGTTCATAAGTACCTCGTTAAGCATGGAATATGCCTCCTCTCTCACTAAATATGTACAATCAAATTATCCAATTGTGTTAATGATGCTGCTTACCGCATTAAATAAGTTCATTAAAACGTCGTTGAACATGTTTGCAACCTCCTTTATGATAGATTCATATAGTAATACGAGAAAACAGAAAGTTTGGATCACATTTTTTTAATGTTTTTTTAGAAAAATAGTTAAAAAGAGAGTTTAATGGAGGTTGAAAAAGATGAACTCGTTTACAAACGACGAAAAGCAAGCGGTATACAAAGCGATTTACGGAAGAAGAGATGTACGAACATTTTTGTCTGATGAGATTCCTAATGAAACGGTTTATAACATTTTACAGGCTGCTCACAGCGGGCCTTCCGTCGGGTTTATGCAGCCTTGGAATTTTATATTAGTATCTGATACAGAAGTGAAAAATAAACTTGCCTGGGCAGCGGATAAAGAGAGAAGAGCACTGGCTATTCATTATGAAGGTGAAAAGAAAGAAGATTTTTTAGAGCTAAAGATTCAAGGATTAAAAGAAGCGCCGTTAACTATTTGCGTAACGTGTGATCCAACAAGAGGTGGCTCTCATGTTCTCGGAAGAAACTCAATTCCAGAAACCGATATGATGTCCACTGCATGTGCGATTCAAAATATGTGGCTTGCTTCATATGCAGAAGGACTGGCAATGGGGTGGGTAAGTTTTTATAAGAAAAATGATGTGCGCGACATTTTACATATTCCTCCTCATATTGATCCTGTAGCGCTCATGTCAATTGGCTATACAGATAAATACCCTGAGAAACCAATCTTAGAACAAGCTAACTGGGAAAAAAGAAGGGATTTAGACAAGCTAATTTATCATAACGTATGGGAAAACGAAAAAGAATAGCGAAGAAAAAATAAAGACATACTAAAAAGCGCCGAAATATAGTAAAATTTGAATATTAAATGATACACTATATATAGCGAAAACGGATATGAGCGTCTAGCGTATCCGTTTTATTTATATGTATACAAATGACTTGGGAAAAAGAGAGATAGGAGAATTGAAGGTTTCATGAATATTGCAAGAAGTTGGCTTCACAACAAACTTACTGTTCGCATCATTACGCTTATTATCATTACAGTTTTACTTGTCAGCATTAGAAGTATGCTTCAGCTGCTGTTATTTACGTTTATTTTTACCTTTTTAATTGGTCGTTTTCAACAAACGTTAAGAAGAAAGCTTCCGCTTAATTCAACGCTTATACTCATCGTCATCTATATCGCACTGATTGGGGCCCTCGGTATTGTAGGATATGTATATATCCCGGTTATTATGACGCAAGTTACCGAGCTTGTACAGAAGCTGATGTATTTTTACAAGCATCCCCCTGATAATACATTCGTCACCTATATTATCGATAATCTAAAGAGATTCAAATCACCAGAAAATATTCAGCAGAATATTGATTTAGTATACAGCTATTTATCCAATATTGGAAAAGTAAGTGCACAAGTTTTCTTAGCACTCTTGTTAAGCTTATTCTTTTTACTTGAAAAGTCGCGGATTCACCGATTATTTGTCCAGTTGGAACAATCTAGGCTGGGCTGGTTTTTTCAAGAAGCTGGCTATTTGGGAAGAAAATTTGTTAATTCCTTCGGCAAGGTAATAGAAGTTCAGTTTATTATCGCTTTTGTGAACAGCATTTTATCCGTTATTGCGCTGTGGGTGTTAGGGTTTCCTAATTTGCTTGCACTTGGCGTTATGGTCTTTCTACTAGGGCTAGTGCCGGTTCTTGGAGTATTTGTTTCACTCATTCCGCTTTGTACAATCGCTTACAGTTTAGGAGGCGGTGTAAAAGTACTATCTGTATTAATTATGGTGGTAGTACTTCACGCACTTGAAAGCTATGTATTAAATCCAAAGCTTATGTCATCTAAAACCAATTTGCCAACGTTCATTACGTTTATCATTTTAGTATTTGGTGAACATTTCTTGGGCGTATGGGGGCTGATCCTTGGTATTCCTATTTTTATTTTCTTTTTAGATTTAGTAGGAGTAGATTCAGCACAGAAACTGTCAAAAAAAGAAGAGACTGGAACAAAATGATTTTAGACGAGGTGAAAGACGAACCACTAATCAAGATGTTTGATTAGTGGTTCGTTTTTTTTTTTGCTATGGTGAACGGAGGTTTCATCTGTTTTCGTTCCTTCTAGCAGTTGATTGGAGGGCAAGGCAAAGACTCCTGCGGGAAAAGCGGAACAGGTGAGACCCCGCAGGAGCGTAAGCGACGAGGAGGCTCAGCGGCCGCCCGCGGAAAGCGAAGCCTTGCATGGAAATCAACTGCGGTGTCACAAGCGGTTCCGCTCATGTTATCCTATTTGTTCGTCTTTAGAATGGATTCATGTCGTTATTTCTCAACCTCTTCTTTTTTAACGAGCGTATCGTTTTTTGAATGACTGGATGATCTCGATGCTTAAGTTTATAAGCAAGAAAGATCTGATTTTTTACCGCTAAATGTTCAAGTTCGATTTTCACCTTTTTTTCTCGGAGCGCTTCTTGAATCAAATAGCGGGGAAGCAGGCTGATTCCCATGTGATGCTGAATGGCTTTTAACACCGTTTGAAGATTTGGAAGCACATGATGAGGCTGAATTTCAGGCCGTTTTTTAAAATGCTGCCGCCAAAAACGCCTAATAATAGGAAGTTCAAGGCCATAGCTAATCCACCGCTGATTGTATAAAAAATCCTCTATGTCTTCACTGGGTGTCATTTCAAAAGAAGGAGGGACAGTTAAGACAAACTCTTCTTCTTCAATGACCGTATATTCGACTCCTGGTATTTGCAATCTTTGGGTTGTAATAGCAATATCAATTTCGTCGTTTTGTATCTTTTCCAGTAAAACAGAAGCAATACCAAACTGGCTGTAGCAGCGGATACCTGCATCTTTTATTCTTTCTAAAGCTTGTTCCGTAAAATACTCTACGGGAGAACCAATTTTTACGACTGGCAGCGCGTCGGGAGATGATGCGCTCATTTTTAATTGGAGTGAAGCAGCTTCTAGACTTTCAATTAACGGGACAATACGCGTGTACAGTTCTTTGCCTTTTTCAGTTGGAATCATCTTTCTCGGTGCCCGGATAAATAAATCTTCGCCTATTTCAGCTTCTAAAGCAGCTAAGTGCTGACTCATGGCCGGCTGCGTTAAGATCCTTGCTCTGGCCGCTTCAGAAACAGATCGATATTTGTAAATGCTAATAAAGCTGCGGTACCATTCAAAATCAATCATTCACGCCATCCTTTCTTATAAATTTATTTATGGATGTCTATTTATTTTCTAATTTGTATTATAGACAAGCTCTCTTTAAAATAAAAATAGTAAGCAAATCATTTTTAGATAAAATAATAAAAGCACCGCTAGCCAAGTGATTTAAAAGGAGAGTTAAACTATGAAAGCATTATTATTGCAAGATAAAAATAAATGGACAGAAATGAAAGTAGAAGAAGTGGAAAAACCTCTTCCGAATAAAGGAGAAGTAGTAGTTGAAGTTCACGCAGTGGGGCTTAATCCAGTTGATTATAAAACGGCTATTAACGGAAACCCTCATTGGACATATCCTCACATTCTAGGTTTAGATGTAGCTGGGACAATTGATGAAATTGGAGAAGGAGTAGTTGACTGGAAAAAAGGAGACCGCGTTGTCTATCACGGGGACTTTATGAAAAAAGGCGGATATGCTGAATATGCGGTTACAACTGCTCATTCAATTTCGCGCATTCCTGATGCTGTTACATTTGAAGAAGCTGCTGCTTTACCTACTGCAGGTTACACGGCGTATGAAGCACTATTTCGTAAACTTCCAATGAACCATATTCAAACCATTTTAATTCACGGAGGAGCTGGAGGCGTAGGCGGCTTTGGCGTGCAGCTTGCTAAAAACGCTGGAAAAATCGTTTTCTCAACAGCTTCAGCACATAACCATGAATATGTGAAGTCGTTAGGAGCTGATTATGTAATTGATTATCGCGAGGAAAACGTCGTAGAAAAAGTATTGGAGCTGACAAATGGCCGCGGCGTAGATGCTGTGCTTGACACGGTGAGCGCAAAGAACGCAACTGATTCTTTAGATATGATTGCCTATAGAGGACATTTAGCACATATTGCTGGTGCACCTGATTATACAAAAGTAAAGCCTTTTACAAAGGTGATTTCTTATCATGAAGTAGCTTTAAATGCTGCACACCACATCGATGACATGATTGCACAAGCGGATTTAGCAAAAATGGGCGATGAGCTTTTAGCATTAGTAGCAGAGAAGAAAGTAGCTCCGATGATTGAGCGCATCATCTCGTTAAAAGAAGTGCCAAGTGCATTAGAAGAGCTTTCAAAACGCCATGTGAAAGGGAAAATTATTGCTAAAATTAAATGATAGCAAGACAGAAAAGACTCTTTTATTACAACTAATAAAAGAGTTTTTTTCTGCTATTTTCTTTTTTTGCATTACTTCATTTATGAACTGCATATGATAGAAGATAATCAAATATAGCAAACGGGTGCGTATGAGCTTTTTTTACTAGTAAAATTGCTTTGAAATCGTGAAATTTTGAATAGTTTGAGTTATGATGAAAGAACGTGAAATTTGTATGATTGAAAGGAGAAAAAAGGTGCAAGGGTTTATTGATTTTGTACAAAATTTAGGCATAGTGGGCATCTTTATTGCTACAGCAATCGAAGCTGCGGCAATTCCTTTTCCGTGTACGTTATCGATTTTGCTCATTGGCTCGGTGCTGCAGCTTTCAATATGGAAAATCCTTATTGTTTCAGCTGTCAATACCGTTATTTATATCGCATTCAACTATATTCCGTTCGTTATGGGATACAGGTTTGAATCTATTACCAAGCGCTGGTTTGGTGAAAAAAATATAAAGCGTGCCCAAAAATGGTTTCATAAATATGGAAAATGGAGTATTACGATTTCTCGTCCCATCAGTATCGCAAACTATATAACCTATTTGGCAGGCCTTAGTAAAATCAAATCTAGGGACTTTGTTTTATACAGCACCTTAGGTATTTTTCCGTGGTTTGTTTTTTTGCTCTATGTAGGAGGACTTGGAGATATTGAAAAAATCCAAAAATATTTGCATGATGTTGATCGTTTAATATTTGTTATTCTTATACTGGGAGTAATGGTGGGTGCAGGCTGGTGGATGAAAAAGAGAAAAAGTACATAAAAAAGGACCGGCCTAAATAAGCACTTCCTTAAAAAGAAAAGCCTGAGAGAATGATGTCATTCTCCCAGGCTTTTATCCTTCCGTGTATACGGACCGTTCCGTACGCTCTCTCTCGGACCAGCCTTTAACATGTGTTAAACGGAACCCTAGATCGCTTTTTGTCTTCAACAGAGTGAAGACCTTTATAGATAATGCAAGTAGTTCGAAGTATAAGCAGAATTATAGGAAGATGCAACTACTGTGTTAGATAGTTTAACAAACTTTTTTGAAAAGTAAACTTTTGTAAAAGGCGAACTATATATAATTTTATTGAAAAGATTATTCGTTTATAGTTGACTTGTAGAAAGACCTATAGTATATTTGTAGATAAGAAAAAGCTAAATACGGTTCACTCATATATGTTTGAGAATATGGCTCAGACGTTTCTACCTTATCACCGTAAATGATAGGACTATGAGTAAAAAGTGAATCTAGGTTCCCATTTTTACGTTAGTAGAAAGTTTGGTCCAAGCGATTCACATATTCATTTTTGAAAAGAAGTGGATATGACACCGAAGGGATAAAAGCCCAGGCGGGTAGGTTTTTGCTCATTGTATTTGAGAGACCTGCCTTTGTTTGGGCTTTTTCTTATGTGTCTATTTACAGTATGAGCGAGTGATGGAAGTTTCTTGTTTGTATCTGCATTGCTTTCTGGGGAGAATAGCGATGCAAAGCATGAAATCACTCACTGAAGCTTTATCTGTAAGCCCTCATTTAACCATGGGAAGTACATTCTATCTATTTTCTAGCATTTTTTCTTTGATGAGCAGCGTGGGGACGCTGCTCTTTTTTTGTTCTTGCTTTTTTCTCTGTAAATAAAGGTCTCTAAAGAGAAGGTGATTTGCGAAATTTGGCGAATTAATGCTTTAAACAATAAATGATAGAGAAGATAAAGCGGTCTATGAAAAATGAAGAAGTTGAAAAATTGAGGAGGGAATTATGTTGCTTCACTTAATTAATGTTCGTTTGCCAATTATGCACGATCACGCTCTTTTTGAAGTGAAAATTTCAAATGGAATGTATACTTCTATCGTTTTACAAAACGGTTATCTTGAAGGTGACGAGTTTTTTCCGCTGCACGCGGCCGTGTTAGGAAAAGAAAGCTCACTTGATGCACAGGGTCGTGTGCTATTACCAGGATTTGTAGATATGCATATGCATTTAGACAAAGCTCATTCGCTTCCTCAAGTGCCCAATCTATCTGGAACTCTTCAAGAAGCCATCAAAAACTACAGCAGCAGCCTGCCTGCATTTCCAGAAGAAGAAATTAAGCAGCGAATGTTAAAAACTGCTTTGCAGGCATTAGCTAACGGTACGACTACGATTCGAACGCATATTGATTTTGACTGCAGCATGGAAGAAGATAGTTTATTTCGAAGTTTACAAGCGGCTGTCGAAGTGAGAGATGAATTAAACCCGTATATGGACGTGCAGGTTGTTCCGCTATTCTCTAACCTAGACATTGATGATATGCATAAGATGAATAAAATTGAACGAGCATTCGATCTTGAAATTGATGCGATTGGAGGCTGTCCTCATTTAGCTAGAAATCCAGAAAAAGAGATTGATGCTCTGTTTTCGCTCGCTCAAGCCTATAATAAACCTCTTGACTTACATGTGGATGAAAGCGATGATCCGTCTGTTGATACAATAATTAATATTGCTCATAGAACAATTGAATTGAATATGGAAGGAAAAGTGGTAGTGGGGCATCTTTGTTCGCTTGCAGGAATGAAGGATGCAAAAGTGAAAGAAATCTTAAACCTTTTGAAACAGGCTAAAATTGGAGTTGTCACATTACCTGCTTCTAATTTATATTTACAGGGAAGAGAAGATAAAGGAATTGTAAGACGAGGCGTAACGCGTATTCGCGACATACAAAAAGCAGCGATTCCGATTGCTACTGCATCTGATAACGTGAACGACCCCTTTCATCCGTTTGGAAAAGCAGACTTGCTGCAAGTAGGGTTACTAACTGCCTATGCTGCACATATGGGAAGTCCGGATGATCAGCGGCAGTTGCTCCGAATGATTACAAGTATACCAGCCCGGCTGATTGGAAAAGAAAAGTATGGAGTGGAAGAAGGAAACGAAGCAAACTTTGTTCTATTAAATGTGCAGTCTGTACAGGAAATATGGACTGAACTTCCTGAAACTCGCTTTGTTTTCAACAAGCATCGCTGGCTTAGCGTAAAAGAGACGCATCAGCGGCTTGCTGATACGAACTTGACTAATCTTTGGCAGGAAAATCAAATTTTAATTGGTTAAATAGACATAAAAAGAAGCTGTCACTAAAGTGACAGCTTCTTAATCAATTACTTTTGAACGTTAGCAGCTTGTGGTCCACGAGCTCCATCTTCGATTTCAAATGTAACTTCTTGACCTTCTTCAAGTGATTTGAAACCTTCGCCTTGGATAGCTGAGAAGTGTACGAATACGTCGTCTTGTCCTTCTACTTCGATGAATCCAAAACCTTTTTCTGCATTAAACCATTTTACTTTACCTTGTACCATTGTAGTACCTCCTGTGTGGAAAATCCACGAATATATTACTATCTCTGCTCAATTTCAATAAGAATCACTTTAAAGAAAGTCTTTCTATTTGTTAACACCGAACAAGAAATAATATACCTAGTATAACACTTTTTTATAAAAAAGAAACCTTTTTTCATAAAAAAGTACTCTGAGATAAAAATAAGTTGAAAATATGGATATATTTTGAAATAGTAAATAAGCTATTGTTTTGTGGATTTTTTAGCGATCCCTAAAATCTTTTATCTCGTAAAAAAATGAATAGTGAGGTTGACAAATTGAATAGTGTGTAACTATAATGGTTACAACGAGCCGAAAAGAAATAGCAGTGCTATAAAAGCTCAATTTTTTTGTGCTATGTGTAACTATTGTGGTTACAACTAAAATAAAAGGAGAGAATAAAAATGAAAATTGGCGTTATTGGAGCAACAGGAAAAGCAGGTCAATTAATTATGGAAGAAGCAAAACAGAGAGGACATGAAGTAACAGCCATTGTTCGAAATGCTTCTAAACTAAAAAATCAAACAAACGTAATTGAAAAAGATATTTTTGTCATTACTTCAAAAGACATTGAACAGTTCGATGCTGTGGTAGACGCATTTAATGCACCTCCCGGAAGTGAACAGATGCACGTTGAGTCTATACAATCACTTATTAAAGCATTTCAAGGTGTTCAAACGCGACTCGCAGTAGTGGGCGGAGCAGGAAGTTTATTTGTAGATGCAGAAAAAACAACGCCTTTAATGAGCACAGAAGGTTTTCCAGCAGCTTATTATCCAACGGCTTCAAATATGGGCAAAGGTTTAAAAGAACTAGAAAAATCAACTATAGATTGGACTTATTTAAGCCCAGCCGCTTTTTTTGACCCAGAAGGTGCTCGCACTGGAGCCTATCAATTAGGAAAAGATCACGTGATCACAAATAGTCAAAATGAAAGCTATATTAGCTATGCTGATTATGCGATTGCTTTAATAGATGAGTTAGAGAATAAAAACTATGTAAACGAACGTTTTGCTGTAGTGGGTGAGAAAGCATAAGCTTACGTTTGAGTCATAATAAAAAAACAGCTTACTATTTGTTGTGAGCTGTTTTTTTTTATATAGAACAAAATAGATATAAAGCAATGGAAAATGGTATAGATTTTTTATTATTTCTTCGTTTTTCTTTTTAAAAACGATACAATACAACATAGATGATAAAAAGGAGATGAAAAGATGATTCGTTTTGGCGTAATAGGAACAAACTGGATAACAGATCGACTGTTAGAATCAGCTCAGTATGTAGACGACTTTCAGCTTGCAGCCGTTTATTCTCGAACCATTGAAAAAGCAGAAGAATTTGCAGGTAAATATGATATTCCTCATATATTTACTGATTTAGAGGAAATGGCAGCGAGTGCTGAAATTGATGCAGTGTATATTGCTACTCCAAATGCTTATCATGCGGAACAGGCTATCTTATTTTTGAAAAATAACAAGCATGTACTGTGTGAAAAACCGCTCGCAGCCAATGCAGCAGAAGTAACTCGCATGATTCAAGCAGCCAAGAATCACAATGTATTACTAATGGAAGCGATGAAATCAACACTTCTTCCTAACTTCAACGTGATTCAAGAGAACTTACATAAAATTGGTCCAATTCGGAAATACGTGGCATCTTACTGTCAGTATTCTTCTCGTTACGATAAATACAAAGAAGGTATCGTGCTTAATGCCTTTAAGCCAGAGCTTGCCAACGGTTCACTGATGGATTTAGGTGTATATTGTCTGTATCCTCTGATTACGTTGTTTGGAGCGCCTCATAAAATAAAGGCAACGGCATTTATGCTAGAATCTGGAGTAGATGGAGAAGGATCAGTTGCTTTAGAGTACGAAGATCGCGACGCGGTCATCATGTATTCTAAAATTACAAATTCGCATTTACCAAGTGAAATTCAAGGAGAAAAAGGCAGTATGATTATTGACAAAATACATACCGCTGAAAAGGTAGAAATTCGATACAATGACGGACAGGTAGAAGAGTTAACGGTCGATCAGCCTTATCCTGCTATGTACTATGAAATAAATGAATTCGTAGAGCTGTTAAAGCAAGGAAAGATGGAATCGGACACAAATTCTTATGAAAATTCATATCTAACAATGCACGTGATGGATAAAGTGCGAGAGCAAATCGGTCTTGTATATCCAAATGATAAGAAATAAATAAAAGAGGCTGAGACAAAAATAGTTTAGTTGAAGGAAGATCCGAACGAGCTTGATTCTTGATGGAGAATCAAGCTTGTTCGGATTTTTTTATGGTTACGTCTCATTCTCTTTTATTGTGATTATAAAGAGCATAATTGAGATTCGACATCTTGCTGCAGCATACTTTAAAAGCAAATATGTTGAAATAAGGGAAGTTTTTTAGTATCTTCTATCTTTATTCATCCCTGCATACATAGGATTAATCAAGGAAAAGAATAAAAAAGAGTGGAAAACATTCGATAATTAATCCTAGATTAAAATGATTATAAAAAAGTATTGACTATAATAATAGCTCGTGTATAATAAAGAATGTAATCAATAGTCATTACTAGTTTGTAATAATACTAATAATCGTTATCAAATAGAAGGTGTCATTGATTGCATTAAAAATAATACATACAAGCATAAGCTTGTGAAATACATCGTACAAGGAGAGATTTTGACATGGCAGAACGTATGGTAGGAAAACAAGCACCACGCTTCGAAATGGAAGCTGTACTTGCAAATAAGGAATTTGGAAAAGTAAGTTTAGAAGAAAATATGAAAAACGGTAAATGGACAGTATTGTTCTTCTATCCAATGGATTTTACATTCGTATGTCCGACAGAAATTACAGCGCTATCAGATCACTACGAAGAGTTTGAAGATCTAGATGCTGAAGTGGTAGGTGTTTCTACAGATACAATTCATACTCACTTAGCTTGGATTAACACAGATCGTAAAGATAATGGACTTGGAGATTTGAATTATCCATTAGCTGCAGATCCAACTCATGCAGTAGCACGTGATTACGGCGTGTTAATTGAAGAAGAAGGCGTAGCGCTTCGCGGATTATTTATTATTAATCCAGAAGGTGAATTACAATACGCAGTTGTAAATCATAACAACATCGGCCGCAGCGTAGAAGAAACATTACGTGTACTTCAAGCTCTTCAAACTGGCGGACTTTGCCCAGCTAACTGGAAACCAGGTCAAAAAACACTTTAATAAATAGCGGTGGAGTAGAGGCGAAATTCCTCTACTGCTGCCATTAAAATAGAAAAGATAGTTTTCTAACTATAAAATACAGAATATTCAGTTTAATTAATGTAGAGGAGGATTTTAACATGAAATTACGTGAACAAATGCCTGAATTAACTGGAGCAACATCTTGGATTAACGACGAAGTAACAAAGGAAGATTTAGTAGGTGATAAAGCAACGCTTATTCACTTTTGGTCAGTAAGCTGCCATTTATGTAAAGAAGCAATGCCTGAAGTTAATGATCTTCGTGATGAGTATGATGATCAATTGAATGTTGTAGCGGTTCATATGCCTCGTTCGGAAGATGATTTAGATATGGGTGTTATTGAGGCAATGGCAATGGGACACGATATTACTCAGCCAATTTACGTAGACAGTGAGCATAAGTTAACAGACGCTTTTGAAAATAAATATGTACCAGCATATTATGTATTTGATAAAGAAGGTCAGCTTCGTCATTTTCAAGCGGGTGGAAATGGAATGCCGATGCTTCGCAAACGTATCAACCGCGTTTTAGGAGAAGAATAATCTATACATGAAGAAATAAAAAGGCCCTAGATAAAATATTTTAGCCGAAGTGAAAAACGAACCACTGATCAACATGTTTGATTGGTGGTTCGTTTTTTTGTTATGCAGAACGTAGATTGCATCTGTTTCGTTCCTTCTAGCAGTTGATTGGAGGGCAAGGCGAAGACTCCTGCGGGAAAAGCGGAATAGGCGAGACCCCGCAGGAGCGCCAGCGACGAGGAGGCTCAGCGGCCGCCCGCGGAAAGCGAAGCCTTGCACGGAAATCAACTGCGGTGTAATAAGCAGTCCAGCTCATGTATCCTATTTGTTCGTCTTTAGATTGGATCCATTTCGTTATGTCTCAATCTCTTTTTTTATTTTTACTGAGTCGTTTTAATTATTAATGAGTATTTCATCACATTGACATAAAAAACCTAATATAGTTAAATTTATATAAGAACAAACGTTCGTTTTTGGTGTTGTTATTTTACTCTTTTCTCCCTTTTTAATAAGTATAAGAAAAAAAGGAGGAGATTTGCACAATGACTCAGCTCTATTCGCAGCAAGAAAAGCGGCACGACAAAGAATGCATCTTTCATACATTTCTTACAAACCACAGCGCAACTCTTCAGACTCATATAATGAATACATTTTTGACACCAGAACGCTACGAGCGATTACAAAAAGCGGTCGTTAAAAATGATACAAAAGAACAAAGACTTCTAAACAAAGAATTTCATCAGTTTTATAGCGAAGTTAGATTGCTTCATTATATTAACAAGCTTTGCAGCCATTATTCCAGAGATGTTATGCGTGTAAAAGAAAAAGAGCGTTCGTATATTCCTCTTCGCCTGCAGCAGCCTGCTGCGCTAGATGGAAATCGAACAGTTGAAGATATGCTAGGAGTACAGGACGGAGCTGTATGGGAGCATGAATTTTTAGGAAATCAACTTGAAAATCGTATTCTTCATCATGCATTTCGCCAATTAACGGCCAAGCAGCAGTGTATGCTGCACTTGATTATTGTTGAACGCTGGACTCATAAAGAAATCGCTGCTTATTTTTCTATTTCTCAGCAAGCGGTTTCTAACCATTACCAACGTGCGCTAGGCAAGTTAAAAAAAATTAATGAAGGTGAGTGATAGATATGTTTGATCCTCAGTGGCTTCAACTTGTTGGAAACGTAGGGTTTCCCGCTGTCCTTTCTTTTTATTTATTACTGCGTGTAGAAAACAATATAAAGCGACTTGAAGAAAAAGTGGAAGAATTAACAACTGACTTAAGAAAGAAGTGAAGAAATGGAAACTCTATATGAGCTTGTAAATAAAGTGAAAGCTGGAGATGAAGAGGCGTCAAGGCGTTTACTAAAAAAGCTGGAACCAAAACTAAATAAAGCTGTCCAAAGTTTTTCGCTGCATGAGAGAGAAGACGTAAAGCAGGATTTAAAGATTAAAATTCTTTCCGCTGTTAAAACGTTTGATTTTTCCAAAACGCCAGGGCTTTGGGAATTTTTACGCCATAAATAAAAAAGAGCGCTCGTTGTATCGACGCTCTTTTTTTATTTTTGTTGCAGTTCGACTACTTACCTTTCAGGGGAAAGTACAAAAAATAGAAAATGGATAAATATTTTAAAAAAGGTAAAAGGTGATGTGTACAAATAGAGTTTAGCAGTATACTAACAAGTAGAATTTCTTGTATAAAAGGAAGGTAATCGCTCTTTATATAGTGAGGATTGTCGGCAGCAAACAGAGTATAGAAGAGTTTTACTTAATGAAGGAAAAAATAGTGCTGTTCGATAAATCAAACAATACTACTTATAAAAAAGCGGCCGTAAATAATATGTAAGCTAAGAAGCCTATTGTTTTTTGTTTTAGCTTTTGGAAAGAGGTGAAGAAGAATAGATTGAGTCAACTTCTCTTTAATATCACATTAATTATTTCTTTCATGTTTGCTGCAAGTATAGTTCGAGAGCAAATCATTTATAGAGTAGAAGGAATAAAACGGTATAAAATGTATTGCTTAATTTCTTACGGACTATTAGGCAGCATTTTAATGATATATACAATTCAAATAGATTCTACTATGATTCTGGACCTTCGCTTTTTAGCGGTGACAATTGTTTGTCTTTATGCAGGAATGGTACCGGCTATCATTGCAGCTTGTATTATAGGGATAATGCGTTTGCTTTTGTTTGGAATTACGGCAAGCGGAATAATAGGTGCTGCTACAATTATCGTAATGGCTTTGCTGTCTGGGTGGACGGTTCGCTTACCTTATCGTCCATTTATTCGTTTTTAATTAATGAATTTTATGAGCTGGCTTTGCGTATTTTTCTCATTATCCTTTCTTTTTAAAGATATCAAGCACGCTGCTACAATTATCATCTATTTACTGCCTGCTTCTTGTATAGGTGGGTGTTTAGTATATCTGGTAGGTAGGTATATATATGTATCTCGAGTAACGACAAATCAGCATAAAAACCTGTCTAAAATGTTTTCGGTTATGGTTCAAAATGCAAAGACAGGCACCATGATTGAAACGCCAGAGCGCGAAGTAGCCGTTATTAATCAAACTTTTTGTGACATGTTTGATATACCCGGTTTTCCTAAACAATACGTTGGACTGGAAAGTAATCAGCTGTTTTTACCTCACGCTCCTATGTTGAAAGATCCTGCTAGGTTTTTAAAAACGGTAGAAAGCACCGTCTATTCAAAAGAGTCAATAGTAGATGAAGAAATCACCTTTATCAACGGTAAAATTTATGCGCGTGACTACATTCCAATCTATGAAGGTCATGTGTATATTGGCCACTATTGGGAATATCGAGATATTACGGAGAAAAAGAAGGCTGAGTGTGATCTTCGCAAAGCCAATAAAAAGCTTGAAATGCTGTCCATGAAAGATGGCCTAACAGGTCTGAACAACCGCCGATCTCTTGATAAACAGCTGGAAATGGAGTGGAAATACGCACGGAAAGAAAAAGAGCCTCTTTCTTTTCTTTTATTTGATATTGATTATTTTAAAGCGTATAACGATACCTATGGCCATATTCAAGGAGACGAATGCTTAAAAGAAGTAGCGAAGATCGCTAAAAGCATTGTCTTTGACGAATCGGCTTTTGTCGCAAGATACGGAGGAGAAGAGTTTGGTATATTGCTTCCTCGAGCTAATCAATATGAAGCGATAAAATGGCAGAAGCTATTAGACAGCAAGTGGAGGAGCGTGGAATTGTCCACCAGGCTTCTGAAGTGTTTAAGTGTGTCACAATCAGCGTTGGGATAATGACAGTCGTTCCATCCGAAAACATACAGCCCATTTCAATTGTTCATCAAGCAGATCAGGCTTTATATGAAGCAAAGCGTACGGGTCGAAATCAAATTTCAGTATATTCTCACCACAAAGAAGCTGACTCAAACGTTTGAGTCAGCTTTTAAAAGAGATATAAGCCTCTTATTTAGGAGGGGCTTTTTCTTTTTCGTCTTCTTCCATAATTCCTTTTGTAGCGTTTTTAAACTCTTTTAACGTTTTTCCAGCAGCTTTGCCTAATTCCGGCAGTTTCTTTGGACCAAAAAGCAATAGAGCGACAAATACAATTAAGGCAATTTCTCCAAACCCAAGGTTCATTGTCATCGTCTCCTATTTTTTGAAAGTGTTTACAAGTTTAGTATAGCACGAAAAGAGGGGAAGTAGTACACCCTTATCCGGTGATTTTAAGGCCGATTACACCTGCTACAATACAAAAAATAAATAGAATTCGACGCATATCTTTTGCTTCGCGAAAGAAAAGCATGCCAAGAAGTACGCTTCCGGCAGCTCCTACTCCCGTCCATATACCGTAAGCTGTTCCAAGAGGTATTTCCTTTAACGCTAAGGAGAGAAAATAAAAACTTCCTGCACCGAAAAGGATAAATCCAATCGAAGGAAACAATCGCTTAAATCCATCTGAAAGTTTCAAGAAAATTACAAATCCCACTTCGCAAAAACCGGCAGCTATTAATGCAATCCAAGCCATGTTAAGATTCCTCTCTTTCTGTTCCTTCAGTAGAAATTAACTTTAAACCGATGATTCCAAAGATCATTAATCCTAAAAATAAAATCTTTCCAATATTTGCACCTTCGTCTAAAACGGTCATTCCTAGTATCGCTGTGCCAGCAGCTCCTATACCAGTGAACACTGCATAAGCTGTTCCGACAGCAATTTGTTTTAAGGCATTTGAAAAGAAATAAAAGCTGATGACAATTGTGACGATCGTAATGATTGTTGGAGTTAATTCAGTAAATCCGTGTGAATATTTTAAGCCGATTGCCCATACAATCTCGAGTAAACCAGCGATAATAAGATAAATCCATGCCATTTTAATTCCTCCTTGCATAATAATAAGCCCTTTTTACAGGACCTATTTAGCACGTATGCCTTCCCAAAATATTGTCCAAGCATCGTGGATTTTTTGGTCATAATACTCTGGTTCATAATAAAAGCGCTGAATGAACAGTCCGTCGGTTAAACAATAAAAGCTATTGATATACAAATCAATGGGACGTTCAATTATTTCGCCTTCAGCCATTCCCTGTGTAAAAATAGCATGCAGGATTTGATCAGACAATCGTTCGCTTCTTAAGAAAATAGCTTTTACTTCCGACTGCAAATGTTCAGGCGGAAACAAAATAAGACGACGGTACATCTGGCCAAAAGAATCTTTTTCAATCATCGTGCAGAAATCTACAACAAAGCAGTAAAGCTGTTCTTTAGCAGACTTTGTTTTATGCTGTTCGTATATAACAGATAACTTTGTTAAAAATAAATTCATTAAATCATGCACGGTTAGTAAAAATAAGTCGTCTTTGTTCTTAAAATGAGCGTACAGGGAAGGTTTTTTTATGCCTACTTTTGATGAAATATCAGCAAGCGATGTTTCTGTATAGCCTTTCTTTCCAAAGAGCTCCATTGCTGCAGCTCTAATTTTTTCTACAGTTGATAATTCACTCAAAAAAAGCTCCTCCTCAATCTAACTAACGGTCGTTAGGTAAAAGATATCAAATATAAAAAAAAGAAGCAAGGAAATCGCTTCTTTTTAATGTATTTTCACTAAATGACGCTGAGTTAAAAATAAAGAGAAGATAAAAATAAGCTCAAACGTATTTGTTACGGCTGTGCTTGGTATAGGAATTGACACGGCACTTCCTACAATCATCACGGCTACTCCAATCATCATGCTGCTCCACCTGGTCTTGCGAAATAAGGAAATTCCAACAAAAAGCAAAATAATCGCCACAATGAGAACCATAAGAGGGGGACCGGATGATCCCACTAATGTATAGCGAACAATGCCATATTCACGTATAACTTCCATACGCTGAGTAATCGTCTCGATTATTTCATAGCTAATTAAGGCAAACGTAGTCAGCAAAAAAAGAATGCCGGCAACAGGTTTTTTAGCCCATGTAATCGTCGAGTATTTCGCTACGCCATACGCAAAGAGCACCAAAGTAGGAGTAAATAAAGCGTGAAACCAAAAGCGAAGCATGCTGAGTGAACGTAAAGTATCGCCTTCACCGATAAATGAACCAATCCCAATCATTATATTATCGTAAATTAGTCCAGCTATTACTAAAGGAAGAAAAAGCATGTAAAACGGCGAAGTGTTTTTTCTTACTACATATATGCTAAAGAAAAACAGGACAATATAGCAAAACGAAAATAGAAAATAAAGGATTGTATCAACCATTGTTTTCCTCCTTTTGATGATACTTCTTCTTTTTATGATAACATCATATGCCAAAAAAGTGAGAAATCATGCATTTTTATAGGCAATCTTATCGGACGAAAGCTGCCTTTATCGGTAGAAAGATTCAGAAAATATTGAAATAAAAATAGGAAAAGAGGCCATAGTCAAGCGATTTAGATTTACTGAATTGAATATTAAATAAAGGAAATCTATAAAACAACAACAAAAGAACTAGACGCATATGGAGGCTAAATACTTATATAATTAGAAAAAAATATTTAATGTCCTTTCTATTTAAGTAAGTTAAATGTAAGCATAAAATGGTAAGTAAATGTATTTTTCTTACTTTTATATCTATCTATCATCCTTACAAGTACGGTTGTTAGACAAATACAATTGGTATATCCATAAAAAGGAATTAATGGGATAAAATATTTTTTATTCTACCTTTATATTACAAAACGTTTTCTAAAGTTAAGAAATTTTTAATTACGTAATATTTCCGTGTGTTAATTGTAAGAGTGGTGTATAAAATATTCCTGTTGTTATGGTAAAAAAAGGTATCGATGGGATTTTTCTAGGTAAATAAACTTTAGACCTATTCTGTGAATTTTAAATAAAACGATGAGTTTTTAATTCTGTAAATAGACAATCGGAATTGTAAGAATATATAACATTTGAGCTATTGACCACTAATGAGCGCAGATGATAGTTTTAGAGCTGTTGAAATTGGTACTCGAGTCCATTTTTCAAAGCAGGTGTTTTAGCAGCATGCTAGCGCTGTTAATTGATTAGCTCCCATACATATATAAAGGGAGTGAAACTATGAAATCGTATATCTATCATTATGAATCAAAAGCGTTCATAACGTATCCAACAGGAGAAGTTTGGAAGGAGAAGAATGAAACATGATCTTAATTATCCTATGCTGCCTATTTTTAGTAGGGTATGGCGTTTGGGAGTATCGCAGACATTTACGCAAGCTGCATTCAATTCCTGTACGAGTGAATGTTAATGGTATTCGCGGAAAATCCACTGTTACACGATTGATTACAGGTATTGTAAAAGAAGCAGGTTACAAAACAGTAGGGAAAACGACAGGAACACAAGCGCGTATGATCTACTGGCATACAAGTGAAGAAGAACCAATTATTCGTCGTAAAGAAGGTCCGAACATTGGAGAACAGCGACGAGTGGTAAATGAAGTTGCCGATATTGGCGCGGAAGCTCTTATTTGTGAATGTATGGCGGTACAGCCTGATTATCAAATCACATTCCAAAATCAGCTGATTCAAGCCAAGGTAGGCGTTATTGTAAACGTACTAGAAGATCACATGGATGTAATGGGTCCAACTCTAGATGAAGTTGCTCAAGCGTTCACTGCTACTATTCCTTATGATGGCCACCTTGTTACAATTGAAGGTCCATATTTGGAATACTATAAAAAAATAGCTGCAGAGCGCAACACAAAGGTGATTGTAGCTGACAATGATAAAGTATCTGAAGCGTATTTACGCGAATTTGATTATATGGTTTTCCCTGATAATGCTTCCATCGGTTTAGCAGTAGCAGAAGCACTTGGTATCGATGCTGAAACAGCGATGAGAGGAATGTTAAATGCTCAGCCTGATCCAGGAGCTATGAGAATTACAACGTTTGGCGATGAAAAAAATCCAGCATTTTTAGTAAATGGATTTGCTGCCAACGACGCTTCTTCCACGCTTCGTATTTGGGAACGTGTAGATTCAATGAACTATAGTGAAAAGCTTCCTATTGTCATTATGAACTGCCGTCCGGACCGTGTAGATCGCACGGAGCAATTTGCTGAAGATGTAATGCCATACATTGAAGCGGACGTAATGATTGCAATTGGTCAGACGACCTCACCAATCGCTGCTGCACACCAAAGAGGCGAATTGCCAACAAAAGAATTCTGGGATATGGAAGGCGCTTCTACAGAAGAAATTTTAGAGCGCATGAAGCCTTATTTAAAAGATCGTATTGTATACGGTGTAGGAAATATCCACGGTTCAGCCGAGCCGCTTGTTGAAGCTATTATTGAAATGAAAAAGATGAGAAAAGCAGTTTAATCTAGGAGGCCATTTCATGTTCGGATCAGATTTATATATTGCCCTTGTGTTAGGGGTTACACTAAGCTTAATTTTTACAGAAAAAACGGGCGTATTGCCAGCCGGTCTTATCGTACCAGGGTATTTAGCTCTTGTATTTGATCAGCCAATTACCATTTTAATGATTTTCTTAATTAGTATTTTAACGTACGTTATCGTCGTGTACGGAATCTCAAAAGTAGTTATTTTATATGGACGTCGCAAATTTACAGCGATGTTAATTACGGGTATTGTGATTAAAGTTGCATTTGATTATTTCTTCCCGATCTTGCCGTTTGAAGTGTTTGAATTACGCGGAATTGGTATCATTGTACCGGGCTTAATTGCAAATACAATGCAAAAGCAAGGTCTTCCTTTAACAGTTGGAACAACGGTTTTATTAAGTGGTGTAACATTTGGAATTATGCAAGTTTATTATTTATTTTAATACACAAACAAACCGCAGCTGGTAAAGGAAGGTGAAAGCGTTGAAAGAGAAAAAATTAAACTTTCAAGAAAAAGTATTGATGTTTATAAAGAAAACAAAGCCTACAACAGGCAAGCAAGCTCTTATCTTAACGCCAATTTTAATCGTAATTTTAGCTCTTTCAGGATGGATGGAGCGTTCGGATGCTCTTGAGAACCCTGAGACGGCTAATCCAGAGGCCAATAATGATTTAACGATGACTATGGTCGGAGACATTATGATGGGTCGCCATGTAAGAGAAGTAACTGAACGCTACGGAGAAGATTTTGTATTCCGCAACGTGGAGCCGTTCTTTAAAAATTCGGATTACGTAAGCGGGAACTACGAAACGCCGATTTTAACAAACGACGTAGATTCATATAAAGCAATGGAAAAAGGTATTCATTTATATAGTAAGCCTGCTGATCTAGCGACCGTTAAAAATGCAGGTTTCGACGTATTAAACTTAGCGAACAACCATTCAATGGACTACAGTGCAAAAGGGTTAGAAGATACGATCTCTACTTTTGAAGCAAACAAATTAGATTTTGTTGGTGCTGGCCGTAACTCTGAAGAAGCAAAGCATATTTCGTATAAAGATGCTGACGGCATCCGCATTGCAACCGTAGGCTTTACGGATGTATATTCAGACGGAATGTCGGCTGGAAAAAACAACCCAGGTATTTTAAAAGCAGACCCGGATCTTATTTTCAGCACGATTCAGCAAGCGAAAGCAAATGCTGATTTAGTTGTAGTAAATGCCCACTGGGGTGAGGAATACGATGCACAGCCAAGTCCTCGTCAAGAAGGACTAGCAAAAGCGATGGTAGACGCTGGTGCGGACATTATCATCGGTCACCATCCGCACGTTCTACAGTCATATGACGTATATAAAGGTTCGGTTATTTTCTATAGCTTAGGAAACTTTATTTTTGACCAAGGGTGGTCAAGTACGAAAAATACAGCGATGGTTCAGTATCATTTAAACAAGCAGGGCCAAGCTAAAATTGATGTTATTCCAATGGTTATTAAAGCAGGTACACCAACCCCAACAGATAACCCTTGGCGCATGAAGCGTATTTATAACGATTTAAACAAGTTTTCTTCAAACCCTGAACTGTTAGAAAAAGAACGAAACAAGTTTGAATTAAACTTAGATCATTCTCGCATTATAAAACATGCAGAGGAACGCAAAAAGAAAGAAGCACAAGCTAACTAATAGCCCGTCATACACAGAGGAGGTAAAAGATGATAAATAAACGTAATACGATTATTGTTTCCATTGTCATCTTTTCACTCATAGTAGGTGTATGTGTTTATCAATTTATGTTTCCAAAACAAGAATATGCAGTAAGTACTTCAGATCCTCGCGCCACAAAAGTAGGTATGGAAATTCTTAAACAAGGCGGTACAGCAGTTGATGCAGCTATTGCCATTTCCTACACGCTTGGTGTTGTGGAACCGTACGGATCAGGACTTGGGGGAGGCGGAGGAATGCTGATTGATCCAGCAGATGCCTCTCCAACATTTATTGACTACCGAGAAATTGCACCTAAGAATGATAAAGAAGATGAGATTGGCGTACCAGGGTTCGTCGCTGGTATGGATTATATTCAGCATCACTACGGATCTCTGTCGATGAGCAAACTAATCGACCCGGCCATTAACTATGCCGAAAATGGGTACAAAGTGGACAAAGATTTGCACGATAGGCTGGTTTCATACAAAGGAAATGTGAATGAAGATGAAATTCCTAGCTTTTATCCAGATAAGGACGCCATTAACACAGGTGAAATTGTCAAACAGCATGAATTAGCGAACACGTTGCAAAAGATTAAGGAAGAAGGGCCAAATGCTTTTTATAGAGGGAAAATTGCAGACGATATTACAGAAGAAACGAAAGTAAGTCACAAAGACTTGCGAAAGTATGCGCCTGTTGAGCGCAAACCTCTATCAACTAATTATAAAGGTCATCAAATTATTTCAGCACCTCCTCCTTTTGCTGGTGCTACGCTCATTCAAATGTTAAAAATGACGGATCAAGAAGATATTTGGAAGCTGAAGGAATCGCATCCTAGTCTTTATTATCATTTTCTTGGTCAAATTTCAAAAGTAGCTTATCAAGACCGCTTGAAAAAAATTGCCGATCCGGCTTTTATAAAAGAAACGCCAAATGATTGGATCGACGATCATTACGTGCATTTACTTCGTAATAAATTAAATAATACTGAAACAGATCACACCAAAGTAAGCGACGTCGAAGAACATGAAAGTACCACTCATTTTGTTGTGATGGACGGTGAAGGAACCGTTGTATCAACAACGAATACGCTGAGTAATTTCTTCGGCAGCGGTGAATATGTAGATGGGTTCTTTTTAAATAATACGCTCAATACGTTTGGGGAAGGAATTAATAAGCGTCAACCTGGCAAGCGTCCAAGAACATTTACAGCCCCTACCATTATTCGTGAAGGTGATGAATGGGTAATGTCCATTGGCACACCGGGAGGAAATCGCATTCCTCAAGTGTTAACGCAAGTAATTGGGGATTATTTCGAAAACAAAGACTCCATTAAAAACGCAGTAGAAAACAAGCGTGTCATTTTTGATTCTCATAAGTTTTATTCAGAAGCCAAGCTTAAACAGTCAACGAAGGATGGTTTAAAAACGTACGGCTATGACTTAAAAAACAATGATAACGCGATGTTTTACGGAGGCGTTCAAGCTCTTGTGAAAGACTTAAAGAAAAATAAGATTCAAGGTGACGCTGATCCGCGCCGCCACGGTTTATGGGAAAAAAGTACAGACTAACTTAATTGGAGGAATAGAAAATGATCGCAAAACGTATCGTAGGGATTGTAGGACCAATTGCTATTGTAGCAGGAGTAGTAGCAGGACTTGGAGCTTTGAAGCATCCGGCTACTCTTTCAACAGATGAACAGCAAAAAATTGAAAATAACGTAAAAATGATTGAACAAACAAAATCAGCTGCTACAGATGCAGTAAATGATGCTGCGGCAGCCGCTGGAAAATAAATCTTATGCAGTAACAAAAAAGGCATCGTCTGGGACGATGTCTTTTTTGTGTGCAATTTAATGTATGGATAAAAATGAAAGCGCTTCACAAAATATACAGATAAGTAAAAATGGAGGGTAAGATGTGAATAAGAAATTACTGTTGTTTAATATTATTGCTTTTTTATTATTAATTTGCGTTATAGCCGCTTTTTTTATGAGTCAATCGAGTACAGATCTTAGTCCTAAAAAGCTGCTTAAAAAAAATAATGATCATTCTTATGGTGTGAGTTCGTCTAATTCTCTGGCAGCAAATGTAGGGATGGACGTATTAAAAGAAGGCGGGAATGCAGTAGATGCGGCTATTGCTATTTCGTATGCCCTGAACGTAGTCGAACCTTTTGGATCTGGAATTGGCGGAGGCGGAGGTATGCTGATCGCCAAAAAAGATCAGCCTGCTACCTTTATCGATTACCGGGAAACCGCTCCAACTTCTATGAGCGGTAAAAACGGCGTGCCGGGATTTGTCGCTGGTATGGAATATATTCAGCAGAAGTATGGCACAAAATCAATGAGTGATTTAATTCAGCCGGCTGTTGAATACGCTGAAAAAGGGTTTGAAGTAGACTCTCTTTTATCTTCTCGATTGTATTATTCTCGAGGAAGGATGGATGTGGATGATCTATCCGCATTTTATCCGAAGGGAGAAGCAATTGAAGAAGGAGAAAAGCTGACGCAGCCAGTGTTGGCTAAAACGTTAATTAAGATTCAGCGAGAAGGTGCATCTGCATTTTATAAAGGAGATGTGGCACAAGATCTTGCTGATGCAACGCCTATTTCTAAAAAAGACCTATCTTCCTATCAAGTAACAGAAACTAAGCCTGTCGTGTCTACTTACAATGGAACAGAAGTGATTTCAGCGCCTCCGCCTTTTTCTGGAATTACACTTATTCAAATGTTAAAAATGGCAGAGACAGAAAATCTTGAAACAATGCCTGACAAAGACTATTACGAAACGATGAACAGAATTAAAAAAGACAGCTTACTCAGACCGATTAAAACAAATCGGAGATCCTGACTTTCATCATCAAAACTCAAGTGAGTTAGTTAGTGATGATTATATAACAAACCTGGTCAATCACCCGACACGTTCTTCAGGTGAAGGCGATGAAGAACACGAAAGTACAACACATTTTGTAGTTATTGATTCAGAAGGAACCGTTGTATCAACAACCAATACGTTAAGTAACTTCTTTGGTACAGGTGAACAAGTTGACGGCTTTTTTCTTAATAACAATGCTGATACGTTTGGAAGCAAAGAACCGAATAATCGTGAGCCAGGAAAAAGAGCAAGAACTTTTACGGCTCCAACTATTATAAGAGAAAAAGGCGAGTGGGCGATGGGAATAGGTTCTCCGGGCGGAACACGGATTCCTCAAATTTTAACTCAGGTACTTTCTAAAAACCTTGAAGGGAATGAACCGCTTCAAGAAGCTGTAAATGAACCGAGATTTATTTTTGACGATTCGACTATTTATGTAGAGCCTGATTTAAATACAAAAAATATTCCTTCTGCGTTTCGAATAGAAACAAAGGAAAGCAACGTCTTTTATGGAGGTATCCAAGCATTAACCATTAATTTTCAAGATAAACAAATGGAAGGAGCGGGAGACCCTAGAAGAAATGGAGTTTGGAAAACAGGAGATTAACGGAGCAAAGGCCCCTTCTCATATGCTTAGGCATAGTGAGAAGGCGTTTGAAAATATCGAATGGAATGAAATTCTTTGTCGCTGGAATGAAAATGTACGTAAATGGGGGAACGATCTAAAGCAGGGTGAGCGTTGAAAAACGTGGCATCACCGTAGCGCAATGCTTTTAGCAAGTAAGGCATTTCTTGTTTGAAAATAGCATAACGAATGGCTTGCACAGACTTTTCCGTCTGTTCATTTCCAATAAATACGTATACATACAGCGTATCAACACCGTCTTTGTGGAGCCATTCGGCAAAAAGCTCATTTCGCTGCTCATTTAATTGATCAACAGCAAACTTTTCATCGATCCAAAGAAATAAATCATCTGTTTGTTCAGAATGAGTGAGCGTATAGCGGCGCCCAATAAAAGGGAAAGTGGGCGTGCTTCCTTGCCGGTATGTAACGCTAAATTGCTGAGGATTAAAAGCAGACAAACGGCATCTTCCTTTCGCGCTTTTAAGTAGTTTATGCATAAAAAAGAGAAATTTCACACATTCGTCAAGAATTTTAAGCTGTTTTTCTTACATGCATACTTATGAAAAAGTTGTTACACTGAAGAAAAGAAATAGTGGGTGATAAAAGATGGAGCCGCTGTATATTGTCTTATCGATTTTTTTAGCAGCAATGCTATCGTATGATATTGCTAAATTTGTTCGAGGGGACCGCCCAGATTGGAAAGAGGGTCTCGTGACCGGCCTTGTGTTCGTAGGCTTTTTAGCAGCCATGCAAATGGCTTTTCACATTGTATAGCGACGAAAAAGGCTGAGACAAATGTATTTTAGTTGAAGGAAGATCCGAACGATGAAACGTTCGGATCTTTTATGGTTAAGTGAACGTAGATTTCATGTATGTAGTTATGTCTCAATCTCTTTTTTTTGAGGATATGCCCCATAAGTTTAGTTCAGCAATACTAAAAAGCCTCGATATCGAATAAGCTGTTGTATACTGCATTTTTGATAAAGGGGCTTTTTACTTGTATCGAAAAAAAACACTGCTTTTGAAGCGAAGTTTAGGAGTAGCTGTGTTTCTTTCTGTTATTGCGCTGGGAATTTGGATGTTTCAATTTACATTCTTTTCTCCGAGTCATCAAGCCAAATCTGCCGTAAAAGAATTTTATACGCTAGAACAGGAAGGGAACTTTTCGGAATCATGGAACCTTTTTCATTCATCCATGAAAAAGAAGTGGACAAAAGGTGCATACATACAAGATCGTGCACACGTATTTCTCAATCATTTTGGGGTAGACACCTTTACGTATTCCATTGAAGATGTTGAAAAAAGAAAGAGCTGGAAGATGGAAAATGATCGTAAAGCGTTTCCTGTTGTTTACGAAATGACCGTTATCCAAACGTATAAAGGGAAATATGGAAACTTTGATTTGGTGCAGAAAGTGTATGCTGTTCGTGAAAAAGGAGAATGGAAAGTCGTGTGGGATTATAAACAGTAGGAGAGCCTGCTGTTTTTTTATCTTCATAAGAAATGAGTATACCTCAGCTGGTAATATGCCTCTTTTTTAACAGAAAAAACGTTATGTTTTTTTACGAGTGGGTAAAATGAAAGAAGGAGGCGAACGCAGATGAAATTTAAAACAATTTTGTTTGATGCATATGGAACACTGTTTGATGTACATACCGTTATTGAAACGTGTGATAAGCTGTATCCGGAACGAGGAGAAAGTATTAGCCATTTATGGCGTTTGAAGCAAATTGAATATGCAATGCAATATCAGCTGATGGGAAGATACGTTGACTTTTATACATTAACAAATCAATCCCTGAAATATGCAGCAGAAGCAAATGATATTGATTTGACGGAACACGAAGAAAAAATGCTGATGAGTGCTTATATGAAGCTGAATGTCTACGATGAGGTCAAAGAGGTGCTCGCCTATTTAAAAGAAAAAGGCTATCGTCTGGCTATTTTTACGAATGGTCCTAAGAACATGATTGATCCGCTTGTTTCTTATCACAACATGAATCATTTATTTGAAGACGTTATTTCCGTAGACGAAATCAAACAGTACAAGCCTACGATGGCAAGCTATCACTATGCAAAAAACAAAATGAACGCAAAAAGAGAAGAAGTATTATTTTTGTCATCGAATACATGGGATATTGCCGGTGCTAAAAACTACGGGTTCGCAACGGCTTGGGTCAACCGAAAAGGAAATGTAGCTGAACATAAAGAATTGCAGCCAAACGTAATCATTAAAAGCTTAAATCAGCTTATTAAATAAAAAAAGAACGAGCATAAGCTCGTCCTTTTTTTATTTATTGCTAAATGTATCTTTTGTTTCGCCTACTGCTTTTTGAGCATTTCCTTTTGTTTTCTCAGCTTTTCCTTCACGCTGAAGGTCGCGGTTATTCGTTGCATTTCCAACTTGATCTTTTACTTCACCTTTAGCTTTTGATACGTTTCCTTTAACTTTATCTCCTAAACCTTTACTCATGTTAATCTTCCTTTCTATTAGTGATTAAGTAGTGTTACTTGTCTGTTCCACCATTAGAAAGAAATTAAACATATTTTCTGATTTTGACCTAAACAGAAGCTAAGCCTGCGATATTCAGCAGTAATGTTTAGTCACTATCATCATTATCGTTCGGAGGTTTTAAGTTCCCATTCATCATAAATCTGAGATTCATAAGGCCATGATAATAAGCTTAAAGATTCCACTGCTTTTAGAACAAGAGGAGAAGCATTATTGATGTTAAGATCTTGCGGTGCGACCCACAATGCTTCCAAAGAATCTTGTCCTTCAAACTGGACCGGGTTGGAAAGAAGCTCACCGCCGGCAATGTCTACGTGATAAAAAACGGCAATGTGATGTACATGGGTAAATTCTTTCCACTTACAGGGATACTGAAAATCCGTTGTACCCGCTTGAGAAATAATAGTAATTTTAAAGCCCGTTTCTTCACTAAATTCTCTTTTCATCGCATCTGTTAATGTTTCACCGTGTTCTAGCTGTCCGCCTGGCAAATCAAAGCGATGAATATACGGCCCTCTATTTTTTCTGATAACAAGCAGCTTGTTATCTCGCATACAAATTCCATATACGCCAAAGGCGCGGTCATAGTTTGGTTCCATCTTTTTTTCACTACTTTCTATAACAGAATGGCTTGATAAAGCATCATTTGATTTCTTTATCCTACCATACATTTTGCTATAGAACCTTTTTTAATGAGATGCTTTTACAGTAAGCGTGCGGGAAACAGCACTTTCGTTATGCAAACGGTCAACAGAGGTTACAACATATGTGTATGTTTGATTTTTGAGTGCGCTTTGATCTGCAAACAATTGTGTTTCTCCTGTTTTCCGAACGGTCGTCAGCAAGTTTTCTGCGTTGTGGATTTCGCCTCGTTTATTGCCCTGGAAGCGATAAATGGCATAATATGCGGAATCATTCTGCTGATGATCTCGAATTTCAAACGCCGCTTCTTTTGTATGAGGGCCCGCGTTTTTTAATTTTGGTGCTTTTGGGGCCGTATCATCAAGCCAAGGCATTGACGGAATAAGAGCAGGATGTTTATAAATATCGTTTTGCAGCTTGTCTTTTATTCCTAGTGGGTTTCGGTTCAAATCTTTCAGGCTAAAATGCATGCTCCCGTGTACTTCTGGAAATTGGTGATTCAGGGCAATTTGCCTTGGATACTCATCGGGATCAGACCATGCCTCTACCGCGTTGTTATTAATTTTGTAAGCAGCTTGTCCAATATAAAGGTGGACTGGCTTTCCGTGAACTTCATCTCTCCACCAGTTGAGCAGCGTATCGTAGGCAGCGGGTTCAAATCCGATATTCCAATAAATTTGCGGAGTGATGTAATCAATGTATCCATTTTGAATCCACGTACGCGTATCGGCATACAAATCATCGTAGTTTGTTTGTCCAGCAGTAGTCTTAGAGCCAGTTGGATCATTAGCAATGTTTCTCCATACGCCGAACGGACTGATACCAAATTTTACGTATGATTTTGTTCTTTTAATAGACGTATTTAAATCTCGAACAAGCTGATTAACATTGTCACGTCGCCAGTCTTCAATATTCGAAAATGTTTGAGCACCGTAGGTTTCATATGTTTTTTGGTCTGGGAACGTTTGCCCTGCAATTTTATAAGGATAAAAATAATCGTCCATATGAACAGCATCAATATCATAGTTTCTTACGACTTCGAGCACTTCTTCAATAATAAAATTTTTCACTTCTGGAATACCTGGGTTGTAGTAGAGTTGTTTTCCGTAGGAGACGACCCAATCAGGATGTTGTTTGGCAGGATGATTATCGGCAAGTTTGTTTAAATCAGTATGATTCATGGTAATGCGGTAAGGGTTAAACCATGCGTGGAATTCTAAGTTGCGCTTATGTGCTTCCTCCACCATAAAAGCTAGAGGATCGTAGCCGGGATCTTTTCCTTGTGTACCCGTTAAATATTCTGACCACGGGCCATATTTCGACGGATAAAAGGAATCAGCGGTAGGTTTAATTTGAACGACCACAGCATTCATCCCCATTTTTTTGACTTCATCTAGCAAATAGGCAAACTCTTTTTTCTGCTGCTCAACCGGAAGACCAGGCTGAGAAGGCCAGTCAATATTGTATACGCTTGCAATCCAAGCGGCTCGAAGCTCCCGCTTTTGATACGTGGTAGGTACGTCTGCTTTAGCAGGTAATGCGCTCGAACAAAACAGCAGCAAAAACAGGACGCCTCCAATCCATTTTTTAATATGCATATTCGTTCCTCCTTCTTTTTGGGTTGAGATAAAATTTCTTTCATAATATAGCATGCGGTCGTTATATTCACAATAGATTTTAATAAAATATTCTGAAAAATAAAATAAAGTTTTAAAAATATCAGAAAAATATTGAAATTAAACTTCAGAAAAAATATAATAATGGTAATTTAAAGAATATTTTAGAAATACGTTACTTAACGATGGAGGAATTCATGCGCCAATTTTCCGTACTTACTTTAATCGATGCACAAATGAATCATTACAGTCCTGCTGAAGGAAGAGTAGCTGATTACGTGTTAGAAAATCCTACGACCACGTTGAACTTAACGACCAAACAGCTAGCTAAGCAGTGTCAGTGCAGCGAGGCTACGATTATCCGCTTTTGTCAGCGTGTAGGAATCAATAGTTTTAAAGAATTAAAGATTGAATTAGCAAAAGATGCCCATAAGGTGAATAACGAGCAGCTGCCCAATCTTCCGGTTAATTTCGAAGACGAGACCGAAGCCGTGCTTGAAAAAGTCATGAGCAAAAGTATGAGTGCACTTATGAATACGAGTCGATTAGTGAGTTCTTCTGCAATTGATGCAGCTGCGGAAGCTATTCATGGAGCGAAGCGAGTGTTTTTATACGGAGCAGGGGGATCATCTGTAGTTGCGCTAGATGCGCAGTATAAACTGCTTCGAATTGATATTTCAGCGCTGTTTTCATTAGATAGTCATGTTCAAATGGTGATGGCTACAAACATGACAAAAGAGGATGTGCTGTTTGTAGTATCGACTTCCGGTCAAACAAAAGAAGTAGTGGAGCTGATGCAAATAGCCAAAGATAAAGGAGCAGTCGTTATTTTGCTAACGCAGCACGGGTCATCGCCAGCTTCTAAATTAGCTGATATTCTGCTGACTATTTCAGTAGAAGAACAGCATATCCGAATTGGAACGATGAGCGCTCGTATTGCTCAGTTAGCCGTTGTAGATGCGATGTTTATACGGTTATGTATTCAAAAAGGCAATCAAGTATTTGAACGCATAATCGATACACATAATGTAATTCAAAAAATAAAGAGGTAGGGGGAAACGAGAAAATGAAGGTATTGTTTGTATGTTCTGGAGGAATGTCAAGTGCGATTGTGGTAAAAGCGTTAAAAACGGAAGCACAAAAGCACGGAACGGATATGGAAGTGCTGGCAATTGGGACAAATGAAGTGGCAGAAGAAATTCAAAAAGGCTGGGATGTTGTAATGGTTGCACCGCAGATTCGCCACCGGTTTAACGCAGTGAAAGCGGAAGCGGATAAAGCTTCTGTTCCGTGCGGGCCGATTCCGCCGCAGGCTTATACGCCGCTTGGAGGTCCGACGCTTTATAAAACGGTTCAACAGCTCGTTAGCTGAGGAAAGCAGGTGTATTCCTGCTTTTTAAATAGAAAAGGGGTTTATTACACAAGGGGAGAACATGGAGGGGGAAAGGGTATATGAGCAAATTTGTGTCGTTTTTAGAGAACAATTTATCAGGACCTATGGCCAGGCTATCAGAACAGCGGCATCTTCAAGCCATTCGTGATGGCGTTATTTCCGCTTTGCCGTTTATCATTATCGGAAGTTTTTTCTTGATTCTAGCATTTCCGCCTGTGCCGCAAGACAGCACAATTGCAAAATGGGCAGCTGATAACAGCGCCAATATTTTAATACCGTATCGAGTCACGATGTTTATTATGTCTTTATATATAGCTTTTGGGATAGGGTACAACTTGTCCAAAAGCTATAATCTCGATCCGCTGTCAGGAGCGCAAATTGCAGTAGCTGCACTACTTCTTACGGTGACTCCAAAGCTGATTGAAGAAGAAGGGTTTATGCTTCCAATGACAAACCTTGGAGGTCACGGTTTATTTGTAACGATGATTGTATCGATTTTGTCGGTGGAGATTCTCAGGTTTTGTAAAGCAAAAAATGTCACCATTAAAATGCCGGAACAAGTGCCGCCTTCGGTATCACGGTCTTTTGAAGCGCTCATTCCGGTTGCAATTGTTGTTGTACTTATGACGATTATTACCATTGTTTTAGGTATCGATCTTCACCATTTAGTTGATAAACTAGTTGCTCCGCTTGTAGAAGCTGGAGATAGTTTAGCAGGAGTGTTAATACCGGTTTTCTTAATTACGTTTTTCTGGTCATTTGGAATCCACGGCGTCTCTGTTGTTGGGACAGTGGCACGGCCTGTATGGGAAGTGTATTTAGCGAAAAATGCTGAAGCGGTAGCAGACGGAGCTTCAACGCTTCCATATATTGCACCCGAAACGTTCTTTCAGTGGTTTGTGTGGATCGGAGGATCTGGAGCGACGCTGGGCCTTGCTTTAGCGATGCTGTTTTTCTCAAAATCTAAATATTCGAAAGCGCTTTCTAGAACATCTTTTATTCCAGCGGTTTTTAATATTAACGAGCCAATTATTTTCGGTCTGCCAATTGTCTTAAATCCTATTTTAATTATTCCATTTATCATTATCCCGATTATTACAACAATCATTTCATACGCAGCAACGGCGACAGGCCTTATTACTCCAACCTACGTAATGGTTCCTTGGACGCTTCCAGCGCCAATTGGAGCTTATCTGTCGACAGGGGGGGACTGGCGGGCGGTTGTGCTAGTCGTTATTAATATTGCTATTTCTGTTGTCATTTATCTCCCGTTCTTTAAAATGTACGACCGAAAGATGGTTGAAATGGAAAAAAGCGATGAAGCAACGGTTGCACCATCCGATAGTTCAGTTCAAATGTAAAAAAAGAGAAGCCAACTTGTTTGGCTTCTATCTCTTTAATAGGAGTGGAGATCAATGTTTGTTCGGTTTCGATATAAAACCGTGTTTTTATTTCTGCTAACCATGGTTCTTTGCAACGTTATTTTTACACCTTTGCTGCAGTATGCTGGTTTATCAGCACAGCATAGTTTATTTGTCATTACAAGTCTATCAGCAGCGCTGCTTACAACATTTATTTCCGTTCGGCTTTCAACCGCAGCTTTATCTAAAACTGCCGTTTGTACCCGCTTTGTTTTGCTTGGAGCAGGGTGCACAGCCGTTACATATTTAGCCGTTTTTTAACAAGGAGGGGCAAAAAATGAAAGTGGTGACAATAGGGGGAGGATCAAGCTATACACCTGAATTGGTCGAAGGGTTTATTAAACGATATGATGAGCTTCCGATTCGAGAGCTATGGCTTGTAGATGTTGAAGAAGGAAAAGAGAAGCTTGAAATTGTAGGAGCACTCGCAAGGAGAATGGTCAAAAAAGCAGGTGTTGATATGAAAATTCATTTAACGCTTGATCGAAAAAAGGCATTAATAAATGCTGATTTTGTAACAACACAGCTTAGAGTAGGTCAGCTTGATGCGCGTATTCAAGATGAGCGTATCCCTCTTAAGTACGGAATGATTGGTCAAGAGACAAACGGGGCGGGAGGATTATTCAAGGGCTTGCGAACAATCCCGGTTTTGTTGAAAATTGCCGAGGAAATACACGAAATTTGTCCAAACGCCTGGCTTATTAATTTTACGAACCCTGCAGGTATGGTAACGGAGGCGCTGCTTCGCTACGGAAAGCATTCTAAAATAGTAGGAGTTTGCAACCTGCCTGTACATATGACAAACTCGATTGCCAGCTTGCTTCAAATAGAAAAAGAAGATGTGTACATTGAATTTGCAGGATTAAATCACTTGGTATATGGACTGCATGTGTATGTCAAAGGAAAGAAAGTAACGCAAGAAGTTATTCGCCGATTAAGTGATCCAAAGTCCCAAGTAACAATGAAAAACATAGCTCCTATTCCGTGGCAACCGGATTTTTTGGAAGCTCTCGGCGTGATTTTATGTCCTTATCACCGCTACTACTATAAAACAAAAGAAATATTAGCAGAAGAGCTTCTGGCCTTTCAGTCAGGTGCCACGCGCGCTGAAGTGGTCAAAGTATTAGAAGCAGAGCTTTTCGAACTCTACAAAAATCCAAATCTAGAAATGAAGCCTCCGCAGCTGGAAAAACGAGGAGGAGCCTATTACAGCGATGCCGCATGTAATTTAATTTCATCCATTTACAACGATAAAGGTGATATTCAAACAGTAAATGTAAAAAACAACGGCGCGATTTCTTCACTGCCGAATGAATCAGCGGTTGAATTAAACTGTATCATAACAAAACAAGGACCGGTACCGCTTGCTGTTGGTGAACTTCCTGTAGAAGTGAACGGACTTGTGCAGCAAATTAAATCGTTTGAACGAGTAGGAGCAGAAGCTGCCGTTACAGGATCTTATGAAAAAGCACTTGTTGCCCTGACCATTAATCCGCTTGTTTCAAGTGACGAACTGGCTAAGGCGGTCTTAGATGAACTGCTTCAAGCTCATCGCAAGTATTTACCCGCTTTTTTTAAGGAAGTGAATGCGTAGTATGTATGCTGTGGGACTTATGTCAGGAACGTCACTTGATGGAATTGATGCGGCTCTTGTTCAAATTGAAGGAAGCGGCTATGAAAGTAAAGTTACGCTTCTTCATTTCATTACTATGCCGTTTTCTTCTCAGTTAAAAAAGGAAATTGAACAGGCCATTTCTGTTGAATCTTCAAATGTGCAGCTGATCTGTAGCTTAAATTTTAAACTGGGCTATGCATTTGCAGATGCAGTGAAAAGAGTGTGCCAAGAAGCCGGTTTTTCTCTTGAACATGTAGATGTCATCGGATCGCATGGGCAAACCATTTACCACCAGCCTTATGCTTCAGGAAATACAGCAATGTCTACCCTGCAAATTGGAGAGCCCGCTGTTATTGCCTATGAAACCAAAACGAAGGTAGTGGCAAACTTCAGGGTGATGGACATGGCAGCGGGCGGGCAAGGTGCTCCGTTAGTTCCTCATACGGAACGGATTTTGTATGGCCACAGTGACCGTACAAGGCTGCTTCAAAACATTGGAGGCATTGGGAATGTAACGTTGATTCCGCCAAAACACTCTCCTATACCCGTAGTAGCTTTTGATACGGGGCCGGGAAATATGATGATAGATGAAGCGTGTCAGCAGCTTTTTAATGTTTCATTTGATGGAAATGGGCGTTTAGCAGCTGGCGGAACTATTATTTCAGAGCTTTTAGAAGACTGTATGAATCATGATTACATGAAGCTTTCTCCTCCTAAATCGACGGGAAGAGAACTGTTCGGTACACAGTACACAAGGAGACTGCTAGAGAAATATAGCAAACATAAAAAAGAAGATTTGCTGGCTACGATTACTATGTTCACGGCATCATCCATTGTACATCACTATGAGACATTTATTTTTCCTGCCTATTCTATTGACGAAGTGATTATTGGAGGAGGAGGAAGTTATAACAATACGCTGATGGATATGATTAAAACCAAGCTAGGAAAGCGGTGCCGTGTGTATACCCAAGAAGAAATAGGAATGTCTTCAGAAGCAAAAGAAGCCGTAGCTTTTGCGGTGCTCGCAAATGAAACACTTTTAGGTTATCCAAGCAATGTACCAAGCGCAACCGGCGCCTTGTCTCCTGTAATATTAGGAAACATTACGCCTGTGCCACTATAAAAAAGGGGATGGAAGAAATGACAGAAGCAGCAAATATGGAAAATGAAATTTTTGAACTTATTGCATACGGAGGAAATGCTAGATCACTGGCATACGAAGCGTTAGAAGCAGCTGAAGATTATGATTTTAATAAAGCTGACGAACTTTTAAAGCAGTCTCAAGAAGAGCTCAGTCATGCTCATAAAACGCAAACGACGCTTATTCAACGTGAATTGACCGGAAAAACAATTGAAAAGTCGCTGCTTTTAATTCACGCACAAGATCATTTAATGACGGCTATTTCAGAGCAAAAATTAATTGAACATATGATTAAGCTTATTAAAAAATTTAAAAAAGAAGGCGAAAATCAATGAAAAAGCTAGGTATTGCGATTTACCCGGAACATTCGACTGTGGAAAAAGATAAAGCGTATATAGCACTTGCGCATCAATACGGATTTACCCGCATTTTTACGTGCTTGCTTTCTGTTGAAGGCGATCAGAAAAAAGTAATGGCAAATTTTAAAGAAATCATTGAGTTTGCCAATGAGCTAGAGATGGAAGTAGTAGTGGATATCGCTCCTCGCGTATTTGGAGCGCTTGGCATTTCCTATGATGACTTATCTTTTTTTCACGAACTAGGAGCTTATGCTATTCGTCTTGATTTAGGTTATACGGGAAATGAAGAGTCTATTATGACCTTTAATCCATACGGCTTAAAAATTGAAATTAATATGAGCAATGCAACAAAGTATGTCGATAATATTTTAAGTTACCGGCCAAATCGAAAACAGCTATTGGGATCGCATAATTTCTATCCTCATCGGTACGCAGGATTGTCGTATGATCACTTTAGGAAGTGTTCAGCATTGTTTAAAGAACATAATCTAGAAACCGCTGCTTTTATTAATTCACCAAGCGCTACTTTTGGACCGTGGCCTGTTACTGAAGGGCTTTGTACGCTTGAGATGCACCGCACGCTTCCGATTGATGTGCAGGCTAAGCATCTTTTTAAAACGGAGTTAATTGATTGTGCAATTATCGCCAATGCGTATGCATCGGAAGAAGAAATGAAGTCGCTGCGCGATGTTGTCCAGCAAGAGCGCTTTACCTTTAATGTGACTCTGTATGATACGATTACTGAGCTTGAAAAGAAAATTGTGCTGGAAGAGTTTCATTTTTACCGAGGAGACGTATCCGATTATTTAATTCGCTCTACGCAAAGCCGAGTAAAATATAAAAAAGAAGAATTCAAGCCTACGCATACTCCTTCCATTCGAAGAGGCGATATTTTAATAGAAAATGAGCTCTACGGACAGTACAAAGGGGAGCTGCAAATTGCGCTGTTAGACATGGAAAACTCAGGGAAAACTAACGTAGTAGGGCGCATTGCAGAAGAGGAAATTTTCTTCTTAAATGAACTGCAGCCATGGGATAAATTTGCTTTTTGTGAGCGGTGATGAAATGGACTATATTATCGGTATCGACGGTGGCGGAACAAAAACAGAAGCCGTTGCGTACAGCTTAGACGGTCAAGAGCTTGCTGTTTCAAAAAGCGGTTACGGCAATTTGCTTATTCATTACGATACGGCTATTACTCATATTGATGAATGTATTACGGCGTGCAAAACGACGCTTGCTGGTCATACATGTAAAGGGATTTCACTAGGACTTGCTGGAAGTAAAGCATTATCTAAAGAAGAAATAAAAAAGTATTTTTATAATCGTTATCAGGTAGAAGTAGGGGTATATGATGACGCCATGATTGCACATGAAGCACTTTTAAGTGGAAAAGACGGCATTTTAACCATTGCAGGAACTGGAGCTGTCGGCATTGGAAAAAAAGACGGAGTGTACGAATACGGCGGAGGGTGGGGACATCTTCTTGGAGATGAAGGAAGCGGATATTGGATTGGTCTTCAAGCACTTATATTGCTGACGAAAGAGCATGATCAAAACCGTCCTTACAGCAGCCTTAGTCAGACAATCTTGCAACATGTAAAAGCAGATACCATACACGATATAAAAAAGTTTGTCTATTCATCTCCTAAATCAGAAGTTGCTTCACTCACTCTGCTTGTTGTAAATCAAGCGAGAAATCATAAACAAGAAGCAAGTGACATTCTTCAGCAAGCTGGAAAGAACCTTGCAAACATGACGCTGCGTTTGTATAAGAAACAGCAGTTTGAAGGGAGCTGCTTGCTGGCATGCAAAGGCAGCATTTTAACAGAAGTTCCAGAAGTATTTAATGTTTATAAGGAAGCATGTGAAAAAGAAATAAAGCATATCCAGTGGGCAATGCAGCAAGTATCATCTGCTAAAGGGGCTTATCGTTTGTTCATGAAGAAGTATAAATAGAGAAAAAATGATGGTGGAAAAGGCAGGGGATCACAGTGAACTTGAATCATATCTTAACAGAAAAACGCAATCCGCAAACCTTAAACATTGATGAATTATCAAGCCTGGCAATTGTGAAAAAAATTAATGAAGAAGATCATCAAGTGCCTCATGCAATCAATCAGGTGCTTCCTGTTATTGCCTTGTTAGTAGATGAAATTGTCAGCGCTTTTAAACAAGGCGGCCGTCTTATCTATATCGGAGCAGGTACAAGCGGACGCCTGGGCGTGTTAGATGCATCGGAATGTGTACCAACATTCGGTACACCTGCCGAACAAGTAATTGGTATTATAGCCGGAGGAGACAAAGCGCTTCGGCATGCGTTAGAAGGAGCAGAAGATAACAAAGAACAAGCGATAGAAGATTTGAAAGCGATTAATTTATCAAATAAAGATATTCTTGTAGGTATAGCTGCAAGTGGAAGAACTCCTTATACACTCTCAGCGCTTGCGTATGCAAACAGCCTGGGGACAGTAACGGGCTGCGTTGTAAATTCTCCTCAATCAGCTATGGAACAAGAAGCACAATATGCAATAGTAGCAGAATCAGGGCCGGAAGTTGTAACAGGTTCTACAAGAATGAAAGCCGGAACTGCTCAAAAGCTTGTTCTTAATATGCTGACGACTGCTTCTATGATTCAAATTGGTAAAGTCTACAGCAATCTAATGGTAGACGTACAGCCGACCAATGATAAACTCGTACAGCGTGCTAAAAATATTATTGCAGAACTAACAGGTGTCTCATCAGAAGAGGCAGCGGAAAGTTTACAAACCTACAAAACGCCAAAAGCTGCTATCCTTGCGCTTCTTACTTCTATAGAAGGTGATGAAGTGCACCGGCTGCTTGTTAAACATGACGGACATTTAAAAAAAGCGATTGAAGAAGCTAAGGTACAGCAGACTAAAGATTAACCCCTAAAAGAAGTGCATACAGCACTTCTTTTTTTGTTGAGTACATTTTTTGCACAATGTATGTGGGTGAATTCGGTCTAATCATTTTGCGAGACCCGTAGTATAGTAAAAGCATAAAGCGTAGTAAGTATTTCAATTTGTGCACGAATTGGACTGAAGGTGATTCATGTGTTAGACAAACGCAGTACGGCCGTATTGCAAGTTTTGCTTCAAGCTGCAACATTTATACCAGTACAAGAGTTAATGAAACAGTTTCAAGTGTCAAGACGTACCATCTATTACGATATTGAGAAAATTAACGATTGGCTGTGTCAGCAAGAATTAGAGTTTGTTCAGTACACATATGGAAAAGGTTTTTTTCTAAACGATCAAGCAAAGGATCAAGTTGCTAAACAATTTTCTCATGTTATGCCATCTGCTTATTTATCAGTTGAGGACCGGCAAATATACGTTGCTTTGATGTGTATACTTCGAGGCGGAAAAATCGGAACTCAGCAGCTAATGGAAGAAACAGAAGTTAGCCGTAATACTGTGCTGCAAGACATTAAAGACTTAAAAAACAAGTGGGCGAAGAAAGGCATATCTTTGACGTACAGCTATAAAGATGGGTACGAAGTAAAGGGATCTGAAAGCGACATTCGAAATTTGCTTTATATACACATCACGGAATTAATAAGTCAACACCAAGAAAAATTGCTGAAAAGGGTCATGAAAGCAGATTACGAATATTCAATGATTTATAACTGGCTTGTGGAGTGTGAAGATAAACTGGGGATGGCGTTTACAGACAAGATGCTGACGCAATTAGCGTATATGCTTACATGCTGTATTCAGCGCATTCAAAGCAAGCGCTACGTAGACTCCTTGATTACTAGAAAAGACGAATTAGAAAAAACCAGGCAATATAAAGCGCTGCAAGGAATTGAAAGCGTTTTAGGATTTGGGCTTCCATCACAAGAAAAGCACTATCTTGCCACTGTCTTACTAAGTGCAAAAGTAAATGTAGTAAATCAAGCAGATAGTGAGGATTGGATGAGAAGCATTGTAAAAGAAATGGTATCGCGGTTTCAAGCCTATGCTTGTGTAGTATTTGAAGATCGAAACCGGCTTGAACAAAATTTATATATTCATTTGAAGACGGCTTATTACAGGCTTCTCTATAATATTCATCTTCCTAATCCTATGCTTTCAGCTATTCAAACAAAATATCAGGATATAGTGGAACTGACAAAAAAAGCGTTGTTTTCTTTGGAAAAAAGCCTTCAAACACGTATTAACGAAGACGAAATTTCTTATTTTGCTCTTCATTTTGGAGGATGGATGAAAAAAAGAGCGGGAAGGCAAAAACAAAAGCGTATTGTTATTGTTTGTGCCAATGGAATTGGAACGTCTCGCATGCTTCAGTATCAGCTTGAACAACTGCTAACAGACGCTGAATTGATAGGGCCGATGACGGTAAGGGACTATGAACAATTTAAGGAAAGCTATGATTTAGTTATTACAACTGCGCCGTTAAAAAAGCGAATGAATGTGATGCTTGTGAATCCTATTTTAACAGATGATGAAAAGCGGAGATTAATCGATTTGGTTGAACCAGCTTCCTCTCAGCTAACGACTCAAGCCATCATGGGTATTATCAAGCAGCATGCAAATATACAAGATGAAAAAGCTCTGTTAGCTAATTTAAAACTCGTTATACAGCAATCTAAAAAAATGGTAAGAGAGGATAGAAAGCCAATGTTGCATGAAGTATTGCAGGAGCCATTCTTGCAGCTTACAAATTCAGCAGATGACTGGAAAGCAGCTGTTAGGCTGGCTGCCAAGCCTTTGCTGAACTACGAATATATTGAACCTTCTTATGTAGAGGCAATGATTAAAAGTGTAGAACAGTTAGGCCCTTATATTGTTATTGCGCCAAAAGTTGCGCTTCCTCACGCAAGGCCAGAAGAAGGCGTGAATCGTGTGGGGATGAGCATGCTTCGCTTAAAGGAGCCCGTCTATTTTTCTACTGAAAAGCAGCACGGAGCGCAGCTGATTATTGTACTTGCTGCTACTGATAATGAAACCCACTTAAAAGCACTGTCTCAGCTTTCGATGATGCTATCTGAAAACGATAATATTGACAAGCTTATTGCAATGAAAACAAAACAAGAAATGCTTGCGTTAATTGAAGCTTACTCAAATTAAAAGGAGAGATGAAAAATGAAAAAGATTTTAGTTGTATGCGGAAACGGTTTAGGAAGCAGTTTTATTGTGGAAATGAATGTAAAGAAAATTTTAGTAGAACTTGGTGTTGAAGCACAGGTATCTCATACGGATTTAACAACTAGTAAAACGGAGCAGGCAGATATCTATTTAGGATCTGCAGATATTGTGAATCAATTGGATGATGGTACTCGAACGGTCGTGGCGCTGCAAAACATTTTAAATCAAGCGGAAATTAAAGGAGCACTGCAAAAATACTTCGTGGAGGCGTAAGCCATGTTTGATTTAATTATGAAAGATATATTAGGAACACCTGCTATTCTAGTAGGATTGTTTGCCCTAATCGGTTTGTTGCTTCAAAAGAAAAAAAGTGCAGATATTGTATCCGGCACTTTAAAAACGATTATGGGCTTTCTTATACTAGGAGCAGGAGCTAACATATTAATTGCTTCACTTGAAGCGTTTGGAAAAATGTTTAATAAAGCGTTCTCCGTTGAGGGCATCATTCCTAATAATGAAGCAATTGTAGCTGTAGCTCAACAAACGTTTGGTACAGAAACAGCGATGATTATGCTCTTAGGTATGATTGTAAATATCATTATCGCGCGTATCACGAAATTTAAGTATATCTTTTTAACGGGGCATCATACCATGTTTATGGCTTGTTTGATTGCAGCTATCTTATCTACAGGCGGGTTAACAGGAGCACCTCTGATTTTTATCGGTGCGCTATTATTAGGTATCTTAATGGTTTTATTCCCTGCACTTCTTCAGCCTTATGTGCGTGAAATTACAGGATCAAATGATATTGCCGTTGGTCATTTTGGTTCCCTAGGCTACTTGGTAGCAGGGTTTGTCGGCAAGCGAGTAGGGAATCGGGAAAAAACTACAGAAGAAATTAAAGTTCCTCAGTCCTTAGGATTTCTTCGAGATACGTCCGTTTCTGTCTCGCTCACTATGACCGTTTTATTTATTGTTGTTGCGCTTTTTGCTGGACCTGCATTTATTGAAACAAAATTAAGCGGGGGTCAAAACTTTATTGTGTACTCGCTCATTCAAGCTATCACGTTTGCAGCAGGTGTATATGTCGTGCTGGCGGGTGTTCGTATGCTTTTAGCAGAGATTGTACCCGCATTTAAAGGAATTGCAGACAAAGCGGTACCAAATGCCATTCCAGCTTTAGATTGTCCAACAGTGTTTCCTTTTGCTCCTAATGCAGTGGTGATCGGATTCTTCTCAAGCTTTATCGCAGGCCTTATTTCAATGTTCTTTTTGCCTTTATTTGGGCTAAGTATTATCGTGCCAGGCCTCGTTCCACACTTTTTTACCGGAGCCGCCGCGGGAGTGTTTGGAAATGCAACGGGTGGAAGAAGAGGAGCAGTGGTCGGGTCATTTGCCAATGGAATCTTAATTAGTTTTTTACCGGCTATTTTACTGCCTGTTCTCGCGTCGTTAGGTTTTAAAGGCACAACATTTGGAGATTCGGACTTTAGTGCAGTAGGTATTCTTCTCAGCATGCTAATTAAATTATTTACCTAAAGATAAAAAACTCATGTTACGCTAGTAGCATGAGTTTTTTATGATGTTGGAAGTGGAGGAGCAATGAATGAAAATTGGGTTAGCGCAAGTGAGATTTCCAAAGTCAGCCGCAGAGAGTGTAGAAACGGTAGAAAATTGTATGAAACAAGCAGCAGAAGAAGGATGTAACCTTGTATGTTTTCCAGAATCAATTGTGCCAGGACTTAGAGGAGTGGGTTTTGAAGTTGAGACATACAATCACGAAATTCAACAAAATGCGCTTTATAAAGTTAAGTTGCTTGCCAAACAGTTAAAGCTCAACGTAATTTTACCACTGGAATGGCATGACGAACTTGGTATGCATTTAACTGCTTTTGTAATTGATGAAAATGGAAAAGAATTAGGGTATCAAACTAAAAATCAAATTGATCCAGCAGAAGATCAATTTGGTTATAAGCCTGGAAATGGCCGCCAGTTGTTTGAAATAAACGGCGTGAAATTCGGTATTGTTATTTGCCACGAGGGATGGCGCTATCCTGAAACTGTTCGATGGGCTGCTGTAAGAGGAGCAAGCATTGTGTTTCATCCACAGTTTACTGGTGAAGTACCAGATCCGAAGTTTTATGATTATGCAATGATTGCAAGAAGTACGGAGAATGGTATTTACTTTGCAAGTGTGAATTATGCCTTAGAGAACCAAAAAAGCACGACTTCTCTTCTTTCTCCAAAGGGTGAATGTTTGATAAAAGCGGAAGCTGAAAAGCAGGAATTAATAACGTATACGATAGAGCCGGGCAAAGCAAACCGGCTGTTAGCCCAGCGCTTGTTATCCAATTTACTATTGTAAAAAAGTTTATTTTTCTAGTTAAATTAGCATGTGCGCTCTGATAATCCTTTGGTTATTTCTCCTTATGACGATGTAAACATCAATATGGTATTATCGAAAGTTAAAGGGGTATTAAAAGGTGTGTGGAAACAATGGATCGAAAAAAAGCCGCATCAGTAGCTGGAGCATTGGTCATTGCCGTAGGAATTTGGCTGTTTCAAAGCGGGAAATTTAAAAGTGAAGCGCAGGCAGATAAGTTTACGAGTACGTTTTTGGTCGATCATGAACAAACAGACAATGGATTTGAACTATTTACTTCGGATACCAATCAATATAGGATGTGGTTTCCGCTTCAGTATGTTATTCATAAATCTTCTTATAAAAGCAGTGAAGATGAACGTGAAGTATGGACAGCATCAACGAAGGAAAATGATTCATACAATGCTGGGAAAATAACGGCTTTATTTTCTAAGAAAAAAAGCAAAGAAGCTCAAAAAAAAATGGATGCGTTTCAGCCTGATTACATGTTAAAAGGTAAAAATGCAACGATTTATGTGAAAAAACAAACAAGAGATGGAAAGTATAGCATTTATCATGCTTATGTGAATGATGATTATTCAAGCAGGTATATTTACTATACGTTTGAACTAAAAAGCAATGAACAGACAAACAGTACAAAACAGCAGTATTGGGTAGAAAAAATTCTTCTAAATACACGGTTTCAAAAAAACTCAGCTGAATAGTCAGCTGAGTTTTTTCGTAAGGGTTCATAATGCTTTTGCTTTTTTATGTAAACGGGTACAATATGAGTAAGGAGGCCTTCGTATGATTGAAAAACAAGCAGTTGGTGAAAAAGCAGCACAATTTGTTGAAGATGGAATGATTGTAGGGCTAGGGACAGGTTCAACAGCTTATTATACAATTGTAAAACTAGGTGAACGAGTAAAAAATGGATTAAACATCAAAGCGGTTCCTACTTCTCAAAAAACAGAAGAACTGGCAAGGAAACTAGGAATTCCTATTGTTACCTTAGCGGATGTTGAATATATTGATATAGCAATTGACGGAGCGGATGAAGTGGATAGCGAGCTTTCTTTAATTAAAGGAGGAGGGGGAGCGCTGCTTCGAGAAAAAATGATTGCGTACGCAGCGAAGCGTTTTATCGTGATTGCGGATTCTAAGAAAATAGTGAAGACGCTAGGAGCTTTTCCTCTTCCTGTTGAAGTGATACGTTTTGGCTGGGAAATGACCGCGAAGCATATTCGCAGCGCAGGCTGTGTACCGCAGCTTAGGCTTTTAGATGATCATACGCCGTTTATCACCGATAACGGAAATTACATTCTAGACTGCCATTTTTCAGAAATTGAAAATCCCGCTGTGCTGGAAAAACAGCTTACAATGATTCCAGGCGTAGTGGAAAGCGGTTTGTTTGTAGGAATGACGGAGGAAGTCATTACCGTACGAAATCAAGATGTTCATATCATAAAAAAATAGAAGCTTTGGCGTCTGGCCTAGGCTTCTATTTTTTAATTGGAAAGAAAGTTCCAATTTTTCTCTAATTGATATATGTATTGAGACGCATTCAGTACATTTGGATGAACGAAAGTATCAATCGTTTTTTGCGGACAAGCAGAGCCATATAATGAAAAGATGACAAGCTTGCTATGCTCGATTGGTGATACAACGTGAGATAAACAGCGATAAGAAGGATTTATCAAGCTTTTTACCATCTCATGGATATCTTCTTTGTCGTAAAAATCGACTTCAATTTCCGTCTTTACTAAATAACGGCTTTCAATGGCGCTGCTTCTATAATAATTGTAGCGTGCTCCGATGAAGTAGGACGGATCTGATGTTGAAACGTCCAAATTCGTATATGTTTGATCCTGCTTGCTTTTATAAAAAATAGAATCATGAGTATGCTTCATGAATTCTTGATAAGTTGTTCCATCTTCCCACAGAGCTAGAATACAAGCATCTGTTTCATCTTCCACGTTCCAACCCCCTAATTGGCCAATGAAACCATTCACGTGTGCAAGAGCAGCCCAATGCTGTTGCGTATATGAAAAAGATGCTTTTTTATCAGTCGGTATGCTGCATTTCACAATTTTTGTCAACATTCTCCCATCACCTCAATTAATTACTTCGATAAATGCAGGAAAAATCCTTCTAAAAAGAGGAAAATGATAGACATATCCCCCCTTTAAAAGCCATACATTTCAAATAGGACAATGTTAGGGAAAGAAGGGGAAATGAATGAAAGTTTTTCGTGCAAAAGCCTGTCAGTCTCCTATGCGAAAAGGCTGGTCAATTATGTTTCAGCATCCGTTTAAAAAAGATGAAAGAGGAAGATCGCACCCGTTTGTTAAACGGTTTATGTATACAGAGCAACACGATGAAATTGACATTCTGGTTGAAGAGATGAATGAACTGCTGAGAGTGCAGGATTTTTGGACAAGTACTGCAAAAGGCAGAGCAAAAGCAAGATATGATGAACGAGTAGTGAATGCTTTTTATAACGATATTGAAAAAAGAACGAGCGAACAAATTGACAGCGAGTATGAGTACATTCATGTAATCGGAGAACAAGGAAGCGGCAAAACAGCCTTAATCAGCCAGCTTCTCGGTATAAAAAAAGAATGTGGCTTTCTAGGAATAGGAAGTAAAGGCGCTTATTCTGCTACGTATAAGGTGAAGGATTCCCAACACTATGAAGCTGCTGTCTGTTTTTTTACGCGAAGTGAAGTGCAAAGAAAATTGGAGAATATCCTACTAAGAAGCGCTGAAGTTTATGCTGAAGGAGGCACGGATTATGACTTGGTCTTTGAGTTATTACACGGAGATTCTTCTTTTAATCTGCGCGCTCTTTTAGGGGATATCCCATACAAAGCCCGTTACTTTAATGATGATGTTCCTTTAAGAATGAGCGATGAAAATAGTTCATTCAAACAATTTGTAGATGCAATTAAACGAGAAAGTGAAATAGTAAAAGACGCTGTTGATCAAGAAGGAAGAGATTTTGCAGAGGTATGGCACAAGCGGCTTGAATGTAGAAAAATCATCGAGCAAATGCTTCTAGTAATTGAATCACGGCTGAAAGAATATAAGGAAGGAACGTGGGAAGTAGGAGAAGACGACTGGCCAATATCCTGTCGTCTCACAGCAAAAGAGCTGTCTTCCTTTGGTCCCCTAACAAATGAAGAAGAAGAAAATAACGGACGTCTTATTTATCCATTGTTTCGTAGAATTGAAGTTTGCGGCCCTTTTTCTTTTAAAAAAGGGGTAGCAATTTGCGAGCATCCGTGTTTTGAATATACGAGCACTATCCACGATTCTTTTAAACAAGCAGCTTCTATTTTATACGTACATCATGGGCTTAAAGAATTAGATATTCAATTTCTTCAGCAGCTCATTGTACATGGTCACGGCGTTAAAGTAAACGTTTGTGTTACACACGGAGATTTGCTGACCTCTCCAAGCTGCCGTACGGATTATGCTAAAAAACATGCCATGGCTAAAATGATAGATTATGCGCTTAAAAGCGTTTCACCTCTTATGAAAAAGCAGCTTCACTACTATTTAACAGTAGGCAAAACGTCTATTTGGGAACGTGTACACGAGGAAGCTAAAGAGAGTCAAGTCCTATATAAAGACTTAAGTTCAGCTTTAGTATCAGGAGTGAGAAAAAAACAGCATGAGCTGCATCCTATTTATTTAAATTTGACCGTTTCCCAGGCTTTTTACGAAGCGATGGAGTCGCTGAACATTCCTTATATGGATAGAGAAGCGTGTTTGAAGATTGCTTTAGGAGAGCATGAAGGACCGGTACCAGCTATTGCCTCAGCCGTTATTTCATCTGTGTATGAGCATTTTTTAAGCCAGCCGTCTGGATGGTCAAGTACCTATCATTCTGTCACGGAACGACAGCAGGTTATTCAAGAATTGGCAGGTGAGTTTGCAAGCGTTGTGTATTCATATTTCAACGAACAGCTGCTTGAAAATGCCCGTAAGGACTGGCTCGCTCTTTATAAAGAAAAAGAAGACGATCAACCGTATAAATATAGCAGGGTAATAGAAAGTGTAATCCCTGCCAAAAACGATATCTATCAGCAGCAAATTCTTATGAGAACCGTTTATCAATTAATTAAGTATGTGATAGAAAAGAAAGACGGGGTAATGGTTCATTAAGAAGTTAATGTAAAAAGAAGTTTATAAATAAAAAACAGAGCCTGATTTCAGGCTCTATTAGCGTTTAGAAATAGCAGTTAAAGTATTAGGTCCGGCAACGCCGTCAACTGCTAGCTTATTGTCTTTTTGAAACTGACGCACAGCGGCTTCTGTATTGGCGCCGAAAATACCGTCCGTGCCTTTTGTATCATAGCCAAGCGCCGTTAATTTCTTTTGAAGAGCTTGAACATTGCTGCCTTTGCTTCCTTTTTTTAGCGTTTGTTTTGTGTTAATTGTTGTATCCGCTGGTGGATTTGTTGGCTTTGGATTTGTTGGATTTGTCGGATTTGTTGGATTTGTTGGATTTGTTGGATTTGTTGGTGTCGGGTTGGTTCCAGGGTTTCCTAAAGCTTTATACGTCGCTGGCCCAACAATACCGTCAGCCGTTAAGCCATGGTCTTTTTGGAACTTACGCACAGCTGAATCTGTATTGGCACCGAAAACACCGTCCGTACCTTTTGTGTTATAGCCAAGTGAAGTTAGCTTCTGTTGAAGTTCTTTAACTGCATTTCCTTTACTGCCTTTCTTTAAAACAGTTCCTGTAGAAGGAGCTGGAGTAGAACCTGAGTTTCCAGAAACGTTGTACCCGTTTGCTGCTGCAATGTCATTAAATGATTTAGAAGAAGTTGTAATCACAACCGGTGTACCGACGGTCACTTTACTAAATAACCATGCCACTTCTTCATCGTACATACGAACGCATCCGCTGCTTACATATTTGCCAATGGAAGCAGGATTATTATTTCCATGAATAGCATACGTCGTGCCGTATGTACCTCTCGCATTTAGACCCAGCCAGCGGTTGCCAAGAGGATTTCTAGGGTCTCCACCAGGAATGTTCCCTGAGTAATAAGGGCGATTGACAATTTTATTCACTACTTTAAAATGGCCCTCTGGTGTAAGAGACTGCGTGCGTCCTGTTGCTACTGAAAACGTTCGGACAAGTGAACCATTTTGGTAATAAGCGAGTTTATTTGTTGCTTTGTTAATGATAATTAAATGAGATGGTGTTGAAGCAGCTTCTGTTTTTGGAACTCCTACAAACAAGCAGGCTAGAGCTAAAATAGCCGCTATGAGTACGATTGTTGTTCTTGATATTCTATTTGCCATGTGCTGCGCCTCCTTAGGCTGCATTAATGAAAAACGTATGATGCGGCAGTGCTATAAATTCTTCACTAATAAAATAAAAGACGAATAGCTGAATTTTCTATACCTGTATGTATAAGCTTAATAAGGAAATCATTAAGTAGAAAGACTTTACTAGCGGGAATTTATAATAATAAGAATAACTAAGTTTTTCTTGATACTTTGTACAACTTTAAGAATATAAGTTTACTAATCTAGCGTATTCATATTTACATAAGCAGCACATCCTTTCCAGTTCTTCATTTTCGTGTAAAGAAATGAAAGCGTTATACAGATTGTTTTGTAATCATATTGTAACATATTTGTATTTTTTATACCATAAAAAGACATAAAATAGTATAAAAATACTTTATATGGGTTTTATGTACAAAAAAATTCAAAAGTTCAGGAGAACGAAGCTATTATTAGATATACGAAATTGGAAAAGAAGTATGCGTAGTTTTGTGGAAATAGATAAATATTCTTATTCGAATATAGGGAGGAAAAAAGTAAAAAACTACTTGCAAAGAGACAAGTAGTTTTTAAACCGTTATTTTTGAGCATACATCACAACAAAATTAAAAAATTTATAGATGCAATCCACCGTGCTAAACCCGCTTGCTGTTAGCCAATTTAACTGATCATGTAAAGTTGCCATTTTATCTAACTTCGTACGTTCATGAGCAGCTTCAATTTGCTCATGAGTTAATCCGCTTGCGGCAATTCTTTCACTCCAGTCTTTTTTATATAACTCTTCAATAATAGAAGAATGGCCTAATACTTGATCGGCATTAATAAATATCCCTCCTGTATGCAGCAAATTATAAATTTGCCCATACAGCTTTTGCTTTTGTTCGTCTTCTAAATGATGAATAGCAAGTGAAGAAATCACAATGTCGAATGAGTGCTCAAATTCGTAGCTTGTTATATCTGATACAATAAATTCCATATGCTGTTCATTTTTAAAGCGTTCCTTTGCTTTTTCAAGCATTTGATCTGAGACGTCAATCAACGTGAAATGCGCATCTGGGTATTTTTCTTTAACAAAAGAAGAAAACAACCCTGTACCTGCTCCGATATCAAGTACGCGAAGCGGCTTGTTTGAAAAGTGAAAAAGAGAAACGGGAATGGAATAAAAATCAAAAAAACAAGGAATAAGTTTGCGGCGCTGCTCATCATACTGAGAAGCATGGGCGTTAAATTTTTCTTTCACGTTATTTTTCATTTTTACAGCTCCTTTATTTGGTAATATTGAGATACATATATCGTATAGAATTTTGGTAGAAAAGAAAATAAACAAAAATAAGCAGTATTGATTCCAGTTTGTTATGAATAGAAAGAGATGGAGAGAAGAAAATGGAGATCAAATGGTTAAAAACATTCATCATAGCGGCGTCTTATGAAAATTTCAGGCAAGCGTCTGAAGATTTATTTTTAACGCAGCCTGCTGTATCAAAGCATATTCAGCGACTGCAGCAAGAGCTAGGCGCTGAGCTTTTTGAAAAAAAAGGTAAATATATCGCGCTGACTGAGGCCGGACGCTTTTTTTTGCCTCATGCTCAAAAAATGGTGAGGGCATACGAAGAAGGAGTAGGGAATTTTAAGTTATGGAAGCAAGGATATAACCGAAAACTGACTATATCCGCTGCCCCTCAAATAGCAGCATCTGTTTTACCAAGCCTTATCAAACAATTTGTAGAGAGATATCCCCATATTGAAGTAACGGTTAATATCACAAATTCGTTTCAAGTGGGAAAAGACATCAGCGACAGAAGGTCAGATATTGGATTAACAAGGATGCTTCCAGGTCAGGCAGACGTTTTATATGAATTAATTCATAAAGAAAAAGCAGTCTTAGTTGCACCATTTTCTGCAGAGGCACGTACGGAACAGGAGCTGTTATCTTCCTACCGGCTGCTTACGAATAATCATCCTGTTTATTGGGAAGATTTACTCCTTCAAATCAAGGCTTGTTATCCTCATATTCAGCTGCTTCCTGTGACGCAAGTAGAAATTACAAAGCGCTTTATTGAAGAAGGTCTAGGCGTATCTTATTTGCCATTTTCTATGGTGAAAAAGGAAATTGACAATCAAACGTTAAGCGTGATTTCACAGCAAAAAATTATCCGGCCTTCTTCACATACGTATATCGTAACAAAAGGTGAAACGGAAGAAACAAAGCAGTTTAAGCACTTTGTAGCTGAGACCTTAACAGAAACGAGCTGAAATGATACCATAAAAAGGAAGGGAGAGTGGCGATGTATATATTAATAATACTTGTAGCAGCAGCGGTATTAGCAGACTTTATCGTAAGAAAAGTGCTTGATATCCCTCGCAGCAAATTTTGGGGCAAATATGAGTATGCAAGTCTAGCTTTAGACCGGTGGGATAAATATGTGACGATAGCTTTTGTTCTTTGTCTGTTACTCGATATGATCTTTATGTTTGTCGAGCCTTATATCATATCGTTCCTATTTTTAGTCGTGAATATTTTATTGAAAAGTATAGATGAATGGACATATAAACAAGAAACGAAAGAGTACATAACAAGCTTTGTACAGCTGGGATTCTTCTTTACAGCTTTTGTTCTATTAGCCAGCGGAATTGTATAGGAAAAAGAGATAAGACATAACTACATTAATCCAATCAACAGCTAGAAGCAGCTAAACATATGAAACTTACGTTCACCATAACAATAAAAAAACCGAACAATCAATCGTTTCGATTGATTGTTCGGATTTCCCTTCAGCTATTTTGTCCGAGCCTCTTTTTATATTATTTAAAAATATGATCAATGTCTTTAATTTCAGAAGAAGTAAGCTGAACATCTAATGTTTTTAAGTTATCAAGTACTTGCTCAGCGCGTTTTGCTCCTGGAATTAATACATCAATTGAATCGCGCGTTAAGTACCAAGCCAGAACAAGATGGGCTACTTCTACACCTTTTGCGCTAGAGATTTGACGAAGACGCTCTACTTTTTCTAGGTTTTGCTGAAATGCTTCGCCGATAAAATGAGGCATATCTTCGCGCAGGTCATTAAACTTTGTATTTTTATCGTATTTCCCAGCAAGTAAACCAGCAGCTAGCGGGAAGTATGGAATAAATGAAATGCGGTTTGCAGCCGTATAAGGTAAAATATCGTTTTCTGCTTCTCGCTGAATTAAGTTATATTGCCCTTGTACTACGTCTACATAACCATCTTTATTTGCTTCTTTTAACTGATCTAATGTGAAGTTTGATACCCCAATAGAACGGATCTTTCCTTCATCTTTTAATTCTTTTAACGCACCGACCGCTTCGTCTTTAGGTGTGTTTTTATCTGGAAAGTGAATATAATATAAATCGATATAATCTGTTTGAAGGCGTTTTAAGCTATCTTCAACCGACTGTTTTAAAAACGCAGGAGAATTGTCTAGCAGTACCTCATCTCCAACAATTTTATGTGCCCCTTTTGTAGCGATAACCGCTTCTTCACGATTTCCGCGTTCTTTTAGTACTTCACCAATTAATTCTTCAGAACGTTTAGGACCATAAATGAACGCTGTATCAAGTAGGTTTATGCCATTATCTAGCGCCTTATGAACAAGGTCTTTGCCGACTTCTTCGTTTAGGTTAGGATATAAGTTGTGTCCTCCTACAGCGTTTGTTCCAAGTCCAATAGGATTAACATATAATTCGGATTTTCCAATCTGCACTTTTTCTGCCATGTCTAACGTCCATCTCCTTTTTTATATCTTCTTTTTTACTATAGCAAAATATACCATGAATCAAAAATAGTACGCTCATATGAAAAGCAGCTTTAACAAAGTATGTGAACTTGAGTTGCATGTAAATAAGGATTATATGCTACAGGGCTCTATTTCAATAGCAGAAATCAAAAAAGAACCTCTTTTAAATAAGAGACTCTCTTTTAGTCATGGTAATATGATAGCTTTTTGACAGCTGAAATGTTTCAGCGAGCTGCCTGCGACCTTGCGCTCCTTGTTCGCGCACATATTCTAATTCGTTTGGTGTAAGAAGCTTCATGCTAATCAGTTTAATAGATTCGTAAGGTAAAGAGAGGCTAGCTGAAACAGAAGGAGACTGAACTCCTAGCAATACACCAATATCTCCATTTTTATTTACAAAATGAGGCGGTACGTCCAAATCCGTAAATTCAATTGAAAGAACATCATGTTTCATGAATAGTTCTAGCATATTAGGATGAGCGGCGGCATTTTGACTCATTTGATAAAGAAGGTCAAATGCCCAGTGATCCTGGATATCCGATAAAGGTCCACGCAGAGATTCATCATCGCATTCGATATAGAATTCTAATCCTTTTCCTTGTCTTTGGCTCTTTTCTTCAGGGAGTTGAAACGGATCGGACAAGCCGTCGCTTGCTAAAATAACCGTCTCTGTTTTTTGAACACGAATAAATGTTTGACGTCCAGATGGCCAAGCAGGCCCGCCAAAAAACATGGGATTTAACAAATGAGTTAATACGTCTCCGTCTATATGTCCAATTGTGTTCCAGTAGTCTTTTCTTTTTGAGATTGATTCCTCAAGAACACGCTCTGCTTCTTTTTCCTGCTTCTTTTGCTTCCACTTTAAAAATAATGACAAGTATCCCACACCTCTTTACGACTTCATAGTACCCAATATATACCTCATTTAGGGAACTCGTAAACCACTATTTAACAATAGTGTATAAATTATTATATATTTGCTTTCAACTAACCAGCTTAGAACCTTTTAACCCCTAATTGTTTTAAGTGTACTTATGTCTACGAGAAGGGGTGTTTGTTATACATGATAAGCGTAACCAACTAGGTTGAAAATTTATATATTTATAGTTGCTAGATACATATACGACCGTTTACTACTTTTACTCATCTACCACATAAATTTGATTCTATTCCAATAATAAGCAAAGATAAATAAAAAAGTGATGTTCTTAATAAAGGTACGAATTTTGTAAAAATTTATATCTTTTTGTTCTTAATAAAGGTTTACTATTTGTGTTTTGTTCTTTATAATAGAAAACAACTAGTTATTAAGTATTATGAGCCTGGTTTTAATAGGTTTAAATGACTAGTAAGGGATATCTTTCGTAATTTTGTTCTTTATAATGAACGTTATTGCGAATTATTAAAGGAAAGCGAGTAGTGTCACAACTGTCTTTGATCCCCTTGTCTAAAGGACATATGAAAATTTAAAAAAGAATATGTAGAAGCGTGAAATTCATGTGAAACAAATTACTTTTTGTGAAGTGTTTTTCTAGTTACTTGGGTAATAGTTGAGGGGAAACCTTATCACTTTGCTTCTGGGAGTTGAAATATAGTAACATCTTTAATTCTCGAGATCAAGGAGTTAAAAAAGAACCCTCAAATTATTATATATAATCTGAATAATATGACGAATTGAAAGGAGGACTACACTATGAAAATGACAAAAAAACAACCAGGCGTATCATCTAAGCGCCCAATGGTTATGGATCATCAGCCTATTAGATTTGAAACTGCTCAAAGCTGGAATCCTGGACAAGGTAACCAGGACCACCCTGGACATGGTAATGGAGGTGTTAATTTCCCACCAAACAATCCAAATAGACCATAAAAAAGGATATACAAAGAGGTTCTAAACCCACTTGTTAGGCATCTTAACAAAATCTATTATTTTTAAATCAATGTTGAATGCTACATATAGATGATTGAAGAGATGCCTAACATTTACTTGTTTTTCTCTATTTAAAAATTGAAGGAGCATATTATGGAAAAAGTTACAATGAAAATTGGAGAGCATCAAGCTTTAATTGTGTGTCATTCATTTCAGATTTTGAATTTAATTCAAAAAAACTACGAGCCTTTTTTTTCTAAAATTGAATGCCCAGATATGGTTATACACATAGAAAGTGGATATGGAATTCCTTTTGTAGACTATCAAGTAGAAGTCGAACAAGAGGCAGATACTATATCTTTTCAAAGAGCTGATTATAGAATTCAAGCAAATTTGAGCGAGGGAAAGGCTCAAATTCAAATTTATGATGAATTAGCTTTAAAGCATGCGCTTATGAATTTTTATAGTTCTTATATTGTTTATCACAACTGGGGGCTGCTTATTCATTCCTCATGTGCTACTGAAAAAGGAAAGGCTCATTTATTTGCTGGCCAATCCGGAGCAGGAAAATCAACTTGTGCACAATTGTCCGCTCCAAGACCCATTCTTTCTGATGAAGCAACTCTTGTAAAGGTAGAAGAAAATCAAATTACTGTGTTTAATTCTCCGTTTCGGAGTGAGCTCTCAGCTCCATCTATTAAAGGAACTATTCCATTAGCAAGTATTCAGCTGCTGCATCAAGCTTTAAACAATGAGAGAACAAAGTTGGGAAAAGCAAGTGCTTTACTTCAAATAATGGATAAAGTCTTTTATTGGAATAAAGACCGCGAAGAAACAAAAAAAATTGTTCAAATGATAAAAGAGGTATTAGATTATGTACCTGTATATGATCTTTATTTTCAAAAAAATAATACGTTTTGGGAGTTGATATCCTAATGAAGCAGTTTATTCGAAATCAAGATATGGAGGCCGTTCAACTTGACAGTGAATGGGTAATTTTAAACACGGAAGCATATACGGTAACAAAAATTAACGAATTGGGAGGTTGCTGCTGGTCTTTACTCGAAAACCCTTGTACCATTCCTTCACTTATCAAATCTTTGCAAACGGATTATCAAGTAGAAGACGAGCTTTCGTTTGAAGATATGGAAAGCTTTCTCTCTGAGTTGATAAAATATGGATTGATTGATTATGCCAATTAACCAAGAAAGCGTAGTATTGTTGAAGAATGTTATAGAAAAAAAAGGGTATGTCCATTTTCCTTCTGAGGGGTTCAGCATGTACCCTTGCATTCGCCAAAATGACCTTTGCACCTTTGAAAAAGCACCTGTTTTAAAAAAAGGTGATATTGGTCTCTTTCATACGAAAAGCGGGCAATTGATTGCTCATCGATTAATTAAAACAAGATACAAGAACGAGCAGCTGCACTATATATTTAAAGGAGATACTAATCTTTGCTGTGATGAGCCTGTAACGAGAGAACAAGTTATTGGGAAATTGACGGCAATCTCCCGAAAAAAACAAAAAAAAGTTTATATGGCTGCTCCTTTTGACTATATATGGTGCTGGTTAATGCTTTTTTTTCCTTTTAGCTCCCGTTTCTTAAAAAAATATATTAATCAAAAAATAGTTAATTAAGCTAATCGCTTATTTTTGGAGTGTTATGATGAAATTAAATCGAGCTGATATAAAGCGGTATTTTGACAAAGAGGAAATGATAAGCGCTTTTTCAATTGTATACCCTTTGCTTAGAAAACATTGGAAAGCTTACGCAGGGCTAATGCTTTTTTTATTGACGGACATTTTAATTACTCTTGCCTCCGCATGGTTTCTTGGACATCTATCAGATGCTGCCGTTCAAGGAGACTTTACCCGCGTTAAGCACTTGCTGCCACTTGCTTTTGGTCTAATACTTATAAGCTTTCTTACAATCTATTACGATACATATATTGAAGCGGTTGCAACATCTTCTATTAAACGAGATTTAAAAGAGCAGCTGCTAAGGCAACTGTTACTTTCTCCCGTTCATAAAATTCATACAACCCACTCTGGAGAATTTATTTCTCATTTTACCAATGATATTAACAGCATAGATGGAATGATTGGGCGAAATCTTATCAACCTTATAAAGTTGCCGTTATTATTTATTGCGATCTTTCTTTATCTAGCCCATATTAGTCTATTGCTTTCATTTGTGGGTTTATTTATTATACCTATTGCTGTGATTGCAGGTGGTGTTTTTGGCTTTTTATTACGCAACAGCAGCAGGGAAATTTTGAAGCTAAACAGTGAAATGACCAGTAGTTTATCTGAAATCTTTCAAGGGTTTATTGTCATTCGATCTTTTTTATTAGAACGATCTTTCTTTAGTAAATACCGTCAGCAAAATCAGCAAGCTTTAGCATTGGATTTGTATAATGGAAAAATGAAGGGGTTATTTTATGCAGGAGGCGAAGCTATTGCATTAATAGCCTTTCTAGTCACTCTATGCTTCGGGGCTTTAATCGTTTCAAAAGGGATGTTAACAGTGGGTTCCCTTCTAGCGTTTGTAAGTCTTAGCAACCGTCTAATTTATCCATTGAATGGACTCGCAGGGCAGTGGGCTGCATTTCAACGGTCTATATCAGCAGTTGAAAGAATAGCTCATATACTAAAAGCACAATATGAAACTACTGATTTTCCTGAGTTTTCTCAAAAGAAGCCAAAGCAAAAAGCTATTTGTTTTCAGAATATGACCTTTAGCTATGACGGAGAAAGGTATATCTTTGAAAATTTTAATCTACAAATACCTGCAGGAAAAAGCATAGCGATCGTAGGAGCGAGCGGTGCAGGGAAATCTACTCTATTTAACTTGTTACAAGGTTTTTATAAACCTCAAGCAGGAAAAATTTATGTGGATCAAACGCCGATTGGTACTCTTAATGCATCCGAACTGCAGAATTTAATTGCATATGTCCCACAAGAAACTTTTCTGTTTACTGGTACTATAAGAGAAAATCTGCTTTTAGCTAACCCTCAGACAACTGAAGAAGAGCTAGTCACAGCTGCAAGAGCTGCTCATATTCATGACTTCATTCTATCACTTCCTCATGGATATGAGACCAAAATAGGTGAAAAAGGGGTAACGTTATCGGGAGGGCAAAAGCAAAGGATTGCAATCGCTCGCGCTATTTTAAAGAATGCACCTATTTTGCTGCTTGATGAAGCAACATCTGCACTAGACAATGAAACAGAATACTTGGTTAAAGAAGCGCTCCAAGGAATTATGAAAAATAGGACAACTATCGTAATTGCTCATCGTTTATCTACTATTCAAAATGTTGATTCTATTATTGTCATTGATAATGGAAAACTGATTCAATCAGGAAAGCATGAAGAGCTGATTCATCAGCCAGGCTTATACCGAGACCTTGCTAATGTCAACACATCACAGCTTTCTAATAACGAAGAAAGAGCCATCATGCTGTAAAGACAAATAAATTAGGAGGACTTCCCTAATGTTCATTGAGTTTATTCAATCATTATATGATCAAAGCCGTCCATTGCCAGAAAATCCGGATGATTATAGCGCTATATTAGAAGATATCGAATACTTTCACTTATCAGCAACGATATATTCTTTGTTAAAACAGCAAGGGAGAATGGAGCAAACGCCGATATACTTTCAAAGCCAGCTGCAGAAAGAGTACCAAACTATTTTATACAATAATCTTTATATTAAAAATCAGCTAAAGCTTGTTTTAGATACGTTCGAAGCTAATGGTATCTCTGCCATTCCATTAAAAGGAATTCTGTTTGCTGAAACATATTTTGGTCATTTCAGTGCAAGAAGGACGACAGATATTGATATATTAATTCGCAAAGAGGATATGGAAAAAGCGAAAATGTGTATTCAGAAGTTAGAGTATAATGTTGAGGGGGATTGGCCATCTTATCACTTCCATCGTACTTTCAGTAAAATGATGCCTCATTCACCTGTTCCATTGACTATTGAGCTTCACAGGGACATTCTCAGAGAAAATAGTTCCTCATTAGAAATTGAGCAATTTTGGAAGCACTCTGCTCCTTTAGAAGGTTACAAACATATAAAACAACTGTCTGAAGTACATACCTTTTATATGATTTGTCTTCACGGCTGGAAGCATGGAATGGATTCTTTAAAATATTTTATCGATATTATACAAACTATACATGTCTTAAATCATAAAATTGATTACAATGCATTATTTAAAATAGCAAAAAACGATCAAACTCTAAAACGATTAACAAGTACATTAACGGTTGTTTATAATCAATTTCCACATCTCGATCAAATTAATAACCTTCCTTTTAATAAAAAATCAAAAATATGGTGGGATTATCAAGAAATACGTTATGGAGACAGACAAAGCGTAAAAGGATTTAAAAATCTTATTCGGGTACATTTGTCTGAGTATGACCGGTTTGAGCATTCTATGATCTTTTTTAAGAGATTGCTTTTTCCAAATAAATCGGAGATAACTAATCTTTATCCACCTTCAATAAAGCATAAAAAATATAGTATCTTTAAAGGGTATATTAAATTTTATCAAAAAAAGTTTCATACATTATTTCGTGCTTTATTTTATTCAAAAGTTAAAAGTTAGCAAAAATATTGAAAGAGTAATATAATTAAACGTGTTTTTTGGTAATCTTACAAGACATTCAATGATCGTTGATTAAAACTTTAAAAAGGTAGCTATAATAAAGCGTCTTTCTACTTAGAAGGTGCTTTTTTGTTTTAGACAAAAACATTAAAAAGTCAGGTTACTGTTATGAAGGTGCTTTTAGATAGAAATTCGTTACAAGAAAAACGTAAACAAAGAATGCTATCTCATAAAACGAGAAGCATTCTTTGTTTAAATATACAAGGTTGTGGAGGATTGATTATATTGTTTCCACTGCGTCTTTCTCTAATAAATCAGGTGAAAAATCAAATAAGCCACATACACGGCCTGTAGGAAAAATAAAAAACCCCAAAAGCGTGCTGAAAGATGGGTAAGTTGCTTTAAACTCGTAGCGTCACCCGCATCGTGTGGATATTTGATGCTTAACACAAAAATACTAAAGGCGGAAAATAGAGATTCTACAAGTAACAGTGCACCAACAAACATCATGCTGTAACGTATAAGCTGTGGATCTTGCAGATAATAGATGCCTCCGAGGATCAAAACGATAGAAAATAGCCATACAATTCCGTAACCGTTACGTACCCAAAGCAGCAAATTAATAACAACAACACTTCCTAACCCGTAAAAAAGCCAGTCGTAGTGGTTGTGAACGAGCAGGTAGAAAAACAAATAAGCCATTGCTGAGCTGAACGGGTAGCCGGCTAAGGCAATAATGACGCGCGGCAGCCATCCACGGGATCCCGCGTAGGTGGCAGTCACAGCTACACCTTCATTATTGGTGTAAAGCTCAATGCGATTGACGCCTTTTCCGACAATAAGCCCCATTAACGCATGGCCATCTTCATGAAACATCGTATTTAAATTTGAAAAATAACGTCCAATATGCCGAAGCAGCTGATTAATGCTAGGAGCAAATGAACCTATAAATGGAATGCCTCTTGTTAGCACAAAAGCTAATAAAATAAATAAGAAAAGCGTAGTAGATTGTTCCATCGCGATAGTCCTTTTCGTAAAATGATATGTTTCTACTTTACTCGCAAACGTGCTAAAAGGGAAATGAAACGGCTAGTTTCTCTAGGAAAAGAGAAGCTGGGGGATTTATGTAATATTAGTGTTAACAGACCTGACACATTCATTGACCAGCTTATTCCAAATTTTATATTCTAAACAGATATAAGAAATGAGGAGATGGTTGAATGAAAGATACGTGGAATGCATTTGTAGACAGTGATCTTTACGTACCTCCAACGGGAACGGGAATGTTAAATAACTTGAGTTTTGCGTTAAAAGACGTATTTGATGTACAAGGACATATATCAAGTGCAGGAAATCCAGATTGGCTCGCCACGCATCAGCCTGCAAGCGAACATGCAGATGTAGTAGCTGCTCTTTTAAAAGAAGGAGCGGCACTGAAGGGAGTTACGCACACGGACGAGCTTATGTACGGATTAAATGGAGAAAACGCGCATTACGGAACGCCGGTAAACCCAAAAAGCGCAGATCGAATTCCGGGAGGATCTTCGAGCGGATCAGCGGTTGCAGTGGCAGCGGAAATAACTGATTTTGCAATTGGAACAGACACGGGAGGATCGATTCGAATTCCTTCAAGCTACTGCGGTATTTTCGGGTATCGTCCTTCTCACGGACGCATTTCTACAAACGGTCTAGTTCCACTTGCTCCAAGCTTTGATACAGTTGGTGTAATGGCTAGAGACGGCCACACCCTGCAAAGAGTTGGAGCGGTTTTATTGAACTCAACGTCGCGTGCTAGCGGTTTTACAAGACTTTATGTAGCAACAGACGTGATGGAACTCGTGGATGAACAAAGCATGCGAGCTCTTGCGCCGTCTATCAACCACGTAATGGAGTCTTTCTCTACTATAGAAGAGATAGCGATTGCCCCTCAGGGTTTTTCTACATATATGGAAACCTTCCGTTTGCTGCAAGGAAAAGAAATTTGGCAAACGCACGGAGAATGGATTCAAAAAGAAAATCCAACGTTTGGAGAAGATATCGGAAGCCGCTTTCAATGGGCCAGCACTCTTACCTTATTAAATATGAATTATATAGAAGAAAAGCGTCGTGAACTTCGCTATTTTATGTACTCACAGCTTGGAGAAGACGGAATATTAGTCCTTCCTACTGCTCCAGGACCCGCGCCTGTAAAAGATGCAAAAGGACCGGAGTTAGAAAACAGAAGATTGCGAACACTTCAAATGACGTGTATTGCCGGCCTAAGCGGTCTTCCCCAAGTTACGATACCTGCAGGAGAACTAGATGGTTTGCCAATCGGCTTATCTTTTATTGCAGGATACAACCAAGATGAAAAATTATTAAATTGGGTAAAAGAAAACAGCGATCGTATCATTCAAGCATCGGTAAGGAGCGTATCATGAAGTTAGTGAATATAATAGAGCAAGGGAAAGAACAAGCAGCTATTTTAGACAATGACAGCATTCTGCTTATAGAAGATATCAATACTAAATATTTAACAAACTGGTCTACAACAATTTGGGATCTTATTCAATATAAAGAACTTCGCCACCTTGAAACATGGTATGCCCATAATAAATTTGGTATGAACAGCTCTTTTCCCGCACTGCACTTGCAGGGCAGAAAAACAGCTCCTATCATTAGTAATCCGTCGAAATTAGTAGGCATTGGATTTAATTATGCGGCTTCTGAAGAAAAACTAAAAGACTACGACCGTGCCATTGATCCAGTTAGTTTTTTAAAACCCGCAACCGCCATTATTGGGCCAGACGACAGCATTCGTATTCCAAAGCAGTCCTACAAAACAACGGCTGAAGCAGAACTAGCGGTGGTAATCGGCGAAACGTGTAAGGATATAGATCCAGATGAAGCCATAAACGTAATTGCAGGTTATACGTCAGCCATTGACGTAACCGCAGCTGATATTCACGCGGCGAATCATCGCTACTTAATGCGAGCGAAAAGCTTTGATACATTTTGCAGTATAGGCTCAGAATTTATCACAAAAGAAAGCATATCAAACGTGAAATCACTTCAAGTGCGCACATTGCTAAACGGAGACGTACATCATGAAAATACAGTGTCTAATATGATTTACGACATCGCATACTGTGTTTCATTTTTCTCAAAAGTCATGACGCTGCATCCAGGTGATATCATTCTAACAGGAACGCCGGGACCCGCTGTTATTGAAGACGGGGACTGTATTGAATGCCATATTGAAGGCATGCTTCCATTAAAAAATAAAGTAAAAGATATGAAGAAAGTGCCTCAGCAAATATAAAAAAAGAGGCTGTGACAAAAGTATGTTATTTGAAGTAATATCCAAACCGTTAATCCAAATTATTAATTAATAGTTTGGATTTTTTCACTGTCATGGTGAAAGCAGATTTCAACTGCTTAGTTGCTTCTAGCGGTTGATCTAGTTATTTCTTAATTGCTTTGTAGCGGAAATAAGTATCTTCACACTCAGTTCATAATTAGTAGATATACTAATTAAAAGATAACAGTTGCGTTATCATATACTGAAAAATGAAATATTTACAAATGGAAAAGAAACGGGTACGATATCTGTAGCGACACTTAATAAAAAGGAGCTGACTGACAGTATGATTTTAGTCATCGGAGGAGCAGGCTATATCGGAAGCCACCTAGTAAAAGAATTAGTGAAAACAAATGAAGTTGTGGTACTTGATAATCTATCAACGGGTCATCGCTGGGCAATCGATGAGAAAGCGGTATTCGTAGAAGGAAATCTAGGTAATGAGAAAGATTTAGAAAGCGTATTCACAAATCATAAAATTGATGCTGTCATGCATTTTGCTGCTAATAGTTTAGTAGGGGAGTCAGTAACAGATCCTCTTAAATATTATCAAAACAACGTAGCTGCGACGTTAACACTTTTACAAACGATGATGAAGCACAATGTGAAAAAGTTTATTTTTTCATCTACTGCTGCTACATATGGGATTCCTTCTGTAGATATCATCACAGAAGATACGGCAACAAACCCAATTAATCCGTACGGACGTTCAAAGTTAATGATCGAACAGATTCTAGCTGACTTTGCAAGTGCTTACGATATGGAATATGTTGTACTTCGTTATTTCAACGCAGCTGGTGCTTACGAAACAGCGGAAATTGGTGAGTGCCATGATCCTGAAACGCACTTAATTCCAATCATTCTTCAGCACCTTCTTGGTGAACGTGAAAACATCTCTGTATTCGGCTCAGACTACGATACTGCAGACGGAACGTGCATCCGTGACTACATTCACGTAACGGACCTAGCGAATGCTCATATTTCAGCGCTTCAAGCACTGTTAGACGGTTCAAAGAAAACAGCAACGTACAATCTTGGAAACGGCCTTGGCTACTCTGTAAAAGAAGTGATCGAAACGTGTGAAAAAGTAACGGGTAAAAAAGCGAATGTTGTGATGTCAGACCGTCGCGCTGGAGATCCGGCACGCCTAGTTGCATCTTCTGATAAAATTCATGCAGAATTAGGCTGGAAAGCGCAAATTTCATTAGAAAAAATAATCGCATCAGCTTGGAACTGGCATCAAAACAGCGCAAAAGTAACAAATTAATAAAAAAAGCCTCTTTTCTTTTTGAAAGAGGCTTTTTTATTACGATTAAACTGATTTATGTTCTAAATAATCCTTTTGAAAAGCCAGCGGTTTAGCCCATGGATAAGCCTTCCTCTTTTCGGACATTTTCGCTAAACAAGCACGACTTTTATTCTTTTCCATATGCTATAGGTAAATATACTACTCACAACTATCCCCGTTTATAAAATAGTCCGCAAGGAGGTTATGATATGTATTACTGTGTAAGATGCTCCAAATTTCATGACGAACAGGAAAAAGAAAACATCTTTCAAAATGGTTTTTACATTGATCCCTATTTGCTTCAAAAAGTCCATCTAGGCATGTGCGTCCACAAATCCCCATCAATCAAACAAATGAGAGCCGTAGAACGATTCGAAACGAAAAAAATGTAGAATTCACATTCATCAATAAGAAGCTAGATCTAACCAGGTCTAGTTTTTTCAGTGAATAACAGCTTTCTTCAGCTATCTTTCATGTAATATTAAGAGAAATTTAAGACAAGCCCGCTATACTAGTTAGTAGACGTATACATAGGATATAGTACGTTAAGAAATTGAAAAAGCAGTCCGTTTTATAAACTAGAAAGGATGGCGTCAAATGATTTCTGAAAAACGATCACTTTTGTTGAAAGAACAAGCAAAGCTTCTCGCATTAAAAGAATATAAAGGCATTGTCAAATCCATATCGCTGAGTAAAATACTCACTCTTCCTATTTATATAGTAGACATCCTTACGTTAAACGGAGAAGAGCACAAAGTAAAAATTAACGCCCAAACCGGCAGTATTTTGAAAGAAAAAACGATTCCTTTAACTAAAAGCCGTGCAAAAGCATATGCATTAAGACAGCATAAAGGTATTATCGAATCGGTTGTTCTCACTAACAAGCAATATGAAATTGTCATCCTTGGACTTGATGGAAAAACCCACAGCGTAAAGATTGATGCTGAAATTGATGTGCTGGCACAAGAAGAGCGAAACGTTCAGTGAATGGCCTATATTATGTAATCAACCTCACTTTTTTGAAAGTGGGGTTTTCTTTATTGAGAGAAATCATTAATAAAGGTAACAATGATAAAGAAAGAAGTGATTATTTCTTTAATACAAAGGGTAAGTGATAGTAAAAAATAACCAATTCCTAATTATGGTTCTTTGATTCGTTCTGCTTATGACTCTCCCATTATAAGTATGATAGTATCGAACATGTATAAAACATAGGTTATAACATAACTAAAAGGGTGTGCGACAATGAAAAAACGTACGAAGACCATTATTGCAGTCATTGCAGGAGCTGCTATTTTAATAGGAGGAATATGGATGATAAACGAAAGCCGATACCCAAACGTCCCTGCTTTTGATGATCACTTTACGCGTGAATTCTTAAACAAAGATAAAAAAGTGGATGATGGGTTTTATGAATTTAAGTCGAAGACCGGGCAGTATACGATGTGGTTTCCGGAGGAATATCAGTTGATTCATGAAAATAAAGAAGATTATTCTATCAACGGAAAGGATTATGAGCGATGGGTAGCTTCTTCGGAAAATTTCTTTAATAATAAAAACGAGATTTCATATATTAACGTGGAACTGGCAGATAAAGTGAAAAAAAATGAGGACATAAATGTAGAGAGTTTGTTTGAAAAAAATTTACACGTTAATATGCCAAAAAAGATAGAAACAGCTAATGCCAGTATATATTACGATTCAGCATATACATATTTTAAAGGAACTGAGGAAAAAGTTGTAAAGAACAATATTAAATATGTTCCAAATACATATGTAGCATATATAGCAGATAAAGATACGGATAGAGTAATCGAGCTCTACTACAAATATACAGGAGAAGAGTTAACAGAAAAACAAGGGGAGAAACAAGAAAAATTAATTGTGAAAATACTGCAAAGCGTAAATTTTCATGAGGAGAAATGATTATGAGTGAAAAGGCATTGCTAAATAATAAACTACGAAATAGAATAACTCAGCTGGAGTATAAGGGGTTATCTGGAAGAGAAGATGAGATAAAGAAGATCTATAAAGAAGTTAAAGGAAAAAATCCTCCTAATTTTGAAATTTACACGAGCAAAGACATGGGGATAGGAAAAAAATCGGGGTTTGATGGTGCTGCTATCCATTTTTATGACAAAGAGAAGAAAGTAAATCAGGTTTATTATTTCATGAGAGGAACGGAACCAACCAAGGATTTTCCTGATGTTGTTTATGATGGTTTAGGTATTGGTGCTGGAAGCAACGATAATCAAATTGAAGATGCTCAAGAAATGTATAACAAGGTTGAGAAACATATTAATAAGAAACAGAATAAAAACTTAAACGTGAAAATTCAACACTATGGTGATGGTCATTCTTTAGGAGGAAACCTAATAGTTACATTAGGTTTAATCACGAAAGATTTTACAAATATTAGAGGGTTAAATGATGCTCCTGTAAATATTAAACAATTGAAAAGGGTAGATAAACAATTCTCTAACTATATAACGCAAATAAAAGGAAAGACTGAGGATATATCTACAAAAGAATTGTTAAAGTTAGCAAATACCTATTATGAAAAACAAAAAGCCACAATTAGCCATCCTTGGGTAAAAGGTGAACCTATGCATGCGCAATCTTTCCCTGGCAGTTGGTATGCAGGTAATAAAGTAACCATGCTTGGAGATATGGATACAGAAGAAATGATTAATATTGGAGAATATCCTCTAAAAAGGTTAGCCAAATGGAACTTATTTTTAAAACTTGACGAAGTCAGATATAACTCTGGAGTATCCAATATAATTGGAGGATTATCTTTGGCAAACGCCCATGTAGACGACAGTGTTCTTCTCAATATTCCATCATATGTTGATGATGTGAAGGAAAAGCCGCTTAAGCATCTTCCTGGGATTGTACTAGGAACAGAAGGCGCATTTTTCTTGACGAAACAGGCGATAAAAAGTCCTGGAGTTTTAGTACAAGGGATTAAAGGAATATCTCAAAGAAATCAAGCAAAACTCCACGGAATTAATTACGTTGTCAAATACACAGAAGCTAATGCTATGAAGACGTATTATCAGGTTTTTGATTCAGGATCTCAGGAAGAAATCTTGCTAGATTATGAACAAATGAAGAAGTTTGTTTATTACTGTGCTAATGCTATTAAAGACAAAGAAGCAAACTTAAATACACTAAAGCAGTATTTACATAGTGAAATTAACGAAGTCTTCGAAGCTAAGAAGAAAAAGTTAAAAATGAAAATATCCAGAGAAGAAGCTTCTCCCCAGTCATTTATGGAAAAGGCAGATAAAGACGGCGCTACCCTCGCATGGTTTGGACAAAAGCGTGTGGCTGAAAAAGTGACGTTTGACAAAACGTTTGATCCGCTAGACGATAGTGTATTTACTCCTGTTGAAGAGATCATTTCTTCTATTCAAGAGGAAGTTACATACTATCAAAAGTTTCTTGAAGCGTTCTTTCAAAATTTCGAGAAGATGATGGAAGCAGACGAATCGGTAGCTTCAGATATTAAAAGCACGAAAGAAGTAGTAGGGGGGATTTAATTGTTTGATTTTACACACACAGGAACAACGAGCGGTAAATACACGTTTGAATTTGATGGTGATGACTTCAAAGGCGAGCAGGCAAAAAGGGTTAAAGAGTTAATCAAAAAGGATCAAGAAGTAAATGAAAAGCTTTGGCATGCTAAAAGCTATTTAGAAAACCAAACGGGTGAGTTTGCGGATGCGGTTAAAAGTAAATTAGAAGCAGCAGAGCGGGGATATACGCTAAGGGCTCAGCAGTATGATACTGGAGCATTTCAGCATATTATGAGTTTTATGCATTCTGTTAAAGATATGCATAAGAGAGAGTACGAAATTCGATATAGAGAATCAATGGATGAAAGTGAATTAACATAAGGGATACTTCTATTCCTCAGACAGTGGTCTGAGGGATTTTTATATGTTGAACAATTTACATTAAGTCCTATTTATTTCAAAAGAGTAATAAAGGGAGTGTAGGACAATGAAAAAACGTACGAAGACCCTTTCCGCAATCATTACAGGAGTTGCTATTTTAATAGGAGGAATATGGCTGATAAACGAAAGCCGCTACCCAAACGTCCCTGCTTTTGATAATCACTTTACACGTAAGTTCTTGAACAAAGATAAAAAAGTGAACGACGGGTTTTATGAGTTTAAGTCAAAGACAGGGCAGTATACGATGTGGTTTCCAGAAGAGTATCAAGTTTCACATAAATACCGCGAGGATTATACTAGAAATGGCGAATCATATGAAAATTGGTCAGCTGCTTATATTAAACCCTACGAAAGTGATCAACAAACGTACGCTATCAAGGCTGAATTTTCCGAGAACGATACAAAATCATAATCAATTTATGTAGAGAGTTTATTTAAAGAACAATTAGGCAGTAAAAAACCTAAACAGTTAGAAACCTCTAATACAAGAATTTATTATGATTCTGCCTATACATATTTTCACGGTACTAACCAACATATAGTGCATGACAGTAAAGAAAATCTACCCAACCTTTATGTAGCATATGTAGCAGATAAAAGCTCTGATAAGGTAATCAAATTAATATATGATAGTGTAGGGGAAAATACAGAAACAAATAAAATGGATAGAAAGAAATGGTTTTTAAAAATGCTAAAAAATATTCATTTTAACGAGGGGAAATAGTAGAGAATTTATAGAGAAGAAGAGGTAACAAGTTAAACGAAGAAAGTTATAAGATTTGTTTTAGCTGTTAGTATATTAGCTGTAGGTATGTAGGTATGTAGGTATAATGTTTTTTGGTAATGCTGTATATAGGCTATTATCGTTAATTTTTCAACGAGCGTCTATTTATCAGTACGAGCAATTTGTCTATGATTACAAACTAACGATAAGAGGTTATTGCGCTAAGTATCTGGTAAACGTAAGTTTCACATATTAGATGCTTCTAGCGTTTGATTGGAGGGCAAGGCGAAGACTCCTGCGGGAAAAGCGGAACAGGTGAGACCCCGCAGGAGCGCAAGCGACGAGGAGGCTCAGCGGCCGCCCGCGGAAAGCGAAGCCTTGCACGGAAATCAAACGCGGTCTCACAAGCAATCTATACTAGTCCCTTTATTTAATTTGCTCATCTTTACATGGGTTGAGTTACTTATGTCTCAATCTCTTTTTTGAAACATCCTTTACAGCTTATCTATCAAAAGTATAAAAGTCTCTAAAACACTTCTTTGTTGCTATCATAAGCCCTCAGTAAGTCTCAAAATACCTAAATTACTTAATGGAATCTCTTCCTTTTAATGGACAATTAGCTTTTTTTAGGATATATTTTTATAAGTTTAGGTTATGGAAGAAATAGTATATTGAAAACGAAAGGTGATTAAACGAAAGAATGGATGCTCATGTTTTAAAGGAACTGACGTATGAAGACCTTCAGTTTGTATATCAGCCTATTTATGCGTTGAATTCGTGGGAGACGCTGGGTTTTGAGGCTTTGCTGCGCACAGCTTTCGCAAAAGGGCAGATTGAAGAGTTGTTTTCACTGGCAAGACGCCATAATTATTTATACAAGCTTGATACGATGGCAATTGAAGGAGCGATTAAGCACTTTCCGTTTGAGGTGTTGAAATCAGAGGATGTATTTATCAATGTGTTTCCATCTACTCTTCTCCATCCACATTTTCAACTGTTTTTAACGTATCTGCTGAACACTTATAAAAATGCGAAGCATCGCATTGTATGGGAGTTAAATGAAACGCTTCATGAAAAGATTTTATGGGAATCACCTGCTCTTTTTGCCCGAGTAATGAGTTTGAAAGAGGCCGGTTTCAAAATTGCGATTGATGATTTTGGAGCAGGAGCCGCAGCGATGAGACAGGTAAGCATGTATGAGCCTCACTATATGAAATTGGACCGAAGCTATGCTGAAGGGCTAGCTGACTGCAAACAAAAGAAAGATCTGATTGATTTGCTTGTTAACTATTATCCGCATACGAATCTCATTTTAGAAGGCGTGGAACGAGATAAGGATTTAGCCGCAGCAATTTCGTTAAATCTACATGCTGCTCAAGGCTATTTGCTGGGCATGCCGCAGTCGATCTCTTCCTACTTAACTTATAATAAGTACCGCGGTTTATTCAGACGAGAACGGCTGCTGAACTCTTAACCCATACGCTTCACTAAATAGATAATTTATCGTAATATAGGAATGGGTAATTAGACTTATATGCAGCATAGATATCTTGAATTTTTATAAAATTATGTGATTTTGTGCGATTTTTAAAATATTTTAAGAGATACAGAAGACGTGTTGTTTTGGGATAATGAGTGAATTGCATATCAAAACAAGACGTTGAGTGAAATTCCAAAGGCAGATGGAGGATATGTAGTATGTATAGTGAAGGGATATTCCAATTTTATTTTATGAATATGCCGCAGCCCGTTATTGTAATTCAGCAAAAAAGACATCAGCTGTACTATAAAGAATGTAATAAAGCCGCTCAGCAATTCTTTGACAAAATGAAAGACAAGATAATCAATAAAGAAGAAAATCTGCTTTTTTACACACTTTGTGAAAAAGCCATTGCCACGAAAGAACCGATTCAATATCAATACATACAGCTTTTTCATCCCGAACGGCATGCATATGAAGTAACATTTACCCCTCTCTTTAATCAAGCGACAACCCCTTCACATGTCCTTGTCATGGCTCAAGAAATTCATTATAAAAAAACGCAGGAAGAGAGCACGCGCTTACTCGATGCGTTTCTAGAAAACACGGTAGATGCCATTCTAATTGCTGATTGTAATGAGAAGGTCTTAACAGTCAATGGAGCATTTGAAAAGCTATTTCAGTGGAGAAAAGAAGAAGTTATAGGAAAAAGCCGTCAAGAGATGGACATCGTATCAAAAGAAGAGGGAAAAGAAAACCTTAAATTAATCAAAGAATTAAAAAATGGTAAGACGCTCCCTCCTTATGAAACAGTCAGGTACACCAAAAGTGGCGAAAGCGTGTGTGTATCTGTCAGCTGTTCACCGATTTATGATGATCAAAATCAACTGGTCGCCTATTCGGTGATTTACCGAGATATTACGCCTCAAAAAGAAGCAGAAGAACAGCTGGCTTATACAATGAAAGAACTTGAAAATATAAAATATGCGCTTGATGAATCAGCTAGCGTTATGATTCTAGATGCAAATGGAACTATCACTTATATAAACGATATGTATATACGTTATTCAGATTATCAAAAAGAAGATTTATTGGGGAAGTATTATCGAGATGCAGGGCTTCGTCATGACCTTTCTGAGCTGCGTGAGACAATCAAAAGCGGAAAAGTATGGCGAGGGGAGCTTGAAATGTGGACGAAGCATAATCAGTTATACTGGGTATCGAACACAATTGTGCCATTAAAAGATATAGACGGAAATATTACTTATTATGTCTCGATTCATAATGATATTACAGAACAAAAAGCGCTAGAAAATAAACTTCATTTTGAAGCCACTCACGATAGTTTAACAGGTCTTCCCAACCGGGCGATGTTATTAAAAGAGTTAAACAAAGTAATTGAAAAAGGGCAGAGAAAAAGCGATGAGTTTTTTGCGCTTTTGTTTCTCGACTGTGATAATTTTAAGCAGATTAACGATGAATATGGCCATCATATAGGCGACGAATTTCTAAAAGCATACACGAAGAGGTTAAAAAGCTGTGTGAGGAAAGGCGATCGCATTTATCGTTTGGGCGGAGATGAGTTTATCATTATTTTAAACGTAACAAATGGACGAGAAATTGAACAAATTGCTAGGCGAATTCACGTATCTCTTCAGCAAAGCTGGAATGTACGGGGCTATTGTTTGCGCACAACAACTACCATCGGCGTCTCTATTTATCCAGAAGACGGAGAATCGGCTGCTTCATTATTAAAAAATGCAGATGATGCGTTATATAAAGGAAAAAGAGAAGGGAAAAATAATTATATCCTCTACCAAACGTAAAAAAAGCCTCCAAAGAGGCTTTTTTATTTTATCCATGTTTTTGCCCACTTGCTGACGGGCCCTAAGATCATACCAAGCTCTGATCCTTTTTTAGTTAAGATATATTCAATACGAACCGGACGTTCAGGAATAACGTGCCGGATTACAATGCCTTCTTCTTCTAACTCTTTCATTCGTTCGGTTAACATTCGTTTACTCAAAGAGGGAATGCTGGTGTGAATTTCACTAAAGCGTTTAGGACCGCTCATCAGGACATAAATAATTAGTCCATTCCATCTTTTTCCTATTATATCAAACGTTTTCCACACTTTTGGACATAACTCATCAAATTCATTCATTCATGCCACCTACTTTATCGTATATAGGATATTAAAAGTAACTACTATAATGTTATTATATACTAGCATTTGGATAATGAAAAGGCTATCTTTTTTTATTTTCAAAACTTTCAGTAGCTTGGAAACGCTGTATTGTAAAGTTTTTAAAAAAAGTCACAAAATCGACATATTATTATTGACGTATCAAGAAAAAAGGTCTAAGATTGGTTACATAAAGTTACCTAGTTAAATAAAAGGTACTTTAAATTTACAATTACATCAAGAGTTTGAGAAAGAAGGTTAGTATCAAATGGATATCCTTTTGGCTATTCTTCCTGCGATTTTCTGGGGAAGTATTGTCCTGTTCAACGTTAAATTGGGCGGAGGTCCTTACAGTCAAACGCTTGGGACTACAATTGGTGCGCTGATCTTTTCAGCCGTTATTTATTTCGTAGTTCATCCAGTGTTGACACCGCTTATTTTTATTGTCGGAATCGTTTCGGGATTATTTTGGGCAGTTGGGCAAAGTAATCAGTTGAAAACGATTGATTATATTGGTGTTTCAAAAACCATGCCAATTTCAACTGGTATGCAGCTTGTGACGACATCACTGTTCGGTGTTATCGTATTTCACGAGTGGTCAACAACAACAACCGTTATTTTAGGCGTGTTAGCTCTTATCTTTATTGTTATTGGTATTGTGTTAACATCACTAGAAAGCGAAAAAAATGCAGAGCAATCTGGACAATTCAAAAAAGGGATCATTACCCTTATTATTTCAACAATTGGATACTTAGTGTATGTAGTTGTCGCTCGTTTATTTAATGTAGACGGATGGTCGGCGCTATTCCCACAAGCTATTGGTATGTTGATTGGTGGACTTATACTTACTTATAAACACAAACCGTTTAATAAATACGCAATTCGCAACATTATTCCAGGCCTCATTTGGGCAGCTGGTAACATGTTCTTATTTATTTCTCAACCTAAAGTAGGGGTTGCAACAAGCTTCTCATTATCACAAATGGGAATCGTTATTTCAACGCTTGGCGGTATCTTCTTACTTGGAGAAAAGAAAACAAAGCGTCAGCTTATTTCAATTACGATTGGTATTGTGCTCATCATTTTAGGTGGCGTATTCCTCGGAATGGCTAAAAGTTAACGTTTACGTAAAAGTTAATGATAGTATGTATGAATAAATGAAAACACTAGGAGGATTTTATTATGTATACAGATTTAAAAGATAAAGTAGTTGTAATTACAGGTGGATCAACAGGTTTAGGACGCGCAATGGCTGTTCGTTTCGGTCAAGAAGAAGCAAAAGTTGTTATTAACTATTACAACAATGAAGAAGAAGCTTTAGATGCGAAAAAAGAAGTAGAAGAAGCAGGCGGACAAGCAATCATCGTTCAAGGCGACGTAACAAAAGAAGAAGACGTTGTAAATCTTGTTCAAACAGCTATTAAAGAATTCGGTACATTAGACGTTATGATTAACAACGCTGGTGTTGAAAACCCGGTTCCTTCTCATGAGCTATCTCTAGACAATTGGAACAAAGTTATTGATACAAACTTAACAGGTGCATTCTTAGGAAGCCGTGAAGCAATTAAATATTTCGTTGAAAACGACATTAAAGGAAACGTTATTAACATGTCTAGTGTTCACGAAATGATTCCTTGGCCATTATTTGTTCACTACGCAGCAAGTAAAGGCGGTATGAAACTAATGACGGAAACATTGGCTCTTGAATATGCGCCAAAAGGTATCCGCGTAAATAACATTGGACCAGGTGCGATGAACACACCAATTAACGCAGAGAAATTTGCAGATCCAGAACAACGTGCAGACGTAGAAAGCATGATTCCAATGGGTTACATCGGTAAACCAGAAGAAGTAGCAGCAGTTGCAGCATTCTTAGCATCATCACAAGCAAGCTATGTAACAGGTATTACATTATTTGCTGATGGCGGTATGACGAAATATCCTTCTTTCCAAGCAGGAAGAGGCTAATAG
>NZ_JYOO01000017.1 GCF_000956595.1 Priestia aryabhattai B8W22 | reverse complement strand
AGTGATCTCGATTTTAGCTAATCATTATGCTAAAAGTGATTGGGACGTTGATATTTTGACTCTTCTTGATAGTAAAAACGACTATAAGCTTGATAATAGGGTGAAGGTAATATCAATAGCTGAAGAAGGTAAATCAAGAGCTAAACAGCTCCCTACTTGGCTAAAAGCTATTAGAAAATATATTAGCATGAATAAGCCCGATAGGGTAGTATCATTCATTGCTCGTATTAATATTATTACACTTTTATCATGTATAGGTTTAAAACAAAAAGTGCTAATATCAGAAAGAAATGACCCTAGAGCTGATGGACGTTCTCCAATTATTGCTCTTGCCACAAGAATCTTATATCCTTTAGCAGATAGAGTAGTTTTCCAAACTCAGTGGGCTAAGGAATGTTTTTCTAAGAGAATTCAACAGAGGGGTCTTATTATCCCTAATCCTATTAACGTTGAATTAGAAACATTAAAGCCTAGTAAAAAGAAGGGGATAATAGCAGTAGGAAGGTTAGTAGAGCAAAAAAATCATAGGTTATTAATTAGAGCTTTCAAAGTAGTGCACGATAAATTCCCTCAATATAAACTATATATATATGGCGAAGGTCATCTAAGAGAGGAATTAACTGGTCTTATTAAAGAGCTAGAGATGGAACAGTTTGTATTTCTACCAGGGCAGATTTCCAATATTCATCAAAAGATGGCAGAGTCGGAGATGTTTGTCCTTTCTTCAAATTACGAAGGGCTGTCAAACGCTTTATTAGAAGCAATGAGTATAGGGCTTCCAGTAGTTAGTACCGACTGTGCAGGATCGAATGAGTTAATTAGAGATAGAGAAAATGGATTGATAGTATCCAAAGAATCGGAGAAAAAGCTTGTAGATGCTATATCTCATTTAATAACAGATGAAACATTGAGAGAAAAGGTTGCATCCGGAGCTATTGCAGACTCTAAAAAATTCAGAAAAGAAGTAGTACTTAAACAATGGGTTAACACAATTGAGAGCTTATAGATGTGCTCTATAAATTAAGTGTTTTTGTTTTATTAAAATAATTTGGAGGTTTGGATGAAAAATATACTTTTTTCTTTAAAAGAAAGAAATCCAAGATTATCTAATAGAAAAAGAGCTGAGATGTACAGAGGCAAACTTGGAAGTATGGGAAAGAACTGTGAAGTATTTATGAAAGTTAGCTTTGGATCAGAGCCATACCTTATAGATATTGGAGATAACGTCCGAATTACCTATGGGGTTAAATTTATCACTCATGATGGTGGACTACATGTTTTAAGAAACCTGGATTTAGCAAACAATGGCGCTGTCTATGGTAAAATCCGAATTGGCGATAATACTTTTATTGGAAACGATGTTATTATACTTCCTGGAGTTACCGTTGGTTCTAATTGCGTCCTTGGGGCAGGTAGTATTATTACTCGCTCTATACCAGATAACAGTGTAGCAGCAGGCATTCCTGCAAAACCTCTAAGAACTATCCAAGATTATTATGAGAAGAACAAGCCTTTTTTACATGAAACTATAGGGATGAACTCTCTTCAAAAAAAGGAATATTTACTAAATGTGGCACCAGAGTTATTAATCAAAAAATAATTAGTTAAATTATAGATTGTGATGTGTTTATTTTGTTAGTGAATAGATTAAAAAGCATGGCTAGATTTGGACTGTTCACAGGTATATCTTTACTTGTTCAGGTTTTAGGAATGTTAACTAATATAGTCATTGCTGGAAAAGTTAGTGTCTCAGCTTTTGGAACATATACCTTAATTCTAACTGTTGTGGGTTTAATTTCAACATTTGCATTTTCATGGTCTTCATCAACTATTTCGTTTTATGGTAGCAAAGATATTATCAGAAATGGAAATATGAGGAGTACTATAAAAGTTAGAAATATTATCCTTTTAATAAGTTTCACTATTACAGGGATAGTTTTCTTTTTATTATCGAGTCAAGTAGACAAATATATAGGTTATGAATGTTCAATTTTAATATTTATTTGGGTTTTTGTTAAAGCGATTAATGAGTATATTACATACTATTTCATTGCTAGGGAAAAAAAGATAATATCATCAACAGTAAGCTTAATAGGAAGAGCTGCAAATATTATATTGCTGATTACGCTTGACTATAATTTACTACAATTAATATGGATATCTATAGCATGTGAGCTATTGACGTTAATAACTATAAGGTTTGTAGATAAAGAAGACATCGGAAATACACCATTTGACTATAACTATTTTAAAGAGTTATTAAATTTTTCTGCATGGCAATTTTCAGGTACTTTATCTATATATATTGTAAATTCAGCTGCTATATTGATAATAAATCATTATTTAGGCGAAAAAGATGTAGGAATATTTAATGCTGCATTTAAACTTTTTTCAGGAATATTTATTTTAGCAAATATTATTACATCTTATTATGTTGCTACCATATCTAGACATTTTCATAATGAAAATAGGACTGCAATTAAAAAATTCTATTACAATATAAGAACTTCTTTATTTGCAGCAGTATTAATAGGACACGTAATGTTATTTTTATTATCAAATTATATATTCGATATCCTTTATAACAATCAATATCATATGTCAGTTACTATATTTAATATACTCCTATTAGCCAGTTTATGTAGATATTGGACAGTTTTTCAAATGATTTATTTTAATATAAATAAGATGTATAAATTTCAACAACTATTAAATATGAGTAATGCGATTCTTATTGTCAGCCTTTGTATAATCTTGATTCCTAGGATAGGTATTGTTGGAGGAGCTCTTGCAACAACTATTTCCTCCTTAATTATAGCAATTATCTCTTCAATAGTTTGTGAGCCCAAGATATATACTTATGTAAAAAGTAATTTTGGAGGGAAATAGTAATGAAACAAAACTTGTCAATTATCATTACCAAGTTAGAAGGTGGTGGTGCTGAAAGGATGGCTTCTAATCTCTCTATTTTATTATCTGAAAAATATAATGTTTTTCTCATTGTATTTGATTCAACAGAGATAAAATATCCTTATGAAGGACAGCTAATTGATTTAAATATTCCAGCTTCCAATAATTCGTTGAGTAGGTTATTGAATTTATATAAAAGAGTTAAGGTAGTAAAGAAAATAAAAAAAGAACATAGCATCCATCATTCAATAAGTCTATTAGACGGTCCAAATATTGTTAATATATTATCTAAGTGTAATGACAAAATAATAATTTCTGTAAGAAATAGATTATCTTTTTTCATAAAATCTAGTCTTAAAAGGTTTAGGATTAGAGTCCTTTACAGTAAAGCTGATACTATAGTATCTCTATCTAAAGAGGTAGAAAGAGACCTTGTAGATGAATTTAAGATAAAGGGACAATTAATATCTACTATATATAATTCTTGTGATGTCGCTCATATAACTAAGCTTGCCAATGAAGATCTAGAAGATACTTACAAAGATCTATTTGATAATTATGAGGTTATAGTGACAGTAGGGAGATTAGAAGAGCAAAAGGCACATTGGCATCTAATAAGAGCATTTAAAAAAGTAAAAGAATCAAGACCAAATACCAAATTGTTGATATTTGGTAAGGGATCATTAGAACATCAGTTGAAGCAATTAGTCTTAGATTTAGGTTTAGAGGAAGATGTAATATTTGGCGGGTATGTTAAGAATACTTTTAAATATGTGAGTAGGTCTCAATTGTTTGTATTTTCCTCAATTGTCGAAGGGTTGGGAAATGTAATATTGGAAGCTATGGCTTGTGGATTACCTATAGTGTCAACCGACTGTGTAGCTGGTCCTAGAGAAATTATTAGTCCTAGTACAAATATTAGAAGTAGGGCTAATAGTATAGAACATGGAGAATACGGATTACTAACTCCAGTATGTGATGGAGTAATGTACGGTAGTAATGTTGATCTAACCAAAGAAGAATCTTTTCTTGCTCAAGCTATATTGGAAATATTAGGTAATGAAAAAACTAAAGAAAAGTATAAGAAAGCTTCTATAAATAGGATTACTGATTTCTCTCCTGAGGTCATATCTACTATGTGGACAGATATAATTGGTGGTGAGAAGAATGTTTATCATAATTAGTATATATATAATATTATTGTTTATTTTATCTCTTTTGGTAGTAAAACATTATAAAAAATACAAGAAAATAGATGTTTTTATAATTTTCACTTTAGTCTATTCACTCTATTATATTTTTATTCCTATTGTTACCAACTTATTTATTCATCAGATAGAACTAGAGACTAATAGAGTGAATTATCTTTATTATATACTTTATGCTTCAACTACAAATAAAGTATATGCATTAATATATACAATCTTAGGCTATGTATTATTTTTCATAGGTTTTAGGTTATCTAGGTCAGTAAATAAAAAGTCAACTGATAATTATATTGAACAGATTGATTTTTCAAACTCTAAAAAAAGAGTTGAGAAAGTCTTTTTATATTTTGGTTACTTTATGTTTTTTGGAGGAGGACTATCGTTTGCTTATATAATTGTAAGCTTAGGGGGTCTCTCCAGAGCTCTTCAGTTAGCAGACTATTTACGCAATCCCAACGTAGATAGTACACAATTTATTAGTCAGAATGTTTTATTCTTAAAAACACTAGGTGGACTTGTCCTTGGCGCACCGTATGCTTTTTTAGCAGCGTATTCTACAACAAGAAGAAAGCTTACAATCTTTTTGTTTGCTTCTTCAATGGTTATAGGCATTCTCTATGCTTTATTCTCAGCGGGTAAATTTGTTTTTTTAACATTCCTGGCAGGATTTATAGTTCATTTTTTAATAAAAAACAAAAGAATGAGAATATTTAATGTCATATTATTCTCAATTTTATGTTTCTGGCTAATTCCATTTTTAGATTTTTTATTTTCATACTTGGCAACTGATGGGAGTATAGAGTATACTAATGAGCCTTTTGAATTGTCTGGAGCAATTATACAATTTGCTTTTCCTTATTGTAACTTACTAAACGTACAAAATATTAACACTACTTTAGGTTTAAGGTGGGGCATTGATTTAATTAATTGGACATGGAATGTTTTACCAAGTATGATCTTGAGAATCATAGGTTTGAGTACTACAGAGGACTTATCTGATCGTATTACACTTTATTATTCCATATTTACTAGACAAACGGGAGGCACACCAGCTGATATGTTAACTCTGGTGATAAGTCAGTTTAGTACAATTGGTATGTTTTTGATGTTAGTTATAGGAATAGTTCTTAAGAAGGTTAATTCTATTATATGGAGATTAAATTTCAAAAAATTTTCATTCTTATATATAGGAATCTTAATTCTTCCATACTCAGCCATATTTAATTCAGAACTTGTTAACATCATTAAATATAGAATAAGTAACGTAATGCTATTGATAATGGTAGTAATAGTTTCTAAGTTAATACTTAAGGAGAATTTAAGAAAACAAAGCATTTTAAGGGAAGAAAATATACAAAAAAATAAAGAGGATGAGTTAATTGGTTAAGAAAAGAGACTTGAGAATTGATGCTCTACGTTTTATAGGAACATTACTAGTTATATTAGCTCATGTGGGGGCACCGGCTTGGATTCAAAATATCAGAACTTTTGATGTAGTAATGCTTGTACTAATCTCAGGAATGTCTATAAATAAATCTAGAAATATAAAAAATTATCCCATATATATATATCAACGATTAAAAAAGATGATCTTACCATTATATATTGTCCTAACTATAATTTTCTTAATTAACTTTGTAACGAGCATCCTATTTAATATAACATCTTCGGGTATTAATTCAAATGTTATTCTAGACTCTTACTTATTGTTAGATGGAATTGGATATGTATGGATAGTGAGGGTATTTCTCTTTGTTGCTTTGGTAGCTCCAGTATTTCCTTTAACTGTGAAAAAATTAAATACACTTAACTTTTTTATATCTCTAGGATCTTTGTATATCATATATGTAATAATATGTAATGTTTTCGTAGGTGATTCATCCCGATTGTTTAATTATTTCTTCATAGAAACTATCCCTTATATTTTGATTGCAGCTATAGGGTATAGAATATACCAAAATACAAAGGAGCAAAAGTATATATTCTTTTGGGCTATAATAGGTTTAGTTGTAGTAACAATATCTCATTTATTATCTAACCAAGATATCTTGCCTAATAATTATAAGTACCCACCTGGTCTCCAGTATGTTTTTTATGGCTTATTGGTATCTATTTTATTGTTTTTCATCATTGGAAAGTATGAAAAAATTCGCAACCTATTTGCTAATAGATTTGTAAAGTTTGTTTCAATTCATTCTTATGATATTTATGTAATTCATATTCTTTCATTATTCATCTATAATGCTTTTCAAAAATTACTGAAAATTTCTTTCAAAAATGATTTTATCTTCAAGTATTTGTTTGTTCTAGTTATAACTTTATTTATAGTATGGACAACAAAACAAATAGGGAATTTATTAAAGAGAAATAAGAAACTAGAATTCCTTCATTTTAGTAAGAGAAATACTAAATTATCTAGATGAAAAATTAAAGTATTATATACTAGAAGTTAAAAATGGAAGTCACTAAAGGGATTTTAGATGTAATAAATTCTTAAAGGACGGTGTAGTAATGTACAAAATAGCAGTAGCAGGTACAGGATACGTAGGCTTAGTAGCAGGTGTATGCTTTGCTGAGATGGGTCATCAAGTAACATGTGTAGATATTGATCAAGCCAAAGTGGAATTAATGAGGTCTGGTATTTCACCAATCTATGAAGCAAACTTACAAGACTTAATGATAAAAAATTATAAATCAGGAAATCTTAACTACACAACAGATTATCAATCTGCTTATAAAGAGGCAGAAGCTATTTTTATTGGTGTAGGTACACCAGAGCAACCAGACGGATCAGCTAATCTTTCTTATATTGCAACAGTTGCAAGACAAATTGCTGAGTCAGTAGAAAAAGATTGCTTAGTGGTAGTAAAATCTACAGTTCCAGTAGGCACTAATGATAAAGTAGAGCAATTCATTCAAGACTTTTTAGCGAATGATGTAAAAGTAGAAGTAGCATCGAATCCAGAGTTCTTAGCACAAGGATCTGCAGTACATGACACGTTATATGCGGAACGAGTTATCATTGGAACGGAAAGCAAATGGGCGGAAGAACTTTTAAAGAATATTTATAAACCATTTAACCTTCCTATTGTCTCAGTAAATAGAAGATCTGCTGAGATGATTAAGTATGCTTCAAATGACTTTTTAGCATTGAAAATTTCGTATATGAATGATATTGCAAACCTTTGTGAGTTAGTAGGCGCTGATATTCAAGACGTCGCTAAAGGAATGAGCTTTGACGATCGCATTGGTAGCAAGTTCTTAAATGCAGGTATTGGATTTGGTGGATCATGCTTTCCTAAAGATACAAAAGCATTAGAATACCTCGCAAAACAAAATGGTTACGAGCTAAAAACGGTACAAGCTGCTATCGATGTAAATAAAGAGCAAAAGACATTGCTTTATAAGAAAGCGAGCCGTCGACTTATTACGTTTAATGGCTTAAAAGTTGCTGTATTAGGTTTGACATTTAAACCAGGGACAGACGATTTACGTGAAGCTGCTTCTCTTGAAAATATTCCTTTATTATTAGAACAAGGTGCGGATATCTATGCGTTTGACCCTGTTGGAACAAATAACTTTGCAAAAGTACACCCCGAAGGTCGGCGTAGAAGAGGAAGCATTACATACGTATCTAATGTTGAAGAAGCCATTAAAAATGCAAATGTTTGCTTTATATTTACAGAATGGAGTGAAGTAAAATCCATTGCGCCAAGCATGTATAAGGAACTCATGAGAACACCATTAGTTTACGATGGACGAAACATCTATAACGTAGATGAAATGGAGCAAGCACAGGTAGAGTATCATTCTATTGGAAGAAAAACAGTAGAAAGAAAAAACATGAAGGAGTCGAATGAACGTGAGGTACAATCAGCTGGATACTAATAAAACCTATCTTATTACAGGTGCTGCAGGGTTTATTGGCTACTTCTTATCTAGAAAATTATTAAGGGAAGGCTGTAAAGTTGTAGGAGTTGATAATGTTAACGATTACTATGAGGTCAAGCTAAAACGTACTCGTTTAGAACAGTTAGAGTCATATGAGAGATTCACTTTTTTAAAAGTAGATATTTCAGACAAGGAAGCTCTTACTAACGTATTTAAAGAGTATGCACCCAACATTGTAGTAAACTTAGCTGCACAAGCAGGTGTACGTTATTCGATTGAAAATCCTGATGTATATATGCAAAGTAATGTTATTGGCTTCTATAATATTCTTGAGGCATGCAGACATTATCCCGTAGATCATCTAATTTATGCTTCTTCAAGCTCTGTTTACGGTGCCAACAAGAAGGTTCCATTTGAAGAAAGTGATTTTGTTGATCATCCAGTATCACTTTATGCGGCAACTAAGAAATCTAATGAACTAATGGCTCATACTTATAGCCACTTATATAAAATTCCAGCTACAGGACTTCGATTCTTTACAGTATATGGGCCGTTAGGACGCCCAGATATGGCTTATTTTGGATTTGCCAATAAGTATTTTGCAAATGAACCAATTAAGATATTCAATAACGGTGACTTTGAGAGAGACTTATATAGGGATTTTACCTATATTGATGATATTGTAGAAGGTATTGAACGTTTACTTTCTAATCCTTCAGTTGGAGAAGATATTGTCCCTCACAAAGTGTTTAATATTGGAAATAATAATCCAGAGAAATTAATGGTTTTTATTGAAACTTTGGAAAAATGTTTAAGTAAATCTTTAGGTAGAGAGGTAGTATTTGAGAAAGTATTTGAACCTATTAAACCGGGGGATGTTCCAGCTACATATGCCTCGACAGATTTACTTAAAAATGCTGTAGATTTTCAGCCAGAGACTTCAATAGAAGAGGGTTTACAAAAATTCTCTGATTGGTATGTGGGGTATTATGCCAAGAGATAAATAGTATTCTAAAAATAATATTTCGAGATGAATGAAGCCGAAGGCCCAAAGTGAATAGCATTGAGATTGACAGGTGGTCAAAGTTAATTCAATAAAACAGCAAAATAAAAGTAAATAATTTTATTTTACTGTCGATATAAAAATGGCGAAGAGAGTTAAGGGCTGTAAATTTTTAGTTATAGTTTACAAAAACCCATAGTTAAAACAACTTTTGTGAATTATAATGAAAAGTATACAGATTTTTTAGAAGTTACTAAGTTCGGAGGTCAACTATGGAAGAGACAATTAGTTTGCGAGAGTTGTTTGCAGTGCTGCGTAAGCGTCTTTGGCTTATTGTACTAATTACAATTATCGCTGCAACCGTAAGTGGAGTGATTAGCTTTTTTGTGCTAACGCCTGTGTATGAATCAAAAACACAAATTTTAGTCAATCAAGCGAAAAACGATCAGCAGCTGTATAATACACAAACTGTTCAAACAAACGTACAGCTTATCAACACCTATAATGATATTATTACAAGTCCGGCTATCTTAGATAAAGTGGTGAAAGAGTTAAAACTTGATACGTCCGCTCAATCTCTAAGTGGTCAGATACAAGTAACAAGTGCTCAGAACTCGCAGGTAGCACGGATTGTCGTACAAGATACAAGCGCAAAACGTGCAGCTCAAATTGCAAATACAACAGCTTCTGTTTTTCAAAAACAAGTGCCTAAGCTTATGAATGTAGACAATGTCAAAGTGCTGTCAAAAGCAACGGTTGGTGAAAGTGCTAGTCCAATCAAACCCCAGCCGCTTTTAAATATTGCGATTGCAGTAGTAGTTGGTTTAATTATAGGTATTGGACTTTCATTTTTACTTGAGTACTTAGACAACACGTTAAAAACCGAGCAAGATATTGAAAATATTCTAGACCTTCCTGTCATTGGAGTCGTCACGAATATTAAAGATGTGCCTAAGCCAACAAACGTATCGCGACCAGATGTAGCTGCTCGTGTACCGCAAAGAGGTGAGACGTATGGCTCGTAAAAACAAAGCTCAAAAAAATGATAAAATGCTGACGTTAAAAAGACGTTTGCTAGCTCATAACAGTCCAAAAGATCCTGTAGCAGAACAGTATCGTACGATTCGTACAAATATTCAGTTCTCAAACGTTGATCAAGACATTAAAACGATTGTTGTCACATCAAGCGGTGCTGAAGAAGGGAAGTCCACAACGACTTCTAATCTAGCAACGGTTTACGCGCAGCAAGGTTTAAACGTATTACTCATTGACGCTGATTTACGTAAACCAACGGGTCATTACACGTTCCGATTAGAAAACCACATTGGTCTTACGAATGTATTAACTCGTCAGTCTACGTTAGCGCAAGCGGTTCAAGAATCAGAAATTCCTCATCTTTCTGTTCTAACAAGCGGTCCGATTCCACCGAATCCATCTGAACTGCTAGCATCTGTTCAGATGGCTGAGTTGTTAAAAGAAATGAAAGAGCAGTTTGATATGATCATTTTTGATACGCCTCCGATTTTAGCTGTAGCTGATGCGCAGATTTTAGCGAATCAAGTAGACGGCACAATTTTAGTAGTCAGCAGCGGTAAAACAGAGAAAGACGCTGCGTTAAAATCGAAAGAGCTGTTAAGTAGTGCGAAAGGCAAACTGCTTGGGGTTGTGTTAAATAACCGCAAAGTAGAAGAAGGTAACTACTATTACTATTATGGTAGCAATTAATTAAAGCCTCCCCGCTAGCTTTTGCTAGCGGGGAGGCTTTTTGGCGTATTTTTATAGAAGAAACGTATAAAAAATTATGACTATTGTTATAGAAAGTTTAAAATGTGAGATTTTTCATAGGTGAAGTATTTATAAAGAATTAGTAAAATTTTTCTATTTGTTCATGTATTGGCAAGATAGCTAAAAAGTAGGTTTTTCTCGGTAAACAGCGCTTTTTAGGGCTTGTTCAGTAGTTCAAATGAAATGAATAGATTTATTCAGACTATTCTTAAATATTTACAGGGCGTTGATTTGCAGATGTTTCGACAAAAAAAGACATAGAAATACATGTTGTAATATGCTAACATAAGTATTGCTTTAATTAGGTCTTAAGAAGGATAGGGGTGAGGGTAGATGATTGACTTACATTGTCACATTTTGCCTAATGTCGATGACGGTTCTGCAAGTAGTGAGATGAGTATCGAAATGGCAAAGCGGGCGGTATCAGAAGGCATTACGGCTATTGTTGCTACGCCTCATCATCAGAATGGCAGATATCATAATGAAAAAGAAGCTATTTTACAGAGTGTTGAACAGTTAAATGGTTTATTACTTCGTGAAGGGGTGCCATTAACCATTTTACCTGGTCAAGAAAACCGTATTTACGGTGAAATCTTGGAAGACTATCATCAAAACAAAATACTCACTTTAAACAATACGGGAAAATACTTGTTTGTTGAATTTCCTTCGAGTCAAGTCCCTCGATATGCGGAGCGGCTGCTGTTTGATATTCAATCACAAGGAATCATCCCTATTATCGTCCATCCAGAACGAAACAGCCGGTTGTTAGAAGATCCTGATCTTCTCTATAACTTTATTAATAAAGGAGCATTAGCTCAAGTTACAGCTTCTAGCTTGGTTGGACACTTTGGAAAGAAAATAAAGAAATTTTCTCACCAGTTAATAGACGCCAACCTCGTGCATTTTGTTTCCTCAGACGCCCATAACCTCCAACATCGCTCTTTTCATATGCAAGAGGCGATTGATGTGATTGAAAGTGAGCATGGAAGAGACTATTATTATATGTTTCTAGAAAATGCTCAATGCGTCGTCGACGGAACACAGTGCTACAAAGAGTCTCCGGAAAAAATTATGCGGAAAAAGTTTCTAGGTATTTTTTAATGCCTAGAGGGTAGAAGCTATTGAGCAGTATAGAAATCATGAAAGAATTTGATCATTTACCTAAGAGTGTAAAAAAGGCTGTGCGGTATATTTACCAAGATGCATCTTACGATCAGCTGCTGATTTTAAAGAAACATTTAGCACATGCCATTCAGCAGAAAGAACAAGAACTTTATAAAAAAAGAGACTAGTATTTTCTATTAAAAATACTAGTGCTTTTATACATAATTTAATGAAACTAGGTGACTACATTGCAACAGCGTATTAAAGTAATGACGATTTTTGGAACACGTCCAGAAGCCATTAAAATGGCTCCCCTTGTATTAGAATTAAATAAACGTTCAGAAGAATTTGAATCTATCGTGACAGTAACAGCTCAGCACCGTGAAATGCTAGATCAAGTGCTGCGTGTGTTTGACATTACACCGGATCACGACTTGAACATTATGAAGGACCGTCAAACGCTTATGGACGTAACAACACGGGGACTTCAAGGACTAGATCAAGTCATGAAAGAAGTTCAGCCTGATATCGTACTGGTACACGGCGATACAACAACAACCTTCATCGCAGGTCTTGCGGCTTTTTATAATCAAATTAAAGTAGGTCATGTAGAAGCGGGTCTTCGTACATGGAATAAATATTCTCCGTACCCAGAAGAGATGAACCGCCAATTAACAGGTGTATTAGCGGACCTTCATTTTGCTCCTACTACAAAGTCTGCTCATAACTTATTGCAAGAAAACAAAAAAGAAGAAACGTTATTTATTACAGGAAACACGGCAATTGATGCATTAAAAACAACCGTGTTAGAAGAATATTCTCATCCGGTATTAGATCGTGTAGGAAATGACCGTTTAATTTTATTAACCGCTCACCGTCGTGAAAACCTTGGTGAACCAATGCGTAATATGTTCCGTGCGATCAAACGAATTGTAGAGGAGCATGATGACGTACAAGTCGTCTATCCTGTGCATTTAAATCCTGTTGTTCGTGAATTGGCAGATGAAGTGTTAGGAAATGATCCTCGCATTCAATTAATTGAACCTCTAGAAGTAGTAGACTTCCATAATTTCGCTTCACGTGCTCATATCATTTTAACGGATTCAGGCGGCGTGCAAGAAGAAGCTCCTTCATTAGGTGTGCCGGTATTAGTACTTCGTGATACAACCGAACGTCCTGAAGGTATTGAAGCTGGAACGTTAAAGCTTGCAGGTGTAGAAGAAGAAACGATTTATTCACTTGCTAAAGAGCTTTTAACAAATGAAGAAGAATATGCACGTATGTCTAAAGCATCGAATCCGTATGGCGATGGCCTTGCTTCAAAACGTATTGCCGATGCAATTAGTGAATATTTTAATGCTCAAAATAAGTAATTAGTAGATGGGGGAAGTTTAGTCATGTCAAAAGTAAAAAAAGCGATTATTCCAGCTGCAGGATTAGGTACACGTTTCTTGCCAGCAACGAAAGCAATGCCAAAAGAAATGCTTCCAATTGTAGACAAACCGACTATTCAGTACATTATTGAAGAAGCAATTGAATCTGGTATTGAAGATATTATTATCGTAACGGGTAAAGGAAAACGTGCGATTGAAGATCATTTTGATAATGCTCCTGAACTAGAACAAAACCTAGTAGAAAAAGAAAAGTTCGAACTTCTAGAAAAAGTGCGTCAATCAGCGAACGTAGAAATTCACTACATCCGTCAAAAAGAGCCAAAAGGATTAGGGCATGCGGTTTGGTGTGCGCGTAAATTTATCGGAGATGAGCCGTTTGCTGTACTGTTAGGAGACGACATTGTTCAAGCTGAAACGCCTTGCTTGCGTCAGTTGATGAATCAGTATGACGAAACGTTATCTTCTGTGATTGGTGTGCAGACGGTTCCAGAAAACGAAACGAACCGTTATGGTATTGTAGATCCTATTTCAAGCAACGGCCGCCGTTATCAAGTGGATACATTTGTTGAAAAGCCGGCATTAGGAACAGCACCTTCTAATCTAGCTATTATGGGACGTTATATCTTTACGCCTGAAATCTTTAAGTTTTTAGAACAGCAGGAAGTAGGCGCTGGTGGAGAGATTCAATTAACGGATGCGATTCAAAAGCTGAACGAGATTCAGCGCGTGTTTGCATATGACTTTGAAGGTAAACGTTACGACGTAGGTGAAAAGCTAGGATTTATTCAAACGTCGCTAGAATTTGCTCTTCAGCATGAAGATTTACGTGAAGATTTACTTACATTTATGGATGAGCTATTACAAAGAGAAAACGTAAAAGCTTAATTGATGTTTCACTAGTTCGCTTGGCGAGCTAGTGAAATTGTATTGGAGTGAAGTTGCTTTGACAAAAAGGGTACTTGTGATTTCTCAACATTTCTATCCTGAAATCGGTAGTGCAGGAAATCGTATAAAAAACATATATAAGCTCTTAAAAGATGAAAATTATGACGTAAATGTACTGACGACTGAGCCCACATATCCAAATAAAAAGATCTATCATGACGAACAGTTTTGGGATGATGAGTCAATTGATGAAGAAAATGATGTAACGCGCATTGGTGTGAAAAATCGCAAGTATTCTAGAAGTATTATCAACCGTTTAATGTATTATTTAGAAATTGCTTTTAAAATGATGTTATTCATTTTAACTGACCGAAAACAGTACGATGTGGTTTTTGTTACATCTCCGCCTATTTTTATTGCTGTCGTCGGGCTGCTTGCCAAATACCGTTATCGAAGGCCGCTTATTTTAGACATTCGAGATTTATGGCCTGAATCGTTAAAAGGCGTAGGGGTGTTTAATTACCCGGTCGTTATTTCTGTGTTTAGCCGCCTAGAGAAAATTCTCTATGTAAAAGCCGATCATATTATTGTAAACAGTGAAGGCTTTATTCGTTTTATGACAGAGAAATATGCCATTCCGTTAAACAAAATTCACTTTATGCCTAATGCTGCAAACCGTAATGAGATTTCAATGATTGAATCTGGAAGCGATGTATTTAAAGTTATGTATGCAGGCAATATTGGTTTAGCACAAGATGTAACGGTTCTAATGGACCTTGCAAAAGAACTAAATGAGTATAATATTGAATTGACGGTCATGGGATATGGATTTAAAAAGAAAGAATTTGTGCGCTTTGCCAAAGAGCATAAGTTAACAAATGTTCGATTTATTAAGCCAACTACCCGTCAAGAATGTTTACATATTATTTCTGAGCATCATATTGGAATTGTGACGTTGAACGGTAAGCAAGTATTTGAAACGGTTCTTCCTGGTAAGATCATTGATTACATGACGTGTGGAATCCCGATTGTCGCATCGGTTTCTGGCTATGCCAAAGACGTTATTGTTTCACATGAAGCTGGAATTGTATCAGAGACAAATACAGCAGATGAGATGCTCAGACATATTCTGTACTTGTATCAGCACCCTTCTAAAAGAGGTGAAATGTCTCGCAACAGCTTAAATTATGTAAAAAAGCACTTCTTCTGGGAGAAAAATATCGAAGTATTAATACGTTTAATTGAGAATAAAAGTTCTGAACCACTGCACGTGGAGCAGACAGAATCAGTGGATAAGGTTGAAGTATTATGAGAAAAAATGTCTGTATGTTTGTATGGAATCATTTTACCAATGATGCGCGCGTCCTGCGCGAATGTACGGCTTTATCAGAGAATGGTTACGCCGTTGATTTAATTTGTATTCACGATCCGAACAATCCGGATTTAAAACAGTATGAAGAAGTAAATGAACATTTTCACGTTCATCGCGTAAAGCGCTACCCTTCTTCGCTGCTTTTTATGAAAAAAGCGTATCGTGCACTTCTAAAATATAAAGTGCTCGCTCTGATCGCTTTTTTGCTGTGGTTAGGAGCAGCGTACGTAGCTCCTTATGCAGTCCTTCCTGTTACAATTGTAGCCGCGCTGTTATTAAAAACGAAGCTCCAAGTAGTCTGGGTAAGAGGAAGCATTATCTTAAGGATGATTTTAAAAGGCAGGAAGAAGAAGTACGAGATTTATCACTCGAATGATTTAAATACGCTTCCTCAAGGGTTTATCTGTTCAAAGCTTCGCTTTAAGCGTAAGTATCTTGTCTATGATTCTCATGAAGTGCAAACGAGTAGAACGGGCTATGACAGCGGCGTATACGCAAAAATGGAGTCGTTCTTTATTAATAAAATTGACTCTATGATTGTAGAAAATCATACACGTGCAAAATACAATGAAGATTTATATGGCTTCTATCCAAACGTTGTCTATAACTATCCGTTTCGACCAAAAAATAAGCAGCAGCAACAAGCGAATTTGCACGAACGTTTAGGACTTCCTGCAAATGAAAAAATTCTGCTGTATCAAGGCGGCATTCAAACGGGACGAGGTCTTGAAAAGCTTGTTCAAGCGGCGCCGTTATTTAAAGAAGGAACGTTAGTTTTTATTGGAGACGGACGCATCAAGCCAGAGCTAGAGCGTATGGTAGCTGAAATGAAGTTAGAAGATAAAGTGAAGTTTATTCCAAAAGTACCCCTGCAAGACTTACCGAAGTATACAAAAAATGCGTACTTAGGTTTTCAAGTATTAAATAATGTGTGCTTCAATCACTATTCCGCTTCTTCAAATAAGTTGTTTGAATACATTATGAGCGATGTACCGGTGGTAGCATGCGACTTTCCAGAGATTAAAAAAGTAGTAGAAGGCGAGCATATTGGATTGTGTGTAGATTCGCATGATTACAAAGAGATTGCGAGTGCTGTTAATCAGTTATTACGAGATCCTATGCTGCGCGAAACGATGAGCAACAACTGTAAAACAGCGAAGTTCAAGTACAACTGGGAAAGTGAACAAGTTCAATTTTTGAAAGTCTATCAAGCAATATAACGTAAAAGGAGGAACTTACGCGTATGGGTGTCAAACTCCATAGCCATGTATCTGTAGAAGTTCTGGAAAAAGAACTTCAAGTGGTTAAATCGGAACTAATCGAACAATTAAACATAAGAGAAAAAGAATTAAAAGAGTACCAGGATTTGCAAAAGCGCTATACGATGCTAGAAAAAAGATATGCGGCTATCAGCCGTTCTTTTCTAGGAAAGTTAACGCTAAAGTATTGGACGGTTCGAAAGCGAATGGGTACAAATAAAGCAACAAAGGGGCATAGATAATGATCAGTGATATTCAAAAGCGTATGAAGTCGATTACGCAAAAAAGAGATTGGGCAAAAGCACATCGCATTCCAAGCCTAGAGTTTTCAGAAGTCGAAGCGAATAGCGGCTGGTTTAAAAAGCATCAAGCTGCTGTTTCATTTAATGAAGACGACCGAAGTTTTACTGTTGATTTGAATTCTAACAACTATACGTATCTAACTTATCGCGAGCAGAATATCGACTTTCAACAAGCTCCTGTAGAAGAGAATATTGTATTTGACTTTTCTAGTCAGCAAACGCTTGTCTTCAAAGGGACAAAAAGTGAAAGTGTCTCCGTCGAGTTATTCATTATTGAATATAAAAATCGTCAAAAAGTAGGTATACATAGATTTGAAATGAACAGTGAAGGTATTATACCGTTCTCTCAATCTACTGATTCTATCCGCTTAGCGCTGCGCGTGAAAGGGCAGGGAACATTTAAAATTGAGAGTATGTTAATTAATGACCGAGGATTCTGGAATCAAAGCGAGCTTTTGACAGAAGGAAATTATATTGTTTTAGAACAAAATCAGTGGTACATGCCTAAGTCCGATCAACTATACTATGATCCATTTAACAAAAAGTTCAACGTAAGTTTTGAAGATAAGCAATTCGCGTATGTAACGCACAGAGAAGGAAATGCTGCTTTCTCTGCTCAGCCTGCAAGTCCAGTGGCTGTTCATGACGATACACTATCGGTTTGTTTCCAAGGCGAGAAAGAGAATGCTGTTGATGTACGTCTTGCTATTGTTTTCTACCTAGACGGAAAAAAAGTAGGAACAGATGAATTAAAGTTAAACAATAAAAAGCTGATTCATTTCCAAGAAGAATATAACGCTATTCGTCTAGCAGTGAGAGTATCTGGTAAAGGTGAATTTAAGCTTGATGATATCATCATCAACAACGTGTCTTATTGGTGGGTTCATGATGTTGAAGTGACCGTTCCTAAAGTGACGGTTGATGCACCTGTTAAGTATGCTCTTAATGAACACTCTCTTAAAGGATGGCAAGAATCAAATAACGGTGTCATTTATCATCCTTGGAACCAGCTGTTTCAATCAAAGTTAAAAGGACAGGAATTTATTCATTTAACAGCTCAGCACTTTAATACAAGTGAAAATATCTCAGTAGCTGTTGATCATAATTCTACGTATTTGATTACACCAGCAGGTGAAGTGTACGAAGGTATTGAGTTAGTTGTATATGCCGTAGGATATAAAAACAACAAGCAAAATGAAATCCATCAGCTTGAGCTGAATGAAAAAGCTGAACTGCGTTTCAAAAAAGATACGGAACACGTTGAGTTTTTAATACGTGTGACGGAGAGCGGATTCTTTAAAGGACTGCAGATTAACATTCAAGAAAAGCCAATTGAAATTACCAACAGTGCACAGCTAGAGCTACAAGCTTCAGATTGGTTTGCAAGCGCGAAGAAATTAGTACAGCTTTCTGCATCAGAAAAAGGGCTGCGCGGTTCAATAAATATTGAAGCTGGCAAAAACAGCTATATTTCTTATAAAGAAACAAATAACAGTTTTAAAATGCTTCCGACTCACCATATCATGACGATGCAAAAAGGATTTGAATATGAGTTCACTGTAAAAGGGAAAGCAGATGAAGATGTAGCTGTGATTCCAATGTTTATTGGATATTCAGATGAAGAAAAGCTTCAAGTGCTGCAGCTAAAATTTAACTCAATGACAAAAGTTCAAATTCATCCTGACATTACACAGTTCCGAATTGCTTTACGTGTTTCTGGAAAAGGTGAATTTGATGTTCATACGATTTCTATTAATGAAATGAAAAGCATTGAACGAGAGCAGTCATTAGATTACGTAGCCAAACAAGAAGTAGATGCATTTAACATGCTTCCTCCAAAGCCGATCAAAGAAATGAAGATGGCGGTTATTTTTGACGAATTTACGACGGCTTCTTATGAACATGAGTGTAAATTAATTAAAATGACGCCGGATAACTGGCTTGAGGTTATGACAAAAGAACAGCCAGATCTGTTAATGGTTGAATCTGCTTGGCGTGGTAACGGAGGCGTTTGGAATAAGCGTGTTGGTTACTACGGAGAAGAGAATATGAAGCCTCTTTACTCACTGTTAGCTTGGTGTAAAGAGCATAATGTGCCAACCGTATTCTGGAACAAGGAAGATCCTGTTCACTTTAATCGTTTTATTGAAACAGCTAGACGATTTGATTACATTTTCACAACGGATGAAAACATGGTTCCTTACTACCAAGAAAGAGCTGGACATCAAAACGCATTTGCGCTGCCGTTTGCTGCGCAGCCGGCTATTCATAATCCGATTAAAATCGTGGATGAACGCGAAAACAAAGCGTGTTTTGCTGGATCTTATTATCGTCATCATGAAGAAAGATGTATTGATATGGATCGATTATTAGATGCCGCGGCTAAAGTGGGATTAGATATTTATGATCGAAACTATATTCAAAACTTAAAAGGTCTTATGCCAAACCATCAATTCCCGGATCGCTTTGTTCCTTATGTAAAAGGAAACTTAAAGTATTACGAAATTGATAAAGCCTATAAAGGCTACAAAGTTATGATTAACGTAAATACAGTAAAAGAATCTCCTACGATGTTCTCTCGCCGTGTGTATGAAGGATTAGCATGCGGAACGCCTGTTATTAGTACGTATGCACAGGGAATTGGAGAAATTTTCGGTGATCTTGTTTATATGTCTGAAGATCCAACGAATTTGCATGAAGAATTCAAGCAGCTGTTAGAAGATGAACGTTACTACGAAGAAAAAGCTTTAACGGGTATTCGAGATGTATTAACTAAGCATACGTATACGCATCGCCTAGAGTACATCATTGAGAAAGTGGGCTTAAACTTTGCTTTTGAACTGCCGACAGTTACGGTAGTCGCGATTGCTAATACGCGTCAAGAGTTTGAGAACATCGTTGATCAATTTAACCGTCAAGCTTATGAAAATAAGCAATTATATATTCTAGTAGATACATTCGATGGCTATTTAGACCTTTACAATAAGTACAACACAAAAACCATTCACACGTTTGTTCGCAGTTATATGCACAACTACTTAAACATTCGCGACTGGATTTCAAGTGAGTATGTAACGTACTTTGGCCAAGACAGCTATTATGGGCAAAATTATTTACTAGACTTAATGCTGAGCACAACGTTTACGGACAGTGACTTTATTGGTAAAACAACTCACTACAGTGTGGAAAACGGAAAGCTTGAAGAGAAAAATGCAGGTCAAGAATACGAGTTTGTAAGAGAGTTATCGTCACAGAGCTCCGTTGCTAAAACAAATGTATACAGCAATCTTTCACTTGAGCAAGTAATTAATCTCTTTGAACAAGATCAAAGTCTTGCGTCATATGCTAAATACGGCAAGCAGTTCTTTAGTAATGACAAATTTAATTACTTGAAATTAGAAGATAGCAGCAAGGACGACATCACTGCTATGGTAAATAAAATAGAGCTGTGAGGTTACAAAAATGAAAAAGATATTATTTGCAGGACATGATTTAAAATTTGCACGGATCATTATGGACCGTTTGGCAAGCCGTCCGGGGTTTGAAATTAAAACGGACGAGTGGAGTGGCCATAATGCTCATGATGAAGAACAGAGCCAAGCTTGCTTAGAGTGGGCAGACGTTATTGTTTGTGAATGGGGACTTGGAAATGCAGTGTGGTACTCTCACCATAAAAAGCCTCACCAGCATTTAATTGTACGCATGCATCTTCAAGAGCGCGATACGATTTATCCTCATAGCTTTAACATAGAAAATATCGATAAAATTATCGCGATTTCTCCATACGTATATGAAGAGTTTTATCGAACGTTTAATTTTCCACGTGAAAAGATGACGATGATTTATAACGTAGTCGATACAGAAAAAGTGGATGGCTCCAAAACGGAAGACGCTAAGTATCATTTAGGCATCATTGGAATTTGTCCGCAGCGAAAGCGTCTAGACTTAGCTGTAGATATGCTAGATAAATTATGGCACCAAGATAATCGCTATAAGCTGTTTGTTAAAGGGAAAATGCCGCAGGAATATTCATGGCTATGGAATAAAGAAGAAGAGCGTGAATATTATGAAGCAATTTTTAATCGTATCGAAAAAGCTCCGTGGAAAGACGCTGTTATTTTTGAAGGGTTCGGCGATATTTCTGAATGGCTTTCAAAGGTAGGAATTGTTCTATCAACAAGTGATTTTGAAAGCTTCCACCTTTCACCAAGTGAAGGAATGGCTTCAGGCGCTTATCCAATTATTCTCAACTGGGATGGCAGTGATACGATCTATCCTAAAGAGTATCTTCTATCTGATGTGGAGGAAGCAGTAGCGCGTATTCTAGCACTGAACTCAAAAGAAACAGATGCAGAGCTTCAAGCTTCTTTAAAAGAGTATGTAAAGCAGCACTTTGGAGCTGAAAAAGTAGCGAATCAATGGGAAGAGTTAATTGTGAACGTTGCGGAACCTGTTTTAAGTTAATCTATAAGTTCCTTTTGAAATTTATAGTTTGTATGCGTACAGCGCGCATATGAGAAAGTGGGAAATGACTGAATGATAAATACAAAAAAAGCATTAACGGCATTGGATGAAGAAAAAATTCAAAAGCTGATGAGAATCTTACCGAAAAGTCGGAATAAAGATCCGCTAGCAGCTGCTAAAAACATTATGGGTAATAAATATCCACTTCCGCCTTTTGGGGTCATTCGATACCCAAAAGGAATTCTATGGAATGAAGATAAATCTAGAAGTTTTTTACGCTTGATTCATGGTCATACTTTTTTAGGGTGTTTGACAGATGCTTACGAAGAGACAAAAGAAGAGCAGTACAAAGATAAAGCCGTTGGTTTAGTCAAAGATTGGATTCAGAAAAATCCTTATCCTAATGGTTCAAATGAAATGGCTTTTCACGATGAGACAACGGCAATGCGTTTGCAGTATTGGTTGAGATTATACATCTTAGCGAAGGACAAGATTGCTTCGTCGGATGAACAGCTTATCTTAGAGAATATGGCTAAAACAGCTAATTTACTGTCTCAAGATGATTTCCATTCAACAAATACAAATCATGGCATGTTCCAAGATATTTCTTTGCTTGCTTACGCAATGTATTTTGAAGAAGCAGATAATGAGTCGGATCGTTATCGTGATATTGCATTAAAGCGTCTTGTTGATTACTTTACCTATGTGTATACAGAAGAAGGCGTACATAAGGAACATTCGCCGTCTTATCATTTTCTCGTATCCAATTATTTAAATAAATTGGTTGTATGGCTGAAAGATTTGAGCCCTAACCATGCAAAGTTTTTTGTTGATTTATTTAAAAAGACAGAAAAATATGCAACCTATATTATTCGACCAGACGGACTGTTCCCGCCTCTTTGTGATACAGAGTCTAAGCCTGTTGTAAACAGCAGCTACCGAAGCTTGTACAAAAGTGAAGAGTTTCTATATGCAGTACATCAAGGGAAAGCTGGGAAAATGCCTGTAGAAAAAGATGCGGTGTTCAAAGACTCTGGTTATGCGATTTTCAGAAGCGGATGGGAAAGAAAAGAAAAGGAAACGTACGTACTGTTTTCCGCAGCTTATCATACTAGTTACCATAAGCACAGTGATGACTTAAATATGCACATTTATTCAAACGGTGATATCATTACAGAAGCTGGACCGAATGGATATAATTACAAAGATAAGTTTACGAAATATGCGTATTCTTCATTTGGACACAATACGCTAATCGTGGATGGACAAGGTCTTCCTCGAGTGGATCATCAGCACGAAAAAGTATATATAAAAGATTATCAGCTAACGGAAGGCTACTCGGAAGCAACGGGAGTGAATGAACGTTATAGCGGAGTTACTCACACACGTAACGTACGCTATAACAAACAGCTTGAGCATATTACTGTACGCGATCAAGTCGCTTCAGAAGATACTCATCAATACAAGCTGTTTTGGCATGTGGCTCCAGACTTAGAAGTTCACGTAAGAGATCAAATTGTTGAGTTGTTTAGAAACAATAACAAAGTAGCTGAACTTGAAATTACATGTACTACAGATGTGAATATACGAGCTGTGCGTGAACAAACAGTTCCGCACGTGCAAGGGTGGGTATTTCCTAAGATGGAAGCCAAAAAGCCTGCCACTGTGCTTGAGCTGGATTTCAGCAGCGGCAAAAAGTCGGTTGAAGTCGTGACAGAGTTCCGCTTAGCGAATTATAAAATCGCAGCAAGAGATCAAGGACCATTTGAATTAGAGTCACATTATCAATCTATGAATGGCGTGAAGTATCACTTCGTTCCAGCAGCTGACGAAACATTACAGGATAAATTGGTTATTGTCTTTTCTGCTTTAGCTAATAAATATCATTATGTATATAATTATATGAAAACGTTAGATGAAGTTGGAGCGAACAAACTGTTCATTTTAGATGATTTTGGTGAACAAGGCTCTTACTACTTAGGCAAAAATAGAAATCATGTGATTGAAACAAGCGTATCTTCGCTTATTCAATATATTATGTCCAAGCACGGTTTTATGCACAAAAATGTCATGACCGTAGGTTCGTCTAAAGGCGGCTATGCGGCGTTATACTATGGAATTAAGTATCATTTTGGACAAGTAATTGCCGGTGCTCCTCAAAGTAAATTAGGAGACTTTTTGATTGATCAGGCAGAGCATGTCAACATTGCAGAGTATATTTCGGGATCGGATAATGTAAACAAAGAATACTTAAATCAAATTCTATTTAACTTGCTAGATCAGCCCGTGGATAGCGCACCAGACATCCGTTTATATGTAGGAACGTGGGATTATCATCACAAAAGTCATGTTCTTCCGCTGTATCATCAGCTAAAAGACAGAGGATATAAAGTAACGCTAGATTTAGAAGATCGAGCAAATCATAAAGATTTAAAAGGTTATTTTCCTCTGTATCTTGGCCGAACGATTAGCGAAATTTTAGACGTGCAGTATGTCGAACATGTGCCATTTAAAATTAAAAGAGCTCTTTTAAAAGATAACGAAAGCTACTTTATCGTACGATGTGACACAGAAGGCCACGGCAATTTAGAGTACGCGTATTACATTTATAAAGACGATAAAATCGTTCACAAAACGTCTTACATCGACGAAGAAATTTTCCGCTATAAGCCAAGAGCTAAAGGCGAATACAGATGTAGAATTTTTGTAAGAAATCAATACAAACAAAAAGCGGTTAGAGACACAAATAGTGTCTTTATATAAAACATTATTAAGCAGTTAACACAGGAGGAAATAAAATGAAACTTTGTACAGTAGGATTAGGATATATTGGATTACCAACGTCTATTATGTTTGCAAAACATGATGTGGACGTTGTAGGTGTCGACGTAAGTCAACGCGTGATTGAATCATTAAACAATGGAAAAATCCATTTAGAAGAGCCTGGTCTGCAGGAAGCATTAAATGAAGTAATTGAAAAAGGTACATTCCGCGCAGCATTACAGCCTGAAAAAGCAGATGCATTCATCGTAGCTGTACCAACACCAAACCATGATGACCAACACAAATCTTGTGATCTATCATATGTATTAAGTGCTGTAAGCAACGTAATTCCTTACTTAGAAAAAGGAAACGTATTAATCGTAGAATCTACAATCGCACCGCGCAGCATGGATGACCATGTGAAACCGTTAGTAGAAGCAGCAGGTTTTGAAGTTGGTAAAGATGTGTTCTTAGTACATTGTCCAGAACGTGTACTTCCAGGACAAATTCTTCACGAACTAATCCACAACAACCGTATTGTTGGAGGGCTTACACCAAATTGTACAGAAGCTGGTGCAATGGTATACAGCACGTTTGTACAAGGTGAAATCATTAAAACAGATGCAAAAACAGCAGAAATGTCAAAACTAATGGAAAACACATTCCGTGACGTAAACATCGCGTTAGCAAACGAATTAACAAAAGTATGTAACGAATTAGAAATCGATGCATTAGAAGTTGTTCAAATGGCTAATAAGCATCCGCGTGTAAACCTTCATACACCTGGGCCGGGTGTAGGCGGACACTGCTTGGCTGTAGACCCATATTTCATCGTTGCAAAAGCACCTAAAACAGCTCAGCTTATTAATCTAGCAAGAACAATTAACACGTCTATGCCTCAATACGTAGTAGATAACACAAATGCTCTAATGGAAAAAGTAGACGGCCGTGTTGTAACAGTATTCGGTTTAACGTATAAAGGAAACGTAGACGACATCCGTGAAAGTCCAGCAATGGAAATCTATGATCTATTAAAAGCAGAAGGCAAATACGAAATTCGCGCATTTGACCCTCACGTGGAACAAGATTGGGTTGAACAAGATATCAAGGAAGCTGTACGTAACTCTGATTTAGTTCTTGTGTTAACAGACCATAATGAATTTAAAGAATTAAACTGGAGCGAATTAGAAGGTATGGCAACAAAACGTATTTTTGATACGAAAAACGTGGTAGCTAACCGTTCTGACAATTTCAGCTATATTAACTATGGTAACCTACATGCATTTCTTAAGAAGGAAGAAGTAATGGCATGAATTCTGTAGGGAGGATTTTGAAAGAACAATCCTCGAATTTTCATTTGATATTGAGATTATCTCTTTATGATGCAAAAAGTAAATACCAAATGCACTATCTTGGAGCTGTATGGCAGTTTTTAGGACCTGCCATACAGATTCTTCTGTACTGGCTTGTTTTTGGATTAGGAATTCGTGGAGGCGCACCCGTACATGGAATTCCATTCTTCGTATGGCTAATTGCTGGGTTAATCCCTTGGTTTTTTATTAGTCCTTCCATTACTCAAGGTTCAAACAGTGTGTACGCAAGGGTAAATTTGGTTTCAAAAATGAAGTTTCCAGTCAGTGTACTGCCAACTGTCACAATTGTCAGCAACAGTTTTCAGTTCATCATCATGATGCTGGTTATGGGAGTTATCTTCGTTATTTATGGAATTAATCCAGGATGGTATTTACTTCAATTGCCATATTATTTAGTAGCGCTATTTGTGTTTTTATTTGCGCTTACGCTGCTAACATCAACTATTTCAACGTTAATAAGAGATTTTCAGCAAGTATTACAATCATTAATGAGAATGGTGCTTTACTTATTGCCTATTTTATGGGATACGTCTAAATTGTCACATGTATATGAAACGATTTTAAAATTAAATCCTCTCTTTTACATCGTGCAAGGATTTAGATATTCATTGTTAGGTTACGGTTGGTTTTATGAGGATTGGATATATACATTATATTTTTGGGTTATCACATTATTAATACTAACAGTAGGATCAATCCTGCATTTAAAATTCAGAAATAAATTCATCGATTACTTGTAATCTAGGAGCGTAATCTATGGCACTAAAAGTTCAGTTTAAGAACGTTAGTAAAAAGTATGTTTTATATAAAAAAAGATCTGATAAACTGCTCGAGATTTTCTTTCCAAAAAAGAAAAATGAAAGCTTTTACGCACTAAGAAACATTTCTTTTTCCGTGAACGAAGGAGAAACCATTGGTGTTGTGGGAATTAACGGATCAGGAAAATCAACTCTTTCTAACTTGCTGTCGCAAGTTGTGCCTCAGACGTCAGGTGATATTAAAATTAATGGTGAAACATCATTAATTGCTATTTCGGTAGGGTTAAATAATAACTTAAATGGATTAGAAAATATCGAATTGAAGTGTCTGATGCATGGACTAACGAAAGGAGAGATTAAAAAAATCACTCCTGATATCATCGAATTTGCTGATATCGGAAAATTTATTACTCAGCCTGTTAAAAACTATTCGAGCGGTATGAAATCGAGGCTTGGATTTGCCATTTCGGTTCATACTAATCCTGACATACTGGTAGTCGATGAGGCTTTATCAGTAGGAGATCAAACATTTTACGATAAGTGTTTGAAAAAGATTAATGAATTTAAAGAACAAGGTAAAACTATTTTCTTTATCAGTCATTCGTTGACTCAAATTCGCAGTGTGTGCAACAAGGTCATGTGGATTCACTTTGGAGAGTTAAAACAATTTGGCGGCACTCGTGTTGTTTTAGAAAAATATAAAGAGTTTGTTAAATGGTTTAATGGATTAACTGATGAAGAGAAAAAGCAGTATAAACTAGATATGCTGGCTAATCAGGCAAAAGATGAATATGCCTTGATGAATGAAAAGAGTGAGTATGATCAGCCTTTATACTCATTAGAGCAGCGTACAAAGCGACGTGAACGAAAACAAAAAAGACGAAAAACGTTCAAGCTTTATTGTCAAGTAGGCATTTTATCTATGCTGTCTTTGTTTTTAGCGATTTTAATGTTTTATACATAAGGTTTATAAAGCATTTTAATAATATTGAGAATAGATATGTAGATTGATATATCTACTATTCAAGGAGGATCTCTAATGAAAGCAAAAGTATTAATTCCAATCGTAGCAGGTGCGCTATTATTCACAGGCTGCAGCAATGACAAAGAAACTGCGAGCAAACCAACTAAAACGGAACAAACTCAACAAGAAAAAACAGCATTAAACAAAGTCTCTATTAAAAACGTAGGAGACAAACGCTTAGAAGTAAAAACAACAGCGGAAGGGAAAGACCTTAAATACGCTTATTCCGTTTATAAAGACGGCAAGTTATTCCAAAAAATCCCTTACTCTTCAAAAAAAGAGTTGGCTTATAAGCTAACGAAGTCTGGCGACTATCGTGTACGCGTATACGTGAAAGCTGGAAAAGAAAAAGCTGTTGCTAAAAGCACAGAGTTAGTAAAAGTAACAAAATCATAATAAATAAAAAAGATCACGGGATATCTCCCGCGATCTTTTTTTATTTTAGATTTAAACTTTCTTTTAATTCAGCAGATAGTTGGTTACGCGTGTCATCGGATACGGCATAATAGTAGATACCATTAATCTTCTCGCCTTTTCCATCTATTTGGAGCTGTTCTGAATTTTTACGTGCGTCTTTATAGTTTGATTGAATTTGCTTCATGTCATCAAACGTAAGATTTGTTTTTACATTTTGGCCAATTGCATCTAGAATTGTACCGTAATTTGTTAAAGATTGAACGCTAGCTCCTTCATCGATAACTCCTTCAATTACTTGACGCTGACGCTGCTGACGTCCAAAGTCACCGCGAGGGTCTTGTTTACGCATACGGGTGAAAGCCAATGCTTCTTTACCATCTAACGTTAGAGGGCCTTTTTGGAAGCTGTAGCCGTCATAATCAAATGCAAGAGTATTATTTACAGTTACGCCGCCAACAGCGTCTACAATGTCTTTAAAGCTTTCCATATTCACTTGAACGTAGTAGTCTACAGGAACATCTAAGAATTTTTCTACCGTATTTACGGCCATGTCTACACCACCAAAAGCATAAGCATGGTTGATTTTATCTTGTGTGCCTTTTCCTACAATTTCAGTACGCGTATCACGTGGAATACTGACCATCTTCATAGACTGTGTCTTTGGGTTTACCGTCATTAAAATAGTAGAATCTGAACGTCCGCGGTCACCAGCACGCTGATCTACTCCTAATAGTAAAATAGAAATAGGATCGCCGTTTTCCAAACTCACTTTATTTGAACGTTTTTCAGATACATCACGTTTTAAAGGTTCGTGTGTTTGTGTAAATGTCTTTTCAACGGAATGCCATATGCTATATGCATAGCCTGCTACACCTAGAATTAATACTAAAATAATACCAAGAATAATTTTAAACGCGCGTTTCTTTTTCGGTTTTTTTCGTTTGCGTCTGCGCGCATTTGAAGGTTGTACTTGTTCTTCCATGTGGAACCTCTCTTCCTTTTCTTTATGTATTGATAAAATAAATGTCTTCTATGTAAGCCATTATTCTTATCTTTTTCATTGTAAAACACGTCAAAATGATTAAAAAAATGACAAATTTAATCAAATTTCTTCATGTACTTTAAAATTATATTATAATAAAAGAAAAAAAGAAAGATATAGTAAGGGAGACATTTTATGAAAATTTTAATTAATGTATTTGCTATTCTCATCTTTATCTCGTCTTTAGTAGCAGGAAAGATGTACTGGAATCATCAATTAGACAAACAGTTCGAAACAAAGCCTACAAGAGTAAGCGCAGCCGAAACAAAAAAGGATATGCAAAGTGAGACTAAGAACTTGCCGGAATCAATTGTAAAGAAATTAGAAAAGGCAAAGAAAACAGGAAATCCTGTAAAACTTGTAATTGTGGGGTCTGCTCCTGAGAAAAACGTAAAGACGTGGGGAACTTTATTGAAAGATAAAGTAGAAGATACATATGGGACAGATTTAATAAATGTAGAGTTGTATGAATACAAACAAATGAATACATTACAATTTGTGAAATCAAAAACGTATGAAGAAATTACAAAAGCAAAGCCTGATATCTTGCTTTTTGAACCATTTTTATTAAATGATAACGGCGTAGTAGGTATTAACAATACAATTGATAACTTGCAAATTATTATGAAGCATATTGAAAGTGAAAATAAAGACCTAGTTACTATTTTTCAACCATCAGCTCCGGTCTATCAAGCTCAAAATTACCCTAACGACGTAAAGGCTTTAGGAACCTTTGCTAAAGAAAATGGATACGAGTTTGTAAATCACTGGAGTGCATGGCCAGATTATAATGAGGAAGACATTTTAAAGTATTTATCTGATGAAAATGGCCAACCGAACGAAGAAGGAGAGAAGGTATGGTTTAAATTTCTCTCTGAGTATTTTACGAATTCATAATGAAAAAGCACGCTACCTTATAAAGAAGGTTCGTGCTTTTATTTTTTAATTTGTTACAACAGGTAAAAGTAAAGCGTTAAGCTGCTCTAAAAATCTTTCATAATAAGCTGGTTGATAGTGTCTTGGCGTAAGACCCCATTTGTGATTTTCATCTGCCATAAATTCTTCTTTTATTTCAAGGTATGTACTATTGTTAATTTTGTTGCCAAGGTATGTATACATATACTCTAATTGCTGATTGTGACGTTGAATTTCGTCTTGATTTTCAAAAACTTGAACGTTTCCTTCTTTATCTACATATTTTTCTTTCCAAAACGCTTTATGAATAATGACTTTTGAAATGCTGCTTGCGTTGATTCTTTCGCATATTTTATCAGCAGAACTTTCCCATAATTCATCAGTGCGTTCTACAATTCTTTTACTCTTTAAATCATTCATTAAATTAGATTGAGCAAATTCTTTGGAAAGGGCGATGTAAGATTCTCCGCGTTTCATAAGTCTTAATCTTTCAGAGAGTAAGTCAATGATTAACGTGTCGGCAGGCTCTTCATCCACATGTTTTAAGAAAAGTTTATTAAGATCATTGTATACACTTCTACGCTGGAATTTGGACTCAATGTGGATGCCTCGAATGGAAAGTCCAACAGGTTTGGATGCTAGCGATATAATATTCGTTCTAGCAAAATACTCATTAATTTCATATTGATGGTCAAACATAGCAAAAGGGTCTCTAGAAACACAGCTTCCTAGAATGTCAATTTTTTTCTTCAAATTCATCTACAACTCCTACAATATTTTCTCATTTTTAGACACATATAGAAAAACTATAAACGAAGAAGAAGAGAAAAGTCAATCAGTGTTTAGGTATATTTACTCACTTTCTATCTCGTTAATTTTCCATTATTTATTTTTAACATTTTCTTCAAGAAAAGAATGTTACATTTCAATACAAAAGGAACGTCTATCAATCCCAAAAGAGAGCATGAGCAAAAATAGATACTTATGCTAGAAGATAGAAAAAAAGCCCTGTGATATAATATAATTCATGGAATACTATCCATGATCTGAGGCATAGAAAGAGGAGAAAAAAATGATAGATATATATACCAATATCTTGCCAAATGTGAACAGTGGTCCCAAAAGTGTAGAAGAATTTTTAGAGATGGCAAATGTATTAGTGAAACAAGGAGTAACAGAAGTCGTAGCAGCACCTCTTTATAACGGAAAAGATTCCAGCTGTAGAGAAGATGTCGATCTTGCGAATGAATGGTTAAGAAAATCTTCTATTTCGTTAAGCGTTTTACCAGGTCAAAAAGTAATTGCCTCTACCAATATGATTGTATCAAATGAAGAGTATTACACGATGACAATAAATGAAAATGAAAAATATATGTTTTTACACATTCCGCAAGACGTGGAAATTGAAGTGTTAGAAAATATTGCTTACGAGCTTCAGCTAAAAGGTATTGTACCGGTTTTAAATGAGCCTGAGTGCCATTCATTATTTGTGGAGAATCCTCCGCACTTGTACAAGCTCGTAAAAAATGGAGCAGTCGTTCAGCTGTCTGCACAAAGTGTGCTGGGCGGCAACGGCAGTAAAGCTAAAAAAGCAGCTTATCAGTTCATTGATCACGGATTAGCACACGTGATTGCATCTGGCGTGAATCGTGAAAACTATCAGCAGTACGGCCTGCAAAAAGCTTATTCAGCCGTTTCTAAAAAATACGGCAACAGTAAACTCTATCATTTTATGGAAAATGCTGAGGCTATTGCGAGCGGGAAGGCTGTTTATAAACAAGAGCCTGAACGCATCAAAAAAACAAAATTTCTAGGAATCTTTTAACTTTTCCCTTTGTACCCTGATTAACTTCTGTTTAATCAGGGTATTTGCATACAAAGACCTATTTAAATCCCTTCTTTTATCATCATTATTTGGAGTTATTTTACAAATTATGTTTGCGTTTTCACATAAAGTGATAGTAAAATATTGTTAGTTAAGTAGATGACAGGAAAGTACGCGGTTTTCCGGGGTTCGTGGTGGTAAATGTCGAGAAGAATACATAGTTTCACATTTAAAATCGTCGTAGAATAGAGCTATACAAAACGCAGGGAGGGAAATAAAGTGATTGATATTCATACGTACATATTGCCTAATATCGATAGCGGACCTGAGGAAGTAGACGGCTTTTTGAAGATGGCACGCTCCTTAGCGGATCAAGGTGTTCAGTCGGTTGTGGCGACGCCTCTTTATGATAGCGATCAAGAGTTTATGAAACACCATTTATTTCTCTATGTGAACGCAGCTAATGAATGGCTCACGAATTCATGTATTCCTCTTCAAGTATTACCAGGTCAGCTTGTCCCTTTATCGCCTCAACTTCTGCGAAACTATGAGCGAAATCAGCTTCTTACGCTTAATCACACCGATAAATATTTGTTTCTTTCACTGCCTGAATATGATGTCTCACCTTATTTTGAAAAGATACTGTCTGATCTTCTAACAAAAGGCATTGTGCCTATTCTTCGTTCACCAGAATGTCATCCGATTTTCCGAGATCACCCTGAGCGTTTGTATGAGCTTGTTAAAAAAGGCGTACTTATTCAGCTAAGCGCGGCTAGTATTCTTGGTTTAAACGGAAAAAAAGAAAGAAAAGCGGCGTGTACGTTTATTAAATACCGCTTAGCCCACGTGATTGCCTCTGGCGTTCATGCTCGCAATTACCACGACTATTCACTTTCAAAAGCGTATGATTACATTTCCGATATGTACGGTGCGTCAGAACTTTATTTTTTTATTGAAAATGCAGAGGCGATTATCGACGGTCGTCCGGTTCATCAATTAGAGCCTGAGCCGATGAAAAAATTTAGTTTATTTAAATTATTCAGCTGAAAACAAGGGGCTTTTCCATAAAAATGGGAAAGTCCCTTGTTTTGTCTTTCTTTCATTGTGGTATGGAATAGAAACAACGTTAAAAGAAAGGAAGGCTGAATATGATAAAAACTACAGCTGGAAAAGCAGCTATGTCGGTATTAAAAGAATGGAATATCGATCACATTTTCGGTATGCCGGGAGATTCCATCAATCATTTTATGGACAACTTGCGCAGTGAAAAAGATGAAATTGAATTTATTCAAGTCCGTCACGAGGAAGTAGGCGCACTTGCGGCATCTTCTTACGCCAAAATCACAGGCAAAATCGGCGTCTGTCTGTCGATTGGAGGGCCGGGTGCGATTCATTTGTTAAATGGTTTGTATGATGCGAAAGCAGACGGTGCACCGGTTCTGGTGCTAGCCGGACAGGTGCCTCGTGCGAAGCTTGGCAATGAATCATTTCAAGAAGTGAACTTAGAACGGGTTTTTGATGATGTGTCGGTGTTTAATCACCGAGTAGACTCGCCTGAATCGTTTCCGCATTTGCTGCAGCAAGCGATTCGAACGGCTTACGCTAAAAAAGGTGTAGCAGTTCTAGTTATTCCAGATGATATTCCGTCTTCAACAATTAAAATTGATGAAAAAACGCCAATTGCTAATGTATCAAAAAGCATTTCTCACAGTGACCCAGAAGATGTAGCTAAAGCGCTTCTAGCGATTAAATACGCGAAAAAACCGGTTATTTTAGCAGGAACGGGTGCCAAGCATGCGAAGCTTGAATTAGCGCAGTTTGCGGAAAAAATTGCGGCGCCGATTATCTTTACGCTTCCGGGCAAAGGAATACTCCCTGATCACCACCCTTATAATCTAGGGCAGCTCGGTCAAATTGGGACGAAGCCGGCGTATGAAGCGATGGAAGAAACCGATTTGCTGATTATGATTGGAACGTCGTTTCCATACCGTGAATTTTTACCGGACGGGGTTGAAGCGATTCAGCTGGATTCTGATGCCACACAAATCGGCAGACGCTATCCTGTATCCATCGGATTAGTCGGAGACTCTAAAACGACCCTATCACAGCTTACGCATAATTTAGATTACCAGGAAAACCGCCGTTTCTTAGAAGAGTGTCAAGTTAATATGGAAAACTGGTGGAAACACGTAGAAAAAGAAGAAAACGAAGTGAGTACGCCAATCAAGCCGCAGCAAGTCATCCCTAAGCTGCAAAAAATCGTCGATGATGATGCGATTGTATCTGTTGATGTCGGGAACGTAACGGTATGGATGGCGAGACATTTCCGCATGACAAATCAAAAATTTGTGATTTCAAGCTGGCTGGCAACGATGGGCTGCGGACTTCCAGCTGCGATTGCAGGAAAGCTTGCTCATCCTGAAAAACAATCGGTAGCCGTTTGCGGTGACGGAGGCTTTACGATGGTCATGCAAGACTTTGTGACCGCTGTGAAGTACAAGCTGCCAATCGTTGTAGTCGTCCTCAATAATAGTGAAATCGGGATGATTAAATATGAACAAGCAATTCAAGGTCACTTGGATTACCAAACGCAGCTCGGGGAAATGAACTTTGCGAAGTTCGCTGAATCATGCGGAGGAATTGGCTACCGCGTTGAAAAATACGAGGAGCTCGAAACCGCTTTTGAAAAAGCAGCGCTTGCGAATGTCCCTGTGGTGATTGATGTCGTTATTGCGGATGAGCCGCCGCTTCCAGGTAAAATTTCATTTGGACAAGCAGCCAATTATTCGAAGCACATCATGAAAAAGTTCTTTAAAGAACATGAGCTCGAAATGCCGCCGCTTCGAAAAGGACTAAGCAGAATGCTTTAATCAGTGACTCTCCTTACAGGAGAGTCTTTTTAGGAGGGATATCATGGGAGTGTTTGAAATCATTTTACTTATTTTTGGTGCGGTCATGATGCTTGTGATTGTAGTGCCGGTTATTATGGCTATTATTCTTTGGATGAAAGATGAAAAACAAGAAGAGCATTCGGTTTTGAGAAACTATCCGCTGCTCGGGAAAATGCGCTATATTTTTGAGAAAATGGGGCCTGAACTGCGTCAGTATTTATTTTTAAATAATAACGAAGGCAAGCCGTTTTCTAGAAATCAATACGAGCAAACCGTTAAATCAGGTAAATACCTCAACCGAATGATGGGGTTTGGCTCAGAGCGTGATTTTAACGAACCTGGCTATTATATTCGAAACGCGGTATTTCCAAAGCAGCGCGATGAAATGAAAGCGGATAATACGACAAAAATTAAAACAAAAGTATATAAAATGGACGCCGATAACTTATTCAGCCGAAGAGAGCACCGAGAAGAAAAAGAAGCGGATCCGTTTTATTTGCGGGATGAAGAAGCGGTTGTTATAGGTCCTTCATGCAAAAAACCGTTTGTTGTAAAAGGATTAATCGGCCAGTCCGGCATGAGCTTTGGAGCGCTTGGTGACCACGCGATTACGGCTTTATCCCTAGGGTTAGGACGAGCAGGCGGCACGTGGATGAACACGGGAGAAGGCGGACTGTCACCGTATCATTTAAAAGGAAACGTCGATATCATTTTTCAAATTGGGCCAGGGCTTTTTGGCGTTCGGACAAAAGAAGGCGAATTTTCATGGGAAGAATTTAAAAAGAAAAGTGAAATGCAGCAAATCAAAGCGTTTGAAATTAAGCTCGCCCAAGGAGCCAAAACGCGAGGCGGTCACGTAGACGGTTCAAAAGTAACGGAAGAAATCGCCGAAATCCGCAACTTACAGCCAGGAGAATCGGTAGACAGCCCAAACCGTTTTAAAGAGTTCGCGTCGTATCCTGAAATGTTCCAGTTTATTGAAAAACTTCGAAATGTGGGCGGCAAGCCAGTAGGCATTAAAATGGTTGTCGGCAACACAAATGACCTTGAAGAAATGGCGGCGTATATGAAAGAGACGGGAAGCGGTCCTGACTTTATTACGGTCGACGGAGCAGAAGGAGGAACAGGGGCATCGTTTCAAGAATTAGCAGACGGAGCGGGCGTACCGCTGTTTTCAGGCCTTCCTTTTGTGGATGAACTGCTTAAAAAATATGGCGTTCGTGATGAAGTAAAGCTTTTTGCATCGGGCAAGCTGCTAACGGCTGATAAAGTTGCGACGGCTTTATCACTGGGTGCTGACTGCGTTAATATTGCCAGAGGATTTATGTTTTCTGTTGGCTGTATTCAAGCGCAAGTTTGTCACAATAACAGATGTCCCGTGGGCGTAGCGACAACAGATCCAAAGCTGCAAAAAGCGCTTATTATTGAAGAAAAGTCATACCGCGTGTGCAACTACGTGCTGTCATTACGTGAAGGATTGTTTAATTTAGCCGCAGCAGCCGGTATTGATTCGCCAACGAAGTTTTCAAAGAAACATGTAGTATTTAAAAACAGCAGCGGACAGTTAGCTGATATTTCTCTAAAAGAAAAGATGTACGTATAAAAAGCTGCCGATTGGCAGCTTTTTTATTATCTTCTTTGAAGCAAATGCAGGCAAAACTCTAAGTCTTTTTGTAGGTGCTCTTGCATTAATGCTTCTGCTTTTTCAGCATTGCGTTCTTTAATCGCGTTATAAATGTTTTCATGTTCGTCAATTAAAAACGGGCGGTTGTAAAACACCACAGTGTGACGGAATAAGTAAATGATCGACTGCATGCGGTCGATGATGTTAATCATTACGTCATTGTTGCTTGCGTTCACAATAATGGCGTGAAAACGTTCATTTGCGCTCATAATTTCTTCAAACGAGCCGTTTCTTCCGATGTCTACGCATTCCTTTAATTCTTCTAATTCGTTATCAGACAAAAAAGTCGCTGCAGCTTTAGAAGCTGAGCCTTCTAGCAGCATTCGCACTTCAAACAAGTTGCGTAAATCTTTTTCTGTCGGCGACACCACTTTTTTTCGAACAATCAGTCCTTCATATTCTAAGCGTCTAATGGAATCACGAATCGGCGTTCGGCTGAATCCAAGCTCGCTCGCTAATTTTTCTTCGACGATTTTTGTACCGCCTTCAAGCTCACCGTTTAAAATTTTATCTCGAATCATCTCATAAGAAGGGTGATGAGACGAACGAGAACCTTGATTTCTTAACATACTCTACTTCACCTCTAGCATTCGACACGAGAAAATCTCGTCTCTTTCTCTCTTTATTTTTAATCATTTTGTACGCGTATACCCAAATCATACTATAACTTGTGAAAAGGTGGGACGGAAAGTTTCGGTTTTGGAAATAAATTTCATTTAAAAAAAGGCTAGACAAATAAATAGAATGCGAATATGATGAGTGTATACAAAATTATCAGAAATGTATACAAAAATATTTTAACGTATACATTATTTTTTAAAACATATTTGAAAACGTATACAACAAGGGGAGGAAACGAAAATGACAAAACGCGTTGGATTTATTGGACTTGGAATTATGGGAAAACCGATGACGCTCAATTTATTAAAAGCAGGCTTTGAGGTAACGGTTTACGATATTAATAAAGCAGCAGTAGAAGAAGTGAAAGCAGCAGGAGGATTTGGAGCAGAAAGTCTTGCTGAAGTTGCAGTGAACAGCGACGTGATGATCACGATGCTTCCGGCTTCACATCATGTAAAAAGCGTGGTGCTTGGAGAAGAAGGGTTAATTCATAGCGCCAAAGAAGGAAGCGTTATCATTGATATGAGTTCCATTTCACCGGTAGCATCAAAAGAAATTGCGGCTGAACTTGCACAAAAAGGAATTCACATGCTAGACGCTCCGGTTAGCGGCGGAGAGCCAAAAGCAATTGACGGCACGCTTGCGATTATGGTCGGTGGAAATGAGCACATCTTTGAAAGCGTTTCATCTATTCTTTATGCGATGGGAGCAGAAGTAACGCTTGTTGGAGACAACGGAAGCGGCGTAACGGCTAAGCTTGCGAACCAAGTCATTGTGAACTTAAACATTGCAGCGATGTCTGAAGCACTTGTGCTAGCAGCCAAAGCAGGCATTGACGTTGAAAAAATGTATCAAGCGATTCGCGGCGGATTAGCAGGAAGCGCTGTATTAGATGCAAAAGTGCCGCTTATTTTAGACCGCAACTTCGTAGCAGGGGGACGCATTGATATTAACTTAAAAGATATGACAAACGTGATGGAAACGGCTCATGACATTGGCGTACCGCTTCCGCTTTCAAGTCAGCTGGTGGAAATTTTCCACGCGTTAAAAGTAGACGGAAAAGCAAGCGATGATCACGGCGGAATTGTACAGTACTATGAAAAGTTAGCAAACGTTGAAGTGAAAAAGAAGGTGGAAGCATGATTAAACAGCAGGAAAAACGTCTTGTAAGCGATGTGTTTAAAAACATTCCAGCGGTCGATGATGCACTTGTACAAAAAATGCTCGACGAAGAGCTTCTGACGTTTAATCAAAAAATCATTGTGCTAGACGATGATCCAACGGGTGTTCAAACGGTTAACGGTATTTCCGTCTATACAGACTGGAGCAAAGACAGCATTAAGCAAGGGTTTTTAGAAGAAAACTCCATGTTTTTTATCCTAACGAATTCACGCGGATTTACCGCTTCTGAAACGGAAAAAGCCCACGCGGACATTGCTGCTGTTATTACAGAGGTAGCGGCTGAAGTAGATAAAGAGTTTTTAATTATCAGCAGAGGTGATTCGACTCTTCGCGGTCACTACCCGTTAGAAACAGAAGTATTAAAGAAAACCGTTGAACAGCACTCCAATCAAGTGCTCCACGGCGAAGTGATTTTTCCTTTCTTTAAAGAAGGCGGACGCTTTACGATTGATAACATTCACTACGTGCAAGATGAAGACTACTTAGTGCCGGCGGGAGAAACGGAATTTGCAAAAGACCGTACGTTTGGCTACAGCAAGTCTCATTTAGGCGAGTGGGTAGAAGAAAAGTCAGAAGGGAAATTCAAAGCAAGTCATACGACGTATATTTCGCTCGGGAGCATTCGTGCCCTTGATTTAGTAACGATTACAAATCAGTTAATGGAAGTGAAAGACTTTAACAAAGTAATTGTGAACGCAGTGGATTACGTAGACGTGAAAGTTGTGACGATTGCGCTTCTTCGCGCGATGAAGCTTGGAAAGCACTTTATGTATCGAAGCGCTGCGGCTTTAACAAAAGTGATGGGCGGAGTGAGCGACAAAGACCTTTTAACAAAAGAAGAGCTCATTAAAGAAAAGTCGTCAAACGGCGGATTAATTATGGTTGGCTCGCACGTAAAAAAAACAACAGAGCAGTTAGAAGAATTAAAGAAATGCAGCTTCATTGAATTTATTGAATTTGATTGTCATCTTGTCTTAGAACCTGAAAAGTTTGAAGAAGAAGTGAATCGTATTATCAATGAAGCAGAAAAGCTTATTTCCAAAGGTCAAACGGTAGCTGTGTATACAAGACGCGAGCGCTTAGATCTTGGCGAAGGCAAAAAAGAAGAAGAGCTTAAATTATCGGTAAAAATTTCAGATGCGGTTACAAGCATTGTTCGCCGCTTGAACGTTCGTCCAAACTTTATCGTCGCAAAAGGCGGCATTACGTCAAGTGATATTGGCGTAAACGGCTTATCTGTAAAGCGTGCGACGGTTGCTGGACAAATCAAACCCGGCATTCCGGTATGGGTAACGGGAGAGGAAAGCAAGTTTCCAGGCATTGCATACATCATTTTCCCTGGGAATGTTGGAGCCAAAACAACGCTTCGAGAAACGGTTGAATTACTAAGTAAATAGAAAGAAGTGAACGTACGAGGTGCGTTCACTTTAGAAAATATTTGAAAGCGTATACATTATTTGGATGTACGTACATGAAAAATGGTCACACTAAGGGGATGAACATATGAATTCAGTATTCGGATTAAGTCATGAAGCAAGTCTTTTGCTGTATGCGATTGTATCGATTGTCGGACTGATCTTTTTAATTGCTAAGTTTAAAACAAATCCGTTCGTAGCGCTAATTGTTGCGGCTTTGTTTATGGGTCTTATTTCAGGAATGAAGCTGCCTGATATCGTAACGGCTTTCCAAGAAGGAGTAGCGAGCGTCTTAGGATTTATCGCGATTGTTCTTGGTCTTGGAACGATGTTAGGTAAAATGATGGCAGAGTCAGGCGGAGCCGAGCGTATTGCCCGCACGTTAATTAAAGTGTTCGGTGAAAAGAACGTACACTGGGCAATGATGGTTGTAGCCGTTATTTGCGGTATCCCGGTCTTTTTCCAAGTTGGCGTTGTGTTATTAATTCCGCTTGTGTTTGTAATTGCCAAGCATACGGGTACGTCACTTATTAAAATTGGTTTATCATTAATTGCCGGTTTAGCCGTTGTTCACAGTTTGGTACCTCCGCATCCGGCAGCGATGCTAGCGGTGGATATCTTTAAAGCAGATTTAGGTAAAACGATTTTGTATTCATTAGTTGTAGCATTTCCAGCTGCAGCCGTGGCGGGTCCTATTTACGGATCGTTCATTTCACGCCGTGTTCACGTAGAACCAACGGGTGAAATTATGGAGCAGTTCACAGAGTCGAAGCATAAAGATCTTCCTGGCTTCGGCATTACATTATTTACGATCCTACTTCCGGTACTATTAATGCTTTTAGCAACGATCACTGGGTTTGTTTATCCAGAAACAAGTACGATTCGCTACGTAACAAACTTTATCGGAAGTCCAATCGTTGCGCTTTTAATTTCATTGGTATTTGCTTTTTACTCGTTCGGTTTTGCAAGAGGATACAACAAAGACGATCTATTAAAATTCACAAACGAATGTCTTGGACCCGTTGCTTCGATCATTTTAATCATCGGTGCAGGCGGCGGTTTTAATAAAATTTTAACAGCAAGCGGTGTAGGTGACGCGATTGCAGGATTTGCTCAAGATGCCCATCTTTCTCCTATCGTGCTAGCGTTTGTGATTGCCGGGTTAATTCGTGCAGCAGTTGGTTCAGCAACAGTGGCAATGACAACAGCAGCAGGTATTGTCGCACCAATTGCAGCAACGATGCCAAACGTAAGTCCGGAGCTGTTAGTACTAGCAACAGGCGCAGGTTCTGTGATGCTATCGCACGTAAATGATTCTGGTTTCTGGTTAATCAAAGAATTCTTCAATATGTCAGTGGCTCAAACGTTAAAAACGTGGACAGTGATGGAAACGATTCTATCATTTGCGGCGTTTGCAATGGTTCTTATTTTAGACATTTTCATCTAAGAAAAAAAGCGCTGGTTTCAGCGCTTTTTTCTTTGATATAAAATATATTCAAAATATTTCAAATAATGAGAAAAAAAGACTAGATTTTTCCCGTTTCGATAGTATAGAATAGTTATAAAGTAGCAAAGGGGGTAGATGTATGACAAATGACGAAAAGTATCAAATTGGTTTGACGACAAAAGCATTAATTCCAGTGAACGATTCTGTGCACCGAACGAAGGTGCTGGATGAAGCAGGAGAATACATGCTAAGCAAGACGTGTAAGCAATTATTAGAAGAAGCGTGTATTCGAGAATTAAGTACGTTTAAGGGATCGATTGCCGCCGTTCGAAAAATGTTTCCGTACAAACAGCTTACGCCGCTTGTTATTAATCGTTCACAAGCCATCATTGCGTTTCCGACATCTTCGCCAAATGACTATGGCTGCGCTTGGATTTTTGCCTCTCATGTTCATACTTCACACACGCTTGCTACAGTTGATCCAACCTCCATGCTAATTCACTTCAAAGATGGAACGTTCATTCCAGTGAAGCTTTCTTATTATAGTTTAGAAAAAAAGCTGGCCAGAGCGGCTGTTATTCGTAATTACTGTTTAGAAAGTCCCGTTGTCTTGGCATAATCGTTCGATTTATCGAATAAACTTGTCCTACATATGAACAATCGTTTGGACTACACATATGAACGGAAGGAGGAAGCTTATCATAAGCTTCCTCCTTTTCTTACTCCTGAAGAAGCGAGGCCTTTAGCTTTTTGCGAGCTGCTTTTCCCCAGTTTTTAACGGCTCCCGTGGAGACTCCGTATTTGTAGGCAATATCTTTATACGAGTAGCCTTCTAGCAGATGTTCGAGTACATAGATTTTTTCTCTCCCTGTTAAGTGTTCGATATGCTGCTTGATGATTTCACTTTCTAGAGGAACGGGAAGAGCGTGATCTTCGTTCAGTGAAAGCAGATTCTGCTCAGCAGGTGTTTCCCGTTCTTCGTATAAAATGGTGCCTTTTAAATGAGAAAGGATCGTACCGCGCACGGTTGTGTAGGCATAAGCGGAAAAAGAGCCTTTGCTTTCATCAAATTTTTGATACGCTCTCCATAAACCAATCAACGCAATTTGATAATATTCGTCGTAGTCTTTGTAAATATGAAATTTTTTAATCATCGACACAATTAATGGATGAAAAGATGAAGCGATTTGATCAAACGAGCTTTTTTGCATGCAGCATTCCTTTTTCAAAAACGCGTTTTTGCTGTATTCCGCCGGTATCTCTACTGTACAAGGGGAAGATCACCTGTGCGAATGAACGTACATTATGTTTTCTTTTTAAGAAACGTGACGTAATTTCCCCGGAAACTTCACGTTTCGCTAGGAAATATGCGAAGTATACGTGTATTTGTAGAGATTTTACGTACGAAAGGTCCCCCATTCCAAATTCTACTAATCTATAATTACTCTTATATCAATCGATGTAGCAACTCTACCATCACCAAAGAGCGGTGATGGTAGAGTTGCTAGACCTAAGCGGCAGTCACCCTCCCTTGCGGGTTTGCGCCTGCCGCTTAGGTGAACCTTTTTGGGCAAATTCAGTGGAGTATTTTTGTGTTTGTCTCTTTGTTTATTCTATTGAATGTAAGTTGGGTGGGCAGAATATATTTGGTTTTTAAAAACGGGTAAAGGGGAGATTGAATGAAGGCGATGGTTGGGGTAAATGTGGCGGCGGCTGTTTTGTGCGGGGCGGTGATGTATGCGGGGACGCAGCACTGGCAAGAGCAAACGGAAGCGCAGGCAAGTGAAGTAAAAACTGCTGTTGTACATAAAGAAAAACAGTTTTCCGATGTATCTGCTTATACAAAAAATCTTCCAGACTTTATCACAAAACAAATCCAGTCATCTATCGCAAATAAAAAACCTCTAACTCTTGTGCTTGCCACATCCGCAAAGGAAGCAGAGTGGCCTCAGCAGTTAAAAAAAGAACTAGCAGCTACATATGGACGTGATGTATTTACGGTCAAAACACTTTCATACGGCAGCCAAACAACCGATGAGCTTTTATCCTCACATATTGCCGATCAAATTGATCAACTTCAGCCAAACATTATTCTGTTTGAAGCACCTCTTAAAAATGACTATCAGCACCTTACGCTAGATGAGACGCTTGAAAATACAGACAAGCTGATTCATCAGCTTAAAGACTTGAAGAAAACCCTTATGATTCAGCCGTCACAGCCATATATTTCACAAACTGGGTCCTACGAAGAAGGGGTAGAAGCGATCAGAGGAGTATCTGAAGCAAACTGGGTATATTATATGAATCACTCGCTCATTTGGCCGTTTCATTTAGGAGAGTATATAAATAAAGACAGCGGCAATTTAACGAAAAAAGGAAATGAGGTGTGGGGGGAATATGTTGTGAATTGGTTTACAGGAGAATAAAAAGATAAGCCCTCTTTCAAAAGAAAGAGGGCTTGTTTTTTACAATTTTGCTAGATTGTGACTTTTTCTCGTTTTATAGTAGTAATTTTTGGTATCTCTACACTTATAAAGTTTAAAGCCAAAAATCTCTAAAGGGGTCCAAACCTTTTTGATGTTTACGAGTGGCATTACAATTCTCCATTCTGTTCTTTATAAAAGTTCTATTGTTTCATTATAAAGAACTCAAGAGGGATAGTAAATACTATAAAGAACAGTTTATCTAAAAAATTCTTTATAAAGAATTTTTTGGGATTGTCATTTTTGACATATAAACATTTAGAATTGCTTGGTCTGCGATACAGGCGATAATCAATTTATATATTGATGAAAAGATAGATGATAAGATACTAACCCAAGTCTTTAGAACAAGACGATCAAACTATCGCTCATTTTTAATAGGAGTGATTTTTATCATAGCCCAAGCTGCATATTCTTGTTACATTAACGTTGTGAAAAACATCACAAAATAAAATGCAAAGGATGATCCAAATTAAAACGTAATTAGACCACTTATTTTTTTTGCTTGCTGTTAAAGTAATGGAATCGCATACATACCGTAACTGTGTTAGAAAATCTAACACATAAGTTGAACGATTCAGAAAATTCATATATCTTAAGTATATCTTTAAAGATGCATAGAAAATATATCTTTGAAACAAGCAGGTATAGACGTCAGGGGAGGAATGGAAGATGCAAAAAAAGAAACTCGTATTGATTGGAAATGGAATGGCTGGGGTTCGAGCGGTTGAAGAAGTATTGAAGGTTTCAAACGAAGCGTTTGAGATTACAATTTTCGGAAGCGAGCCGCATCCGAACTATAATCGTATTTTACTATCAAAAGTGCTGCAAGGAGATACGAATGTTGAAGACATTACGTTAAACGATTGGAACTGGTATCAAGAAAACAATATTACATTATATACGGGGGAAACGGTTACTAGTATCGATTCAGTAAAAAAAGAAGTAGCGACAAACAGCGGCAGAGTAGAATCATATGATGAATTAATTTTAGCAACGGGCTCTCTTCCTTTTATTCTTCCGATTCCAGGATCAGATAAAAAAGGAGTTACGGCTTTTCGAGATATAAAAGACACGGATGAAATGCTGCAGGCATCTCAGCAGTATAAAAAAGCAGCGGTTATTGGAGGCGGACTGCTTGGGCTAGAAGCGGCGCGGGGACTGTTAAATCTAGGGATGGACGTATCTGTCATTCATTTAGCTCCGTATTTAATGGAACGTCAGCTCGATCCAACAGCCGGCAAATTGCTTCAAAACGAATTAGAAAAACAAGGCATGAAGTTTTTGCTTGAAAAACAAACGGCGGAAATCGTCGGCAATGAACGAGTTGAAGGATTATCTTTTAAAGACGGTACGTTTTTAGAAGCTGATTTAGTCGTAATGGCGGTTGGAATTAAACCAAATGTTCAGCTTGCAAAAGAAGCGGGACTTAACGTAAATCGAGGAATTGTCGTGGATGATTATATGCAAACGGATATCCCAAACATCTACGCTGTCGGAGAATGTGCAGAGCATAGAGGAATGGTATACGGGCTAGTAGCACCTCTGTATGAACAAGGAAAAGCATTAGCCAAAGCGATTTGCGGGGCAGAAAAAGTGCCTTATGAAGGATCGGTTTTATCAACGCAGCTAAAAGTATCAGGTGTTGAAGTGTTTTCGGCAGGCGACTTCATGGAAGATGAAGAGAAAAAAGCGATCAAAGTGTTCGATGAACAAGACGGCATTTATAAAAAGCTTGTTCTGCGAGGCAATCAAATCGTAGGAGCCGTTCTTTTTGGAGACAGCAGCGACGGAAATCGACTGTTTTCAATGATTCAAAAGCAAGAAGACGTATCGGATGTCGCAAAAGTGTCGATTTTACAGCCATCTGGCGGTAACGCGGGTGAAAGTTTAGTAGCAAGCATGAGCGCGGATGATATTATTTGCGGCTGTAACGGCGTAACAAAAGGTACGATTGTGGAAGCTATCCAAAAACAAGGATGCTCATCGGTTGATGAAATCAAAGCTTGTACAAGTGCCTCTCGTTCTTGCGGAGGATGTAAACCGCTTGTAGCGGAAGTGCTTCAGCATACTCTTGGCGCTGACTTTGACGCTACGGCTCAAAAAGAAGCGATTTGCGGCTGTACGACTCTGTCACGAGATGAAGTTGTCGAAGAAATCAAAGCAAAAGGCCTTTCGCATACGCGTGAAGTTATGAATGTACTCGGCTGGAACAATGAAGAAGGCTGTTCGAAATGCCGCCCGGCGCTAAACTATTATTTAGGTATGGTGAATCCAACCGGATACGTTGATGAACGCGAATCACGATTTGTGAATGAACGCATGCACGCGAATATTCAAAAAGACGGCACGTATTCTGTTGTTCCTCGCATGTACGGAGGCGTCACAAATGCAGAAGATTTACGAAAAATTGCAGATGTTGTTGATAAATATGAAATTCCGCTCGTAAAAGTGACGGGTGGTCAGCGTCTTGACTTGTTTGGTGTTAAAAAAGAAGATTTGCCTAGCGTATGGGAAGAATTAGATATGCCTTCTGGCTATGCGTACGGCAAGTCGCTGCGCACGGTGAAAACATGCGTCGGCGAACAGTTTTGCCGTTTTGGCACGCAGGATTCAATGGGCGTTGGGATTGCGCTTGAGAAAAAATTTGAAGGACTATGGACGCCTCATAAAGTGAAAATGGCTGTATCTGCTTGTCCGAGAAGCTGCGCTGAGTCAGGTATTAAAGATATTGGCTTTATTGGAATTGACGGCGGCTGGGAAATTTACGTGGGCGGAAATGGAGGTACGCATCTTCGCGGCGGAGATTTGTTGTATAAAGTAAAAACAGACGAAGAATTGATGGACATCACAGGAGCGTATTTACAGTATTACCGAGAAACGGCTAATTACTTAGAGCGTACGTCTGCATGGATTGAGCGCATGGGACTTTCACACATTCAATCAGTGCTTGATGACGCGGAGACGAGAAGAGAGCTGAATATGCGTATGGACGAAGCGTTATCTACGTACCGTGATCCTTGGAAAGAAATCGTCGAAAGCAAAAAAACGAAAAAAGAGCTGTTCGAAACAGTTGTCACATCATAATGCTGGGGGGAAATAAAGATGGTGAATAAAAACATTACAAAAGTATGCGTAGGGTCGATTCATGATTTTCCGGTAAGCCTGGGTAAAACAGTGAAAGTAAACGGAAAAGAAATTGCGGTGTTTAAGCTATCAAGCGGAAAAATACGGGCAATTGAAAACCGCTGTCCGCATAAAGGCGGGGTGCTAAGTGAAGGAATCGTGAGCGGCGACTCGGTGTTCTGTCCGATGCACGACTGGAAAATTTGCCTGCATGACGGCAACGTACAAGAGCCTGACAGCGGCTGTGTAGACACGTACGAAGCGTCTGTTGAAGGAGATTTGCTGTATCTTTTAATTGAAGAATAAGTAACGAGGCGCGTTGATTTTCAACGCGCCATAAAAATTCAAGGGGACACACTAAAAGGAGCGAAGCAAAATGCGGACAGGAAAAGTGTACATTGTAGGAGCCGGACCAGGAGATCCAGATTTACTAACGATAAAAGCAGCCAAATGTTTAGAAAAAGCAGATGTTATTTTATATGACCGACTAGTGAACCCTGTTCTTCTTCAGTATGCAAAAGAAGGAGCCGAACTCGTCTACTGCGGGAAAAAGCCTGGTGATCACTGCGTTTCTCAAGACGATATTCATGATTTGCTTGTATTCTACGCAAGAAAAGGAAACACCGTTGTGCGGTTAAAAGGCGGAGATCCGTTTATTTTCGGAAGAGGCGGGGAAGAAGCAGAAGTGCTCGTTCAAAACGGAATTCCGTTTGAAGTCGTTCCAGGTATTACAGCAGGCATCGCGGCACCGGCCTATGCTGGAATTCCTGTGACGCATCGTGAGCTCAGCCGTTCGTTTGCGGTTGTGACGGGACACTGTTTGAGCGGCAAGCCGGAAAGTATTCGCTGGGAGCATTTAGCAAAAGGTGTTGATACGCTTGCGATTTACATGGGCGTTAAAAACTTGCCGTATATTTGCCGCCAGCTTTTAGAGGCGGGGAAAAGCGCAGATACGCCGGTCGCTCTTATTGAACAAGGCACGTCGGTTTATCAGCGCACGGTTATAGGCACGCTTGGCACTATTATAGACACGGCTGCGGAGCAGCAAGTGAGCAATCCTGCGATGATTGTGATTGGTGAAGTGGTGAAGCAAGCTTCTGCTCTTTCTTGGTTTTTGGAAAAATCAGAAGAAAAAGTATGCGTCTAAGATGAATAAAAGGAGGGAACGCTTTTGCTTAAGAATTCACTGCAGTCAATGAATGAGTTAGCCCGTGAAAAAACGAAGCTTGTCAATGATTATTTGCCGAGTTATTTGCTGTTAGCTGTGCTTGCGGGTGCTTACGTGGGACTTGGCGTTATATTAGCTCTATCGGTAGGAGCGCCTTTAGCTTCTGCTTCTTTACCGGTCGTTTCTCTTGTGATGGGGTTATCATTTGCTGTTGCTCTCTTGCTTGTCGTATTTGCAGGAGCTGAATTGTTTACGGGGAATCATATGGTTTATACGGTCAGTACGTTATCAGGAGTCACGACATGGAAAGATACGTTCAAAAACTGGACGTGGTGTTTTATCGGAAATGCGATAGGTGCGTTTGGGCTTTGTTTGTTAATTACCGGAACCGGTTTGTTTAAAGGAATTGAACCGAACCATTTACTCATGACGCTGGCAGCTAAAAAAATGAATTTGCCGGTTAGTGAATTATTTTTCCGCGGCATCCTTTGCAACTGGCTTGTTTGTCTTGCGATTTGGACGGCTTCGCGCACTAAAAGCGATGCGGCAAAGATCATGCTTATTTTTTGGATGCTTTTTGCATTTGTTGCTTCAGGATACGAGCACAGCGTGGCAAATATGACGTTTCTTGGCCTAGCTTTACTGCTTCCGCATCCAGATGCGATTTCGGCTGCTGGACTATTTCATAATTTAATTCCTGTTACGCTCGGAAACATCGTAGGGGGAGGAGTGTTTGTAGGAAGCCTCTACTGGTTTGTGAACGCTAGGCAGCTAAAAGAAGCTAAAAAGCAGCCGGCTTCTCTCTCAGCTGACTTGGATTCTGCTAAACTTTCTAAATAGCAAAAAAACCGCTCTTTGTACCATATAGTCTGCTTTTTAAAGCTATCATCACGGTATTTTAGAGCGGTTTCTTCTATATAATATAAACTGCTTAAAGCGTATTCACATCTATACGTATCGAACAAGCAGTATTGTTCTTCATTTTATAGAAACAGGAAGTCTGTGAGAATTGAATCCGGACAGATTCTGTTGAAATGAATATGTGAGGGTGCAGATATCATCGAAGAGGCAGAGGGCATCTTAGAATTTTAATGTTGTTTGGCATTTTATGCTCTTTTTGAGCTTCCTTAAAGCAGTTGTACATTGCTTTGCTGCCTAAATGATTAGCGGAGTGAATCGTAATTCGGTCGGCATATAAATGATGTTTTACCATAAAATGCACGAGCATTAATCCATTCCGTGTCTTGCTGAGTAAATCGTGATCGAGTGACAAATGTTCAACATCGAATGATCTTAGCAGATCAATACATTCGTCAATCGTTTCGGCTAAAACATGACCGTCAGGGCATTTGCGATAGTCGTCTAGAAAAACATTGATTTTCATGACTGATTCTCCCTTCCTTGCCTTGTATTTAGTGTAACATACATAATGTCATATACCTACCTAAGTCTATTCGACACATTTTCCTGCATTCCTTCTTAAATAGGGGTAAAAACATGAATTTTTATCATTATTTGCATATCTGAGGCGAATAAACAGGAAATAAGGAAAGAGATGTCGAACGAAAAATGAATAGATAAACAGTTTAAACTGGAAATTAACTTTTTTTATTTTGTGATCTTTGTTTAACAAGGTCATTTAAATCCCAGATTTGACAAGGGATGGAAAAGGTTTAATGAATAAAAGATTGTGAGAAAAAAACGATAATTTGCGATTTTTTTAAAATAAATTGGAAATTTCTCTTTACGAAAAAGATGTTTGGGACGTATAATTTGATTTAAGGATTTTTTGGAACATAGTATGACAATATGACAAAAAAGAAAAGTAAGGTGAATAGAATGGGTAAGTTATTTAGTATCGGTGAAGTATTAATTGATATGATTCCAGCTCAAAAAGGTCTTCAATTGAAAGAAGTGGAATCGTTTACGCGTGTGCCAGGCGGAGCGCCGGCAAACGTTGCAGCAGTTGTTGCTACATACGGTAATGAGTCAGCGCTTATTACAAAAGTTGGAGAAGATGCGTTTGGAGACTTTCTAGTAGATACGCTTCGTGAAGTAGGAGTAGGTACTGATATGGTCTATCGTACAGAAGAAGCAAACACAGCTTTAGCTTTCGTTTCTCTGCGTGAAGACGGAGAAAGAGATTTCAGCTTCTATCGTAATCCTTCAGCAGATTTATTGCTAACAGAAGACGAAATTAACCCTGATTGGTTTGCAAGCAACGATGTTCTTCATTTCTGTTCGGTTGATTTAGTTGAAAGCCCTATGAAATACGCTCATATGAAAGCGATTAAAAGCATGAAAGAAAAAGGCGGAGTTATCAGCTTTGATCCAAATGTACGTCTTCCGCTGTGGAAAGATCATGAGCTATGCCGTCAAACAATTTTAGAATTTATTCCTCAAGCGCACATTGTCAAAATTTCAGACGACGAGCTAGCGTTTATCACAGGAATTGAAGATGAACAGCAAGCGATTCAGTCTCTATTTACAGGTGACGTTCAAGTAGTTGTGTTCACAAAAGGTGCAGAAGGCGCAACGCTTTATACAAAAGAAGCTGTCTATGAATCAAACGGTTACAAAGTAGCAGTTGTTGATACAACAGGTGCAGGAGATGCGTTTATTGGCGGATTCCTTTATCAGCTATTAAGCCGCGATGTGTCACAAGAAAACTTAACGGCTATTCTTGACTCAGACCACGATGCTATTTTGCGCTTTGCCAATGCAAGCGGTGCCTTAACGACAACTGGAAAAGGTGCAATCAGTTCCATTCCAGCCAAAGAAGTAGTAGAGCAATTTTGTAAGCCTGTAGCTAACTAAAATGAAAAGGCTTTATCTCTTCTTATTTTCAATCAGCAGAGGCGCTCGTTTCTGCTGATTGCAGATCACATAAGAGGAAGAAGCGAGCTGCGGAGCAAGAAGAAAAAAATTTTTTCTGTTTTTAAAAAATAATCAAAAAAATTTCTAGCTAAACGATAAATGTTCGTGTTAGTATAATACGAGCAGCAAAAAGTAGCAGTTTTACCACCATTTATGAAAACGTTATATATTTATCGATGTAGAACATTTGGGGGGATATTCAAGGGGGAATAAGCGAGCGCGTAGCCCTTGGTGAAAGAAAAGCAGCAGGTCGTTACATACGATGTACATAGATTAGAAATAGGAAAGTAGGTTAAGAGAAAGATGGATATTTTGCTAGGTGTTCTTCCTTCCGTTGCGTGGGGAAGCATGATTTTAGTTAGTATGAAGATGGGCGGTGGACCTTACAGTCAAACGCTTGGAACAATTATTGGAGCTTTAATTCTTTCATTTGTTCAGTTTATGATTGTTCAGCCGGTGTTAACGCCAACGCTTGTTATTGTCGGAATTGTTTCAGGTTTGTTCTGGTCAGTAGGTCAAAGCAATCAGTTTAAAAGTGTTCCATACCTTGGGGTTTCAAAGTCAATGCCGATTTCAACGGGTATGCAATTAGTATCAACAGCTCTTTTTGGTGTTATTGTATTTAAAGAATGGTCAACGCTTCAAACGATTGTACTTGGATCTATTGCGATTCTTTTAATACTAGCAGGCGTTGTGCTTTCTTCATTAGACGGTAAAAAAGAAGGAGCACAAGGGACTCCGGGACAAACGAAAAAAGGAGTTATCACTCTTATCATTTCAAGTCTTGGATTCTTAGTTTACGTCGTTATCGCACGTATTTTCAACGTAGACGCATGGGCAGCACTATTCCCGCAAGCAATTGGTATGTTAATTGGCGGTTTAATCATTACATACAAACATAAGCCATTTAACAAATATACGATTCGTAATATCTTACCAGGTCTAATTTGGGCATCTGGAAACATGTTCTTATTCTTATCTCAATCAAGACTAGGCGTAGCAACAAGCTTTTCATTATCGCAAATGGGTATTGTTATTTCTATCTTTGGCGGTATTGTCTTCTTGGGAGAAAAGAAAACAAAGCGTCAATTATTCTATGTATCTCTTGCGAGTGTGCTGATTATTTCAGGCGGTATTTGTATCGGCCTCGCAAAAGCCCATGCTTAATGTATCGATGTAGAAAAACCCCCATGGCTAAAGTGCAGCCATGGGGGTTTTTTTAGACCTAAGGTTTTGAGGCACCCCTTGCGGGGTAGCCTCAAAACCTTAGTCAAAGTCAAGATCAAAACCTTAGTGCTCTTCTGAATTTCAAAGCTGTATGTTCCTGTTGAGGGTTTCTCATTCTTAAGACGGAATGTTTTTCATTCTTTGTTAGGAAGCTGTTCGGTGTGAGATGGCTTATAGTAGTAGAAAAGGATGGAGGAGAGGCTATGATTAAGAGTATTTATGAGACGCATGTGCAGGTTCGGAGTTTGGAGGATTCAATTGAGTTTTATAGACGTCTTGGGCTGACGTTTGTTCATAAAATTGAAGAGCGGCGCTGTGCTTTTTTCTTTGTGGGGGACCAAAAGCAGATGCTTGGGCTTTGGGAAACAGACGAAAAAGAGCTGAAAAGAAGTCATTTTGCTTTTGGAATTGAAGCAGCAGATATTCATGAAGCATTAACATGGCTGCGTTCAAAAGGAATTGAACCGGAAGAAACGTCGTTTGGAAAACCGCAAACAGAGCCGATTGTTCATACGTGGATGCCAGCGGCGTGCGTGTATTTTAATGATCCTGACGGCAACCGCTTGGAGTTGATTACGCTTTTGAATGATAAGCCTGTCGTATCTAAGGATTTTCCCTATTTAAGTGAATGGAACAAAGAGTCCAAGACGAAATTATTCTAGCTCAAGTGAAAAACGAACCATTGATCAAAATGTTTGATTAGGAGTTCTTTTTTTAGTTATGGTAAACGTAGGTTTGATCTGTTTTGTTCCTTCTAGCAGTTGATTGGAGGGCAAGGCGTAGACTCCTGCGGGAAAAGCGAAACAGGTGAGACCCCGCAGGAGCGCAAGCGACGAGGAGGCTCAGCGGCCGCCCGCGGAAAGCGAAGCCTTGCATGGAAATTAACTGCGGTGTCATAAGCGATCTATATGAGCTCGTGTATCCCATTTGTTCGTCTTTAGATTGGATTCATTTCGTTATGTCTCAACCTTTTTTGTGTATCATAAACGCAAGTTTGACACATTTATAAACATATAATATATTTGTTTATAAATTAATAAACAAAATATAGAGGTGTCTATTTATATGGTAAACGATTTGTTTTGGGAATCATCTTTTGAAGATATGAAGAAAGGGTACGGGGAAAGCGAAGAGCACTACCACTGCTTACTGTGCGGTGAAAGCATTGAAAAAGGCATTATTTATCCGGTGGAAGGTGTTTTTTATGAAGCAAAACGTTATATGAAGCTTCATGTGGAACAGCAGCACGGGTCTGTGTTCCAACATTTAATAGCGCTAGATAAAGAGGTAACCGGTCTTTCTGATCATCAAAAAAATTTAGTGAAGTTTTTTAAGGAAGGAAAAAGCGATAGTGATATTCAAAAAGAAATGGGAATCGGCAGTTCATCGACCATTCGGAATCACCGCTTTACGTTAAAGAAAAAGGAGCGTCAGGCCAAAGTGTTTTTAACGCTGATGGAACTGTTGAATGACGGAGAAGAAGAGAAGAAGCTACCGGCATCCACTGCAGCGCCTAAAAGAAGTCAGCGCTGCAGCATAAGTGATGAAGAACGAGAAAAAATTTTAGCGAAGAATTTCCCGCAAGGTTTAAACGGACCGCTTCGTACTTTTCACTTGCAAGAAAAACACCGTCTTGTTGTTCTTGAAGAATTAAGCGGGCATTTTGAGTTTGGCACAACGTATACGGAAAAAGAAGTAAATGATAGGTTAGCACCTTTTTATGACGACTATGCCGTGCTGCGACGCTATTTAATTGAGTACGGTTTCTTAGAGCGCAGCGCAGACGGAAGCAGCTACTGGAGAAAAGGAGAGACAGGGATGAGTATGGACTCAAAAGGCTATAAAAAGCAAATGAAGCAGCTAGCGAAAGAAGTAAAAACAGAAGGCGGCGTGTATCAAATAAAAAACCTTCACAACGATAAGATTTACATTGGCTCTACGCCCAACGTCAAAACGTTAAACGGCGTAAAGTTCACGTTGAAGACGAACACTCATCAAAATAAAGAGCTTCAAAACGAGTGGAATACGTACGGAGCAGATGCTTTTTCAATTGAGATGCTGGAAACGATTAAAAGAGAAGAAGAAAAAGCACTTTCAAAAAAGGATTTGCTGAAACTGGAAGCGAAATGGTTAGAGAAGCTGCAGCCTTACGGCGAAAAAGGCTATCATTCGCCTAAAGCTGATACAAAGGAGAAATAGGTGTGAAGAATCAAGATGTTAAAAGTGAAGTAGTGGAATCAGAAAAATCCGTCAGTAAGCTGATGCTTGTGTTTTTGATTCCGCTCATGTTAAGCAACGCCATGCAGTCCATTGGGCAGCTGGCGGGAAGTATTATTGTCGGAAGAGCGCTTGGCGTTGATGCATTAGCAGCTATTTCCGCTTTTTTTCCTCTGTTTTTTCTGCTCGTGTCGTTTTCAATTGGAATTGGTTCAGGAAGTTCGATTTTAATCGGGCAGGCGTACGGGGCACAAAATGAAAAACGAGTGAAAGAAATTATCGGTACCACGCTCACGTTTACCTTTTTAGTCGGAATTGTGCTTGCTGTTTTGGGAAGCATATTTGCTCCGGATATTCTTCGGATTATGGGAACGCCGGCTAATATTATTGACGTAACGGTTCACTATGCGCGCATTTTGTTTGTGGCAATTCCTGTTTTGTTTTTATACTTTGTTTATACGACGTTTATGCGCGGAACCGGAGACTCTAAAACGCCTTTTTACTTTTTAGTTGTGAGTACGGTCTTAAATATCATTTTTCTTCCGATTTTAATTTTTGGATGGATCGGAGTACCAAAGCTTGGCGTGTACGGCGCTGCGTACGCAACGGTGTTTTCAACCGTATTAACGTTCATTATTATGGTTGTTTATTTGCGCAAGAAAAATCATCCGTTAAAGTTTGACTCATCTATTTCATTAAAAATGGACGGAACGCTTTTAAAGCTGCTTATGCGTTTAGGAATTCCAGCTAGTATCAATATGATTTTAGTTTCTCTTTCTGAAATTGCGGTCATTACGTTTGTAAATGGATTTGGCTCAGACGCTACGGCAGCTTACGGAGCGGTGAACCAAGTGGCAAGCTATGTACAAATGCCGGCAATCAGCTTAGGAATTGCCGTTTCTATTTTTGCGGCGCAGTCGATTGGCGCCAATAAATTTGAACGTTTAAAAGAAGTGATTCGCTCTGGAATTATGCTGAATTACGTCATTGGCAGCGTGTTGATTTTACTTATTTATCTCTTTTCCAATCAAATTTTAGCGCTGTTTTTGACCAGTCAGCATACGCTCCGTATTGCCGAAGAGCTGTTAGTGATCACGCTTTGGAGCTACTTGATTTTCGGTCATGCACAAATTATTACCGCTACGATGCGAGCAAGCGGTACGGTGCTTTGGCCTACGGTATTTAGTATTATGGCTATTTGGTGTGTAGAAGTGCCTGTAGCTTACGTGTTATCGCAGTTTACGTCTCTTGAAATCAAAGGGATTTGGATTGGGTATCCAGCGGCGTTTGTGGTCAGCTTAATCCTGCAGTACAGCTATTATCAATTTGTATGGAAGAAAAAGAAAATTGAACGTCTTGTCGGATAAAAAACGAGTGGAAACGCTCGTTTTTATTTTTTTAATTAAAACACCCTTATCAAAAAGTTTTAATAGGATAGTGCATATAACTTTTTAATGAAAAGAGGGTATGACACTATGAGTAAATCTGGATTTGTGCCGGATAATTCAAATATCAAAAAAAGCTCAGGAACGCCTAATCTGTCAGTAAACTATAAGCAAAACGTCCTGTTCAAACGAAATGATCAAAATATAGCGTATCAGCTAACCTCAACTCAGCTGCCTGCCATGCTCGGAGGAGCGTTTGTTGATTTATATATCACAAAAGGGCATATGAGAGAACCGCACTGGCATCCAAATGCTTGGGAATTAGATGTCGTCGTTTCAGGTGAAGTGCAGGTGTCTATCTTGGACCCTGATACAAGCAGCATGCACAATTACCAAATAAAAGAAGGGGAAGTTGTTTTTATACCGATGGGCTGGTGGCATTGGATTGAACCTCTATCGGAAGAAGCGCATCTTCATCTCTTTTTTAACAATGATCAATTTGAGTCTACAGAAGGATCCGACGTGCTGCGCTTAACGCCTCCGATGGTGTTTCAAAAAGCATACGGAGTAAGCGCAAGCGAAGTAGCAGAAGCCGTCGCGCCGATTACGGATACAGTTGTGATTGGACCGCCTCATGATCATTCTTTTTATCAAAAGAGCTATCTCAAAGACGAACGGGATGAAAGAATTGTGGTGAAAATAAATGAAAAAGTGGTGCCTGCTGAAGATAAGTAGCAAAAAAGAGGCTGGGATAAAAGTCTTCTAGGCGAAGTGAAAAACGAACCATGAATCAAAATGTTTAATTCACGGTTCATTTTTCTGTTATGGTGAACGTAGATTTCATCTGTTTCATTCCTTCTAGCAGTTGATTGGAGGGCAAGGCGAAGACTCCTGCGGGAAAAGCGGAACAGATGAGACCCCGCAGGAGCGCAAGCGACGAGGAGGCTCAGCGGCCGCCCGCGGAAAGCGAAGTCTTGCACGGAAATCAACTGCGGTGTCACAAGCAGTTCAGCTTATGTATCTCCTTTGGTCGTCTTTAGATTGGTTTCATTTTGTTGTGTCCCAGCCTCTTTTTCGTGAAGCGTTTTTTATAAAAACAGCTCGCTGCGTTCTAAGTGCTTATACAGCCGCGTTGTGACTTGCTTTTGGTTCCATTCGTTTTGCGGAAACTGCTGCTTGTCTACGTGAGCAACGGCCGGCTTGTAGGTTTTTTGAATCCGTTTGATATCATTAAACGTTGCGTTGGTTTCAATGTGATCAGCCAGCGTAAATACAAGAGAATGCAGCTTTGCAACGTTGGGTACCGTGGCTGCTTGACTGAAAATGGCTTTTGCTACAGACAGCTGCCTTTCATGGGCAGTAAAGACGTCTTGTTCATTACGCTCCTTTAAATAAACAAGCGCTTCTTTTCCGTTAAGGCGAATTGATCCTTTTGGAAAAACAATGTTGCTGTGTTCAAAAGCACGTTTGTTTGTGACGATAATGCCGCCTAATTTATCTACAGCATCGACGACTGCCTGCTGATCCATTTTGACATAATAATCCACAGGAAGCTTTGCGTATGCTTCGACTTTCTTTACAACAGCATTCATATTTCCTTGGTGATAAACAGTTCGCAGCGTTTCATCGCCGAGCTGAGTTGACCCGGGCAAGTGGGTCATTTTTATTGATTCATGCTGCTTATTAACAGTCATATATACAAATGACGTATTTTGATGGTTTTCTTGAATTAAAAGCAGGGAAAACGGTTGTCCTTTTTTTAGATTGACGTGTGTTTTGTTACCATGCTCAAGCGGTACATACGTTTGATCAACGGCAGCTTTCACCGTATGATAGCCTGCAAACGTGATGCTGACAAAACTGACGAGTAAAAATAGTACGAGACCGCCAATCCACTCTTTTTTTGCTTTGCTGCTCATCGTCTCACCTTTTTCTATCGAATTCGTTCGTAGTATTGCCATCTTAAAAGGGGAGTAAAACAAATGAGCGCTATTTTTATTGCGTATCTTGCTTTTTCTTGGCGTAGGTTTTGAGTTCTGTAATTAAAATTGCTTGTTCTTCCACATCGTTAAACGCTTCAATGCCATAAAGGTATTCGGTGTGCCGTTTTTCTTTCCACACGCAAAGTCCGGTAATATGGATGGGTTTTTCATTTAAATAAAAGCTGATTTTTAGCTGAATTTGATGGTTGAAAATAGGTAAATCAAGCGGCGTAATTATTTTGATTCCTTTTGGTGAAAGGTCGATAACAGACAAAGGACCGGGCTTAGAATCAATTTCTTTGTTGTCGTATTTAGCAATGGAAAACGTTCCAACAATGGGAGTCTCAAATAAAAAGCGAAACGGTTCTTCACGTTTAAAATGCATGTATCATCAGTCCTTTTCGTAATCTAAGTTTGTTAAGTAAGTATTCGATGAAAGTCTAAAAATTCCTACACGTTTTTCCCCATCACCCATATAATGTTTATCGATGTAGAATACTACCATGGCCAAAGACCGGCCATAGTAGATATTCTAGACCTTTGTGGGAGGATTCAGGGGGTCTTAGTTATCGATTGCCGATTGTGAGTACGATCGGATTATTAAATAGCGGGTATACTAGTAGGGCTTTTATAGTGGCGGAAGTTTTGTTTGAAACTTTAAATAGAGAGGGAAAGGTTTTGAAAAAAGCGCTACGCTAGAGTTGGATTGTATGTTAAAATTAAACTTTGTGAAGTAGCTGTATTACAAGTCAGCGTTCCTTCAACTAATTAGGAGGTGAGATGAATGGGCACTGATGACCCCATTTCGATGAAGGTTACTGCAAAACAAGATAGGGGCAGCAAAGGTGTATGTGTTCCTCTCATTTCAACGAAGGAAAATACTCCTTAATGCCTCAATGATGTGAGGTGAAAAATCAATGATTAAAACATACTTATATGATGATGAAACAAAAGAAATGGTAACGAATCTTGATTTAGGAGACGTGCATGAGAAATTGCGCAATCCTGATAATTTGCTGTGGATTGATTTGTATGATGTCCACGGACAAGAGCTTGCTCAAATTGCTAAATTATTCGATTTTCACCCATTGGCGATTGAAGACTGCTTACACGACAGTCCTCGCGCTAAAATGGATGATTACGAAGACTATAAATTTTTCGTTTTTCACGCGCTTCGCTATAATGAAGAAAGTGATGACGAGATTACGACGCTTGAGTTAAATGCCTTTGTCGGATCAAATTACGTAGTAACAATTCATAAACATAAAATGGGCTGGCTTCGCAAAATGGATGCTGTATGCTCACGCTATCCAAAGTTTATGAACCGCGGCGCCGACTTTTTATTATATGCTTTGATTGATGGCATCACGGACGAATACTTTCCGATTTTAGACCGAATCGACATGCGTATTGATGAATTAGAAGACGAAATCTACAACAAAGAAGTGCGCGGAGTGACGGAAGAGTTCTTGGCGTTAAAAAGAACGATTATCTTAATCCGGCGCGTTATTCTGCCTCAGCGCCGAATTTTCTTAACGGTGAATGGAAAGTGGAAATTCGATATACGAGAAGAAAATGTTCCTTTCTACATTGACTTGCTTGACCACTTAGAGCGTATTGTAGACTCTGCCGAAACGTTTAGAGACCTCGTAAACAGTGCGCTTGATACGTATTATTCTATTACCAATGCAACTTCATCTGAAAAGCTGAACGTCTTAACGTTAATTTCAACGATTATGCTTCCGCTAACGTTCGTAACCGGATTTTTTGGAATGAACGTGCCGATTCCATATCAGAATTCCCACTGGGCTACTGCTGTTATTATTGTTATGTTAATTGTGTTAACGTGGGGAATGTGGAAATACTTTAAAAACAAACAGCTGCTATAACAAAAAGGCACTTGGCCATAAGCCAAGCGCCTTTTTTCTTTATTTTGTCACTGTTTTTGTTGTTGCCTTACTCGTATTGTTCGCTTTGTCTTTTGCCGTTACGCTTAAGACTGTTTTTTCTTTTTGTTTTTTAATTTTTACTGAGTATTGTCCTTTGCTGTTAGCAGCAGCAGAGCCGATGCTTTTTTTGTTTACTGTTACCGTTACGGTAGCATTTGCTTCTGCCTTACCTGTTACAGCCGTGCTTTTTGTTGTGACAGCATTTACGCTTGGTGCAGCAGGGGGAGTTTTATCGCTCACTTTTACAGTCGTAGCTTTACTTGTGTTGTTGGCTGCGTCTGCTGCTGTTACACTGATTGCTGTACCTGCTTTTTGTTTTTTAATTGTTATGCTGTACTGACCTTTTGCATTGGCTTTTGCTTTGCCGATTTCTTTGTTGTTCACTTTCGCTACAACAGATGCATTTGCTTCTGCTGTTCCTTTAATAGCTGTATCCGCGTCGCTGACTGGATTCACTTTAGGTGCATTTGGAGCAATAACGTCACGCACCGTTACTTTTACTTCTTCACTTTCTTGCTTTTGGCTGTTTGTAGCCGTGATATACAAGACTGTGTTTTCTTTTTGTTTTGGAATCTTCACTTTGAACGCGCCTTTTGCATCAGCTTTTGCCGAAGCAATCACTTTTTTAGCGCTGTTTTTAACATTTACCGTAAAATTCGCTTTAGACGTTCCTGTTACGTATTCATCTTTATTCGTCACGGCTTTTACCGCTGGTTTGGCAGGTGCTTTTTGAACAACTGCACGAATGCTCGTGCTTGCTTTTCCGTTTGTTACAACCACTTGTAAAACGGTATCAGCTTTTTGAGCTGGAATGTTCACAGAGAACGTATTTTTTGCATCAGCTTTGGCAGTGCCAAGTGTTTTTGAGCCGCTCATTACTTTAACAGTTGAACCGCTTTGAGCTTTACCTGTAAAAACTTTTTGCGTGCTGACAAATGTATTTACCTGCGCTTGCAGCTGCTGTGCACTTACCGCGCTGTACGCATTTAAACGTCCCCATCCTGATACGTAATCGTAGCCTGGAGCAGGGGGAGCTGCTGGACTTTCTTCATCATCGTATACAGGAGCATCTTTTTCATCAAACTTAATATCTTTAGCTGTATCCGTTAGGCGTTTTTCAACGTCTTTTGGCTTTAAGCCTGGGTTTTGGGATAGCAATAATCCCGCAACGGCAGCTACGTGAGGTGTTGCCATTGATGTTCCGCTTAAGTAAGTAACGTTTCCGTCTGGAACAAGACTTGGAATATCAGAGCCAGGAGCTGTAATATCTAATCCTTTTCCATAGTTTGAGTAGTCAGATACGATATCTAAACGGTTTGATGCGCCTACTGAAATCGCATAGGCAGATGAAGCAGGGTAAGAGAGTTCTTCCATACCGTCGTTTCCGCTTGCTGCTACAACCGTTACGTTATGGTCGTATGCATATTTTAATGAATATTCAAGCACGCGGCTGTAAGATCCGCCAAGGCTTAAGTTAATGACTTTTGCACCGTGGTCAACCGCATATTTAATACCGTACGCAATTTGTTCTGTATCTCCGCTTCCAGATGCGTCTAGAATTTTAACCGGTAAAATTTTTGCATGAGAATTAATACCGGCCATTGAATAGTTATTGTTTGCAGAGGCTGCGATAATACCTGCTACGTGAGTTCCATGTCCATTGTCATCAGTTGCATTTGACGAACGATCCACATAGTTATAGCCTGTTTTTGTATCCACCACGCCTTTTAAATCAGCTAGTGATGAATCGACGCCCGTATCCGCAACGGCAATAACCGTATCTTTTAACTTTTGACCGTTTAGTAATTTTTCAAGTGATTCGTATTGAATATCGGCATGCTGAGTACCGTCATTTTTACCCGTGTTATTTAATGACCATTGATACGGATATTGTGAATCCATTGAAAGAGCGTGGTACTCTTGAACCGGCTCGATAAATTCAGTTTCAGGAAGTGCCTGAATTTGTTTTGCCGTCATTTTACCTTGAGCAGATGACGTGCTGAAGCTTTTTCCATTGCTGTCATCTAATTGAATAACAAACATATTATCAAAAGAAGCAGCTGATTGTTTTAATGGATTAATAGATTCAATGCCTGCTGATTTTGACTGTGCTTTTGTTTTGAATGATTTAGCATTTGCACCATCTTTTATTTTAACAATATAGCGAGTTTCCGCTTTTGTTGAAACGCTGTTTGCGCTGACTAGTTTAGCTCTTACTAATACAGACGATACGTTTAAGTCCGTTACGTCTTTTAATTTTGTCTGCGCTGCTACTTTTTCTAAATCTTTCTTTAAAGCAGCCGGCACGGATTTATATGCGATGCTGTATAAATCATTGATTGCTTTTTGATCAGCACTTGTAATCATGTACGTGCTTGATGCGCCGTTTTTCGCCACATCTGTAAATAGACCCTTTAGCTGAACTAAATCTTTGTATACTTGTTCACGCATCGATTTATCAATAATCATTTTAGAGCTGATAAACGGAGCGGCTTTGTAGTAAAGAGAAGAAAGGTCTTTTCCGCTTGCTGTTTTTGAAAGCACAGCGTCGCGAATCGTACGCAAATCTTTTAAAATACCTTTTCCGTTTTCTTTTTGGCTTGTACTCAATTCAGCCGGGCATTCTTCTGCCTCCATTTGAGAAGGGGGAAGTGAAGCGCCTTCATAGCTGATTGTGTAAGGAACTTCTGTTTTTAATTCCGGTTGAGGTTCAGAAGGTGTTTTTCCATCTTCTTCTGTATCGTCTTCGATGATGATATCTTCATCTCCATAATACTCAACTTTCACATAATAAGGGCCAGTCCAGGCGATTGGAAAATCTAGCTGAGCAGGCTCGTCTTTGTAGGAGTATCCCATATAACGGTCAAATGCCACGTTGTTTTTGGCATTTTCAAGACTAGAGTAAACTGTGATGTTTACTTCATCATCACTTTGAAGCCTAATTCGGTAGTGTGAAAACTTTGCTACATCTTGTTTAGAAGGATTAATTTTGTACCAATGTGCTTGTTCTGGTTCTGTAAATGTTCCTTTTGCTGCTTTGCCAATGCTTAATGTTTTTTCATTAGCAGGAGGATTGCCTGCTGCTTGTGTTTTCAGTAAGCCCAATTGGCTAAAACACAAGGTGAACATTAAAGCAAAAGCAATAAAACGATAAATTGACCCTTTTTTCATGTTAAACCTCCAAAAAATATAGTAAAAAACAGGAATTACATACCTATTAAACCATAAAGTTTAAAAATTTGTAAATAATTACTGTTGCTTATTTTGATATTTTGTCAAGTTATTAATCTCATAGGATAAATGGTGAGATAAGTCCTAGTTGCAAAAAGTAGAAAAAATTGGAATAATAAAGGTTGAGCCTATTTATAAGAGGCGAGAGTATGCTGAAAAGGGAAGAAGGGAATGAGAATTATTTTTAAAAGCAGAATCTGTTGGAGAAAATCTAATCGGTTTCTTTTTACCTGTGTTTATAAAGAGGAAATCGGGCTATATAAATAAAGATTGGAAAAATTTTCAGTCTAATTAAGTTCATTTGTAGCATATAATACGAGCTGGATTTCTTTTATAATAAACAAAAGCAAAGAAAGAGCAAATGGTGAAAAGGAGTGAAAGAAGTTGTCAAATGTGATGCAACGACAGGAAAAACGAATGAAGTTTGATGCCGAACAGCTTGCACCCCTTGATATTGATAAAGAGATAAAGAAGTTGCTAACAGAAAAAGGATTGCCAAAAGAAGCTTCACCATTTCTAGAGTTCGTTTCATCAAAAGGAAAGCTAACAACGCTATGCGAAACATTTGAGTTATCATCTCGCTATCAACACTATTGGTTTTTAGGAACAACAGGCGCCGGAGATCCAATTTGTCTGCACCACAAAAACGGTTCTGTTGTACTGCTCGATACGTCCAACGATGACTGCGAGCGCTTTATTAATACAACTTTTCCACAGTTTTTAGCATGCTTAGATGTGTTTGAAGAACTGGTAGAAGAAACGATTCAAGCGAACGGAGAATCTGCATACTTAGAGCGACACATTCCTGCTGAGGTGCTTCAGCGATGCAAAAAACGAATGAATGAAATTGATGAAGCTTGTTTAGCCCCTTATTCTTTTTGGTTCAAAGAACTTTCTTTTTAATATAGTAGAAAAATAGACATGACCATTTTGGTCATGTCTATTTAGTTGTGGCTGCAGGGCTATTAATATAGATAGAATAAATAAAAATGATAGTATATAATGGATATAAATTCCTTTTTTAAAGAGGGAGGAAGGTGTAAATGATTTCTTTATTTGGATTAATGGGTGCTTTCTTTGTACTGCTGTTTGGTGCGTCGTATTTCTTCTATAGAAAGAACTCGCCCGTGCAGTACGGGATTTCACTTAGCAGCATGCTAATAAGCATGTTTCTATTTCTATATAGCATATTTGGAGTTGGCGGCTTTGAAGGAAGGGGTCTTGGTGCTTTAGCGGCTGCTTTGTTCTTGGCGTCGGTTCTGAGCTTGTTCGTCAGCGTTCTTTTTACCATCATAAATAGACACAGGAAAGGTGCTGTTTGAAATGGGAGAAATAACCTTTAGAGAAGCAGTCCGGGAAGATTTAGATAAAATTGTTGAAATGCTCGCTGATGATATGCTTGGAAGCAAACGAGAGCGCTACGAATTACCGCTTCCAGCCTGTTATGTTCAAGCATTTCAGGCAATTGATGCGGATTCAAACAATGAACTGATTGTCGCATGTAAAGATAGTAAAGTAATAGGTGTTCAACAAATAACCTTTACGCCCCACATTGCACGACAAGGCGGGTGGAGAGCAACGATTGAAGGAGTTCGAACAGCTTCATCAGAGCGCGGTAAAGGGGTTGGATATCAGCTGATTACATGGGCGATTGAACGAGCGAAAGAACGTAATTGTCAGTTAGTACAATTAACAACGGATAAAGAGCGGTCAGAGGCTTTGCGTTTTTATCAAAAGCTTGGATTTACTGCTTCTCATGAAGGATTAAAGCTCCATTTATAATAGGCTGCTAATGGTTATAAACATAAAGAATAATAAGTATGACAGCAAGAGAAGAGGTTGAGACAAAACGAAATTAAATTAATCGAAAGACGAACAAATGAGATACATGAGTTGAACCGCTGGTGACAACGCAGTTGATTTCCGTGCAAGACTTCGCTTTCCGCGGGCGGCCGCTGAGCCTCCTCGTCGCATACGCTCCTGCGGGGTCTCACCTGTTCCGCTTTTCCCGCAGGAGTCTTCGTCTTGCTCTCCAATCAACAGCTAGAAGAACGAAACAAATGAAATCTACGTTCACCCTCAACAAAAACACTTTTGTCTCAGCCGCTTTTCTACGTCTAGCTTATTGCAAGAAACTAACGGAAATTGTTTTTAATAAATGTTTTTTCGTCCGATTCGCTGAGTCTGCCCGTTGCTTCTCCAATGTTGCCTCCTTGAAGAGTCCAAAAGTAATTATGATCTTCTACTACCGTACTAAAATCATTATTCTCCCATTTAGTTAAGATTTGAAGAAGCTGAGCTTTATGTTCAAATTCATTCATTTCTAATACATGTTTAACTTTTTGAATATTAGCCGAAGTCATTTCGACTGCGCCCCATTTATCAGGAGAATATACTTTTTGATGAGTCATTTTGTGCATCGTTTCAATGACTGTTTCTTCAGTTGTAGATTGATTCAGTTCAACTTCGGGCTCAGGCGTTCCTCCTATATAAGAAACTTGCTCTTCTAATTGTTGGTCTTTTTCCTTACTTTCTTTAGCTGATGGAAGGGCAGATTTAGTATGGAAAGCGCTAATCAACCCAACACCTAATGCAATAATGACCGTACAGCAGGCTGCTATAAATGTCCAAAATAGGATCTTCTTCATAAAACGTTAGCTCCTCACTTCATAAAAAATATGTATATATACCTAACTATGTATAAGTATAAACTTATTTACTGGTATAGTAAATATAAGGTACTAGTATATTGCCATTGTAGTAGGTAGTGAGAATGACACGAAGTGGGGTAGCAGTACGGACAATTATTGTTTGACACCTAAGGTATAAAAGAGTATACTTATGTTAAACATAGTAATTATGTCGGATAAGTAGGTTATGGTGCTGTGAACAAGACTTCTACTGATAAAGAGGAGATCTAGTCCAAATCGTACAGTCCGACTTTGATGAGATGCTTTTAAGCATCTTTTTTTTGTGCAAAAAAACAGCCGCACGGGCTGTTATAGGGTATTAATTCTTCCTTTGTAAGCATCAATCAACCGCTGGTTATGTTCATCTGAACCTTCCATGTTTCCACTTAAAAAGATAGGAGGCGTGATGCCGCGGCTAAGCAGTTTTTGAATGGTTCTAGATAGGATATCGTTTAAGATAGCACCTCCAATTACAGTAGAACCAGAAGCGAAAGAAATGTCTTGCTGATGAAGAAGAACGTCTCCTTTTGGAATATGATTGTTAATAACAAGATCCACGACATCATGAAGGTATTTTCCGCTTTTATGTCGCGAAGCCCGGCTTGTGGCATAAGAAGGAGAGGTAAGACCGATAACAAAGGCGCCTTTTTCTTTTGCAATTAAAGCCACATCAATGGGAACAGGATTTACGCCTGACGTAGAAATGACAATCATAATATCGCCTGGTACGATATCTTCTTTTTCCATAAAGGTGGAGGCATAGTCGTTTTTACGTTCTAGCTGTGAAGAGCGCGAAGCTCCTTTATGAAGCATCAGTTCTTCTACAAAAATAGGATGAATCGGTGCAAGCCCGCCGGAACGGTAAAACACTTCTTCCGTTAAAATATGAGAATGACCGCACCCAAATAAGTGAATGAGGTGATGAGAAGCTAGTTGCTGTGAAATTTTCTCGGCTGCGGATTCCATTGCCTGCTGTTCATGCGCCTCCACTTTAGCAAGCAGTTTTGTTAGTTCCTGTAGATATAAACTAGACATAAAAAAACTCCTTAGTTAAGATCGTGTCATGTTAATCGTAAACTTATAGCGGTCTGCTCGGTACGAAGACTTCACCACTTCAAGCGGCGTGCCGTCTTGCAAATACGTATTTCGTTGAATCAGTAGAACCGGTGAATATGAGCTGATTCCAAGATGCTTCACTTCGGTTTCAGAAGCTAAAATGGATTCTAGTGTTTGATTGGCTTCGCCAATTTTCAGCCCGAGCTCTTCTTCAATATAGCGGTAGAGAGAGTCATTAACAATGGATTCTGTTAGTCCTTTGACTAAGTTAGCGGATACATACACGCTTTCGAGCGCCATTGGCACGTCATCAGCTAAACGAATACGCTTGATTTCATAAACAGGTGCATGAAGAGAAATGTGCAGCTGCTCGGCAATTTTTTCTGAAGCCGCAATAATTTCAAAGCTCAGCAGCTTACTGCTTGGCACCATTCCGCGCGCTTTCATATCTTCTGTAAAACTCGTTAATCCAACGAGCTGCTGCTCCAGCTTTTTTTCAGATACAAAGGTGCCGCGGCCTTTTTGACGGTATAAATAACCGTCGTTTACTAAATTATTAATCGCTTGGCGAACGGTCATTCTGCTGATTTCAAATCGTTCTGCAAACTCGCGTTCAGAAGGAAGCGAATCATTTGGTTTTAACTCTCCGTTTTCAATTTGTTTTTTTAGTTGTTCTTCAATTTGATAATAAATCGGAAGAGGTGAGCTTTTATCAATCACGTGAGTTCTCTCCTTTATGTAAACCTCCTCATCTAAAAGAGACGAGGAGGCTATAAATTAAACCGCAGTCGATACTTTACTTAAAGCTTCTTGGTCCGCAATAATTGTAACACAGTGATGCCTTTTTAAAATAGAAGCGGGAAAGTTCTCTGTAATTTCTCCGTTAAGCAGCTCATACATCGCTTCTGCTTTGGCTTCCCCGGAGATAAGCAGTAAAATTTCTTTGCTTTTCATAATCGACTCAATTCCCATTGTAATTGCCTGAGTAGGCACTTCGTCAAGAGAATTAAAGTAGCGTGCATTGGCTTTTCGCGTTGACTCTTCTAACGTCACAATATGAGTAGGAGAGTTGAATGATGTACCGGGTTCGTTAAAGCCAATGTGTCCGTTTTGGCCGATTCCAAGAATCTGAAGGTCAATGCCTCCGTGATTTTGAATCATTTCATCGTAGCGGCGGCACTCTTCTTCAGGCGTATCAGCTAAGCCGTTAGGAACATGGGTGCTGCTTGCGTCAATATCAATGTGATTAAATAACGCATCTGCCATATAGTAGTGATAGCTGTTTGGATCTTGCGGATTCATTCCGACATATTCATCTAGGTTAAATGAAGTAACGTGTTTGTAAGACGTGCCGTGCTCTTTATGATCTTGAATTAAACGATCATATAATCCTTTCGGCGTGCCTCCCGTTGCAAGTCCCAGATTCATATTTGGCTTTTCATGAAGTTTGCTAATCAGCATATCAGCTGCTTTTGCACTCATTTCACTGTAATTTTTCACTTGGATGATATTCATTGTTAGTCCTCCTTTTGAAAGCTCAATGTGCCTCGGCAAAATGTCATTTCAACATCTAAGTTTTCATTTAATACCACGATATCCGCATCTTTTCCAATTTTGAGGCTTCCTTTTGTATCAAACAGATTAAGCTGTTTTGCTGGGTTTTCAGCAGTCATTTTTACGATGTCTTCTAATGAACAGTTCGTAAAGCTCATCGTGTTTTTAATCGCATCGTTCATCTTTAAGATGCTTCCTGCCAACGTTCCGTCTGCAAGGGTAGCCGTTGTGTCGTTTACGTGAACAGGCTGTCCTCCTAAATCATACGTACCGTTTTTTAGCCATTTGGCACGAAGAGAATCCGTGATAAGAATCATGCGTTCACTTGTAATTTGATCGTACGCAAGCTTGACCATTTCAGGTCGGCAGTGGATGCCGTCTGTAATTAGCTCTACAAATAATTCATCTCTCAAATAAGCGGCGCCTAACACGCCCGGCTCTCTATGGTGAAGGCCGCGCATGCCGTTATATAAGTGCGTAATATGAGAAGCTCCTGCTTTGATAGCTTTACCAACTTGATCATATGTGCTGTCGGAGTGGCCAATAGAAGCGACAACGTTTGTTTCTTTTAAATAAGAAGTAAGTGCTAAGCCGTTTGGCTGCTCCGGAGCTAATGTGACAAGTTTAATATGTCCTTCGGCTGCTTTTTGCCACTCTTGAAACAGTGCTACATTCGGATCTTGAATGTGAGTAGGCGGCTGTGCACCCGCACGTTTTGGTGAAATAAACGGACCTTCTAAGTGAATACCAACTATTTCAGCATCTCTATCTGTTTGTTCTTCTATATAAGCCCCCGCATTGCGAAGCGCTTTTTCAACCGCTTCATTCGACTGCGTCATAGTGGTTGCTAGAAAGCTTGTTGTACCTTCTTTTGGGAGCGTGCGCGCCATTGTTTTTAATGCTTCTGCCGTACCGTCCATCGCATCGGCATTGTTAACGCCATGAATATGCACATCAATGGCACCAGGAATCACTTTATAGGAAGGAGAAAGCTCAATCACATGATCATTCGACTGACGTACGTATTGATGGATCTCTCCGATTTCAGTAATTTTCTTGTTCGTTAGTTTAATATACCCGTTTTTTAATGTCTGATTTTCACTATAAACGGTTACATTATAAATAATGATGGATGAATGTGTATCCATACATACACTCCTTTGCTCGTTGTATTGATTTAAGTGTAACGCTTTTTGGAATAGTTGTCTAGACCAGTTGATTCTTTTTTGTAAACTAGAAAGTTTTGTAAGGGCTTTTAACATTGATATAGAGAGGTTTTTAAAAATAAAATTGGTATAGACAACTATATATTTTATGTGCTAGTATGAGTCCATGCAGTAAAACCGCCTTCATTTCAGCTGATGATGTAATCATAGGCCGGGGATGAATGCGGTAACTTGTCATCCGATAAATACTGTTACGAAAATCCTTGCTCGTAACATCGGGTTAAATACGTTATACAAAGGGGATAGAAACATGCTGAATTTTTTACAACGTATTGGTAAATCGCTTATGCTGCCAATCGCAGTATTACCTGCTGCGGCATTGCTTCTTCGTTTGGGTCAAAAGGACTTATTGGATATTCCATTTATGGCTCAAGCCGGAGATGCGATTTTTGCGAATTTAGCACTACTGTTTGCACTCGGAATTGCTGTAGGGCTTTCAAAAGATGGAAGCGGTGCAGCAGCACTTGCCGGAGTCGTTGGTTATTTTGTGTTAACAAAAGGAACTGTAGCTATTGATAAAGATATTAACATGGGTGTACTCGGCGGGATTGTTTCAGGGGTAACGGCCGGTTTACTATACAATCGCTTCTCAGCGATTAAGCTGCCCGAGTGGCTCGGCTTCTTTGCAGGAAAGCGGTTTGTGCCGATTATTACGTCAGTCGTTATGCTTGCGCTTGCAGGAATCTTTGGCGTTATTTGGCCGCCGATTCAAGATCAAATTAACAACTTAGGAACGTGGATTACAGGAGCAGGAGCCCTTGGTGCAGGTATATACGGATTTTTAAACCGTCTGTTGATTCCAATTGGACTGCATCATGTGTTAAACAGCTTAGTGTGGTTTGTATTCGGAGACTATCACGGCGTAACGGGAGACTTGAATCGCTTCTTTAAAGGAGATCCAACGGCAGGAACATTCATGTCTGGATTCTTCCCGGTTATGATGTTTGGTTTACCGGCAGCTGCGCTTGCGATGGTTGCAGCAGCTAAAAAAGAAAAGCGCAAACAAGTCAGCGGTATGTTAATCGGACTTGCTGTTACTTCTTTTTTAACAGGAATTACGGAACCAATTGAATTTCTATTTATGTTCGTAGCACCGCTATTATACGTTATTCATGCCGTTTTAACGGGAATATCGATGGCTTTAGCCGTTGCTCTTGGCATTCACGCTGGATTTGGATTTTCAGCAGGTGCCATTGACTTCTTCTTAAACTACGGAATTTCACAAAAACCGCTGCTGTTAGCGGGAATTGGAATTGTATATGCAGTGATTTACTTTGTCATTTTCTACACGCTGATTAAAGCGTTAAATTTAAAAACACCGGGACGTGAAGATGATGAAGAAGTAGACACATCAAACGAAACGGTTGTAGCAACAGGCGATAAATATGTGGATATGGCATCGTATTTTATTGAAGATTTAGGCGGAAAAGAAAACTTAACCGTAATTGATAACTGTGCGACTCGTCTTCGCTTACAAGTAGCTGATGCCGGCAATATTAATGAAGCTGCCTTAAAGCGCCACGGAGCGAGAGGAATTATGAAGCTCAGCAAAACAAATGTTCAAGTCATTGTCGGAACGGAAGTAGAGTTTGTTGCAGACGCAATGAATCAATTAGTTCAATACGGCACGGCGTCAACCGGTGCACCTGTTGAACAACAGGCTGTTCAAGCAGACGCACACACAGAGTTTGTTTTACCGTTTGAAGGCGTTGTAAAGCCGCTTAGTGAAGTAGAAGATCAAGTGTTTTCACAAAAAATGATGGGTGACGGCTTTGCGATTGAACCGATTGAAGGAACGCTCGTATCACCGATTAACGGTGAAGTCATGACCGTATTCCCAACAAAACATGCGATTGGCTTAAAAACAACAGAAGGAATTGAAATTCTCATTCACGTTGGATTAGATACTGTGAATTTAAAAGGAGAAGGATTTGAAGCGCTTGTTCAAGAAGGCGACAGCGTTCAACAAGGAACACCTCTTTTACAGGTGAATTTAGACTATGTTAAAAAGCATGCACCCTCTATTGTGACACCAGTTGTATTTACCAACTTGCCAGCGGATAAAGAAGTGAAGCTGTTAAAAACAGGCTACCAAAAGCAAGGTACAAAAGATGTTATTACATTTTAATAAAAAGGTTGGAACAAACCTGTTCTAGTTAAAAGAAGATCCGAACGATGAAGCGTTCGGATCTTTTTATTGTGATGGTGAATGTAGATTTAATCTATTTAGTTGCTTCTGGCTGTTGATTGGAGGGCAAGGCGAAGACTCCTGCGGGAAAAGCGGAACAGGTGAGACTCCGCAGGAGCATAAGCGACGAGGAGGCTTACCGGCCGCCCGCGGAAAGCGAAGCCTTGCACGGAAATCAACAGCGTTGTCGCAAGCAATCAGCTCATGTATCCTATTTGTTCGTTTTTATATGGGGGTAATCTAGTTACGTTTCAATCTCTTTTTTCTTTTCTTCATAATTGAAAGAATTTTGTGTTAAAATTTAGGGTGTTTGATACAGCTAGTGTGGAGCAGAGAGGGAGTAGAACAAATGAAAAAAGAAGCGGCATTATTCAGAGTAAAGGTGACGGCATGTTTATTATAGGAGCATTAGTCAATGGATTAGCGATTGTTGTAGGAACATTAATGGGCAAGTTTGCTCACCGCATTCCTGAAAAAGTAAGCGTGACGGTGATGCAAGTGATGGGGTTATCCGTTATTACGCTCGGTTTGCAAATGGGCTTTAAAAGTCATCAGTTTTTAATTGTAATTTTGAGCTTAGCCATTGGAGCGGTTATTGGTGAGTTCATTGATTTAGATGAAAAGCTAAACCTTTTAGGCAATATGATTGAACGAAAATTTCAATCGCAACAAAATGACAAGCAAACATTCAGTATTTCACAGGGCTTTGTGACAGGAACGTTGATTTTTGTTATTGGAGCGATGGCAATCGTAGGAGCATTAGACAGCGGAATACGAGGCGATCACAGCGTATTGTTTACGAAAGCGGTGATGGATGGGTTTATCTCGTTATTATTAGCGACTACGCTTGGAATAGGCGTCATTTTCTCAGCGGTGCCTGTATTTCTGTACGAAGGCATCATTGCGTTATTTGCTACGCAAATTAATGCAGTCGTGCCGCAAGATTTAATGAATAGTATCATTGCTGAAGTAACAGGAGTAGGCGGGGTATTAATTTTAGCGATTGGAATTAATTTATTAGAAATTATTAAAATTAAAGTTGCCAATTTACTGCCTTCGATTTTGATTGCGGTTGTGATTGTAGTTGTACAGCATACATATTTTTTATGAAAAAAAAGAGACTCGGACAAAAGTATGTTAGGTGAAAAAATCCGAATGATGAATTGAGATTCTTGATAAAAAACTCAACTCGTTCGGATTTTTTCATGGTTAGGGTGAAGGCAGGTTTACTGTATGTAACTGCTTCTAGCTGTTGATTGGAGGGCAAGGCGAAGACTCCTGCGGGAAAAGCGGAACAGGGGAGACCCCGCAGGAGCGTACGCGACGAGGAGGCTCAGCGGCCGCCCGCGGAAAGCGAAGTCTTGCACGGAAATCAACAGCGGCGTGGCAAGTGGTCCAACTCAGTTATCTCATTTGTTCGTCTTTAGATTGAGTCTCCAATTACTTCTTTTGATGATTTTTCGTTTTTTACGATAAAAGATCCGGATGGACATGTGGTCATGATTTGCACAGGGTAAGTCGTTAGCTCCAGAAGTTTAAGGTATAGTATACTAATAATAAAACCCTAATGAGATGAAGTAAGGAGAAATACTGCTTATGAAAGACAATCAACCGATTACAGCTCTTATTGCTGCACAAGTGGAGAAGTTAGCACATCAATTTGGCTATGACTTTTTATCTGAAAAACAAGGGAATCAAACGCTTTGTCAAATTCTTCAGCGAGATGAAGACGGATCTATTTTGGCGACGCCGCTTAGTTTTCATTTACATATAAATGAAGACAAAGGAACAGGAGATATTATTTATTACCATGAACAAGGAGAATTTAAGCGTCAGCAGGTGAATGTATATGAAGAAAATAGCCTTGTGAACGTTTTGTTATTTATCCAAGAGCGGTTGAAGGTCAATCGATAAAAGCGATTGACCTAACATATGCAAGAAAAAAAGCAGGGAGCTCCCTGCTTTTTTCTATGAATTGATATAGCGCAATCCTACGCGGTTATTAAAAATTTGGTTATGATTTTTGAAGACAAAAGCACCTGCTGCGTGATCAATCACCAGCTCATTGTCGTAAACTTCTTCCATGTCATCATCAACAATAAACTCTAAGTCTTCAACCGTTACCACTTTTTCGTAGGGTTGAAGAGTGCGCTTTGAGATGATCTTCATTTCATAAATTGTATTAACAATATCGCAGCTTCCCCGATCAAAAGAAAGCTGAATCATTTGGTTTTGTTCCACATTCTGCAACGCTTCTTTTGCAGAAGGAGTGACGCGTATATTCATAATGATATCCTCCTTTTTCTATCCTCAAATTAAATTGTGTGAAATGTATTTAGAAATACTTTATTTGATTTTTATGTCACGGGCAAGAAAAAAGCTTTCTTACTATTAGTATTTCCCTTTCAAAATGGAACAAAACGCTGATGTTTTTATCATGTTTTCATAAAGACGTACATAGATATCACCTGTATGTGATTAAAGAAAAAAGAGATAAGCTAAAAAAACTGCGCTTCGTAATTCTTAGGTGTAAATGCTCAATGATAGGAATATATTGTAAAAATACAAGAGGATAAGTCATTTACGTATTTTAATAGTTATTGAGATAGTTTTGAATAATTGGTTTTATTTTCAATATATTGGGTACTTAAGTAGAGTACTTTGCACACGGTATTGCACCGAAAGACATCGGTTTATCGGACTAATTATTGTCTTATTTTGTCGAAGTAGTAGAATTTATGGAAACCATTCCTTATCATGTACAAAGTGACTAACAAAATACATAGGAGGTTCTGGTCTAGATGAGTGAGAAAGATCAAAACAGAACAACAGACGAAACAGCGGCTTCGCTAGAAACAGCGCCCGCTCCCAAAAAAGCGCCGGCTAAATGGATTATCATTTTGGCAGCTTTAATTGTGATTATTGGAGGAGCAATTACATTTGCTACGGTATTTAAAAAATCTCCTAAGCAATTATACTTAATCTCTGAAGTAAATACGTACCAAAAAGCAGCAGATGAATTGGAAACGAAGTACAGTGAAACGATGGCTTATCAGGAAAAAGCGATGAAGCAGCCTTCTACCACAAATGCTACTATTAAAGGCGGCTTTAACATGGATTCACTTTCGTATGATCCAAGCTTTAAAATGATTCAAGATCTTATCAGTAAAGCTGAAATTAAAATTAAAGCGGAACAAGATCCGAAAAAAAGTGAAGGATACGGTTCACTGGCTCTTAATATCGGCGGTTCAAAAGCGCTTGACCTAGAAGGTTTTCAAACGAAAGAAAGAATAGGCTTTAAAGCTCCGATTCTAGCAAATGAATATTTCTATTTAAACTTAGACGAATATGGACAGGTAGCGCGTAAGTTCGATCCTTCGTATTCAGGTCCTGAAACGCTTGATATTAACACGAGCAACGTAAGTTTAGAGGATTTAAAGTTAACGGAAAAAGAAAAGACCTACATTGCAAAAGAGTACGGAACGTTCATTTATGATGAGTTAGACAGCGATTATTTTACAAAAGAAAAAAATGTGGATTATAAAACAAATGGCAAAACGCTTCAGTTAACAAGCGTGACGCTTAACATGTCTGACAAAGAAACAAAACAATTTATGGATAAGCTTATTGCAAAGGTAGCAAAAGATGACAAGCTTCATACTATCTATGCAAATCACGTGTCTAAGCTATTTAAATCTTCAGCAGCGACAAATCCAGAATTAAAAGATATGGCAGATCCAAAAGAATTGAAAAAATCAGTAAAAGAAAGTCTTCAAGACTTCCAAAAAGAAGCAAAAGATACGACTTACCCTGGCGGTGTTAAATCAACTGTGTACGTTCAAGATGATGTTGTGGTAGCTCGCGATATGAACATGGGCGTAAAAAATGCTTCTAACGAAAAAGGAAAGATTAACGTTGTGACTAAAAATGTTCCGTACGAAGATAACAAAACGGCGAAGCAGTTCAAAACAGTACTCACGGAGAACAGTAAGGATGATGTGCTTACGTTTGATATGAAAAATGACGTAACAACGGAAAGTGATAAACGAAAAGAAAATATGTCTATTCATTTGTTAACAAAAGATTCAAAAGATGAAGACACGAATATGACGTTTAAAATGAATTCAGTAATCAACGGTAAAACCGATGCAAAACAAACGGCTGACCGTACTTTCTCTTTAGACTTAGGTGATCAAGAAGATCTAGTAGTAAACGGAGAAGTAAAGCAAAATCAAGCAATAAGTGCTTCAAAAGGAAAAGCAGATTATTCGTTTGATATTCGTACAAAAATAGGACCAAAAGCAGATCCGGCAAACGTTACGTTAAAAATTGACTCTGCTTCTCAATTAAAAAAATCAGCCACTATTCCAGAGCTTGACGCATCTAATGCGACAAACGTAAAAGATGTAACGCCTGAAGATATGCTGTCGATTCAAGAAAATTTCGCTAAAAATGTTCAAGGTCTCATGATGAATATGGGAACCGCTGGTTACTAAAAGGTGCAAAGCAGATGAAGATATATTTCTCTTTGACTCTTTTTACATGTAAAGCTCTATTGAAAAATATAAAATCTCTCATACTGCTAATAATGATCCCTGCTCTGTTTTTACTTGGAGCAGGGATCATTATTAGTCAGACCATGCAAGGTGAGGAGAAAGTCAATCGGTTTCCCGTGGCCATTGTGGATAAAGATGATACTGCACAAACGAAGTACGTCATTGAACAGCTGACTGAAGGTAAGCTTCGCAAGATCATGAAGCCTCTTTACACGAATGAAGAGAAAGCTAAACAGCTGCTGCAGCAAAATAAAGTGGCAGCCATTGTAACGCTGCCAAAAGGTTTTAGTCACGATATTGCTCATGGGAAAAATCAGCCTTTACACGTCATTGGAAACAACAATAAGCCGCTTCAGTCACAGCTGTTTCGCTACGTGATGGAAAGTGCAGCTGACTACACGTCAGCCGCTCAAAGCGGTATTAATACGGTTAATACCTTTTTAGAAAAAGAAAATGTCTCTGATAAAAATAGACACGCAGAGTTTAAGAAGAGCTTAGTAACGTTTGGGCTTCATGTATTAGATAGAGGAAGTTTATTTGATGAACAAGTAGAAACGAGTTTCTTTCAGCAGGATATGAAGCAATATTACGTCCTGTCTTTTGCTGCTTTGCTGCTTATGATTTGGAGCTACGGCGGATGGCTGCTTGCTAGTGAAACGCAGACTTATCCCGTACTGGCTCGAATGAAAACAAGAGGTGTATCGTTTGTCCACATTTATTTAGCGCAGCTGACGGCTCTGTTTGTTCTTTTGCTGCCGGTATCTGTCGTTTTGTTTGGAAGCCTCATTAAAGGACTGAAACTGCCTGTAACCGGTACGTACGGAGAGCTTTTTTTAGGGGTAAGCGGAAGTTTGCTTGCTTTTTTATGTTTGTTTTTACTTCTTCGGGTTCTTTTTTTATCACAAAAAGCTTATCAAATAACCGGTTTGCTGTTCATTTTGCTGAGTGCGATTTTAAGTGGACATGTTGTGCCGGTCGTCTATTTACCGGACTGGGCGAGTGGTTTTCAGAAATGGTCACTCAACACCCGCGTCTTGGAGCTGTTATTTTATGAATTTGATGGATATAACACAAACGAAGCTTTTCTTTACCTTACGCCTATTCTCATTACGGCAGCAGGAAGTTTTGTTCTTGCTGTTGGCTACGTGATGATTATGCAAAGGCGGTGGAGAAAATGATCAGTGAAAAAATAAAGCAGCTGCTGAAGCGTCCTATGCTTATTGTCATGATCTTCTTTTTACCTTTAATAGGAACGGTCATCAGCAGCTCATTTTTAGCAAAAGTACAAAGTGATTCAAAAATCCCTGTTGCTCTTGTCGATCAAGATCACAGCAACATGTCTAAACAAGTGATGGATCGACTACAGAAAACAACAGAAATTCAGTTTCTTTCTCTGAACGAAGAACAAGCGAGAAAGCAGCTGGCAAAAAATAAAATTGACAGCATTTTTATGTTTCCTAACGGATTTCAGGAAGAAGTAGAAGCGGGGAATTATCAAGGAGTCATTGATTTGCTCACGCTGCCTTCTTCAGTTGCCACAGAAGCGGTTCGAGAAGTCGTGGCGAGTGAAGTGACAAGGTTAACAACAAATGTTAAAGCGGCAAATGAAGTGCGTTTTTTATATAAAGTCTATCACATTCAGGCAGGACCAGATTTATGGAAAGAGGCGTATCACTATACCGATAACCAGTGGAAGCCAAGGCCGCTGATGACAATTGATTACGAGGAGCAAGGAACGAAGAAGCGTACGAAGCAAGGGAGCGTTCAAATGACCGGATACGTGCCGCTATGGGGATTTTTTACGCTTTTGATTTGCTGCATCACATCAGATTGGATGATTAAAGAGAGAAGGCATCTTTTTAAACGAATGAAAACGATGCAAAAAGGACTTTACGGTTATATTCGAGGCGTCAGCGCCGCTTATGCTGTTTTATACGTGCTTCAAGCCTGCATCAGTTTTGCTTTATTTAAATGGCTTTATGGAGTAGAGTCTTACGGTGTACTGCTGTATATGTGTATTTATGTGGTTGTATGCGTTGCTTTGAGCACGTGGTTTGCAAGTGAAAGTCAGCGAGTTGGATCTTATTATATGATCAGCGTTGTCATGGTCACAGGACTCAGCATAATAGGAGGAAGCTTTTTCCCGGTAGGAGAGCTTTCTGCAACGATTGAAAAAATAAGTCAGTGGCTTCCGCAGCATCTGCTTCTGTATCAGCATGCACTGCCGCTTACGCTCATTTGGAAAGAGATAGCTGTTTCCATTGCATGCATATGTTTGTGCGCATTTAAAATAGTGTGGAATGTGAGGAGCATCAAATGATTGAAATTAACAATGTTAGCAAAACATACGGAAAAAAACGTTCGTTAGCAAATGTTACGCTGACCGTAGAAAGTGGGGAAGTCATTGGACTTTTAGGGCCAAACGGCGCTGGTAAGTCGACGCTTCTGTCTATTTTGTCTACCATTACGGCTCCTTCAAGTGGGAATGTCACGATTGGAGGCTTATCGCTTAAGAAAAATCAAAAAGCGATTCGAGAAGTCATTGGCTACGTTCCACAAGATATAGCGCTGTGGGAAGAGCTTAGCGTAAAAGAAAACATGAAAATGTGGAGCAAAATGGCTTCACGCTCTTTGTCGAATGAACAGCTTCAGTCTCTTTGCTCAGCTGTACAGCTGGAAGGAAGATGGAAGGGAAAAGTGAAAAATTTATCAGGAGGTATGAAGAGAAAGTTAAATATAGCCGTTTCGCTTATTCATGAACCGTCCGTTTTGTTAATGGATGAGCCTACGGTCGGAATTGATTTGCAGTCCAAGCTTGAGATTATTCGTTATATTAAACAGCTGGCGGCAAAAGGAAAGACGATTATCTATATTACCCATGATTTGAATGAAATCTTGGGCGTGTGTGATCGGTTTGCGGTCTTAAAGGAAGGAAAGCTGGAGTTTGTCGGCACGATGGACCAAGCAAAGGAAAAGACGGGGGAAGATGCAGAAGAGAACGTTGTGTATAAGCTGCTGCATGATTAAGAGTAAGCAATAATAAAAAAAGAGCCGCTTCATGAAGAAGCGGCTCTTTCTATTATGCTTGTGTAACTTCTTGTTCTGGTGAATGACTTTCAGGCTGCACGCGTTCTTCCTCAGGAAGGGCACGTACTTCCACTTCTTTCATTTGGTGACCGTCCATTTCTTTTGCAATAAACTCGTATCCAAAAAGTTTGAACGATTCGCCTTCTTGAATATCGATATTTTGCATCAGCATCCAGCCGCCAATTGTATCGATATCATCATTTTCAATTTCGATATGAAGCACTTCGTTGACTTCTTCAAGCAGTACTTTTGAGTTAAAGACAAAATGCTGATCGCTGATTTTTTGAACAAGCGGCTTTTCATCTGTATCAAACTCATCTCGAATTTCTCCAACGATTTCTTCTAAAATATCTTCAACGGTAACGATCCCTGCCGTACCGCCGTACTCGTCAATCAACACAGCCATATGCGTACGTTTCTTTTGCATCGAGCGCAATAGGTCTTGAATCGCTACAGTTTCAATTACTTGAATAATAGGATTCATATAAAGCTTCACGCTTTGCTTTTTTAACGCATCGTTGATTACGACATCGTTTAGAATTTCTTTGACGTTGACTAAGCCGATAATATTATCTTTGTCTCCGTCAACGGTAACAGGGTACCGAGTGTAGCGATCTTCTACAGCAAGCTTTAAGAAATCTTCAATGCTGTCGTCTTCAGAAACAGCTGAAATTTCTGTTCTTGGTACCATGATTTCGCGAGCAACACGGTTATCGAATTCGAAAATGTTGTTCACGTACTTATATTCGGACTGGTTAATTTCCCCGCCTTTAAAACTTTCTGATAAAATAATGCGCAGCTCTTCTTCACTGTGCGCAAGTTCATGCTCTGAAGCTGGCTTTAATCCAAACATGCCAGTTAATAAACGGGCAGAACCATTTAGTAACCAAATGAAAGGGAACATAATTTTATAGAATAAAATTAACGGACGAGCAAACAATAACGTAACTGTTTCAGCTTTTTGAATCGCAAATGTTTTTGGCGCTAATTCACCAACAACTACGTGAACAAACGTTACAAGCGCAAATGCGATAATGAATGAAAGAATATGGGTTAAAGATGCAGCAACACCCATTTCTTCAAACAGAGGTTCTAAAATCTTCGCAACAGTCGGTTCTCCTAACCAACCGAGTCCTAAAGCAGTAATCGTAATACCAAGCTGACACGCAGATAAATACTCATCTAAGTGTGTCGTCACGGTTTTAACCGCATTCGCTCCTTTTTTTCCTTCAGCAACAAGTTGATCTACCCGTGAACTACGAAGCTTCACAATTGCAAACTCTGAAGCAACGAAAAAAGCAGTGAGTACAATTAAAATCGCAAAAATAATTAAGTTAATGGTTATCAATGAATATACTTACTTTATAGTGCTATAAAGTAAGTAAACACCTCCTGTAAATAATAAATTTACGACAGCAGCAGCAGTAAAGAGTGCAAAAGAGTGACGCTTTCTGGTGAGAGCCGATTCATCATTACTTTTCGATCTTCTTCATTCAGCTTTTCCATAAGCGGTGCAACTTCTTTTAAACTGTCGTTTAGTACGTAAAATTTGGATGCTAATTCGTCTTTGGAGTGGCTATTCTCGGATTGCTCTATAGAAAATAGAGAAGAAATCTCTTCAAGAGAACGGCCTTCGCTTTTTAATTTTTCAATTAAGTAAAGACGTTTCAGCGCTTCTTCGTTATAAAAGCGATAGTTAGAAGCAGAGCGTTCTGCTTTTAATAACCCAATGTTAGTATAATAGTCAACCGTGCGTTTCGTTACATGTGCCATCTCTGCAAGTTCTCCAATTTTGTATGTCGCAACCCCATCAGAATACCACCTCCTTTAACTATGTCAACCATCACGTGATGGTTTTTATCTACGCAACTATTTATCTTTTATCCTATCGTAATTAAGTATACGCGCGTAAGATCAAAAAGTTTCATTTTTTTATTAGCATTCAGTATATCTCAAAATAAGGTAGTTTGACAAAGATTTTATAAAAAAAACTCGCTTGTATTAAGCGAGTTTTTTAGTAGGATGACGTACGATAATGTGCATGCGTTCATACACATATTGAATACGTTCAGTATATTCTATGAACTCAGGGCTCATTGGAGATAGCTGATCAGCAATACGGTGCATAATAGCAGCTTCTTCTTTTAACGAATCTAAATTTTGAGTTCGGTCAATTCTGGCTTTAAATGTTAACGAAATCATGTTATTCACCTCGTTGTTATATTACTTGTTATGAAGCGCTATGTCCGTGACTTTTATCACTCTAGTCAAAGGTGATAACGTAATTATTTGATGTTTGCCGGCATTTTGTGTAGGATGATTAGAAAAGGGTTTTTATGGGAGAATGAAATGAATTTAAAACGAATGCACCACGTAGCCATTATAGGAAGTAATTATGAACGTTCAAAAGCTTTTTATGTAAATGTGTTAGGATGCAAGATTATAGAAGAAACATATAGAAAAGAAAGAGATTCATATAAGCTAGATTTAGAAGTAGCTCCTGGCTATCAAATTGAGTTGTTCTCGTTTCCAAATCCGCCACAGCGTCCTTCAAGACCTGAAGCGTGCGGCTTACGCCATTTAGCTTTTGCGGTTGAAAGCGTAGAGGATTCCAAGCGTGAACTAGAGCAGCAAGGGATTGATGTGGAACCTATTAGGGTAGATGAACTAACGGGAAAAAAATTCACATTTTTTGCTGATCCGGACGGGTTACCGCTAGAGCTTTATGAAGAGAAAGAGGGGGAATAAGGAGTATGTGCAATTATTTATTCGTATACGGAACGCTTCTTGAAGGAGAAGGTAATCACGGATTGCTGCATCATGCGCGCTCAATTGCCAAGCAGGCAAAAACGAAAGGGAAATTATATGACACTAAGCAAGGCTATCCTATGCTTGATATCGACAGTGAACATATTACGTACGGAGAAGTATATGAAGTGACCGATCAGCTTATGTGGAAGGCGCTTGATGAATTAGAAGGTTATATTCACGAAGGTCATAAAGACAATGAATATGATAAAGTTGTGCAAACGGTTGAAACGGACCAAGGTGAATTTGAAGCCGTTGTATATGTAGCAAGAGATCGTTCCCTGCTGCAAGAATTTATCCCAGGCGGAAACTGGCGCGTGTGGAAAGAAGATTTATTAGAAGGTATGCTGTACTTTGCTTACGGTTCATGTATGGATAACGATCGTTTTATTAAGCACGGGGTGGATCAGTATTTCCAAGACTGTCTCGGCAAAGCTGTTTTTAAAGGCTATACGCTTCGATATAACCACGTTATTCATGACGGAGGACGTGCAGACATGGTTGAAGAAGGCGGAGTCGTTGAAGGCAAACTGTACCGCGTGCCTCCTGAAGCGATTACGTACCTTTACGGCAGAGAAGGCGTAGATAATAACGGCTATCGTCCTGCCATTATCTCTGTAGAGCATGAAGGAAAGATTGTGGATCATGTTCTTACTTTTTTTGTGTTAAATAAAGAAAAAGAAGTCGCACCTCCGGATCATTATTCGGCTGAAATTATTCGAGGAGCAACAGGTGTACTCAGCGAAGAATACGTTCAGAAGCTAATAGAGCAAGTCCATGCGCTAAAAAATAGTGATGTCGTAAATAACTAATATAAAAAGAAGCAAAGACAAAAGTAGTTTAGTTGAAGAAAGCTCCGAACGAGTAATCGTTCGGAGCTTTTCATTGTTATGGTGAACGCAGGCTTAATCTATTTAGCTGCTTCTAGCTGTTTATTGGATTGATTTTGTTATGTGTTGAATTAGTTAAAGGAAACAGAGAATTCTGTTTGAAATACACTGTCTTTTGATAAACGGTTGATGCCTAATTTTTCTTTGAAATTTCCGTTGTGGTCATGCGTATCTGCAATTCCAAACCAAGGTTCGATGCAAAGAAATGGAGCGATTGTATGATTTTCTGCATCATACTTTGACCAAATACCTACGTACGGGAAATCATTAAACTGAACGTTAATTTGATTTTCATTAACCGCCGATTTAATTGTAATTCCGTCAATATGGCTAAAAATTAACGCATCATTTGCAAATAAACCTGCGCTTAGCGGCAGCTGATGCAAATTTTCTGCAGCTCCTTTTTCATGAATAAGCGCGTCTTTTAATACAAATTCCTTTGGCGTAGTTTCAGAAGGCTCTATTTCTAAAAAGTAATCAGAAATCTGCTCGTTTTCACGTAACGGAATACGAAAAGCAGGGTGGGCTCCAATTGAAAAATACATATTCTCTTTATCTTCATTTACTACTTTCCACTGAAACGTTAATCGGTTGTTTTCCAGACGGTAGCTAATTTCAACTGAACATTCAAACGGATACACGTCTTTAAAATGGCCGTTTGTGGCAAATTTCAGCCGTGCTGTTTCGTTTGTTTGCTCAATCACGCTGAAAGTAGAATCACGTAAAAAGCCGTGCTGAGGCAAAGAGTATTCGCGCTGATCAACGGTATACTGATCATTTTTTAATCGGCCTACGATTGGAAACAATACGGGCGATACTCGTCCCCAATAAGTAGGGTCTCCGCTCCACATAAACTGCAGGCCTTTTTCTTTATGAAATACTTCTACAACTTCCGCTCCTTTTTCTTCAATGCTGACTTTCATTTCGCTATTTTCTAGTACAATCATTACAACATCTCCCAAATCATTGTTGTACGCTAGAGCTGTCTCAAACGTACTGGCTTTGCTTATATTATACCCTTCTTGGCAAAAAAGGTATTAATTTCCCTATTTTTGTTCAAATTAATATAGAAAAAGGAGGGTTCAAATATGAATCATGCAACATTATTGCTCATTAAATTTGCAGCGGCACTTATTGCGTTTGGTATAGGCCTTGATTTGTTTTTTGATGCAACCATCGGAGACATTATTTCTTTTAGCTTGCTAACGACAGTTGTGACATATCTAGTAGTGGATCGAATTGTACTGCCTCGAGTGGGCAACCGTGATGCTATTATTGTTGAATTTGTTCTAACCTATATGAGCGTATGGATTTTTGGCACATTGTTATTAGACAGTTACGTTCAAATTGCTTGGGGAAGTATTATTTCTGCAGCTATTATTACATTTGCTGAGGTTTTTGTTCACCGCTACTTATTCAACCATATTGAAACAAAGCATACAGCGAGAACGCGCCCGGCTTTTAAGCGAAAACTAGCGTATGACACAGAATTTGCAGAAGAACAGCATGTAGAAAACAAGGAAAACCCAAAATAAAAAGAAAGCTCAATTTTGAGCTTTCTTTTTATGTGTTAATGCATAAAAGTCATTTCTTTTAAAGGCCAGTATTTCATGTTGACTTCTCCCATGATTGAAGAGATAGGAGTAAGGCCAAAATGCCTTCCATCTCGGCTGATACGTCTGTTGTCACCTAGCACTAATACGTATCCGTCCGGTATCGTGCCGTCTGGAGACAGTTCGTACGTTGAAAAATTTTCGGTGAATCGCTCGTAAACGGGCACTTTGGATAAATATTTATGAAGATGCGGCTCTTTTTTGACCTTATTATTTATATACAGAACATCATCTTTGTATTCGACCGTTTCTCCTGGTAAGCCCACAATGCGCTTTACTAGAAAATCACTGCTGTAGGGAGCTTGCAAAACGACAATGTCAAAGCGCTCCAGCTTGCTGTGTTTGTTAATAATAATTCGATTGCCTTCGTGCAAAATAGGCTTCATAGAATCGCCTTTTACAGTGTAGGGCTGAAACCAATAGTGCTGAACGACCACAGAAAGCAAAACAGTGCCGAGGATGACGCTTGTGTATGTAAGAATTTCACGCTTTAGTTTTTTATTGACCATAATGGATGAACACCTTCTTAACGGTAAGACTGTCAATTTAAGTTTTTCATAGAGATATAACAGTGTTGATTGTACCATTCAGAACTAAAGTTTTCCATATCTATCTATTTATGCGTGTATCGCGAAAATATGCTTGGCGGAACAAAAAATGAAAAGAGCCGTTATTCTTTAAAATAACGGCTCTTTTTTATTATAACTGAGCGCGCTCAGTTCGAGTAACTGGTTGATTCGGCTCTTCTTCCAAAACAGGCTCAACAGACTTATGCTGCTTGATTTCTTCTTCCAGTTCAGCAATTCGCTTGTTTTTCTGTTTCACTTGTCCTCTTAGTTGAACAATTTTTACAAAGCTCAATGAAGCAGCAACAACTCCTCCAAACACAGCCGTTGTTAAGATGATTAAAATAAGAGGCCATTTTTGTGAACCAAATACATAGTTAAATTGTACAGGATCGTTGTTAATTACAGCTAAAACAGCAATGATAAGAGCAAATATAAGTCCTAAAATAAAAAAGCTCTGTCCTTTCATAAGCTGCACTTCCTTTCTTTACATGGTCATTACAACTTTTGTAGCGTAACCACTCGTCTTAAGTGTTTGCTATCTTGCTTATAGGTATACGTATCCACATTTAAACAAAATCAAACATTTTCTTGATTATATATATCTTTCTTTTAAAACACAATATATCGATTGATGTAGAAACTTTGACATGTCCAAAGACCCGGTCTGTCGAATTTTTGGAATAAAGAGCTCGCGTATCCTTTTTTGCTTAAGCAGATTAAGCAGAGGGAGAGACTTTCATTCCTAAAGACGAACAAATGAGATACATGAGCTGAACCGCTTATGACACCGCAGTTGATTTCCATGCAAGGCTTCGCTTTCCGCGGGCGGCCGCTGAGCCTCCTCGTCGCTTGCGCTCCTGCGGGGTCTCATCTGTTACGCTTTTCCCGCAGGAGTCTTTGCCTTGCCCTTCAATCAACTGCTAGAAGGACGAAACAGATGAAGCTGTATTCGTTTTTCACTTGGGCTAAGATACTGTTGTCCCAGCCTCACTTTTATTAAAGAGTTTATATAAACGCAAGCTGAGACTTTAGCTTAATTGCATTAAATTATTTCATTATCTATCACCTGGAGCAGGGTGGTCTACGCCTTTGACATGATGCCGATGCTGGTTGTCTTCGCTGGTGTAAAAGTCATAATAGTGAACATGCATACCGTTGCCAATGGGAATAGCGGGACCAGAGTAGGCTTTGTAATGATGTGTATGTCCGTCTTCAAACACAACATAGCCTTCTGTATAGTGAATGTGGCTTCCATCCTCGCTTTGAATTGGAGGAGACGTTACATCGAGGCACTGATGGACATGTCCTGATGCAACAGAAGTGTAGTCCACTGAGCCATGATTGTGATGAGGAACAAACCCTGAAATAAAATCATCCTTGCCTATTTTTTTCATTTTACTTCCCCCTACAAATTCAATTTTAAAAAACTGTTTAAGTAAATTCTTTAAATAGGAATCTGAATTTCTCTTTTTAGTTAAATTCAAAAATACATGCTATTGATATGAACAAAGAAAAATAAATATGACTTTTGATAATCAGGATTTATAAAATGGGTAGTTTTCCTGTGTGTTTGCCGTTTCTACTTGATAACTTTCACATATATTTATTAAGGAAGGACAAGTTATTATAAGAGAGGAAGTCAGCATAATGAGTTGGGAAAATAAAAAGAGTTTATGTCAGGAGTTTGCGAGAATTTTAGGTGGACAAGGCAGTTTAGATGAAAATGGCGTTTGTTTGGTACAAAAGTTTCGTACTATTCGTTTTAAAATTTTAGGGCGTCCAACACGCTCTCCATTAGTTACTCCTCAATTTTTTACTTTTGAAGATTTAGATAGTAAAGGAAGAGCACTGAATCTAGGTGAAACCGTGCTTTTGCAAGAAGAAGTAAATCCATTATTAACGGAGCTTAGAAAAAGAGATATTAAGGTTACGGCCGTTCACAACCATTGGCTATTTGAAGAGCCGAGAGCAATGTATATGCACTTTGAATCTGTAGAGCCACCGTTAGATTTTGCACGAAAAGTAAGAGAAGCGTTTAGAGTATTAAAAGGGTAAAAATCAGCTTTATATAAAATCAGTTTAGTCTTACTTACTGCTTTTAAAATTAGATTAATAAACCTTTAAACATGTATATTATATATTTGTTTATAAGATGCAATTGAATGAAGCTATCAGGTTAACTAATTTTTGAGCAGTGAGACTCTTAAAAATAAAAAAAGCACGCGTTCGCCGCGTGCTTTTTTTATGTATAAACTTAAAATGCGTTTAGGGTGTTATCGCTTAACCACTGTTTGCGTTCAGCTGCATCTTCGAATAATTCATCTGCATTTGTAAATTGAGAAGCAATGACATATTCAATTGTTGCAAGAGGAGCTGTTAGCAAACGCCAGTTTAATACGATTGTATTATCTTGAGTCGTAGCATATTCTTCACCTAACTCGTCCCATTTAACAGATTCAGGAGCATTGTCTGCTGCTTTTTTAACAGATTTCAAAGCTTCTTGGAATTTTTCACCTGCGCGGCCTTGGTACCATTCTGTTAATAGTTGTCCAATACCTTCATTTGTTTGCTGCTCGTTCCAGCTTTCAGGTACTGTAGCAATGAATTTTGCACGGAATGTCATTTCAGCTTTTGCTACATCTCCACGAACGATGTTTAAGCGGTATTGACGCCCTAGGTAAGGGAATTTGTCTCCTTCTTCAAAAGAACCAGTTTTAGCTGCAGAAGCTGCTGCTTTAGGAGCCTCTTTTTTAGCTGTTTCTTTTTTTACTGCTTCTGTCTTTGGAGCAGCCGGCTTTTCCTCAGCTGGTTGTGAAACGTTTAGTTGTTTTAAAATCCATGTTGCTTTGCGTGCGATGATTGAACGCACATTGTTTTCATTAAGACCTCTTGGGATAATAACTTTTACCCCTTCTTTGTCACAAATTTGCACCGTGATATCGGTTCTATTTGGAACGACTTCAATTTTGTAGTCAATTGTTTGATTGCCTGTTTGATACGTATACATAAAATTTTTCGTACTCCTTTCTACAAATCTTCATTTTATAAGCAAAGGTAGAGTTTGGTCAAATGAAAGAATAATCAGACAGTTATCAACTGCTGTTGCAGCGCCTTGCAGAATGATATGTATTCCAATATTTAGTGGAAAAGCGCCAATAATAATTGTTTCAATTCTTCTTTAGTTTTTACAAAAAAATATAAAAATATGCCGATACTACTAATATAGATTAGACATTCTATGTCTTTAGATTGTATAGGGGATGAAAAAATGAAAAAAGCTTTTCAAAGTTTACGCATGAAAATGCTATGTATGATTGCAGCCATGATGGCCATAACATCTACTGTAATTGAAGTAACAAATTATTATCTTATTGTGAAACAAGAGCAAGCAGCTTCGATTACGCTAGTGATTACATTTCTGTTTGTTTCTTTTACAACTACCGTGTTCTATTTTATCATACGTCGCTACATAATTGCGGTTGAAAATTTGTCAAAAACAATGAAAGGGATTTCAAACGGTGATTTATCTGTAGATGTTGTTCCTTTGAAAGAGAAAAATGAGATTAGTACACTCATATCTTCATTTAATGAAATGATGACTCACATGAGAACGCTGCGTCAGAAAATAAGTAAAACAACGAGCACGGTCAGTCATTCCTCAGAGCAATTGCTTGCAAGCATGGAGGAAACAAAAACAGCTGTAACAGAAGTTACGATGTCTATTCAAGAAATTGCTGCGGGTTCTGATAAGCAGTTGTTAAGTGTGGTTGAAACCGAGCAAGCTATGGTGGATATGGCCAAGCTGCTTCAGAAAATGACTGATCATTCTTCAAAGGTACAACAATCGATGAACAGAGCCTCTGAACATGCTTCTACCGGAAATGTTGCGGTGAAAGAGGTGACGGATCAAATGAATAAAATCTATGAAACAGTTAAGATATCCACTAGTGAAGTAAAGGGGCTCGAAGACCGTTCCGCAGAAATTGGCCGCATTATTAATACAATTACAAGAATTGCTGAACAAACAAATCTTCTTGCACTTAATGCTGCTATTGAAGCTGCAAGGGCTGGAGAACATGGGAAAGGTTTTGCTGTAGTAGCAGGGGAAGTACGTAAGCTAGCGGAAGAATCTAAAACGTCCGCTATACAAATCAGTCATCTGTTAAAAGAAATTGAAGCACAGGCAAAGCTGGCTTATCAAAACATGGAAATCAATACGGAAGAAGTCACGCTTGGTATTTCCACTGTCGAAGATGTAACGCAACAGTTTTCCACAATTATGGAAGATGTCTTTGCCGCTCAAGAACAAATGAACAAAATGACAAAGGCAACAGGAGAAATTGATGGGTATTCGTTCAAGGTAATGGAGTCTGTCATGGCCCTTTCGGAGGTTGCTAAACAAGCAGCTGCTTACGCTGAAGAAGTAGCTGCGGCTTCACAAGAGGAGTTAGCATCTATAGAAGAACTTGTGACGTTGGCCGCTAATTTAAAATCTACGGTAAGTGAGTCCTGAAGTCTATCTTGATATGTACGTAATACGCGCAGTTTTCTACGTGTATTTGTTTTATTTATACCCTTTATAGAAAACGATAAATAGAATTGACACGTTATAAAAGCAGCTGTATAGTGAGTACGCAAGGCGGCAGTCTGTCTTTTTTAATTCTTAGTAAACTTATAAGTTAAATAAAATATTTAAGCACTACATAAGGAGACGAAGAGATGAAAAATGAATTCCGTTTGGCAACAAATGAAGACGCAGATAGCTTATTGAACTTAACTCTACAAGCATATAAGCCTATTCGAGAGCTAGGCATTCCTTTCTTAGCAGCTACTGCTGATCTTGCTCTCGTTAAGAAAAATATTTCTCAAAACCTTTGCTATGTATATGAAGAAGAGAAAAGAATCGCTGCTACTGTGTCGATACGAATGCCTTGGGAGAACATCCAGGTCTGTTTGCTGTTCCGCATCTTTGGTGGTTTGCAGTAGACCCGTCGTTTGCCAGGCAAGGCGTTGGATCTAAGCTGCTGCGTCTAGTAGAGGAAGAGGTAATAAAAAATACGTTTAAATCACCAGGTGTGTCTTTAGGAACAGCAAAAGAACATCCTTGGTTAGTTGAAATGTATGAACGAAAAGGATATGTTCAAGCTAAAGAAAAGCACCTTGCAGAAGACTATACGACCGTATTTCTTTATAAAAAACTCAATGAGGTACCCTCTTTATCGTAAAAGATAGAGAAGTTCTCCAAATTAAGAAATGTGAAAGAGTGATAAATATGACAGATCAATTACTACTAAATACGCTGATAGACATACGCCGTGAGCTGCACCGGTTTCCAGAGCTTTCAATGAAAGAATATGAAACAACTAAACGTATTAAAAAGTGGTTAAAGCACTATGATATTTCTATAGCAGATGTATTCCAATTAGACGTAGGAGCAGTAGCGGAAATCGCGGGAGGAAAGCCGGGACCTACTATCGCAATTCGAGCTGATATTGATGCGCTGCCAATTGAAGAAAAAACCAATCTGCCATTTGCATCTAAAGTAAACGGTGTTATGCACGCATGCGGCCATGATTTTCATACGGCTTCTATAATCGGAGCAGCCATTCTTCTTAAAGAACGTCAGCAGGAGCTTTGCGGTACGGTTCGATTTATCTTTCAACCGGCCGAAGAAACGGCTTCCGGGGCAAAAATGCTAGTTGAAAAAGGTGTGCTCGACGGAGTAGAAGCGATATTTGGGATGCATAACAAACCGGATCTTCCTGTAGGAACCATTGGTATCAAATCGGGACCTTTAATGGCAAGTGTTGATCGTTTTGAAATTGACGTCAAAGGAGTAGGAGGTCACGCGGGTATTCCAGAAAAAACAGTAGATCCGATTGCTGCTGCTGGTCAAATCGTGACTAGTTTACAAACCATTGTCAGCCGTAATCTCAGCCCATTTCAAAATGTTGTTGTCAGCATAACTCAAATTCATGGAGGGAGCTCGTGGAACGTCATTCCTGACAAAGTAACGCTTGAAGGAACGGTGCGTACCTTTCAAGAAGAAGCGAGAGAAAAAATACCGGCTCTTATGAAACGAACTGCTGAAGGGATTGGAGCAGCTTTCGGGGCTTCAGTAGACGTTAAATGGTATCCATATCTTCCTGTAGTAAACAATGATGATACGCTGGAAAAACTGGCTATTAACGCTGCAGAGGATCTTAGTTATCAAGTCGTAGAAGCTGAACAATCGCCTGGAGGAGAAGATTTTGCCGTATATCAGCAGCATGTACCAGGATTTTTTGTATGGATGGGTACAGCTGGAGAATATGAATGGCACCATCCTTCTTTTTCATTAAATGAAGAGGCGTTACTTGTAGCAGCTTCTTATTTTGCTAATCTAAGTTTTCATTTTTTGAATTCATTCCATTACCCGAAAAATTAAAATATTTTTATTTTTCTATTTACGCGGATGAAATTGTTTGATAAAATAAATTTTAAATTAAAAAGTTATCACGAGTGGACGAGAGATCTGGCTCTTTGACTCCACAGCAACCTACGAATGTAAGGTGCTCCTACCAGCAAAGCATGTGCTTTGGGTGATAAAACGGGTGAAAAACTCATTTTGCATCAAAGCAAAATGAGTTTTTTTTATTTTTCTAAAAGGAGAGGGTTTTATGAGTCATACAGCAGTAGCAGCACATACAGGAGAGAAAGCATTAAAGGAAGCCGTGAAATTATTAGGAAAGCATTATGAAGTAGCTTATCGTGAATTAGAAACATTTTACGAAATTGTGGTCGAAAACCAAGTTCGTACATATGCTGTAGGCATAGATATTAAAGATGTACAAAAAGCAAATGAACTAGAAATTTATTCATCATGCTGTTCCAAGCTTGAGCGAGTAGGCTGTCTGTTATAGAAGTCTTCTCGCGCCTCTATTTTTAAAGTGTTTTTAAATAGAAAGCATGTTTTTTGACAATCGAAGAATCTGGTGGGTATAATCATTACTCACTAAGTTTTAAAATTAATCATAAATTGTCGAAATTTTTACACAAATTAAAGGTTACATTCGAAATGAATTGTGGTATGTTATAAAACAAGAATATTTTATGAAAGGAGCATTGAAATGGAAATGTCTCTTGAACATGGGAACGATGCAGGAAGCGAACAGCTTATTGATCGTATCCTAGACTTTTTAGAAGATGACGAAAAGTAAAAAAAGAGTGTGCGGTGCTAGCCCTAGCCGCGCACTCTTTTTTTATCATGTGCGTCAAGGCAGCGCATACTATGATACATAGGGATAGAATGAAAGGGTCTCTGTCAAAGGGATTGACGAATCGTTTTGTTTGATGGAAAATTTAGAAAAAGGAAAGAGATGAAGGGTATGTCGAACAAAACATCTTTGTATCAAACAAAAGAACAGTTAAAGAAGCTTGTAAGCGAATTGGTTTCTATACCTAGCGTGACAGGAACGATGGCAGAAGTGGAAATGGCTGAATCGATAGCGTCTTATTTATTGAAGCTGCCTTACTTTCACAAAAACGAGCAAGTCGAGCTTCATTCAACAGGAGATGGGCGATCGATTGTCACAGCTTTTGTTGAAGGGAAAAATAAGAATAAAACAGTTGTATTAGTAAGTCATTACGATGTAGTGGATGTACAAGATTATGGACAGTGGAAAAAGGATGCTTTTCACGCTGATACGTTAACGAGTACTTTTTATAACCATATGGAACAAGTTCCGGCGCACGTACAAAAAGATATGATAAAAGGAGACTGGCTTTTTGGCCGAGGAACGATGGACATGAAAGCAGGCATTGCCCTGCATATCAGTATGATTGAACGAGCATGCAACGGGGAGTTTGACGGAAACATCCTGCTGCTGTCAGTGCCAGATGAAGAAGTAAATTCGCTCGGAATGAGAAAAGCAGTGCCTGTTCTTTTAGAACTTGCGCGCAAACATCAGCTGGATTTTTCTCTCATGCTAAATGCAGAACCAGTGTTCAGCCGCTATCCTGGAGATCAAACGAATTATGTGTACTCAGGATCGATTGGCAAGATCATGCCAAGCTTCTTGTGTTATGGAAAAGAAACTCACGTAGGGGAACCGCTAGCTGGTTTGAATGCTAATTTACTAGCTTCTTATTTAACAAAAGAAATAGAATTAAACGTTGATTTTTGCGAAAAAGTAAGAGATGAAACGAGTCCACCTCCTACGGTGCTGATACAAAAAGATTTAAAAGAAGAGTATTCAGTTCAAGTTCCGCACTCTGCCGTTGTATTGTTTAATTTATTTATGTTAAACCGCTCTCTTAAAGAGGTGACAGATCTGCTGTTGAAATCGGCTCACAAAGCGGCTTTGAATGTAAAAAAACATTATAATAAAGCCGCTAGGCAGTATGCTGCGGGAATGGAGGGTTCATCTCTTGAAGTGAACGTATGGACGTATGAAGAACTTTATACTCATGCAGTCAAACAGCACGGTGAAAAATATGTGCAAGAAATGGAAGAAGCACTTTTGGCACAAGAAGATGATGACAGAAATAAAACCATTAAATTAGTAAACACTTTAGCTGGTTTATGTAAAGAAGCAGCTCCGATGATGGTCTTATTTTTTACCCCGCCTTTTTATCCGGCCGTTTGTTCACATGATGATCCGTTTGTACAAGGGATTTTGTCAAACGTACAGGAAACTGCCAAAGAGCAATTTCAGGTGGAGCTAGTTGAACAAAGTTATTTTGGGGGAATTTCGGATTTAAGCTATGCCAGCCTGCAGCATCCGCTTCATACATTTAACACGTTAGTAGCAAACATGCCGCTATGGAATAAAGGGTATCATATCCCGCTAGAAGAGCTAGAGGAGCTGAAGATGCCGGTGCTGAATATTGGACCGCTGGGAAGAGATGCGCACCAATGGACCGAAAGATTAGACGTTCAGTATTCCTTTGAAATTTTGCCTCACTTCATTTATCAAGCTATAAAAGAAGCACAGAAATAAACATCCGCTTGCGGATGTTTATTTGTTGAATTTAAAAGAAGCTCCTTGTACGGTAATTTGTTGCGATGTTAGAGCGTGATCCAATTCAACCAAAAATGGACGTTCTCCAACTTTTTTTAATGTATCATGGACAACGCCATGTGTTCCGCTACAAAAGATAAGGTTTCCTCCATTGATATATAGTTTTTGGCAACGTGCATCAAGTAAAGAGTCTTTGTAGCTTTCGCCAGACTGAACGCCCAGCAGTTTCGTCCACTTGCTGATGGATTTTTCGAGGTTATGTACAGCACAGTAAATATTTTTTAGCTGCAGCTGACCAGCTTGGTGGGAAGAAAGAGCAGCTAGCTTTGGTTTGCGTTTTTCTTCTGGTTCACCCCATTCAATAAAAAAAGGAAGAGGCAAGGAATCGTGGTCAGCTTCAATAAAACACATTTTCCATTGAAGTTTTTCTCCATCAGTGGTTTGACGAGAACCCGCTACAGGACCTTTTACAGCGTAGCTTTTGCTTTGCAGCTCTTTTATCAGCAAATCCATATCATCTGTACGAAGGGCAAATCGGCCAAAATGACCAAACGGCGTATGTTCGTTAACAAGCTGCTGAATAAGATCATTATCTGTAACTGTTTGAGCTAATGCGATATCTCTGAGTCCAAGCCACTCAATATAGCTCAGCTGAAAATATGCCAACGTGTTAAAAGTACCCCATTTTTCATGGGTACCGCCTTTAATAACATTTATTCCGTATTCGTTTAGTTCTTTCTGAGCTTTGATAGGATCAGGTGAAAAATGAACAAGGTGATCAAAAGATAGGCGCATGGATAGTCCTCCTTTTAAGAGAGAGTCTTTCCTATTATTATACTTTGTTTTCTCCTTCAAGAAGAATGAAACGAATAATTATGTAAAATAAAAAAAACAGAAATCGTTAAAAAAAGCAAGCCGCGTATGTTTTAAACTCGACTTGCTTTAGATTTATTTAGCGGCGACAGCCATGCCCTTTAAAGCAGCAGCCAAATGATTTATTAAACCATGGATATGAGCAGCAAGGTGAACCGCAGCGACAGCGGCGACGGCTAGAACGGCGAGTAGAACGACGAGTAGAACGGCGAGTAGTGCGGCGAGTAGAACGGCGAGTAGTGCGGCGAGTAGAACGACGAGTAGAACGGCGAGTAGTGCGGCGAGTAGAACGGCGAGTAGTGCGGCGAGTAGTGCGGCGAGTAGAACGGCGAGTAGTGCGGCGAGTAGTGCGGCGAGTAGAACGGCGAGTAGTGCGGCGAGTAGAACGGCGAGTAGTGCGGCGAGTAGTGCGGCGAGTAGAACGGCGAGTAGTGCGGCGAGTAGAACGACGACGAGAGCGTCTGTGAAGAGCAGTTGGCTCTTGGTACATAAATGTTTCAAGCTCAGTAGAAGCAAGCGCTTCTGTTGCTTCTCTAATTCTTTCAGCAGTGATATGCATATAAACACCTCCTGGCTAATTCGGTACATAATACAATATGTACAAGGAAGGCGTTTGGATATAGTGAAAACATGGAATTTGTCTAAATTTGTGAAAGAAATGGAGTGTTCTTCATGCTTCAAACCCTCGAACATCAAAGAGTGGATATCGCTCTTCAAATAGTAGCTGTGCAAGTAGAAGCTTATCAAGAAGAAGCTAGGATCATTGGTTTTTCAGATATTCCTCAGCTTACAGAAAGCAAAGAGGATATTATGAAAAGCAAGGAAGTGTTTATCGGAGAAATAATTGAAGGTAAGCTAGCAGGCGTGCTGTCGTTTGAAAAAGAAAATGAGCGATTAACGATTTGCCGCCTCGTTGTGCGTCCTCGGTACTTTCGAAAAGGAATTGGAAGCCGTCTTTTAATACATGTATTTCAAAGATATTCAAAATGTGAATATATCGTGTCGACAGCCGAACGAAATACACCTGCTATTAAGCTGTACGAAGCTCATCGGTTTTCCATTATAAAACGCACTGCAGCTGCTGATAATCTTGTGTTAGTAACGATGAAAAGAGATTGAGACATAACGAAATCAATTCAATCTAAAGATGAACAAATGGGATACATGAAACCTACGTTTACCATACCAATGAAAAGATCCGAACGCGTTGGATTCTTTATCAAGAATCTCGATTCATCGTTCGGATCTTCCTTTAACTAAAATACTTCTGTACCAGCCTCTACGATGACAGTGTTTGCTCAGAATAATCTAGAGCTGTATGGCGCTGAATCAGCAGTAAAGCAGCTAAAGTGACAACTGCTCCTATAATAAAAGGCAGCGTCATATTGAGTTTAAAGGCAAATGCACCAAGCAGAGGGCCAAAAATACGCCCTAAGCTATCCATTGAAGCAGTTAGCCCAGAAGCAGAGCCATATCCTACTTTGGTTCTCATCGTAATTAAAGAGAGGACACAAGGACGAATAAGGGCATTTCCTGCTGTAAATATGCACAGAAATAAGGTAGCGTTAGCGGCACTAGAAGATAACAAAATAGACGTGAATCCTATTGCTGAAACCAACAAGCCAATGGCCATCAGCTTTTTTTCATTTCCTTTTTTAAATCGCTGCAGCACACCGCCTTGAATCAGCGCTTGAGTTAAACCGCTCGCCATAAACATCCATCCAATTGTCGTAGGAGTAGCATTAATTTTCGCTATTTGAAAAAATTGAAAAGTAGCTTCTAATCCAGCGAGCGTAAAAGTTGCTAAAAATGAAAGAACATATAAATACTTCATAGCTCCTTGAAAATCTGACGTGAAGTCATGCCATCTGGATGTCTGTACTTTGGCAGCAGATTCTTTTCGTAAAGATTCTTTTAACGTAAAGAATGAGAACGCTGTCATAATCAGTGACAAGATACCAGAGATAACGAAGGGAACAAACAAGCCGAAAGATGAAAGGACACCGCCTAATGCCGGTCCAAAAATAAAGCCTAAGCCAATCGACATTCCTAACAGTCCCATTGCTTTCGTGCGGTTTTCTTCATCTGTACTATCAGAAGCGTATGCAAAAGCACAAGGAATAACAGCTCCTGCAAACAAACCTCCGATGATGCGTGACGTATACATTAAAGTCAGAGAGTTTTCTGCCACCGAAAAAAGAAAAAAGCTTGCGCTAAAGCCAAGTAAGCCCCAAAGTAAGATGGGACGGCGGCCTTTTATATCGGAAAGCTTTCCCCAAAAAGGTGCGGTAATAAAAGATGCGATCGAATAGCTAGCCATGAGTATCCCTAAATTGACCGTGCTTGCACCCGTGGCACGAATAACTTCAGGTACGATGGGGATGATCACTCCGAAGCCGACAAATACCATAAAAATAACAAACATTAACGTTCCAAGCTGTTTGTTCATATGCAATTAAGCCCCTTTCTCTGTAGAACATGCCGTGAGTTTAGTATACCAAATACAAAGACGTTTTTTACGTATATTTGGTAAAAAGCGTTTTATTTACAAATGGATAACTATGTTAATATTTACCTGTTGCGCTGAAGCTGATACAATTAAAAAAAAGGGGCGTGAAGCGATTGCCAATATGGATTGTATTTGCTGGGGTTATAGGCGGTCTTTTAGGGTTTGGGGCGCTAGTGGATTATATAGCTAAAAAGAGAAGTATCGAGCTAGATCCAGAAGGAGGGATCAAGAATGCTTCTGACGCAGAACAAATCTATGTGGAAAATTATCTTTATTAAACAAAAGAAAATAACAATCACTTTCAATAAAAAAAGCTTGGAGACGAATCTCCAAGCTTTTTTAATGCGGTAAAAAGATGAGCTGATAGAGAAATAAAATAGCAAAGACATACACAAGCGGATGAACTTGTTTGCCTTTTCCCTTTACCAGCTTCATTAACGGATAAGAAATGAAGCCAAGGGCAATTCCTGTTGCAATACTGGATGTAAGAGGCATTGCTAGAACAACTAAAAAGGCAGGGAACGCTTCATCAAAGTCATTCCAATTAATTTTAGCTACAGCACCCATCATCAAGCTTCCGACAATAATTAATGCAGGTGAAGTAATAGCTGCTACGCCAGAAACCGAGCTTACAACCGGACTAAAGAATGCTGCAACAATAAATAGAATGGCTACCGTCACGCCCGTTAGACCTGTACGTCCGCCTGCTGCTACACCAGATGAAGATTCAACGTAAGCCGTTGTTGGGCTTGTACCAAATAAAGCTCCAATCGTTGTACCAAATGAGTCAGCAAGCAATGCTTGACGCACGCGAGGCATCTTATTACCTTTCATAAGACCGGCCTGTTGAGCTACACCTACCATTGTACCTGTTGTATCAAAAATCGTCACAAGTAAGAAAGAAAAAACAACTGTGTACAAATCATGGTGAATAACATCTCCAAAAGCAGCAAAAGGATTTGAGATCATTAAGCCGTCTGGAAGGTGAGGGGAAGCAAACAAACCTTTATCAAATGAAAGCTGTCCTCTAAAGAAAGCAATTAATCCGGTAATAATCATACCGAAGAATAAAGCGCCGTTTACATTTAGCGTATATAAAATGATTGTAATCGCAAGTCCGATCAGTGTTAAAACTACTTTTTCAGACTGCAAATCACCAAGTCCAATTAAATTTGATTTATTTGCAACAATAATACCGGCTGAACGAAGTCCGATAAAAGCAATAAATAAACCGATACCAGCACTGATCGCGTGCTTTAAATTGCTTGGAATAGCTTCAATTAATTTTTCACGAAATGATGTTAACGATAGGATGATAAAGATAATACCCGCTACGAATACAGCTGAAAAAGCAGTAGCATAGTCGATACTTCCATTTGAACCAACCACTAAAGCAGCAAAGTATGCGTTCATTCCCATACCGGGAGCAATAGCAATTGGATAGTTAGCTGCAAGAGCCATCCATAGCGTAGCTACGACTGCTGAAATAATAGTAGCTGTAAATACTTGATCAAAAGGAACGCCGGCGCTGGACAAAATAACTGGGTTTACAATGACGATATAAATCATGGTTAAAAACGTTGTAATACCAGCTAAAATCTCCGTTTTAGCATCCGTGTTATATTCTTTTAACTTAAACATAAGTAACCTCCAAAAATAACGAACATTAAAAGCAACATGATATATAATATTCGTTTTTTACTTGAAATGCAATAGATTTGCATATAAAAAATCAAAAACTAAAAAAGTGACGATAAAAGAGCTAAAACAAGTGTGAAATATTTCTTTTTTTCGGTGCTTTTTATAGTGTGCGCGTATAGAAGAGGCTCATACGAAAAAAAGCCGCTTGGGCTATAGCGGCTATGTTGCTTGTTTTGAGGTAACGACTATCGGAAATTTTATTTTAATGGAAAGAGTTAAATCGTGATACGTATATTCCAAGCGTCCGTGGTAGTTAGAAACAAGTTCAGAAATGATCCACGTGCCAAGGCCTTCGTGGCGTTCTTTCTTTTCTGTCACATGAAAAGAAGTAAACAAGTGATCTTGACGCTCTCGTGATAAAGGAGCGGTAGAATTGCTGACTTCTAAAATGTAAATGCCACTTCGAATCATACTCGAAACGGTTATCTCTTTTTTCTCAGAAGAATGAGCAGCTTCTAAAGCATTATGCAGTAAATTCATGATGAGATTCATTTGGTCAAGGTGCTTTAAAGGTAGCTGTGATAACGGTGAATCTAATTGAACATTCATATGTATTCCCCACGTATGTGCTTGATTTTTGCTTTGATGTACAACAGAAGCTACGTGCGAATGTTCACCTTGAATATATGAATGGGTATCATTCAAAGCTTCAACGTAATCTTGAATATACTCTTGTGCCTGCTGTCTTTGATTTGTTTCTAGAAGATAGGATACGGCGCTGACATGTTTAATAAAATCATGTCTTTCAGCTCTTAATGCTTGAAAAAGCTCATTGTTTTTTTGAATTTCACGTGAAGCACTGCTTTCCCGGTTGGTTACGAATATGTATTGTTGATAAGACGAAAACATGTCGGTCATGCAACAAATCATTGCGATAACGGTTAGCCCAATACTAAAAGGTGAAGATAGGCTAAATAAAAGCAGGAAAAAAGACGTCAGTACGATTGCTTTTTTTATCGTTAGTGAAGGAGCCGTTTGATATTTCTTTCCCCATATAAAAAATGAACCAATTATAAAAGAACTAAATAGGAGATGTAAGCTAACAGGCAGGTCTTTAAAAAAGAGGAGCACGAAAACAGTTAGTAAAACTAGTGTGTAAAATAGTTTCATTTTAAATAGTTCCTCCTTTAAAAGTATTCTTTTTGCAAGATGTCTAAATTTGTTTTCGTGATTAAAGCTGTTTTTTCGGTGCTTTGAAACATCACTGAGTATGAGTGCTTAGTATACAGGGAGAAATTTTGAATATAGGAAATATTGATAATAAAAGCTCGATGAGACCTTAGAAAATGACTCGCTGTTAATTCTTTTTCAATTTCGTTTAACGATTGATACGTACTAAACTCTCCATTTGTCGTTATGATGGTGGTAGATCGACCCGTTCGTTCTGCAAATATAATATCTTGTTTGCTCAGCACTTGCATTTCGGTTTTTTGTTTTAAAATAAGCTTATCTCTTGTGTTATTTGATTGTTTTTTTTGATGAAAACGCTGAATGCCTTTTAACAGACGCTCTTTAGAATATGGCTTCATAATGTAGTCTAAAACGTTGAGTTCAAACGCATGAACGGCAAAGCCGCTGTGCCCAGTGACAAAGATGACTTGAATATTAAGCGCGTAAGCATTGATAAAGTTTGCAAGCTCATAACCTGATAGCTTCGGCATTTCAATATCTGTAATTAATAAATCAATTTCATTTTTTTTAATTTCGTTATAAGCTTCCTCCGCGCTGCTAGTCGAAAAAAGTATGTCTATATCATCTTCTCTTTCTAAAGAAATCCTCAATTTCTCTAAATCATATGAATGATCATCCACTAATCCTACCTTCATAAATAAAAACCCTCTTTGTTTCATTCTATTGGATATTACCACACTATTTTACCATGATTTACAAGATAGGAAGGACGTTTCGCGACATAAAAAACCCTCTTTATGACAAGATGGAAGATGCTGTATAAAAAATAAGCTAAGATATAGTCAATCACAGTAAAAGGGGAGAGCGGATATGATTGAAATCAAAGGTGTGACGAAATATTTTAAAGAGAAAAAGCAAACAATTGCAGCTGTTCAAGATATTCATGTAACCATCGCACAAGGAGAAATTGTAGGACTATTAGGTGAAAATGGAGCGGGGAAAACAACTCTTTTACGTATGCTGTCGACTGTACTTGAACCATCGGAAGGTAATATGTTCATTCACGGAATTAACATTCATAAACAGCCTGATAAAATAAAGCAAAAAATCGGCGTGCTTTTTGGCGGTGAAACAGGTTTATACGACCGTTTGACAGCTCGTGAAAACTTAGCTTATTTTGCTAAGTTTTATGGAATGAGCAAACATGAAACAAAGATAAGGATTGAGGAACTGGCCAAACGTTTTGGAATGAAAGACTACTTGGACCGCCGCGTCGGAGGCTTTTCAAAAGGAATGCGTCAAAAAGTAGCCATTGCACGCACTATTCTTCATAACCCGGACGTTATCCTATTTGATGAACCGACTACAGGATTAGACATTACATCAGCAAACATGTTTCGCGAGCTTATTAAAAGTCTGCAAAGAGAAGGAAAAACGATTATTTTTTCCAGTCACATTATGGAAGAAGTAGAGATGCTGTGTCAGTCGATCATCATGATTCATAAAGGGAAAATGATTTATCAAGGAACAAACGAACAGCTGTATAAAGAAGAAGAAAGCACAGATTTAAACTACATCTTCATGTCCCGTATCGTGAGGGGGGCTTAATATGATTTGGCACATCTATAAAAAAGAGTTGATTGATTGTTTTCGAGACCGCAAAACCATTATTTTTAGCGTGTTGATTCCCATTTTATTAAATGTAGGAATTATCCTTTTTGTAGACAAAATGATGGCCAGTGATCAAACAGATTCCATGTCGGTAGCTGTTACAAAAGGTTCTGATGCCAGTGTAATCGACTGGCTAAAAAACGATGACAGTATCAAAGTAATTGAAAGCAAAAATCCACTCAGCGCTGTAGAAGAAGGAAACGCATTAGCGGCTTTAAAGCTGTCGGACAATTTTTCTTCAGAAGTGCTTAACATGAAATCGCCAGAAGTTACTATTTATACGGATGAGGCGAGCATGAACTCAAGTGCTACAGCGGAGTATATACAAAATATCTTGAATAAACATCGAGAAGCCATAGTCAGCGAACGCTTAAATCAATTAAATGTAAATAGCCAAACCGTTGCCCCATTTAATGTAATTGAAAAAGGATTATCTAAAGACGATGACGGTTCTTTAACAATGATTGCGATGTTTGCGCCAATGATTATCATTATGGGCGTTTTGGGGGGGATTCTTCCTTCAGCAAATGATATTTTTGCAGGTGAAAAAGAACGGAAGACGATGGAAGCTCTATTGATGTCTCCTGTAAAACGAACGCAATTATTGATTGGGAAATGGCTTACAATCTCGACATTTGGTATACTGAGCGGTCTTTTGTCCACATTTACATTTGTTCTGTCTGTACGTTATTTAACAACCGCATTAAATGATGCACTGCAGCTCAACGGTCATTTTATAACCTTTATCTTCTCGTTTTTAGTCACCCTTACCCTGCTAGCACTGCTAGGAGCTATGGTATTATGCATTCTTAGCCTTTTGGCGAATTCGGTTAAAGAAGCGCAGAGCTATACATCTCAAATTATGATGGTAGCCATGCTTCCATACTTTTTACTAATAGGGAAATCCGTACACGAGCTGGACTCAAGCGTATTTTTAATTCCTATTTATAACGTATTTGCACTTATGAAACAACTTCTCTACGGTGTCTACGACATGCAGAGTCTTGTCTATACAATAGGAAGCTTGTCGATTTGTACAGTTGTTTTATTTGTCCTTGGTCATACGATGTTTACGAAAAGCCGCTGGGTGCTTGGTAAAGGTTAAGAGATTGGGCAAAAGTAGTTTAGTTGAAGGAAAGTCCGAACGAGTGATCGTTCGGTTTTTTTTATTGAAATGGTGAACGTAGGTTTCAAGTATGCAGTTAGTTGCTTCTAGCTGTTGATTGGAGGGAAAGACGGAGACTCTTGCGGGAAAAGCGGAACAGGTGAGACCCACAGGAGCGGAAGCGACGAGGAGGCTTACCGTCCGCCCGCGGAAAGCGAAGTCTTGCACGGAAAGCAACAGTGGTATAACAAGCAGTCCAGCTCATGTATCCCATTTATCGGTCTCTAGATTGAAGTGATCTCGTTATGTCTCAGCCTTTTTTTGTAGAGAAATAGAAATTAAAAGAGAATGTAGAAAGAAAGGAAAGGAGAGTGAGACAGCTGCAGCCTATTATAGTAGAAGAAATTCCTCATTCTATAAAAAAATATGTAAAGCAAAGCGAAAAAGTGACGTTTCCAAAGCAAGTGTGGACATCGGATGTCGGTATTCTTCATACCGCTAAAGGGAGATATGTTTTAAAGCGAGCAAAAGGGGAAAAGTACAGAAAATGGTTATTTAAGGAATATTATGTATTAAAAAATATAAAAACGCTGGAGAAATTTCGAAGTCCGAATGCTTACGAGTTTGTTCAACCCCCAGAACAAAGCTGGCTGCTGCTAGAATTTTTTGAAGGAAAGACGGTAAGAGAGTATTTAGAGAAAGAAGATAATGAAAAAAAGCGCGAGCACATTGTCTATGAAATGGGGCGTCTTTACAGGTAAAGAGCGCGCGGCTTTTTTAAGGGATATGGCAAGGGGATTCCACAGGGCGAATTTTGTTATTTTGCAGAAGGTTTGTACGAGTTTTCTTAAGGAATAATGACATCATTTTCTTCATTTGTTGAACGTCCACTTTCTTTGACGAATTCATACTAGTTTTGTCACGTATGAAGGGATTTAAAAATTTCTCTCGAAATGGCTAGTAAATGAAAAAAATGGAGGGATGGAACATGATGATGAAAACAGTAGATGTGGCAAAGTCGCTGGGAATACATCCAAGTACGGTATTAAAGTGGGTCAAAATGGCGGATATCGAGCTAGAGAGAAATGAATCGGGACACTGTGAGTTTACAGAAGAAAATATTGAAGCACTTAGAAACTTTCAAAAAAACCGCAATCGTCAAGCCGTCGTCAAAGTGGTAGAAAAAGTAGTAGAAAAAGAGGAAGTCGTTATATCTGATGAACGTGCACAAGATATGCAAAAGCAGCTTGATCAGCTTTTTTTAAGACTGATTGAAAATGAAAAGCGTACAGAAGAAAAAGCGGGAGAAGTAGTAACCTTTCAAATTTTAGAGCATCGTTCAGAAATCGATCGATTAAATAAAGTTATTACGAAATTAGAAAATCGCGTAGTGGAACTTGAAAGTCAGTTAAAAAGTGAAGACAGCTTAAAAGGTAAAAAGCCTGTTCCGAGATGGAGAAGCTTTTTAACCGGTATTTTTAGCTACTAGCAGCGATTTACCATAACGGTAAATCGCTTTTTTTATGGAATTTTATGAAAAATACATCAATTCGTACAGGTTTGTGGAAAAAAATCTCAATAATAGTTGACGAAACGCTTAGTAATTTGATAAAACTAATTAAGTTAAGAAAGTGAAATACTTTCGTAAATACATATTCGTTATCATGCGATAGCGTTAAGGAGAGTGACATGTGAAAAAAAGAGAAGAGCTCGTTCAAGAAATGGAGACGCTGTTTCGCTTTGTGTTCAGACAGCTTCGCCAAGAAATTAATGAAGTATACAATTCAGAGCTATCAACAAATGAATTTATGGTGCTTCGCATGCTGGTTGATTCCGGGAGGCAGCGATCAACTGATTTATCCAAGTATCTTCAAGTGTCAGCAAGCCACATTACGGCGGTAACCGACTTGCTTTTGTCAAAAGGCTACATTGCACGCAAACGGTCTGAAAATGATCGACGTATTATTGATATTGAACTGACCAAGGAAGGACAGGATATTTTTAATGTGATTCAACAAAAAAAACGAGCGTATTTCCTTGAGCGTTTTGAGCACTTTACAGATAAAGAAATTGAAACGGTGAATAAACTGTTTCACAAAATTAAAGGTGATCAAAAATAAAGCGCTTTAAATGCGGGAAAATAATCAGTGGATACGGCCTTCACTGGTTATTTTTTTTGCTCAAAACGGAAAGAGTACAAGAAGCAAGTTAGTTGGTGAGAACATCAAATCAGCGTATAATAATAGAAAGAACACATGAAGGAGGTCATCTTTTTGACAGAACAATATGAAGTAGCAACTTTTGCCGGCGGCTGTTTTTGGTGTATGGTGAAGCCCTTTGATGAACAGCCAGGCATTATAAAAGTTGTATCTGGCTATACAGGCGGTCACAAAGAGAACCCGACGTACAAAGAAGTATGCTCAGAAACAACGGGCCACTATGAAGCGGTCCAAATTACATTTGACCCAGAAGTTTTTCCATATGAAAAGCTTTTAGAACTATACTGGCCTCAAATTGATCCAACGGATGCAGGCGGACAATTTGCGGATCGAGGCGATTCATATCGAACAGCTATCTTTTATCACAATGAACACCAAAAGGCACTAGCTGAAGAATCGAAGCAACAATTAGAAGCAAGCGGTCGTTTTTCTGAGCCGATTGCTACACAAATTCTACCGGCAAAACCGTTTTATGAAGCGGAAGAATACCATCAAGGTTACTATAAGAAAAATAAATTCCGCTATGCGATGTATCGACGAGGATCTGGACGTGATCGTTTTATTAAAGAAAACTGGAAAGACTTTGGCCGTGATGAGCAGCTGAAAACGACATTAACGCCTATTCAATATGAAGTTACTCAAAATGACGCAACGGAACCTCCGTTTCGCAATGAATTTTGGGATCATACAGAAGATGGTATTTATGTAGATATCGTATCAGGAGAGCCGTTGTTTAGTTCAACTGATAAATATGATGCTGGATGCGGATGGCCGTCTTTCACAAAAGCGATTAATAAAGATGAAGTAAAAGAAAATATGGACGTTAGTCATAATATGGTTCGTACAGAAGTACGAAGCAAAACGGCTAACTCTCATTTAGGTCATTTATTTGATGATGGTCCGCAAGATGCAGGCGGCCTGCGCTACTGCATCAACTCAGCAGCTCTTCGCTTTGTTCCGAAGGAAGATTTAGAAAAAGAAGGATACGGGGAATACGCTGTTTTATTTAACAAATAAAACAATATGAAAAAAAGAGCGTGATTCAACTTAAAGTTGGCTCACGCTCTTCTTTTTGTGCTTTCTTTTGTTTTATTTTGGCTCGAATGAGGCTATAGAGAAAAAGGAAAGGAATGTAGCCATAAATAAAGTAAAAGCCGGTCATGGATAATCGTGTATTAAGATGATCGATGGTTTCTCGATCATCAAAGAAAATAGAAAAACCAAGAAGGGCAATAAGAACTAATATGAGAAAAATCGTAGGCGGCTTATTAAATGTTTTACTAAATCCACGAATTGTACACCATACGCTGACAGCAATAGTAGGAAGAACGACTAAAAGCCACAGAGAAATTAAAATATATTCAAAACGCTGTAAAAATGGAATTTCAATAATTTTAGCCATCGTTAAAGTTGGCCAGATGGTATGGCCTAACTGTCCTTGACTAAAGTAAGCAAATGATACTAATGCCGTGCACAAATATAAAAAAGTACTGAACAAAACGCCATATTGCCCCCACTTCTGACTAGTAGCGCCATTTTTTATAAATGGATAGAAAAAAAGCACGGATTCAAATCCCAAATTCTCAAAGGTCATCATTTTAGTTGAAATTAAAAATTCCCATATTGTGTGGTCAAATAAAGGAAATAAATTATTAAGATGCCCATACTTTAACGGATAGAGTAAGGCAAATACAAGCGGCAAGGGAAGCATGACCCCAAAAAAGGCAATTCCAGTAATCACACGGAACCCACCGGAAACTGTGTAGTAAATAATAGGTAAGTAAACGAGTGATACAATCCATGTTTCTAACTGCGGAAACATCCATATTTGTAAAATCTCTACATACGTTCGGTAAATGGTTAACGCAAAAATAAAATAATAAGCTGATGCCGCAAGAGTTAAAGCACCTCCAAGATACTTTCCAAAATATAGCCGGTGAATATCAACGATATCACTGTTTTCACGGGTTAAGATATTAAAAATCATTGCTAATAAAATACAGGTGCTGATCGCTGCAAGGATGACAGATATCCATGCTTCATATCCGGCACCTTTAATAATATAACGCTGAAATCCTAGTATTCCAACGCCAATCTGAGTAGAGTGGACTAAGAAAAAAAGAAAAGAAGGGGAAACTTGGTTTTCTTCTTTAATTGTATTGTGCATCTTTTCTTCCTCCTAGTTGCTAATACCGGTTTGAATAAGGTGAACGCGAGCTTTTACTTCAATATTCATATCCGGATATTGCGCTTTGAATTTTTCACTGTTAAACCCTCGCGTTTTACTTCGAACATAATCTGTAAAACAAATGGGGTCGATTTTGTGCCTCTGAAGCTTCTTAATAAAGGCATCCCCATCTTTTTCAATATCTTTTTGAAGCGTTTTTTCAACCATTTTAATACGAGTCGGGTCTGTTAAATCTATCCATCCAGGAAACTCTTTTACAAGTCCATCGATAGTTAAGTGTGCAACAATACTTGGATGTTGATGATTTCCTTTAATTTCATACTTTGTTTTGGTGCGCAAGTTTTGCAGTATAATTTCGCCTTTACGGTCATTTTCTTTAATTGTTACTGAGTAGCGGCCGTGCTTTGTTCCGCTTGTTAGCAGCTTAAATAAAAACGTTTCTTTCATTCCGATGGTTGTAACGACTTTTTGTTGTTTAAAAAGCGCTAGACCCTTTAATTTAATAGCATCTTTTTCTTGGGCTAAAACGGGAAGATACGGATCACGGTCATCGCTAAAAAAACTGAATAAAAAAATTTGTAAATTAGTGTTAGGCAAATTTTCTGTGCGGATATTTTGTTCGATTAAATTAGAAATAAACTGATAGTCCTTAATTTTCTTTTTTGTAACAGAACTCAATAATTCATGTGCGTTGCCATCTACAATGCTTAATTTAATATTACGTCCAAGGTCTGGATTTCTAGCAATTGTATTTACTAATTCATCCACGCCGTGTGTTGCAAATTCTTTTCCCATGACAATGCTCCTCAGCTGCCCAAAAGCGACCGGAAGAGATGATTTATTGTTTAAGCGGAGTGGAATATCAAATGATGAATTAGCAGTAGCCGCAATAATACTAGGTTCTTCCGTTGGCCCGTACTTATAGATAGGGTATAAAATAGTTCCTCTGACTTTATTGCTTTGAGGAATATAATCATATCCTATGGAGTTAACTACTTGAATTTCGTCAATTGTTTCACGGTCTGCACAGCTCGTTAAAAAAGTAAGGCAAGTGCATAAAATAAGTATTCTCTTCATGACGTTTCCCCGCTTTACTCATTATCTAAATTACTTTTTCGTTTAGTCTTATTCGCTTTATTAGGGTTATAGCGAAAGCGTTCTAAAGGACGCAAGTAGCTTGGCCGCTTCGCTGTATGACTATACGGCAAGCGCAAAAAGGTATCTCTGTACTCTGTTGGACGAAACGGAAAAAGCGGAACAAGATAAGGCATGCCCAAAGACTTTAAACGAAGCAAATGAACCAGCAAGAAACAAAAGCCAAAGGTGATGCCGACTAAACCAAACGCAGTAGCAAACAAAATAAACGGAAACCGTAGCAGCCGGATCGTGTTAGACATTTTAAAAATAGGCGTTGTAAAAGAGGCTAAAGCTGTCAGTGAAACAATAATAAGCAGAATATTACTTGTTAACGCCGCTTCGACTGTTGCTTGCCCAATAACAATCCCGCCTACGATTCCCAGTGTTTGTCCTACTTTTGTTGGAAGCCTGGCTCCGGCTTCTCGAAGCAGTTCAATGGTAATTTCTAAAAAGAGTACTTCGATGACCGGTGGAAAAGGAACGTTTGTCCTTGAAAAAATAATAGGACCCAGCAAATCTTTTGGAAGCATCTCATAATGATACGTAACAATCGCTACATAAAGAGGCGTAGCAAAAATAGAAAAAAAGACGCCTAAAATACGAATAACTCGGAAAAATGACCCTAGAACCCACGGTAAATAGTAGTCTTCAGGCGAAATAAAGAAGTCAAGCAGCGTTGACGGACCTGTAACTGCGTAGGGTGAACCGCTTGAAAAGAAGGCAGCTTGCCCGTTTAACAAACTGAACAGGACTCGGTCGATCCGCTCTGTTGTTAAAAAAAGCGGAAACGCCGTAGAAGAATTATCGGAAATTAATTGATCAAGCATTGTACTATCAAAAATGACGTCGAAATCTATATCTTCAAGGCGCTGGGTCATAGTGTCTACGTGCTGAGGGTTCGTTACGCCTTCTAAGTAAACAAGCACCACGCGCGTTTTCGATTTATTTCCTACGGTGAGTTCTTTAAAAATAAGGTTTTCAGAAATGACCGTTTTTCTCATTAAATAGAGATTGACATCTAAATCCTCTACAAAACCAATTTTAGGACCGACGACGCTGAACTCATTTTCTGTTTCATTTTCTTTTCGAAACCCCGTATCAAAGCTTTGAACTTTAATAAGAGCTACTAGCTTATCGTCTTTATGCAGTTGAAACATCACATAGCCGCGCAGCATCTTTTCTAAAATTTCTTTTGTATCTCTTGTAACTGAAATATCTTCAATCGGCAGAACGTTTTCGACTTCATGTACACTGCTTAACGTGAAGTCTAGTTTTTGAAAAGGCTCGAGTATTTTATCTTCAACGCTTTGCATGTTTACGAGCTGTTTAAAATACGTAATGATGTATTTTCGATGCTGTGAGCCAATGGCTAACGTCATAAAATCACTTGATTTTTTAAACTGTTTGATCAGTTCATCCAGTGATTTTTTTGGCTGATCGTCTGCATTCTTTTTTTTAAATAAATGTTTAAACATAACCGTGCCCCTCGCATGACTTTCTATTACTGGTAGTTTGTTCATGTACTTCCTTTTTATTCGACTATTTTTTCTCAAGAAGAAAGGAAGAATATAAAGACAAACTTTACACTCTTTTACAGTAGATAAACAGTAGATTTACGTTTGAATGGTAACTTTAGACATGTCGAAGATAATGAAATAAAGGAGCGGGTACATTTATATGAAGAAAAAATTAGCAGGTATTACACTAGCAGGAGCAGTAGCATTGGCCTCGTTTGGTTTAGGAAACTCACTTATTCAAACGGAAGCAAAAGTGGAGCATAAGTCAGCTAAGAAACCCCAAAATGTCATTATGATGGTAATGGACGGGACGAGTTCAAATGCTACTACACTCGCAAGATGGTACAAGGGAAAACCGTTACATATGGATCAGCTGATGGCCGGGGGAGTACGTGCGTATTCGGCGGAATCTGCTATTACAGATTCCGCTCCGGCAGCTACTGCTTTAGCAACAGGAAATAAATCAAATTCAGGTTATGTAGGTGTGCTCCCTTCAGTAGTGAATACACCTGGGGTTAAACCCGTAGAAAAAGAAGATCAATTTCGTCCCGTAGCAAACGTTCTAGAAGGAGCAAAGCTTTCAGGGCGCGCGACAGGAATTGTGGCTACTTCTGAGATCCAGCACGCCACACCAGCTGGTTTTTCAGCCCACAACTACAGCCGTGATGACTTTCAAACGCTAGCGGAGCAGCAAGTGTATCAAAACATTGATGTAGTACTCGGAGGAGGTAAGCAATCTCTTCTACCAGGAAAAGAAGAAAAAAGCCGGAAAGACGATGAAAACTTAGTCAATGTGTTGAATAAAAGAGGATATGACTTTGTAGAAAATAAAAAGGAATTAGAGCAGTCGGGCTCCAAAAAAATCTGGGGGAGCTTCGCTGACCGAGATTTAGCATATGATATGGACCGACCGCAGACAAAAGCAGAACAGCCAAAGTTGTCCCAGATGACAAATAAAGCAATAACAACACTATCCAAAGATAAAGACGGTTTTTTCTTATTTGTTGAAGGAAGCAAAACGGATTGGGCAGCTCATGCCAATGATCCAGTAGGCATGATTAGCGATGTATTAGCGTTTGATGAAGCAGTGGGCAAAGCAGTAGAGTTCGCTAAAAAAGATGGAAATACGATGGTTATTGCGATTGCCGATCACGGAAACAGTGGTCTTTCAATCGGTAATGCAAATACAACAAAAGGATACGATACCACACCTGTTTCTGCTTATATTGATCCATTAAAAAAAGCAAAAATGACGTTAGAAGGCGCTACGTCTAAATTAAAAGAAGATTTATCAAATAAAGAAGAAGTAGCTGCTTTGTATGGTTTATCAAATCTAACTTCAGAGGAAAAAGCGCAGCTGACTAAAGCAAGAGATAAAAAAGAAATCAGTGCTGCACTATCGAAGTTATTAGCCAACCGAGCAAACCTTGGATTCACAACGGGCGGTCATACGGGTGAGGATGTATTTCTGTATTCCTACGGCGTCAATCGACCAATGGGGCACTTTGATAATACGGATATTGCCAAACATATGGCTAAGTCAATGAACATTAACTTAAACGAATTAACAAACGAATTGTTTATTGAAGCAAATAAAGCGTTTAAAGGCTCAAATGTAGCGATTGACTCAAAAGATAAAAACAATCCTGTGCTGGTTGTTACAAACAATAAGCGAACGGTACGTTTTCCAGTAAACAAAAATATTGCGATTGTAAATGGGAAAGAAATGCAGATGGACAGCGTAATTGTACAGGATAAAAAAGGTCGCTTCTTTGTACCGAAACAGGCACAGCAAATTGTAAAAAATGCAGAATAAGAAATGAATGTAAAACAGGCCAAAGTATAACTTTAGGCCTGTTTTTTTACAGATAATAGATGGATAGTTAGGTGTATTAGCCTTTATAGAGAAATGAATTGATTTATTTTACAAATAAATAGCTTTGAACTCTTAAAGGAATGGAAAGTCTTTACCTTTAAATATATGTGATTTACACTATGAAATGGTATAATAATCATAGTTCTAAAAGGAACTAGTTCGGAATACATATGTAAGTTCATAACGTTATATGCTAGAATTTTTATAATAAAATGAATAAAAAATACATAAATTTCTTCAAGTGAAATTAAAAATACAGGGTTATTGAGGGTTGTATGTAAGTAATTACCTTGAATAAAAAGTAAAAAAATGAATAAAAGTATGGGTGGAAGAACGTAGAACATGTTTTAATAGTAAGAGAAGACAAAATGATTGAAAATAGCGTGTTGCCTTTATTAAAAATATTGAATAAAGATTCTGGCATGCTGATTTACAGATTATAAAAAGGGTATTAAATCATTGTTAGGAAAATAAATGATAATAGATAAACGGTTTTTATTTCTTCTTCTAGAAAACCTACAATTATTGCAATATTCCCCATGAACAATCGTTATGTGTTCATTAACGATTAGCGTCCGTGTAGATCATTCATCTCACCATAAAAACACTATAAAGATGTGTAGACATGCATAAAACAGAATGGGCAATAGTTCGTACTATACTTTAACATTGTATCCTAGGGGGAGTCAGGATGAACAAAATTAACTTAATTATTGCCGATGATAACGAAGATTCGGTTGAAATTTTAGATTATTTTATAGAACAGCTTCCGGAATTTGAAGTGATTAGCATCTGCAAAGACGGAGAGCAGCTTGTACAGGAAGTGATGGCTAAGAGCCCAGACCTTTTGCTCGTAGACATTAATATGCCTACGATTAACGGTGTAGATGCCATAAAAAAGTGCCTGCGCATTAAGCCGAATTTAAACTTTATTTTTATCACCGGTTATGATGAATTTGCTGTGAAGGCATTCGAGTTGTCAGCATTGGATTACATTGTAAAACCAATTGAAAAAACCAGACTTTATATGGCGTTAGAGCGGGCAAAAAACTCCATTGGAAGTGATAAAAATCAATCAAAAAAGCCAGGTGAGCAATTAAAAAGACTGCCTGTAAAATTTAATGGATCTACTTATTACATTCCAATTGATCAAATTATTTTTATCGAAAAATCCGGAAAAAAATAGCTTAATCTATACTCAATCACGTGTCTATGAGACATATGAAAATATTAGTGATATCTATATGTATTTGAACCCTTCTGTATTCAGTCAAACACACCGGTCTTATATCGTAAATTTGCAGAAAGTTTCGCACATCACACCAAAAAACGAAACATATCTTGTTTATTTCTTAGAAATTGATGAATATGCTCATATCTCAAAATTAAAAATCCAAGACGTTCAAAAACAGCTGCATCAGTTAATGACAAATTAAGAGATGCTGCTTCTTCTAAAATAGTTATGCTGACGAAAGGACGAAGCTTATGTAAGTTTCGTCTATTTCATGTGTCTGCTTTCGGAATAAATGATAGTAATATAGTTCTTATAAGGAGAGTTAGATAGAAGAAGTAACGTTAAAGTGAAAGGAAAGAAAATGATTTCAATTACTGGTCACTATAATGAATTTACCGTATTTCTTGCTGTCATTGTAGGGATTCTTGCCTCTTATACAGCACTTGATATTGTGAGCAAAATGATGAAAAAACAGCAGAACAATTATTTGTGGCTCACACTGTCAGCAACTTCAATGGGGGTTGGAGTGGGGGCGATGCATTATATTGCGATGCTTGCTTATTATGTTCCTGTTAGCTTTCATTTTGATGCTGTACTTTCTGTCCTTGCTTTAATAACAGCGATTAGCGGATCACTAGGTGCGTTTTGGACATTTTGGAAATGGGGCACGTCGGTATGGTCAGGGCTCATTTTAGGAAGCAGTATTCTGGGTACACATTATATTGCCATGGCAGCAATCGAAACGGAAGCACGGATTCATTATGCCGTGCTATCTGTTTTGCTTTCTATCATCGTTGCTCTAGTCGTTGCATTTTATGCGATGCACTTGTTTTTTCGTTCGAAAAACGTGAAAGCTAATCCGTTTCTCAAACTTGTTAGCTCTATTTTGCTAGGTATTGGCATTTCAGCTATGCATTTCATCAGTATGTATGGAATGAAGCTGCATATTGCACATTCAGTTGCAAGAAAATGGGGCCAGTGGCTGCCGTATCAAGCGCCATTTTCCAATATGATTGCAAGTATCACGATTACGCTACTCATTGTCTTCCTGCTGGTTGCTGCTTTTAAGCGTCAGGAAGAAGTGAGGGAAAGTCAATTAAAAGAAGAGTATTATCAATCTCTTTTTAACTACAATCCCAATATTGTGTGTGCGGTTGATTTATACGGCAATATTCAAACGATTAACCCAAAAGGAATTGAGCTGACAGGATACACGTTAAATAAAATGGAGAAAATCCCGTTTCCTTCTATGTTCAGAGAAGCTGAAAGAGCTGAAGAATATATGTGGAAATCCCTGAGGGGAGACTCTGTATATTATGAGGCAACGCTGATTCGCAAAGATAATCAGTCTGTATATGTTGAAGTAACGCAAATGCCTATTATTGTTCATGATCAAATTAAAGGCAGTTACGTCATCGCCAAAGATGTGACAGATCGAAAAAGGGCTCAACAGCAGCTTCTGGATTTACAAAAAGATTTAAAACGCACGCTTTCACAGCAAGATGGTACCATTTTTAAATTTGTGAAGAACAGTAAAGGATATGTCTATACGATGTGCGAAGGCAAAATGATTCGTGAAATGGGATATGAGGAAATAGATGTTGTCGGAAAAACACCTGAGGAATTTTTACCTGAATCCTACGCAAGAGATAATAGGAGTTACTATGATAAAGCATGGGCGGGAGAGAAAGTGTCGTATGAAGTACTTTTGAACGACTTTGCTTACTATACGAAGTTAACACCTCATATCTACAAAGGAGAAGTACAAGAAGTTATTGGTTCTATAGTAGATATTACTGATCTTCACGAAGCAAGAGAAAAGCTGGCTAAAAGTGAAAGCATGTATCGATCCGTTCTTTCTACAATGTCAGAAGGCGTGGTGTTTCATGACCCTGAAGGTAACTTAATTGCTGCCAATGCATACGCTGCTAAGATTCTAAACGTGCCTTATGACCAAATGTTATCAGTTAACCCGTTTGGTTTAGACTGGGAAATTATTCATCCTGACGGTACACCTTTTGCACTCGAAGACATTCCATCTGTTCGATGTCTTCATACAAAAGAGCCTGTGCGAAATACAGTCATGGGCATTTATTTAAAAGAGAAAAAGTTGACTTGGCTTTCGGTGAATGCTGAACCTCTGCAAGAAAGCAAATATTATAAAGGCGTAGTTGTCACATTTTATGATATTACAAAGCAGCAGGAACAAGAACAAGACCTGCTTCATTCCAATCAGCAAATGATTATAGCCAAAGAAGAAGCCGAAAAAGCCAATCAAGCTAAGTCAGAATTTTTATCAAAAGTAAGCCATGAACTTCGAACGCCTTTAAACAGTATTTTAGGATATGCACAAATATTGGAAGAGCAAGGGGAAAAAGATTTAACGGAAAAACAATTGAATCGTATACGAAAAATTTTAAAAGCAGGTAATCATCTTCTTTATTTAATAAATGAAACGCTGGATTTATCGAAAATTGAATCAGGTCACTTAGCGATTAACCTTGAACCGGTGTCGGTAAAAGAAGCAATTGAAGACGCGCTTAAAATTATGAAACCATTAGCAAAAGATAAGCATAGTATATTTTATACTCGCTTTCACGCATACCAAGAAGTCTTTGTTGAAGTAGATGAACTTCGGTTTCAGCAGATCTTATTAAATCTGCTTACAAACGCCATTAAATATTCGCCTGCTTATCGCGATATCATTATCTATACCGACATCACTCAGCATCACGTAACCATATTGATTGAAGATAGAGGCTTTGGAATTCCAGCTTCAGAATTAAATCGGATTTTTGAGCCTTTCTACCGTGTGAATAGACTAGAAAAAGACGGAACAGGGATTGGGCTGGCGCTTGTAAAGCAGCTTGTTACCTTAATGAATGGAACGTGCGGAGTGCGAAGTAAAGAAGGAAAAGGCAGTACATTTTGGGTTCGTTTTCCCTTAGTACATCCACCTGTTCCTAAACGCTTATCTAATGAAAGGGAAGTCGAGTTATTTTTAGGTTTTTCCATGCCGATCTCCATTGTGTATATTGAGGATAACGATACAAATATTGAGCTTATGCAATCGATTCTTTCTCCATATAAAAATGTTAAGCTCTTAGTTGCCAAAACAGGAGAACACGGTATCGGGCTAATCAGGTCCATTTCACCGGATATAATCTTAATTGATATTGATCTGCCTGATATGAATGGTTTTGAGGTATGCACACAGCTTCAGCTGGAAAAAGAGTTGAAGCATATTCCACGAATCGCCCTGAGTGCAAGTGCGATGCAAAGCGATATCGATCAAGCTTTTTTAGTTGGCTTTAGTGAATACGTAACAAAGCCTATTCATATTTCAACGTTTTTAAATGTATTAAAACGCTTAACAAAAGCTTAACAAAAGTTTAGAGGGCTTTTAATTGACTTATTAGTGAACCTTTTATAAAATAAGAGCAACTTAATACATTTACTTCTTACGGAGTAAAGGGGAGTAGCGTCAGGGAAACCTGAAACAAAGTCGTCATTACATGGAATATTCCATCGGCTTTGTTGGCATAATGATTATGCTTAGCAAGACCTTTGCCATATTTGGCAAAGGTCTTTTTGTGTTTTATTCCGGTAATGAGGATAAATAAACTTATACAAAGAAACGAGAGGGGATTTTTATGGATGCATCGATTTTGTTAGAATATGGATGGGTATTGCTAGTGCTGGTTGCATTAGAAGGAATTTTGGCGGCGGACAATGCGCTTGTGATGGCCATTATGGTCAAACATTTACCGGAAGAAAAACGCAAGAAGGCATTATTTTACGGATTAGCCGGGGCCTTTATTTTTAGATTTGGTTCATTGTTTTTGATTTCATTTTTGGTAGATGTATGGCAGCTTCAAGCCATAGGAGCCATTTACTTATTGTTTATTTCCATTAATCATATTGTGAAGCGATATGTGAAAAAAGGCGATCATGAAAAAGTAAAAGAAACGAACGGAAAAAAGGGCTCAGGTTTCTGGATGACGGTTTTAAAAGTAGAAGTAGCGGACATTGCTTTTGCGGTTGATTCAATTTTGGCTGCTGTGGCTCTTGCTGTTACGTTGCCAACAACCAATCTTCCTAAAATTGGCGGACTCGATGGCGGACAATTCTTGGTGATCTTTGCCGGAGGAATTATGGGATTAATCATTATGCGCTTTGCTGCAACTTGGTTCGTCAAGCTATTAAATACGCGCCCGGGGCTAGAAACGGCGGCTTTTGCTATCGTAGGCTGGGTAGGGGTTAAGCTAGCAGTTTACACTCTTGCTCATCCGGAGTTAGGTATTATTGATGAACACTTCCCTGAATCAAAAGTATGGAAAATTACGTTTTGGGTTGTGTTACTTGGCATAGCAACTTCAGGCTGGTTTCTATCTAAAAATAAAGAACAAACTGCTCTTGAAGGCTCAGAGAAAGAAAAAGATGCCTTAAAGAAAATTGAAAATCAGTAATACAAAAAAATGCGCTTTTAATGCGCGTTTTTTTGTATATTAAGATAAAATACCTAGTTTAAATCGTTTTGAGAAAGGGTAAAAGAACTAACTGGTGTTTAATTACTTTATATCCGAATGTTTTGCTTTTTCGTTCATATTCTGTAAAGAACAGAAAGCAGCGTTAGATAATTCAGTTCAATGAAGTTTATTTCAGTTCATAAACATATATTTCAAATGTATGTTAATTGGTAAAATTGAGCTATTGTGGGTTATAATAAAGAGAAATTAAAAGGAGCAGAGCGCTTCTTAACCCTGTTCGTCATCAAAATAATGGATAGTAGCATGGTATAAAGCAACTGAGTATAGTAAAAGAGGTGAAGCCAATGCTCACAAAAGTTCAAACGCCTCCATCGCTTGAAACGCTTGTACTGACGATTCAGCAAGGGGATAAACAATTACATAACGAAATGATTCAACAATATAAACCGTTTATTGCTAAAGTTGTTTCAGCTGTATGTAAACGTTATATAAGTGAAGCTGACGATGAATTTAGCATTGGTCTGATTGCGTTTAATGAAGCCATTGAAAATTACACAATCCAAAAAGGACGATCCCTTCTTGCATTTGCCGAACTGATTATCAAAAGAAGAGTCATCGACTATATTCGAAAAGAGAAGCGAAACCAAACGCTGCTCTATAACCGAATTGAAAATGAAGGTTTCATTCAAGGTAAGCTAGAAATGGATATATCGCTTTCTAACTATAAGAGGCAAAGTGAAACTTCATATATTCAAGAGGAAATGACTTATTTTTGTCAGACGCTAAAATTGTTTAAATTAACTCTTGAAGACATTATTAACACTTCTCCTAAACATAAGGATGCAAGGGGAAATGCAGTGGAAGTTGCATCTTTTATCGTCAACGAAAAAGAATTAAAAGATAAGCTGTTTTTAAAGCGGCAGCTTCCTATTCGCTTGATTGAAAAACATGTCAAAGTGAGCCGGAAAACAATTGAAAGAAACCGGAAATATATCATCGCGATGGTTATTATATTAGCCGGGGACTACGTATATTTAAAAGACTATATTATGTAAGAAAAAGGCACACGCAGGTGCCTTTTTTAGCCATGTTATGAAGTTATATTTTATTTTTGTGTGCTGCCGCTTAAGTGAGCTTGAGCTTGTTGCACCAAGCGTTTTGTGATTTCTCCGCCTACTGAACCGTTGCTGCGTGCAGCAGTGTCAGAACCTAGAGTTACCCCAAATTCTTGAGCGATTTCGTATTTATATTGATCTAAAAATTGTTCTACTCCTGGTGTTAATAGTTTATTTGTTCTGGCCATGATTAGTCATCTCCTTTTTTAGTTGTACAGCAGTTCACTGCTGTACCTGTATTATTTGTTGTTTACTGTTTTGCATACTGGTAATGGTTTGCAAGAAAGTATAAAAAAG
>NZ_JYOO01000016.1 GCF_000956595.1 Priestia aryabhattai B8W22 | reverse complement strand
CTGCACTTTTTTTTATTGACAATTATCCGGTATAGCAAGATTTAAGGTTGTGTTATTTTTCTATTCATGTTAATAAAGAATAGAGCATTTTATCACACTAAAAAGAAACCAACATGTAGGAGTCTAGAAAATGAAATTTAAAATCGGGTACCGGACAATTAAAACAGCCGTCGGTACATCACTGGCTATTATTATAGCTCAGTTCTTTCACCTCGAGTTTTTTGTATCAGCTGGAATTATCACCATTTTGTGCATTCAAAATTCAAAGAAAAAATCGTTGCGAAGTGCAAGCGATCGTTTTATTGCTTGTTCTTTATCTATTCTGTTTTCTTTTATATTCTTTGAAGGGATTGCTTATCATCCACTTGTTATAGGACTGATGCTCCTTTTGTTTATCCCGGTTACGGTTATATTCAAAGTGAATGCAGGCATTGTGACAAGCTCCGTTATTTTGCTTCATATTTATTCCAAAGGCAATATGACATGGGGAATCGTTTTTAATGAACTTGGCTTAATTGTAATTGGAATAGGTGTTGCCCTGCTTGTGAATTTATACATGCCAAGTTTAGATCAAGAGCTTCGCACGTATCAGCAAGAAATTGAAGAAAATTTCCGGTCGATGTTAAAAGAAATTGCCCTGTATCTCAGAACCAATGACAGCAGCTGGGACGGTAAGGAAATTGCAGATACGGTAAAAATTTTAGAAAAAGCAAAAAGCCTTGCGTTTCGTGATGTAGAAAATCATTTTGTGCGTGGGGAAAATTATTATTACCGCTATTTTAAAATTCGTGAAAAACAGCTTGAAATTATTGAGCGTACGCTTCCTCTCATTACCGCTATTGATTTGGTAGTAGAACAGCGATACATGATTGCTGATTTTATTGAAGAATTAAGCCTATCCATTCACCCCGGTAATACAGCAAAATTATTTTTAGCCAAACTTCAGCATTTACGAGAATCGTTTGCAGAGATGCCTCTTCCCAAAACGCGGGAAGAGTTCGAAGCGCGGGCCGATTTATTGCACGTAGTCAAAGAGATTGAACAATATTTGGTTATTAAACAAACTTTAAAAATAAGTTAAACAGCATGCATGTTGTTCATCGTCCCTACGAACACTAAAAAGGAAAAGAGATATATCTCTTTTCCTTTATTTAGGACTAACGTAAGGTGGTGGATTACGTGCATGTATTTGCTTTTATCCTTTTACTACTATCTCCGGTTTGGCCATTAGGAGAAAATCCGTTGCCAAATGATCCTTATATTATTATTAATAAACAAAGCAATGAGCTTGCTTATATTCAAAATAAAGAAATTAAACAAATTATTAAAGTAGCAACGGGGAAAACAGTTAATCTGACGCCCGAAGGGGAGTTCACGGTAACAGTAAAAGCTGTTAATCCTTATTATCGGAGAAGTAACATTGAAGGAGGCGCTCCTCAAAATCCTCTAGGTATAAGGTGGATTGGGTTTGATGCAAGAGAGACTGACGGACGTATTTATGGCATTCACGGTACAAATCAGCCGGATTCCATCGGTAAATATGTATCGAATGGCTGTATTCGCGTGGAAAATCATGAAGTAAGCCATTTATATGATCAAGTTCCGTTAGGTACAAAAGTATGGATTGTATCTACAGATCAATCTTTTGAAGAGTTAGCTGCTCAAAAAGGCATTGTGAATATACAGCAAAAGACTGGTGACTAGTCACCAGTCTTTTTTATATGTTTGCATTGCACAAAAAAACAGCAGTGCATCTATGTTTTTAGTCATCAGTTCCGATTAAAACCACATGGCAAGTCCCGCTAAAAGCGTAGATATTAACATGACAAGAAGCATTAAAAACACAACGGTTTTTTGGATTTTCTTATTAGACATACAACCAAAGTCCTCCTACACATTTTTTTCTTATTTTACATGTCTTCCGCTGCTTAGACAAGCAACTTTCTGTAGATACGCGAGCAGGAGATTTCTTTTGTTTTCAAGAATATGTGTAAATGAAAACGCTTTTTTAAGAGGTGAGAAAATGATAAAAGGAATTGATCACATAGGAGTAGCTGTAAAGTCAATTGAAGGCAGCCTCCCTTTTTATGAAAAGGTATTAGGACTGTCTCTATTAAAAGTAGAAGAAGTAGAAGAACAAGGAGTAAAAGTTGCTTTTATTCAGTGCGGCAACGTAAAAATTGAATTATTAGAGCCGCTTTTTGAAGACAGTGCAGTGGGTGCGTTCATCAAAAAGAGAGGTGAAGGTCTTCACCATGTTGCTTTAGGTGTGCGTACGATTGAAGAACGGATTAACGAGTTAAAGGAAAAGGGTGTACAAATGATTGACGATGTTCCGCGAAAAGGTGCAGGGGAAGCATCCATTGCTTTTTTGCATCCAAAGTCAGCAAACGGTGTTCTTTATGAGCTCTGTGAAAAAACACTAGAGGAGGAGAAGAAACATGGTTGACATCTATGATAAATTAAATGAATTGTACGATAAACGCCGGAAAATCGAGTTAGGCGGTGGAGACGAAAAAATTGAAAAACAGCACCATAAAGGGAAATTAACAGCACGCGAACGAATTGAAATTCTTTTGGATGAACATACATTTGTCGAATTAAATCCGTTTATTGAACATCGGTGTGCTGATTTCAGTATGAATAGTCAAGTAGGCCCAGGGGACGGGGTAGTAACAGGTTATGGCAAGGTAAACGGTCGCTCAGTCTATTTGTTTTCGCAAGATTTTACAGTATTCGGAGGCGCGTTAGGTGAAATGCATGCTAAAAAAATCGCGCACGTAATGGATTTAGCGGCTAAAACAGGCGTGCCGTTTATTGGTTTAAATGATTCAGGCGGGGCTCGTATTCAAGAGGGCGTTATGTCCCTTGACGGATACGGTCATATTTTTTATCGAAACGCCATTTATTCGGGTGTTATGCCTCAAATATCTGTTATCATGGGTCCTTGTGCAGGCGGAGCCGTGTACTCACCGGCGATTACGGACTTTGTTTTTATGGTAGAAGAAACAAGTCAAATGTTCATTACAGGACCAAAAGTAATTGAAACGGTAACGGGAGAAAGCATTTCCTCGGAAAATCTTGGAGGAGCAGCTGTTCATAACGAAATTAGCGGTAATGCCCATTTTAGGGGTGCAACGGAACAAGAGGTACTAGAACAAGTACGAACGCTCTTAAGCTATCTTCCACAGTCTAGTCAAGAGCAGCCTCCTTTAGCTTCAGAGGTACAGAGTAATCATTATCGTCCGGATTTATTAGATGTTGTCCCGTTTGATGCCGTGCGTCCTTACGATGTGCGTCAAGTCGTTCACCAAGTAGTGGACGAGCACTCATTTTTTGAAGTACAAAAAGACTTTGCCAGAAATATTGTCATTGGTTTTGCCCGCATAGATGGAAAAGTTGTCGGACTTGTGTGTAACCAGCCTAAAGTAATGGCAGGCAGTTTAGATATTAACTCCTCAGATAAAGCAGCAAGATTTATTCGGTTTTGCGATTCATTTAATATCCCACTTATTACATTTGAAGATGTTACAGGTTTTTTCCCAGGTATCAAGCAGGAACATGGCGGAATTATACGACATGGTGCTAAAATTTTATATGCATACTCCGAAGCTACCGTTCCGAAAATCACGGTGATCTTGCGAAAGGCGTACGGGGGTGCGTATGTAGCTTTAAATAGTAAATCGATTGGAGCAGACCTTGTGTATTCGTGGCCTAATGCAGAAATTGCTGTTATGGGTCCTCAAGGTGCGGCAAATATTATCTTTGCAAACGACATTCGAGGCAGTGAAAATCCAGATGAAACAAGACACGAAAAAATTGAGCAGTATCGCGAGAAATTTGCTAATCCTTACGTAGCGGCAAGCGCTGGAATGGTCGATGATGTTATCGATCCTCGGGAAACACGAATAAAATTAATACAAGCGCTTGAAATGTTGCACAATAAAAAGGAAGAGCGTCCAGCAAAGAAACATGGTAACATACCATTGTAGGTTATTTTTGGAGGGATTACATATTATGATTAATGAACAACGAATCGTTGATTTATTTATTGAATTAGTACAAGTAGATTCAGAAACAAAGCATGAAGAAAAAATTGCTGTTGTACTAAAAGAAAAATTTACTGCATTAGGTGTCGAAGTAGTAGAAGATGATGCCAAAGAAAAAACGGGCCATGGAGCCAACAACTTAATCTGCACACTGCCAGCTACAAAAGAAGGCGTAGACACAATCTACTTTACTTCTCATATGGATACAGTCGTACCTGGAAACGGTATTAAACCATCGATTGAAGATGGGTATATTAAAAGTGACGGCACAACGATTCTTGGTGCGGATGATAAAGCAGGCTTAGCAGCAATGCTAGAAGCAATCACCGTATTAAAAGAAGAAAACATCGCGCACGGAAAAATTGAATTTATTATTACAGTAGGAGAAGAATCTGGCTTAGTGGGTGCTAAAGCTCTTGATTCTAGTCTCGTAACAGCAAAATTCGGCTATGCTTTAGATAGCGATGGCAAAGTGGGAGACATTATCGTTGCTGCGCCGACGCAAGCAAAAGTAAATGCAACAATTTATGGAAAAACAGCTCATGCAGGTGTAGCTCCTGAACGAGGCGTTTCTGCTATTACAATTGCTTCAAGAGCCATTTCTAAAATGCCGCTTGGACGTATTGATGAAGAGACTACAGCGAATATTGGACGTTTTGAAGGCGGAACACAAACAAATATCGTGTGTGACCGCGTCGATATTTTAGCAGAAGCTCGTTCATTAATTCCAGAAAAAATGGAAGCACAAGTAGCCAAAATGAAAGAAGCATTTGAAACAGCTGCACAAGAAATGGGCGGACATGCAGAAGTTGATATTAAAGTGATGTATCCAGGCTTTAAATTTGGCGATGGAGATCATGTTGTGGAAGTTGCTAAAAAAGCGGTGGCCAATATCGATCGTCCTTCACGCTTGCTTCAAAGCGGAGGCGGAAGCGATGCAAATGTAATTGCAGGCTTTGATATCCCAACGGTCAACTTAGCAGTTGGTTATGAAGATATTCATACAACAAATGAAAAAATTCCGGTAGAAGAACTAGTGAAGATATCTGAATTAGTAGTGTCGATTATTAAAGAAGTAGCAAAATAATAGCTGAAGCCTCGCTTTTATATAAAAGCGGGGCTTTTTACATAGTGAATAGTAAATAGTCTGAATTTTTTAACATAATGTATAATGAAGAACAGACGGTCGTTTTGTACAATAAAGTTAGTAATACATTTTACCAAAGTAGAAGTTGAAAATAACGTATATAAAAAATATGTAAGCGCTTTCAATTTAGCTTTTATCAACAGATATTCTTGGGAGGTTGATGCAATGCGATCACCGGAAAGTTTGCCGTCCATCATTCAAAATTTTAATGAAGTAGAAAAAGGGTTGTCCAATAGAGAAGCAGTCGAAGAGTCTAATCGATGTTTGTACTGTTATGATGCACCCTGTATTCAGGCATGCCCTACAGGAATTGACATCCCGACGTTTATTAAAAAAATTGCATCGGGCAATTTAAAAGGGTCTGCCGAAACGATTATGTCTTCTAACCCAGTAGGAGCAAGCTGTTCGAGAGTCTGTCCAACCGATGAACTATGTGAAGGCGCGTGTGTGCTTAATCATTCAACCAAACCAATTATGATTGGAGATTTGCAGCGCTACGCAACGGATTGGGCTATTCAAAATGAACAGGTGCTGTTTGAGAAAGGAAAAGCAAACGGCAAAAAGGTAGCGATTGTTGGTGGGGGTCCGGCTGGTCTCTCTGCAGCAAGAGAACTGGCTCGATTTGGGTACGACGTAACTATTTTTGAAGCGGAAAAACAAGCAGGAGGGTTAAATACATATGGAATCGTGTCATTTCGTCTTCCTCAAGCGATTTCATTCTGGGAAGTTGAACAAGTAAAAAGCTTAGATGTGAAAATTAAAACGAACGTAAGAATTGGAGAAGATATTCTTCCAAGCGAATTACTGCAGTCATATGACGCGGTTGTATTAGCTATTGGTATGAGTAAGGTGCCTTCTCTACATGTTGAAGGTGAAGAGCTAGACGGCGTGTATGATGCGATTGATTTCGTGAAAAAAACGAAGTCAGAAGCGCTATCAACAGAATTTGTTGGTAAGCGTGTGGCTGTCATTGGGGCAGGAAATACTGCCATTGATGGTGCTACGTGTTCGGTGCGTTTGGGAGCTGAAAATGTTCAAATTTTATACCGTCGTACACGAGAAGAAATGACGGCTTACGATTTTGAATTTGAATTTGCGAAACAAGATGGTGTTGAATTCCGCTGGTTAACGTCTCCTATACGAATTATTGGAGATGAAAATGGTAAGGTGAGCGGCATTGAATGCGTAAAAATGACGTTAACGGATCCAGATGCAGACGGCCGCAGAAAGCCTGTTCCGGTTGAAGGTTCAACGTTTACCATTCCAGTAGATGCTGTTGTTAAAGCAATCGGTCAAGAACGATACCTGTCTTTGATTCAACAATTCCAGCTGAACCATGAAGACGGAGTTGTCTTAATCAATCAAGAGACGTTTCAAACATCAAATCCAAAAGTATTTGCTTGCGGAGACGTCATTTTTGGTAAAGGACAAGGAGAAGCAATGGTTGTGACAGCTGCTCAGCAAGGGAAACAAACGGCGTTAAATATTCATATGCAGCTAACAAAAGAAACAATGGAAACAGCTTAAAATCAGGAGGAGGAGAAATCTATGGCAGATTTAACAACAAATTTAGCAGGTATTCAATCACCAAATCCGTTTTGGCTGGCATCCGCACCGCCAACCAATTCAGGTTATCAAGTGCAGCGTGCATTTGAAGCAGGATGGGGAGGCGCAGTTTGGAAAACGCTTGGTGATCCGATTTTAAATGTTTCCTCTCGATTTGCTGCCGTTGGCTTCAACGGTCAGCGCGTAGCCGGCTTTAATAATATTGAGTTGATCACCGATCGTCCGCTTGAAGTCAATTTGAAGGAAATCTATGAAACGAAAAAGAAGTTTCCTAACCACGCAATTATTGCCTCCCTTATGGTAGAGCCTCAGCAAGAAAAATGGCATGAGATTGTTAAAAAAGTAGAAGACGTAGGAGTAGATGGATTAGAGCTGAACTTTGGCTGTCCGCATGGAATGGCAGAACGAGGGATGGGCGCTGCTTCTGGGCAAGTCCCTGATTTGGTTGAAAAACAAACGTATTGGGCGAAAGAAGTTGCTCAAACGCCGGTCATTGTTAAATTAACGCCAAATATCACAGATATTACAGTTACAGCAGAAGCAGCAGTTCGAGGCGGTGCTGACGCTGTTAGTATGATTAACACTATTAATAGTTTAGCAGGAGTAGACATTCACTCGTGGAATACGATTCCACACGTAGCGGGAAAAGGCGCTCACGGAGGCTATTGCGGCCCGGCTGTTAAGCCGATTGCATTAAACATGGTTGCTGAATGTGCAAGAAGTCCGTTCATTAACGTTCCAATATCCGGTATGGGAGGCGTTTCGAACTGGCAGGAAGCAGTGGAATTTATGCTTATGGGTGCTACGGGTGTCCAAGTATGTACAGCTGCTATGCACCACGGTTTCCGCATTGTAGAGGATATGATTCAAGGTCTCAACTATTATTTGGATGAAAGAGGAATCGAAAAAGTAAGCGACATTGTAGGAAAAGCCGTTTCAAAATATTCCGACTGGGGCAACTTAGATCTCAATTATAAAGTAGTGGCTCGCATTGACCCGGATACGTGTATTAACTGCAATAAGTGTCATATTTCTTGTGAAGATACTTCTCATCAATGTATTGATATGCTGAAAGATCCTTCAGGGAAACCTTACTTAAAAGTACGAGAAGAAGATTGTGTAGGCTGTAATTTATGTTCGATTGTATGTCCTGTGGACGGAGCGATATCTATGGTTGAATTACCAAATGAACAGCCTCCAATGACGTGGAATGAACGCCAAGCTGCTTTACAAGCGACGGCTGCAGAGCGATTAGACGTATAAATACAAAGGGGATGAAGAAATGAAGAAAATCGTTAAAAATGGTGTGGTAGTTACAGCAACAGATACGTATAAAGCCGATATTTTAATTGAAAATGGAGTTATTTCGGCAATTGGATCGGCTTTTGAAGAGCAGGGCTGTGAAGTGATTGATGCAAAAGGCAACTATGTATTTCCAGGAGGCATCGATCCTCATACTCATTTAGATATGCCATTTGGAGGCACCGTTACAAAAGACGACTTTGAAACAGGTACAAGAGCAGCAGCTTTTGGAGGTACGACCACTGTTATTGATTTTTGCTTAACGAATAAAGGCGAACCGCTGCAAAAAGCGATCGGCACATGGCATGAAAAATCCAAAGGAAAAGCGGCTATCGACTATAGCTTTCATCTAATGATTGGAGAAATTACGGAAGATGTATTAAACGAGCTTCCTACGATTATTGAAAAAGAAGGAATTACTTCTTTTAAAGTATTCATGGCCTATAAAAATGTTTTTCAAGCAGACGATGCTACCCTTTATCAAACGCTAGTGCAAGCTAAAAAACTAGGGGCGCTTGTGATGGTACATGCTGAAAATGGAGATGTTATTGAGTATTTAACGGAAAAAGCACTAGAGCAAGGACAAACCGACCCTATCTATCATGCACTGACTCGTCCTCCGGAAATAGAAGGAGAAGCTACGGGAAGAGCTGCGGTGCTAACGGAGCTGGCTGACTCGCAGCTCTATGTTGTTCACGTGTCGTGCGCTGAAGCGGTTAAAAAGATTGCTGAAGCAAGGGAAAAAGGCGTAAATATCTGGGGTGAAACGTGTCCGCAGTATTTGACGCTTGATCAAACCTATCTAGAGAAACCGAATTTTGAAGGAGCAAAATACGTATGGTCGCCGCCTTTACGTGAAAAATGGAACCAGGATGTTTTGTGGAATGCTCTGCGTAATGGCGACTTGCAAACGATTGGCTCAGATCAGTGCTCGTTTGATTTTAACGGTCAAAAAGATCTCGGAAAAGGAGATTTTACGAAGATTCCAAACGGAGGCCCTATTATCGAAGATCGCATGAGTATTTTATTTTCAGAAGGAGTAGTGAAGAAACGAATTAATATCAATCAGTTTGTTGATATAACATCAACGAAAATTGCTAAGCTGTTTGGACTGTATCCGAAAAAAGGAACAATAGCGGTTGGTGCAGACGCCGATCTGCTTATATTTGACCCTTCTGTTGAACGTACGATTTCAGCAAACACGCATCATATGGCAGTCGACTATAGCGCGTTTGAGGGAATGAAAATCACAGGTGAGCCGGTTTCAGTGCTTTGCCGCGGAGAATTTGTTGTAAAAGATAAGCAGTTTGTCGGTCAAAAAGGCTACGGACAGTATACAAAAAGAGCAAAGTTTAATGAGTTAAACACAGCTAACGAGGCTGAAAAATTAACGTTATAAAAACAGATGCCAAAATAGATCGGAGGCAGGGAAATGTCAAGTTACCATGAATATATGGCAGAGCGGGAAAAGATTGATTTTTTGCTGCAAAAAGGATTCAAAATAACGGCCGTAACAGAGAATCTAAGCGGGGCATTTGTGAGGTTTGAACGCACTGAAAATAACCAAACCGAACAAGAAACGCTTCATATATTGACGGCGGATGCTAGAAAATATTTTTCATCCGTATTGATTCAACAAGTATAAAAACGAAGGCTGGGACAAAATTATTTTAGCTGAAGGAAGATCCGAACGATGAATCGTTCGGATTTTTTTATTGGTAGGGTGAACGTAGGTTTCATGTATGCAGGTGCTTCTAGATGTTGATGGGAGTAATTTAGTTATGTCTCAATCTCTTTCTTTACTAATACCTATAAGTTTTTTACTATATTCGCTGATAAAAGTGATCCGTTTTTTTGTTTTTTTCGTTCTAGATATGAAGCAAAATAACTAGATATTATCCATTCGCTGTATTACAGTTGTTACATTTCGTTTACATCGAAAGAGAAAAGGTTTAGTTATCTAGTAAATTGTAGTAAATATTATAGTAGAACGTTTTCACAATAAATCTATTAAATAAAAAAGGGTGTGACACGAATGGATCGAGCTACGCAGTGTATGACACAAGAAGAAACAAAAATTATTGATAAATTAAAAATGGAAATGTTAAATGCAGTGTCACTACAAGATTTGCGTTTTTATAAAAAAGAAATTCACCGAATTAAAGAACAAGCGGTTAAACGCCACGGTTTTTTTAATAAATTACAGCAAACAGCTCAGAAGCTGTAACGATCCATTATCGTTACAGCTTTTTTCGTTTCTTTCATTAAACATTTTATTTCTTCTAAATATTTAATATAATGTAAGAAGATATAGCTTTTGTTCTACACATATGCGAAATGCGCGTTAATGATCCAGGAGACATGATGTGAAATTCGCTAGGGGCGGTGTTGACTTGAAATCGTATTTAACAGTAACAGAGATTTTAACAAGGAAACATTTTGTAAACTGTGAAGTAATAGCTGGAGAGAAAGGGCTTACTAATTCTGTGAAATGGGTGCACGTGATGGAAGTAACGCGCATTAATGAGCTGCTAAAAGGAAACGAGCTCATTTTATCAACAGGAGTAGGCTGGGGAGAAGATCCTCAATCTTGTTTATCATTTCTTCAGCAATTAATTTCTTGTAAGGCATCAGGACTGTGTATTGAACTTGGCACTTATACTTCTAAGATTCCACAAATTGTGATTGATAAAGCGAACGAATGTGATTTTCCGATTATTTTATTTCACGAAGAAGTTCCATTTGTTGAAATTACGCAAGATGTCCACTCGCTTTTAATTAATCAGCATTATCAAATGATTTCCGATTTAGAACAGTATTCTCATAGGCTAAATCAGCTGCTGTTAACAGTTAATGACCCGGCCATTATCTTACAGTGTTTATATGAATCTACGGGGCTTCTTGTCGGCCTTAAAGTTTCAAATGAATTACTTACCTTTGCTCCGGAAATGGACTTGCTCAAACAGCAGCTTCTACTTCATTATATAAGCAGTGAAAATGAGAGTCCGCATTTTACTGAGCAGCCTATTCATTTATTAGGACAAGATTATGCTCAGCTGTATGTCGCCTCTATAAATGAAGCGTTAACAGAACTTGAAGTGCTCACCGTTGACCGGACGGCAACGGCACTTGCTCAGCATTTTTTGAAGGACTTGTATGTCGAAGAGAAAAAAAGAGTAGATGAAACCGAATGGATGACAAAATGGATGAACGGAGAGTTAACTCTTGAACAAATAAAAGATTCCATGCACGAGGTGTGCTCAGACTCTCCTATTCGCGGGGGTGTCGTTGTTTGCTGTAAGTGGCAAAGACGGGAAAAGTTTGATCGAACGTATTTTAAGCTTATCCTGCGAAGCATCTTTGAACAAGAAGGCTTCCACTTATTAGTATCCGAGCGAAATCGCGAAGTATTATTTATTCTTTTGAACAAACGAATGGTTAGCACGTGGAGAGAGAGGTTAGAGAACAGCCTTCACCGCTGGATGAATCAATACGAATCAGATGAAAACTCAAAGCGGAACGCCATTAGCTTTATCGGAATTGGCCAATACTGTGAACAGCTCGACTGTATGCATAAAAGCTATGAAACGGCTAAAGAAACGATTTCGATTCAAGAAATGCTGCAAAAACAAACAATTATTCATTTTTATGATGATTTGCATATGTACCGAATTATTTCGCTTTTACATCAGCATGAAGACTTACAGGAAGTGGTATTTGAATATCTGCAGCCCGTTATTACATATGATGAAACGTACAATGCAAAACTCATGGAAACATTAAAAATATATTTAGCATGCAACGGATCTAAACAAGAGACGGCTAAGCGTTTATACATTGTCCGACAAACGCTGTATCACCGCATTGAAAAACTAGAAAAGCTACTGGGTGAAGATTTTATGGAGCCGGAAAAACGATTGGCGATTGAATTTATGATTATGGCATATGAATATTTGTTTATGATGAAAAAGTCGCGTGCAGAATTTATAAACGGATAAGTAAGCAGCTGGAAACAGCTGTTTTTTTATGTTGAGGCTGATTTTACTATATGTTCATTTTAGTTCAAGCTTTTTCCGAATTCACTGCGCAAAATGTGAAACGAGAATCTGGAGTTGTTTCACATTTTGTCTAATGCAACCGCCATTTATTTATTCAATAATAAAGGTAGATTTGTCATTTCTTATTTTTCGAGGAGGCCAAGCGATATGTCAGTTGTGAATAATGATACGCAAGTTTTAAAAAATTACGTGGGCGGAAAATGGGTTGATACGGCAGGGAAAGAATTTGGAGAGGTGATTAATCCATCGACCGGAGAAGTAATTGCAAAAGTACCGCTTTCTACAAAAGAAGATGTAGCCAATGCGGTAGAAACAGCGCAAAAAACATTTGAAACATGGCGTAACGTTCCTGCTCCAAAACGAGCAAGATTAATGTTTGCGTTTCAACATTTACTAGTTAAGCATCACGAAGAGTTAGCGAAATTAGTTGTACAGGAAAACGGCAAGGCTTTTAAAGAAGCTTACGGTGAAGTACAGCGCGGTATTGAATGCGTGGAGTTTGCTGCGGGTGCTCCTACTTTATTAATGGGAGAATCATTAAATAACATAGCGGAAGAAATTGATTCTGAAATGTTCCGCTTTCCACTTGGTGTTGTCGGAGGCATCACACCTTTTAACTTTCCAATGATGGTACCGCTTTGGATGTTCCCGCTTGCCATTGTATGTGGAAATACGTTTGTATTAAAACCGTCTGAGCGAACGCCGCTTTTAGCAACGCGACTTGCTGAACTTTTTACAGAAGCAGGAGCACCGGATGGATTATTAAATATTGTGCACGGTGCACACGATGTTGTGAACGGATTAATAGAGCACGAAAAGGTTAGAGCGATTTCATTCGTCGGATCGCAGCCGGTAGCAAAGTATGTTTATGAACAAGCTGCAGCTCAAGGGAAACGAGTTCAGGCTTTATCCGGAGCTAAAAATCATCATGTTGTGATGCCAGACTGTGATATGGACAAAGCGGTATCACATATTATCAGCTCGGCTTATGGAAGCGCCGGCCAGCGATGCATGGCGTGCAGCGCCGTTGTCGTAGTTGGTGAAAAAGGTGATGAATTCGTTTCAAAATTAAAGCAAAAAGCAGATGAATTAATTATGGGAAGCGGCTTTGATGATGAAGTGCTTCTAACGCCTGTGATTCGAAAAGAGCATCGTGATAAGGTGCTGGATTATATTGAACTTGGCATGAAAGAAGGGGCAGAACTCATTCGTGACGGACGTAAAGAAATGGATGAACATGCAGAAGGAAATTTCTTAGGAGCAACAATTTTTGACCGCGTAACTCCTGATATGACCATTGCTAAAGAAGAGATTTTTGCACCTGTACTAAGCTTGCTTCGCGCTGACACATTAGATGAAGCACTTCGCTATATGGAAAAATCCCGTTTTGGAAATGGAGCAACGATTTATACAAAAGATGCGAAAGCGGTGCGTCAATTTAGAGAAGAAGCAGATGCCGGTATGCTCGGTATTAACGTAGGAGTACCTGCTACAATGGCCTTCTTCCCGTTCTCCGGCTGGAAAGATTCTTTTTACGGAGATTTGCATGTCAACGGCAAAGACGGTTTGAACTTCTTTACACGCAAAAAGATGGTTACATCACGCTTTGACTTTTAACATATAGATGAATATAGCAAGTGGCTTCGGCATTTTGTCGAAGTCTTTTCATACAGAAAAAATACCGCGCTAGCGATTTGGGAGTGGATAAGATGGTACAGGTCAGTCAAAATGAAAAAGATCTGCGTGCAAAAGATGAGCAGTATGTATGGCATGGAATGAAACCATACAGTCCGGATGCAACGATGGTAGCTACAAAAGCAAAAGGGGCTTGGATTACAGATGAACAAGGAAATCGCTATTTAGATGCAATGGCAGGGCTTTGGTGTGTAAATACCGGATATGGACGGGAGGAGTTAGCGCTTGCAGCTTATGAGCAGCTAAAAGAACTGGCTTATTTTCCGCTCACTCAATCTCACGTACCTGCTATCAAACTAGCAGAGAAGCTAAATGAAATGCTAGGTGATGACTATGTTATCTTCTTTTCAAATAGCGGATCTGAAGCAAATGAAACGGCTTTTAAAATTGTGCGTCAGTACCATCAGCAAAAAGGAGAGCATTCTCGCTACAAATTTATTTCGCGTTACCGAGGTTATCATGGAAATTCAATGGGCGCACTAGCAGCAACAGGCCAAGCTCAGCGTAAATATAAATATGAACCGCTTGCCCCTGGCTTTATTCACGTTGCGCCCCCTGATTCGTACCGAGGGCAAGATGACTACCATGCGCCCAAAGAAGAGCTTCAATCTGTAAAAGATATTGACAATGTTATGACGTGGGAGTTAAGCGAAACGATTGCCGCTGTTATTATGGAACCAATTATTACAGGAGGAGGAATTCTTTTACCGCCTCAAAATTATATGAAAGGTGTAAAAGAAACTTGTGAAAAACATGGTGCACTTTTAATTGCAGATGAAGTTATTTGCGGCTTTGGACGTACAGGAAAAGCTTTTGGTTTTATGAACTACGATGTAAAACCGGATATCATTACCATGGCAAAAGGAATTACAAGCGCATATCTTCCGCTCTCTGCAACTGCTGTTAAAAAAGAAATTTATGAAGCGTTCAAAGATAGCGATCAGTACGAGTATTTTCGCCACGTTAATACATTTGGCGGGAGCCCGGCTGCGTGTGCACTGGCATTAAAGAATTTAGAAATTATGGAGAGAGAAAATCTTTTTGGACGTTCTAAACAGCTCGGGGCTTACGTATTAAGTGAGCTGAAGCCGCTTATCGATAGCCACCCATACGTTGGAGACGTAAGAGGTAAAGGGCTTTTAATCGGAATTGAACTTGTAGCTGATAAGCAAACGAAGGAACCGCTAGACGTTAATCTTGTAAATGAAGTAATTGCTAAATGTAAAAGCAAAGGAGTCATTATTGGTAAAAATGGAGCAACGGTAGCCGGCTATAATAATGTTCTCACGCTCTCGCCGCCGCTCAACATTGAGGAAAGTGATATTGAGCTGTTATTAGCTACTGTTACGTATGCGCTTGACAGCATCAAATAGGTAAGTTTGCAAAAAGCCTGTATAATATACTTACAGGCTTTTTGTACGTGTGAAGGAGGAAGTAGAAAATGGAATTGTTATTTTTAGGAACGGGTGCAGGAGTACCGGCAAAACAGCGGAATGTTTCATCTCTTGCGCTCGAACTTTTGCAGGAAAGAGGGGCGGTGTGGCTTTTTGATTGCGGAGAAGCAACACAGCATCAAATTTTATATACAGCCGTTAAACCGAGACGAATTGAGAAAATTTTTATTACGCATCTTCACGGTGATCATATTTACGGATTACCTGGACTTCTTGGAAGCCGCTCGTTTCAAGGCGGAGAATCACTGCTTACTGTATACGGGCCAAAAGGAATTAAAGAATTTATTGAAGTCACGCTGGCTGTAAGTCAAACTCATCTGCAATATCCTCTAGAGATTGTTGAAATAGAAGAAGAAAGTGAAAGTGGAACGATTTTTGAAGATGAAACTTTTTCAGTGGAGTTTGGCAAACTTGAACATGGCATTTTATCTTATGGATATCGCGTTGTCGAAAAAGATTTGCCAGGATCATTGGACGTTCAGCGTTTAAAAGAGATGAGTATTCCCCCAGGGCCTCATTATCAGCAGTTAAAAGAAGGGAAAGAAGTAGTATTAAAAGATGGGCGTCTTATTAATGGACAAGAGTTTGTAGGAGAGCCTAAAAAAGGGAAGGTCATCACGGTTTTAGGAGATACAAGAAGGTGTATGCAAAGTGTTCAGCTTGCTATGCATGCGAATGTGTTAATCCATGAAGCTACTTTTGCAGCGGGAGATGAAGAGCTGGCTTACAACTATTTTCATTCTACTGCAAAAGAAGCCGCTGAAATTGCTAAAACAGCATCGGCCGAGCGTCTTATTTTATCTCATATCAGTTCGCGTTACCAAGGCGATGCAGTCAGCCGGTTAGCAGAAGGAGCAAAAGAAATTTTTCCGAATACCGATATAGCAGAAGACTTAAAAAGGTTTACGATTTCATAAAAAAGACGAGGGTACCCTCGTCTTTTTTTACCATCCGCGTTCGTACTGAACGGGTGCTGAAAGTGTTTCATTTAGTTCTTTTGCCGCTGTGCGCGGGAAGTAAGGATCGCGGAGAAGTTCACGCGCAACAAAAATTAAATCCGCGCGTTCGCTTTGCAGAATCTCTTCTGCTTGTCGTCCGGTTGTAATTAATCCAACTGCGCCTGTATCAATATTTGCCTGCTGCTTAATTTTATCTGCAAACGGCACTTGATAGCCAGGATATACGTTGATTGGAGCATGTACAAGAGCACCGGAACTAACATCAATTAAGTCGACGCCTTGTTCTTTCATCCATTTTGCAAATGCAACGTGATCATCTACGGTTAATCCGCCTTCTGTATAGTCAGAAGCAGAAACACGGACAAATAAAGGACCTTCCCACTCTGTTTTCACAGCGTCAATAATTTCCTTTAAGAAACGATAGCGGTTTTCTGCGCTGCCGCCATATTCGTCGCTGCGTTTATTGCTTAGCGGTGATAGGAATTGATGTACTAAATAACCGTGTGCCGCGTGAAGCTCGATAATATCAAACCCAGCTTCTTTTGAGCGTCGAGCGCTTTCTTTAAAGGCAGAAATCGTTTCATGAATTTGTTCTGTGGTCATTTCCACAGGTTTTTTACTTTTATCATCAAAAGCAATAGCAGAAGGAGCATAAATATCGCCTTCAACAGTTGCTTTACGTCCTGCGTGTGCAAGTTGAATGGCCGTTTTTGCACCGTTTTCTTTTAGCTGTGTCACGAGCTTGGTTAATCCACTTCTTTGCTCATCATTCCAAATTCCTAGGTCTTGAGCTGAAATGCGACCTTGTGGGACGACAGCTGAGGCTTCAACCATAATGAGACCTACTTGTCCAACCGCGCGAGTTGTGTAGTGAACCATATGAAAGTCGGTTACTACTCCGTCTTCTTTTTCGCATGAATACATGCACATTGGCGACATTACAATTCGGTTTTTTAATGTTACGTCTTTTACTGTATAAGGTGAAAATAGTTTTGTTGTCATTTGGTTTAACCTCCAATTATTTCGATACTCTAAACAAAAGTTATTATATCACCGCATTGAATTTTCTTTCACATAATCTGCTTATCCATTTTTGATTATAAAAAAACCTCTTTCTTTTTTTAGAAAGAGGTGAACCTTTACGAGCGTTTACTCGAGATTTTTTCGTCAATCGTATCTCCTAAATATTTAGAGCGAATGGTAGCTTGTTCAATACACTGTATCATCGCTTCTTGGAAGTTATGAGAAATAAGCTGTTCGATTCCTGCTTCTGTTGTACCGCCAGGACTCATCACTTCTTTTCGAAGTACGGCTGGCGTTTTAGGTGACTGTTTCAGCATTTCGGCAGCACCGATAAGCGTTTGAAGAATTAGTTCATTCGACACTGACGTATCCAAGCCTTGTTTTTCAGCTGCTTTTTCCATTGCTTCTACTAGATAATAGATATACGCTGGGCCGCTTCCCGATAGTCCTGTTACAGCGTGAAGCTGCTCTTCCTCTACAGTTGTAACCGTCCCAATCGTTTCAAATAAAGCAGTAGTAACGTTCATATGCTCCACTGTAGCAAATTTGCCGGGTGCAATGGCTGTAGCCGATAATCCAATAGAAGCAGATGTATTTGGCATAGCTCTTACAACCGCTACTTCTTGGTCAAACAAGTTTACAATTGTGGCAGTCGATACACCCGCTAAAACAGAGAGAACGAGGTGATGGGGACGAATATAGGACTTAATCGTATCGATGCTTTCCGCTACGTCTTTTGGTTTAATAGCAAGCACGACGATATCGCTTTTTTCGATTAACAAGGCATGATTACGCGTAATGTTAATTCCATAGGCGTTTCGAAGTTCGTGAAGTCTTTTGTCGTTGCTATGATTTGTTACGGTGATTTGATTGGGGCGAAGCTTTTTAGCTGACAGCAGCCCTGAGATCATGGCTTCAGCCATTGATCCAGCTCCAATAAAGGCGATATTTAGATCCGTTTTCATTAAAATTTCCTCCAGTCATTTGCTATCCAATGAAAACAGATACTGAGATTTCAGTATCTGTTAAAGGTTTATGTTTGTGTATCTCTTCTTTATAAAATGCATAGTTATCTAAAGATATGAATAAAACTTCACTATATTTCTGTCATTATGCAATGAAAAAGAGAGGGATGTCAATGTAATTTTCAGAAAATGAACGCATTTGTATAAATAAGGGGAAAAATCGTGTAAACTTAAAAGAAAATGCGATGGTAAAGGAGCAAAAATACAGATGAATGAGCAATTGTATAAAATTGTGCTGCCTACTCCTTTTGCGGTAGGAGATGTGAATGTTTTTGTTATAAAAGGTCAGACCGTTACGCTAATCGATGCTGGTATTAAAACGGAGGCAGCGTGGTCTGTATTTAAAGAAAAGCTTAATGAAATAGGATTAAAACCAGATGATATTAAGCAAGTTGTCCTAACTCACCACCACCCTGATCACGTAGGAATGCTTGATTTTTTTGATAAAGATATCGCCATCGTCGGTCATGCGAAAAATCAGCCTTGGATCTCCCAGAATCCGGATTTCTTTGAGTGGTACGATGCGTTTTTTGAAGATCACTTTATGAAAGCAGGCGTAGATGAAAGATTTCGCCCCTATTTAAAACGTTTAAAAGCATCAATGAAGTATTCATGTCACCGTTCTCTTACAACTTCTGTGCAGGAAGGAGATTACATTCCGGGCCTAGAGAGTTGGAAAGTGCTTGAAGTGCCCGGTCATGCTCAAAGCCATATTGCATTATACAATGAAAAAACAGCGGTTATGATTGGAGGAGATTTGCTGTTAAAGCATATTTCATCTAATCCGCTTATTGAACCTCCTATGAAACCAAGCGGCGAGCGGCCTAAAACGCTTCTTCAATATAATCATTCGTTAAGACGTCTGCTTGACTTAGAGATAAGCTGTATCTATACAGGTCATGGAGATGAAGTGTTACATGTCCGTGAACTTGTACAAGAGAGGTTACAAAAGCAAAGCGATCGAGCCGATAAAGTACTTAGCATGATAAAAGAACGCCCTCAAACAGCATTTGATATTTGCAAACAGCTATTTCCTACTATTTATGAAAAAGAACTAGGGCTAACTCTTTCTGAAACAATTGGTCAGCTCGATTTTTTAGAAGATGCAAATAAAATCAGTACACATGAAAAGGAAAGTACGCTTATTTATTCTGTGTGCTCTTAACTTATAAAAAAGGTGTGTTATATTTGAAATCCTCGTTAAAGAACCAACATGTCGTGATTACAGGCGCTTCGGGAGGTCTTGGAGAACATTTAGCTTATGAAGTGGCCAAAAGAGGGGGCGTCCCCGTTTTACTTGCACGTACAGAAGAAAAGCTGCAGCGAGTAGCTGAGCAAATTAGTCAACAGTATGGGATTGCCTCTTACATATATAAAGCTGACGTAGCAAACGTAGAGGAAGTCAAAAGAGTTGTTCAGAAAATGATAAGTGAAATGAAGCGTGTTGATGTGCTGATTAATAATGCAGGCTTTGGTGTATTTGAAGAAGTGAAAGAAGCATCGATTACGACAATTACCTCAATGTTTCAAGTCAATGTTATTGGATTAATTGCATGTACACAAGAAATTTTAGCTTATATGCTAAAAGAAAACAAAGGACATATTATTAACATTGCTTCTCAAGCAGGAAAACTTGCAACGTCTAAATCCAGTGGCTATTCAGCTTCTAAACATGCCGTGCTAGGGTTTACTAACAGCCTGCGAATGGAATTAGCGAAAACAGATATCTATGTAACCGCAGTGAATCCAGGTCCTATTCAAACCAACTTCTTTTCAATAGCAGATCAATCAGGAAACTATGAAAAAAGTGTAGAAAAGTTTATGTTAACACCTCAATACGTAGCTGAAAAAACGGTCAATATTATTGGGAAACCAAAGCGAGAAGTCAACTTGCCTAAGTGGATGAATATAGGTTCGAAGATGTATCAGCTTGCCCCGGGGCTCGTAGAAAAATTGGCAGGGGATGCGTTTAATAGAAAATAACCTGTGTTTTAACCACAGGTTATCAATGGTTTCGTTCAGTAAGGCTGTATTTCTATAAATCTACTGCTCGTCTAAAATTTTTGCAGCGCGCACACAAGAGTCGAATTTTCCTTTATGATTTCCGTCGCAAAAGGGCATCTTTTGCGACTGGCCACATCGGCAGAGTGAAAACGTCGGCTTTGTCTCAAATTTGTTCCCGTCTGCATCAATTAATTCAACGTCTCCAGTGACACGGAAAGAGCCGTTATCCATTACTTTAATTTGTACTTTTGACATAGAAAAACCTCCTTTTTGTACACATCTATATGAAGCGCCAGAGTTTAATGAAAGCGAGATGTGTATTATACTCATTATATAAGCAATTTTCGTTTGTTTATACAATTAGTTTAAAAGGAGTTAAAGGAAAATGAATATTACCTTTACAGATAAAGCGATAGCAAAAATACAAGAAAAGTACGGGAAAGATTCTTCACTATATTTAAAATTAAAATACGATACGGACGGATGCGGCTGTGTTGTGAGCGGTGTAACAACGCTATGGATTGTTGATGAAAAAGAAAGCGATGATGTAACCATCGAGACGAATTTTGTTCCTGTTCTTGTCGAAAAAACAAAGCAAGTATTTTTAGATGATAATATGACGGTTGACTACAATGAAAGTGCATATGCGTTTATGCTAAAATGTCCTTCTCAAATTTTAAATCCGCGCATGTCATTTATCGATAAAACAAAAGAAGCGCTTTAATGCGCTTCTTTTTGTATTTTTTCTAAAAATGATTCAATAACTTGTTCATATTCTCTTGGATTATCAGCATACGAGCGGGCATGAGTGCCTACAGGTGCCAAATACAGCCGTTTTGCACCCATTTTTTTGGCATGCAGCTGCTCCGTCATTTTAGGAAGAATATAGTCATCTTCTTTACTATGGATAAACAGAACAGGATGTTTAATTTGATCTACGACTGAAATGGGGGATACGTCTTTAAATGAATAGCCTTCTCGCCATTTTAAAATAATATTGGCTGCTGGCATCACAAGCTGTTTGGGCAGGTGGAAATCTTGTTTTAAGCGATAGGCAAGAAGTTCTTCCAAGTCTGAAAAAGGGCAGTCGACAATATAAAAATCAGCTCCGTCTTCCATTCCAGCATATAAAAGAGTGGTCGCAGCTCCCATAGATTCCCCGTGAATCCCAAGGGAAATAGTTGAACCTAATTGTTCTTTTACCCAGTGAACAACAGATTGAAGGTCCAGCTTTTCATAATAGCCGTAGCTCGTTGTTTTTCCTTCAGACTTGCCGTGACGGCGATGATCATAAAGAACGACGTTCCATCCAAGCTTCAGAAAAAGCCGAGCATATTTCATAGAGTTCAGTGAATGAACTGTAACTCCATGCGAAAGAATCATAAATCGGTTGTGATCGTGTTGTTTAATAACGGTCCCAGCTATGTTATAGCCGAGAGAAGAAGGAAGCACAAATGCTTCTTTAGGAAGAGCGTTATAGACGTTTTCATCATAAAAGCCATCTTCCGTATCGCGGTCAATAATGACTTTGTCGGTCTTTTTACGGATGTACATCATTTGATTTGTAAAAAAGATGCCAAGAGCGGCAAATGCTCCGAGAACGCTTCCTATTAATAATAGCCATTTTTTCATGATTAGCGGCTCCTTTTGTTAATATAGCTAGTATTTATTATAGCATCGCTCTCATAAAAACCTAATTTTTAACGCTGTGCAAACAAAGAGTATTGCTTGCTTTCAATCGGTCTTGAAATGTAAGGAGCGATAAAATCGACCGCTTCGAGCAGCTTTTCTTCATTAATAGAAGTGGAGATACCCATTTCATGAAGCATAAAGACAAGATCTTCGGTAGCTACGTTTCCCGTTGCTCCCTTAGCAAAGGGACATCCTCCTAACCCGCCAGCAGATGAATCGAACCTGTTAATACCGGCTTGCAGAGCTGCGTAGATATTTGCAATAGCCAATCCTCTCGTATCGTGAAAGTGCGCAGCAAGTAGCGTGTGGGGAAAACTTTGTTTTAATTTCGAGAAAAGTGAAAATACATCTTTAGGATTTGCCATGCCGATTGTATCGGCAACGCTTAGCTCATCCACTCCAGCTTCCACAAAGCTTTCGCAAAGGCTCAGCACGTCACGTTCATTTGTTTTTCCTTCATACGGGCAATAAAAAGCAGTGGAAACGCAGGTGCGAATAAAACATTCTTGCTGCTTAAGCTGCTGAATGAGAGTAAGCAGCGTTTGTACAGCTTCTTCGGTGTTTTTGTTAATGTTTTTTTGATTAAAGGTATCGCTTACGCCAATAAAAAGCGCAACCGAGCGGCAATCAGCTTGCAGTGCCTTTTCCAAGCCTTTTTGATTCGGCACCAGTACAATGTTTCGGCATGTATCAGTCTGAAATATAGGTGCAATAGTAGAAGCATCTTTCATTTGAGGGACCCATTTTGGAGAAACAAAGGATGTAATTTCGATTTCGGATAGTCCCGCTTCTTTTAATTTTTTGATAAAATTAATTTTTTTATCAGTTGGAACAAAATTTTTTTCATTTTGAAGTCCATCTCGTGGACCAACTTCTATAATTGTTACTTTTTTAGGAAATCCCATAAACCGCTCTCCTCCCACAATGTAAACGCTTACTAATATTTATTTTAATTCTAAAAAATTAAAATTCAATAAAAATTATAAATTTTTACAAAAAAAGAGGAATTTCGCAAGCGATGTCGAAATTAATACAAGTGACAGTTAATCACAGTAATCAAACAGTAAGGAGAGGTTTTCGACATGGGTCAAACAGAAGTAGTCATTGTAAGCGCTGTACGTACAGCAATCGGCAGCTTTGGGGGAAGCTTACAAAATGTATCCGCAACAACTTTAGGTGGTACTGTAATCAAAGAAGCTTTAAACAAAGCAGGGGTATCAGCAAACGAAGTAGACGAAGTTATTATGGGAAATGTCTTACAAGCAGGTTTAGGACAAAATCCAGCACGACAAGCAACTTTAGCAGCAGGTTTACCTGAAACTGTTTCAGCATTAACCATCAATAAAGTATGCGGATCAGGACTAAAAGCAGTACATCTCGCTACACAGGCGATTCTTGCTGGGGATGCTGATGTGATTGTTGCTGGTGGAATGGAAAACATGAGCCAAGCACCATACCTATTAAAAAATGCACGCAACGGGTTTAAAATGGGCGATCAAAAAGTAGTCGACAGCATGATCCAAGATGGATTATGGTGTGCATTTAACGACTACCATATGGGCGTTACAGCTGAAAATCTGTGTGATAAATATGAAATTACTCGCGACGAACAAGATGCATTTGCAGCTTCAAGTCAGCAAAAAGCAGAAGCAGCTATTCAATCTGGTCGTTTCGCAGATGAAATTGTGCCAGTAGAAGTGCCTGGAAGAAAAGGCCAAGTAACAATTTTTGAACAAGATGAGTTCCCACGCGCAGGCACAACGGCTGAAAGTCTAGGGAAACTACGTCCAGCCTTCAAAAAAGACGGTTCTGTAACAGCTGGTAATGCATCTGGTATCAATGACGGTGCAGCTGCAGTAGTGGTAATGAGCCGTAAAAAAGCAGACGAGTTAGGCCTAACACCATTAGTGTCTATTAAAGCTAATGCAACTGCCGGAGTAGACCCAAGCATTATGGGAATCGGTCCTGTAAGCGCAGTGAAAAAGGCGCTGGAAAGAGCTGCTGTTTCATTAGAAGATGTTCAATTAGTAGAAGCAAACGAAGCATTCGCTGCACAGTCAATCGCTGTGGATCGTGAACTTCAATTTAACCATGATATTTTAAATGTAAACGGTGGAGCAATTGCGCTTGGACATCCTATTGGTGCAAGTGGTACACGTGTCCTAGTTTCACTTATTCATGAAATGCAAAAACGCGACGCAAAACTTGGGTTAGCAACGTTATGTATTGGCGGAGGCCAAGGCGTTGCAACAATCGTTGAACGTCCTTAATTTTTGATATAGTTTTTATAAACATTAAAGCTATATCACAACGCCACAGATTCCAAACATACTGCTTTGGAACTCGTGGCGTTTTTGTTTTCCTTTGAATTTTGTCTACTAATATAACTTTTTTGACAAAAAAATGATTAAATTATAATTTTTAGTTATATATATATTTAAAAAGAAATAAAAATCTTTTATAATAGATTAGAAAGCGTTTTCAAAAATAACGAAGGGGTGGTTATGTATGAAACAAGTACATACGTCGTTTAAAGAAGCGGTGAAAGATATTCACGACGGTGCTACGATTATGGTCGGTGGTTTTGGTTTATGTGGAATTCCGGAGAATTTGATTTTAGCGTTAGTTGAAACAGGGGTAAAAGATTTAACCGTAATTTCAAATAACTGCGGCGTAGACGACTGGGGACTTGGACTGCTTCTGAAAAACAAACAAATTAAAAAGATGATTGGCTCTTACGTGGGAGAAAATAAAGAGTTTGAAAGACAAGTATTGTCAGGAGAAATTGAAGTAGAATTGCTACCTCAAGGCACGCTAGCTGAAAAGATTCGGGCCGGCGGAGCGGGCATACCTGCATTTTATACACCAGCAGGAGTGGGAACACCCATTGCTGAAGGAAAAGAAGTTCGCGTGTTTGATGGGAAAGAATATTTGCTAGAAGAGGCGTTAAAAGCTGATTTTAGTTTGGTTAGAGCGTGGAAAGCCGATCATATGGGGAATTTAGTGTATAACAAGACAGCGCGCAATTTCAGCCCAATGATTGCAGCAGCAGGAAAAGTGACGATAGCAGAAGTGGAGGAACTTCATCCAACAGGTTCACTTGATCCAAATATTATCCACACACCTAGTGTATATGTTCAATCGTTAATTATTGGTGAACAAGAAAAACGTATTGAGCGTTTAACCGTTCAAAAATAACAAAAGGGGAGAGATTTTTCATGATTGAAAACGGCGTGAACGTGAGAGAGCGAATTGCAAAACGTGCTGAAAAAGAAATTTTGGACGGATTTTATGTAAACCTTGGAATTGGTATTCCAACGCTTGTGGCTAATCATATCTCAGATAATAAAACGGTGGTGCTTCAGTCTGAAAATGGTCTATTAGGCATTGGACCATATCCGAAAGAAGGAGAAGTAGATCCTGATTTAATTAATGCAGGTAAAGAAACCGTAACGGCGACAAAAGGGGCTTCTTACTTCGACAGTGCTGAATCGTTTGGCATGATTCGCGGAGGGCATATTAATATTGCGATTTTAGGAGGCATGGAAGTCTCAAAAACTGGTGACTTAGCTAACTGGATGATTCCTGGGAAAATGATTAAAGGAATGGGCGGTGCAATGGATTTAGTTCATGGAGCGCAGCGCATCATTGTCATTATGGAACATGTGACAAGAAAAGACCAACCTAAAATCTTAAATGAGTGCACTCTCCCTCTGACAGGAAAAGGGGTAGTAGATCGTATTATTACAGATCGAGCGGTCATTGATATTACGGCAGAAGGCCTAAAACTTGTGGAAGTAGCGAAAGGTTATACGGTAGAAGATATTCAACAGTCTACAGAGCCAACTTTAATCGTTGATGAACATGTAAAACTAGATGCATTTTGATTTTTGGTAACAAAAGCAAGAATATGATACAATATCTCTCAATTAAAGTAGCGGGGGAATTGTGATGGCTAAAAAAAAGCAAAAACAATCAGCACAAAAACAAAACGATCAGCTCAGTATCAAAGATCAGCTAAATGATAGCTTATTAAAACAGCTTCAAGCTAAAAAACAGGCGCTTTCTTTAAAAGAAGAAGAGCAGAAAGAAACAGAGCGTAAAGAAGCTGCTCGAATTCGAAAAGAAAAAGAAAAAAATAAATCGTTTGAAGAACTGTTAAATGAAAGTGATATGAACTGGTCCGAGTTTAAAAAATAAAAGCGCCGATAAAGGCGCTTTTATTTTTTAACGATGAGCTTCATATTGATTTGCTTTAAAGATCGATTGCAGCTTGTTAACTTCAGTAGGCTGTAGCGGGGAGGTCTCGACAGCCTTTACGTTTTCACGAAGCTGTGAAGAAGAGCTTGCTCCTGCTACAACTGAGGCTACCGCAGGATTAGCTAAACAGTATTGAAGTGCAGTTGAATTCAGAGAGTGATTTGGTCGTACGTGACGAAATGCTTCTATCGTTTTTGCTAATTCAGTACCGCTATAGTCTAAGTATCCCTTATTTTCGAATGCAGCTAGCTTTTGCTCTCCTTTTTCGGTTAGCAGCCCTTTGGCTACTGGACCTCTGGCTACAACGCTAATGCCGTTATCGTGTAAAAGGGGAAGAGCACTTTCTTCAGGACGTCTGTCCAATAAGCTGTATTGCATCATGACACTGACAATAGAAGAGTTTTGCACATACTCTCGAATCACATTCGGGCGGATAGATGAAATACCATAGTAGCGAATGACGCCTTCTTGTTTTAATTCTTCAAATGCTTCAATCGTTTCTTCAATATTGTCTTCAACCGTCCCTCCGTGCAGTTGATATAAATCGATGTAATCCGTTTGAAGCCGGCGCAGGCTTTCTTTTACTTCATCTTTTATGTAAGCTTTAGACGGATCCCATGTCCAGCTGTCTTTTGCATCGTTCCAGCGATTTCCTACTTTTGTGGCTAAAACAATATCATGTCTGCGGTTTTTTAGAGCTTGTCCCACAAACTCCTCGTTTAAGCCAAAGTCATATAAATCTGCTGTATCAAAATAATTAACTCCATATTCCAGAGCTTCATCAACCATATTGACAGCGTGTTTCTGTTCTGTTCCAAGAGACATGCATCCTAAACCTAATGTACTGACGAGCAAATCTGAAGTACCTAAGCGTCTTTTTTCCATATATGTCACTCCTTATTTTTTACTTGTTTCTATCTATTGTAGCGCTATGATAGAGGGAAACTCAAATAAGAAGATTAAAAAACTGCAGCACAATTAGTGTCTGCAGTCTGCTTGTTGTTTGTAAGAATTAAAATTTTGAGAGATAGCGTTCGTCCACTCATCAACATACTGAAATTGTTCGCCGTATTCTTTTAACTTTTGCTTGATTTCCCATGCTTTACCGACCAAAATGATTTGCTTCTCGTGAACATAAACTTTCATTTTTTCTACCTCCCAAGATTCGTATGATAGAATATATGTAAGAGTCAAAAAAATAGAACGAGGTGTAGAAAATGGATCATTTAACAGAAAAAATGCTGTCTTCTGAAAAGCTGTTTGGAGGCAGAGTAATTGATTTGTACTTAGAAGAAGTAGAGCTTCCAAACGGAAAAACGAGTACAAGAGAAGTAGTTAAGCATCCTGGAGCCGTAGCTGTCATTGCGTTAACAAACGATCATAAAATGATTATGGTCAAACAGTATCGCAGGCCGATGGATCGTATTTTGGTCGAAATTCCAGCCGGCAAGCTAGAAAAAGGAGAAGAGCCGATTGTGACGGCAAAGCGTGAGTTAGAAGAAGAAACAGGCTATACCACGGATTCGCTTAGCCATATTATTTCTTTTTATACATCACCCGGTTTTGCAGATGAGTTGGTTCACCTTTATTTAGCGGAAGATTTAAAAGTGATGACCACCAAAGCGGAATTAGACGAAGATGAATTTGTTGAAGTAATGGAAGTTACCGTAGATGAGGCGCTTACTCTTATTCAAAACAAAGAAATTTATGATGCAAAAACAGCCTATGCTGTGCAGTACTTACAGTTAAAAAGCGGATTAGGAGAGTAAGAGAGTTTTTTCTTTTACATACGAACGGCAATCTAGCAACTTAAAAGAAAATCCGAACGATGAATAGAGATTCTTGATGGAGAATCAAATTCGTTCGGATTTTTTTAAGGTGATGGTGAACGTAGATTTGATAGATTCAAAAGATTCTTGGCATAGTTTTTGTACTCTATCATACACTCTATTAAGCGATTAATAGGAGGAAGACGATGAGAAAAAAACAATTGCCGTTATCGTATGCAAGACATTTTCAAGAAAACAGTTCTATTTATTTGTTTGTAACCGTGCTGTTTTTAATGGGAATCATTTTTGGGGCTATTGTTGTAAATAGTTTGACGCTTGATCAAAAAGAAGACCTGTATTTCTATTTAAACCGGTTTTTCGGACAGGTGAAGAGTGGAGAAGTAGCGAGCAGCGTTGAAATGTTTCAGCAAAGTTTTTTTCACAATGTTAAATACTTGGGGCTCATTTGGATATTAGGAATTGCTATTATTGGTTTGCCCGTAGTGTTAATTCTGCTGTTTTTAAAAGGAATGGTGATTGGTTTTACCGTAGGCTTTTTAGTCAATCAAATGGGACTCTCAGGGTTTGCGCTATCTTTTGTATCTGTTATGCCGCAAAATATCTTTCTCATACCGGCATTTCTGATCTTGTCTGCGGCTTCAGTTGCCTTTTCTTTGAAGCTCGTGCGGCAGCAGTTTTTTAAAAAAGCAGCGGAGCCTATTTCCGCATCCTTTTTACGCTATAGCGGCACGATGATTGCAATGATATGTTTGGTTGCCTGTGCAGCTACAGTTGAAGCTTACGTATCACCTACTTTAATGAAAAGTGTAATGGCTCTATTAAATAAGTAAGAATAAGTATTAAGTAAAAAGAATTCTTTTTTCTTATTAATAATAACTTTATTTTGACACCCTCGACACATCTGATATAATGGATTAGTGAATGGCGAGGGAGGGAATAATTATGGAAAGTCGAATTGAGCGAATTAAGCAGCAGTTGCACTCAGCTAGCTATAAATTGACACCTCAACGTGAGGCGACTGTAAGAGTACTTCTTGAACATGAAGAGGATCATTTAAGTGCCGAAGATGTATATCTCCTCGTCAAGGAAAAGTCTCCGGAAATTGGATTGGCAACTGTTTATCGTACGTTAGAATTGTTAACTGAACTTAAAATTGTTGATAAAATAAACTTTGGCGATGGCGTTTCTCGCTACGATTTAAGACAAGAAGGAGCCGCACACTTTCATCATCACCTTGTGTGTATGGAATGTGGATCTGTGGACGAAATTCAAGAAGATTTGCTTGAAGACGTTGAAGAAATTGTGGAAAAGCAATGGAATTTTAAAATTAAAGATCACCGCTTGACGTTTCATGGCATTTGCCATCGCTGTCAGGATAAAGAAGACAAGCAGTAAAAGCCTTTTCCCTAATGGAGAAGGTTTTTTGTTGTACATAAATAGAAAAAATAACGAGGTTACAAGCTACATGGTTTTATAGAAAGGAAGGAAATGACCAGGAGAGAACTCAGCGGATAAAGGCAAGAAACATGTATAAAACCTGTCCCAGTGGGCATATCTTCTAATAGAATCAAAAATTGGAGGAATTGTTTCATGAAATCATGGGCTGAAATGGTATATAATACATGTAAAGTATTTATCTTATTTACCGGGTTTACTCTTTTGTTTTATTTTGGAATGATATGGGTATCTCAAGAGTATCAAAATTATAAACGTTATGATGAGCCGTCGGGTTCAGCGGTTAAAGTCATGCAAGCAAGTGTGAACAAAGATCAGACGTGGCTGGAGCGTTTATTTATGTTTTATCAAAACGGGGAGTAGAGGCTATTGAATGATCAAATTCAAGATTTTATTCATTATTTAGTAGTAGAGCGGGGACTGGCGAAAAATACGATTGATTCGTATGAACGAGATTTAAAAAAGTATGCTCAATATTTAGAGCATGTAGAGCAGCTGAAATCATTTAATGAAGTAACAAGACTCCACATCGTTAATTTTCTGAAATATTTAAGTGATCAGCAAAAGTCATCTAAAACGATTGCGAGACATGTGGCTTCAACTAGATCTTTTCATCAATTTTTACTAAGAGAAAAAGCAGCGGATACAGATCCATCCGTTCATATTGATACTCCGCAGCTTGAGCGCAAGCTGCCAAAAGTGCTAAATGCAGAGGAAGTAGAGGCGCTGTTAAATGTGTTTGATACTTCGACACCTTTTGGCATACGAGACAAAGCGATGCTTGAGTTGCTTTATGCTACTGGAATTCGTGTGTCTGAACTCGTTAACTTAAATATTGATGATGCACATTTGACGATGGGATTTATTCGCTGTATCGGAAAAGGGAATAAAGAAAGAATTGTCCCCATCGGAAGGTTGGCAACGGAGGCGATTGAAGAGTACTTACAGCATGGCCGGAGTATTTTAACAAAGCAAAAGGAACAGGACAAAGCACTCTTTGTTAATCATCACGGAAGGCGTTTAACAAGGCAGGGATTTTGGAAAATATTAAAAAAGTTAGCTTCTGAAGCAAAAATTGAAAAAGAATTAACTCCACATACTTTACGGCATTCGTTTGCTACTCATTTGTTAGAGAACGGCGCGGACTTGAGAGCCGTTCAAGAAATGCTTGGGCATGCGGATATTTCGACCACTCAAATTTATACACATGTTACAAAAGCACGTTTAAAAGATGTATACAATCAGTTTCATCCGCGAGCGTAGGAAGATTCCAATGTCCAGTGAGTTTATAGACATTGGTTTTTTGTTTGAGAACACTTTCATTCATGTGTACAAAAAAATAAAAAGCGTCTATACTAATAGAGAGGTCAGACTTCTGACCAATAAGAGAAGATGGTTAAATTATTTCCAAACGGGAATTTTATAGAGAATAAATAAATTGATATTTGGAGGGAATAAAATGGCGCATACATATAAACGCGTATTTTTAATTGTCATGGATTCAGTAGGTATCGGTGAATCACCGGATGCTGAAAAATACAATGATAAAGGTGCCGATACGTTTGGTCATATTGCAGAGCACTGCAACGGTCTTCATATGCCTAATATGGCTAAGCTTGGTCTAAGCAATATCCGTGAAATTAAAGGAATTGATAAAGCTGAAAAACCGCTCGCTTACTATACAAAAATGCAGGAAGCTTCTGCAGGAAAAGATACAATGACAGGTCATTGGGAAATTATGGGCCTTCATATTGATACGCCTTTTAATGTGTTTCCGGACGGATTTCCAGAAGAGCTGATTTCACAACTAGAAGAAAAAACAGGTCGAAAAATTATTGGGAACAAACCAGCATCTGGTACAGAAATTTTAGATGAGCTAGGAAAACAACATATGGAAACAGGTGACTTAATCGTCTATACATCAGCGGATTCTGTTTTACAAATTGCTGCTCATGAAGAAATTGTTCCAATTGATGAATTGTACAAAATTTGTGAGATTGCTCGTGAATTAACGCTAGATGATCCATATATGATTGGACGTGTTATCGCTCGCCCGTTTTTAGGTGAACCAGGTAACTTCACACGTACATCCAATCGTCATGACTATGCATTAAAGCCTTTTGGACGTACAGTAATGAATGAATTAAAAGACAATGACATCGATGTTATTGCTATCGGTAAAATTTCTGATATTTACGACGGAGAAGGAGTCACAAAATCTCTTCGTACCAAATCGAATATGGACGGCATGGATAAGCTAGTTGATACATTAAACATGGACTTCACAGGCTTAAGCTTCTTAAATTTAGTTGATTTTGATGCTCTCTATGGCCATCGCCGCGATCCACAAGGATATGGGCAAGCGCTTGAAGAATATGATGTACGCTTGGAAGAAGTATTTGATTTATTAAAAGAAGATGATTTATTGATTATTACAGCGGATCATGGAAATGACCCTGTTCATCATGGGACAGACCATACGCGTGAATACGTGCCGCTTCTTGTGTACAATAAAGGCATGCAAGAAGGAAAAGAACTTTCTATTCGTCAAACGTTTGCGGATATTGGCGCAACAGTAGCAGAAAATTTTGGCGTAACAATGCCTAAGCATGGAAAAAGTTTTTTAAAAGAGCTGGATTAAGCAGGGGGAATGGAGTATGAAAAAAGAATATATTGAAAAAGCAGCAGAATATATTAAAAATCAATCAGCTGTTACACCAACAATTGGCCTTATTTTGGGTTCTGGACTAGGGGTATTAGCTGACGAAATTGAAGGCGCGGTAAAAATTCCGTATAACGAAATTCCTGAGTTCCCGGTTTCAACAGTTGAAGGTCACGCTGGTCAATTAGTAATTGGTACCATTCATGACGTACCGGTTGTAGCTATGCAAGGACGTTTTCACTTTTATGAAGGGTACGCCCTTGATAAAGTAACATTTCCAGTGCGTGTAATGAAAGAAATTGGTGTAGAAACGTTGGTTGTAACGAATGCAGCAGGCGGAGTGAACGAATCCTTTAATCCAGGAGATTTAATGATTATTTCTGATCATATTAATAACTTTGGAACGAACCCTTTGATTGGACCTAATGACTCTGATTTTGGAGTAAGGTTCCCGGATATGTCAACTGCTTACTGCAAGGACCTTCGTCAATTAGCGAAGAAAGTAGGAGCTGATTTAAATATCGCCTTACAAGAAGGTGTATATGTAGGAAACACAGGTCCAACATATGAAACGCCTGCTGAAGTACGCATGCTTCGCATTATCGGGGGAGACGCGGTCGGTATGTCTACAGTACCAGAAGTTATTGTGGCACGCCATGCGGGTATGAAAGTGCTGGGTATTTCTTGTATTTCTAATATGGCAGCTGGTATTTTAGATCAGCCGTTAAATCATGAAGAAGTGATTGAAACGACTGAAAAAGTAAAACAGCAGTTTTTATCGCTTGTAAAAGAAGTAGTAAAGCAGCTTCCAGCTTATCAAAAATAAGAAGAAAATATGACTTCAAGCATCGAGAATTTCTCGATGCTTTTTTTATTTCGTTTAGTATAAATCGATTATACCTTGGAAAAAATAGGTTGTATAAAGAATGGAGGTTTGTGGAGATGAAGCGAACTATTGTAAAGTTACTCGTTGTCATATTTTTATTTCCACTTATGACGCAACCTGTTTTAGCCGCAGAAAAAAAGAGTTCTGAGCTTGCTGACAGTGCTAGGTCAGCTATTTTAATTGAACGGGATACAGGAAAAATTCTATACGAAAAAAATAGTAATCAAGAACTTCCCCCTGCTAGTATGACTAAAATTATGACAATGATTTTAATTATGGAGGCTTTGGATAAAGGGAAAATTACCTTAAAAGATAAAGTGCGAGCAAGTGAATATGCCGCTTCAATGGGAGGGTCACAAATCTTTTTAGAGCCCGGAGAAGAAATGACGGTAAATGATTTGCTAAAAGGGATTGCGATAGGTTCTGGTAACGATGCTTCTATGGCAATGGCTGAATATTTAGCTGGATCAGAAGAAAAATTTGTAGCAAAGATGAACCAAAAAGCGAAAGAGCTTGGTTTGACTCACACAAAATTTCAAAATCCGACAGGCCTGCCCGTAGAAAATCACTATAGTACAGCTCATGATATGGCCATGATGGGCAGAGAGCTGCTAAAGTATGAAAAAATTATTAACTATACGAGTAAATACGAAGCTTATTTACGCACGGATACAGATAAGAAGTTTTGGTTAGTAAATACAAATCGCTTAGTGAAGTTTTATCCCGGCGTTGATGGACTCAAAACGGGATTTACCGGTCAAGCCAAGTATTGCCTGACAGCTACCGCTAAGAAAGGAAATATGCGTGTGTTAGCGGTTGTATTCGGTGCAAGCACGCCAAAAGACCGCAATAATCAAGTAACCAAAATGTTAGACTACGCATTCAGTCAATATACAACGAAGCCTTTATACAAAAAAGGAGACGTTATTGCCAAGATAGATGTAAATAAGGGTAGCGAAGATCAGGTAACAGCCGTTACGTCCGAGCCTATTTCTGTTTTATTGAAAAAAGGAAATGCAGCCAAAGACGTTAAAACAGAAGTGAAAATGAACGAGAAGCTAAATGCGCCTATTCAAAAAGGCGACAAAATTGGAACGTTGACCATTAAGAAGGATAACAAAGTAGTTAGTTCTTCACCGCTTCTTGCAAAAGAAGATATCGATGCTGCTTCTTGGTGGAAGATATTCAAACGTACATTCTCTATTTTCTCTCAAACATCGTAAACAGCTAAATGTGACGAAATAGAACTAGTTTTGTCGGTGAGAAGGATTCTATTCTGTCGGCAGCGAAAGACTGACTATAAGATTTCCGAGGAGGTTTGTATAGTGAGTCTTTCGATTGAATTGGAATTCAAACAAGATGTCTTGTTGGTTCGATTAACAGGAGAATTAGATCATCATACGGCAGAAGAGCTAAGAAGCAAAATCACTGAAGCGATAGAGAAGGAATCTATCAGCCATTTGATTTTAAATTTACAGCATTTAACCTTTATGGACAGCTCTGGCTTAGGGGTTATTTTAGGGAGATACAAACAGGTTCATAATAATGGCGGGGAAATGGTTGTATGCGCTATTTCTCCTGCCGTAGAACGTCTGTTTAATATGTCAGGCTTATTTAAAATTATTCGTTTTGAACCTAATGAAGAAAACGCGCTTCAAAAATTGGGGGTGGCATAATGAAAAATCAAATGAACCTCCAATTTTCCGCGCTTAGTCAAAATGAATCGTTTGCCCGCGTCACGGTAGCATCATTTATTACGCAGTTAGATCCAACAATGGATGAGTTAACAGAAATTAAAACAGTCGTATCTGAAGCAGTAACAAATGCTATTATTCACGGCTACGAAAGCAATCCGGATGGTGTGGTATATATTTCTGTGACGCTTCATGAAGACGGTGTAGTCGAGCTGATGATTCGTGATGAAGGAATTGGTATCGATAACGTGGATGAAGCCAAGCAGCCTTTATACACAACGAAGCCAGATCTAGAGCGTTCTGGAATGGGTTTCACCATAATGGAAAACTTTATGGACGAAATTCGAGTGGAGTCTACTGTATTAGAAGGTACGACCTTATATTTAAAAAAGCACTTAACAAATAGTAAAGCGCTATGTAATTAAGGAGACTTGCCAATGGATGTGGAGGTCAAAAAAAATAAAAACGAACCGTATTTAAAGGATCATGAAGTTAAAGACCTCATCAAGCGCAGTCAGCAAGGTGATCAAATTGCACGAGATACAATCGTCCAAAAAAATATGCGGCTCGTTTGGTCGGTTGTTCAACGTTTTATTAACCGTGGTTATGAGCCCGATGATTTATTTCAAATTGGATGTATAGGGCTATTAAAGTCCGTTGATAAATTTGATCTATCGTATGATGTTAAATTTTCAACATATGCTGTTCCAATGATTATTGGTGAAATTCAGCGATTTATTCGTGATGATGGTACGGTAAAGGTTAGCCGTTCTCTCAAAGAAATGAGCAATAAAATACGTAAAGCAAAAGACGAGCTTTCCAAATTACTTGGACGCGTCCCTACAGTCGCTGAGGTTGCAGAACATTTGGATCTCACTCCTGAAGAAGTAGTACTAGCTCAAGAAGCTAATCGTGCTCCTTCGTCTATTCACGAGACCGTCTATGAAAATGACGGAGATCCAATTACCCTTCTTGACCAAATTGCTGATCATACGGAAGCGAAGTGGTTTGATAAAATTGCCTTAAAAGAAGCAATTGAAGAACTTGATGAGCGTGAAAAGCTCATTGTCTATTTGAGGTATTACAAAGACCAAACTCAGTCCGAAGTGGCCGCAAGGCTGGGAATTTCTCAGGTTCAGGTATCGAGGCTTGAGAAGAAAATTTTAAAACAAATGAAGCTGCATATGAATGACACATAATGCTTAAGAAGCAATCCGTTTTGCTATTCAAAGAAGAATAGTGAAACGGATTGCTTTTTTCATTTGGTAATTAATGGTCTGTTCAGAAACGTGAATTAGAAAATTTAAGAAAATCCATACTACACGTACAGGGAGATAATGAATCGTAAGGTGTGATATGAATGGAAAACGTTCTTTATCTTAAAATGAGGCATCGTATTCAAGTAAAACCTGATGAGGCTGTAAATATTGGACAATTAGCAATGGTTATAGCAGGAGATTCTGTTCAAAAGCAAATTGAAAAGCTAATTGTATATCAAGTAAGTATGAGCGATCGAAATATTATCATTGTTGATTTAATGAAGGTAATTGAAAAAGTTGCCTCTCAGTATCCGCACTTAGACATTCAGACGATTGGACCCGCTCAAACAATTGTAGAGGTCGTGTATAAAAAGAAACAATATTCCTTTTTGTTTTTTCTAGCTGTTTGGTTTCTTCTCTTCATCGGAGCTGCTTTAGCAATTATGAACTTTCACGAAGATGTGAGTATGAGACAAGTACATCAAAAATTGTTCTATATGCTGACCGGTCTGAGAGATAAGCAGCCTTTGCTGATTCAAGTGCCTTACTCTATCGGTTTGGGGCTGGGAATGATTCTGTTTTTTAACCACGTCTTTAGAAAACGAATTAATGAAGAGCCTAGTCCTCTCGAAGTCGAAATGTTTAATTACCAGCAAGACTTAGATCAATACGTCATTATGCACGAGAATAAAGAAAGTATGAAAAAAATTGATGATCATTAACATTGTGATGACCATTGTAATTGGACTTGCGGGAGGACTGGCTGCAGGTGCTGGGTTTGTAGCATTTTTAACGGTGCTGGGCATTATTCCGCGTTTGATGCAGCTGACCAAAACCATGAAATACATTCAAGCATATGAGTGGGGAGTTGTAGGTGGTGCTGTTACAGGCGGTTGGTGCAGTCTTCATCAATATACGTGGCAATTTCCTGCGGTATTTATTATGATCATAGGTCTAACGAGCGGTATTTTTATTGGGATGCTGGCAGCAGCGTTAACAGAAGTGCTTAATGTATTGCCGACGTTAACGAAACGGATAGGAATGGAAGGCAAGCTTATTTTATTGTTAATGGCCATTGTACTAGGCAAAGTATGCGGATCATTATTTCATTGGATTTATTTTGTTAATCAATAAGAAAAGGATGTATGTAAAGTGGCAAATAATCAAAAATTAAAAGATAACTATCAAGAAAGCATTAAACCATTTCAGCCTAAACCTTCATATGTGGCAAATTGCCTAAAAGCCTTTTTGGTAGGGGGAATCATTTGTACATTAGGACAGGCAATTCAAAATTTCTATATTGCATTTTTTGACTTTAATGAAAAAAATAGCAGGTAATCCTACCGTTGCAACCCTTATTTTAATATCTGCGCTCTTAACCGGGTTTGGGATATACGATCGTATTGGTCAATTCGCAGGTGCAGGTTCAGCCGTTCCTGTTACGGGTTTTGCCAATTCCATGACGAGTGCAGCGCTTGAACATCGAAGTGAAGGAATTGTTCTCGGAGTTGCGACGAACATGTTTAAACTGGCCGGAAACGTCATTGTATTTGGAACGGTTTCCGCTTACGTTGTAGGAATCATTCGCTACCTTTTTAAAACTTATTTGCTATGAAAAGAGGGGGATTATGAGAAAAACTGGAAAGCAAACGTGGGTTTATGAAAATCCTATTTATATTAATGCTACAGGAACAGCAGTAGGTCCAAAAGAAGCAGATGGACCGTTGGGAGAAACATTTGATATTACACATAAAGATTTGCACTGTGAAGAAGACAACTGGGAGTTAGCTGAAAGAAGACTGATGACGGAATCCATTGATTCCTGCTTGCAAAAAATAAATTTATCCTATGAAGACGTTGATTTGTTTTTGGCTGGAGATTTATTAAATCAAAACGTAACGGCTAATTTTGTAGCTCGGCATAATCAAATTCCTTTTCTATGCATGTTTGGGGCTTGCTCCACATCAATGGAAACGCTGGCAACAGGAGCAGCTCTTGTGGATGCGGGATTTGCTAATCGTGTTATTGCATCAGCGAGCAGTCATAACGCAACGGCTGAGCGCCAATTTCGAAATCCTACCGAGTACGGAGGACAAAAACCAGATACGGCAACGGCAACCATTACGGGAGCAGGGGCAGCGCTGGTCTCGAAAGAAAAAGGTATTGTGCGTCTGACGTCTGCAACGATTGGTCGGGTAATGGATTATGGGATTAAAAATGCAAACGATATGGGTTCTGCTATGGCACCAGCTGCTGCAGATACCATTCAAAGACATTTGGAAGACTTAAACATCGCTCCAAGCGAGTATGATCTTATTTTAACAGGAGATTTATCTGGTGTAGGCAGTCCAATCTTAAAACAGCTGCTCAAGGACGAAGGCTACGATATATCAACCAATCATAATGATTGCGGATTAATGGTATATCGCCCCGACCAAAATGTATTTGCAGGAGGAAGCGGCTGCGGCTGCTCGGCTATTGTCACATATGGGCATATTTTAAATGAATTAAAATCAGGAAACTTAAAGAAAGTGTTTATGGTGGCAACAGGAGCTCTTTTAAGTCCAACGATGATTCAGCAAAAAGAGTCAATTCCAACAATTGCTCATGGCGTCGTCTTAGAACATATTGGGGAGGGGGGATGATCAATGGAGTATGTAATAGCTTTTGCTGTAGGAGGAATCATTTGCGTTATTGGGCAGCTGCTGCTTGATCTTGCTAAGCTTACTCCAGCGCATGTTATGAGTTCGTTTGTAGTTGCAGGAGCGATTTTAGATGGATTTGGTCTTTATGATAAGTTAATTGAATTTGCTGGCGCCGGAGCGACGGTTCCAATTACAAGCTTTGGTCATTCTTTGTTGCACGGAGCGATGAAGCAAGCGGATGACCACGGATTTATTGGGATTGGGATTGGGATTTTTGAACTTACTTCGGCTGGAATTTCAGCAGCTATTTTATTTGCTTTTATTATTGCGTTAATCTTTAAACCGAAAGGATAAAAGATTATGAAAAAAAGAAGGGTCATTATTGTAACCGATGGGGATGAATATGCGCGCAAAGCCATTGAGCATGTAGCCCAATCGGTTGGTGGCAGATGCATTTCGAGGTCATATGGAAACCCTACTACGTTAACAGGTAGTCAAACAGTAGATTTAATTCTTCAAGCACCATATGACCCCGTCTTTGTGATGTTTGACGATAGCGGTTTCTTAGAGGAAGGACCTGGGGAAATTGCTTTGCTCCATGTAGCAAAGCATCCTCAAGTAGAAGTTCTTGGAGTGATTGCTGTTGCATCACGTACTCATCAAAGCGAATGGACAAGAGTGGATGTGACCATTGATCGTTTTGGGGAAATATCGCATTACGGCGTGGATAAAAGCGGAATTCAAGAGTTAGAAGTCGGACGAATTAATGGAGATACAGTTTACTGCTTGGATCAGCTCGATATTCCCTTAGTTGTAGGAATAGGGGATATCGGCAAAATGGCTAGGATGGATGATGTTAAACTGGGATGTCCTATTACAGAAAAAGCAGCAAGACTTATTTTAGAAAGGAGCGGTTCGTTTGGATAAGCTAGCAGAGCAGAAAACAGCTATTTTTTCGAAAGTACAAAAAAACGATCAGTGGTTCAAAGAAAACGCTAGTATGAACACAAGTTTTGATGTGGGCGTGCGTAAACTACTTATTTTGGATCGAGAAGTTCACGTTTACTATGTAACAGGACTGTGCGATAGTTCATTTATTATTGAAATTACCAAAGTCCTCGTTCAAATTAATGATAATGAAGTTGAACGGGCAAAGCTAAAGGATATTGTTGAAAACCGTCTTATTCATCAGCAAGTCAAGCCTTTAAAGACGCTGGATGATGGAATGGTGTCGGTTTTATCAGGACTGCTATTCGTTTTAATTGACGGTGAAGAAGTTGGCTTTGAAGTCGATGTGCGTACATATCCTGGCAGATCCCCTGAAGAAGCGGATACAGAGAAAGTGATTCGCGGAGCAAGAGATGGGTACACTGAAAACATCATTATCAATACAGCGTTAACAAGAAGACGAATTCGTGACGGAAGATTTCGTTTTGAAATTATGAAGGTAGGCGAACGATCAAAACTGGACGTAGCGATTGGGTACATAAATGGCGTAGCTGATCCAGGGCTGGTCAAACTGATAAAAGATGAACTAGAAGCAATTGATATAGATGGTTTACCGATGGCTGACAAATCAATTGAAGAGTTTTTAGTCAAACAAGGAATTAATCCTTTTCCAATGGTACGCTATACCGAACGTCCGGACACAGCAGCAGCTCATGTACTAGAAGGGCATGTGATCATTATTACCGATACGTCTCCAAGCGTTATTATTACGCCAACTACGCTGTTTCATCACGTGCAGCATGCAGAAGAATACAGGCAGGCTCCTTCTGTCGGTACGTTTATCCGCTGGATACGGTTTTTAGGAATTCTTGCTTCTCTTTTCTTATTGCCGCTATGGCTGTTATTTGTACTTGAGCCAGACTTGCTGCCGTCAAAATTGCAGTTTATTGGACCAAACGAAGCAACAAATATTCCAACTGTTGTTCAAATTTTCCTAGCTGATTTTGGGATTGAATTTCTGAGGATGGCGGCCATTCATACGCCGACGCCGCTCGCCACGGCGATGGGCTTGATTGCCGCTGCGCTTATTGGGCAAATTGCTATTGATGTAGGTCTCTTTGTTCCGGAGGTTATTTTGTATGTGGCTATTGCAGCAATTGGTTCATTCGCAACGCCAAGCTATGAGTTAGCAGTAGCAAATAAAATGCTGCGATTATTTTTGTTAATTTTTGTGGCGGCCTTTCATACTCCAGGGTTTCTTATTGCAACAACGTGTATCATTCTCTATATGGCGCGATTAAAATCGTTGAATACGCCCTATTTGTGGCCGTTTCTTCCATTCAATCCGCAGGCTTTATGGCAGATTCTCATTCGTACACCGGTTCCTGGAGCAAATCCGCGTCCTAGTATTGTACATCCGCAGGACAAAGACCGCCAGCCTGCAAAACCTTAAACAAAATATGTGGTTGAAACCTGTATGAAGATGTGATAGATTTGTTTTAAATATGGAAAATAATAAATATTTAGACAGTTAGCAGCGAATTGCCGTTAACTGTCTTTTTTACACTATACACAGGAACGGGGTCTAAACATGTTTTTACACGGAACAAGTCGCATAAATAAACAGAGTCATCTTGAAATTGGTGGAGTTGATACAGTTGAATTAGCATCAAATTTTGGGACACCTCTTTACGTATATGACGTAGCTTTAATTCGGCAGCGTGCTAGAGGATTTAAAGAAACCTTTGAAAAGCATGGGGTAAAGGCACAGGTTGCTTATGCAAGCAAAGCGTTTTCGACAATTGCTATGGTCCAAGTCGTTCACGAAGAAGGTCTTTCGTTAGACGTTGTGTCCGGAGGGGAATTGTATACGGCTTTAGCAGCTGACTTTCCGAAAGAACGGATTCATTTTCATGGAAACAATAAAAGCCGAGCAGAACTGGAAATGGCCGTCAAAGAAGATGTAGGATGCATTGTAGTTGATAATTTTTATGAAATTGCATTGCTTCAGGAAATAACGGAACAGTATCAAAAAAAGATGCCTGTTCTTCTCAGATTAACACCTGGAATTGAAGCTCATACGCATGATTATATCTTGACAGGGCAGGAAGACTCGAAGTTTGGGTTTGACCTTCAAAACGGTCAGGCAGACGAAGCGGTTCGTCTCGTGCAGAAAAGCAAAGGGCTAGAACTTTTAGGTATTCACTGTCATATAGGATCGCAAATTTTTGAAACAACCGGATTTATTATGGCCACTCAAAAGCTTTTTGCAAAAATGAAAGAGTGGAAACAACGTATAGAATTTGTTCCGCAAGTATTAAATTTAGGCGGGGGCTTTGGCATTCGTTATACGGAAGAAGATCAGCCTATTCCTGTTTCGCAGTATGTGGAAGTTATTATAGAAGAGGTCAAAAAGCAGTCCAAACAGTTAGAGGTAGAAATTCCTGAAATTTGGATTGAACCCGGCCGCTCTCTTGTAGGAGATGCTGGAACGACCCTGTATTCAATCGGTTCTCGTAAACATGTACCTAATGTACGTGAATATGTAGCGATTGATGGAGGAATGAACGACAATATCCGTCCGGCGCTGTATCAAGCGAAATATGAAGCAGTCATTGCCAATCGAATGAATGATGAGAGTGATGAGCTCGTATCCATCGCAGGTAAGTGCTGCGAATCGGGGGATATGCTAATGTGGGATGTACATCTTCCAAAAGCAAACCCAGATGATTTATTAGCGATGTTTTGTACAGGCGCATACGGTTATTCCATGGCAAGTCACTATAACCGTTTGCCAAAGCCAGCTGTCGTGTTCGTAGAAGACGGAGAAGCACAGCTAGTCGTAAAACGCGAAACATATGAAGACATTGTAAAAAATGACGTGAAATACAAAGTGACAGTAAAAAAGTAACGAGTGATTAACGTAAAAAAGAGCCTCTTGTTCAAGAGGCTCTTTTTTTATGAGAATAACGATTTAATAGCATTAATAATATCAACAAAGAATTGCTTTAGTTTATCAAGAAATGATTGGCCTTCTTCTGACTGAAGAAATGTTGTTACTTTTTCCTTTGTCGCAGAAAGCTGGTCTTTTACTTGATTCCAATCGATATTCATATCTTTTAAACGATTGAAAAAGTCAACAAGTGTATTAAGCTCTGAATCCGTTAATTTAATACCTAAATCATCAGCCACTCGTTGAATTAACGTGCGTAAATCGTCCTTTGTTTGAGGATTTTCTTTGGCAATTTCTTCTTTGATTGTTGCCATAAACTGCGCTGCTTTTTCTTTACCGATTTTTTCACCAAGCTCAGATGTCTGGACCATCTCTTCATTGGCTGCTTTTTTTACTTCTTCTGGGATTTTTTGATCTGTTTGAACTTCATATGCTTTCATAATACCTGTTAAAGCAGCTGTACCAGATACTTCAAATGGAGCGGTAATCTGGATTTTTGCATCTTTAACGCCGGCGGTCATCAAAGCATTAATATACATGTCGTCTGTAATACCATTAATATTTTGAGTTGATACGCTTAAACCAGAATCTTTTGAACCAAGGGTAATACTAGAAGATGAAATAGCACGAGAACCAATAGTAGCTTTTGGAATAAAGTCACCTAAATATTCATGCTCTTCTTGGTTTGTCACGGTTACTGTTTGAGCATTGCTTGGTGCATCAAGGTCATTTAATACCTGTTGTTTCTGAGAGCTGGTTAAGTCCTGACCTAATGTAATAATCACATCGCCAGGAGCAGCATCTGCAAAACTTTTTAAGGGTGCGGTTAGGAATAGAAGAAGACCTAATGTCACCATCATTGCTTTTATCGTTAATTTCAAACCTTTTTCCTCCTTTAATCCCATACTTGCCCTATTATAATACGGGCAGGTCTGAAGTAACAGAGTCAATTCATCATTTTCCCATAAATCAGTCTAGAGGCGTAGATTTCTATATAAAATGAAATCTATGTATCTCCATCACTGTATTAGACGGATGATACTATAAAAAGTTTCATCTCACAACTACTATTTTTTATTTAGAGCCCTACGAGAAGAAAGTGAAAAAGTGCATTCATTGAATTCATGAGCTTGTTTGTAGTAGAATAGAGTGAGTTTATAAATGTAAGTGTTCTGCCTCTAGGTGGCATTTACAACTTTTACGTTTTGCCGCTTTGACGGGGAAGATAGAGCCTGTAGCGGTACTAATACATATATTGGAGGTCATTTATATGAAAAAAGCAAGTATTTTAATGGAAAATGGCGAAAAAATTCTAATCGACTTATTTCCGAACGAAGCACCAGGAACAGTAGAAAACTTTGAAAAGTTAGCTAATGAAGGATTCTACAACGGCGTAACGTTCCACCGCGTTATCCCTGGATTTGTTTCTCAAGGAGGAGACCCAACTGGTACAGGTGCTGGCGGCCCTGGCTATTCAATTAAATGTGAAACAGAAGGAAACCCTCACAAACACGAAGCGGGTTCTCTATCAATGGCACATGCTGGTAAAGACACAGGCGGCAGCCAGTTCTTTCTTGTTCACGAGCCACAGCCTCATTTGAACGGTGTTCACACTGTATTTGGAAAAGTAACAGAAGGACTTGATACAGTGTTAAAAATGAAAAATGGCGACGTAATGAAAGAAGTAAAAGTCTGGGAAGAATAAGAGCATACTTCCATAAATGGATATCAGCTAATAAAACGTCATAACAACCTTTTGCAGGGGGTTACGGCGTTTTTTCTTCGCGCAACAGCTCAAAAAGCGTAATAGATTAGGTTTCTCATACACGCATGACATATGACAAGCTTTTGTGTAATATTGCTATTTACTTATAAATTTTGTATGATAAAAGCAGTAAAAAACGCAGCGCATTAATTTGTAGGAAAGTTTGAGGACGAGGGAGAATCGTATGCTTATTCGCTATAAACGAAACTATGAAAAAATTGCCATGGGTCTTCTATCGTTTGTACCTACGGAAAAAGATTTGAAAAAACTTCAACAAACGATGAAAGAATATGAGCAAAACGAACATTGGCAGCTGTATCTTTGGAAGCAAGAAGAAGATATTATTGGAATTGTTGGCATTTCCATGCTCGATAAAAGTTTGATTGAGGTTCAACACGTCAGTGTAAACCCTTCACACCGCCAACAGGGCATTGGCAAAAAAATGATTAAAGCTCTTAAAGAAATGTATACGACTGCACAAATTAAGCCGAGTGAAATCATCGCTCCCTTTTATGAAAAGTGTCAGGCGGATGAATAAAGAAAAGCATGATGACTAAGATGCGAAAGCTTCTTTCACATCTTAGTCATCATAAAACAACAGGTAGCTTCTAGCTACCTGTTGTTTTGTTTTGCCAATAAGTTCGCTTGTCTTTCCGCAATCACATCTGAACGATCTCGCGTACTGTGACGATGAACAATCGCATCATTTTGCAGATTAGAAGCTGATAACCAGACAAGCTGTTTATCAGTGCTTCTTTGTTTGCAAGCTCGTAATAATGCTGGATCTTCAATGGGCAAGTTAATACTTTTATATGGCTGATAGGTATCGATTAAAGCTAATTGTTTGCGAAGAAGTTTAAGCAGTGAAGGATAATTAAGTCCAAGCTGTGCAATATTTTCTTCTTCCTTCGTTAAAATTGCCAGCGCCTTTTGCATCGTTCTTTTGGCTCCGGCGAAATTTTGGCGTCGATGATGATAGAGTGAAACAGCAATTTGAATAAGGCCAACCCAAATAATATTGCGATGTCCTCTTTCGTCTTTTTTCCAGTGTTCTTCTAGCAGTTCATGACATTCAAAGTAATCCCGGTCGCCATGAAAATGAACTAAATAATCAATATAGGCTTGTGAATACAATCTTGTTCCCTCCTGGTAAGACTCTATATGTAGTGTATCACAAAAGTTAGCTATTCATCAGCGCTGTGCCTTTAAAGAGACAAACGTGCTCAAGGTATGGCGAACACGTTTGTTTTTATTCAATATGTGTGGTTAGAAGCGTAAGCAAGAACAACCAACAATAATTAATAAAATAAACAGTACAACAATTAAAGCGAAACCGCTACCGTATCCACAAGATTTTTCACCCATGCGAGTTCCTCCTTTAGTCATTTCAAAATGTTATTACCTTGACATCATATGTATGTTTAAACTTTTTGTATGGGCAAATGACCTATTTTTACGTTAATTTATATTGGACATGTGTCTATAATCCTCTATACTAATGATAGTAACGTTATATAAAGTAGCAGAAATGATAAGCAATTGAAAAGTGTTGGTGAGATAAAAGTGGAGTATAGTGTAAAAGTAGATGCGTTTGAAGGACCTTTAGATCTTCTTCTGCATTTGATTAACCGATTTGAAATTGATATTTACGATATCCCAGTAGCGACAATTACTGAGCAATATATGATGTTTATACATACAATGAATGAGCTTCAGCTAGACGTTGCCAGTGAATATCTAGTCATGGCAGCAACTTTGCTTCAAATTAAAAGTAAAATGCTTCTGCCTACGTATGAAGAAGATATGGATGAAATTGAAATGGTCGATGAAGAAGATCCGCGTGAAGAATTGATGCAGCGCTTAATTGAATATCGAAAGTTTAAAGAGGCGGCAGTAGAGCTTCAAAAGCTGGAAGAAGACCAAAGTCATGTGTATACAAAACCTCCAAGTAATGTGCAAATAAATGCAGAAGAACGTACGCAGCCTCAGGACGAAGGATTGGATATATCACTGTATGATATGCTAAGTGCTTTTCAAAAGCTGATGAAACGAAAGCAAAACAAAAAGCCTATGCAGACGAAAATAGCAAGGCAAGACATTCCAATTGACAAGCGCATGAGTGAAATTGTGAATGAATTAAAAGCCTTTAAAGGGAAAAAAAGTTTTTATCAGCTGTTTCCTTATCAAGAGCGTGATCATATTGTTGTAACGTTTTTAGCTGTGCTGGAATTAATGAAAGAAAATGAAATCGTTGTGGAACAGCAGCACAATCTAGACGAGCTTTATGTATCGTATCGAGAAAGGAATGAAGAGGAATGACAACGAATAATCTACAGGCTATTATTGAGAGCTTACTTTTTGTTTCTGGTGATGAAGGTCTATCTATTAGCCGGTTAGCTGAGATTATAGAAAAGCCTCATGAAGACATTCAAGGTGCTTTGGAGAGCTTAGAGCAAGAGTGTAAGTTCAGAGGAGTTACACTTGTTGAAATAGGAGGGGCCTATCAGCTTGTTACAAAAAAAGAGTATGCACCATATATTGAGAAGCTCGTAGAAGCTCCCGCTAATCAATCCTTGTCACAAGCAGCGCTTGAAACGTTAGCTATTGTAGCATATAAGCAGCCTATTACAAGAGCTGAAATCGAAGAGATCCGCGGAGTGAAAACGGAAAGGCCTCTTCAAACTTTAATTGGAAAGGTTCTGTTAAAAGAAGTGGGACGAGCGGAAGGCGCAGGGCGTGCCATCCTATACGGAACGACAAAAGAATTTTTAGGCTATTTTGGACTTAAAAGTATCGAAGAGCTGCCGCCTCTTCCAGAAGATTTATTACAAGAAGGAACCGATCAAGAGGCAGATTTGTTTTTTCAATCGTTTCAAGAAATGAAGTAAAACCGTAAAAGAACATAGAGTTTTTTCTATGTTCTTTTTTGTATGGACAAATCTTTTCATTCATAACCAAAAAAGACGAGCATAAACTTGTACAAACAGGTAGAGGGACGGGGATGACATGAAAAGAAGCAAAAGAAGTATCATCTATCTATTTATTGTATTGCTATGTCTCAGCGGTTGGCCTTCCGTATCATCTGCAGCAGGGAGTGTAAGTGCTCATAGTGCTATTTTGATGGAACAGAAGTCAGGAAGAGTGTTATATGCTAAAAATGCAGATCAAGTTAGCCGGATTGCTAGCATCACAAAAATTATGACAGCAATACTGGCGATTGAATCTGGCAAGATAAATAAAACAGTTACCGTTAGCCACAGGGCAGTTGGCGTTGAAGGTTCTTCTGTGTATTTAGTTGAAGGTGAAAAAATAAAATTAAAAGATTTAGTGTATGGCCTGATGCTTCGTTCAGGTAATGATGCTGCTGTAGCTATCGCAGAAGCCGTCGGAGGAAGCGAAGATGGATTTGTTTATTTAATGAATAAAAAAGCAGAAGAAATTGGCATGACGAATACAGTATTTCAAAATCCGCATGGATTAGACGATCATGAAAATCATCGCTCAACAGCGCACGATATGGCCTTGCTCATGCGCTATGCAATGAATAATAAAATTTTCAAAGAGATTTCAGGAACAAAAGTCTATCGAATGAAGCACCCTGAAGAGAAATGGGATCGAGTGTGGAAAAACAAAAATAAACTGCTGACAACACTATATGCATACTGTACTGGCGGAAAAACAGGATATACAAAATTAGCAAAACGAACGCTTGTGACAACTGCTACAAAAGATGGAATGGATTTAATCGCCGTAACGATTAATGCGCCGGATGATTGGAACGATCACATTTCCATGTATGAAAATGCATTTGATAAATATGATATGACCAGTTTAGCTGCAAAAGGTGAATTGGCAGATATAAAGGATTCTTTTTATAAAGATCAGCTGTATATTAAACGAAATGTCGTTTATCCTCTTACAAAGAAAGAACAGAGCTCTGTAGAAGTGAAAACAACGTTAATTCAGCCTAAAAAGCAGTGGAAAGAAACAGGGAAGGTTCCAAATGTGGTAGGAAAGCTCGATATTTATAGAAGTGGAGAAACGATTGACAGTGTTCCTATTTATTTCGAAAAGCAGGCCGAGCAGCAAGAAGGTTTCTTTGATCGAGTGAAGCGATTAATGTTTATTCAGTCTGGAGCCAAAACAGATGGTTAATATTATTTGGATGTTGCTGACCATTATCGGAATTGTTTTTGCAATTATAAATGGGAAAATTGGTGATGTAAACAAAGCAATTTTTCAAGGAGCAGGCGAAGCGGTGACCATCAGCATTGGGTTAATCAGCGTGCTGGTCTTTTGGTTAGGTATGATGAATATTGCTCAAAGTGCAGGGCTTCTCGACAAGTTAGCGAAACTATTTCGACCCATTATTACTAGACTTTTCCCTGATGTTCCAAAAGATCATCCGGCCTTAGGATACATATTGTCCAATATGATGGCGAATATGTTTGGGCTGGGGAATGCGGCAACTCCTCTTGGTATTAAAGCGATGGAGCAGCTTAAAAAACTGAACGGCGACAGAGACGAAGCAAGCCGTTCTATGATCACACTTTTAGCACTTAACACAACCAGTTTAACGCTTATACCGACCACAGTTATTGCCATTCGAATTACGTATAACTCGGCTAATCCTACTGAAATTGTGGGTACTACGCTTTTAGCAACTGTTGTAGCTACAATAGGAGCTATCATCATCGATCGCTTCTTTTATTATCGACGTACGCGAAAAGGAGGAAAACGAAAATGACGATGCTTAATCAAGTATCATTGATGTTTATTCCTCTTATCGTAGGATGTATTTTACTTTATGGAACCTACAAAAAAATTCCTACGTATGAAAAGTTTGTAGAGGGAGGGAAAGACGGATTACAAATTGCTTTTTCCATCATTCCTTACTTAGTCGGCATGTTAGTGAGCATCTCTATTTTTCGAGCTTCAGGAGCCCTTGATTTTTTCTTATCTGTTTTAAAACCTATGCTGCAAGCAGTCGGCGTTCCGGCTGAAATTGTACCTTTAGCTCTTATTAAACCGATATCTGGAACGGCTGCCCTTGGTATCACAACGGATCTAATTTCTACATATGGACCTGATTCTTTTATCGGTCGTTTGGCATCGACCATGCAGGGAAGTACAGATACCACGTTTTATATTTTAACGGTTTATTTCGGAGCAGTAGGTATTAAAAAAATGGGAGATGCGCTGAAGGTTGGTTTACTGGCGGATTTGGTAGGGATTATTGCATCAGTTGTGATCGTAATCCTTGTATTTGGCCGGTAAGAAATCGAAAATTCTACCTCTGTGTGGCAAATAGACTTGTGTATTACTTCGTAAACAAGTAAGATGTTACAAGAGGTGAAGTGTTAATGGAACGATTACAAAAAGTGATTGCTCACGCAGGTGTAGCATCAAGACGTAAAGCTGAAGAATTAATCGGCCAAGGCCGAGTGAAAGTAAATGGAAAAGTTGTAAAAGAATTGGGCACGAAAGTAGGTCCTAACGATAAAATTGAAGTAGACGAAGTGCCGGTAGAAAGCGAAGCGCCCGTTTATTTTATGCTATACAAACCAAGAGGCGTGATTTCAGCTGCTAACGACGACAAAGGAAGAAAAACAGTCGTTGACTTCTTTCCGCATGTAGAAGAAAGAATTTACCCGATTGGACGTCTGGACTATGATACGTCGGGTCTACTTCTTTTAACAAATGATGGTGAATTTGCTAATCAGCTAATGCACCCGAAATTTGAAGTGGATAAAGTGTATGTGGCTAAAATTAAAGGAATCCCAAGTCGTGAAAGCATCAGACAGCTGCAGCGCGGAGTGATGCTTGAAGACGGAAAAACAGCACCAGCTCGTGCAAAAGTTCTTTCCATTGATAAAAGCAAGCAGACGGCGATCGTAGAACTGACGATTCACGAAGGGAAAAACCGTCAAGTACGTCGCATGTTCGATGCAATCGGACATTCTGTATTAAAGTTAAAACGTGAGCGCTACGGACCTTTAGACTTACGCGGATTAAATGCAGGAGAAGCACGCGAGCTTACGGCTCATGAAGTCAAACAATTATATTCAATGTCTCAAACAGGTAAGTAATTTTCACTTACCTGTTTTTTTTATGAAAAATGTCGTGAATTAGAAAATCAAGCAAGGTTTTTTGAAAAAATGTCGAACTTGTAGAATGAGAGGAAGACTTCACAGAAACGTCGAAATATTATCGGAAAGCCACTACCAAAAAAATGATATAATGGTAGAAAAAAAGCGTATTGAAAGCGGTTAAAAGGAGTTCGTGCTATGAAAAAAAAGCGCTTGATTATTCGAACAGTTATATTAGCAGTTTTACTGTGCGCGGTTGGATATACCCTTTATGCTCAATTTTTTGCTGATAAACAAAAGGTATCGGTAGGAGATGAGGCACCTGACTTTATATTAAGAGATATTAATGGAGAAACTCATCAGCTATCAGATTACAAAGGCAAAGGAGTTTTTTTGAATTTTTGGGGAACATGGTGCAAGCCCTGTAAACAAGAGATGCCGGCGATGGAAAAGCAGTATGCAGCATATAAAAAGCAAGGCGTTGAAATTTTAGCTGTTAACGTTGCAGAAACGAATATAGCGGTAGAGCAGTTTGCTAAACAGTATGGGCTATCTTTTCCAATTTTGATGGATAAAGATTCACAAGTGTTGGGTGCGTACGGGATAGATCCTCTTCCGACTACGTTTTTAATTGATAAAAACGGAAAGATTGTAGACAGCTTTATTGGCGGATTAGAAGAATCTAAAATAAAAGAATATATGGAAGAAATTAAACCATAGGGAGTGTTGACAATGAAACACGTAAAATGTGAATGTGGACACGTTAACCCGCATGGTACGATTTTGTGTGAAGCCTGTGGTAAACCAATTGCAGAAGAAACAACTGAAAAATTAGTAGATATGCGTTATGAAGGAAGCGCAAGGCGATCGCAAACGTACAATAAAACAGTTATCGATAAAATATGGAATTTTTTCTCTTCTGTAAAGGTAGGCATTTGGATCATTATTGTGACGCTTGTTGCGTCTGCAGTCGGAACCATTTATCCTCAAGAAGCTTACATACCTCCTAATGTGACAGCAGGTGAGTATTATCAAAAGGAATATGGATGGACAGGAGAGCTTTATTATAAGTTAGGTTTTCATCATCTCTATGAATCGTGGTGGTACTTGCTTTTAATTGCTGCTTTAGGAATGTCGTTAGTCATTTGCAGTTTAGATCGAGTAGTGCCTTTGTACCGAGCTCTAAAAAAGCAGAGTGTAACAAAACATCCAAACTTCTTAAAGAGACAGCGTTTATACAGCACTTCATCATCGTGGACGGATCAAGATTATGAACATGTAAAAAGCATGCTGAAAAAAAGAAGATACTCTATTCGCGAAGAAAAGGGCAATCTGCTGGCTGAAAAAGGACGCTTCTCAAGATGGGGTCCATACGTTAATCATATCGGTCTCATTATCTTTTTACTAGGTGCTATGCTTAGATTTGTACCAGGTATGTATATAGATGAAGTTCTTTGGATCCGTGAAGGTGAAACAAAAGTTATTCCTGGGACGAACGGAGAGTATTTTTTGAAAAACCATCGTTTTACTGTGGAAACGTATGATAAAGATAGCGAAAGCGCCGTGTTTCAAGAAGCAATTGATCGTGCAGGGAATAATAAAGTAGCCAAAAAATATGAAGCGGATGTTAGTCTGTATAAGCGCGAAGGAAAGCTTATACCGGGAGCAGATCCAAAGCTAAAGAAAATAAAAGATTCAGAGATTCGTGTGAATCAGCCGCTTAAGTTTGAAGGATATGCCATGTACCAAGTGGACTTCAAGTTAAATGAGTTTAGCTCTATGTCTTTCCATTTAACAGATAAAAATGCAAATAAAAACGTTGGTTCACTTACAGTAGATTTACATAATCCAAAAGCAACATATGATTTAAAAAACGGATATAAAGTCAAGCTCATGAGCTACTTTCCAGACTTTTTCTTTGATGATGAAGGAAACCCAAATACAAAAACAAGAGTGCCTAACAACCCGGCTTTTGTATTTAAAATGATTACGCCTCAGCATAAAAAAGGCGAAGTTGCTTTTGTTGGAATTAGAGAGAACTTGGAACCACTAGGAAATAACGATTATAAAATGACCTTTGCTGGTGTGGAAACGAAAAATGTAACGGGATTAACCGTTCGCAGAGACTATACGCTTTGGTTTTTAGGGATTGGCGGAGCCATCTTTATGATTGGTGTGATTCAAGGGATGTATTGGAATCATCGCCGCATGTGGATTCAAAAAGTCAATAATGAGATATGGTTGGCCGCACATACAAATAAAAACTGGTATGGTCTTAAAAAAGAATTAAATGGTTTATTAGAATCCACATCCCTCACACAGCTGAAGGACCAAAATGATAAAGAAACAAAATAGGAGGAAAAAGCATGGATTACGCGAGTATAAGTAGTAATTTACTGTATGTGGCGTTTATTGCTTATTTAGTTGCAACCTTTTTTTTCGGAGGAGCTATTCGAGATAAGCGAGCAGCTCAAAAGAAAACAAAGTGGGCAACGTTTGGAATTGCGGTTACCATCATCGGTTTTATTGCACAGATTGGCTATTTCATTACAAGATGGATTGCATCAGGCCACGCTCCTGTTAGTAATTTATTTGAATTTACGACGTTTTTTGGCATGATGCTTGTTGGCGCATTTATTGTTATTTACTTTATTTATCGTCTTAGCATGCTTGGACTTTTTGCCTTGCCGGTGGCTCTTTTAATCATTGCTTATGCAAGCATGTTTCCAACTGAAATTACGCCGCTGATACCAGCTCTCCAGACGAATTGGCTGCATATTCACGTTACAACCGCAGCTACGGGTGAAGCCGTGCTTTCCATTAGCTTTGTTGCAGGATTGATTTATTTAATCAAAACAATTGATCAATCCAAGCGAAATAAAAAAGCATTTTGGCTGGAATTCATCCTGTATACGCTTATTAGTACGCTTGGGTTTGTAGCGGTGACGCTGGCTTTTAATGCGGCTCACTACGAGTCATCATTTAATTGGGTTAATAAAAGTGGCGAACAAGAGCAAGTCGTATATCATATGGTTCCGCTAGTGGGGCCTCATCAAAGTGAGTGGACAGACGGGAACGACATAAAGCCGCTTGTTGATATGCCGGCTATTATCAATGCTAAAAAATTAAATACAGTTATTTGGTCGTTAGCCGGTGGGTTTGTCTTATATTGGCTGATTCGTCTTATTTTACGGAAGCGAATTGGAGCCGCACTGCAGCCGCTTTTGAAGCAGGTAAACAGCGACTTGCTTGATGAAGTAAGCTACAGAGCAGTGGCGATTGGATTTCCTATTTTTACACTAGGAGCACTTATTTTCGCTATGATTTGGGCTCAGATGGCCTGGACGCGCTTTTGGGGATGGGACCCCAAAGAGGTGTGGGCGCTGATCACCTTTTTATTTTATGCCGCTTTTCTTCATCTTCGGCTGTCTAAAGGATGGCACGGTGAAAAATCAGCTTGGCTGGCAGTTGGCGGATTTGCCATCATCATGTTCAACTTAGTGGCCGTGAACCTAGTTATTGCAGGTTTACATTCATATGCGTAACCTTTAAAAATAGAATAGAGGCTGAAATAAAGATATTTTAGTTGAAGAAGATCCGAACGATGAGTTGAGATTCTTGATGGAGAATCACATTTGTTCGGATTTTTTTATTTGCATGGTGAACGGAGGCTTCATATATGTAGTTGCTTCTAGCTCCTGTATTTTATTTGTCCATCTGTAGATTGGATGGATTTCGATATGTCTCAACCTCTTTTTTGAGGAAAAAAGCTATTTTTCATAAAGGTGTTCACGAATTGTCACATTGTTTGGGTAACATAAGTAGAACTCGCCGGTTTTTTTTTGTACACTAAGACTAGGAGGTTGAAAATACATGCAAAACGAACAAAGATTACTGCTAGTAGACGATGAAGATCGCATTAGACGATTGTTAAAAATGTACTTAGAAAAAGAAGGATACATCATTGAAGAAGCAGCCGACGGGCATGAAGCAATCGAAAAAGCGTTACACATAGATTATGATTTGATTGTATTAGATTTAATGATGCCTGGCATAGACGGTATTGAGGTCTGTAAACAAATTCGCGAGAAAAAAGCAACTCCTATTATCATGCTTACAGCTAAAGGTGAAGAAGTAAACAGAGTCCAAGGGTTTGAAGTAGGTACAGATGATTACATCGTTAAGCCGTTTAGCCCAAGAGAAGTGGTTCTTCGCGTAAAAGCACTGCTTCGACGTTCTTCTCAAGCAACGTTTATTCAGCCAGAAACGAGCGTGAAAAACCTCATTGTCTTTGATCACTTAACGATTGATAATGATGCACATCGCGTTACAGCAGACGGAAAAGAAGTTAACTTAACTCCAAAAGAATATGAATTATTATGCTACCTTGCAAAAACGCCAGATAAAGTATACGACAGAGAGCAGCTGCTGCGTGAAGTGTGGCATTATGATTTCTTTGGAGATCTTCGTACGGTAGATACGCACGTCAAGCGTTTGCGTGAAAAGTTAAATCGCGTATCGTCACAAGCGGCGAAAATGATCGTAACCGTTTGGGGAGTAGGGTATAAATTTGAGGTTGAAAATAACTGATGTTTTGGAGAAGTGTAGTTGGTAAACTATGGTTTACTATCCTATTGCTCGTTACGCTTGTTTTATTTATTTTGACCATTTTACTGCTTCAGTTTTTTGAAAATTATCATGTTGTAGACGCAGAAAACCGTTTAACTAAAACGGCTGCTAAAATCTCTACCATTGTGCAGGAAACAGAGGATGAAAAGCTAGGACTATCCATTGCTCGTGAACTTGCAGATCAAGCAAGTGTAGTTATTGTTCAAGATAACGATTTTTATTGGCATTCCACACATCCTGATAAAGAAAATAAGAAAGCTATTTCGGCCATTGTTAAGCAAAACGATCAGCTAAATCAAGTGGTTGAAAAAGGTAAAGTAATACGGGAAAAAATGTACATGACCACAAAGAAAGACACGAGTGATGAGCCTTTAATGTTTGTTGTCGGTGTACCTTTAATGAAAGATAATAAACCGACAGGCGGCGTTTATCTGTATCAATCTCTTTCTGAAATTGAAGAGCCCGCTCAATATACGACTAAGTTCATTTTATTGGCTGCAGGTATTGCTATTATTTTAACTACTATCTTTGCTTTTTTCTTATCTACTCGAATTACAGCACCTCTTAGAAAAATGAGGCAGGCGGCATTTGAAGTAACAAAAGGGAACTTTGATACAAAAGTACCTATTTTAACTCACGATGAAATTGGAGAGTTAGCGATTGCTTTTAATCAAATGGGCAGGCAGTTAAAGTTTAATCTCAATGCGCTCAATCAGGAAAAAGAACAGCTTTCAAGTATTTTAAGCAGTATGGCAGACGGTGTTATTACGTTTAGTAGAGACGGATCGATTTTAATTACCAATCCCCCAGCGGAGCATTTTCTTCAGACTTGGTATTACGAGCAGGATGTGAACAACCAGCAGGTGCCTGAGCTTCCAGCAAACGTCGTGCATTTGTTTCAAACGGTAGTAGAGACTGAAACGGAGCGAAGTGCAGAGCTGAAAATTCAAGGGAAAACGTGGGTCATTTTAATGTCACCGCTCTATAATCAAACGAAAATCCGCGGTGCTGTAGCTGTACTGCGAGACATGTCTGAAGAGCGTAAACTTGATAAATCAAGAAAAGATTTTATTGCAAACGTGTCTCATGAATTGCGTACACCTATTTCTATGCTTCAAGGTTATAGTGAAGCTATTATTGACGATATTGCAAGTACGGATGAAGAAAAGAAAGAAATTGCACAGGTGATTTATGATGAATCACTCCGTATGGGCCGGCTTGTAAATGAACTTTTAGATTTAGCGCGAATGGAAGCGGGACATGTGCAGCTTCACTTAGAATCTGTAGCAATGGTTGAATTTACAGAACGTGTTTTGCGCAAGTTTCAAGGGTTAGCTAAAGAAAAACATATTAAACTGTCTCTTAATGGAAAAATAGAAGATGAATTTGAAGCGATGATTGATTCAGACCGTATGGAACAAGTGCTGACAAACTTAATTGATAATGCCATTCGTCATACGGATGACTACGGAGAAGTAAAGTTGCATCTTGATAAAAGTCAATCCGAAATCCATCTTTCTGTTCAAGATACAGGAGCAGGGATTCCAAAAGAAGATCTTCCGTTTGTATTTGAGCGATTTTATAAAGCTGATAAAGCCAGAACGAGAGGAAAGTCAGGAACTGGTCTTGGGCTTGCGATCGCTAAAAATATCGTGGAGGCACATCAAGGGATTATTGCAGTTGAAAGTGAATTAAATGAAGGAACAACTTTCTTTATCAAACTGCCAAAGTAAACACATGCTAACTAACAGTTTGTCTTCAGCTGAAATAATAAGAATAGCAAAGAGATGTGATTCATTGGAGAATCACATCTCTTTATTTTTTCTATAAACAAGTCTAAAAGAGAAGGAATTGGCATATAGTATGTTTTGTGTGCAATGATCTACATAGGAGGTTCTTTCTTCATGATTGACGTGTTAAGAAGAATATTGGTTGTATTAGTGATGGGATTGTGTATAGGTCTTTTATTTTTGGGCGGACAAATGGTAAAGGCAGAAGAGAAGCAGTGGGAGTGGCCGGTTGAAGGAGTCTTAACTGATATATTTGGTTCTCGTCAAGCCAAACACTTTGGAATCGATATAGCAGCACCTGTTGGTACACAGGTGTATGCTGTTGCAAAAGGAGTGGTGAGCCGCTCTTATTATTCAAATACATACGGGCAAGTTGTTTTTATCAAACAAACGAATGGATACGAAACGGTCTATGCTCATCTAGAGAAACGACTTGTTGCAGAAGGAAATTCTGTAGCCCCAGGTCAAAACATTGGATGGGTTGGCAATACAGGACGATCTTCAGGTGCACATTTGCATTTTGAAGTTCATCAAGGAAGTTGGAATCCGGATAAAACCAATGCGGTAAACCCACTCGCCAAATTGGACAAGCAAAAACTATCGGCATACGTAAAAAACGATTTAGCTGCCACGGTTTTTCAGCAGTTACATCAGGCTTCTGATAACTGTATTCTTATCCATCAAGGAGATACATTATCTGAACTTGCGGCCAAATATGAAGTCGATGTGGAGCAGCTAAGAAAGTGGAATCATTTAGAGAACACCGCTTTAAATGCAGGACAAGTGTTAAAAATAAGTCCATAAAAAAAGAGCCGCTAAGGCTCTTTTTTCAATGTCACAACTCAATGCGCTGTATGGTCACAATTTCGCTTGTTTGTTTTAATGAATTGATGACAGAATCATCTAAAAGTTTATCAAACGTGAGCATCATAATGGCTTCTCCGCCTTTTTGCTTACGGCCCACTTGCATGGTAGCAATGTTAATACGTAAATCTCCAAGTACTTTCCCTACATTTCCAATAACTCCGGGCTGATCACTGTGACGGATATAAAGAAGATGTCCTTCTGGATAAAAATCAATATCAAACGAATCAATATTAACAATTCGAGGTCCATATCCTGCTATATAAGTGCCCGTAATCGTAAATGTACGCTGTTCGCCTGTTACTGTAACGTCAATTATATTAGAATATCCTTGCGTATCTTCCGATGTTTTTTCACCAAATGTAATTCCTCGTTCTTTGGCAATCATAGAAGCATTGACTTCGTTAACAGGTGAGTCAATACGATGGGTTAAAAAGCCTGATAACAAGCTCCGTGTAATATAAGTGGTTTCTAAATCCGTCACTGTACCTCCGTAGGAGATCGAGATATGCTGAACGGGTTCTCGCATGCATTGAGATAAAATAGCTCCCATTTGTTTAGTAAGGCTCGTAAACGGCTGAATTTTTTCAAAAACTTCTTTAGAAAGCGTTGGTAAATTAATAGATGAACTTACAGGATTACCTTCTAGAAAACGCAGAACGTCATGTGCCACGTCTTCAGCAACGTTAAGCTGGGCTTCTTTTGTAGAAGCTCCTAAATGGGGAGTTGTAATAACTTGATCAAAATGTAACAAAGGGTTATCAATCGGCGGTTCAACTTCAAATACGTCAATAGCTGCACCTTGAACATGGCCAATTTCTAAATAATGAACTAAGGCTTTTTCATCAATGATCCCGCCGCGTGCGCAGTTTAATAAAAATACACCCTTCTTTGTTTTGGCTAATGTTTCATGATTGAGCAATCCCTTGGTTTCTTTCGTAAGCGGAGTGTGTACGGTAATTACATCCGCTGCTGCTAGTAATTCATCCAGGGATAATAGTTCTACGCCTAGCTTTTCAGCTCGGGAAGAGGTTAAAAAAGGATCGTAAACGTGAACGCTCATATTGAAGGCTTTTGCGCGTTTCGCAAGCTCTGAGCCAATTCGTCCAAATCCGATAATGCCCAGGTGTTTGCGATTAAGCTCTGTTCCAACAAATGCTGAGCGGTTCCATTCGCGCGCTTTGACTGAAGCATTTCCTTGGGGGATATGCCGAAACAAGCTAGCCATCATAGCAAATGTATGTTCCGCCGTTGAAATGGTATTTCCGTTCGGCGCGTTAATAACGACAACCCCTCGTTTGGTTGAGGCTTCAATATCAATATTATCGACACCTACTCCAGCGCGAGCAACAATTTTTAAATTCGGCATTTTTGCCAGCAAATCCTCTGTAACCGTCGTAGCACTCCGTACTAAAAGCGCATCGTACGTATGCAAATCATTCTCAACTTCTTCAACTTTTTTTCGCGTAAGATTCACATGAGGAGCTTCAAGTAGTGGAGCAAGACCTTCATTGCTAATTGAATCAGCTACTAATACGTTATACATGACGTGAACATCTCCCTTGGATTTTACTATCATCAAATATTTGATAATTTACCATGTTAAAAAAATTCTGTCAATTATATTTTTTAAACTTTACAATTAGTTATCAAATACACAATTGTAAACGTAAAATTGAAACTATAAATATGTCATAATGCTGTTGGTTATGCACTTATTTCCTTATTTTACATATAAAACAGTAATGAAGTTTATAAAAGACATCAATTTAATAGGAATTAAAAAAACTTCTTTATTTACTTTTAATTCGAGATAACATATAATAAATTCATAATTAAATATTGGTCTATCTTCGGGGCAGGGTGAAATTCCCGACCGGCGGTAAAAAAACAAATTGTTTTGAGCCCGCGAGCTTATATGTAATACATACGAGCAGATTTGGTGAAATTCCAAAGCCGACAGTACAGTCTGGACGGGAGAAGGTGGAGGTTCAGCGTTCAAAACCTAATGTGATGAACGTTTATTAAATATGCCTGCCATGTCTCCTCTCAACGAATCATTTGTTGGGAGGTTTTTGCGTGGGGATATGAAGTTGAACCTTTCTTCTTTGAAGAGCGGATCACAAAGAAGGAGAGAGGCAAGATGCAACAAAGTAAGAAAACTCAAAAGCTGGTTATACTAGGAATGTTAAGCAGTATTGCTTACATTTTAATGATGATTAATTTTCCGATTCCTGGATTACCTCCGTTTTTAACAATTGATTTTAGCGAAATTCCTGCACTCGTAGCAGCACTTGTATTTGGACCTATGGCTGCTGTTATAGTAGAAGGAATAAAAAATTTATTGAATTATTTAATTCAAGGAAGTGCCACAGGGGTTCCGGTTGGTCAAGTGGCGAACTTTGTAGCTGGTTTACTGTTCGTTCTTCCTGTATCATACATGTTCCGCCGATTTAAAACGGCTAAAGGCGTAACGATAGGTTTGGTTACGGGTACGGTTGTAATGACGGTACTCATGGCTGTCTTAAATTATTATGTCTTTTTACCGGCGTACACAATCTTCTTACAATCGCCAGAAATGTCTAGTGAACAAGCACGTCAATATATCGTTGCAGGTATTTTGCCGTTTAACTTAATAAAAGGAGCAGCAACAGGGGTTATTTTTGTCTTATTGTTTTCAAAAATGAAGCAATGGATCACGCGCCGCGTTGCTGTTTAATTCAATCGCTCTCCCGGGGAGAGCGATTTTTATATATAAACAAACCTGCAGTATGTACTATACTACAGGTTTGTTCAATACTTATTCGAATTTATTAGCATCGCCTTCGAATTTTTCATCCGCTACGCGAATTGAATCCGTAGGGCAGCCTTCCATTGCATCCATCATATCATCTTCTAGATCTTCTGGAATTTCTACTACACCTTGGTTATCATCTAATGTTACGAATGCAATACCTTCATCATCATAATCATAAATGTCTGGTGCTGCTGCTCCGCAAGCGCCGCATGCGATGCAAGTATCTTTATCAACAATTGTATATTTTGGCATAACAAGACCTCCTGTAAAGTGTTCGAAAATTTCTCATTATATAATCTCTTCGCGAATCAAGAGTGAAATTTCTCCTTATTCATTGTAAAATGATTTATAAAACTTTTCAATAGAAAAGTCACTGAGAATGCTTATCAAATCAAGGTTTCTTCACTTATCCAAACGTTTTGATACATAAAGGAAAGAGCTAAAAAGCCTTTATCTCACATGCTGTTGGTCACTTTTGGTACAATGAATGAGAAAGGAAGTTGACACCTTTGAATTATATTCAAGTTAGCATTTTATTTTGTATAAAACAGTTAAAAGGTGAACGAACCGCCTATGGTATTTATCATTTATTAACAGGTAAAAAGTCAGCTCAAACGATTCAAGACGGAAAAATTTTTGGAATCTCTTTTCTTTTTCAGTCATTTCTTTACTTAGATAAACGGTCTTTTGAAACCTGCGTTGCATATTTAAAAGAACAGCAGTATATTGAAGAAACTGAAAATCAAAAGTATGTGATGACAGATAAGGGACGAGCACGCCTTGAAGATGAACTGACGGATCGGCCCTTTCATCCGGCTTTAGACGGATGGAAATTCGCAAGCAGTACTCAATTATTTTTAGCAAGAATCACTTTGTTCATTCAGACCTTATCAAACCTACAGTATTTTCAAAAAGGGTTTTTACCCATTTCAAAAAACCCTGAGGTCATTCAATGGGTCAAAACGTATATTATGTCTCAAAAGCAAACGCGTCAAGAGTTGGCTGCCGAGCTATTCAAAGAGCTCCGAACGTGCTTGAAAGGTTGTACGGAACGGGATGCGTCTCTTTTTGTTTTGCAACTGACTGGATACCAAAGAGTAGGCTTTACAAAAAATCAGTTAGCATATCAATATGAACTCGATGAACATTATGTTCATATTCAACTTTTAGGAGTTATTCATCATATCATTGAAAAAGTGAGTAAAAATAATGAAAGCTTTCATGTACTTTCTTCTTTTTTACATGATTTATATTTAGAATTACCTTTGACGAGCTCGACGTTAAAAACGTATAGCTGGCTTCAAAAAGGAAAGGCACTTGAAGAAATTGCTTATATAAGGCGTTTAAAAGAAAGTACAATTGAAGATCATATTGCAGAATTAGCTCTGTTTGTTCCGACTTTTTCAATCGATGCATACGTATCGCCTAAGCAGCAGGAAGAAATTATCTCGGCTTTTGAAGGTTTGCGTACAAATAAATTAAAGATGATAAAGGAAGAAGTAAAAGACGACGTTACCTATTTTCAGATTCGTCTCGTATTAGCAAAGCATTTTACCTGATACTAAAAAAAGTGGTGTTTGATGTGAAGATAGAACAACTTCTACAGAAACAATTTGGCTATAGCCAATTTCGGCTAGGACAAAAAGAGATTATTCAAGATATTTTAACAGGTCATAATGTGTTAGCGGTTCTTCCTACAGGAACAGGAAAATCATTGTGCTATCAGCTCCCAGCTTATTTGTTGAACCGACCGGTGCTGATTGTATCTCCTTTAATTTCACTGATGGAAGATCAAGTTCAACAACTAAAGGCAAGCGGAGAAAAGCGAGTTATTGCCTTAAATAGTTTCCTACAACAAGAAGAAAAACGACGGGCGCTAAAAGATTTAGCTTTTTATCGTTTTATTTATGCATCTCCTGAAATTTTGCAAAATGCTGTTGTAGTAGAAGCATTAAAGCAGGCAAAGGTAGGCCTTTTCGTTGTGGACGAGGCGCACTGTATTTCTCAGTGGGGACATGATTTCCGTTTGGATTATCTTCAGTTAGGAGATATATGGAAGGAACTTGGCAGTCCGCTATGTCTGGCATTAACGGGAACTGCGACTAAGGAAGTAGTGGAAGATATTAAGCGCTACTTATCGCTGCCTGTGGTCAACGAGCACATCTATTCCATGAATCGAAGTAATATTGCGATGAAAGTTGATTTTGTTGCAAGTATTGAAGAGAAAAAAGAGAAGTTGCTGATGTACGTTAGTGAACTGCAAAGTCCGGGAATTATCTATTGTTCCAGCCGATCTTGGACAGAAGCATTAACACAGCTTCTAAAGGAAAATGGGATACAGCGAGTGCAGTATTACCACGGGGGAATGGAACCGAATGAAAGAATGCTTGTTCAACAGCAATTTTTAGAAAATCAGCTTGATATCATTTGCTGCACAAGTGCATTTGGAATGGGGGTTAACAAATCGAATGTTCGCTTTGTTATTCATTTTCATGCACCTACGCAGCTAGAAGCATACGTACAGGAAATTGGAAGAAGTGGACGCGATCAGCAAAACAGTATTGCGATTTTGCTTTATGCTGAAGGAGACGATGATTTTGCTCATTCTTTACTTGAAATTGAGCTTCCTTCTTCAGATACCATCTTATACTGCTTGTCGTATTTACGAAACCATGATCAGGCCATTCCTTTAAAACAAGTAGAGTCTCATTTTCTTTATACGGTGGGTATTCAAGAAACACATTGGCGATTTATTCGTTATTATTTGCACAGAGAAAATGTAGTAAAAAATGAACATGTTGAACCCTGGAAAATTCCTGAATCGCTGCATGAAACGATTGTTGCAGCTGTAAATAAACGTCTTCGGAACAAACATGACAAGTACCGTGCCATGAAGGGGTTTGTTGAGGCAAAAGAATGCCGTCGGCAGGTGCTCCTTGGCTATTTCAATGAGCTGGGAAAATCAGAGCTTCAGAATTGTTGCGATTGCTGCGGATTGGATTTAGAAGCCTATAAAAAAACAAATGGTGAGCAAGAGCAATGGACATTTCAAGGCTGGGAATTAGAATTAGCTCGTTTGCTTCGTCAAGGAGAGATATAATGGCAAAATCACAGCAAGAGCTTATTTCATCTATGACGGATGCAGAGCTGGTTAAAAATTTATATGTAACGCAGCTGCTCATCTGCTTTATTGCTTTAGGCATCGGTTTTTTTACATTTGATTCGTGGCATTCCTTTTTACAGTTTTTTGAGCTGGATTGGGCTTCTATTTTATTGTACGGGGGAGGCACAGCTCTCTTGGTGGTAGGAGGAGATATGCTTCTAATGAAATATGTACCTGAACATTTATATGACGACGGAGGGATCAATGAACGTTTATTTGCTAATCGTTCTGTTCCTCATCTAGCCTTTATTTGCCTAATCGTTGCATGTTCAGAAGAAATATTATTTCGAGGGGTTATACAAGTTCAGTTTGGCCTTTTTTGGGCGAGTATCGTATTTGCACTCGTTCACATTCGATATTTAAAAAAGTGGTTTCTTTTTATTTCGGTTGTGGTTTTAAGCTTTTTAATAGGGCTACTGTTTTGGTGGACTGAAAATTTGTATGTCACGATTTTCACTCATTTTCTCATTGATTTTTTATTAGGCCTGCAGATACGAAAGTCAAAAGGGAAATCTGTACAGCCAGAAGAACTAATGCAGTAAAGGTTAAGGAAACAGCCATTATTTTCAGTGTTATCCACATAATCTTTTATATTCACTCATATGTTGTACTAGCATACGAGGGGGTGGAATGTTGGGGAACAAGTTGATAGACTTTGAAAGCGATGAAACACTTCAATATATATTAGCGAGCGTTATCAAAAGAAAAGAGACGGTTAATAAGCTGAAAGCTAAAGAGAAAAAATGGAAGCTCTTGTTTTTAGCCAGTGTAACGGCTGTCATTAGCTACTTTTTTTTCATATTTCAAAGCGGTTTTTTTACAACGTTTAGCGAATTTTTCTCATTTTTGTTAGGCAACATAGGGCATTTGATGTTTCTATTGCTTACCGTCTCCCTTTACTTTTATACTGTACAGCTGCAGAAAAAAAGCGAGAAAGCAGAAAAGACTTTTCAAGATTTGCGCTGTGAGATTATTAAAAGAAGCAAAGAGCTATGGGCGACGCCTGAAACATGGGAGCACCGAAAAGAAACGTTCCGCTGGATGCAGTCCACCTATGGAATTAATTTATATCATGAAAACAAATAGAATCGCATGAAAAAGCCTCTTTTTACATAGAAGTTTAGTGAAGGGGGTTTTTTTGTGAGAGATTGGTTTAACTTGCTGGCTGCGTGGTTATGCAGTTATTATATCAGCAGTTTAACGGCTGCAGGCTCAAAAGCCTCGTTAACCTATTTACTTATTCAAATGATTTTACATCCGTTAGATGTGTTTGGTATTATAATCTTATTTTTCACGGCTCTTTTTTGTCTGTCGGCGGCAGTTCGTAAAGTGTTTCTGCAAAGTCGGTTGTTTCTAAAAGGCTATAAAGTAAAATGGCATGAATATCTTGTTTCATGTTTATGTGTGATAGGGATTTTATCGTTAAGTACAATTGCGCTTTATCAAGTAGTAGGTTTGTTAACAATTGCGACAATTTATGCCCTTTCTTCTTTAACAGAAACACACCGTGTATAAAATGAAAAGAAGGAGAACAGATGGTTATTTTTTTAATTATTTTAGCGTTAGGCATAGGCCTGCTGATTTTTATGTTTTCAGAAGCCCATCGTACATATGTAGAAGAAAGAACGATTCATTTATCAACATTTCCCGAAAATCAGCAGTCTTTACACCTGTTTTTTATATCGGATATCCATAAGCGAACAGTTTCTTCGAAGCTGTTGGGAAAAATACCTGGTGAAGTAGATTTTGTGATCATAGGCGGTGACTTACTAGAAGGAGGAGTACCTTTATTGCGTGCTCGTCAAAATATTCAAAAGCTTAAAACGCTTGGACCGGTCTATTTTGTATGGGGAAATAATGATTACGAAGTAAGTCAAATGCAATTGAAGCAGATGCTTAAGGATGAAGGAGTCATTGCCCTTAAAAACGAGCATGTCATTGCAGTTTCTAAACATGGTACTACATGCAATTTTGCGGGAGTAGATGACTTATCAGAAGGTGAAATGAATCTAAAGAGAGCTGTTTCTTCCATTGAACCTGAACAGCTTACCATTCTTCTAAGCCACAATCCTGATGTTATCTATTATGTAGATGAAGAATCAAAAGTAGATTTAATTTTGAGCGGACATACACACGGAGGACAGATACGCTTATTTAATTTTGGTATGTATGAATTAGGAGGACTGAAAGAGAAAAGACAGATTCCTCTTTTTGTTAGTAACGGATATGGTACAACCTCCCTGCCTCTCCGTTTACAAGCTAGAGCACAAACGCATTATATCACTTTAAAAAGGAAAGAATAGCCTTGAACAAACTCTTTACATAGCATATACAAATTTTACACACAGGATAACTTATCCTATAATTCAATTAATAGAAACAGTTCACGAAGAGTAGTTGGAGGTTACGTATGGCTCACGAAGGGAAGTATAATATTAAAGCCATCTCAAATATGGTCGGGATCCAGCCGGGAACTTTGCGTGCATGGGAACGACGTTATCAAATTTTAAATCCTGTCCGCAATGAATCGGGGCATCGGTTATATACAGAGGAAGATTTGCGGAAATTAAAATGGCTCACGGAAAAAGTGAGCGGAGGTTTTACCATTAGTCAAGCGGTTTCGTTATTAGAAACGGAAAGTAGTACAGTAGGAACGTTTGAAGAAGAAGGAGAAGTAGATTCCCCTCAAAAAATTAGGGATGAGCTGTTAACAATGCTTTTATCTTTTGAAGAAGGAAAAGCACAGGATTTAATTAATCATGCTTTTAGTCTGTATTCGGTAGAAAAAGTGGTTATTGATATTTTGGGTTCTCTACTCGTGACGGTTGGAGATATGTGGGAAAAAGGGCAAATTACAAGTGCTCATGAGCATTATACGACTCAAGTATTAAAAACGCGTATCAGCATGATTTTTTATTCGCTGCCTTCAAATGGCTTGTTGCCTAAAGCGATTGCTGTATGCGGACCTAATGAGACACATGAAGTAGGACTCCTAGTCTTTACGCTATTTTTACGCCGTAAAGGGTTTGAGGTTATTTATTTAGGAAGCAGCATTGAAGATAAAGATGTTGAGTTAATTGTTAAGGAAGTAGACCCAACGTTTTTATTTATGTCATGCACAATGATGGAAAATGCCGAGAAAACACTAAATTTGACGAACCAAATGATAAAGAAATTCCCGCATCTTAAAGTAGGATTAGGCGGTTATGTATTTGATGGTTTAGATAGCAAAAGAAAAGGCGAGACCGAGCCGTTTATTTTAGGAAATACAAAAGAAGAGTGGAACAGCTGGCTAACAAAAAAATTAGCAGAAATTGATTGAGAATAGCTTGTCTTTCCTGTCATAAACCTGTAAACTCGTAAGTAAACATCACGAACCGTTTTCCAAAAAATACATATACTGCATTATCGAACCATGTGGTTATGAGTGCAAGCGGGGAGGGACGCTAATGAGGCTTGAACGATTAAACTATAATAAGCTAAAAGTTTTTTTGACCTACGATGATTTAACAGAAAGAGGGTTAACAAAAGAAGATCTATGGACAGATACATTCAAAGTAAAACAGCTCTTTCGTGAGATGATAGAGCAAGCTTCTCAAGAACTGAACTTTGAACCTACAAATTCTCTTTCGGTAGAAGTTTTTTCACTTCAAGCACAGGGAATGGTTGTATTTGTGACAAAGCAGTATGAAGAAGAAACCAGCTACGGTGAGTTCGATGAAGACGAGTTCGAGGACTTCATTGAAATGCAGGTCATGCTAGATGAAAGCGAAGACATGTTTTTTGAGTTTGATTCATTTGAAGATGTCATTCAGCTGACCAAACGCATGTCAAACTTTTACGATACGGATAGCGTGCTCTATTCATTCGAAAAACGTTTTTACGTGCTGTTGGATTATCACATGCTGTCACCAGCTGAAGTTGGGAATATGATTGCGGTTTTGGCGGAGTATGGAAATCCCTCTACAATTACAAAGCACCGCGTAAATGAATATGGAAAAATATTAGTAGAAAAGAGAGCTCTGGAGTATATTAACTCTGTCTTTTCTTAACTGTTTAATTGAAATAATTACACCCGTGAAGGATAAAGCACTTTTATTAAAATAAGAGTGGCTGCACTTTCAGCTTGTACAAAGTTGTTAAAAGTGCTCTTTATCACCGGGTGTTTTTTATTTTTTTAAGACGATTAACGCATACTAGAAAAGAGGCAGACTTAAAACATTGTAGCATACCTTGTAAAGTTATTGGAAGCGTTTTCTTATAAGAACACAAAAAATACTAAAAGTTCGATATTTTCCTTTGCAATGTAAAACTAAGGGTGTATACTATGTCATGAAAGAAGCACCATTCAATTAAAAACGAATAATTTTCGATACATTTTAGGAGGTTTACAGATGGTAGCCGACAAGATGCAAGACAGTAAAAATAGCCAAGAAGAGAAGCATGATGTTTTAAAATCTACACAAACAGTGATACATAAAGCGTTAGAAAAACTAGGCTATCCTGATGAAGTGTATGAACTATTAAAAGAGCCATTACGAATGATGACAGTGAAAATTCCTGTTCGTATGGATGACGGATCAGTTAAGATTTTTACAGGTCACCGAGCGCAGCATAATGATGCAGTTGGTCCTACGAAAGGTGGAATTCGTTTTCACCCAAACGTAACTGAAAAAGAAGTAAAAGCCTTATCTATATGGATGAGTTTGAAATGTGGAATCGTTGACCTTCCTTACGGTGGAGGAAAAGGTGGAATTGTGTGTGATCCTCGAAATATGTCTTTTGGAGAATTAGAACGTTTAAGCCGCGGATATGTTCGTGCGATTAGCCAAATTGTTGGACCAACAAAGGATATTCCAGCGCCGGATGTGTTTACAAATTCACAAATTATGGCTTGGATGATGGATGAATACAGCCGGATTGATGAATTTAACTCGCCTGGCTTTATTACTGGAAAGCCCCTTGTCTTAGGTGGTTCGCACGGCCGTGAAACAGCGACTGCAAAAGGAGTAACTATTTGTATTCGTGAAGCAGCGAAAAAACGAGGCATTGAATTACAAGGTGCACGGGTAGTAGTACAAGGGTTTGGAAATGCAGGAAGCTTTTTAGCTAAGTTCATGCACGACGCTGGCGCTAAAATTGTAGGGATATCTGATGCATACGGAGCGCTGCACGATCCTAATGGTTTAGACATTGATTATTTATTGGATCGACGCGATAGCTTTGGTACAGTAACGAAATTATTCAATAATACAATCAGCAACAAAGAGCTGCTTGAACTTGACTGTGACATCCTAGTTCCAGCTGCGATTGAAAATCAAATTACAGAAGAAAATGCCCATAACATTCAAGCGAGTATTGTGGTAGAAGCAGCAAATGGACCAACAACTCTTGAAGCAACGCGCATCTTGTCAGAGAGAGGGATTTTATTAGTTCCAGACGTTTTGGCAAGTGCGGGCGGTGTAACAGTTTCTTATTTTGAATGGGTGCAAAATAACCAAGGTTATTATTGGACGGAAGAAGAAGTAGAAGAAAAGCTTGAAAAAGTAATGGTTAAATCATTTAATAACATCTACGAAACTTCTACAACTCGAAAGGTCGACATGCGCCTAGCTGCTTATATGATAGGCGTAAGAAAAATGGCGGAAGGCTCTCGTTTCAGAGGCTGGATTTAAAAACAGAACAGCAGAACAGCAGAACAATTGCGTAAATAGAAAAAATCTCCTATCATTAATGAGGAGATTTTTTTGTTTTACACTGCGTTAAAATAAAAAAAAGGTGCGTTTACAACTGAAGGAGTGACAGGCATGAAGAAAGAAAAAGTAATTATTGTTGGCGGAGGACCATGCGGGCTTTCAGCAGCTATTGAGCTTCAACATACAGGTATTGATGCCCTTGTAATTGAAAAAGGGAATATTGTGAATGCAATTTATAACTATCCGACCCACCAAACGTTTTTTAGTTCAAGTGAAAAACTAGAAATTGGGGATGTCCCTTTTATTACCGAAAATCGCAAGCCTGTGCGCAACCAAGCTCTTGCTTACTACCGAGAAGTGGTGAAGCGCAAGCAAGTTCGAATTCAGCCGTTTGAACGTGTCTTGCAAGTAGACAAACAAGCGGAAAACCAAATTATTGTCACAACATCTAAAGAGACATATGAAGCGGAGAATGTCATTATAGCTACGGGCTATTACGATCATCCTAATTATATGAATGTTCCTGGTGAAGATTTATCAAAGGTATTTCATTATTTCAAAGAAGCGCATCCTTACTTTGATAAAGATGTAGTCGTTATAGGCGGAAAAAACTCTAGCGTCGATGCAGCTCTGGAATTGGTGAAGTGTGATGCAAGGGTGACGGTTATTTATCGTGGCTCAGATTACTCCCCGAGCGTAAAACCTTGGATATTGCCTGAATTCGAAGCGCTGGTTCGAAATGGAACGATTGGGATGCATTTTAATGCTCATGTAACAAAGATAACGGATGACACGGTAACATATGAGCAGGAAGGGAAAGAGTCTACAATTAGTAACGATTTCGTTTTTGCCATGACTGGCTATCACCCTGATCACTCGTTTTTAACAAAAATGGGTGTGGAATTAGATGATGAAACAGGCCGCCCTTCTTTTAACGAAGAGACGATGGAAACAAACGTGGAAGGAATTTATATCGCTGGTGTGATTGCTGCAGGAAATAATGCTAATGAGATTTTTATTGAAAATGGACGTTTTCATGGGAAATCAATCGCTTCTCATATTCTCAACAAAAACAACGCATAGGCTTCTATGCGTTGTTTTACTAATGATTAAACAGCTGCTGCAATTCATCGTGATTCTTTGTTACTTGGAGAGCAACTAACAGCTTAATGCGTGCTTTAGGACCATTTAAGCCATTTGAAAAAATAACGCCCATCTCTTTTAACTGCTTGCCACCGCCTTCATATCCATATACATCTTGAGCAATTCCATTAAAACAGCGAGAAACGAGCACGATGGGTATCTTTCGCTTCAAAAGCAACTGAATCCCCGGAAGTGTAAGGGGAGGTAGATTTCCTTGACCGAGAGCTTCAATTACAAGTCCATCAACATTCATTGAAGCCACTGCTTGAAATAAATGGTCATCCATTCCTGCATAAGCTTTTAATAAAGTGATTTGTTTATCTATCTGATTAACAGGATAAAATTCATGTTCTGTAGGCATGTGGTGAAAAGATACGCCGCGTTTTGTGATTAATCCTATTGGCCCGTACTGAGGGCTTTGAAATGTCGCCACGTTGCTTGTGTGGGTCTTGGTCACATTCTCAGCGGTATGAATTTCATCGTTCATCACAACTAAGACACCTTTTCCTTTTGCACCGTCACTAATAGCCACCCGAACCGCGGATATAAAATTATAAGGACCGTCTGAACCAATTTCATTGCTTGATCTCATGGCTCCAGTTAAGACAATTGGAATATCTGTATGCACTGTTAAATCTAAAAAATAAGCGGTTTCTTCCAGCGTGTCCGTGCCGTGGGTTAACACGACTGCATCAATTTTGCCTTCATCAATTTTATCGCGTATTTTTTTTGAAAGTATAAGCATTTCCTTAGGAGTAATGTGAGGAGAAGGCAGATGAAATGCTTCTTCTACGATTACATTGGCCATACCTGAAACAGATGATGTTGAGCGGTGAAGCGGGTTTTGAATATCTGGTGTTACCGATCCAGTTGCCATGTCTTCTTTCATAGAAATTGTGCCGCCGGTGTGAAGAATATAAACAGTTTTCATAGAGAGCTCCTTTCAATTTTTCATATAAGTATGATACATTTTTTGGTATACTTGTTTAAGGTCTTTGTTAGGCTTTGTAAATCGACAGCAAGTTATGTGAGCATTTACATATAAAGATAAGGACATTATAGACGGAGATTATCATCATAAAGATAACATGTTACTATTAAAAAAATAGAGGAGATGAGGCGCTATTTATGTTGGCGATTGTATCTGCAGGCATTGCGCCAGGATTGGCATTGTTAAGTTTTTTTTATTTGAAAGATGAATATGAAACTGAGCCTATTTCAATGGTATTAAAAACATTTATTTTTGGAGCAATGCTTGTTTTGCCAATTATGTTTATACAATATGTATTTGGTGAAGAGCACGTTTTTCAATCACCTTTTCTTGAAGCATTTTTCACGACAAGCTTTTTAGAAGAATTTTTCAAATGGTTCATTTTATATTTCACGATTTATCAGCACGTGGAATTTGATGAGCATTATGATGGAATTGTTTACGGGGCAGCTGTTTCATTAGGTTTTGCTACCGTTGAAAATATTTTATATTTATTTGCAAATGGTTTAGAATCAGCGTTAGGAAGAGCCTTTTTACCCGTATCTAGTCATGCTTTATTCGGTGTCATTATGGGATATTATTTAGGGAAAGCAAAGTTTTCTGAAGGAAAGGAAAAAACGAAGTGGACGCTGTACTCCGTATTTGTGCCGCTCATTTTACATGGAACGTATGATTATATTTTAAAAACAATGGATCATTGGGTATTTATTATTATTCCATTTATGATTTATTTATGGTGGCTGGCGTTAAGAAAAGTAAAAAAGGCCAAACAGCCATCGATTGTCTAGGCTCAGCTTGTAAATCTTTTTTGAGAGATTTACGAGCTGAGTTTTTTCATTTCGGTAAATTTTGCGCATCTTGTATAAAAAAACAACCTTTACAAAAAATACTCCTATCATCTTATCAGTTACATACGATGTAGGAGGTTTTGTCATGTTATCATTTCGATGTTTTAAAAAGTATGCATGTCTCATATGCATATGTTCATTTATTGCAGCGTCCGTTGTGAGCCCAAAGGCCGCTCACGCGTTTTCAAATCAAGTCATTCAACACGGAGCAGTTGGAGATGACGTTATTGAGCTGCAGTCGAGACTTCAGTATTTAGGTTATTATAACGGGAAAATTGACGGTGTATTTGGATGGAGCACATACTGGGCACTGCGCAATTTTCAATATGAATTTGGCATTAAAAAGATTGACGGTTTAGCAGGCTGGCAAACAAAGATTAAATTAGCCAACGCAACAAAATATCACGAAAGCTATGTGAAAAATCAAATTAGAAAAGGAAATAAGTTTACGCATTATGGCGGTAAGCCTCTTGATCAGCAGTCTAAAGGAAGCAGTAGCAGTGGAAAAAGCAGCGGGAACAATGGTCAGCAAAAAGCACAAAGCGGATCTTCTCAAGCAAAAAAACCTGCCAGTCAGCCGCAGCGTAATACGTCTAACGGAAGTTCTGAACAACAGAAAGAAAAAGCACAAAAGCCAACAGCGGTGAATGTACCGAGCGGGTTTTCACAAAATGATATTCAGCTCATGGCAAATGCCGTACATGGTGAAGCACGGGGTGAACCATATAATGGTCAAGTAGCCGTAGCAGCCGTTATTTTAAACCGAGTTAACAGTCCGGCATTTCCAAACACAGTTGCTGGAGTTATTTTTGAACCGCGTGCATTTACTGCCGTAGCAGATGGGCAAATTTGGCTTGAACCCAACCCAACATCTAAAAAAGCGGTTATGGATGCTATTAACGGATGGGATCCTACTGGGAATGCTATCTATTACTTTAATCCGGATACAGCAACAAGCGCGTGGATTTGGTCACGTCCTCAAATTAAGCAAATCGGGAAACACATTTTCTGTCGATAAAGAGAGGTGAAGGAAACATGATTCGAACAATTTTAATTGTATTATTAGCTATTGGTGTTGTAGGTGTAGGGTATTGGGGGTACAGCGAACATCAAGAAAAAGATGCTGTGCTGCTTCAAGCGGAGAATACGTATCAACGAGCATTTCATGATTTGTCATATCAGCTAGATTTATTAAATGATAAAATCGGTGGCACGCTCGCCATGAGTTCGAGAGATCAGCTTTCGCCCGCGCTTGCAGAAGTATGGCGTTTAACTTCTGAAGCTCATAACAATGTAGGGCAGCTGCCTTTATCGCTTTTGCCGTTCAATAAAACAGAAGAGTTTCTTTCAGATGTTGGGGACTTTACGTACAAAGTGGCGGTAAGGGATCTAAGCAAATCACCCTTAACAGATAAAGAGTATAAAACGTTAAATTCGCTTTATGATCAGTCAGGCGAAATTCAAAATGAAATGCGCCAAGTACAGCATCTAGTCATTGATAATAATTTGCGCTGGATGGATGTTGAGCTAGCCCTAGCTACAAAAGAAAAACAAGGGGACAATACGATTATTGACGGATTAAAAACCGTTGAAAAAAGTATGGATTCTTTTGCCGAAACAGATTTGGGCGTTATGAATGCAACGAATGAACAGGAAAAAAATGCTTTTCATCAATTAAAAGGCAGAGAAGTTAGTGAAGATGTTGCAAAACAAGTGGCGCGTTCGTTTTTGAATTTAAAAGGAAATGAACAAATTCATATTGTAAAGAGCGGAAAAGATGCCGATTATGAGGTGTACAGCTTAACCATTACAGATCCAAAGACTAAACAAGAAACGTATATGGATATTACACAAAAAGGCGGATATCCGCTTTGGGTGCTCGAAGATCGAGATATTAAAAAACAAAATATTAGTCTAAACGATGCAATGAACAAAGCGAATAAGTTTTTAAAAGATCATCGTTTTGAAAGCCTAGTGATGGCTGAAAGCGCTCAATATGATAACATGGGAGTCTTTACATTCGTAGAGCAGACGGAAAGTGGAGTTCGGATTTATCCGGATTCAGTTAAAATGAAAATGTCTTTAGAAGATGGATCTGTGATTGGTTTCTCAGCTAAAGACTTCTTATTAAAACATCGTACAAGAGATATTCCACAACCTGAAATTTCGAAAGAACAGGCAAAAACCAAGCTGAACTCGAATGTAAAAGTGATGGAAGACCGCTTGGCAATTATTACGAATGATTTAAACGAAGAAGTGCTATGCTATGAGTTTTTAGGGACAATAAAAAATGATACGTATCGTATTTTTATCAATGCCGATACGGGATTTGAAGAAAAAGTCGAAAAACTGCAAAACTCAGAACCTTTATATAATGAACTATAAAGCTGAGAAACCGGTGTCTATAGACACCGGTTTTTTTTGTGTTTTATAAGATTTTTTGAGTCTAAATAACTAATTTTTATTTACAAAATAAATATATTTAACTATGTTTAAATAGAGGGAAAAAGTGTATATAGTGGAACTGAAGGGGAGAGAAGATGATAAGAGCGGGAATGAGGTTGACGTTAGAGAGCGGGCACAGAGAGCCTACATTGCAACAAACGTATCGATGTAAGGTAGTTGAGTTTACGGAAGACGTGATTTATATTAGCTATCCGCTAAATGAAGAAACGCAGCGAAGTGCTTTTTTACTAAAAGGTACAAAATTACTGGCTACGTTTATTGGATATGATCAAAATGTATACACCTTTCCAACTGAAGTAACAGGGCGTGAAATAAAAAGCATGCCTGTTGTGAAGCTCTTTTACCCGGGTGATAAAAAGTTAAAATCCATCCAAAGAAGAAATTTTTTCCGTGTGCCGCTTACAGTGAAGGCGGTGATAGAAAGTGAACAAGAACAGCAGGACGTAATGGAAATCATGACTAAAAACATTAGTGCAGGTGGAATAGCCGGCTCCTTCCATCACTCGCTGCTTTTTAATGAAAAAGATTCCGTTGTTGTACGATTAAGTCTTCCTAATCGTGAGGGAGCTTTGCAGCATCTTAAATTAAAAGGGGAAGTTGTACGAATTACCGCCCCGACTTCTTGTAAAGTAGGTCAGGTATCTATTAAATTTATGGATATGGAAAAACAAACGAAAGAAATGATGATTCGTTATACCTTAAAGCGTCAGCTCGACCTAAGGAGAAAAGGTCTTCTTTAACGTATAAAAAAAACTTCTCTTTCCTAAACTGTAAGCAAAGGTATTACTTCTTACAAAAGGAGAAAAAGATGAATCGAATAGAACGAATTTTAATTAAATTAGTGGTTATTCAATTTGTGTTTTTAATAATTGCCCAATGTATTTTACTATCTAGCAGTCACAGTACATATTTTTCAAAGGTTATTCAGTATGAGGGAGTTAGCAAAAATAATTTTAATAAAATTATTGAAACATTCGACCAGTAGTCGGACGTATGGTAAAATAACTAGGAAAGAAACATGCAGTGAACACCAGGCAGGAGAAGACCCCCTGCTCTTTTTTTCGTTTATAAACGTTTTATATAAAATGGCTCATTGTATAAAAGATGAAAGTGGTTTGTTCCTGTTTTGAAATTAAGGGAGGCACTTATGGAAAAACAAATTTCAATCGCGATTGACGGTCCTGCAGCTGCTGGGAAAAGTACAGTGGCAAAGATTATAGCAGAAACCTTATCATATATTTATGTTGATACAGGAGCGATGTATCGTGCTCTAACGTATCAAGCGCAGAAAAACCAGATAGATTTACAAAATGAAGAAGAGCTATTGCATTTGCTTAACGAAACAGTAATCGATTTAAAACCGTCTGAATCTGGACAGGTAGTCATCTTAAATGGACAGAATGTTACAAGTGAAATTCGTTCCGCAGAAGTAACTAACTCTGTATCCATCGTAGCGAAACATCGTGCAGTTCGTGAAGAGATGGTAACGAGACAGCAGGGTCTTGCTAAAGATGGAGGCGTTGTAATGGATGGACGTGATATCGGCACACACGTGCTTCCTCAGGCAGAAGTTAAAATCTTTTTATTAGCGTCTGTGGATGAAAGAGCACAGCGACGCCATGACGAAAACATAAAAAAAGGTTTTGAATCAAATTTAGAGCGTTTAAAAGAAGAAATTGCCCGCAGAGACAAGCTGGATTCTGAGCGTGAAGTAGCACCTCTTAAAAAAGCTGAAGATGCAATTGAAATCGATACAACTTCCTTATCGATTGAAGGAGTTGTAGAAAAAATACTTTCTATTACAAAAGAAAGGATTGGATGATTTTGAGCTTTTATATGTTTGCACGTGGCATTGTAAAAGGTATTTTAACACCAGTTTATCGTTATGAAGTAATCGGTGCAGAAAATATCCCTTCAGATGGCGGAGTTTTGCTTTGTTCAAATCATATTGACAACTTAGATCCGCCTACTGTAGGTGTGACATGTCCAAGGCCTATTTCGTTTATGGCAAAAGCAGAGCTGTTTAAAGCACCTTTTCTGAAGACGGTTCTGCCAAAGTTAGAAACATTCCCTGTAAAGCGGGGGATGGCAGATCGTGAAGCTTTGCGCCAAGGGTTAAAGATTTTAAAAGAAGGAAAAGTGCTTGGATTATTTCCAGAAGGCACAAGAAGCAAAGATGGGAAATTAGGAAAAGGGATGGCTGGAGTAGGCTTTTTTGCCTTGCGTTCAAAAGCAGCTGTTGTTCCTTGTGCTGTTATTGGTCCATATAAGCGTTTTGCAAGGTTAAAAGTAGTGTACGGACCCCAAATTCAGATGGATGAACTTCGTGAACGAAAGGCATCAGCCGAAGAAGTAACCGAAGTTATTATGAAAAGCATTGGTGAATTAATTGAAAAATATCAATAGTTTGTAACCTTATGACTTGACAAAAGATTCTATTTATTAGAAGTTAGTAACAAAGAGAGTTTTTTCTATACAGAGCTATATACAATAATGATGAGCTAAAAGAGTGAAGAACTCTTACAAGGGAATACATATTGTAGATGGATATTGGAGGAGGAAAAGACGATGACAGAAGATATGAATCAAGTAGAGGTAACGTCATTAGAAGTAGGAGAAACAGTAAAAGGTACTATTACAAAAGTAGAAGAAAAGCAAGTGTATGTAGATGTACCTAACAGCAAACTAGACGGTATTATTCCAATTAGTGAATTAGCGAGCTTACATATTGAAAAAGCAGGCGATGTAATCCAAGAAGGTGCCGAAGTCGAAGCGAAAGTAATTAAAGTGGAAGACGATTTGCTTGTGTTATCTAAACGGGCTGTAGATGCTGAAAAAGCATGGGACGGTTTAGAAGCAAAACTTTCTTCAGGTGAAGTGTTTGAAGCGGTAGTCAAAGAAATTGTCAAAGGCGGATTAGTAGTAGATATTGGTGTAAGAGGGTTCATTCCAGCTTCTCTTGTTGAAACTCATTTCGTGGATGATTTTGCAGAATATCAAGATCAAACTCTTACAGTCAAAGTAGTGGAATTAGATAAAGAAAAAAATCGCGTGATCCTTTCGCATCGTGCAGTTGTAGAAGAAGAGCTTGTACAACAAAAAGAAAATGTTCTTGAGTCATTAAAAGAAGGTCAGGTTTTAGAAGGAACCGTTCAGCGCTTAACAGACTTTGGTGCGTTTGTAGATGTAGGCGGAGTAGATGGGTTAGTGCATATTTCTCAGCTTTCACATACGCGTGTAGAAAAACCTTCAGACGTAGTAGCTGAGGGAGATACTGTGAAAGTCAAAGTATTATCTGTTGACAAATCAACGGGGCGTGTTTCATTATCTATTAAAGATACGTTAGAAGGTCCATGGTCCAACATTTCTACGAAGCTTCGCCAAGGTGATGTAGTAGATGGAACTGTTAAAAGACTTGTATCTTTTGGAGCTTTTGTGGAAGTTCTACCTGGAGTAGAAGGACTTGTACACATTTCTCAAATTTCACATAAGCATATCGGGACACCGCATGAAGTGCTTTCTGAAGGCGAAAAAGTGACGGTAAAAGTACTTGATGTGAATGAACAAGAACGACGCGTTTCGTTAAGCATTCGTGACCTTGAGGAAGAAGAGCAAGAGGATTACGGTGACTATGAATTACAAGAAGAGTCAAAAGGCTTCCAATTAGGTGATATGATTGGAGATCAATTAAAAAAATTAAGATAAGTAATGGTGATGATTTGTGAGCAGAGCAAAACGTAAAATTGATCACATTCATCATGCGATTCAAACGGGACAGCATCGGCTGCACGGGCTAGATGATATTCGCTTCGTTCATAATAGCTTACCAAATACAGGCGTGCACGATGTTCATATTGATACAAAAATTGGCGAACTTTTGTTAAGTTCGCCAATTTTTATAAATGCTATGACGGGCGGAGGCGGACAAGAAACGGAACGGATTAACCGTTCGTTTGCTCAAATTGCTCATCATGGTCAATTAGCAATGGCCGTTGGATCGCAGATGGCTGCGATTAAAGATGAAAAGGAAGAACAATCATACAGAGTAGTGCGTCAAGAAAACCCTAACGGAATTATTTTTGCCAACCTAGGCAGTGAAGCGACAGTTGAACAAGCTAAAAAAGCGGTTGATATGCTTGAAGCAAATGGACTTCAAATTCATTTAAATGTTATACAAGAACTGGTCATGCCAGAGGGAGATCGTGATTTTACCGATGCATTACGTCGTATTGAACGAATTGTCCGAGAAGTAACCGTTCCTGTAATTGTCAAAGAAGTAGGTTTTGGGATGAGCGCTCAAGCAGTGCAAAAACTTAAAGATGTTGGTGTTAAAATCGTTGATATTGGTGGATACGGTGGTACCAATTTTTCGAAAATCGAAAATGAAAGACGAGCAAAACATTTTCACTTCTTTAATGACTGGGGAATTTCAACAGCAGCTTCTTTAGCAGAAGTATCTCAGCACGTAGAAGGTATATCCATTATTGGTTCAGGAGGTATTCAAACCTCTATGGATGTTGCTAAGTCTATTGCGTTAGGAGCTTCTGCAACGGGAATGGCAGGATATTTTTTATCCATTTTAATGAAGTCTGGTTTAGAAGCAGTTATAGAAGAGATAGCCGAGCTGCATGAGGAGTTAACGTTCATCATGGCTGCGTTAGGAGCAACTTCTATTGCTAAGCTTCAGCAAATGCCTCTAGTTATTACAGGGGATACCCATAGCTGGCTGACTCAGCGAAATGTATCTATAGAAACATTTAATAACAGATCATAAAAAAGCATGCAGCTGACTGCGTGCTTTTTTATTTTTTTTAGAAAATAAATGATCGCGTTTTCATTTAAAAAATCAAAAAATGTTGGCAGAAGACATGACAAAAAGCATGAAATCCCAAACGTTGGCCCCTTATAATGAGTTAAATAGACAGAAAAACCAGAAAAAAGAGGTGGCGTAATGAAAAAGGGGCATCCTATATTTACAATTTTTCTTTTCTTTTTAGGCTGGGTTTTTATGTATGCAGATCGTAATATCTTATCTCCGATTATGGGAGATATCGGTGCGCAGTGGGATCTTAATAAAGCGGAACTTGGGCTAATGTCTACCGTGTTTTTTGCAGCGTATGCAGCTATGCAGATTCCAACGGGTTTTTTGGCAGACCGATTTGGTCGCGTTAAGATTTTAGTAGCTGGATACATCTTGTTTGGAGTTGCCACATTCTTTACAGGACTTACAACTACTTTCGGTATGTTCTTGCTCATGCGGGCGCTGACAGGACTTGGAGAAGGAACGTATTATGGTTCACAATACGGAATTTCTTCAAGCATCACGTCCGAACGATACCGAGGTCTAGTATCTGCGCTCATCAATAGTGGAATGGCGTTTGGTATATCACTTGGTTTTATCGGTTCTACATACATTACATATACGTTAGAAAAAGACTGGCAGTTTACTTTTTACTTATTTGCTATTCCGACGATAGTAATAGCTATTTTAATAGCTTTCTTTGTAAAAGATAAGCAAAGGGATCAAGAAAGAAATTCGCCAAGTAAAGAAATAAAGCAGTCGCTAAAAGTATTATTTACAAGAAATCATATTTTCGTATACATTTTAATCTTCTGCTCTCTTTACGGATTTTTTGGGATGCTGACGTGGCTTCCTTATTATTTGCAGCACTCGCGAGGCTTAGAAGGGTCTCAAACAGGCATTATAGCATCTTTAGTACCTTGGGCGTCTATACCAGGAGCAATCTTCTTTGGTTATATATCGGATCGAATTGCAAATAAAAAAGCATTAATTGTCAGTTTGTCAGTAGCGGGCGCTTTATGTCAATTTTTTATTCCCTATACACAGAGTTATTCTTGGCTATTAATCGGCTTAATTGTGTACGGTCTGATAGGGAAATTAGCATTAGATCCTATTTTGATTTCGTATATGGCGGATATTACTCCATCGTCCATGTACTCTAAAGTGTACGGTTTTTTCAACTTCAGCGGCATGCTGTCATCGATCTTTGCACCTTACATTACCGGATATTTTGCAGATAAACTTGGAAGTATGGAATTTGGATTTTATTTGTCAGGAGCACTATTGTTAGTGGGAGGACTTCTCTTTTTGTTTACAGGACAGAAAGAACGTTCTTATCCTGTTTCACATCCAGTTTTAAAATGAAAAATGCGCTGACTTAGTCAGCGCATTTTTTTATTTATGTTCATTTAACTCGCGCGCTTCTTCAGGACTTTGCAAGCTAGTTGCTCCCGGATAGTGAAGTCCTTGATCACGGTCAGATTCAACTCGTTTTGATTCCTTTAATTTTTTCTCTTGACGATCTTTTCCCATTTTAGATTCCCTCCTTTTTTCTGATAGGTTGTCCAAAATAACCGGTTCTATTCTAAAACTCCGATTAAGTTTTCCAAAATTGATACATACTGATGACAGATAGGGGAGGTGCCATATTCAGTGGACGGAATTTTCTTTTATTGGCTTTCGTGGATGGGATGGATTGTTGCGACTTTTCTTATGCCTAAAACAGCTAGGCGTTGGAAGGTAGCAGCCATTATATTAATCAGTATACTCCTAAGCGGAATGAACATGCATATGATTCAGTTTTCATGTAGCTACACCGCTTTGTTTTTAGTGGGAGTAGCGTGTGTTTATGCTTCAGGCTACAGCAGATTTCAGCAGTTATATTATGTTATTGTATGCGGCATTATAATAATTGCCTATGCTAGTTTTTGTTTACTTGAGCTCTATGATCCTGTCTGGATTTTTATTGATCGTAAGTGGATTTTGACTGGACTTATCTTATATATTTGCTTTATGGTGATTAAAGATGCCGAAAAAAGGTTCGCAGCGATCATTTTAGGTGTAGTTGGAGGAGATTTTTTATACGCAGTTGTCATTCGGGATATCGCATCTTATGAAGTAGGGTCTCTTCGTACACTCGACGTTTTAGCAACAGCAGTAGGAGCGATGTTTATCTGGGAGATGCTGGTTTATTTCTCTGCTTATTTAGATTTGTACGTGCTGAAGTCTCACAGGCAAAAGCAAAGTACTTACAAATAGAAGAAGAGATTTCGTAAAATTATATTGTTGTTACCGGTGATTTTTGATAAAATTGTTTGATTGAAAGAGTAATGCTTATTCAGCGGGTAGGCAGTTAATCAGTTCAGTGTAAGAAAGAGCTGATAAAAATCCTGCTTTATCGCTTATGATCGATTAGTAGAGGTCATGCCACGCTGCATGGCCTCGATTTTTGAAAAAAGAATGATCTTATTTATTTGTACATGTAGATAAATACCTTTAGTCGATTAAAGACTGGTTGCCGATACATAAAAAAGATCAAGGAAAGGGAAGAATCGTATGCCAAAACCAATTATTGCGATTGTTGGTCGTCCCAACGTAGGAAAATCAACAATTTTCAACCGAATTGTAGGAGAGCGAGTATCTATTGTAGAAGATATTCCGGGTGTAACTCGTGATCGTATCTATAGTTCAGGTGAGTGGCTAAATATGGACTTTAACATTATTGATACTGGTGGTATTGATATTGGAGATGAGCCATTTTTAGAACAGATCAAACAGCAGGCAGAAATTGCAATTGATGAAGCGGACGTAATCATTTTTCTAGTGAATGGACGCGATGGAATTACTGCAGCTGATGAAGAAGTGGCGAAAATTTTATACAAATCCAAAAAGCCCGTCGTCCTAGCCGTTAATAAAGTAGATAATCCTGACATGAGAGAATTAATCTATGATTTTTACGCACTAGGATATGGAGAACCGTTCCCAATCTCAGGAACGCATGGTTTAGGTTTAGGTGACCTGCTAGACGAGGCAGCTAAGCACTTTCCAAAAGAAAAAGACGAAGATTACGGAGAAGACGTCATTAAATTTTCATTGATTGGTCGTCCTAACGTAGGGAAATCTTCATTAGTTAATGCTCTTCTAGGTGAAGACCGTGTTATTGTCAGTGATCTCGCCGGTACGACACGCGATGCTATTGATACGAAGTTTACAAAAGAAGATCAAGAATATGTTGTTATTGACACAGCTGGAATGAGAAAGCGTGGAAAAGTGTACGAGAGTACTGAAAAATACAGCGTACTTCGCGCATTAAAGGCAATTGAACGCTCAGACGTTGTCTTAATTGTATTAAATGCTGAAGAGGGTATTATTGAACAAGATAAGAAGATTGCTGGCTATGCACAAGAAGCTGGAAAAGCTGTTGTAATCGTTGTGAACAAATGGGATACAGTAGAAAAAGATGAAAAAACAATGAAAAAATTTGAAGAAAATATACGCGAGCATTTTCAGTTCTTAACATATGCTCCAATTGTATTCCTTTCAGCTAAAACGAAAAAACGTACGCATACGCTATTGCCAATGATTGATCTTGCAAGCGAAAGCCATGCGGTACGTGTAGAAACAAGCATCTTAAATGATGTAATTATGGATGCAGTAGCAATGAACCCTACGCCTACTCACAACGGCAACCGCTTAAAAATCTATTACACAACTCAAGTAGCAATCAAGCCGCCAACTTTTGTTGTGTTTGTAAATGATCCTGAGCTAATGCATTTTTCATATAAACGTTTCTTAGAAAATAAGCTTCGTGAAGCTTTTGGATTCGAAGGAACTCCAATTAAAATTATTGCAAGACCAAGAAAATAACAGAGGATGTGATCGGCGTGGAAAGAATAGCTGTACTAGGAGCAGGGAGTTGGGGAACTGCATTAGCTTTCGTATTGGCAGAAAATGGACACGATGTTCGCATTTGGGGACATAGACAACAAGTCATTGATCAAATCAACGAGACGCATCAGAATGAAAAATATCTGCCTGGTGTAGAGCTTCCTTCTCAGATTAAAGGTTTTACGTCATTAGAAAAGGCAATAGAGGGTGTTGAAACCCTCATTTTAGCTGTTCCAACGAAGGCCATTCGTGAAGTGTTGCAACAGCTAAAATCCCTTACCGATGAACTGTTTACAATTGTTCACGTAAGTAAAGGAATTGAACCGGATTCTCTTTTACGTATATCTCAAATGATTCAACAAGAAATTGATACAAAAGACATCGTTGTCTTATCAGGTCCGAGTCATGCTGAAGAAGTAAGCAGAAGGCAGCCGACAACCGTGACCTCAGCTTCAACAAATATACAAGCAGCAGAAAAAGTGCAGGATTTATTTAATAATCAACAGTACTTCCGTGTTTACACAAATCCTGATGTGATTGGTGTGGAAATTGGTGGAGCGTTAAAAAATATTATTGCTCTTGCTGCTGGTATCACGGATGGACTTGGATATGGTGACAATGCGAAGGCCGCTCTTATGACTCGTGGCTTAGCTGAAATCGCTCGTTTAGGTACGGTGCTTGGCGCCAATCCTCTGACATTCTCAGGTTTAACCGGGATTGGAGACTTGATTGTAACGTGTACAAGCGTTCATTCTCGAAATTGGCGCGCTGGTAATCTTCTTGGAAAAGGCAAAAATTTAGACGAAGTATTAGAAAATATGGGAATGGTTGTAGAAGGTGTACGCACGACGAAAGCAGCTTACCAGCTATCTCAAAAATACGACGTGAAAATGCCGATTGCTGATGCTTTATATAATGTACTGTTTAATGATGTGAAGGCAAAAGATGCAGTAGACGCGCTTATGTCTCGTACTAAAACACATGAAATGGAAGATTTAGCGAATGTTTTAGGAGAAAAATTAAATTAAGTGCAAAGAAATATGAAAAAATAGGCAATTGGTGATACCCAAAATCATTTACTTGCATAAAATAACGTGTAAATAAAGATGAGTAGAACTGTTAGTATGGGAATATTTAGTTATGGTCGAAGCGAAGAGCCCCCTTCGCTTCGATTTTTTTTATGTGAAAAAGCAGGAATTTGTCAATTTAATAGGAAAGTAATTACTATAGAGCGTAAATCAATGGAAGATAAATAAATAGTGAATTTAGAATGTTCTATTAATATCCGTCTTAACTATAAGTCCTTATGTTATAATAACGGTGAAAAAAGGAGTGGATGCAATTTGTCGCCAGGTTTGTTAAAGATGTGGATTTCATTGGGTTCCATTGTATTTATGTTTATTGCGGTATTTTCTATTTACTTTAGTCGTTATAAAATCACGAACCGCGTTGGTAAAATTGTACTCGCTTTCATTGCCTATTCGCTCATGATTGTAGCAGGTCTTATTATGGTAATTGTTGTATTCAGCGGTCCGACAGATGCTTAATGTACATATGGTAGGGTGAGAAAAATGAAAAAATTCATGCTAACGTCTATTGTTGGGTTAACCATTTTTGTATTATCCGGTTGTTTGTACCCGACGGAAAGAATGTCTCAAAATCAAGTTCCTTATAAAGATCAAGTTGCTTCCGTGCAAACGGCCGTTGATCAATTTAAACAAGAAAGCGGAGGCTTATTGCCGATAAAAACGAAAGATATGGACACGCCGATTTATCAAAAATATCCGATTGACTTTACGAAAATTGTTCCTAGATACATGCAAGACGCACCTGGGAATTCGTATGAAAGCGGAGGGATATTTGCGTACGTGCTTGTGGATGCAGAAACAAAGCCTACGGTTAAATTATTAGACTTACGGATGGCGGATACGATTCAAGATGTTAATGTACATTTGAATATATACCGCCAAAACCATAAAGGGTACGTACCGTTTAAAGACGTCATCGCTCCCGGCGTATTCTCTATTAACTATAAGAAATTGAATATGAAAGAACCTCCTGTCGTTACTAGCCCGTATACAGGTAATAGTCTTTCGTTAATTGTTAATGGGCAGGGAGATGTATTTGTAGATTATCGTCCTGATTTGTATGATGCCATTCAAAAGCATAAAAGCTCCTACAAACCGGGTGAAGATATCCGAAAGCTCCTTGTGGAAAACAGTGATTTTGTACCTGCTTACTCTCTTCCTTATACAGTCAACAATAAGAATGAACCAATATTTTTAAAAAAATAAGTCATGAACCCCTTCTCCTTGAATAATATTCAGAGAGAAGGGGTTTTCTCTTTCTTGTACACCAATAATGAAAATCAGAATGACTAAGTCAGCATGTGCATGAAAAAAATCATAAATTTTTCTATCAAAAGTCATATTTTAATAGGACAACGTCATAACTATATAGTGTCCTAATTTACTCTCGCAATGGATGTCATATTCCATGAACTCATAGATCGGAGGGGATCTTTTGGAAAAGGTGGATGTATTTAAAGATATCGCTGAACGTACAGGAGGCGATATATATTTAGGTGTGGTGGGAGCAGTTCGAACAGGAAAATCTACATTTATTAAAAAATTTATGGAGCTGGTGGTCCTGCCTCACATCGAGAACGAGGCAGAAAGAGCTCGCACACAAGATGAACTACCACAAAGTGCAGCTGGAAAAACGATTATGACAACTGAGCCGAAATTCGTACCGAATCAAGCAGTTAATGTTTTGGTAGATGACGGGCTAGAAGTTAACATACGGTTAGTAGATTGTGTAGGATATACAGTGCCAGGCGCTAAAGGGTACGAAGATGAAAATGGACCTCGAATGATCAATACACCTTGGTATGAGGAACCAATTCCATTTCATGAAGCGGCTGAAATTGGAACGAGAAAGGTCATTCAAGAACACTCAACGATTGGTGTCGTCATTACAACAGATGGCTCAATTGGAGATATACCTCGTCAAGATTACGTGGAAGCAGAAGAGCGCGTCATTAATGAGCTAAAAGAAGTAGGCAAACCATTTATCATGGTCATTAATACCGTACAGCCATATCATCCTGATACAGAAAAGCTTCGTGCAAAGCTTAATGAAAAATATGATATCCCAGTATTAGCGATGAGTGTGGAAAGCATGCGCGACACTGATGTGATGAACGTATTAAGAGAAGCGCTATACGAGTTCCCTGTGTTAGAAGTCAACGTTAATCTACCAAGCTGGGTAATGGTTTTAAAAGATAAACATTGGCTGCGTGAAAGCTATCAAGAAGCCGTTAAAGAAACGGTAAAAGATATTAAGAGGCTGAGAGACGTTGAACGGGTAGTAGAGCAATTTAGCCAGTTTGAGTTTATCGATCAGGCTCGATTAGCCGGAATTGAGATGGGGCAGGGAATTGCCGAAATTGACTTATACGCTCCAGATGACTTATATGATCAGATTTTGAAAGAAATCGTGGGAGTAGAAATTCGCGGAAGAGATCATTTGCTGCAGCTAATGCAAGACTTTGTGCATGCAAAAACTGAGTATGATCAAGTCTCTGATGCACTTCGTATGGTTAAACAAACGGGTTATGGTGTAGCTGCACCTTCGCTTTCAGATATGAGCCTTGATGAACCTGAAATTATTCGCCAAGGATCGCGTTTTGGAGTTCGTTTAAAAGCAGTAGCACCTTCTATACACATGATTAAAGTGGATGTAGAATCAGAATTTGCGCCGATTATCGGAACGGAGAAGCAAAGTGAAGAATTAGTTCGTTATTTGATGCAAGACTTTGAAGATGATCCGCTTTCAATTTGGAATTCAGATATATTTGGCCGCTCTCTAAGTTCAATCGTAAGAGAAGGGATTCAAGGAAAGCTGTCGCTGATGCCTGAAAATGCGCGATATAAGTTAAAAGAAACGCTAGAACGGATTATTAACGAAGGATCTGGAGGTTTAATCGCGATTATTTTATAAGAATATAACGTTAGGCTCCTCATAAAGGAGCCTCTTCTTTTTGGATAGATCATACAAAACTTTACATATATTGTGATAGATCGCGTGGTTATCCTATTCCTGCGTTATTTTCTGCTTGCTATGCCTTGTTCAATATGTTAATCTTTTAACAGAAATCGATCGATCATACTGTTTTCACTACATACACACGGCAGATGAATGAAAAACATTGAATTATTTAGTTCAATCGTTTATGATTAGGCTTGTCGATACATAGGTTATGTATAATATCCATTTGTTTTGTTAAAGAATGAGATATAACGAATTACTAGATTCCTTTTCTAACAAGGTTTTTAGTTATTATATGATCCGATTTTGGGAGGAGGTGAATGGCATGAACAAGACAGAATTAATTAATGCTGTTGCAGAAGCAAGTGAGCTTTCAAAAAAGGATGCTACAAAAGCAGTTGATGCTGTTTTCGATACAATTTTAGAAGCTTTAAAAGCTGAGGACAAAGTTCAACTTATCGGTTTTGGTAACTTCGAAGTACGTGAACGTGCTGCTCGTAAAGGACGCAATCCACAAACTGGCGAAGAAATCGAAATTCCTGCTAGCAAAGTTCCTGCATTCAAACCAGGTAAAGCTCTTAAAGATGCTGTAAAATAATATCTACATAAAATGGCTTTATTCATAGCCGTTGATGAAGAGCTTTGAAAGGTCGCACATTTGCGACCTTTCTTTTTTGCCTTTGGTATATACATATGCTAGAATTTTTTTCATAAAGTCGTAATGCAACGAATTGGAGGGCAACAACATGTCATCTGTAAATAAACCACAGATCGAACAAGCTGTGAGACTAATTTTAGAAGCAATTGGCGAAGATCCAAACCGTGAAGGATTATTAGATACACCAAAGCGAGTAGCTAAAATGTATGAGGAAGTCTTTTCCGGGTTGAATGAAGATCCAAAAGAGCATTTTAAAACAGTTTTTGGAGAAGATCATGAAGAGCTAGTGCTTGTAAAAGATATTCCTTTTTACTCTATGTGTGAACACCACTTAGTGCCTTTTTACGGAAAAGCTCATGTTGCGTATATTCCAAAAGGCGGACGAGTGACCGGTTTAAGTAAGCTGGCAAGAGCGGTAGAAGCTGTTGCGAAACGTCCTCAGCTTCAGGAGAGAATTACATCTACAGTGGCGGATTCTATTGTAGAAACATTAGAGCCTCACGGGGTAATGGTAGTAGTGGAAGCAGAGCACATGTGTATGACCATGCGAGGCATTAAAAAGCCTGGGGCTATGACAATCACTTCTGCTGTGCGTGGAGTGTTAGAACACGATGCAAGTTCTAGAGCTGAAGTTTTATCATTGATTAAATCATAATGTGGATGATGAAGGAGAAGAGAATATGACACAAAAAGGAACGCCAGAGTATATTGTCATTAAAGCGGTCGAAGATGGAGTTAACGTAATTGGCTTAACGCGAGGAGCAGATACGCGATTTCATCATTCAGAAAAACTAGATAAAGGCGAAGTGATGATTGCGCAGTTTACTGAGCATACATCAGCAATTAAAATTCGTGGCAAAGCCGTCGTTCAGACTGTTCACGGAGAAATTGAATCCGATACGAAAAAATAAGCAGGGATTTTCCTGCTTTTATTTATATTTAAAATAGATGAATAAGAACAGGAAAAACATGGTGAAACTAAAAGCAATATCTTAAATTACTATCTAAGAAATCAAGATGGTATGTAGATGAACGGTGTTCAAGCGGATGAGCAGCTAAAGGATTTAAACCGTGAAAAAGCTTCAAAAGAATTTAAAGGATATTTTATAATGTAATTATGTTATAATTGACACTATCGATTTGGAGTTAAAAGAACTTTAAACAAATAGTTGATGGAAAGGGAGACAAGGATGATGAGCGTAAAAACCATCTATGATATTGTGGCCAACATGAAAGAACAGCTTCATGTTGAATTAAGTCATCCATATGTAAAAAAATATATTCATCATCCGCGTATTGATGAAAATAGATTACTGTACATGTGTTCGTTCTTAGATACTCTTTCAATGGAAGAAGAAAAAAAGAACAGCTCTGTGCTATCTGTGATGCTCGTTCAAACCGCACTTGATACCCACGATCTAGTCTCCACTCAAAATGTTAGCGGAAATGAAGGGAAGCTGCATGAGCGGCAGCTGGTAGTTTTGGCCGGAGATTATTACAGCGGCCTGTACTATTACTATTTAGCTCAAAGCAGCCAGCTGAATTTAATGAAAGTTATAGCATCTGCTATTAAAGAAATTAATATCGCTAAGATACACATTTATAACAATCGCTCTACTAATCCACACGACGTTATGAATAGTTTTTTAGCAGCAGAATCATCGTTTGTAAGATGCTTATGTGACTATTTTGAACGTGAAGAGTGGAAAGAACTTTTAAAACATGCAGCGTATTTGAACGGGATATTAAAGCAATTAAAGTCATTACAGCATAAAGAGCCTACTCTCTTGCTAAACTATTGCAAACAAATTGGCATGAATCAAGAACAAATAAAAGAATACCTTTATTCGTATACTCAACAGTCTGTAAATATTGTTAGAGGATACTTCCGAAGTGAATTTGCAATGAATGAGTCTTTAAGAGAGCACTTAGATGAACTTACATCTAGCTTAGAAGTGTTGAAAAATGTCGTAGGAGAAGGATAGAGATATGCAGCAATCAAAAGAACAGCGTGTCCATGGCGTATTTGAAAAAATATACAAAAATTATGATCAAATGAATTCTGTTATTAGTTTTCAGCGTCATAAGGCATGGCGCAAAGATACGATGAAGCGAATGAATGTTCAAAAAGGAACAAAAGCTTTAGATGTTTGTTGCGGAACTGCGGATTGGACGCTAGCTATGGCTGAAGCAGTTGGAGAAACAGGAGAGGCAGTTGGCCTGGATTTTAGTCAAAATATGCTAAAGATTGGTGAAGAGAAAGTAAAAAACTCACCTTTTTCAAATATTACCTTACTACATGGCAATGCAATGGAACTTCCTTTTGAAGATAATTCATTTGACTATGTAACAATTGGATTCGGACTGCGCAACGTGCCTGATTACCTTCAAGTTTTAAAGGAAATGCAGCGCGTCGTGAAACCTGGCGGAAAAGTGGTTTGCCTTGAAACGTCTCAGCCAACGATGATTGGCTACCGACAAATGTACTTGCTTTATTTTAAGTATATTATGCCTGCGCTTGGAAAGATGGTCGCTAAAAGTTATGATGAATATTCATGGCTTCAAGAGTCAGCTAGGGACTTTCCAGGTCAAAAGCAATTGGCTGATATGTTCCGTGAAGCCGGTTTGACAGATGTTGAAGTGAAATCTTACACAGGTGGAGTAGCAGCGATGCATCTAGGGTACAAACGATAAAAGAGAAAAAGCTTGTCCTACAGGTGCAACAGCCTGTAGGATAAGGAGTAAAGAATGAATATATAATGCAAGGTGAGTCCAATGAAACTAAAAATGATGTACGCTTTTTTGAATACGGATATTACCCTTATTGAGAAAGAACTTGAACAAACTGTTCATACCGATGAAACACTTATCACAGATGCTTCTCTTCACCTTTTACAAGCAGGGGGGAAACGAATTCGCCCTGTATTTGTTTTGTTGGCAGCTAAATTTGGGCATTACAACATCGACCAAATCAAACATGTGGCAGTAGCGCTTGAGCTGATTCATATGGCGTCTCTTGTTCATGATGATGTTATTGATGACGCTGATAAGCGACGCGGAAAACCAACAATTAAGGCAAAATGGGACAATCGTATTGCTATGTATACTGGGGATTACATCTTTGCTCGTGCACTTGAAGTTATGAGTGAGGTTAAAGATGTGGAAGCACATAAAATTTTATCTAATACGATGGTGGAGTTAACGCTCGGTGAAATTGAACAGATTAAGGACAAATACAACCTAAACCAAAACTTACGCGTGTATCTGCGTAGAATTAAACGTAAAACGGCACTGCTAATTGCTGCAAGCTGTCAGTTAGGCGCAATTGCAGCGGGAGCTCCTGAAGATATACATAAACGTTTATTTTGGTTTGGATATTACGTGGGAATGTCATTTCAAATTACCGATGACATTTTAGATTTTATCTCATCAGAAGAACAGCTTGGGAAACCAGTTGGCAGCGACTTATTGCAAGGAAATATTACGCTGCCAGTTTTGTATGCCATTGAAAATGCTGAGTTTCGAGATAAAGTAGAACAGCTTTTCGAGAGGGAATATGAGCAAGAGCTGATCAATGAAATTATTTCTGATATTAAATCTTCTAACGCCATTGAACGTTCATTTGAGATGAGCGATCGTTATCTGCAAAAAGCGATGAGCATTTTAGAAGAACTGCCGCCAAACAAGGCGAAAAAAACGCTGCATCAAATTGCGAAGTACATTGGAAAACGGAAATTTTGATTTATTTACTTTCATAAGTTGTAAACTGCTCGAAACAATGTTAATATCTTCATGAGGTGTGATTGCGCTTTCAAAACTTGTTTACATATCATGAACTTCAGGGGTGGAGAGTAAAATGATACAAAAAACGTTTTTAATGGTCAAACCAGACGGGGTACAAAGAAGCATTATTGGTGAGGTTATTTCTCGCTTTGAGAAAAAAGGTTTTCAATTAGTTGGAGCTAAGCTTATGCATATTTCGCAGGAATTAGCTGAAACACACTACGGTGAACATAAAGAGAAACCTTTCTTCGGTGAGTTAGTGAAATTTATCACATCAGGTCCAGTTTTTGCTATGGTGTGGGAAGGTGAAAACGTGATTTCAGTATCACGTCAAATGGTGGGGAAAACTAACCCTCAAGAAGCGCTTCCTGGAACTATTCGAGGTGATTATGGACTGATTGTCGATAAGAATATTATTCACGGCTCAGATTCACCAGAAAGTGCGGAGCGTGAAATCAGCTTATTCTTTGAAAGTGAAGAGCTGACTTTCTATAAAAAAGACGCAGACGCTTGGATTTACTAATCTAGATAGCGCAAAGAGACGAATGAATTTTCATTCGTCTTTTTTGTTGTGTTTATAAATAGGCTTCTAGGCTATTAAGTGCAAAGATTTCCTTACATAAACATTTTCATAATGTATTCCGATATATTAATAAGAAGATAAGCGTATATAAAGGTTTTATTTCTTTATACGTCTAACATAAATGTATAGGAATGAGAAAGGAGAGTCAAAAATGATAGATGAATACGACGCGTTTGTGGAGAAAATAAAAACAAAAACAGGCATTGATTTGTCACTATATAAGCAGTCTCAAATGCACCGCCGCCTCACCTCGCTGTATGAAAAAAAAGGATTTACTAGTTTTTTTGAATATTATCGAGCAATGAACAGTAACAACGAACTGCTTGAGGAGTTTTTAGATCGGATGACGATTAACGTGTCAGAGTTTTATCGCAATTATCAGCGGTGGGATATATTGGAGCAAAAAATTTTACCGACTCTTGTAAAAGGAAAAACAGATCTGAAAGTGTGGAGCGCTGCCTGTTCAACAGGGGAAGAGCCATATACACTAGCGATGGTTTTATCAACATTTTTTCCGCTTTCGCGTATTTCTATATTGGCGACCGATTTGGATGAAAAAGTGATAGAAAAAGCAAAAGTAGGCTTTTATGATGAACGTTCACTTCAGGAAATGCCTGTTTCGATGAAAAATAAGTACTTTCAACAAAGAGGAACCGGGTACTTATTAGATGAAAAAATCAAAAAAACAGTTGTTTTTCAAAAACATAACTTACTGTCAGACTCTTTTCCTAAAAACGTTGACTTGATTGTTTGTCGAAATGTGCTTATTTATTTTACAGATGAAGCAAAGCATACTTTATATGAAAAATTTAGCAGAGCTTTAGCACCTGGCGGCATCTTATTTGTAGGAAGCACAGAGCAGGTTTTTACTCCGCAAAAGTATGGATTTGAAACGGCTGATACGTTTTTTTACAGAAAAGTAAAGACCATTTAATTGAGATAACTTGAAGCGATTTCTTACAAGCGGAGGTGAAACTTTTTATATATTCTTATGTTATAGTATGGTATAGTCATATTTAAAAATGGAAAAATTCTGACGAATAATACATATTAAGCGGAGGTACGATTATGCGATATTTAACAGCAGGAGAATCACACGGTCCACAGTTGACTACTATTTTAGAAGGTGTTCCGGCAGGGCTTCCTTTAACAGCCGAAGACATCAATACAGATTTAGCGCGAAGACAAAAAGGTCATGGTCGCGGAAGACGTATGCAAATTGAAAAAGATCAAGCGGAAATTTTAAGCGGTGTCCGCCACGGCTATACGCTAGGATCTCCTATTACGTTAGCGGTAGAAAATAACGACTGGAAACACTGGACAAAAATTATGGGCATCGAGCCAATTTCTGAAGAAGAATCAGAAGAAGTAAAGCGTAAAATCTCAAGACCAAGACCAGGGCATGCCGATTTAAACGGCGCTATTAAATATGGTCATCGCGATATGAGAAATGTATTAGAACGTTCTTCAGCTCGTGAAACAACTGTAAGGGTAGCAGCAGGTGCTGTGGCTCGTCAAATCCTTGCTCAGTTCGGGATTTCTGTAGCTGGACATGTATTAGAAATTGGCGGCGTACAGGCAAATCCGCCTCAATACAAAAGTTTAGAGCAACTTCAAGAAGTCACTGAAGCTTCTCCAGTAAGATGTTTTGACTCAGCTGTTGAGAAAGACATGATGCAAGCAATCGATGATGCTAAGAAAAACGGCGATTCTATCGGAGGCGTAGTAGAAGTTATTATTGAAGGCGTGCCAGCAGGAGTAGGCAGCTATGTCCATTACGATCGTAAATTAGATGCGAAGATTGCTGCAGCCGTTATGAGCATTAATGCATTTAAAGGCGTTGAGTTTGGGATTGGATTTGAAGCGGCTCGCAGACCAGGAAGCGAAGTTCATGACGAAATTCTATGGGATGAACAGAATGGATATACCCGTAAAACAAACAACTTAGGCGGCTTTGAAGGCGGCATGACAACAGGTATGCCAATTGTAGTACGCGGTGTAATGAAACCTATTCCAACGCTTTACAAGCCGTTAAAAAGTGTTGATATTGAAACAAAAGAAGCCTTCGAGGCAAGCATCGAACGTTCAGACAGCTGCGCTGTGCCGGCAGCAAGCGTTGTCGCAGAAGCCGTTGTAGCTTGGGAATTGGCTGATGCGCTAATCGAACAGTTTGGACAAGACCGAATTGATTTAATTGCTGAAAATATTGAGAAAATGCGTGCACATGCGAGGGAGTTTTAATGTTGCAAATTGATATTCAAACTTTATCCAAAACATATCCTCTTTATTTAGGAAATGGATTAATTAAAAAGCTGCCTTCTATTATTGAGAGTGTAAAACCTAATCTGTCGTCCGTGTTAATCATCACTGATTCAGCTGTAGATGCATATTATGGAGAAGCGGTTGTAAAAGCGATTGAGACGCAGTTTAAAGTGGCTAAATACGTAGTGCCAAGCGGTGAACATGCAAAGTCATTTCAACATTACTACGATTGTCAGACATTTGCACTCGAGCAGCAGCTTGACCGCAATGCGCTCGTTATTGCTTTCGGCGGAGGGGTAGTTGGCGATTTAGCTGGATTTGTAGCCGCTACATACATGAGAGGGGTTTCGTTTATTCAAGTGCCAACGACGCTTCTTGCTCACGATAGTGCTGTAGGTGGTAAAGTAGCCATTAATCATGAGCTTGGAAAAAATATGATTGGCGCTTTTTATCAGCCTGAAGCGGTTGTTTATGACATTGATCTTCTTAAAACGCTTCCTGAAAGAGAGTGGCGTTCCGGTTTTGCAGAAGTGATTAAACACGCTTTTATTCACGATGAAGCATTTTATGAATGGCTTCAGCAAAATATACAATCGCTGACTGATTTACAAGATGAAAAATTAATTTATGCTATCCAAAGCGGTATTTTAGTCAAAGCATCTGTTGTAAAAGAAGATGAGACAGAAGCTGGCGTTCGCGCTCACCTGAACTTTGGACATACGTTAGGTCATGCTATCGAAGCAGAGTGCGGCTATGGACAAATCAGTCACGGAGAAGGCGTAGCCATTGGGATGCTGTTTGCTATGAAAGTCAGCAATACGCTTGGGAAAAGTGAGTTCCCTGTAGCTGAAATTGCGAAATGGTTTGAAAAATTTGGCTATGAGACGTCTGTTCCAAACCACCTTTCAGCTGAAAAGCTGCTCGTGAGAATGAAAGCAGACAAGAAGTCCAAATCAAGCAATGTTCATATGGTACTGCTTGAAGGCATAGGAAAACCTTTTGTTCAACAAGTAGAAGATGAAGTAATTCTTAAGCTGCTGAATGAAGAGCTTCAAGCGTAGTTTCTTCAAAAGCCAAGTAGATAGTAGTTGACAAATGAATTTGAAACGTACTACAATTGGTAACAAGTTAGTTTAGAGATTTTAGTTATGAGAAAACAATAGACAGTTTAGTTGAGATTAGGGTAGACGAGAATGAGACAGTTGAGCAGAGTTTAGTTGAGTGAATTTTACCATTCGTATACCCAAAGGCCCATTTTTGATGTGTCTTTGGGTTTATTTATTATATCCTCTTTTATATCACCTCATCTATTCTCATTCTCCATGAAATGGAGGATTGAAAGATATGACGAACACGTATACTTCTTTTTTAGAAGACTCTACAAAGTATTTAACCATTCCAATCATAAAAAAATATTTATCGATAGCATGACACCTGTTGATCTTTTTCAACAGGTAAAAGATGAAGCTGTATATTTACTTGAAAGTAATGATGAATCATCACCATGGTCCAATTATTCTTTTATTGGCTTGAATCCATTTTTGTATGTAGAAGAAGAGAACGGAACCTATCTAGCGAAAAACAAGCAGCTTCAACCTGTGCTGCAAGGAGACAGCTTTAAAGAGGTATTTTGTAAAATTCAGCAAGAGCTGAAAGTGAAAGTACCAGACCTTGCACTTCCTTTTAAAGGAGGAGCAGTAGGGTTTATCAGCTACGACGCAGTATCGCAAATTGAAAAAGTAAACGTACATGCTCAAAACGATTTGAACATGCCTACTTTTCACTTTATCTATTGTCAAACGATGCTCGCTTATAATCACCAAACAAAAGAGCTTATGGTGATTCATTACATTCAGCTTGATGAGCAAGATAAAGAACAGCAGAAAAAAGAAAAATATAACGAAGCTCTAACGGAGATCAATCGATATGTTGAAAGAATAGCGCAGACGGTGAAAGAAAAGCCCATGATGTTTGAAAGCGAGCAGCGCGAAGTTAGCTTTGAAGGCGTGACATCGTCATACCAAAAAGATAAATTTGTGCAAGATGTGGAAAAAATTAAGGAATACATTAAAAGCGGAGATGTTTTTCAAGCCGTATTGTCGCAGAGATTTCAAATTGATACGACCGTAGCTGGATTTGATATTTACAGAGTATTGCGATTAGTTAATCCCTCTCCTTATTTATTTTACGTGAAAGTAAAGGGAGTGGAATTGATCGGAAGTTCCCCTGAGCGATTGATTCAAATTGAAAACGGCCATTTAGAAATTCATCCAATTGCAGGAACGAGAAGACGCGGCAGAGATGCAGAAGAAGATGCTCGCTTGTATGAAGACTTAATTAACGATGAAAAAGAGCGGGCAGAACACTATATGCTCGTGGACTTAGCAAGAAATGACATCGGCCGAGTTGCACAGTATGGAAGTGTCCAAACGCCAGTATTAATGCAACAGGTTAACTTTTCGCACGTCATGCACTTGATTTCTAAAGTGACAGGACGCCTGGATGAAAAAGTACATCCTATTGATGCGCTGCTTTCTGCATTTCCAGCGGGTACCGTATCTGGCGCTCCAAAAGTGCGGGCGATGCAAATCTTAAATGAAATTGAACCAGTTGCGCGAAATGTATATGCAGGAACCGTAGCATATCTCGGATTTGATGGAAACATTGATTCGTGCATTGCGATTCGCACCATTCTTTTGAAAGACCAAACCGCTTATATACAGGCCGGAGCAGGAGTGGTTGCTGACTCAAAACCGGAGCTTGAGTGGAAAGAAACCCGCAATAAAGCTAGCGCTTTAATTAAAACAATTCAATTAGCTCAAGACATCTACGATAAAAAGGAGGATGTATATGTTTAAAGGATTGTTGAAAAAGTGTTTGCGCGGCGAGTCACTTTCAGCGGAAGAAGCAGAAAAAATTATGAATGATATTATGAACGGTAAAGTCCCGGCAGCTCAAATTGCTAGCGTGCTAACCATCTTAACGTACCGAGGAGAAACCGTCGATGAAATTGTTGGGTTTGTCCGAGGTATGAAAAACAATATGAATGCTATTTCTCTAGAAGAATTAAACGTAGTAGATACGTGCGGTACGGGAGGAGACGGCGCCTCTACTTTTAATATTTCGACGGCTAGTGCGATTGTGGCATCTGCTGCCGGAGTAAAGGTTGCGAAACACGGGAATCGCGCCGTGTCTTCTAAAAGCGGAAGTGCAGACGTGTTAGAACATCTGGATATATGGATTCAAGGAAATGAAAAAGAAGTGAAAAATGCGGTGGCTGACCTCAACATGTCCTTTTTATTTGCGCCGCTTTATCACCCTGCTATGAAGCACGTTGCTGCTACTCGAAAGGAATTAGGGTTTAGAACCGTTTTTAATGCATTAGGTCCGTTAGCAAACCCTACTAACTGCACAAAGCAAGTAATCGGCGTTTATTCTATTGAGCTTGCACGGAAATTAGCAGAAGCGCTTGTTGTACTGGGAGCGAATCACGTCCTGCTTGTTGCGGGCAGAGATGGTTTAGATGAAATTAGTGCCACGGATGTAACGGATGTTGTAGAAGTACAGGGCAATGTCATTACAGAATATACGCTTGCACCAGAAGATGTACTCTTACAGAGAGGGAAGCTTGAAGACTTGGTGGTAGAAGACGCGAAATCGAGTGCAGAGCTCATTGAATCTCTATTTTTAAATAAAAGTAATGTAACTGCTAAAAATGCAGTCGTGTTGAACTCTGCTGCAGCTATTTACGTTAGCGGAAACGTTTCTACTTTTGAAGAAGGAGTAGCTGTAGCTTTAGAAACAATTGAATCAGGTGCTGCATACACGCAATTACAACGATTGAAATCGAAAAAGGTGGTTGAACATGCTCAATAAAATTATTGAAACAAAAAAAGAAGAAATTCAAAACCTACAGTTACCGGAACAGCAAAATGTTACAAAACGATCATTTTTAGAAGCTTTATCAAATCCGAATCGAGAGCTGGCTCTTATTGCAGAAGTAAAAAAAGCCTCTCCTTCCAAAGGATTAATAAAAGAGAATTTTCAGCCTGTGGAAATTGCTAGAGCCTACGAGGAAGGAAAAGCAGATGCTTTGTCTGTGTTAACGGATCAGCACTATTTTCAAGGACATCGAACGTTTTTAAGTGATATTAAACAGCATGTCTCTATTCCTGTACTTCGCAAGGATTTCATCATTGATTCCATTCAAGTGGAAGAAAGTGCACGAATTGGTGCCGATGCTATTTTACTCATTGGAGAAGCACTTGAACCATTAAAATTGCAAGAGCTTTATCTTCAAGCTGCTGAAAAAGAGTTAGATTGTTTAGTAGAAGTGCATTCTTTAGAAACGCTCGAACAGCTGTTAGCTGTATTTACGCCGAAAATTATTGGCATTAATAATCGAAATCTTCATACGTTTGAAACCAGCGTGCAGCAGACCAAAGAAATTGCCAAGCACGTTCCGAAAGATCAGCTGTTAGTGAGTGAAAGCGGCATTTACTTATACGATGATGTTTCCTACGTAAAAGAAGCTGGAGCAAAAGTTATTTTAGTAGGAGAATCGCTTATGAGACAGGATAATCAAACCAAAGCGATTGAAAAGCTGTTTGGGGAAAGTGAATATGCTTATTAAGTATTGCGGTATTCGATCAAAACAAGATATAGCTTTAATCGAAAAGTCGGCTGCTACTCACATTGGCTTTATTTTCTACCCTAAAAGTAAACGATATGTAAAGCCTGAACGAGTAAATGAGTTTGTAACGGATGAAATAAAAAAACAAGTCTCGCTAGTAGGGGTATTTGTTAATACACCGGTGGATCAAATGCTTGAAATTGCCTCCGTGACAAATTTAGAGGTTATTCAGTGCCACGGGCAAGAAACAGCTGCTGAAGTACGTGAGTTAAAGCAGCGTGGATATGAAGTGTGGAAAGCACTCCCGCACAATAAAGAGACGCTGCAGCAAATGCATGTATATGAAGAAGCTGACGGTTATGTAATTGACAGCAAGGTTAAAGAACAATTCGGAGGAACGGGCGTCGCTTTTGATTGGAGCTTCGTTCCTCAGTATGAATCAGCTGCACGAACGTTAGGTAAAAAATGCTTTATTGCTGGAGGAATCAATGCTTTTAACATTGAGAACTTGTTACCTTACAAGCCTGGGGCGATTGATATTTCTGGCGGTATTGAAACAAATGGAACGAAGGACTATACAAAAATTATAGAGATTGAAAGGAAGATCATACTATGACATACAATCATCCTGATGAATTTGGCCGCTTTGGTGAATTTGGCGGAAAATACGTACCTGAAACATTAATGAAACCACTTGAAGAAGTAGAAGCAGCTTTGAATGAAGCAATGAAAGATCCAGCATTTAAAGATGAATATCTATCCTTACTCGTCAATTACTCAGGGCGACCAACGGCTTTAACATATGCTGATAATATTACCGAAACACTCGGCGGAGCAAAAATTTATTTAAAACGTGAAGACTTAAATCATACGGGTGCTCACAAAATCAATAATGCCATTGGACAGATTTTACTGGCTAAACGTATGGGCAAAACAAAAATTATTGCTGAAACAGGAGCGGGTCAGCACGGGGTAGCGACAGCTACAGTAGCTGCAAAGTTCGGAATGGAATGCAAAGTATTCATGGGAGAAGAAGATATTGAACGTCAGGCGTTGAACGTCTTTCGCATGAAGCTTCTAGGAGCAGAAGTCATTCCTGCAACTTCTGGAACAAAAACGCTAAAAGATGCAACAAATGAAGCAATTCGCTACTGGGTTCAACACTGTGAAGATCATTTTTACTTAATTGGTTCGGCAATTGGACCGCATCCTTATCCTAAAATGGTTCGAGATTTCCAAAAAATTATTGGAGAAGAAGCAAAAGAACAGTTTACAGCGGTAGAAGGAAAACTTCCGAATGCTGTCGTGGCATGCGTCGGAGGCGGCAGTAATGCAATCGGCATGTTTTATGATTTTATTAAAGAAGAAAATGTACGCTTGATTGGGGTAGAAGCAGGGGGGAAAGGACTAAATACAGCCCTTCATGCTGCTAAAATGGCTAAAGGCACAAAAGGTGTTATTCACGGAACGCTCACGTATTTACTTCAAGATGAAAATGGTCAAATTACAGAGCCTTATTCTATTTCAGCAGGTTTGGATTATCCGGGTATCGGTCCAGAGCATTCTCACCTTTCATCTATTGGACGAGTAGAATATGAAAGTGTAACGGATGATGAATCAATCGAAGCTCTTCAGCTATTGGCGAAAACAGAGGGAATCATCCCGGCTATTGAATCCGCCCATGCGCTAGCAAAAGCATTTGAACTGGCTAAAAGCATGACGAAAGAAGAAACCATTTTAATTTGCTTATCAGGTCGAGGAGATAAGGACGTTCATACATTAGTAAACTTGCTAGAAGGGAAGGAAGAAGAACATGAATACGTTTGAAGCGAGACTACCTAAACATGAAACATTATTTATTCCATTTATTACAGCGGGAGATCCTCATGAAGATGCAACGGTGGAGATTGCTTTGTCTTTGCAAAAGCAAGGTGCTTCTATTTTAGAGCTGGGCGTACCGTATTCCGATCCTTTAGCAGATGGTCCAATTATTCAAGAGGCGTCTAAAAGAGCTTTATCTGGCGGCATGTCTATTTCAAAAGCTATTAAGCTTGTATCGGTGATGAGAAAAAAAGGTGTGAAAATACCGGTAATTCTCTTTACCTATTTTAATCCTGTGTTACAATTAGGTTTAGAATCCTTTTTCGCGTTAATGCGAGAAAATGAAATAGATGGAGTGCTAATTCCGGATTTACCGTACGAAGAGAGTGGCCGTATCCGGGAGCTTGCCGCTGAAAATGAAGTTGTGTATATTTCAATGGTTGCTCCTACATCTAAAGAGCGTATTCAAAAAATTGCTGCAGATGCAACGGGCTTCTTATACTGCGTGTCGTCTTTAGGCGTTACCGGGGTTCGCTCTACGTTGCCAGCTGATATTGGCACCTTTTTAGAAGATGTGAAAGCAGCAGCTTCTATACCGGTTGCCGTCGGTTTTGGAATTTCAACAAGCGAACAAGTAGAGGTATTAAAAGAACACAGCGACGGCATTGTAATCGGAAGTGCAATTGTTAATAAAATTGGCCAGCTTGAACAAGTTCTTTTAAATAAGGATACACGCCGAGACGGATTAAATCAAATTGAGGAGTATGTTGCATCCATCATTTCGCCTATACAAAAATGCGAGGTGTAACACGGTGAAAGTAAAAGAACAATTACTAACTTTATCTCCATATAAACCAGGTAAGCCAATTGAAGAAGTGAAGCGTGAATTTAATTTAGATCGCGTTGTAAAATTAGCATCCAATGAAAATCCTTACGGCAGCTCTGCTTTAGTAAAAGAGGCGATTGCTGCAGAAATTGAAAATATGGCGCTTTATCCAGACGGTTATGCAGCTGAACTGCGTGCAGCAGTAGCAAAACACGTAGGTGTAGAGCAAGATCAGCTGATTTTTGGAAATGGGTCTGATGAAGTCATTCAAATTATTTGCCGAGCTTTGCTATCGGCTGATACAAATACTGTCATGCCAACGCCATCATTTCCTCAATATAAGCATAATGCCGTAATTGAAGGTGCAGAAATTCGTGAAGTACCGCTGCGCGGTGGAGATCATGATTTAGATGCTATGCTTCGTGCCATTGATGAAAATACGACAATTGTATGGGTATGCAGTCCTAATAACCCAACGGGAACGTATGTGAAGGGCGATGAGTTAATTTCCTTTATGAAACAAGTTCCTAAGCATACGTTAATTGTTATGGATGAAGCGTATTTTGAGTATGCAGCAGATCAAGCCGACTATCCGAATACGGTAGAGCTTTTGAATCAATACGAAAACTTAATTGTACTTCGCACATTTTCAAAAGCATACGGCTTAGCTTCTTTGCGTATTGGTTACGGTATTGCAAACGAATCATTGCTACAAAAAATTGAGCCGGCTCGTGAACCTTTTAATACAAGCCGCATGGCTCAAAAAGCAGCAATCGTTGCTCTTGAAGACCAAGCGTTCATTGAAGAGTGCAAAAAGAAAAATGAAGCAGGTTTGCAGCAGTACTATGCTTTCTGTGATAAGAATGGCTTAAACTATTATCCTTCTTTCACTAATTTTGTTCTAATTGATTTTGGCCGTCAAGGCGATGAAGTGTTTCAATTTTTATTGCAGCGCGGATTTATCGTTCGTTCAGGGAATGCACTAGGCTTCCCAACTTCCGTTCGTATTACGGTGGGAACAAAAGAACAAAATGAACAAATCATTGAATTGCTTCAGCAGTTTGTTAACCAAGAAACGGCGAAAGCTTAATACCTAATATAGTAAAAGATGAGAGTGTGATTTCACACTCTCATCTTCATATGTACAATGAGGTGAAGGAAAGTGAAAGAAAATGTTTTTGTTATAGGCCTGGGATTAATTGGAGGATCTCTTGCACTTAATATAAAAAAGACGCATCATCATCTTGATGTAATAGGTTTTGACATTAATCAAGAGCAGCTGGAGCTTGCTAAAACTCTAGGTGTAATTGACCAAGCGGCTTCTTCTCTGCAACAAGGCGCTGAGCAAGCGGATTATATTGTTATTGCCATTCCGGTCACCCAAGCAGCGGAAGTACTAAAACAGTTCGAACACTTTACGCTCAAACAGTCTGTCATCGTAACAGACGTAGGAAGTACAAAAGAAGAAGTCGTGAAGACAGCCGAGGTTCTTATTTCTAAAGGCATTGAGTTTATCGGCGGTCATCCAATGGCGGGGTCTCATAAAAGCGGAGTAGCTGCTTCTAAAGCTCATCTATTTGAAAATGCAATGTATGTATTAACACCTTCACCTTCTACTTCTTCGGAGGCTTTAGACAGCTTAAAGGAATTGCTAAATGGTACAAAAGCTAAAATTATTGTGATGTCACCAAAAGAACATGATAAATTAGCGGGTGTCATTAGCCATTTTCCACATATTATTGCTGCAAGCCTTGTTCATCAAGCAGAATATTACCAACAAGACAATCAGCTAGTTTCGCAGCTTGCGGCTGGAGGGTTTCGTGATATTACACGTATTGCTTCAAGCAGTCCAGCGATGTGGAGAGATATTTTGCTTCATAACCAGGATGCGCTTCTGTCAATGTTTGACCACTGGCTTGAAGAAATGAACGACGTGCGAAATATGATCGAACGAAAAGATGCGAACGATATCTATACATATTTTTCACAAGCAAAACAATTTAGAGATCGGCTTCCTGTACGAACCAAAGGAGCAATTCCATCCTTTTACGATCTCTATGTGGATGTTCCTGACTATCCGGGTATTATCTCAGAAGTGACCGGTTATTTAGCAGAAGATGAAATCAGTATTACAAACATTCGAATTTTAGAAACACGAGAAGACATATACGGAGTATTACGTTTGAGCTTTCAAACAGAGGAAGATAGAAAGCGGGCAAGAGCGTGTCTCCATCAGCATCAATATCAGACGTTTATTTCTTAATGTACGAAAGGTGTGAATGAAATGAGTGGAAAACCATTAAAAACGAATCTTTCATCTCTTCAAGGAGAAATTTCTATTCCCGGGGATAAGTCGATTTCTCACAGAGCTGTGATGTTCGGAGCGATGGCAGAAGGGAAAACAACGATTAATCATTTTTTAGCAGGTGAAGATTGCTTGAGTACTATCTCTTGTTTTGAAAAGATGGGTGTATCGATTAAAAGAGAAGGCGAGTATGTTGAAGTGGAAGGTAAAGGTATCGAAGGATTAAGTGAACCTACTTCCATCCTAGATGTAGGAAATTCAGGAACAACTACTCGTTTAATGCTGGGGATTCTTGCCGGTGTGCCATTTCATACGTCTCTAATTGGAGATGAGTCAATTGCCAAGCGTCCAATGAGCCGCGTTACGGTGCCGCTGCGCTCTATGGGTGCAAAGATTGATGGGCGTGAGCATGGCCAATATACGCCTTTATCTACTAGAGGAGGAGCATTAAAAGCAATTCATTACCATTCTCCTGTAGCAAGTGCACAAGTAAAATCGGCGATTTTACTTGCGGGACTTCATGCCGAAGGCACAACAAAAGTAACCGAGCCTTTTACATCACGCGACCATACAGAGCGTATGCTTCGCGCATTTGGAGTAGACGTAGAGGTAGATGGAACGACTGTAAGTATTGAAGGAGGACAATCCCTGCGCGGAACGGATGTGTACGTCCCTGGGGACATTTCTTCAGCTGCATTCTTTCTTGTTGCAGGAGCCATTGTTCCAAACAGCCGAATCGTTTTGAAAAACGTCGGACTCAATCCTACAAGAACAGGTATTATTGATGTGCTTCAGCAAATGGGTGCATGCCTTACAATTTCCAATGAACGTATTCAAAATGGAGAGCCTATTGGCGATTTGACGATTGAAACGTCTCAGTTGAAAGGGATTGAAATTGGGGGCGATTTAATTCCTCGTTTAATTGATGAAATTCCAGTAATCGCTCTTTTGGCGACTCAGGCAACTGGCAAAACGGTTATTAAAGATGCGGAAGAACTAAAAGTAAAAGAAACGAACCGTATCGATACGGTTGCGACGGAGTTAAGCAAGCTTGGTGCATCTATTGCTCCAACAGCTGATGGACTCATTATTGAAGGCAAGACGGTCTTACAACACGGTGAAGTAGACAGCTACGGAGATCATCGAATTGGAATGATGCTTGCGGTGGCAGCAGCCATTGCAACAGGAGATGTAACGCTAAATAGAAGTGAAGCCATTCACGTTTCTTATCCTACTTTCTTTGAAGATCTTAATAAACTAAGCGAATAAGAAAGAGGCCGGGAAAAACGCATTTTGGTTGAAGGGAAATCCGAACGATAAATTGATATTCTTGATGAAGAATCAAATTCGTTCGGATTTTTTATTGAGATGGGGAATGTAGGTTTCACGTCTCAATCTCGTTTTTATCTAAAAAATGTAAGCGTATTCAAATTGATTTGTTGAACAAACGCTCAAACTATTTTATCATGGTGTATAGAAGCATGTGTTCTTGCTTCGGTTTGGGGAAAATAGAAAATTAATTCGTTTTATTTTTATATAAAAAGTGAATGTAATAATAAAGGAGAATTGTGTGTGAAAGAACTAGACCGCGCGATAGGTTACGTAGAATCCAATGAAATTGAAAAAGGTCTTGCCCTTATTCATGAATTGAAAGATAAAGCTACAGACGAAGAAAAGTTTTTAATGGCTGAACAGCTGCAGGAGTGGGGACTAGTAAATGATGCGCTGCCTTTAATAGACGAGCTCATCGCTAAATATCCAGAAGAAGGCGAGCTGTATTTATTAAAAGCTGAAATGCTCATTGATTTAGAAGAAGAAGAAGAAGCAATTCATATTTTAAATCAAATTAGCAGCGAAGACGATAATTACGTGCCAGCTCTGCTTCTTGTAGCTGACTTATATCAAATGCAAGGCCTTAGTGAAGTAAGTGAGCAAAAGTTAATGGAAGCGAAAAAAATGCTGCCAAATGAGCCGGTTATAGATTTTGGGCTCGGTGAATTTTACAGCAGTCAAGGAATTTATCAAAAGGCAATTCCTTTTTATCAAACGCTGCTAAAAACTGAAAAAGAATTTAACGGTACGGATCTTCGTCAGCGATTAGCTGAAAGTTTAGCAGGTATCGGCCAGTTCGAAGAAGCACTTCCTTACTTTGATCAAGCGTTAAAAGATAAGCTTGAGATTAACACACTATTTGAATATGCGATTTCAGCATATCAAGCAGGTCATTATCAGACCGCTATTGAAAAGTTCACAGAACTAAAAGAGTTAGACCGTGAGTACCATTCTCTTTATTTATATTTAGCAAAATCATATGAACATGAAGAGATGCTAGAAGAGGCTGCGGTGGCTGTCAACGAAGGTATTGCACAGGATGAATTTCAAAAAGAACTATACTTTTTTAAAGGTAAGATTGCATTAAAGCGCGGTCTAGAAGAAGAGGCTGAATCGGCATTTCAACAAGCGATTGCACTAGATCCAGGGTATATTGAAGCCATTTTAACTCTCTCTAAACTTTATATGAGTCAAGAGAGGTATGAAGATGTAGTAGAGAATATCGAGCATGCTAAAGAATATAATGAGCATGACCCTCATTTTGAATGGGATTTAGCAAAAGCTCACCAGGAATTAGAAAATTATGAAGAAGCGCTAAAATACTACGAATCTGCATACACTGTTTTTAAAGAAGAGTATGCGTTTTTAGAAGAGTATGGCTACTTCTTATTAGAAGAAGGACAGCGCTCAAAAGCGAAGGGGATTTTCCAAGCCTTATTAGCTATGGATCCAACAGTAGATGAAATTCAAGACATATTATTTCAATTAGAAGAATAAATAATAGTTCAGAGGATTTTATTGCTGCCGTGTGGAATAAATAACTGTAAAAGGTGTTTTAACTGAGAGTTTAAACACAGAGGAGGGAAGTGAGAATATGACGACCCCTGTTACTGTCAACGAGAAAAAAGAATTTGTTCGCTGGTTTTTAACGAATTATCAGCTGAAGCGAAGAGAATGTGTATGGATTTTAAATTATTTGATGAGCCATGATCAATTGATGAAACGAGTTCACTTCGTTGAGCAAGCACAGTTTTGTCCTCGCGGGATGGTGATGTCTACGCACTGTGTGGAAGACCCTCCATTTCGTTTTTATAAAGAAAATATCATGACAACCGATGCAGAAAAATCATTTCATGATATTCGTTTGAATCGAGAAGAAGACATTTATATTCAATTAAACTTCCGATCGTTGTATTCATCGCCTCAATATGTGGCTGTACTGGAAGACAATCCGTATATGCCAAAAGCTAATCAAACAAATGAAAAAGACAGAGTATTAGCTGAGCAAATATTGGAAGAATCTATTCAGAAATTTCAACGATCAAAAATCATGGAACTAATTGATAAAGCATTAGATGAAAATGATAAAGAGGAATTTCAGCGCTTAAGCGAATATTTAAATAACCATTATGTACAGTAGATAAACGAGAGATTGGCTAGCTTCTTAGAAAAAGGTCAATCTCTTTTTTTATCTCCTTATTCAGTTTGGAAAATAAATAAGACAAGCCTTAGAAAGCTTGCTGGAAGGAGAAGAAAGTTGAAGCTGCAGGCCAAGGAAATGGATGTGTATTTACAATCCAAAAGTTATGTTGATACCGTATTGGTTCCACTCATTCCAATTGATTTTGGAGAAGATTTAAAGCTTACTGCATCTATGAGTGAATATACGACTGCTCTTACTGAAGAGTTAGAGAGGCAATTTAAAGGAAGAGTGATTTTAACACCTAGTTTTACATACTTAAAAAAAGATGGAGTAGCTGCTGTTTATGAAACATTACTTCGCTGGAATGAGCATATAAATGACAATGAAGTCAAACATCTTTTTGTGCTTACTAGCGACCGAGACTGGCTGCAGTATGAAAAAGAAATAGGGGCTCACTGCATTTGGATACCTGCTTTACCGCTTGAGCATATAGACGAGTCGCATAAGTATACGCTCATACATGAACAAGTTCAACAGCTCCTGCCGATTTTTGTAGAGAAATGGAGTGTTTAAAAAGACTGTAGAATAAGTAATGGAAGCGCAAACAAAATAATGACGAAAAATTTAGAAAAATAAAGATTATTTCCATGTTTTAGGTTTTTATTGTATTGACCTTCCAGAAATATTAATATATCATGATTATGTCCTAGTTTAATAGAATGGTCCATCATGTGTCCAAAATTCTCTGGACTGAACTTTTTTAAAGGGGGGAAAAGCATGGGTGATCGGGTATCAAGACGACAGTTTTTAAACTATACGCTCACTGGTGTAGGGGGATTTATGGCTGCTGGAATGTTAATGCCAATGGTGCGCTTTGCAGTAGATCCAATTTTGGAAAAAGAAGCGGGTCAGGATTTAGTAGCTGTAGCGCAGGTTAAAGACATTACAAAAGAGCCGAAACGTGTCGATTTTAAAATCAAGCAAGTGGATGCGTGGCATAAATCAGAAGAACCAAGATCAGCTTGGGTGTACAAAACTGATAAAGGTGAAATCGTCGCGCTGTCACCAATTTGTAAGCATTTAGGCTGTACGGTTAACTGGGCTGGTGACAAAAACTATCCACATCGTTTCTACTGCCCTTGTCATGGGGGAATGTATGAAAAAAGCGGTAAAAATGTACCGGGGACACCACCGATGGGACCGTTAGATGTATACGTTCAAAAAGTAAAAGGCGGTACGTTGTATCTAGGAAAAGCCAAACCACAAGGAGGGGCATAGAAAATGTTGAATAAAATCTATGACTGGGTGGATGAACGGCTAGATATTACTCCTTTATGGCGAGATGTGGCCGATCATGAAGTGCCAGAGCACGTAAATCCTGCACATCACTTTTCAGCATTTGTTTATTGTTTTGGTGGATTGACGTTTTTTGTTACCGTTATTCAAATTTTATCAGGCATGTTTTTAACCATGTATTATGTACCAGATATAAAAAATGCATGGGAATCCGTTTATTATCTGCAAAATGAAGTCGCTTTCGGACAAATTGTTCGAGGTATGCATCACTGGGGAGCAAGTTTGGTTATCGTCATGATGTTTTTACATACACTTCGTGTTTTCTTCCAAGGAGCATACAAAAAACCCCGCGAGTTAAACTGGATTGTGGGTGTGCTAATTTTCTTTGTTATGTTAGGTTTAGGTTTTACAGGTTATTTGTTGCCGTGGGATATGAAAGCGCTATTTGCAACGAAAGTAGGTTTGCAAATTGCTGAATCCACACCAATTATAGGCCAGCAAGTGAAGACATTACTCTCAGGACATCCAGACATCGTTGGTGCTCAAACACTAACTCGCTTTTTCGCCATTCACGTATTCTTTTTGCCCGGAGCCCTACTTGGCTTAATGGGTGCCCACTTCTTAATGATTCGTAAACAAGGAATTTCAGGACCACTATAAAAGTTTATACGCTTTATTCAATTAGTCAATCACACTAGTCATCATATGCATCAAGCACATACTCCGTTGTTAGTACTTTCACTAGAACAGTGAGAAAAAGGAGGGAGAACATGCATCGTGGTAAAGGGATGAAGTTTGTTGGAGATTCACGTGTTCCTGCAGAACGAAAACCCAATATTCCAAAAGATTACTCTGAATTTCCAGGGAAAACAGAAGCATTCTGGCCAAACTTTTTACTAAAAGAATGGATGGTAGGAGCAGTTTTTTTAATCGGTTATTTATGTTTAACAATCGCTCATCCATCTCCTCTTGAACGTATTGCCGATCCGACTGATACGGGGTACTTGCCTCTTCCCGACTGGTATTTTTTGTTTCTATATCAATTGCTTAAGTATTCATTTGCTTCTGGTCCATATAATATTATAGGTGCATTTATTATTCCGGGGATTGCATTTGGCGCATTAATGCTTGCCCCGTTCATTGATCGAGGACCAGAAAGAAGACCGGCTAAGAGGCCGTTTGCGACAGGATTCATGCTTTTGGCTATAGCAGCAGTCTTTTTCCTAACGTGGCAGTCAGCGACACAGGTGGATTGGAAAGCACGCGAAGAGCAAGGGAAAATTAGAGAAGAAGTAGCGATTGACAAAAATTCAGAAGGCTACAAAATTATGCAAGAGCAAACGTGCTTGACCTGTCATGGTGATAATTTACAGGGAGGCCCTGCGGCTCCGGCTTTAACAGGAATTGATTTATCTCCTGAAGAAATCGCCAATATCGCAAAAAATGGTAAAGGCAATATGCCAAAAGGTGTTTTCAAAGGTTCAGATAAAGAATTGAAAACGCTCTCGGAATTTGTCGGCAACTTAGGAAAAGAATAATGAAAATCAGCCAAAAGGCTGGTTTTTTTTTGAATTTATTTAATGTGATGGTTTATATCAATGAGATAGGTGCTTGCTATTGTCCAAAAACTGTACATAATAAAGAAGAGATTAAATGTAAAGGAGACTCTTTAAATGGCCTGGTTATGGTATACCTTAAAAGATAAGCGTTTTTTAACGCTTTTGCTGATTGTGAATATACTAGGAACAATATATGGATATATTTGGTATGGTAGTCAATTAGCAGAAACGCCTAAGAAGTTTTTATTATTTGTACCTGATAGTCCAACGGCAAGCTTGTTTTTTGTTATTGTACTTATCGGTCTTTTACTTGGAAAACATTTTTCACTATTTGAAGCTTTAGCAATGATCACGCTGTTTAAATACGGGATTTGGGCCGTTATAATGAATGTATTGGTCTATGTGTTAACAGGATACATTGATTGGATGATGCTTATGTTAATGGTTTCTCATGCAGCAATGGCTTTTCAAGGGCTTTTATACGTACCGTTTTACCGGATTAAATTATGGCATTTAGCTGTTGCCGCTGTATGGACCGTACATAATGATATCATTGATTACGTTTTTTCTATGATGCCAAGATATAGCATGCTCAATGCGTATATGTCTGAAATTGGTTATTTTACATTTTGGCTAAGCATTTTATCTATTTTCATTACATACTGGTTCACAGTTCGTGCTTCTTCAAAAAAACAGCTATAAAAAATTTTTGAAATAGGCGCACGAAACGAGCTCTCTTTTCCTAAGATATAGTAGGCTATATTTAAGTATGAGGTGAGTGACTGTGAAGGAAACCAAACGAGAGCTTCATCCGTCCGTTGTGGAATTTAAACAATTTGTAAAATCACATCCTAAATTAGTAGAACAGGTTCGAAAGCAGCAAAAAACGTGGAAAGAGCTTTATGAAGATTGGTATTTATTCGGTGCAGAAGATCCAATGTGGGAGGCATATCGTTCAGAAGAAAGTGCAAAGGCTGAACCAGCTGCTGCAACAGAGGAGAAAAAAGATATTATGGGTACAATTGTATCCTCGCTGAAAAACATGGACTTGAATCAAATGCAAAATCATATCACAAATGTAAATTCCGCTATTTCGAATATTCAACAAGTACTGCAGCAATTTCAACCATCTAAGCCATCAGGTGGAGGAGCAGCTTCCGGGCCAGGGAATCCATTTGGCTTTAGGAAAGATTAAGCGCAATGAGAAAGGATATATACGAGTATATGCAGTCTCGTCCTAAGCTCAACGACTTCGTTCGTGAACAGCCAATGTGGTACCGGCGTTTATCTAGAAATCCTGAAGAACTGGATAAATTTGAATTAGAATCCAAACATTACTACAAACAAACGATTCCTCATAAAGTCGAAAAATTTTCGAATTCGATTCAAATGGCAAATATGATGTTTCATATGTTTCAATCCATGAAAAACCAATGATCTCTGCATACATAGCGATGCAGAGATTTTTGCACGTCATGAGTAAAAACAAAGAGTTTGTAAACACTATGGAGAAACGAATGATAAAGGAATGGTATGATGCGCTTACTATTAACGACGGCCTTATGTGTAGTTTCTCTGCTAGGATGCAACCATGATAAACCAAAACCTGAAACTAAAATTTCCTCTCAACCGCGGGCAGCTGAAACTTTTGGTGAAACGAATGCAAAACCTTCACTGATGGTCCACCAGCATGTGAAAGGACAGAACGTATACGTTGAATGTATTCTAAGTGGGTTTTCATTTTCAACAGAGAGTGGATTTCTTCAAATAACAGTAGATGGAATACCATTTAAAGAAATGAAGCAAGCAGCCTTTGTTTTAAGTGATCTTCCAAAAGGATCTCATACGGTTACGATTGAACTAATGAAATCAAAAGAAGAAAGTTATCAGGTGAGTAATACCTTTACGGTTGAAATTATATAGTTAAAAAGTAGAACTTGTAGTAAATCAGTGTAAGCTGTTTTAGCAAGTTCTTTTTCTTTAGATTCAAAACGTGATAAGATAAAAACGGAGGTGCACAGCCATGCTGACAACAATGAGAACTGTTGAATTACTCGATGAGTCTGATCACGTAGCTAACATGGTGTTACAATCAGACGTAGCCGAGAACTATCGTCAATGTTTATATAGATTAAATAAAGATTCACATGCACAGGCATTAATTGCTGAATTTGTGAAAATAAAAGAACAGTATGAGGATGTTCAGCGATTTGGGAAATATCATCCTGATTATAAAACCGTTACGAGACAAGTACGTGATGTAAAGCGTCAAGTTGATTTACACGCGACAATCGCTGCGTTCAAAAAAGCAGAAAATGAATTACAAAAGCTGCTTGATGAAATTAGCGTTATCCTTGGTCAAGCTGTTTCAGAGCACGTTAAAGTACCGACGGGAAATCCGTTTTTTGATACGGGAAGCAGCTGCGGCGGCGGCTGCGGATCTGGTGGAAGCTGTGGGTGCAGCGCTTAAGCCGTTCACTGTATAAATCGAATGCAATCAGCACAGGAATTTCCGCAGCAGGCCATTTTACGCTGTGGAACGTAAAACCTGTGCTGATAGACATAAGTAAGATGCTGACTTCTGACAAAACTCGAGCGCCACGTAGCATTTGTATTGGATGTAGCAAAAATAGATGAAGCTTCTAGAAGCTCATCTATTTTTCTACGCTCAATTGATGTGTTTATATACAAAAAGGGTATATTTGTGATTTTTTTGAAAATGACTTGTTCAATAGCTCTGTGCTCGTTAAAATGAGTAAGAAAGATCATCCAGATATCATCTAAATTCATACATAAAGCACCTACTTCATATAAAAGAATTTATGATAAAGAAAACCAATATAACGTATGCAAAAGGGGAACTAAATATGTTTGTTGAACGTCAAGGAATTGTGGCGTATGTGCATTCTGTTAAGCAAGCAAAAGCATTGCGAAAGTACGGAAATGTACATTACGTATCTAAAGAATTAAAGTATGTTGTCTTATATTGCAACCAAGATGGCATTGAAAAAACAATCCATAAACTTCAGTCTCTACCTTTTGTGAAGAAAGTAGATCCTTCTTATCGGCCGTTTTTAAAAACAGAATTCGAAAATTCAAAGCCGGATAAAGCGAAGGAATATGACTATAAGATAGGAATTTAAACAAAAAAGGAATGTAGTGTACATTCCTTTTTTTTATTTTACTTGGCCTTAGCAAACGAATAGGCAGCGATGAGGTTATTGCATTGGCGGAATAAAGCGGTTCATTCGCAAAATGCCAATAAGGTGCTGATAGTATAGTGCTGTTTCTGGAAAAGTAGTAGATGGTTTGACATCGAGTACCACAATTTCTTTTCCCGCTTCCTCAGCAGCTCGTTTAAATAACTCAACGCGCTTGCTGTCGTTTTGTTTTAAAACAATTCCTTCTCGGCAAACGTAAAGCGGTTGGAAATTCCCTTCAGCTGTTGGATGCAAGACAGCGACAAAAGAAGCTACTTGTCGATCTTCTTTTACTGTTCGTAGCATAATAAGATGAGCAAGACGATGTTTGTTGCTTTTGACAATCTCTAACAGCTCATAAATATCTGAATACCCTTCTCCGAGCTCAATAAAACGCTGAATCATATGTATTTCCCCCTCTATGTATTAAAAAAGCAAACTCACGTAGTTTAATGTATCACTGAATATTTTAGGAGTAAATAAAAAAATCCCTACAACTACTCATTGTAGGGCCCTTCAACAAAGGGATGTAATCACCTCTGCGATTACAAGCACCTTGATGAAGGCAAAGGGAGAGGAGAAACCGGAGGAAGAACTTATGGGGAAACGTAAGTCTTCTCCGCGGTTGGCAACAACATCGGTTAGATGATGTTGTTACTAGTCAGTATGTCCGTTTTAAACGTTCATATACCTGTCTTGTGAAATTCACTTTTGAAACATAAAAGACTGATAATATGACAGAAAAAAAGGGTAAATTTACGTTTATGATGACATATTAAAGTAAAGGGAATCTGCTATGAACGAAATGCTGAATGATCTGCATAGGTGTATCTTTTAGAAAAGAATCAGTGTATCTAAGGACACGGTCGTAAAAGTCCAGCATAAAAGCAAGCTGCTGGGTTATTGCACAGAATGCATACAGCATTGAATAAATTGAGGATTTTTGCTAGTCTTTGTAATTCAAAATATGTTAGGATAATGAAGAATAAGGAAGTAAAAGTAAGGTAGTGATAAGGATGAGAGTAGTAGCAGGTTTATATAAAGGCCATGCGTTAAAGGCGGTTCCAGGATACTCAACCCGCCCTACAACAGATAAGGTGAAAGAAGCTATTTTTAATATGATTGGACCGTTTTTTGAAGGTGGAACAGCTCTTGATTTGTTCGGTGGAAGCGGTGGCTTGGGAATTGAAGCTCTAAGTCGAGGAATAGATAAAGTCATTTTTGTGGATCGGGATGGCAAAGCGATTCAGACGATTAAAGCAAACTTAGCATCCTGCCGCTTAGAAGACCGCGCTGAAGTGTATCGAAATGATGCAGAGCGTGCACTGAAAGCGATAAAGAAAAGGGAGCTGACTGTCGATTTACTTTTGCTTGATCCACCGTATAAAGCACAAAAGTTGAAAGCGCTTATCGAAACGGTAAGTGAAGAAAATCTTCTAGAAAAAACAGGAATTATTGTAGCGGAGCATTCTCATGATGTACATTTAGATAATGAGATTGGTTTATTTGAAAAAATAAAAAGCGAAACGTACGGTATCATTGGTGTTTCTATTTATACATACAAAAAAGAAGAATCAGTTGAATAAATCAATGAGCTGTTAGATGTAGAAAGGGGATACGTATGGGCAGTATAGCTGTTTGTCCAGGAAGCTTTGATCCAGTTACAAATGGACATTTTGATATTATTAAAAGAGGCGCAAATGTATTTGATACGATTTATGTGGTTGTTTTAAATAACTCCTCAAAAAGTCCTCTATTTACAGGGGAAGAGCGAGTAGCTTTGCTGAAAGAAGTAACAAAATCACTTCCTAATGTGGTAGTAGAGTCGTACAGTGGATTATTAATGGAATATGCAAAAGAAAAGCAGGCAAAGACCATTTTAAGAGGTTTGCGTGCAGTATCGGACTTTGAGTACGAAATGCAAATCACATCTGTAAATCGCGTATTAGATAAAGAAATCGAAACATTATTTATGATGACAAATAATCAATACTCGTTTTTGAGTTCTAGTATTGTAAAAGAGGTAGCTAAATATGGCGGGAATATTTCTGAATTAGTTCCTCCCCCTGTTAGAGAAGCGCTTGCGGAAAAATTTGAACAGCTGTCTCAAAAATAAGATAAAAAAAGAACGTGACGTTTTCTTTGCCGATAAGAAAACGTCACGTTCTTTTTTACTAGGAACGATGAAGAAACGCTCGTTTTGAATATATATAAATATAGCAGCACAGCGTAAAAATCGTTAAGAGCGGACCGTACACGTTTAGCCACTGCGATAGAATCGTAACGGACTCCAAGTGAGAAAAAACCGGCAGTGCTCCTTCAGATGCTTGAAAAGTAGTAATGGATTCTCGAAGAGGACCCCATAGAAAGATAGTGAATACTACCGCAAAACACCCGTGGAAAATGCGTGCAATAAAAAACGGGAAAAATCGAATATCTGTTTCGGCGAGTATGCTAGCCACTTGTGCTTGAACGGAGAAACCGCTAAAGCCTAATACAAAGCTAACGATAATAATTTGATGAAACAGCAGCGTGTCCGGTGCTTCGCTTGCTAGGCGGCTTCCTAGCGTGATTTCAAAAAGTCCCGAAATAAAGGGCAGGCTCAGTTCAGTCCCTATATGACAAAGGGAAAATAAATAAGCTAGACCACTGCTTAAAACGGCCGTGATATGAGTAACATATAAAAGTTTGTTTAATACAGAAAATAAAATGATAAAACCGCCAATCATTAAGAGAGATTGAACTGCAGAAGTAACCGCATCTCCTAAAAGCTTCCCGATAGGACGCTTATCTTTTAATCGCGTTTTATGCATTTCATGAAAAGCTAACGATAAAGAAGGTTTTTGAATTACTTGTCCTTTAGGTTTTGCTGATCCATAAAAACGCATCACCAGTCCTACACAAATATTCCCTATGTAATGAGAGAGAGCTAATATGATACCGACAGCTGGATTGTGAAAAAAGCCAACTGCCACAGCTCCAAAAATAAAAATAGGGTTAGATGAGTTAGTAAATGATACGAGTCTTTCAGCTTCAGTAGCTGTTAGCTGCTTTTCTTGGCGCAGCCGGGAAGTGATTTTTGCACCGGAAGGAAACCCAGAAGCCATGCCCATGGCTAAAGCAAAACCCCCTACTCCAGGTACTCGGAATAAAGGCCTCATAAACGGCTCTAATAAGATCCCAATGAACTTCACTACGCCAAACCCAATAAGCATTTCTGAAACAATAAAAAAGGGCAGGAGAGAAGGAAAGACGACCTTCCACCATGTGTTGAGACCTCTTACTGAACCTTCTAGCGCTTCTTTTGGATATACGATAAGCGCAATAGCGAGAAGTGTTACGCTCGTCCCGAGCAGAAGTGTTTTCACCATCGATTTATTCAACGAACGATTCATCTCCTTTTCTAAGCTCACGTCATTTTGATATGAATGAAATGAGGAGTTTTAGGCAAATGTACAAGTTCTTCTATATATCAATATACGAAGCTATGCATCGACTTTATGCCTATGTGTAAGGAGAAAATAAATTCATACTGAATAAAAAGGCGTCTTGTCACATTTGGAAATACAATTCATATACATAAATCAATGCACCTCTAGGATAGTCAAGGAGTAAAAAAACGTATACGCAGCAAGAGAAGAGTAAGAATTTCTTAAAACAACCTTCAGTATAGTATAATGCTTAATAACCACCGTGGATTGAGCAAAACATATCTTTAGCTTCATACCAAATGAACAAATAGAAAATGAAGAATAGTCCTACTGAAGACAGGGCAACAATGATAGAGAAGCTCATCAAATGTTTTTACATTTTTAGAAGTCTATAAGGTAAAACGAGGGGGCAGGTAAAGTGGAAAGCCCAAAAATAGGAGTTGCGTTAGGCTCAGGTGGAGCTAGAGGTTTTGCACATTTAGGAGTAATCAAAACGCTAACAGAAAATAACATTCCTATTGATTTTCTAGCTGGCAGCAGCATGGGAGCTTTAGTTGGTGCACTATATGCGTCAGGTATTGAACTGGCAACTCTTTATAAAATGGCGCTAACGTTCAAACGAAAGTATTATTTGGATTTTACCGTGCCCAAAATGGGATTTATTACGGGCAACAGAGTAAAGTCGTTGGTTCGCACCTTTACGCAAAATAGAAACATTGAACAGTTATCTATACCGTTTGCCATCGTAGCGACAGATTTGAAAACAGGAGAGAAAGTGGTGTTTAAAAAAGGACCTATCGCTGAAGCAGTGAGAGCAAGTATTTCAATTCCAGGAATCTTTGCTCCCGAAGTAATTGATGGGCGATTGCTTGTAGACGGCGGGGTAGTGGACCGTATTCCTGTATCTGTTGTAAAAGAGATGGGATCTGATATTGTCATTGGAGTCGATGTATCAAAAGCGAAAGTGAATGCAGAAATCAGCTCCATTTTTGATGTCATTATGCAAAGTTTAGATATTTTGCAAGATGAGCTAGTAGCTCATCGGACCATTGCTTCAGACATTATGATTCGCCCTAATCTCGATACCTTTAGTTCCAGGGCGTTTACAAACATTCAAGAAATGATTTCAATTGGTGAACAAGCAGCGCATGAGCAGTTGCCTTCTATTCTACAAGCAATTGATCATTGGAAGGAGAACAAAAAAAGTGAAATCTAGAATTAGAATTTTGGTATATTTGGCTGTTATTGCAGTGGTGGCAATGCTTTGTTTTTATCCATTGCCGTACTACATTACAAAGCCTGGAATGGCAGAAGAACTTGCGCCTATTATTAAGGTAGAAGATGGATACCATGAAAAAGGGACGTTTATGCTTACAACTGTAAGAATGGGCAGAGCAACTCCTCTTTCATATGGTCTTGCGAAAATACAGGACTTTCATGAAATTTTCCCTACAAAGCAAATTTTGCAGCAGGGTGAAAGCGATGAAGATTACTCGACAAGGCAATTACATATGATGGATACGTCAAAAAATGCCGCTATTTCAGTAGCATATGAAGCAGCTGGAAAGAGCGTTTCCTATCACAATAAAGGCGTATATGTTACATATGTTGTAGAAAATATGCCTGCACATGGAAAACTTCATGTTGGAGATGTAGTGACGAAAGTAGACGAGAAAAAAATTCAAACTGCTGAGGACTTAATCAACTATGTATCGACTAAAAAAGCAGGAGATTCAGTATCAATTTATGTAAAAAGAAATGGCAAAGAAAGCAAACATACTTTAAAAGTTAAAGCATTTCCTGACGAGCCGAAACGAGTAGGCCTAGGAATTGCCTTAGAAACGAACCAAGAATTAAAAGTCAAGCCAGGTATACATATTGATACTGAAAAAATAGGAGGGCCTTCAGCAGGACTGATGTTCTCGCTTGAAATCTATAATCAGCTTGTTAAAGAGGACATGACAAAAGGCCACCGCGTTGCAGGTACAGGGACGATCAATGATAAAGGAGAGGTAGGACCAATCGGAGGTATTTCGCAAAAGATTGTAGCCGCAGATAAAGAAGGAGCAGAGATTTTCTTTGCACCAAATGAAAAAGGAGCTGCTGGCTCTAACTACCGAGAAGCGGTGAAGACAGCTAAAAAAATAAACAGTGATATGAAAATTGTACCCGTAGATTCATTTTCGGATGCCGTAACATATTTAGAAAAGATGAAACCAT
>NZ_JYOO01000015.1 GCF_000956595.1 Priestia aryabhattai B8W22 | reverse complement strand
AAGCCCAGCTTTCAAAGAAGCTGGGCTTTTTTATATATTATTTTACAACTGCATATTGCTCAAGAGACTGAGCAAATGATTTTTGAAGAGATTTAACTTGCTCTACGTATGCATCAGATACGTGTTGGAACTCTTGGCGCGTTTTCTTTTGCTCTTCTACTAATTGTGTTACTACTTGATGATATTGTTCTTGAGCTTGCTTTACTAAAGAATAGCTTGATTTGCTTTGGTTAAGAGAAAGCTCTTGTAATTTATTTAATGCTTCATGCGTGCGGTTTGTCCATTCCTCATAAGAATCGGCAACAGCGTTTCCAGCTGTTTTACGTAAGTTTTCAACTGTTTTTTGTTGAAGATCTTCTAATTCAGCTTTCCACTGTTTGTCTGTTGCTTGAAGTTGTTCAACTGCTTTTGTTACAAATTCTTGCTGTTGCTCAAGTGCTTTTAACGTCCATTGCTCAATTTGTTTGTTTCCGTCTGCAATGTTTTGTAACCCCTTTGTCCATTGTTCCCACATTGCATCAATTACTGTATCATACTTTACTGTTGACATAATCAAATTCCTCCTTGAATAATTTGGTCTGGCGAACAGTTATCGTAATGAACAAAACGTTAAAGAAGAAATTCGTAGTTGTGTAGTAAACCTAACATTCCGCGCTCGCTGTTTGACCGTGAAATTTAACATTATATTAGGAAACGCAGATGTACTGCGTGAATCCCTTTAATCGTTTTCTTCCTCTTTTGATTCTTTTGACTTTTTAGAAGAAGAAGAGCTAAAAGGGAACAACATGTCGGTATACATGTGAAAAAATGAATCTAACATGTTTTGATACTGTTCAAGCGAATTAGCCCACATGCTTAAATATTGTTCACCGGCATCTGTTAATGAATAAATCCGGCGTGCAGGTCCTTCAGCTGAGGTATCCCATTGCGATGTAATCAAGTTGTCTTTTTCAAGCTGTCTCAGCGTGCGGTAGACATTTCCTTGATCAACTGATGTGAATCCAAAGCTCATTAGTTGCTGAATGAGCTTGTAACCATGTAGATTCCAACCTCTTAAACTTAAAAGAAGAAAAGGAACCATCAAGTTTTTTGGTGCACCGCTAATCGATTTTTCTAAGTTGTTTGAATTAGAGGTGTTATCTTTTTCACTTGATCCCAAGGTAATCACCCCTTCGAAAAAAGAGAATTTGTTTTCTATATGTGTAATTTACACCTAGATGAAAAAATTGTCAACACTTTAAAACAGGTCTTTCAAATACAGGAAAAAAGAACGATTTTTTGGGTTTCGACAAAAAGCGTCAAAAAAATTCAAAAATAAACAAAGATTTAGAATTGTTTATTTTGGGAAACGAATTTATAATAGTACATGTAGGTAATTTTTATAACATTTATAATTTGTTGGTAAGTGAATTGTGAAAAGATTTACATTATCCAATAAATAAACGCAAAATTGGTTGCGTTTACTTAGAGCTTCTAATATGTCGCTTGTCACATTAAGTGTCCATATTGAAAGCCATCACTTTTAACGTACACAAGAAAGGAGATGGAGTTTTGGAACAGCAAAAAGTATTTGATCCGTTTCAAGCATGGAAAGACGTATATGACAAAACCGAATCTTACTGGGGTAAAGTTATTGGGGACAATATGAATCGTGAAGAATTTTCCCAGCTCATGGGAAATGTGCTAAATATGAACCTTCAATATCAACAAGCAGTAAATGAAGTAACCGGGCGCTATCTGCACCAAGTAAATGTACCCACAAAAGAAGATGTAGCAAACGTTGCGTCATTAGTCATCAATGTGGAAGAAAAAGTAGAATTATTAGAAGAGCAATTTGACGATCGTTTTGATGAATTAGAAGCACAGCAAGAAAGTGCATCTGCTTTGAAAAAAGATGTAACTAAGCTGAAATCTGATGTCAAATCGTTAGACAAAAAACTCGACAAAGTTTTATCTCTTCTTGAAGGGCAGCAAAAAACACAAGACGAGTTAAAAGAAACGATTCAACAACAAATTAAAACTCAGGGTGAGCAGCTTCAGGCTCAGCTGTTAGAAAAACAAGAAAAATTAGCTGAAAAGCCAAAGGCAGAAGCTAAATCTGAAGCAAAACCATCAAACGCTCAAAAAACTGAGCAGCCAGCTCGCAAGTAAGGTATATGGTTTTTTATAACAACATTAACTGCTGTATTTACAGTAAAAATCATCGCTGAAGAAGCAAGGGGGAAATTTTTCATGACAACATTACAAGGTAAAGTAGCAATCGTAACAGGCGGATCTAAAGGTATCGGGGCAGCAATTACACGTGAGCTTGCTTCTAATGGAGTAAAAGTAGCAGTAAACTATAACAGCAGTAAAGAATCTGCAGAAGCAATTGTAAAAGAAATTAAAGACAACGGCGGAGAAGCTATTGCGGTTCAAGCTGACGTGTCTTATGTAGATCAAGCAAAACACCTAATCGAAGAAACAAAAGCTGCGTTTGGTCAATTAGACATTCTAGTAAACAATGCTGGAATTACGCGCGACCGTTCATTCAAGAAGTTAGGTGAAGAAGATTGGAAAAAAGTAATTGATGTAAACTTACATAGCGTATACAACACAACATCAGCTGCGCTAACGCACCTTTTAGAATCTGAAGGTGGTCGTGTTATCAATATTTCATCAATTATTGGTCAAGCGGGCGGATTTGGTCAAACAAACTACTCAGCTGCTAAAGCAGGTATGCTAGGATTCACTAAATCATTAGCTCTTGAACTAGCTAAGTCAGGCGTAACAGTTAATGCAATTTGCCCAGGATTTATTGAGACGGAAATGGTAATGGCAATGCCGGAAGAAGTTCGTGCAAAAGTTGTAGCAAAAATCCCAACTCGTCGCTTAGGCCACGCTGAAGAAATTGCACGCGGAGTTGTTTACTTAGCAAAAGACGGCGCGTACATTACAGGACAACAGTTAAACATTAACGGCGGCTTATACATGTAATAGATGCTGGCCCTGACTTTTGTCGGGGCTGTGCTTGTTAACTAACTACTAATGAAATGAAAGGGTGTGTATATTCGTGGCAATTCCTTACGTGCAAGAGTGGGAAAAACTAATCAAATCAATGCCAAGTGAATATAAAAGTTCTGCAAGACGTTTTAAGCGTGCATATGAAATTATGACAACAGAAGCGGAACCGGAAGTTGGATTAACACCAAAAGAGGTTATTTGGAAAAAGAATAAAGCGAAATTATATCGCTATACGCCAGTAAAAGATAACCTGCATAAAACACCAATTTTACTCGTATATGCACTGATCAATAAACCGTATATTTTAGATTTAACGCCTGGAAACAGTCTTGTTGAATACTTATTAAACCGCGGTTTTGACGTGTATTTACTTGACTGGGGAACTCCTGGACTTGAAGACAGCAATATGAAGCTAGATGATTATATTGTGGATTATATTCCAAAAGCGGCGAAAAAGGTGCTGCGCACTTCTAAATCTCCTGAGTTGTCTGTTCTTGGTTACTGCATGGGCGGAACCATGACATCTATTTTTGCTGCATTAAATGAAGACTTGCCGATTAAAAACTTAATTTTTATGACAAGTCCATTTGATTTTTCGGATACAGGTTTATACGGGGCATTCCTAGACGATCGCTACTTTAATTTAGATAAAGCAGTAGATACATTTGGAAATATCCCTCCAGAGATGATTGACTTTGGAAACAAGATGTTAAAGCCAATCACGAATTTCTACGGTCCATATGTAACGCTGGTGGATCGTTCGGAAAATCAGCGTTTTGTTGAAAGCTGGAAGCTCATGCAAAAGTGGGTTGCTGATGGAATCCCGTTTGCTGGTGAAGCTTATCGTCAGTGGATTCGCGACTTCTATCAACAAAATAAATTAATTAATGGTGAACTTGAAGTTCGCGGACGCAAGGTAGATTTAAAAAATATTAAAGCTAATATTTTAAACATTGCTGCTAGCCGTGATCATATTGCGATGCCGCATCAAGTGGCAGCTTTAATGGACGCTGTTTCAAGTGAAGATAAAGAGTACAAATTGCTGCAAACAGGTCACGTATCTGTTGTTTTTGGTCCAAAAGCAGTGAAGGAAACATATCCTTCAATCGGCGATTGGCTAGAAAAACGCTCTAAATAAAATAAAGACGAGGCTGGGGCAAAAGTATTTTAGCCGAAGTGAAAAACGAACCATTGATATCAGTGGTTCGTTTTTTTTGTTATGGTGAACGTAGGTTTCAAGTACGTAGTTGCTTCTAGCTGGTGATTGGAGGGCAAGGCGAAGACTCCTGCGGGCTCAGCGGCCGCTCGCAGAAAGCGAAGTCTTGCACGGAAATCAACAGCGGTGTCTCAAGTGTCCATACGAGCTCATGTATCTCATTTATTTGTCTTTAGATTAGATTAATTTAATTATGTCTCGACCTCGTTTTTTGTGTAAACAGACAATATTGAGTGAAGGTTCTTTATGCGGGCTACTTGGATTTATGATATCTAATGACAAGTGAAGTGACTTCTTTTATACTAATGTAGTCACCTTCTTGAACATGGGATTTTTTACATGGATATTGGGATCCGTGTAACAATGAGTATGCTTTGGGAAGAAAGAAGAAAACTATTAGTATTATAATAAAAAAGGAATGTCAGATTATGCCGCAACCATGGAAACGACGAGTAAGGCAGATGTCTTCAGCTCAAATTATTGTTACATTTTACATAGTGGCTGTTACGCTTGGATTTCTATTGCTTAGTATTCCAGAAGCTTTAAGGCCGGGAGTGAAGTTAGCATTTATTGATCGCTTATTTATTGCCGTTAGTGCGGTAAGTGTAACAGGGCTGACACCTGTCTCTACTCCGGATACGTTTAGTACGACGGGCTATTTTTTGCTCGCTTTTATCTTTCAAATCGGTGGTATTGGTGTGATGACACTCAGTACATTCATTTGGATGATTTTAGGTAAGAAAATTGGTTTGAAGGAACGTCAGCTCATTATGACAGATCATAACCAATCCCGCTTATCAGGATTAGTTGACTTGATGAGAAATATTTTATTTATTATTTTTGCTATTGAACTAGCTGGCGCCATTATTTTAGGATTACATTTTCTCCGTTATTATTCGAGCTGGACAGATGCGTTTTTGCATGGTTTCTTTGCTTCTGTCAGCGCTACTACAAATGCCGGCTTCGATATTACAGGATCTTCATTTATTCCGTATGCCCATGATTATTTTGTACAAGTAGTAACCGTTATTTTAATTACGCTTGGAGCGATTGGATTCCCTGTATTAATTGAGATTAAGCACTATTTTTTAACTTTTAAAGATAAGCGTAAATTTCAATTTTCGCTATTTACGAAGCTAACAACCATTATGTTTTTTCTGCTGTTAGCAGGAGGAACAATATTAATTCTTGTGCTAGAGCATTCAGGATTTTTAGCAGATAAGTCTTGGGATGAATCGTTCTTTTATGCGTTTTTCCAATCCGCTGCCACAAGGAGCGGAGGAGTGGCGACCATGAATATTAATGAGTTTTCGCTTCCTACGTTAATTATGATGAGCGCGATGATGTTTATCGGGGCTTCACCGAGCTCAGTAGGGGGAGGAATTCGTACAACGACGTTTGCATTAAATATTCTTTTCCTGTTTTATTACGTAAGAGGAAATAAGACGATTAAAATCTTTCGCCGCGAAATTCATGAAGATGACATTATTAAATCAGTAGCTGTATCGATGTTAGCTGTAATCATTTGCTCCATTTCTCTTCTTATTTTAAGTATTACAGAACATTTTTCTCTCATTGAGCTTATTTTTGAAGTGTGTTCAGCTTTTGGGACAACCGGTTTATCAATGGGAATTACAGGAGGGCTTTCTGATATCGGTAAATGCGTTATTATGATTTTAATGTTTATTGGCCGAATCGGTATGTTTTCATTTATCTTAATGCTTCGCCGTCCAACGTCTGAACCGGATTATCACTATCCGAAAGAACGTATTATTATTGGATAAAAGAGGCTGAGGTAAAAATATGTTAATTGAAGAAGGATCCGAACGAGCTTAATTCTTAATCAAGCTTGCACGGAAATCAACAGCGGTGTCACAAGCGGTTCAGATGAACTCATTTATCCCATTTGTTTGTCTTTAGATTAAAGTGATTTCGTTATGTTTCAACCGCTTTTTTACAGCTTTTTCTGCTTATATTGCGCATCAGAAAGTGCATTCTAAGAAAAGGAAGTTCAATGGACTTCCAAGCATAGGAGGGATAGATGATGGCAAAGCGTAAAGTAGGGTACAAACCAGCACTGACTAACAATAATACACCAAAAGAGAGCCTTTCAGATGCAGAATTTGCTGCTGAATATGCTGGCGGCGAGGAGCCAGCTAAAGGCGCGAATCGCAATTCTAAAAAAGGAAAGCAAGGTAAGTAACGATGAGCAAACATAAACAAGATAATAAGCACATCGCGAGCACCGAAGCAAAACAAAAACAATTACTGCAAGAAGAGTTTGGAACGGAAATGGGCGATCCGAACTCAGCTAAAATATATGAATCCCTAGGAAAAACAAAGTCTGATAAAGAGCATGAAAAGAAAAAAGAATGCTAAAGAAAAAAACCTCGGATATCCGAGGTTTTAGCTTACAACTGGAAGGCCAAATGCTTCTACAGGTGCTGAATAAAGTTTTGTATCATTTGCTTTTTGATCATAATAAGCAAGAAGAACAGATGGTTGTTCATTGATTTGGCCCGTTTGTTTATAATACATATAATCGAATGGAAGAATCTCTAAAACAGTGTGCTTGTATAATTCTTTTTCAGCAAGCTGTTCAGCTTCAAAAGCCTGTCCCATGATAGAAGGATTAGCAAGCATTTGCTGATAGTAATGAGAGCGGACTTGTTTTTCTACTTTATCGTCCCACCAAGGCTTACGAGGCTTATGCTTTTGGTTTTGTAAATAATCAATTTTCATAAATCCTTCAATCATTTCTTCATTTGAAAAATTCTCTGTTTGAATATACTGTCTAAGGCGTCTGAATAAATCTTCAAGCTGATGACCGATTCGAACCCAGCCCATTTCATCCCAATACGTCCCAAAGTTTTGGAAGAAATCAAAAGGCGTATCATAGCAGTGCTCTACTAAAAACTCGATTGTTTCATCCATTCGATGATCATTCCAAAACTTTTCTAAAATATCTTCTACATGTTTGATACGTACGACATCTGAAAATGGCAAAACGTTATTACTTAAAATTTCATAAGGCGACTGATCCATGTATTGATAATTATAGCGAGGCGCGCTTAAGCGTAAGCCGGTGCCGCGAAGCATTTTTAAAAAGCCTAGCTGAAGCTCTTCGGGACGAAGTGCAAATACATCATTAAACGTATTTTTAAATGAGTTATAATCTTCGTCTGGGAGACCCGCGATTAAATCTAAATGCTGGTCAATCTTTCCGCCTTCTTTTACCATTGTTACGGTGCGCGTTAATTTCTTGAAGTTTTGTTTACGTTTGACTAGTTCATTAACGGCATCATTGGTAGATTGAACGCCAATTTCAAAGCGGAATAATCCTTTTGGCGCGTTATCGTTTAAGAACTGAATAACTTCTGGGCGCATAATATCGGCAGTAATTTCAAACTGAAATACGGTACCTTCACGATGTTCATCAATTAAAAATTGGAACATTTCCATGGCGTAGCTGCGGCTGATGTTGAACGTGCGGTCTACGAACTTAATCGTGCGCGCTCCGTTATCCATTAAATAGCGAATATCTTCTTTTACTTTTTCTCGGTCGAAATAACGAACGCCTACTTCAATAGAAGAGAGACAGAACTGACAGCTAAACGGACAGCCGCGGCTTGTTTCAATATACACAACGCGTTTTGAAAGTTCTTGGCGGTCTTCTTCAAAACGGAAAGGGGAAGGCATTTCGCGCAGATCAATTTTATTGCGCTGTGGATTAACAACTGGTTTTCCTTCTTTTCGGAAAGCCACGCCGCTTACGTTTTCAAACTGACGCTCGCCGTGAAGTTCATCTAACAGCTGTTTGAATGTTTCTTCTCCTTCACCAATAGCGATAAAGTCAGCTTCAGGAATACGCTCTAGCCAGTGAGTTACGTCATAGGTTACTTCTGGTCCACCGAATATAATGATGAGCTCGGGATTAATTTTTTTAAGCATTTGTGCGACTTTAATCGTTTCTTCAATATTCCAAATGTAACAGCTGAAACCAATAATATCTGGGTTGCGTTTATATAAATCCGTGACAATGTTCATAGCAGGATCTTTAATCGTATATTCGGCCATATCCACTTTATAGTCAGGCTCGGCATAGGCTTTTAAACATCGAAGGGCTAAAGAAGTATGAATATACTTCGCATTCAATGTACTGACAACAATGTTCATTCAAAAAGCTCCTTTTAACTCGTAATATGAAATCAATTTACTATTTTAGCACATTTGAGAAATAAAGTATAAATACCTTTGCACTTTTGTTGTGGCGGGGAAAAGATTTCGGTAAAATGTAACAGAAACGTAAAAGAAGAAAGAGTCTCGGTTAATGTGAACCTTGGTGAACGAAAAAAATGAGGTGGAAAACGTGGAATATAAGCGAATTAAGCCAAAAAAAATATACGAAGAAGTAGCCGAAACGCTTCTTGAGAATATAAAAGAAGGCAGCTTGAAGCCTGGAGACCGTTTGGATTCAGTGCAGCAGCTGGCGGAAAATTTCCAGGTAGGACGCTCAGCTATTCGTGAAGCTCTTAGCGCTTTGCGGGCGATGGGGCTTCTGGAGATGAAGCAAGGAGAAGGCACATTTGTACGCGAATTTAACTCAGATATGCTGTCCTTGCCTGTAACTAGCGCTGTATTAATGAATAAAAACGATATTGAGCATTTACTTGAAGTGAGAAAAGTATTAGAAATTGGAGCTGTTCGAGCGGCAGCTCAAAAGAGAACAGATGCGGATCTCGAACAGCTGTCTAATAGTCTGGAACAAATGAAAGGAGCGTTTGGCAATGAAGAACTGGGAGAGAAAGCAGATTTCACTTTTCATTTAGCCATTGCCAAAGCCTCACAAAATCCGCTTTTAGTAAAGCTTATGAATAACGTATCAGAAATGATGATTGAAACGATGAAAGAGACAAGACGCATCTGGCTTTATGCAGAAGAGAAAACGGCTGAACGGATTTATAAAGAGCATCAGCAAATTTATGAAGCTATTCTCTCTCAGCATGCAGAAGATGCTCAGCATTTTATGATGAGTCATCTTGATAATGTTGAACATGTATTAATGAAATACATACCAGAAGAAAAATAACGCCATTTCAGGTAGAAAAGTGCGCCCTAAACAACAGAAAAACTAAAATTCAAGCACCTTCCGATAATTTATGCTTGCTCTATTGTGAAAAGATTTACATAATAGAAACTAGGATTGTCAAATGGAGGGTTACAAAGTATGAAAAAGCAATATAGTGATGATAGTTTAGCTTTGCATACAGATCTATACGAACTGAATATGGCGCATACGTATTTTAAAGATCACATTCATAAGCGTCGTTCTGTATTTGAGGCTTACTTTCGCCGGATGCCGTTTGAAAGCGGTTATGCGGTGTTTGCCGGGCTAGAAAGAGTAATTGATTTTATTGCTAATTTCAGATTTAGCGAAACGGACTTAGATTATTTATATGAAGAATTACATTATGAAGCAGAGTTTATCGACTATTTAAAACAAGTTCGGTTTAACGGCAATATTCGTTCGGTTGTAGAAGGCGAAATGATTTTTGCTAATGAACCGATGCTGCAAATTGACGCTCCTTTAGCAGAAGCGCAGCTTATTGAAACGCCGCTTTTAAATATTTTAAATTTCCATCCGCTGATTGCGACAAAAGCCTCGCGTATTCGCTTGGCGGCGGGAGAAGATAATTTATATGAGCATACGGGTACAAATCAGCTTATGGAATTTGGTTCAAGAAGAGCACATGAGCTGGACGCTGCTTTTTACGGAGCGAGGGCTGCTTATATTGGAGGCTTTGACGCCACCAGTAATGTAAGAGCGGGAAAAGTGTTTGGAATTCCTGTGTCCGGCACTCACGCCCACGCGCTTGTTCAAGTCTATCGTGACGAATATAGTGCGTTTAAAAAGTACGCGGAATCACACCGTAACTGTATCTTTTTAGTAGATACATATAATACGTTAAAATCAGGTATTCCAAATGCTATTAAAGTAGCAAAAGAAATGGGAGAACGAATTAACTTTATCGGTATTCGATTAGACAGCGGAAGACTTCCATATCTTTCTCAAGAGGCAAGAAAAATGCTTGATGAAGCTGGCTATCATGATGTGAAAATTTTCGCTTCGAATGACCTTGATGAGTACAGCATTCTAGATTTGAAAGCGCAAGGTGCCAAAATTGATGGATGGGGAGTTGGAACAAAACTCATGACGTCCTTTGATCAGCCGGCGCTAGGAGCGGTGTACAAGCTGGTTTCGATTGAAGATGATCATGGAAACATGGTGGATACGATTAAGCTGTCAGAAAATCCAGAGAAAATTTCAACTCCTGGTCTAAAAGAAGTATATCGAATTGTAAATCAAGTGAATCACAAATGGGAAGGCGATTATATTACGATGCAGGACGAAGTGCCGAATGAAGAGCAGCATTTAAAAATGTTTCACCCTATTCATACGCACGTCAGCAAGTTTGTCACGAACTTTAACGCACGTAAAATTCACCAGCCAATCTTTGCACAGGGAAAGCTTGTGTATGAACAGCCTACCATTGAAGAAATGAGAGCCTACTGCTTACAAAACTTAAAGCATCTATGGGATGACTACAAAGTCATTACAAAATCGAACGAAGATGTATTTCGTCCTACAGAGTATCCAGTAGACTTGAGTACAAACTGCTGGGATAACAAAATGCAAAATATCGAAGAGACTAGAAGCAAGTTACTATCTGATACAGTGCTTGTGTAGATCCCATCAGCTAGTAATGAGAGGAGAGTTTTTTTATGAAAGAGCTACAAAAGCAAATTATTGAAGAAATGAACGTACAAAAAGAAATTAATCCCGCGGAAGAAATTCGCCGCAGCGTTGATTTTCTGAAATCCTACATGAACAAATATCCTTTTTTACGTTCATTTGTACTAGGTATTTCCGGCGGCCAAGATTCTACGTTAACTGGAAAGCTGGCGCAGCTAGCGGTTAATGAGTTGAATGAAGAAGCCGGAGAAGAGCGCTATCAGTTTATTGCTGTTCGTCTTCCATACGGCGTGCAGGCAGATGAAGCAGACTGTCAAGATGCACTTGCTTTTATTCAACCAACAAAATCTATTTCGATTAACGTAAAACCAGCAGTAGATGCGATGCTTTCTGCTGTTGAAGAAGCGGCAGATGATAAAGTTTCCGACTTCAACAAAGGAAATGTAAAAGCACGTGAACGAATGATTGCACAATATACGGTAGCAGGCATGTACAGTGGAGTCGTACTTGGAACGGATCACTCTGCTGAAGCTGTTACAGGATTTTATACAAAATTTGGTGACGGAGGAGCTGACTTAGTGCCTATCTTCCGTCTGAACAAGCGACAAGGAAAACAAATGCTAAAAGAATTGGGCTGTCCAGAGCATCTATATATGAAAAAACCAACGGCTGATTTGGAAGAAGATCGTCCACAGCTTCCAGATGAAGAAGCCCTTGGCGTAACGTATGAGCAAATCGACGATTATTTAGAAGGAAAAGATGTAGGTGAACATGCAAGTAACGTCATTGAAGGTCACTTCTTAAAAACACAGCATAAACGCCAATTGCCAATCACAGTATTTGATGATTTTTGGAAATAAATAAGTAAGAAGCTGAGACAAAAGTAGTTTAGTTGAAGGAAGATCCGAACGGTTTTGATTCTTGATGGAGAATCAAAACCGTTCGGATTTTTTTAATGATAGGACAAACATAGGTTTCACGTGTTTTGTTTCTTCTAGCGGTTGATTGGAGGGCAAGATGAAGACTCCTGCGGGAAAAGCGGAAGCGACGAGGAGGCTCATCGGCCGCCCTCGGAAAGCGCAGTCTTGCACGGAAATCAACTGCGGTGTCACAAGTAATCCACATTAAATGATTTATCCAATTTGTTCGTCTTTAGATTAAAAGGATTTAGTTATGTCTCAATCTCTTACTTTTTATGAAGAAAAGATAGCAAACAAAGAAAGGTATTTTTGAAAAACTAGTGAAATTAGAAAAACATAGGAGTATAATAGCATTAAGTCATCTGATGACCTGTTAACTAAAAGAAGTAAAATGATCAGCTTGGAGGGAGCAAATGATGAAAGTATCTTTATTTGCCACATGTTTGATTGATATGTTTCAAACAAATGTAGGAAAAGCGACGGTAGAATTGTTAGAACGATTAGGATGCGAAGTGGATTTTCCAAAGAGTCAAGTATGCTGCGGGCAGCCTGCGTATAACAGCGGTTACGTAAAAGAATCAAAAGAAGCAATGAAAAATATGATAAAAGCATTTGAGCATGCAGAGTATGTTGTATCTCCATCTGGCTCGTGTGTGACAATGTTTAAAGAGTATCCCCATCTTTTTAAAGGTGATGCTGCATGGTATGAACCTGCCGTGAAGCTTGCTGATAAAACGTATGAGCTAACGGATTTTATTGTAAACGTTTTAAAAGTGGAAGATGTAGGCGCCAGCTTAAATGGGAAAGCCACTTATCATTCTTCCTGTCATATGACGCGTTTGCTAAACGTAAAAAAAGAACCTTTTATACTATTAAACAATGTAAAGGGTCTTGAAATGGAAAACCTTGAAAACAGTCATAACTGCTGCGGATTTGGCGGGACGTTTTCGGTTAAGATGGGGCAAATCTCTGAACAAATGGTCGATGAAAAAGTGGGCTGTATAGCTAAGACAAACGCGGAGTACTTAATTGGAGCTGACTGCGGGTGTCTGATGAATATTGGGGGAAGAATTGAACGAAAAGGACAGCCTGTAAAAGTGATGCATATCGCTGAAGTGTTAAATAGCAGAATGTAAAGAAAGGAGAATACCGAATGTCTATGAAAATAGGAAACGATCAGTTTAAAAAACGCGTCGATGACGGAGTCAATAATGCGTTTATGCGCTTTGCGGTTTCAGGTGCTCAAGAGCGTTTAAGAAGCCGTAGATTAGATGCGGCGGAAGAGTTAGGGAACTGGGAAGAATGGAGAGCGCTTGGCGAAGAAATTCGTCAGCATACGCTTGAAAATTTAGATTACTATTTAGAGCAGCTCACTGATAATGTAGCTAAACGCGGAGGCCACGTTTTTTTCGCTCAAACAGCTGAAGAAGCGAATGAGTACATAAAAAATGTAGCGAGGCAAAAGCAGGCAAAGAAAGTTGTTAAATCCAAGTCAATGGTTACAGAAGAAATTCATATGAACGCCGCTTTAGAAGAACTAGGCTGTGAAGTTATTGAAACGGACTTAGGAGAATACATCCTGCAAGTCGATGATCACGATCCGCCTTCTCATATCGTAGCTCCTGCGCTTCATAAAAACAAAGAACAAATTAGAGATGTATTTCAGGAAAAGCTTTCTTACAAAAAAACAGAAAAACCTGAAGAACTAGCTCTTCACGCCCGGGAAATGCTGCGAAAAGAATTTTTATCAGCTGATATGGGCATCACAGGGTGTAATTTTGCGATTGCAGAATCTGGATCTATTTCACTTGTAACCAATGAAGGAAATGCAAGATTAACAACAGCCCTTCCTAAAACGCAAATTACGGTTATGGGAATGGAACGCATTGTGCCAACATTTGAAGAGTTTGAAGTGTTGGTAAGCCTGTTAACTAGAAGTGCAGTAGGTCAGCGGCTTACAAGTTACGTAACAGCGCTTACAGGACCTAGACTTCCGGGAGAAGTAGACGGACCTGAAGAGTTTCACCTAGTGATTGTGGATAACGGACGATCTGCGATTTTAGGAACTGAGTTTCAATCTGTTTTACAGTGTATTCGCTGTGCGGCATGTGTGAATGTATGTCCCGTGTATCGCCATATTGGAGGACATTCATATGGATCTATTTATTCAGGTCCGATTGGAGCTGTATTATCTCCTTTGCTTGGAGGCTATGAAGATTACAAAGAGCTTCCATATGCTTCAACTTTATGCGCAGCCTGTACAGATGCCTGTCCAGTCAAAATTCCGCTGCATGAGCTATTACACAAGCACCGGCAGCGAATTGTCGAAAAAGAAGGAAAAGCACCTATTTCAGAAAAGCTGGCGATGAAAGCATTTGGCTTGGGAGCCGCTTCTTCTTCTCTATATACAGTGGGCGCTAAAGTAGCACCGGCGGCTCTTACTCCTTTTATGTCAGGAAGCAGTATTTCAAAAGGACCTGGACCATTAAAAGCGTGGACAGAAAGCAGAGAGTTTCCGGCGCCTACAAAAGAGCGCTTGCGAGATTGGTTTGATAAAAGGAGTGATGATAATGAACGGAAGCATTCAAAATAGAGACAGTTTTTTAGACAATATTGCTGCTAATCTTAAGCGAAGCAGGCGAACAAGCGGCGTAGTAAAGCCACAATGGAAGCATGCTCCTCAGCATGAGGTCTACCGCAGCTATTCGCCGGATCAATTAAAGAAAGAGCTTGAAAACCATTGCGAACGTATTCATACTCGCTATGTAGAAACATCATCGAAACACTTACCAGCTGCGCTTGAGGAAGCCGTAGCGAACTATGGAAATGGTCTTGTCTGCACGTGGAATGATCCTAGGTTTTCCGAATATGGATTGAATCCGCTGATGGAGAAATGGGAAACAAACCGTAGCCTTCACGTATGGAATTCGGTAAAAGGCGATGAGAATATTAAACTAGCTGAACAAGCAAATGTCGGCATCACGTTCAGTGATTTGACGCTAGCGGAATCTGGAACGGTTGTTTTGTTTAGCAGTGCTGCAAAAGGACGAGCGGTAAGTTTGCTGCCAGCCACTTATATTGCGATCATACCTAAAAGCTCAATTGTCCCTCGCATGACACAAGCCGCTGAAATGATTCATGAAAAAATAGAGCGGGGAGAAACGATTGCTTCTTGCATTAACTTTATTACGGGACCGAGCAATTCAGCTGATATTGAAATGAATTTAGTAGTTGGCGTGCATGGACCTATTCAAGCGACTTATATTGTAGTGAATGATCGATGAGGCTGGGACAAAAGTATTTTAGCCGAAGTGAAAAACGAACCGTGAATCAACATGTTTGATTCACGGTTCGTTTTCTTTGTTATGTTGAGCATAGGTTTTATCTGTTCCGCCCGCGGAAAGCGAAGTCTTGCACGGAAATCAACTGCGGTGTCACAAGCGGTTCAGCTAGCTCATGCATCTCATTTGGTCGCCTTTAGATGGAATTCATTTTATTATGTCCCAGCCTCTTTTATTCATGCTTCATTTTTAAATAGCGGGAGAATGCGAAGAAATGTCGCATTTTGAATAAACGTGGCTAATTTTAAAAAGGTAAAAAGCAAATCTTGTAGAATATTAAGTCTATAGATAAAAGGTGGGGAAATGGGAAGTGCAAAAGAAAGGAGCAATGAGCATGTCATCACAAAGAGAATTAACATCTGAAGCTGAGCAAAATCAGCGAGGTGAATTACAGCAGCTACGAGCTATTTTTAATGACGTATTAGATGCCATTGTCGTATTTGATGAGTATTTTCAAGTTATAAATGCAAATGAATCAGCCTGCGGGCTGTTTGAAAAAACAAAGGATGAGCTATTAACGTATCAAATGAAAGATTTTCTGATGTATTTTCCGTATGACATGATTGAAGCGTATTATCCAGCGCTTTTAGAAGAAAGCTATTTCAAATATGAAGGCGCGATGACGCTTCGAAGCGGCATGATGAAACATGTTGAATTTACTTCACACAAACATAGTCACATGTCGGGCATTATTGTGTGTACATTTCGAGATATTACGCAACACAAGATGATGGAAAATGAACGGTTTATTAGTCATCATATGTTTATGGATGTATTTAATGAAGCGGTAGATGGAATTGTCATTTTTGATCGAACCGGTCAGCTTATCGACGCGAACCCTTCATTTTGCGAGCGATTAAATTATACAAGAGCACAGCTTCTAACCAAAACGTTAGAGGAGCTTGTAGAACCTACTTATCATTATAAGGTAAAAAAACTATGGAGAACTCTGCATCAAGAAGGAAAGACAAGCGGCGAGCTGCCGATCAGGCTCGAAAATGGGGACGTTACTTTTTTTGAATTTACCACAACGGCTAATATATACAGTCAATACTATATGTCCATTATGAGAGACGTGACGGAAAAACGGCTGATGGAACAGCAGCTGTTGAGAAGCGAAAAAAATTTCAGGGCTATTTTTGAAAATGCGATTGAAGCGATCTTGATTTGGAGAGAAGATGGTGAAATCTTGAACGCTAATCTTGCTTCTTCACGTACATTTGAGCTCCCGTTAAACAAATTAATTGGAAGCAATTTGTATACGTTTATCGATACAAAAAGCTTTAGTGCGTTAAAGGTGCTTCAAACGTTTCAAACAAAAGGAGAAATTCGCAATCAGCTTCCTTTTTACATGCCAAATGGAGAAATCAAACAGTTGGAATTCACAGGGAAAAAAGGCATTATAGAAGGAGACCATTTAACCATTTTTCGAAACATCAGTGAACGTACAAAAATCGAACAGGAGCTTCGGAATAACGAAGAGAAATTCAGGCAAATCTTTAATGGCTCAATTGACGGGTTAGTTTTATGGGACGGCAAGCGAAATATTATTGATGTGAATTCTTCTCTTTGTGATATTCTAGAACTCAGCAAAGAGGAGATTTGTGCGCACTCCATGGAGGATTTTATTTCTTCAGCGAATTTAGATGCGGTCATTGAGCATAAAGAAACGATTGAGCAAAAAGGGGAAGCTGAAGGAGAGATTACGTACGTTACGGGGAACGAAAAAGTTAAAAATATCGAATTCTCTACGAAAAAAGATATCTTGCCAGGTCTATATATGACGCTTTTAAGAGACGTAACGGAACGAAATCAAATGCAGGAGCAGATTCGGAAATCGGATACGCTTCAAGTAGTCGGACAGTTAGCAGCTGGGATTGCGCATGAAATCCGCAACCCGATGACGGCTTTAAAAGGGTTTGTTCAGCTATTAGAAAGCAGCATTCAAGAAGATCACTCTCTTTATTTTGATATTATTAAATCCGAATTAAAAAGAATCGAAACCATTATTACAGAGTTTCTAGTACTCGCTAAGCCACAGGCCGTAAAGTTTGAAAAGAAAAATTTAGCTGCGGTTGTTAAAGAAACGATTGATTTATTAAATGCTCAAGCGCTTTTAGAAAATATTCAGTTTGAACTAAGTGTGTCCCCTCAGCTGCCAATGGTGTACTGCGAGCCGAACCAAATTAAGCAAGTATTAATAAATGTAATTAAAAATGCAATCGAAGTCACGTCAAACGGGGGAAGGATTTTTGTTGAAGTCTACTCTACAGAGCCGCACTACGTGACGGTCTCCATTCGAGATCAAGGAGACGGAATGCCAGAAGAGCGCATCAAGCGCTTAGGAGAACCATTTTATACGACAAAAGAAAAAGGAACGGGACTCGGTTTGATGGTCTCATATAAAATTATCGAAGAACATAAAGGGCGAATTGAAGTGGAAAGCAAAATAGGAGAAGGAACAGCTTTTCATGTTATTCTTCCAGCCTAAATAGAAAGGATAAGCAAGTATGTACTATGGAGAAATGAATTTATTTTCTGATTTGAAAATTTATATTGTAGCCTCGGAAAAAGGGGTTCAACATATTTTGTTTGATAGCGATGATCATAATGAGCAGCTTAAAGAACTTGTCCATGACGAGAATTTTCATCTTGTGAAAGAAGCGAAGCGACAGTTGCAGGATTATGCTGAAGGGCGCACGCTAACATTTGATGTGCCTTTGGATATAAAAGGAACAGACTTCCAAAAAGAAGTGTGGTTAACGCTTAAAGGTATACCTTATGGACAAACGTGGTCTTATAGTGATGTAGCGGAGTCTGTTAATCGCTCTAAAGCCGTAAGAGCTGTGGGACAAGCGAATCGTCGAAATCCACTGCCTATTATTTTACCTTGTCACCGTGTGATCGGTAAAAACGGAGCTTTAACAGGTTATGCAGGTTCCCAAACTCATATAAAAGAGAAACTATTAATGCTTGAAAGAAATGTAGCAAAAGGCGCTCTATAGTTTAAATAGCTATTCACCGTCTAATTTCCAGCCTTCTCCTTGCACAAAAACACCGTCAATTTGCTGAGGAGAAGGGAGGGAATTTAGTTCTTCATCTTGAGATAAATCGAATAGCTGATATTGCTGCTTACGATTCAGCGCTTTGTTTTTATCTGTTTTTTGCTCTGAACTCATAGTTACTCCTCCTTTATTTAAAAGAAATCTCCTATAATATATGTAGAAAAAGAAGAGAGTACTGTTACAATTGTGTTACAAATGCAGTTGGAAACCACTGCTCAATAAAAAAAGCCGCATAACAGCGGCTTTTTTTATTGAGCAGATTGCAGCAAAACGTTTTGAATGGATTCAAAAGACGGGGAATGGATAATTCCATGCTCTGTAATAATGGCCGTAATCAATTCGCTTGGCGTCATATCAAAAGCTGGATTGTACACGGAGATTCCGTCTGGAGCAATTTGCGTATCTCCAATGTGCGTTACTTCTTTAGGTGAACGTTCTTCAATAGGGATGCTGCTTCCGTCTTGAATAGATAAATCAAATGTGGACTGCGGTGCTGCTACGTAAAATGGAATACCGAATGCTTTCGCTAAAAGAGCAAGTCCATATGTTCCAATTTTGTTAGCCGTATCGCCATTTGCTGCAATGCGGTCAGCACCTACAATAATCCCATTAATTCCTTTTGTTTTAATTGTATGAGCGGCCATATTATCCGTAATCAGCGTAACGTCTACTCCCGACTGCTGAAGTTCCCATGCTGTTAAGCGAGAACCTTGAAGAACGGGTCTTGTTTCACAAGCAAATACTTCAAGCGGAATATCGCGCTGCTTAGATAAATGAAAAGGTGCTAATGCTGTTCCATAATAAGCTGTAGCAATTGAACCCGCATTACATATTGTCATGATTTTATCTTTCTTTTTAAATAAAGAAAGAGCATGATCTCCAATTCGGTAGCACGTTTCTTCATCTTCTACTTGAATTTGAATAGCTTCATGAACAACTTTTGTTTTAGCTTCATTAACGGACGAAGCGGATTCAGCGCTTTTCGCTACGCGTTCCAGTGCCCAAAATAAATTGACGGCAGTAGGGCGTGAACTAGCTAAATACTGTTGATCAAGAGCTAGCTTTTTGTTAAATTCTTTGACTGAATCTGTGTCATAGCTAAGCGCAGAAAGAGCAAGACCAAAAGCTGCCGTAATGCCAATTGCAGGAGCTCCGCGTACTTTCAAGGTAGTGATAGCATCCCATACGTCTTTAATGGTTTGCAGCTTAATATATTCAACTTTGCCAGGAAGCTGCTGCTGATCTAATAAAGTAATATATGATTCATTCCATTCCACTGAGCGCGGAAGTGATAGTGTATTTGTCATGCTGATACCGATCCTTTCATTGTATACATTATTCGTTATCGAAGTAAATGTTCAAATTCATTTGGTGAAACGTCTTGTTGGTGCAGAAGCAAATAGCGTCCAATTTTTAACGCAGTACGTTTAGCGTTAATTTTTCTTTCCTCTGAAGAAATTTCGTCTAAGTCCGCCACGTGAGCTAAGCCAATCGTACGTCGAATGATTTCACATCCTGCATATCCAATAGCATCTTGCCACGTTTGCGTTAAAATTTCATGTAATAAGCGCTCATCTTTAGCGAAAGGTTCAGTGTTTTCAGAGTGCCAAAGGGCAGTAAAGGTATCTTTGAATACGTTCCATGTGTTCGTAATGTGTGCAAATAACGGTTCGCGATTTGTTTCTCGAGAAAGAGCATTTAAAAATAAATTCGCAACAAATTGCCCTAAATCAAATCCAAACGGACCGTAAAAAGCGAACTCTGGATCAATCACTTTCGTTTCTTGACTGCTAGCAAAGATGCTGCCTGTATGTAAATCACCGTGGATTAGCGTTTGCGCATTTGTTAAAAATTTATATTTTAATTTTGCTGCTTGCAGCTTTACATCACCGTCATTCCACAATTCTTCTACATCAGGACGCAGCGCTTTTTCAAATTCATTTGTATCAATATCAAAAAAAGGATCTGTAAAAACTAAATCTTCCGTAATATTGCATAAGTCCGGGTTGCTGTATTTGACAACTTCTTCTTTTTTATCCTGAGGCTTTAAGGCGAAATCAGACGTTTTGAAGGCAATATGTCCTAGAAAAGAACCGATATGTTGTGAGAGCAGAGGATAACTTTCACCTTGAATAAGTCCGGCACGAGAAATCGTTAAATGAGACAGATCTTCCATAACCGTAACAGCAAGCGTTTCATCATGGTAATAAACAGCGGGTACAAGTTCTGGCGTAAATGCACCGAATTGCTTGAGCGCATTGCTTTCAATTGTGGCACGGTTCAAGGATAGAGGCCAGCTTTCGCCTACAACTTTTGCATAGGGAAGTGCTTGTTTGACGATAATGGATTTATTCGTTTGATCATTTATGATGTGAAAGACGAGATTTAAGTTGCCGTCACCGATTTCACGGGCAGTCAGTGCTTCTGTGGCATCAAAGAGACCTAGCTTTTTCACAAGTTTGATTGCTGAAATTTCTGTTAAAGGCTGATACTTCTCTGTTTTTGTTGTTGACATCGGAATCCCTCCATAGTTTATTAAACTGATTTGTTTACTAAGTTAATAGGTTTAAGAATTTATGGAGGCTTTTATAATTTTAGAAAATATAAAAGCCTCTTTCGTTGGAAAGAGGCTTGATTGTAGTGTTCAAACCTCTTATCTGCCAGAAAGAATTACTTTCTGTTGGAATTAGCACCGTGCCTTTGTAAAACATGTTTTACGGGTGTGATCCACCTTAGGATGGAATGACGGTCGGTTGCTGGGCTTCACAGGGCCAAATCCCTCAGCCAACTCTTGATAAGAGTACGATTACTTATTCAATTTTGATTTGTTTGAATATTTTATGTTATCTGGTGAAAATCGTATCATGCAAAAAAAACGCTGTCAATACATAATTAATAAAATTCTGTGCGGCGATCTGTAAAGACAGGAATTTGTTTGCGAATTTCTTTTACAAGTTCCAGGTTAACGTCAGCACTTAAAAGTTCTTCGCTATCGCCAGCTTCAGCGATTATTTCTCCCCACGGATCGATGACTAAGGAATGTCCGGCAAATGTGTTATTAGGATCTTGGCCTACACGGTTACACGCGATTACATAGCATTGATTTTCGATTGCACGGCTAATGAGCAGTGCTTTCCAGTGGGCAAGTCTTGGAGCCGGCCACTGAGCGACAACAAACAAGACTTCTGCTCCGCTGCTAGTATGAACCCGAATCCATTCTGGAAAACGAATATCGTAACAGATAACTCCTGCGCATAAAGACTGTTCAAGTGTAAAAAGATTTTTTGTTGTTCCTGCTTCTAAATAGAGGTGTTCATCCATTAATTTAAATAAGTGCAGTTTACTGTATTGTGATACTTCACGACCTTTTCGGTCAAAAATATACATCGTATTCGTGACGCCTTGCTCTGTTTTTTTCGCGATCGAACCCGCCACAATATTTACTTCGTTCGTTTTAGCAAACTGAGAGATTAATTGCTTGGCCTGCTGTCCTTCCTCATCTGCAATTTCGTCTAGCCGCGTCAAATCATAAGCTGTATCCCATAGCTCAGGAAGCACAAGGATATCAGGATTTTCTTTCATGGCTTCCGTCATTTTTTGTTGAATATATTTTCGGTTTTTAGTTGGGTTTCCAAACGCAATATCAAGCTGCAAACACGTGATTTTTACACTCACTTTATCATCCGTCCTTTTTTTAGTAGTTGAAAAAAATGACTTTACAAGTTGAGTATTACAATATATTATTTGTGACTAGAATTTCAAGAATTTTTTGAGAAGGTGTGCGATGATGAAACAATTTGAGCAATCGGAACTATTAAAAAGTTTACCAAAACAATTTTTTGCATCACTTGTAGGCAAGGTAGGAAAAGTAATGGCCCAAGGGCATGACGTTATTAACTTAGGGCAGGGAAATCCTGATCAGCCTACTCCTTCACATATTGTAGAAACACTGCAAAAAGCAAGTGCTAATCCTATGCATCATAAATATTCTCCGTTTCGGGGGCACCAGTTTTTGAAAGAGGCCGTTGCGACTTTTTATAAGCGAGAATATGGCGTTGATGTAGATCCTGAAAGAGAAGTAGCTATTTTGTTTGGCGGGAAGGGTGGACTTGTTGAAATCCCGCAGTGCTTATTAAACCCTGGAGACACGGTGCTGGTTCCGGATCCTGGATACCCTGATTACTGGTCTGGAGTAGAGCTTGCAAAAGCAAAGATGGAAGTGATGCCGCTCACGGCTGGAAATCATTTTCTACCCGTATACGAAGAGATAAGTGAAAGTGCCAAAGAACAGGCAAAGCTCATGTTTTTAAACTATCCGAACAATCCTACTGGTGCAGTGGCAACAGCAGAGTTTTTTGAAGACACCGTGGCGTTTGCTGCCAAGCACGATATTTGTGTGGTACACGACTTTGCCTACGGAGCAATTGGATTTGATGGTAAAAAGCCAATCAGCTTTTTACAGACTCCTGGTGCAAAAGAGACGGGAATTGAAATTTATACTCTTTCTAAAACGTATAACATGGCGGGATGGCGAGTTGGATTTGCTGTAGGAAATGAAAGTGTAGTAGAAGCTATTAATCTTCTTCAAGATCACATGTATGTCAGTCTCTTTGGAGCGGTTCAAGAGGCCGCGGCCGCAGCTCTGTTAGAATCTCAACAATGTGTGAATGATTTAGTTAAGCGCTATGAATCTAGACGCAATACCTTTATTCAAGGACTTCGAGAAATTGGTTGGGATGTTACATCTCCAGCGGGCTCCTTTTTTGCATGGTTAAAAGTTCCTGAAGGATATACTTCTGAACAGTTTTCAGATTTACTTCTTGAAAAAGCCCACGTTGTAGTGGCGCCTGGAGTAGGCTTTGGAACATATGGTGAAGGCTATGTGCGCGTAGGACTGCTGACGAATGAAGAGCGTATGAGAGAAGCTGTATCTCGAATAAAAAAATTAAATTTATTTTAAAAACGCATTGACAATCCTTTTTGAGTTGGCTTAATATGTAAGAAGTTAACGAGATTAATAACCGATAAATCCTAGCGGTATTTTTTATTTAGTATATAATCTACGAATTCAATTTAAATAAATAGCAACTTTCTTATTAAGAGTAGGTGGAGGGACTAGCCCGATGAAGCCCGGCAACCGACTTAACGCATGTTAAGCACGGTGCTAATTCTTGCAGCAGCAGCTGAGAGATAAGAAGAGCAACGAAAGCCTCTTCTTAATCACAGAAGAGGTTTTTTTATTAACGATATTAAACAGCAAGGGAGTTTTTAGCATAATGAGCGAAATCGTTGCAAGCTACTTACTACATGACAATAAAGGGAATTTTCATAAAAAAGCGGAAGGAATCGCTTTAGGACTAACCGTCGGCTCATGGACAGATCTGCCGCTTTTAGATCAACAGCAGCTTCAAAAGCATAAAGGGCGCGTCATGTCCGTAACTGAGCTTCAAGATTGCGAACGTGTAAACGGATATTTAGGCGGAGAAATTAAGCAGGCTATTGTCAAAATTGCTTATCCAACTGCCAACTTTTCAAGAGATTTACCGGCTATTTTAGTTACGGTTTTCGGAAAACTATCACTTGATGGAAAAGTGAAATTATTAGACTTGGATTTTCCTGATGCATTATTAGCTGAATTCCCAGGACCGCGCTTTGGAATAGAAGGTATACGAGAGAAACTAGGCGTTTATGACCGTCCGCTTGTGATGAGTATTTTTAAAGGCGTGATTGGAAGAGACATGACGTACTTAACAACTCAGCTGCGTGAGCAAGCGCTTGGCGGAGTGGATTTGGTTAAAGACGACGAGATTTTGTTTGATAGTGAACGAACACCTTTTGAAGCTCGCGTTACAGAAGGAAAAAAAGTACTGAATGAAGTATACGAAAAAACGGGACACCGCACGCTGTATGCTGTTAATTTAACGGGTCGAACGTTCGAATTAAAAGAAAAAGCGAGAAAAGCAGCTGAGCTAGGAGCCGATGCTCTTTTATTCAACGTATTTGCTTACGGGTTAGACGTACTGCAGGCACTTCGAGAAGATGACGAAATTAACTTGCCGATTATGGCACACCCAGCTGTTAGCGGAGCGCTTACGCCATCAGAGTTTTACGGTTTTTCAAATTCATTACTGCTTGGAAAGCTATTGCGCTTAGCTGGAGCAGATTTCTCACTGTTTCCATCACCATACGGAAGCGTAGCGCTTTCTCTTGAAGATACGACAGGCATTGCCTACGAATTAACTCGCCCTGTATACAAATATAAGCAGTCTTTCCCGGTTCCTTCAGCAGGAATTCATCCTGGAATGGTACCGCAGCTTGTGAAAGACTTTGGAATCGACAGCATTATTAATGCAGGAGGCGGAGTTCACGGTCATCCAGACGGCGCTATCGGAGGAGGAAAAGCATTCCGTGCGGCGATAGATGCCGTACTCTCTCATCAAACACTAGCCGAAAAAGCGGAAGAATCAAAAGAGTTGCAAAAAGCTTTGCAACTATGGGGAACAGTAGAGGTGAAAGCATGACATCGTTAAAAATCTTTTGTGACTTTGATGGAACAATCACAAATAGCGATAACATTATTGCTATTATGAAAAAATTTGCTCCTCCGGAGTGGGAAAGTATTAAAGACGACGTACTGGCACAGCACGTCTCCATTCAAGAAGGAGTAGGGCGAATGTTTGCCTTGCTCCCCGTAGAATTAAAGGAAGATATTATTTCTTATATTTTAGAGACGTCTGCTATTCGAGATGGATTTGCTGATTTTATTGCTTATACAAAAGAGCACCATATTCCGCTTTATATTGTAAGCGGAGGAATTGACTTTTTTGTAAAACCACTTTTGGGAAATCGAGTTGCAGAGGAAATGCTCTACTGCAACGGATCTGATTTTTCCGGTGAGCATATTTCCATTACGTGGCCTCATACATGTGATAAACAGTGTACAAATGACTGCGGCTGCTGTAAGCCAACGATTATTCGCCGTCTTGCAGATGAAAGAGATCATACGGTTGTTATTGGCGATTCAATTACGGATTTGCAGGCTGCCAAATTAGCTGATACGGTCATTGCACGTGACTTTTTAATTGAAAAATGTGAAGAGCTATCTCTACCGTATCGACCTTTTTCTACTTTTTATGATGTGATTCACCATTTACAAGAATTAACAGAAGAGGTGAAAGCATGAGTATCATGGCTCAGCAAAGATTACACGAGCTTGCGGATATAAAAGATGAGTTGGCAGAGCGCGATTGGTTCTTAGGCACAAGCGGAAACTTAGCGATTAAAGTGGACCAAAATCCGACAACTTTCTTTGTATCAGCAAGTGGAAAAGACAAAAGAAAACGTACAAATGAAGATTTTTTATTAGTTGATCAACATGGAAGACCTGCAGAAGAAACGCATTTAAAGCCTTCTGCTGAAACGCTTTTACACGTTAAGATTTACGAGTTAACGAATGCTGGGTGCAGTCTTCATGTACATACAATTGACAACAACGTGATCTCTGAACTGTACGGAGATGAAGGACTTATTTCATTTAAGGGTCAAGAAATTATTAAGGCGCTGGGTATTTGGGAAGAAGATGCGGAAATTACTGTTCCGATTATTCCGAATTACGCTGATATTCCGACATTAGCAGAAGAATTTTCTCACCATATAAAAGGCGATCAAGGCGCGATTTTAATTCGTAACCATGGGATTACGGTATGGGGGGAAAATGCGTTTGAAACAAAAAAAGCGCTAGAAGCCTATGAATTTCTATTTAGCTACCATGTGAAATTACTATCACTTAAAGGCATTAAGCCAAAGGTGCATTTATAAAAGGAGGAAACAACAATGGCGCAAATTCGCTTACATGCAAATAATAAAAGAATTGAAACTCAAGAGGAAGTATCAGCTTTTCTAGCAAACAATGAAGTTATTTATGAAAACTGGGATATTACAAAACTTCCAGAAAATCTTCGTGAAAAGTATGATTTAACTGATGAAGAAAAAACAGAAATTCTAAACGCTTTTGATGAGGATATTAAAGATATTTCGGAACGCCGCGGCTATAAAGCTCAAGATGTTATCTCGTTATCGGAATCTACACCAAATATTGATGAATTGTTAAAAAACTTTCAGCGCAAGCATATTCATACAGATGACGAAGTTCGCTTTATCGTAAGCGGTCATGGAATCTTTGTTATTCAAGGAAAAGACGGCGAATTTTTTGATGTTGAATTAGAGCCGGGCGATTTAATTTCAGTACCAGAAAACATTCTTCACTACTTTACACTAATGGAAGATCGTAAAGTAGTCGCTGTCCGAATTTTCGTGACAACTGAAGGATGGGTACCTATTTACGCATAACAACTACTTGTAAAGCATAGGTCATGATCACCCCGCTTTTACATCTAAAAGCGGGGTATTCTTTGGATTATTATAAAACTAACTATTTTTATGTGAATAATAAGTTTAATAGGAGGAACACCATGAAAAAGAGTAAAAAAATGCTGTGGCCACTTACTTTGCTCGTGCTTCTAGTTTTTGCGCTGGCTGCCTGCACGAAAGAACAGCCAAATCTAAACGAGAAAGCACAGGCAGCTCCAGCGCAGCAAGCGGTTTCTGCTAAGCCTTTACAGCAAGAAGGAAAAAAGATTACGAAAGATACAAAAATTGCTCTTATTTCTGAATTTACGTCAGGCACTCACGCTGCTCAGTACATAACAGGTGTGACAAAAGCGGCTAAAAAAGCCGGAGTACAGCTATCCGTTTCTGATTCAAACAATGATCAATCTAAAATGGCTGCGTATTTAGACACGGCTATTAACCAAAATGTTGCCGGTATTATGATTGACCACGGCCGGGCTGAAACTCTTGAACCTGGCGTGAAGCGCGCGATTGCAAAAGGAATTCCCGTTATTGCAACAGACGTAGAATTAAAAGTAGAAGGCGTTACAACCATCGATCAAGACGATTATATGCTTGCACTGCAGGGCCTGAAACAAATGATGCAGGACATTAATGGAAAAGGAAACATTGTATATGCGTTTGTTGGAGGATTTGCGCCGATGGAAAAACGCGACAGCATTTATAAAATTATGATGAATCGCTATCCAGATGTAAAACAAATTGCTACGTTCGGAAGCGCAACAGACAACACCTCTCTAGACACCCAAAATAAAATGGCAGCCGTGTTGAAGCAGTATCCAAATAAAGGAGACATTGCAGCTGTTTGGGCACCTTGGGACGAATTTGCCAAAGGAGTCACAAGAGCGATTAAAGAAGCAGGACGAGACGAGATTAAAGTATACGGAGTGGACTTATCTGATGAAGATCTGCAAATGATGCAGGCAAAAAACAGCCCGTGGAAAGCGTCAGCTGCTGTAAACCCAGCTTCAGTAGGAGAAAAGCAGGTTGATTTGCTTCTTAAAAAGATTTCCGGTCAAGAGATCCCTCGTTATTATTCCTTTGATCCGGTTTTAGTCAAACAAACAGATTTGCCTAATCAAACGATTAATATGGATCAGCTTAGTCAGTACGTAGAAGAATGGGGTAAAAAAGAGTAGAAGTGGAGGGACAGATATGAAGAACGAGCTTTCAATGAAGAACATTACAAAAAACTTTGGTTCTTTTCAAGCGCTGAACAAAGTTGATTTTACTGTTCAAAAAGGGGAAATCCATGCTTTATTGGGAGCCAATGGTGCCGGTAAAAGTACTCTGATGAAAATATTGTGCGGAGCTTACGACGAGTACGAAGGAAAAATCTACAAAGACGGAGGAGAAATCTCTATTTCTTCTCCTAAAGAAGCGAAGAGCCACGGCATCGGCATTGTACACCAAGAAGTCGATGTAGCGCTGATTCCTTCGCTGTCAGTAGCTGAAAACATTGTATTAGACGTACAGACTTCTAAGAAAAGCAAGACATTTGTAAACTGGAAATCTATTTATAAGAAAGCGGAAGAAGCCCTTTCTTTACTTGGTTCTTCTTTATCCGTTAAAAAAAATGTTGTTGATCTAACTCTATCAGAAAAACAGCAGGTGCTTATTGCACGTGCAATTGTACAGAATGTTGACTATTTAATTTTGGATGAACCAACCGCACCTCTTAGCGTGGAAGAGACGAAACAATTGTTTTCTGTGATGAGAGAGCTGAAGAAAAATGGAGTAGGTATTATTTACATTTCACATCGTCTTCAAGAAGTGGTCGATATTTGCGATTGTTTAACTGTTTTAAAAGACGGACGCTATGTAGCTACAAAAGCAACGTCACACACTTCGGTTGAAGACGTGATTACGCTCATGTTAGGAACGTCTTCTGTGAAACAGTGGATCAAAAAATCAGTAGAAATCGGAAACGAACTTTTACATGTAGAAGCATTATCTCTTCCAGAGAGGCTTTCTAATATTTCTTTTCATGTAAAAGAAGGAGAAGTAGTCGGTATTGCAGGGCTTGTAGGAGCAGGGAAAACGGAGCTTTGCCGAAGTCTATTTGGATTAGAGCAATATGTCAGCGGTAGCGTTCGGTTAAAAGGCAAGAAGCTAAAGTTGAATAAGCAGCCTTATTATTATATTGCACAAGGTCTTTCTCTTGTTCCTGAAGAACGAAGAAAAGAAGGAATTTTTGTTCATGAATCGATTGCCGATAACTTAGTTTTGCCAAGTCTGTCCCGCTTTACAAACTATTCGTTTCTAAAGCGAGGAAAGATCAAAGAAAAAGCGCAGAAAACGACTGGGCAAGTTGGCGTAAAGTCTCATTCTATCGAGCAGTCAGTTGGAACGTTAAGCGGTGGAAATCAGCAGAAAGTAGCAATCGGAAAATGGCTTGTTACGGACTCTAGCGTGCTGTTGTTTGATGAACCAACTAAAGGAGTCGATGTCGGCTCTAAGCGAGAGATATTCGACTTAATTACAGGTCTTGTGTCACAGAAAAAAGGAGTTGTTTATGCAACCTGTGAATTCGAGGAGCTGCTAGGGGTAGCGGATCGAATTTATGTCATGTACAACGGAAAAATCGTGAAAGAATTATCCAAAGAAGAAGCAACTAGTGAAAAATTATTTTATTATACAGCAGGAGGAGTAAAAGGATGAGTGCGGAGTATGTAACAGAACCTGTAGCGAAACCAAAGAGAAAAATAAGCGTTTTCGACTTTTTTTATAAATATGGGACAGTCTTAATGATTTTCGTTATTATGATTATTTTTTCCATTGCCACACCTAACTTTTTAACAGGAGAAAACATTAGTGATATCCTGCGCTCTATTTCCATTGTTACCTTAATAGCGCTTGGTGTAACGATATCGTTAACCGTCAACGGACTCGATTTATCTGTAGGGTCTACGGCTGGGTTAGCCACTATTTTATCAGCCTCTATGCTTGTTTTACACAGACAAGAAATTGCAGTTGCTATCATTATTCCGATTATTGCATCGCTTCTCATCGGGTTAGTGAATGCTTTTTTAGTAGTGAAAGTAAAGATTCCTGATATTTTAGCCACTCTTTCAATGATGTTCATCGTCCAAGGGATTTTATTAACATATACAAAAGGCTCAGCTATTTATACCAATATGCCTTTACCAAGCGGAGAAAGAGCTCCGGGAATTTTTATTCCTTCTTTCCTTGCGCTGGGGCAAGGTCACTTTCTAGGTATTCCTGTTCCTGTTATCATTATGCTGCTGACTGTGCTGCTTGTTCATATCGTTTTTTCCTATACGAAGTTTGGGCGTTTTTTCTATGTAACAGGAGGGAACATAGAAGCAGCAAGGCTTTCGGGTGTACCGGTTAATCGTTACCGTATGTATGCCTATATGTTTTCAGGTTTGCTTGCTGGAATTGGAGGAGTCGTTTTAGCTGCTCGTATTGGAGTAGGAGAAGTGAACGCAGGCTCACCATTTTTAATGGATGCCGTAGCTGCTACATACATTGGCTTTTCCGTATTTGGAGCAGGGAAACCGAATGTATTCGGGACGCTGATTGGCTCTATTTTAATTGGTGTGCTGCTAAACGGATTAACGATGCTAAATGTTCCGTATTATATGCAAGACATTATTAAAGGAGCTGTATTAGCAGGAGCCTTGGCTTTAACATATTACCGCTCGAAACAAACATCTACGGCTGTGTAAACAGCCGTTTTTTTTCGTTTGAAATCGGGAAGAATAAGGAAAAACAATGGTATAGCCTATTATTTATGTAGAAAGAGGGAGTATAGATGAAACGTGTCGTCGTTATAGGAGGAGTAGCCGCTGGAATGAGCGCAGCTTCACAGCTTCGCCGGATGAAAGAAAAAGAAGAAGTGGAAATCCTTGTGTTTGAAAAAGGTGGAGATATCTCTTACAGCGCATGTGGCATGCCTTACTATCTGTCAGGTGTTGTAAAAGAAAAAGACGATTTGATTGCTCGGACGAAACAAGAATTTGAAGAGCGAAACATCTCCGTCCACCTTTTTCACGAAGTTAAAGAAGTAAATCATACAAAAAAGTACATAGTAGCGCAAGATGTAAAGACGCAAACAGAAAAAGAGATAACATATGATGAACTCATCATTGCAACTGGTACATCGGCTGTTAAACCCAATTTTATGCGTGATAACATGCCGAATGTATGCACATTAAAATCATTAGAAGACAGTGAAAGAATCTATACATATCTACAGGCTCACGCCGTAGAGAAAGTCACCATTATCGGCGGAGGATATGTCGGAATGGAAGTAGCTGAAGCAATGAAGGCTGTGGGAAAAGAAGTACGCGTCATTGAACAGGGAAAGCAGATTTTATCTATTTTAGATCAAGAAATGGCAGAGCATTTACAAAAGCAGCTAGATGACGATATTTTATTTCATTTCGAAGAAGAAGTAGAAGCATTGCTGCATTCAGATGGTTCTGTCACTCACGTTCAAACAAACCGTCAAACATATCAAACAGATTTAGTGATTGTAAATGTAGGAGTTCGTCCGAATACGCAATTCTTAGAGAGAAACGGACTAAGAATGCTTGAAAATGGAGCGATTTTAGTAAACGAGAAGCTGGAAACCAACGTGCCTCATATCTACGCAGCAGGAGATTGTGCAACGAGCTATCACCGCGTATTAAAAAAAGATGTTCACATTGCTCTTGGAACCATTGCCAATAAGCAGGGAAGGGTTCTTGGTTATCGATTAGGGGGAGAAAATAGAGAATTTCCGGGTGTTGTAGGTACAAGTATTGTCAAAGTAATGGACTATGAAATTGGAAAAACCGGCATTTCAGAAAGAGAAGCAAGAGAAAATTCTCTTTTATACAAAGCCATCACAGCGGAGGCTCCGAGTCATGCTTCTTACTATCCAGGAGCTGAAAAGATTGTGATAAAACTTGTTTATCATCCTGAAACAAAAGAGATTTTGGGGGTTCAAATGATTGGTAAAGAAGGAGTAGCAAAACGAATCGATGTATTTGCGACAGCTATTACTTGCCGCCTCACAACAGATGAAATAACCATGCTAGATCTTTCGTACGCTCCTCCTTACGCTACGGTATGGGATGCCGTACAGATCGCTGCTCAAAAGGCCGAATAGAAAAAGAGGATAAAACCAAAGTATATTAGTTAAAAGAAAATCCGAACGGTAAATCGTTCGGATTTTTTCATTGTGATGGTAAATATAAGGTTCATGTATGTAGTTGCTCCTAGCCGTTGATTGGAAGGTAAAGCGAAGCTTTGCACGGAAATCAACAGTAGTGGACTAAGTGATTCATATGAGCTCATTTATCCCATTTGTTCGTCTTTGGATTGGATTAATTTCGTTATGTCTCAATCTCTTTTTTCTATTCGACAAGCAGCATCTTTTGTCGAATAACAAATTGTAAAAAAAAGATAAATAGTATTCCTATAGTAATGTAAGCGCTTGTAAAATCCGACAAAATAATTTTTTCGCAAAAAAAATGTCTATTATTGCGACTCTATTTACATATTTAGTAGAATTTGTAATAATGCGTTATAAGCTAATTTCTTTGTCATAGGAGAGGATTTTGTGTTTGGAGTGAGAAATAGAACGAAATCAGAGAGATTATTAGTGGAAATCGTCCAAAAAAGACAAAAGATGGTGCAGCTCGGAGAAGAAAAAGGTCTGACTAATGAAGAAACCGTTACCTGTAGTCAAGAGCTTGATCAGCTCTTACTCGTTTATCAAAAGCAGCGTTTAAAAGAAGAGGAAGAAAAAACGTCATTTGCAACATTGATTAGCCGCTTTTTATCTTTTTCAAAGCTGTAATGTGTAATGCAAGACAAGCATTCGGGATCGGGCAGTGAAACAATTACGCTGCCCGTGGCCTCTCTTCAGCTTTAAAAAATGTTAATTAAAAAAATCATAAACAAAATACCAAAAATAAACGAATAAGTAGCAAATCTTTCGTTTCCATCGCCGTGACTTTCCGGAATCAACTCTTTATAAATAATAAAAAGCATGGCTCCAGCAGCAAAAGCTAATCCATATGAAACGAGAGAATCAACAAAATTAGTTAAATAAAACCCAAGTAAAGACGTTACAATCTCAACGGAGCCTGTAAGGGTAGCAATTAAAAATGCTTTTATTTTACTGATATTTTGCTGAGCCAAAAATAGCGCGACCAACAGTCCTTCAGGTGCATTTTGAAGACCGATTGCAAGTGCAATTAAGTTCCCTGTATTTTCAACATTTGAAGCATAGCTAACACCAACAGACAGTCCTTCAGGAAGGTTGTGCAACGTAATAGCGGACACAATTAAAAGGGCTTTTTCATCAAACTGAATGCCGGTTTTAGAATGCTCAAGATCAATGTGAGGAATATTCTGCTCCAAGAGTGTTAATGTTACAACTCCAAGCAGTAAGCCAATGGCTAAGGAAAAAAACCCGCCGCTTTGAAGAGATTCTGGAATTAAGCTCATAGTAGAAGCAGCCGTCATAATACCTGCAGTGAGCGCAAGAAGCACATCTTTCCAGCGATGAGTGAATTCTTGATTCAAAAACAGAATAGGCAAAGCACCTACTCCAGTCGATAGAGCAGAAAGAATGCTTCCAATTAGTACTTCAGTCATAAACCGTCTCCTTTTACGTATTCTTCTTTTTATCCTCAATTCACATCGTTCTTTTAGTGTATGTTTTTTGTTTTTTATGAGCATGACTATTTTAAAATTGAATCTCATTATGAAAAAACGTAAAAAAGTTGAACCAATGAAGGTTCAACTTTTTATGTGAAATACAGCTCCTGAACTTGGTTAGCAATGTGCTCAAGCTTATTGGAAACTTGAGGAATGCCATACCCTACGTACAAAGGAGATGTGGCAAAGCGAGGAATGATTTTCGCTGCAATTTTGCCGTTTTGGAGATTATAAAAAAATAAGTTGTAGCTCGTGCAGCTACGATGAAAATGGTTTAATAAATAGTGAGCGGCCGTTTGAAGATAATCTGCAAAAGCGTGCAGCTCTTTGTCAATCTGATCTGTGATCACGTTAAATTCAAAAAAGCCCATTCGAGGTTTTACAGATAAATTAAATGTGACGTGTTCGCTTTGGGCAATTGTAACTCCTTCAAACTGCTCTGGCTTCACATTTTCATTTACATCCATCTCATTTAAACCAATAATTTGCATATGAGGATGCCGTAACGATCCTCCAGACATAGGGCCATGGTTTTTAAAGAAAAGAACAGAAGCATATTCCCCGCTGTTCATCATCGATATCCATCGTTCAGTAGCGAAACTCAGCAAGGTGTACAGATGTTCCTTTGGATAAACAGATAGTTCCGAAGAGCATTCATCCGTCTCAATAATAACCGTCTGATAAGCATCTTGTAGAACCGGAAATTTATTTTTTAGCCAAATGATAGGTCCTTGTTTTTCAATGATACCTGTAAGAGATTCAACATCACAAAATGGACAGGGATTTTGCCGATTAACGATTGTTTCAGGCTTTTGTGAACCAATCGCGGAATTAAATAATAAATGGGTTGGTTTCATAATCATTCACCTTTTTATGTAATGGTCATATGTTTATTGTATTAAAAGCATATGTATAAATCCACTTATATACATTTTTTATCAAAAAAATTGTACAAGCAGAGAGGATAACCGATGAAATAAGTCTGCTTTGATTGACTTTGAAGGGAAATTTTAGTATTATCTTGATATCAAGATAATATTAAAGGAACTGATTAAAATGACGAATGATGTAACTAGAGAAGAGTTAGACCAATCTCTTAAATTATTTATTGTACTATCTCGCGCCAATCGTTCAATTAATGATCATGTGCATAAATTTATTCAACAGCATGGAATGAATCCAACCGAATTTGCTGTCCTAGAGTTATTGTACCACAAAGGTCAGCAGCCTCTTCAGCAAATTGGCGGAAAAATTCTACTCGCAAGCGGCAGTATTACGTATGTAGTAGACAAGCTTGAGAAAAAAGGTTTCTTAGAGCGCGTTGCCTGTCCGAACGATCGCCGTGTAACCTATGCAGCGATCACTAAGCAAGGCAAGGAAATGATTGAAAGCATGTTTCCGAGTCATGAAAAAAGAATTCATGATATTTTATCCGTTTTGTCTAGTGAAGAAAAGGAAGCTGCTATTTCGATGCTTAAGAAATTAGGGCACTATGCAGATGAATTTTTGCCGGAATCGACTAATTAATTAAAGAAAGCTCGTTTGTTTCTGTTGAACAAACGAGTTTTTTCTATGACTTCTTTCATGACCAATCGACATAAAAAATAAAAAGTGACAAAAAATTGAAATTGACAGGAATACAGCTGGATAAAAACGAATTAGGTTACATATAGACTATAGAGGAAGGGGAACAAATGATGAAATTTGAGAATTATACATATACGCGACCTGATATGAATGAAATTGAAAAGCAGTTTGAAAAGGCTATTACACATTTTACGGAAGCAGCGTCAGTCAGTCAGCAAAACGAGGCAATTCGTCTAGCAAATAATGCGTACTCCCAGTACAGTACAATGGGGAACATCTGCTATATTCGTCATTCTATAGACACTGCGAATGAAGTTTATAAAGAAGAACAAGACTATTTTGATGAAACGCAGCCGCTTTTAGAAGGATATGTAGAGAAATTTTACAAAGCATTAATTTCATCGCCTTTTAAACAGGAACTAGAAGAAAAATGGGGCAAGCAGCTGTTTTCTCTTGCTGAAATGCAGTTAAAAACATTTTCGCCGGAAATAGTAAAAGAGCTCCAGGAAGAAAATAAGCTATCGTCTCAATATACGAAACTAGTGGCGTCAGCTAAAATTGTATTTGAAGGCGAAGAAAGAACGTTAGCTCAGCTCGATCCGTTCATGGAGTCACCTGATCGAGAAATGAGAAAAAAAGCAGCAGAAGCGAAGTTTCAATTTTTTACCGATCATGAAGAGGAATTTGATGATATTTACGACAAACTTGTAAAAGTGCGGACCAAGCTTGCCCAAAAATTAGGCTATAAAAATTTCGTAGAAGTAGGCTATGCTCGTATGTCCAGAATAGGCTATGATGCTGAAATGGTTGCTGCTTTTCGCAAACAAGTAAAAGAGTATATCGTTCCCCTTACTGAAAAATTAAAAAAGCGTCAGCAGGAAAGAATTCATGTAGAGAGCTTAACTTATTATGATGAACCGTTTCAGTTTGAAACAGGAAATGCAGTACCAAAAGGTGATGAAAAGTGGATTATTGAAAATGGACGGGTTATGTATAAGGAGCTTTCTAAAGAGACGGACGAATTTTTTTCGTTTATGCTTGAAAATAATTTGATGGATTTAGTCGCTAAAAAGGGCAAAGCAGGCGGAGGCTACTGTACGTTTATTGAAGAATACAAAGCGCCGTTTATTTTTTCAAATTTTAACGGAACATCAGGCGATATTGATGTGTTAACGCATGAAGCAGGGCATGCTTTTCAAGTGTACTCAAGCCGAGATATGGAAACTAATGAGTATCACTGGCCTACGCATGAAGGAGCTGAAATTCATTCAATGAGCATGGAGTATTTTACATGGCCTTGGATGGAATTGTTCTTTAAAGAAGACAAAGATAAATACCAGTTTTCGCATTTAAGCTCAGGCTTAACTTTCTTGCCTTACGGGGTAGCCGTAGATGAATTTCAACATGCTGTATATGAACGCCCTGAGATGAAACCTTCGGAACGAAAAAGAACGTGGCGAGAAATTGAAAAAAAATATATGCCTTCTAAAAACTATGATGGCCATCATTATCTAGAAAGCGGAGGCTTCTGGCAGCGCCAGCTTCATATTTATACGTCTCCGTTTTATTATATTGATTATACGCTCGCTCAAATTTGTGCATTTCAATTTTGGAAAAAAGATCGAGAAAATCATGAACAAGCATGGCAAGATTATGTCCATTTATGTAAGCTTGGCGGAAGTAAGCCATTTTTAGAATTAGTGGAGGAAGCGAATCTGATTTCTCCATTTGAAGAAGGCTGCGTGCAGTCTGTAGTAGATGAAATTGAAAACTATTTAAACAGTATTGATGATAAAAAGCTATAAAAACAGGGCTTGAGACATAACAAAATCAATCGAATCTAAAGACGAACAAATGTGATAAACAATCTAGTATGAATCGCTTGTTACACCGCCGTTGATTTCCGTGCAAGGCTTCGCTTTCCGCGGGCGGCCGGTGAGCCTCCTCGGCGCTTATGCTCCTGCGGGGTCTCACCTATTCCGCTTTTCCCGCAGGAGTCTTCGCCTTGCCCTCCAATCAACAGCTAGAACCACCTAGATTAAACCTACGCTCACCCTCATAATAAAAAAATCCGAATGAGTTTGATTCTTAATTAAAAAATAAACTCGTTCGGATCTTCCTTCAACTAACATACTTTTGTTCTAGCCTCTTTTTTTAATGGTTCACTCCTTGTTCCCATAGAGGAATCGTAAGGGTAACGCTCGTTCCTTCGCCAACAGTACTTTTAATCTCAAATGTTCCTTTATGCTGATACAAAATGTTTTTAATCACAACAAGTCCAAGACCGGTGCCTGAGGGCTTCGTGGTAAAAAAGGGCTTTTGAATATGCGTAAGCAAATTTGAGGGAATGCCGACTCCTGTATCTTTAATGAATATAGTAAGATCTTTAGTATGCTGAGCAACGTTTAAATGAATTTCTCCTCCGCTAGGCATAGCTTCGAGCGCATTTTTTAATAAATTAATGAGTACTTGCTTAATTTGATTGGCATCACAGCAGATGTATGTATGCGGGGCTTCCACCTGCGTTTTAATGACGACATTTTTTAATACACATTCTGATTCAAACAAAAGAATAACGTCATTTAAAATAGTAGAAAAAGCATGCTTTTCCATAACCGTATCATGAGGTTTAGCAAGCAATAAGAATTCTCCAACGATTGAGTTAATCCGATTCAATTCACTCAGCATGATGGTTGTATAAGAATGATAGCGGCTGCTGTCTTCATGAATAAGCTGAATAAATCCATTCAGAGAAGTAAGCGGATTTCGAATTTCATGAGCGATTCCCGCTGCCATTTCGCCGGCTAAAGACAATTTATCGGTTTGGCGAAGAAATTTTTCTGTTTCCTTCTCTTCGGTAAGGTCACGTGAAATACCAAAAAGCGCAACGACCTGTTTATCACGATTAAAAATAGGTGAAACAGTGATTTCTACATCAATTATTTTTCCGTCTTTTCGCTTATCTTGAGTTTCAAAGGCAACCAGCTTTTCTCCTTTCTTAACCCTTTCGAATCGGCTTTCAGCGTCGCCTTTTAAGCCAGCAGGAATAAAAGGAATGGTTTTTCCGACAATTTCCTCCGCTGTCCATCCATATATTTGCTCAAAAGCATCGTTTACTTTAATCACTTTACCGTCTAGGCTGAACACGGAAATGGCGTCGCGGTTATATGTAAAAAAAGATTGTAAATACTCTTGTGCTGAATAGAGTTCATCTTCGGTTTTATTCATTTTGACCGTGGTAATAGCAATTAGTTTTTTAGAGAAATGAGCACAGTACAACAAAATAATCATTGTGATCAGCGTAAATAAAATGAAATAAACGATATCTAATTTCACGAAGGTCACAGATGTAAAAAGAGTGTTGCTTACATAAAAGTACAAAACAATTATTATGGACATTAATGTGGAAATTACAATAGCGATATAACTATAATAAATAAAACTAACAATAATTCCAAGAAACAAAAACAAATAATTAATAACAGCAGGTTCAATAGATGTCATGTACGCAATATAGGCATAATAGCATATGAAAAAAGAATACATAATGATAGCAGGATGAAAACGAAAGTGATACATAGCCGTCACTAACAGTAATAAAACCCCTCCGCTTATAAAAACAATCATTTGAGGGGCAGCTGCAATAAAGTGATATAAAACAATGTGAACAACATATAGCAGCCAAAAAATAAGTAAAAGAATAAAATTCCGTTTTTTTATGAGGTTGTGTGATTCCATAAAAAATCCCTTTCTTAAATGGTGAATAATTTTATAGGAGAATAACTTTATAGTCATCTAGTCGCACGGTATAGTAATATATCACTCATATTAGCATAGTTACAACTGTATGAATAGACGAATTGAGTACTTAGACCAAGGAAGATAGATCTAGAATGAAGCAGGTTATAAAACCTTAAGGAAATATAAGCGGAATATGAACAAAATGAAGGAGATGTAAAGCTTTTGTGATAACCTTGTAAAAGTGAACTTTTTTCCAATTGGATAGGCTATACTGCCAGTAGAGCCATATGAATGGTGACTACATAGAGGCTCAGATGATTCGAAAGGAGACGGTAAAATGAACAAAAGTTTATTAGTCAAGTTATTTGGATCACTTCTAGCAATTATGTTAATCACAGCATGCAACTCACAAACAGATGAAAAAGATGCAACAGAACAGCAAACAGAACAGTCGGATGATACTCAAGCGGAGGATACAACTACAGATGATTCACAGGAAACAATGAAGCAAGACGAAGCAGATGACTCATCTGGGGATGAAGCAACTGATGATCAAGAAGAATCAACGGATAGTGCGGATGAAAAAACAGACGAAAAAACAGATGAAAGTAAATAAACGGAAATATTTCTATAAAAAAAAGCGACTCAAGTAGAGTCGCTTTTTCTATTAGTTTTGTACGGTAATTTCGCTTGCTTCATTTAACGTTACGTTCACTGTTGATACGTCCGCATCATCTAACAGTAAATCTGTAATTCGATCTTCAAGCTGTTCTTGAATTGCTCGGCGGAGTGGTCTAGCACCGAATGCAGGGTGATAGCCAAGTTCAGCCAGTTTTTCTTTTACTTCAGCTGCTACGTGGAGCGTGATGTTTTGCTCTTGTAATGTTTCTTTCAATTCAGCAAGCATAAGGTCAACGATTTTAATTAAGTTATCTTTTTCAAGGTGATTAAATTCAATGATTGTATCAAATCGATTTAAAAATTCTGGTTTGAAATAAGATGAAAGTGAATCTAAAACCGATGCCTGCTTAAGTGCGTCATTTTCTGCATCGAACCCAACCGTAATTTTCTTTTCACCTACACCAGCGTTACTTGTCATAATGATAACTGTGTCTTTAAAGCTTACTGTACGACCTTGACTATCTGTTAGACGTCCATCTTCTAAAATTTGCAGAAACATATGCTGAACGTCTGGATGAGCTTTTTCAATTTCATCTAGTAAGATGATAGAATAAGGATTACGGCGTACTTTCTCTGTTAATTGCCCTGCCTCTTCATGACCTACGTAGCCAGGGGGTGAGCCAATTAATTTAGACACGGCGTGTTTTTCCATGTATTCACTCATATCTAGACGAACCATTGCATCTTTTGAGCCGAATAGTTCTTCAGCTAATGTTTTGGTTAACTCTGTTTTACCGACACCTGTTGGACCGACAAATAAGAATGAACCAATTGGACGATGCTTCGCTTTTAATCCAGCGCGAGAACGTCGAATCGCTTTTGCTACTTTTTCTACAGCTTCCTGCTGTCCAATTACTTTTTGAGCTAAGTGCTCTGCTAAATGCTTCATTTTTGCTGATTCATTTTCTTGAAGTTTACCAACAGGGATACCCGTTTTCTTTTCAATAATTGCTTGAATGTCAGCAATATCCACATTCATTTTTTGCTGTTCTTCGTTCAATTGTTTTTCAAGAGCAGCTTCTTCATCGCGAAGTTTTGCTGCTACTTCATATTTTTCATCCTTTAGCGCCTGCTTCTTTTTCTTTTGTAATTTCTTTTAAGCGAGCGGCCGCGTCGTCTTTATTTGTAATGCCTGCCTGTAAATTCATTTTTGAGCCTGCTTCATCTAGCAAGTCAATTGCTTTATCAGGCAAGAAGCGATCTTGAATGTAGCGGTGTGATAAATTTACACAAGCGCGGATCGCTTCATCTGTATAGTTAACGCCGTGATAATCTTCATATTTACTTTGAATTCCTTTTAGAATTTTAACGGCTTCTTCTACAGACGGTTCGTGAACCATAACCGGCTGGAAGCGTCGTTCAAGAGCCGCATCTTTTTCAATCGAACGGTACTCTTTTAAAGTTGTAGCTCCGACTACTTGAAGTTCACCTCGTGCAAGAGCAGGTTTTAAAATATTGCTTGCGTCCATTGAACCTTCCGCTGAACCAGCTCCTACAAGAAGGTGAATTTCATCGATAAATAAAATCACGTTTTTTCGCTGTTGAAGCTCAGAAATTAATTGTTTCATACGCTCTTCAAATTGACCACGTACGCCCGTATTAGCTACGAGAGATGCTACATCTAACAGATATACATCTTTATTTAACAGCTTGGCAGGAACTTTCCCTTCCGCGATTTTTAAAGCTAACCCTTCAACAACAGCTGTTTTACCAACGCCAGGCTCTCCAATTAGCACCGGGTTGTTTTTGTTTCTTCTATTTAAAATTTCAATGACACGCTCTACTTCTTCTTCGCGGCCAATAACAGGGTCAATTAATCCCGTTTTCGCAATTTGAGTTAAGTTTCGACCGAACTGGTCTAAAAATCCGCTGCCGCCATTTCCTTGCTGTGGCTGTTCCGGTGCAGCTTGTTCTTGTGACATTTGCTTGAATAAATCATCGATGTTCATAAAGCCGCCACCTCCAAAGCCTGATGGGATTTTATGTTCTTTCATTAGTGCTTGATAACATGTATGACATAAACGATATTGAGATTTTTGGTTATTTGTTTGTACATTTAATTGAATAGATGCTTCACGTTTATTACAGTTTTGACAAATCATTTAATTAGCCTCCCTAAATGATTTTAATCGAAGATCAGCAGGTGTTTGACCTTTCTTGACCTTTCGTAATTTTATTATACTTTGACCTTTTTTGACTTTCAAGTCTTTTGCTTAAAAAAATTTTAAGGGAAGTTTCTCGCTTATGTACAAAAGGTAGTACATTAAAAAAAGATGTGTTTTATGTGTACCCGTTCTATACATGTAAAAACATAAGAGGCATTTTGTACAATGATCTGCTTGAAGAGGGAATTAATATTAATAAGAAGAAAAGGGGAAAAATGAGTGCAAAGCTTACCGTTGGATAAAATAAGTCATTGACAGCAAGAAAGATAAAAATTATACTCAAGAAGGTTTGCACTTAACTGCGTAAAAGCATAAAAGCGTTTAAGTGAAAAAGAAAGATAGAAAGGGAATACCTCATGAAAAAAGAAATTTCATTTATACAATCAATAGCGGCGGTTTTGGTGCTATTAGCTATTATTTTTGTTTCATTATTTATGTTAAAGCTGCCGCCTCATATTCCGCTAATATTTGGTGTAGCATTTATTAGTGTGATTGGCTTTTTGTTGAAATATAAGTGGACAGAAATGGAGAAAGGAATTTTAGACGGTGTTAGACTTGGTATTAAGCCTATCCTGATTTTAATGCTGATCGGGATGCTCATTGCGATTTGGATGGTAGGCGGAACGATACCGACGATTTTATCCTACGGCTTCCACTGGATTTCACCGCAGTACTTTTTAATTAGTGCTTTGGTTATTACCGTATTAGTTTCAACATTCACGGGAAGTTCATTAACAACTGTCAGTACGGTAGGGGTCGCTTTATTTGGCGTAGGAACTGCTATTGGTGTACATCCAGGTCTAGCAGCGGGGATGATTGTTTCAGGAGCCGTATTTGGAGATAAGATGTCTCCCTTATCTGATACTACAAATTTTGCTTCTGGTATCGTTGAAGTGCCGCTTCCTAAACATATTCAGCACATTACGTGGACGACGGTTCCAAGTATTGTCATTACCGCAATCATTGCATTGGTCATTGGGATGAACGGAAACCAGGAAAGCGTCAATTACGGAGAAATTCAAGGAATTCAAGAGGCATTAAAGCATACGTTTAATTTACACGTGTTGACGTTGCTTTCTCCACTTTTAGTTCTTATTTTTTCGATGAGAAGAGTCGATGTATTGCCAACGTTAGTTTTAGGGATTGTAACGGCCATTATTACAGGAATGATTACACAGCATGAATTTACGCTGAGTCAATTGCTAGGCGTTCTTCAAAGCGGACCGGCAGTAGAGTCAGGAAATAAAGTAGTCGATGCCATTGTAAATAAAGGCGGATTACAGTCCATGATGTTTTCTATTTCTCTTATCATGATTGCCTTGTCGCTAGGTGGCTTGATGAGAGCGGTTGGAATTATCGATGCTTTATTAAAAGGATTAGCAAAACAAATCCGCCGCAGCGGAGACGTTATTTTTGCTACGCTTCTATCTTCAATTGGGGTGAATGTCATCACAGGAGAACAGTATTTATCGATTCTTCTGCCTGGGCAGACGTTTAAGCCACTGTATGAAAAGTGGAACTTAGATCTGAAAAACTTATCACGAACGCTAGAAGACGGAGGGACGGTTATTAATGCTATTATCCCATGGGGTGTCAGTGGTGCTTTTATTTCAACAGCATTAAACATTCCAGCAGCTGACTATATTCCATTTACATTCTTTAGCATTCTCTGTCCGATCTTTTCAATTATTTTAGCATATACAGGCATTGGTATTGCCAAGAAAAAAGCTCAGTCTTAACTGAGCTTTTTTTTTGAAAAAGGACAGGTAAAAAACGACAAAAAAAGTATCATTCCACTTTTCAAATCTATAATTTAATAATACAATTTACTATACGTCTTTCTTGTTCATGTATTTGTATGAATTCTTATTTCTTTACAGATGAAGAAATTTGAGTTTTGCGGTATGATAAATAAGCTGTATTGGCGATGGGATGAATGCCCTTTTTAGCAAACATTTAAGAAGGGTAAAGCCAAATGAAAACACTCATTATAAAAGAGAAAAGATATTTATTGAGGAGAGGGTTTCTGTTGAAAAAATGGGGCATCATTGCATTAATCACTGTAGCTGTGCTCGGTGTGACAGCGGTTTTTAACCGAGCTGAAAGTGATGATGTAAATAAAGAAAAATTGAATTTATTATCGCCTTATTCAAATAAAGTAGATGTATATAGCATTACGTATCCTAGTGATAATTTAAAGATAAAAGGGTTTTTAGTACAGCCTAAAGACATTGCAGACAAACATTACCCGCTTTTAGTATATAATCGCGGAGGAAATCGCGAACACGGTATGATTCGCGCAAAAACACTTCAGTACTTATCATATTGGGCAAGTAAAGGCTACGTCGTTGTAGCGACTCAATACAGGGGAAATGGTGGAAGTGAAGGAACTGAGACCTACGGCGGTAAAGATATTGACGACGTATTAAATCTTATTAAGTGGGGAGAACAGCTTCCTTATGTAAATCATCAGCAAAAGGTAGCGCTAGGCTATTCACGCGGCGGTATGATGACGTATTTAACGATGAAAAACGGCGTTAAATTTGATGCAGTTGTCGTACAATCAGGTATTACAGACATGTTTCAATTCTACGATCAAAGAGGGCCTGAAATGAAACAAGTGCTGCGGACAATTGTAGGAGATCCGGCGCAATATCCAGAGAGGTATAAAAGTCGTTCTGTTGTCTATTGGAGTGATAAAGTAAATTCACCACTGTTAATTTTGCAAGGCGATCATGATCGTAAAGTTCACCACACTCAGGCTGAAAAGCTTGTGAAACAGCTAGATGAGCAGGGGAAAGAATACAAATATGTACTGTACAAAAACGGCGACCATCCGCTAACTGCTTATTATGATCAATATAACGAGGAAATTGATAAATGGTTTAAAATACATTTAGCTAAGCAGTAAAGAAATTGGAAGCAGTTTTGATGAATGGAAAAGAGCAGCTTGTTTTATCCTACTAGATGTAAGCATATAAAAAGGGGATGAAGCAAAATGACTCAGTCTAAAAGTCAAAAAGAGCGTCAGTGGAACGTGCGAAAACAATCACAAAACCCATCGCATGGAAAAGTAAAATCTTTTGAAGAACTATCAGAAGAAATCACACCTAAGCGCAAATAAGGTAACCACCATATAATATAAAGGAAGACACAAAAAAGGAGAGCTGAAGCTCTCCTTTTTCTATGTTTGTTTACGGATTTGTAGACCACATGCCCGCAGATTTGATAAAAATACGCGGATGCAGTTTTAATTGTGCTACCATAATTTCTGCTAGGTCTTCAGGCTGCATCACTTTATCAGGATTGCCATCTGTTAAGTTTTCTTTATATGCTAATTCCGTTGCTACTGTACTTGGTGTTAGGGCTGTTACACGAATATTGTGTTTGCGCACCTCTAGCGCTAGAGATTCAGTTAAGCCGAGCACGCCAAATTTTGAAGCGCTGTAAGCGCTTGTAACGGGAGCGCCTTTTTGACCAGCAGTGGATGAGATATTGATGATGTCTCCACCATTCTTTTCGATTAATTGAGGTAGAACGGCGCGCGTTACGTAGTAAACGCCCATTAAATTCACATCAATGATTTGTTTCCACTCAGCTGGGTCTAGCTCTAAAAAGCTTCCGAATTTACCGATTCCCGCGTTGTTGATTAAGATATCCGTTGCCCCTAATTTTGTATGTAGATGCTCAACTGCTGCGTTTACTTCTTCCATAGAAGAAACGTCTGCTGTTGCGTAAGCAACTTGTACATCAAATGCTTCTAGTTCAGAAGCAACAGCCTTTAAATCCGCCTCTGTTCGAGCAATTAAACCGATATTTACGCCTTCTTTTGCTAATTCAATCGCAGTTGAACGACCGATGCCTTTTCCTGCTCCTGTAATAAGAGCTACTTTGCCTTTAAGTGATTGTGCCATATATAGACTCCTTTCAATGTTCCGCATAAACATTCTTCATAATAACAAAGAATTATCCATTACTATCCTATAGAAATGCACAAATGATGTCAAAAATAAAGATTATCAAAATGGCTTCAAGTATAAATTTCCTTTTCATACAAAAACTATATAGACTAAAAAGAAGAAATTCCGTTTCTTTTCGTTCAATGTAGTGGAGGATGAGCAATGCGTATAAAAAAACTATCTGAGTTAACGAATAAATCCAAACAGCGGAAAGAAAAAGCTGATGAATCGAAGGACTCTAAGAAAACTAGTGCTTCTTCTACACATGAAGAGCAGAAATTATCGGAGAGGGTGGGAGATAATTTATCCAGCATGAAAAAAGCACTGGGACAGAGTACGGACTTAGTGGTACGAGAGTTTCGAATTTCGATTGAAGAAAAATTCACTTTAGGTGTTGCTTACATCGACGGATTAGTAAATAAAGACGAAGTTGAACACTATGCGCTGGACTCCATTATGCACTATCAAGATGAACATTTAACACATGATGATGGCATCGTTAATATGTACGAATTGATTAAAAGCTATAGTTTGGCAGCAGGTGAAATCATGGAAGCAAAGACATTGGATGATGCTCTTCTTCGTGTTTTATCAGGAGATACGGTGCTGTTTTTAGAAGGGTATCAAACGTGTATTGTAGCAAGTACAAGAGGGTGGAGAGACAGGGCTGTTTCTGAACCACAATCTCAGACCGTTGTAAGAGGACCTCGAGACAGTTTCACAGAAACACTGCGAACGAATACTGCATTGATTCGGCGCCGAATAAAATCTCCAAAACTTTGGATTGAATCTCAGCAAATAGGAGAGTTTACAAAAACGGATATTGCGCTCGTTTACATAGACGGCATTGCGGATGAACAGGTCATTCAAGAGGTAAAGGCGCGTCTTTCTAAAATTGATATAGACGGTATTTTAGAGAGCGGATACATCGAAGAGTTGATTCAAGATGAAGATTATACACCTTTTCCTACTATGCATAACACGGAACGTCCAGACTCCGTGGCAGCAGGTCTTTTAGAGGGGCGAATAGCCATTTTAGTAGACGGTACACCTTTTGTATTAATGGTTCCTGCCCTATTTATTCAATTTTTTCAAGCGGCCGAAGATTATTACCAGCGCGCAGATATTAGTACATTGATTCGCTTAATGCGCTACATGGCATTTTTCTTAGCCCTTTTAACACCTTCTGCTTATATTGCTTTAACTACTTTTCATCAAGAGATGCTTCCTTTTGCTTTGTTAATTAGTATTGCAGCTCAAAGGGAAGGTGTCCCTTTTCCTGCTATTATTGAAGCGTTTATTATGGAAATCACGTTTGAAATTTTGCGAGAAGCGGGAGTCCGATTGCCCCGAGCAGTAGGTTCAGCTATTTCGATTGTCGGAGCACTCGTTTTAGGAGAAGCCGCCGTACAAGCGGGATTAGTATCGCCTGCAATGGTTATCGTTGTATCCATCACCGCTATTAGTAACTTTGTTTCACCGGTGTATGATATGGCCATTGCAGTAAGGATGCTGCGCTTTATTTTAATGGTTTTAGCAGCTACTTTTGGCTTGTTCGGTATTATCCTGGGGCTAATTTTAATGATTTTACATTTATGCAGCTTAAGGTCATTTGGAGTCCCTTATATGACACCTATGGCTCCCTTTGTGAAGCGTGACCAAAAGGATGTTCTAATTAGACGTTCGATCAAAAAAATGAAAACAAGGCCAAAGCTTATTAACGAGAAGAATATTTCACGTCAAAAGACGCAAAAAAACTAAACTGTGCAAAGGCGGCCGGTTACTATGAAAGCATTTCTGATGTTATGTATCTGTTCATTGCTGTTAAGCGGCTGCTGGAGCAGTCGAGAGTTGAATGAGCTAGCCATTACGGTTGCTGTCGGAATTGATAAAGCAGAAGATGGCATTATTGTTACAGTTCAGCTGATTAACCCTGGTGATATTCAAGCCAAAACTCCTACAAACGGGCCTTCTGTTACCACATTCTCTATTAAGGCTTCGTCTGTAATGGAAGGGTTAAGAAAAATAACGACAAAATCCCCGCGGAAAATTTATCTTTCTCATTTACGAATGCTAGTCATTAGCGAAAGCATGGCGAAAGACGGTATCGCCGAAGTTCTTGATTTCTTTGCTCGGGATCATGAAGTGCGTACCGATTATTTTGTTGTTGTTGCTAAAAACACGAAAGCATCGAGCGTGCTAAACGTATTGACAACAATCGAAAAAATACCGGCTAATCATATGTTTGCCTCATTAGATGTGTCACAGCGTATTTGGGCACCTACTAGAGGAGTGAAGTTAAATGAACTAATCAGTAACTTAACGAGTGAAGGAAAGCAGGCGGTGTTATCAGGAGTATTGGTGAAAGGCGACGTGAAAAAGGCAGGAGATATGTCCAACATTTCCCGCACTAATCTTTCCACCTTGCTCAATTTCAAAGGGTTAGGTGTCTTTCAAAATGATAAGCTTCTCGGCTGGTTCAATGAAGATGAAAGTAAAGGATATAACTATATTACAGGAAATGTAAAAAGTACATTAATTGTTATTCCATGTGAAAAGAAAGAAAAACAGCACGATATCGTCGGAGTAGAGATGCTCCGAACGAATGTGAAGGTGACAGCTACTATGAAAAACCATAAACCTCATATTCACGTTAATTTAAAAGGTGAAGCGAACGTAGCTGATGTAGAGTGTCAAGTGAATTTACAGGACCCGGCTGTAATCAATATGCTGGAACGAAAAACAGCAGCAGACGTAAAAGAAAAAATGAATGATGCGGTGGAAAAAGCTCAAAAAACCTACAAAAGCGATATCTTTGGTTTTGGCGAAGCATTTTACAGACAGGATGTAAAGAGATGGTACAAAATGAAAAGAGACTGGAACAGAATTTATGCAGAAGATTTAACCGTCGATTTAGATGCAAAAGTTCAAATCCGCCGCTTAGGCACGTTAAATAACTCATATATGAAGCAAATGAAGCATTAAGGAGAAAGAAAATGGAGGGATTTATCGCCTTACTTGTACTGCTTGCTTATTTGACTAAAAAAATCATCATCAATTTCCGAAAGAAAAAGTATTACCGTGAAATAGTCGTCTATTTTTGCCTCATAGGCTTGGGTCTATTCTTTTGGGGAGCGATTACCCTTCGTAAAGAAGTTCCTACGCCTCTGTACTTTTTAGAGGCCTTAATTAAGCCTCTTACTAAAACTGTTCATCATCTGTTTTTCCCGTGAGCAAGCATGTAAGAGAGAAGGTGCGTATGATGCAAATAAAAGAATTTATTAGTCCAAAACAATTTCTTTTTCTAATTTATGTTTTTTGTATCGGAAGCGCTATTTTGGCAGTTCCTGCTACGTTATTAGAAACCAATAGACAAAATGCGTGGTTTTGCGGTGTGCTTACTATGGGCTTTGCACTTTTAATTGTTGCGGTGCTTTTATGGCTGATTCAGCGTTACCCTCAGCAAACATTCATTCAAATAGCTAAAAAGGCGCTAGGTCCTTATGCCGGAACTTGTATTTCTCTTATCTACATTTTCTTTATGTTCATCCAATCTACATTCTCGCTTCGAGATATCAGTACGTTTATGACGACTCAAATTGTTCCTGAAACGCTTCCTACGTGGATTCACGCTCTTGTTCTATTAGCTGTCATATACGGAGGCTATCTAGGTATTGAAGTGATAGCGAGAACGGCGGAAATCTTTTTGCCGTGGATTATTGTGCCGTTTTTATTGTTAATTGTTTTAAATATTCCTCAGATGAAAATAGATCGTCTTTATCCTTTGTTTGAATTCCGCATGGCTGATTTAGTGTTAGGAACCACTTATTTTTTAGGAAATCCATTTATGGAGTTAGTTTTCGTTCTAATGATTACGCCTCATATAAAAGATGAGAAAAAGGTGAAAAGAATGTTTGTAATGGGCACTGTCGCATCAGGCTTGACGATTATAATTGCAGTTGCGGCTTGTATATTAGCGCTTGGCGCGAATATTGCATCGATGCACAGCTACCCAGTTTATTTATTAGGAAAAATGATTTCGTTAGGTGCCACAATTCAGCATGTTGAAGTATTAGTAGCTATTATTTGGATGTTATCTATCTTTTTTAAAGTTGTCATTGTGTTCTATGCTATTCAGTTAAGTATCGTCCAATTGTGTAATTTACGAGTGCGTAATTTTTTAAGCTTTCCTTTAGGCCTAATTATTACAGGCGTAGCGTATTATATTATTCCGAATACAGCATACTTTAATTATTTTGAAAAATATTACTGGCCGTTTTATTTATTCGTACTAAGCCTCTGTTTTCCCTTATTATTTATTGCTCTTTCTTATATAAAGAAAAATAAGGCAGCCAAAGGCGATAAAAACCAACAAACATAGCATTATTTATACGCATGTGGTATAGTATACGATGACAATTCAAGAAGAAACGCCGTACACGATTGTATATGTACGGGAGAGGTTCGAAAACTCCCTCTATAAAAAACTAAGATCATCGTTGATGACAAAAGACACGGTTTTAGCGTGTCTTCTTTCGCGTGCTTTTCTACAAATACGTCTTTTTGACGTGTATGCTGGCGAGGACGTGTATCTTAGTTGCTTTTTAGGGAGATTGCTGGAAAAGAGCAGTCTCTTTTTTGTGTTATAAATTAGTCACAAAGGGAACGAACGGTTCAATAAAGTTTCTTCTTCTTTTGATTTCAATCAAAAAGGAGACGAACAATGATGATGAAAAATGAAAAAGCTATTGTTGTATTTAGCGGGGGTCAAGATAGTACAACATGTTTATTTTGGGCTTTAAAAAACTTTAAAGAAGTAGAAACGGTTACTTTTCAATACGGTCAGCGTCATAGTCAAGAAATAGAGGTAGCAAAGGCTATTGCAGCTGATTTGGGTGTGAAGCATACCGTATTAGATATGTCACTTTTAAATCAATTAGCACCAAATGCATTAACGCGAGATGATATTGCTATCGAGCAAAAAGAAGGAGAATTGCCTACCACGTTTGTGGATGGCCGCAATCTGTTATTTTTGTCATTTGCAGCCGTACTGGCTAAGAACAGCGGAGGCCGCCATATCGTAACAGGCGTTTGTGAAACTGATTTTTCAGGATATCCAGACTGCCGAGATGTATTTGTGAAATCGTTAAACGTTACGCTTAACTTATCAATGGACTTTGAGTTTGTAATTCATACACCGCTCATGTGGATTGATAAAGCAGAAACGTGGGCTTTAGCTGATGAGTTAGGGGCGCTTGAGTATGTGCGCGAAAAAACGTTAACGTGCTACAACGGTATTGTTGCTGATGGATGCGGCGAATGTCCCGCATGTCAATTGCGAAAACGCGGGTTAGATCAATACTTGCAAACAAAAGAAGGAGGAGAGAAATAATGCTGCAACAAATGTATCCTCAAGTATTTCATGACTATGAATATGAACTGAACAAAGATATGCAGTTTGCTGCGGCACATTTTGTTCCTCACCCAGAAGCAGGAAAATGCCGTCAAGTCCATGGACATACGTATTTTGTAAATCTAACTGTTGCCGGAGATACATTAGACGAAGCGGGTTTTTTAGTAAACTTTGCGCTATTGAAAAAAATTGTTTCTGGTCAATTTGATCATACATTATTGAACGATCATTCTATCTTTAACGAAGAAAATCCAAATGATTTTCCTACAACTGAAGTTGTTGCTCGTAAAATTTATGAGTTGGTTCAAGAATATCTAGACACACTACCAAATAAGCCTTCTTGCGTACAAGTATTCGTGCGGGAAACGCCGACAAGTTACGTAGTTTACCGCCCAAAGAAGGTGAAAAAACGTGGCTAATACAATTCCAGTACTTGAAATATTCGGACCAACGATTCAAGGGGAAGGAATGGTTGTAGGACGTAAGACGATGTTTGTTCGTACCGCAGGCTGTGATTATTCCTGCAGCTGGTGTGATTCAGCTTTTACATGGGATGGATCAGCTAAAAACGATATTCGTCAGCTAACAGCAGAACAAATTTGGATGGAGCTAAAAGAAATTGGAGGAGAGTGCTTTGATCACGTCACCATTTCTGGGGGAAACCCTGCGCTTATCAAGGCAATTGGTTCACTTGTAGAGCTTTTGCACAGTCATGGGGTAAAAGCAGCACTTGAAACTCAGGGAAGCCGTTATCAGGATTGGTTCCTAAAGATCGATGATTTAACGATTTCTCCTAAGCCTCCAAGCTCATTAATGAAAACAAATTTCTCCGTATTAGACGATATTATAGAGACATTAATAAAGGAAAAACGCATGGGGCACATAAGCATAAAAGTCGTTATATTTAATGATGAGGACTTTGAGTATGCAGCATCTGTTCATGAACGTTATCCTGAGGTTCCATTTTTTGTTCAAGTAGGCAACGAGGACTTAACGACAATCGATAATGCGTCGTTAACACAAGAATTGCTTAAAAAGTATGAGTGGTTAATCGACAAGGCAGTGGCAGCTAAAAACATGAACGATGTAAGAGTTCTGCCGCAGGTTCACGCCCTGGTTTGGGGAAATAAACGAGGCGTGTAAGCGCATAGCAAAAAATTTACAAAGAAAAATAAAAACAGATATATACAAAATAAAAAAACGCTGTTAGAATGACAATCGTAGAAAGAGAGGAAATGCAAATGAGCGGTCGAAAAGATGAAGAATTAGAAGGTGTATCACTCCTTGGAAATCAAGGAACAAACTATTTGTTTGAATATTCACCAGAGATTCTAGAAGCATTTGATAACAAACATCCAAATCGTGATTATTTTGTGAAATTCAACTGTCCGGAATTTACGAGCTTATGTCCAAAAACGGGTCAGCCGGATTTCGCAACCATTTATATTAGTTACATTCCAGATGAAAAAATGGTGGAAAGCAAGTCGTTAAAGCTTTATTTGTTCAGCTTCCGTAACCATGGAGATTTCCATGAAGACTGTATGAATATTATTATGAATGACTTAATTAAACTGATGAATCCAAGGTATATTGAAGTATGGGGAAAATTCACACCACGCGGCGGAATTTCAATTGATCCATATACAAACTATGGCCGCCCTGGTACGAAATATGAAGAAATGGCTAATTATCGCCTAATGAATCATGATTTATACCCAGAAACAATTGATAATCGTTAATTCGAACAAACAGGTTGTGTATGCAACCTGTTTTCCATTGCAAAAACAACAGATGAGAAGGTGAAAGAATGTCACAGAGATCAGCATTAGTATTAGGTGCAAGCGGACTTGTTGGTCAAGAACTTTTAAAAATGTTATTAAGCAACAGCTTATATAACGATGTGACAGTGTTTGTTCGAAAAAAGCTACCAATCGAACACACAAAGCTACGTCAGCTCGAAATTGATTTTTCAGAGCTTGATAAGCACGAAGAATGCTTTGCAGTTGATGATGTATATTGCTGTTTAGGCACGACAATGAAAAAAGCAAAAACAAAAGCGAAATTCATTAAAGTTGACTACGAATTTCCTTTAAAAGCGGCTAAATGTGCAGAAAAATATCGCTGCAAAAACTTTTTAACGATTACAGCAATTGGTGCTGATCTTCGTTCGCCATTCTTTTACAGTAAAGTAAAGGGGCAAGTAGAAGAAGATATCGCAAGCTTATATATCCGTTCTACTCACTTTTTCCGCCCATCGTTATTATTAGGTAAGCGCCAAGAGTTTCGCCTATTTGAAAAGCTTGGGGGATACACGTTAAAGTCGTGTTCATTTTGCCTTGTAGGAAAGTGGAGAAAGTATCGTCCAATTAAAGCGTATAACGTAGCCAAATCCATGATGAAAGCTGCACTTGAAGATAAATGCGGTGTTCATGTACATGAAAGCCAAGATATCTATACAGGTGAATGCTATTATTCGTTTACCAACGGCAAGCGCGTGTTATCAAAATAAAGAAAAGCCTCTTCATATGAAGAGGCTTTTTTCTATCTTCCGTCAGCATCCGCGTTCCCATCGCCATCCCCATCACCATCGTGATCGTGATTAGCAGCAGATTCACTCCAGCTTGTGTAGGAGTTAGAATCTTCTTCGGCATAATTCATGGGTTCAACGGATGTTTTTTTATTTGAAGTTTGCTTGCGTTTAAAAACGAACTGCACGATGAAAAAAAGAATGACAATAAGTGCAACGATAAACAATACAGTATCAAACATGCTAATAATTCCTTTCGGTAAGTAGGTAGTAGTAGCTTGTTCTTATTGTCACACGAAAATAAGACCCTTTCAAGAAAAAATGGGGCCTGTTTTTGTTTCTTTAAGGAAACTTTTTTTATCTTAGCCATATATTATTGTATGAAGAAACATTTCAGAAAAGAGGGAATACAGTGAAAAAAAGTTCGAAGGATGTTAAGGTTCAACAGTATATTTACCTCATGTATAAGCTGGGAATTATTACAGAAGAACAAAAGAATCAATTCTTTCAAAACCAATAAAAAAGCAACCGTTTTTGCGTTCCGGTTGCTTTTTCCCTTTACATAGCTGGATTAATAATGGTGTAGTTTTTGTGATTAACAACAGTTCGCTGTTCTAAGTCTAAATCGCGGTAGTTTGTCATGTAAGTCAAATCAACAATCACCGAGTTTTCATTTACTTTTTCGACAATGCCCTGTAAGCCATTTTTAAATTCTATCAAGTTTCCTACCTCTGCTATTTTCATGATTCATCGCTCCTTTGTTTTAAATTAGTTCATTATTAATTTTTAAAATAGTTTTAATTTTAAAAATAGTAAAACTAGTTAGCGTTTTCTTTTTTACAATTTTGCCTTAAAACTGGGAATTAGTAAAGAGTTTTTTGAAAAAACATAAAATAAAATTGAAAAAATAAGTAAAATGTGCTTTGAAATAAAAGGAATTGGTTGCTTTAACGAAAGAGAGAAGCAGGACAGTTCCATCTTTGTTCATCTTTCGTTATAATAAACGAGGTATAATCTTGTCATAAATTATAAGAATTAGAAGGTGTAGAAATTGAAAGATACTGGACTCGTGCTCGAAGGAGGCGGTATGAGAGGCCTTTATACAACTGGAGTTTTAGATTACTTTATGGAAAGAAATCTATACCTTCCGTATGTAATTGGCGTTTCAGCCGGCGCTTGTCATGCCACTTCTTATTTATCTAGACAAATAGGAAGAAGTCGCAAAGCTAATTTAGATTTTTTAGAGGATCCTCGCTACTTGTCGTGGAAAAATTATTTTAAAACAAAAGAGATATTTGGCATGGATTTCGTTTTTGATGAAATTCCTAATCAGCTTCTTCCATTTGACTTTGAGGCATTTGCTGAGCGTACAGAGAAGCTTGTAGTAGGAGCAACGGACTGCGTAACAGGAGAACCCGTTTATTTTGATGAGTATGACCGGGACATTTTGACAGCGGTTCGCGCTTCTAGTTCCCTTCCATTTTTAGCACCTGTCGTTACATATAAAGGAAAAGAGCTGTTAGACGGAGGAATCAGTGATCCGATTCCAATTAAAAAAGCAGTGCAAGATGGATATAGAAAAAATATTGTTGTGCTAACGCGAAACGAAGGATATCGAAAAAAGAAATCAAATATGCTTTGGTTATTGAAGCGCAAATATCGTCATTATGATGGGCTGACTCGTGCGCTTGAGAACCGCTATAAATTGTATAATGAAACATTGTCATATATTGAAGAGCAGGAAAGACAGGGGAATATCTTTGTGATTCGTCCGCAAACCCCTCTTGTAGTAGGGCGAATTGAGAAGAATCGTGAGCGTCTCGACGCTCTTTACAACCAAGGATATAAAGAAGCTGAAGCTCAATTTGTATCTCTCCAAAATTGGCTGAGCAGTTAAAAACGAGGTGAAACTGAATGGATGAACAAACAGCAATAAATATGTTGAATGAGTTAAGTGAAGGAAAAGTAACCGAAATTAAAGTTAAAAAAGAAGACTTTCTTGCTTTTCGCCCTTTTTTAGTAAATCGCCCTGATTTCAAACATTTTCGTGGAATAGCCGGACGCGGTGGCGATTTCACCTATACGTATCTAGAAATTCCTAGGAGCTAAACGAAATGATGGCATTATTTGATTATGCCTTATATAATGGATGTATGAGCCTGTACAGTAGAGAATATACTGTTACAAGTGCTTGTGCGTTTATTTAGCAACGTACGGTAAGAGCAAATAAACGTGTTTAGTTATAGGAGGGATATTATGGATGAGTTTCGAAAAAGTACAGCACCTTTTTATTTTGCAGATCATATATGGAAAGATAAAAATGGAATGACGACTTATGGGATGCTGTTAACGAACCGGCCCGAAGATGACGGGGACTATGACCTCCATTCGTTATTAGAAGAAGCATATGTAGATCATAAAAAAATTCTAATTACTACTGTTTACGACAACAGTGAACAGCAGTTGACCGGATACGTGATACATTTATCAGATGATCAAGACGTCTTTACGTTTATGGATGATACGGGTGCTAAGCTAGTGATTGATTTCTATGATGTTGTAGAAATTGAGATCGAAGATTAAAAAGAGCTGAATGTTGATTACAACATTCAGCTCTTTTGTGTAAAAGTAGATAAAATTAAATGTTTATCATAAGAACTATAAGGGAAAAACGAATGAAGAAATTTCTGATTAAACTGAAATAAAGCGGGAAAATATACCTGCATTTTAGAAAAATTACCGTGATTATGACAAAAAATAAGGTACAATGTCATATTTGTGTTGCGAACGTAATTTTGTTCATCAAACTTAAAGAAATGTAATTGAATCGTTCGGTGAAACCCCTATATATCTATGATAGAGTAATACCATACGAAATTTCAGGAGGTATTACCTATGAAACATAGTTATATGAAATCAATGGTAGTAGCTTGTTTAGCTACTCTTTCATTTATAGGTTTTAATGCAACAGCTACGGCTGCAACTAATTATAAAGTAGTCAAAGGCGATAGTCTTTGGAAGTTAGGTAAAAGATATAGTGTAACAATTGACGATATTAAAAAATTAAATAATCGTCAAGGAGATATGATTTATATTGGTGAAACATTAGCTATTCCGAGTAAGACAAAAGTGCTGGCTGCTGAAACAACGGAACCTTCAACGGCAGAACCTGCTAATACGGCTAAGCCAGAACCAAAACCAGAAGCCAAACCTGCAGACCAGGAAACCCCTGCAGTTTCGATTTCAGCAAGTGAAAAAGATTTATTAGCTCGCTTAGTAGAAGCTGAAGCAAAAGGCGAATCGTATGAAGGAAAAGTAGGAGTAGCAACAGTGGTGTTAAACCGTGTAGATTCTCCGAAGTTTCCAGATACGGTAACAGGAGTGATTAAACAGGTTGTCGGAAAAGCATACGCTTTTTCACCGGTCCAAAATGGATCAATTAACAAACCTGCTTCAGAAGATTCGAAAAAAGCAGTAGAACAAGCGTTGACTAGAAAAGATCGTTTAGACGATTCTATTTACTTTTATAATCCAAAAACAGCTACCGATAACTGGATTCGTTCACGTGCGGTAATTAAAACAATTGATCATCATGTATTTGCCAAATAAAAAAGAGCCGTTCTGGCTCTTTTTTTTAGTCTAAAAAGATATCGCGTTCCAGACTGCCTTCAGAGCCTGTTAAAACTAGACCAATGTCGGTATCAGCTTCTAGGTTCTGAACGATGGTAAAAGGCACTTTATGTTGGTTAGCCGCTTGAATATAAGGGGAGAGGTATGAATAAGACAAGGAGCCATTTAAAAACAAATGACCGTCTTTCACTTTTTTTAAAAGAGTCTTTATTTTTGCCGTATCCTTTTTCATGACTTGCCCTTTTTTTAGTGCAAGTTCAATATTCTCACGTAAAGCAGTTAAGAAATATCTTCTTTCGTCTCTTTTTGTTTCCTTTGCTCCGTACATTCCTCGTTCTAAGTATTCTTCTAGTTGATCAGACATTACGCCACTTCCTTTCGTTATAAACTATAAACGATTATGACTATAAGTAAAAGGGACAGGAAAAAAGGAAAATCACTGTGCTATATCACCTGTTTTTTTGCTGAGTACAAAGAAAAACAAAAAATGTGTTGAAATTTAGCCTGAAATATTGTTTAATGTAAATAGATAGAAAATCATATCGGTTTTTTATTAAAGGTTTGTAAGCGATTACAGATATACATACATAGCAGCGTTTGGGGAGACGCTCCTATGATTTTATGTTCAAAGCGCATTGTATAAAAAGGGGATTATATAGCTTTAGGGCATATACGGTCAAGCAAAGGGTCAGATAAATTAATAAAAAATCGCTATGTATTTTCATAAGAAGAACGGTCAACATTTTTGTTGAGCGTTCTTTTTATGCGTTCCTATTATGTTTATTTCTCATTGCAGCAGCTGCTGCAAATTATAAAGGTGCATTCCTCGTTTCATCTCTCTTATTTTACATAAGTTACATGTAGTATGTTTCAAGGCCTTAAAAAATATATGTTTGTACGCTTGTTTAATCCTAACGAGGTAGTAGAAAAGGAATATTTTTTAAGAAATCACAAAAAAAGAGGCGATTGCCTATGCAAGAAGTAGGTGAATAACATATGTAATAAAGAGAATGAAATATAATTTGAGGAGGCATTTATCATGCAAGAATTTGATATTAATGACATAAGAAGACCATTCGGTGGTTTTGGAGGCTTTGGAGGCTTTGGTCGTCCAGGATTCGGTTTCGGTCGTCCAGGATTCGGTTTCGGTCGCCCAGGTTTTGGTTTCGGCCGTCCTGGTTTTGGCTTCGGCCGTCCGGGGTTCGGCTTTGGCTTTGGAGCTCCATTTCTTGGAGGATTAGTTCTTGGAAGTGCATTAGCAGGTCCAGGTTATTACGGTTATCCACCACCATATTATTATCCGCCGTACCCACCATATTACCCTTATTATTATTAAAACAATGAGCGCTGATAAAGCGCTCTTTTATTATGTCCAGTCCAAGGTATATATAGAATGAATGGAAGACGCTGCGTTTAGAAAATGATAACAGTTTTAAATAAGGAATGAACGCTTAAGCTAAAGGAGACAAGTTTTCCTTGCAACAATTGTTGATTTTGCTATAATAACTTCGGTGGCATTTTTGGTCACTGGGTGGGCGAGGGATAGATGAAAAGAAGGAAATTAGATTGAACGCATTATTTGAAAAGTTGTTTCGTTTAAACGACCACCAAACAACTGTCGGAAAAGAAAGCTTAGCTGGGGTCATTTCATTTCTTTCCATCGTGTATATTATTGCTGTTAATTCAACCATTTTGTCTGATGCCGGTATTCCGCTTGAAGCAGGAATATTCGCAACAGTAGCTTCGGCTTTTGTAGGCTGTGTTATTATGGCTTTTTGGGCAAATGCGCCTCTTATTCTGGTGCCAGGTATGGGGATTAATGCATTGTTTACGTATACGATGGTTCAATCAATGGGGTTATCTTGGCAAGAAGGGTTATTAGCAGTAGTGATATCCGGCTTTCTTTTTACAGCATTAGCTTTTTCACGACTGTCTGCCAAAATTGTCTCTTCGATTCCGCATTCGCTAAAAGAAGCGATAACAGTCGGTGTCGGCTTATTTTTAACGTTTATCGGTTTGCAAAAAGGAAAGCTTGTAGTTCCAAGCGAAACCACTTTTGTAGCACTTGGAGACTTGTCAGATCCGTTTGTTATCAGTACGCTGCTGACGTTAATCATCACAATCGTACTGTTTATCCGAAATGTGAAAGGTAACTTTTTGTTAAGCATGATTGCTGGATCAGTCCTTGCCTTCTTACTTGGTGTAAGAAGCGGTGCAGAAAAAGGACAGTCCGCTGCGAGCGTGAACGACTTTTTTAGCAGCTTTGGCACATTGTCTTTTGGGGCTATTGGAGACGTTGCATTTTGGGCAGCTGTCTTTTCATTAACAATGGTATTGATTTTTGAAAATATCGGTTTGCTGCACGGTCAGCTAGGTATGATGAATCAAGATAGCAAATTTCCGCGGGCCTTTCAAGCAACAGCCGCCTCAGCGTTGCTAAGCGGCGTGTTTGGAACAAGTCCAACGGTGTCTTCTGTAGAAGGAGCATCTGGTATTGCAGCTGGAGGGCGAACGGGTTTAACATCGCTTATTACAGGAGTTTTATTTTTAAGTTCACTTCTGTTTATTCCATTTATCAAGCTGGTTCCAGATAGTGCTATTGCACCTATTCTCATTGTTATTGGAGCATTGATGATTCAAAATATCAAAAACATCAATTTACAGGACTTAACAGAAGGTTTCCCTGCATTTTTAATTATTGCGCTTATTCCTCTTACGTACAGCATTGCTGATGGAATTGCATTTGGGTTCATTGCGTATCCACTGCTTAAATTATTCCTTGGTAAAATGCGTGAAGTATCGATGTTTATGTATGTAAGCGCGCTGTTGTTTTTCTTGAATTTTGTGCTGCATTATATTGCTTAAAATAGACAGCTGAGTATTTTTGCTCAGCTGTTTTTTGTGTTTGCGGTAAAGAATCCTCTTTTTAGATATCATACTCCGTATTTCGTGTCCTTTGGCTAACTTCCGCTTCTAAAATGACGTTTCCTGCGTAAAGTAGTACAGAAGTCGGAGGGGATATAAGGGGAGAAAACGATGGGAATTAAATTAATTAAAATATCAGCCGTTTATTTTGGAATTGGCATCATATTGGGGTATTATATGTCGATTGTTCACAGCTACGCTTTGACACCTGTTCACGTGCACATCAATTTATTAGGATGGACGTCGCTTACGTTAGCCGGACTTATTTATTATTTGTTTCCTGCGTTTAGCGAAAGTAAATTAGCCAAACTGCACGTATGGCTGCATAATATAGGATTACCGGTCATGATGATTGGTCTATTTTTCATGATCGTACTAGAAAATCAAGCTTTTACCCCCGTAGTGGCAGTAGGAGCAACACTTACGGCTATTGGCGTTTTAATTTTCGTATATCACATCCTTAAAAATCTGAAATCTGAACGATAAACGAAGAAAGTCGTTAACGATGGTTGCTAATTTCAAAAGGAAAAAGAACCAGCTATAGCGAATATACATGTAAACAAAGTGAAAGTGTGATTTACATAAAGGTGTGCTAGGCATCTTTATAAGGAGGGGTAAGCTGCAGGGATTTCTAGCTCTTATAAAAGCCAATAAAAGGGCTGATTATAAGTTTCTTGCGGCGGAGATACTATGGGAGAACATCAACAATTAGTGCGTGTTAGGGAGCTAGCAAATGAAATTATTCGACTTCGTCTTCAAGACCGTACGACTTATGACGAATTAGAGTTGCAAAATAATGTAGAGTTGTTGTCTCGTTCTGTGGTTGACTTAGTAAACATTATGTTAGCCGAAGATGTGGATTCGTCTACGTCTTTAAAAGCTACAGCTTCTAAAATGAAAATGGTGTATAATAACATGCATCAAACTGAGAAAAAAGATTATTTGCATTTCTAACTGCTAGGCTCCTTTTCGCCACAAACGAAATGGAGGTGTACGAGGCAGATGCTATCGTCACTAACGACTTCTGAAGCTATTGTAGCATCCGTTCTTGCACTGGTTGTCATTGCCGTTTCCATTATCTTTTTTGCCACTCTTATTATGGTTGTTGTTCGACGAGAAAGAATCAGCAGCTTGGTTAATCACGGAGAGCATGCAGATGGGAAGCAAAAAAGCTTAGGTGAATTTTTTCGTTCTTTGCGAAAAAAATAACTACCGTTTTCTTATTAAATAGATAAAAGCGGTCAATTTAAACGTTGACCGCTTTTTTTAGGTTGGTTGCTTATTTTTTTCTAAAACAATACGCGCTGCTTCACTAACCGATGACACAACAGCAGAGGCGTGGCGCTGAACAGCTTCAGGAGCTGTAGCCATAGCGAAACTGTTCGGCGTTAATTGAAACATAGGAATATCATTAAATGAATCCCCCACACAGGCAATTTCCTCTGGTTTTAGCTGAAGATGACTTAATAAAATTTCAATGGCATTTCCTTTGCTGATATGTTTAGGCATAATATCCAAACACTGCTTGGCAGAAATATATGTATCAATATAATCACCAAACTCTTCGTTCACTTCTTTTTGCAGAGCTACCATTTCATCATGATCTCCAAGAACCGTGATTTTAGATGGAGAAAGAGCGTGACCAAATGAATCCGTCATTTCAATTTGTTCTTCGATAGGGAAAAACATGTGAGTTTCAATTGCTTCAATAATTTCATTTCGCTGTTCTACATAATTGGTGTCGTTTGAACAGACAAGCGTAATACGGTTAGGATCTATCGTTTTTTTATAAAGTTGAACCGCTAAATCATCTTCAAACACTTTTCTATGAAGTTCTTGATTTTCTTTGGTCCACACAAATCCTCCGTTTTGGCTAATGCGATGGAATGTATTATTAATATCGGTAGAAATTTTTAAAATTTCCGTATCCATTCGTCCAGAAGCAAGACAAACCTCTACTCCTTGGCGCTGAAGTTCACTAAGTGCGTCTGCATTATGCTGTTCTACGTATTTTTCTTCGTGTAACAGAGTGCCATCTAAGTCGCTTACAAATAATTTAATCATTTCTTGAAAATTCCTTTCCCTGAAAAATTTTCCGTGATAAGAGTGTTACAATTTATTACATTCCTTATTCTATCAGTGTTTCCCAAGAAACTCATAAAAAAAGCTCAAACCGGCGGTGAATTCAAAGAGATTAAAGCATAACTACATCAATTTTTCCCGCAGGAGTCTTCGCTTTGCCCTCCAATCAACAGCTAGAAACAGCTACATGAAATCTAGTTCACCATCACAATGAAAAAATCCGAACGGAGTGGATTCTCAATCAAGAATCTGGATTTACCGTTCGGATCTTTCTTCAACTAAAATATATTTGTCGCAGGCGCTTTTTTGGGTTTGTTCACTGTTAAAAAACAGCCGCGGTCTAAAAGACCGCGGCCATGTTTTACAATACGTTAAAATACTTCGCTTCAGGATGTGCAAAAACAAGGGCTGTAACAGAAGCTTCGGGTTCCATCATGAAACCGTCTGTTAACTGAATGCCGATGTCTTCAGGTTTAATTAATTTAAACAGTTTTGCTTGGTCTTCAAGGTCTGGACATGCAGGATATCCGAATGAAAAACGCTGACCTTGGTATTTGGCTGAAAAACGCTCCGCCATTGTAAAATCAGGCGAATCGGGGAATCCCCAGCGGTCACGAATTTGCTGATGAACACGTTCTGCTAATCCTTCAGCTAGTTCAAGCGCAAGAGCTTGGAACACGTGACTCTTTAAAAACTCGCCGTTTTCTTTAAATTTCGCCGCGCGTTCGCGAATGCCCGTTCCTGCTGTTACAGAGAAGAAACATACATAGTCCATCTCGTTTTCTTTAGGCTTTGCAAAATCAGATAAGCACAGGAACTGTCCTTTTGCTTGTCGTGGGAAGGTAAAACGTTCAATTTCTGTTTTTTCATCAGCAGGATCATAAATAATTAAATCATTTCCGTCTGCTTGAGCAGGGAAGAACTGATAAATAACCGCTGGTTTAATTAAGTTTTCTTTTAGTGCCAGTTCGAGCAGGTCATCAACGGTTTCTTTTAATTGAACAGCACGCTCGTCTTTTTCAGCAAGCAGCTTATTCACTTTTCCTTTTAGTCCTAAGTGATGGCCTAAAAGCATCTGCCAGTTAATATACGGAAGAACCTGTGCCAAATCGTAGTGTTTGACAACGTGCCGCTTTAAATCAGCCGGTACAAAAACAGGAGCGTCCGTTGAAATAGCGGATCTTTCTAAAACAGCCGTAGCTGCTTGAGCGGTTTGAGGCTGGCGTTCTCGAACCGTTACTTTCTTTTCTTGCCGCGTTTTTAAATCCGCTAAAAGCTGAATAACTTCCTCTTTGTTCTGCAGTTTATTTGCTAACGCTAATCCGTCCATCGCATCTTTGGCGTAGAGGACCGCACCTTCATATTCCGGGGCAATTTTAAAGTCAGTAAATTTACGGGAAAGGGCAGCGCCTCCTACCATAATTGGAACATCAATGCTTGATTGTGTTAAGTCTTGTGCAGTCAAAACCATTTGCTGAGCTGATTTTACTAGAAGACCTGACAGGCCAATGATGTCTGGCTTTTCGTCTTTTACTGCTTCAATCAGCTGCTGCGGCGTTACTTTAATCCCTAAATCAATTACTTTAAAACCATTGTTGCTTAAAATGATGTCTACTAAGTTTTTACCGATATCATGCACGTCGCCTTTAACCGTTGCAAGAATCACTTTGCCTTTTCCAGAATCATTTTCAGTTGCTTCCATATGAGGTTCTAAAAAGGCAACGGATGCTTTCATAACTTCCGCACTTTGAAGCACTTCTGCTACAATCAACTGGTTGTCATTAAACAAACGTCCGACTTCCGCCATTCCCTCCATAAGCGGTCCGTTAATAATATCTAACGGATCATCATATTGAGCTAAAGCCTGTTCTAAATCAGGAAGCAATCCTTCTTTTGTACCTTCGACAATATACATTGCCAATCGTTCTTCGAGTGTTAACGTAGAAATTTCTACTTTTGCTTCTTTCTTTTTATCACGATAAAAGTCGGTAAACGTGCTTAGCGTTTCATCAGTTGTGTTAAATAATAACGCATTAGCAAGCTCAATTTCAGCTTCTGGAATAGAAGCATAGCGCTCTAATTTTTCGGTATTAACAATGGCATAATCGAGTCCAGCCTGCGTACAGTGATAAAGGTAAACGGCATTCAGTACTTCACGTCCGACTGGAGGAAGACCGAATGACACATTACTTACGCCAAGAATGGTCAGGCAATCAGGCAGGGCTTCTTTAATCATTTTAATTCCCTTAACTGTTTCTTCAGCAGAACCAATATATTGTTCATCACCGGTCCCTACAGGAAACACAAGAGGGTCAAAAATAATATCTTTTGGATTAAAGCCATGTTTTTCAACAAGCAAATCATGTGAGCGTTTAGCAATCTCTACTTTTCGTTCTGCAGTAACGGCCATGCCTGTTTCATCGATTGTACCGACAACCAGAGCTGCACCGAATTTTTTTACTAGCGGTAAGATTGCATCAAAACGCTCTTCACCATCTTCTAGGTTAATGGAGTTAATAATAACCTTACCTTGTGAGTACGTTAAAGCTTTTTCAATAACTTTCTCGTCGGTTGAATCGATTACAAGAGGAACCTTCACTTTTTTTACAACTTCTTGAATAAATTCCTCCATGTCTTCCATTTCTTCACGGTCTGGATCTGCTAAGCAAATATCGATAACGTGAGCACCATTTTTAACTTGAGCACGCGCAATTTCAGATGCTTCTTCAATTTTTCCTTCCGCAATCAGACGCTTGAACTTGCGAGAACCGATTACATTCGTACGTTCTCCCACAAAAAGAGGGCGCATAGAATCGTCATATACAAGTGGTTCAATACCGGTGACAGCATGGTTATGCTCGGAGCGATCAAGCGAACGAGGCGCAACCTCTTTTACCGCTTCAGCCAGTGCTTTAATATGAGCAGGCGTTGTACCACAGCATCCGCCTACAAAGTTCAGCCAGCCTTTATCAGCAAACCCTTTAATTTTTTGAGCAAGCAGCTCAGGGGATTCATGATAATTGCCTTCTTCATCCGGAAGTCCAGCGTTTGGATAACAGCTAACTGCTGAAGTAGCTAGGTTTGAAAGAGAGCGAATATGATCTGTCATAAATTCAGGGCCTGTCGCGCAGTTAAGTCCGACTGAAAGAGGCTTCATGTGTTCCAGTGATAAGTAAAAAGATTCGATATCTTGACCAGCGAGAGTTGTTCCCATAGGCTCAATTGTTCCTGAAATCATAATTGGAACTTCTATTTTTAGTTTTTCAAACGCCGCTGTAATACCTAAAAATGCGGCTTTTACGTTCAGCATGTCTTGGCAGGTTTCGACTAGAAGTAAGTCAACGCCGCCGTCTAACAAACCCCGAACTTGCTCTTCGTACGATTCTACTAGCTCAGGGAATGTAATACCTCCGGTAACAGAGAGAGTTTTAGTGGTAGGACCGATAGCTCCAGCTACGAACCTAGGCCATTGGGGAGTTGAATATTTATCGCGGGCTGCACAAGCAAGCTTCACAGCTTCGATATTCAATTCATACGCCAAGTGGCCTAAATCGTATTCATCAAGTACGGTAGATGTTGAGCCAAACGTATTGGTTTCAATGATGTCAGCACCTGCTGCAAAGTACTCTTCATGAATGCGCTGAATCACATGAGGCGCTGTACGGGTCAAATATTCGTTACAGCCTTCATATTCTTCGCCGCCAAAATCTTCAGCGGTTAAATCAGCATCTTGAATCATCGTTCCCATTGCTCCATCGATGACGAGTATTCGCTTCTTTAGTTGTTGTTCGATAAGTGAGCTCATTTATATCTTCCTTTCTGATGTAACGAGTTGCTTGTCATGAATATAGCGTGTTAGAATTTCGGTCATTTCATAGCGCATAAACGGCGTAATTAAGTAAATACCGTCAAATAACTCATATGCTGTATCAATTAAGTTTTTTGCAATCGCAAGGCCTTCGACTTCGCCGCGAATCCGGTCATTTCCCGTTGCGTCCATGCGTTCTAGAATATCTTCTGATAATTTAATTCCAGGTACTTCATGGTGAATAAATCGAGCATTTCTTGCGCTTGTTAACGGCATGATCCCGATGTATACCGGTGTTGTTAAATGTTTGGTTGCTTCATATACCTCTTCAATTTGCTTAGTTGAATAGAGAGGTTGAGTAATGAAATAGTGAGCCCCGCAGTCGATTTTCTTTTCCAAACGCTGAACGGCTCGGTCTAAGTGACGCACGTTTGGGTTAAAGGCAGCTGCAATGGAAAAATTGGTTTTTTGACCAAGCGGTTTGCCGGAATAAGATAGTCCTTCATTAAACTGAGCAATTAAACTAATCAAGTCAAATGAAGATAAATCGTAGACCGAAGTGGCGCCAGGGAAATCGCCAACTTTTGACGGATCACCGGTAATTGCAAGCACTTGATTCATTCCTAACGTATGAAGTCCCATTAAATGAGACTGAAGTCCAATTAAATTTCGGTCGCGACAGGTAATATGAATAAGCGGTCGTGCTTTTGTTTCTTGCTGCATCAGTGTTGCCATTGCTAAGTTGCTGATGCGAGGTGAGGCTAGAGAATTATCAGCTAATGTAATAGCATCTACTCCGACTTTATCAAGTGCTTTTGCGCCTTCTAAAAATTTCGTCGGACCAAGCTGTTTAGGAGGATCTAGCTCAACGATAACCGAGCGGCGTTTCTTCACAATTTCGTGCATATGAGGTTTATCCTGCTGCTCACGCTCTTGAACCGTAACGGCTGGTCTCATTTTAACGACTTTGCTTGTAATCGGAGGCAGGTCTTTTAAAGCAGACGACATTGCGCGTACGTGAGCTGGTGTTGTACCGCAGCATCCTCCAATTAAGCGAACCCCTTGTTCGCGGAATAAACGCGCGCTTTCTACAAAGTAGTCTTCATTCGTTTCATATTCCAGCTTTCCTTCCACATACGCCGGAAGGCTGGCGTTAGGGTAAGCAGATAAGAAAGCACGATCGGGAAGCGGTACTTCTTCAAGAGACTGAATCATATGATAAGGACCTAAACGGCAGTTAAGTCCGACAACATCTGCTCCTAACTCTTCTAATTCTTTTAATGCATCTGCTAAAGGACGGCCATCTTGCAGTACGCCGATATCATGCAGGGAAACGTGGGTAATAATAGGCTTATCCGTTTCTTTTCTCGCCAGGGTAAGAACGGTCTTTAATTCTTCAAAATCATAGTATGTTTCAAATAAAAGGCCATCCACGCCTTCATTTAAAAGCCAAAACATTTGTTCACGAATGCTTCGCTTAACCTCTTCTAAACTAATAGCGTTTTTTTGGAAAGAACGAATTCCGCCGAGTGTACCAACTACGTAAGCCTGATCTTTTGCAGCTTGTTTCGCTAATTTTACACCAGCAACATTGATATCTTTGACTGAATCTTCTAATCCATAACGGGCAAGTTTTTGATAATTAGCAGCGTACGTATTTGTTTGAATAACGTTTGCACCAGCTTCTACATAGGCTCTGTGAATACGAGAAACCTCTTCTGGTTTGGTGATGTTTAGTTCTTCAAAGCAGCTGTCAATACCGTGTGAGTAAAGGAGGGTACCAGTGGCACCATCCCCAATTAAAATTTTAGACTTTAAATCTTCAAGTAACCCCATGTCAAAACCTCCTTAAATTGTTCCGCTTCTATTTCACGAGTGATTCGTTTTATGCAATATGCCGATAAAATAGAAAAAGTCTTCTTAAGAAGAAGACTTTTTTCGCCTTCTTATCTTCCAAGCAATAAATTGCTTGCTGGATTTAGCACCATGTCTCTAACGACTGGTTGCTGAGGTTTCAAAGGGCCAGTCCCTCCACCTCTCATGATAAGAATCAATTGTATATAATTGAAACATATTTTTTTAAATAGAAAGAATACTTATTTAATAATTTATCTGATTTTTAGAAATTATACAACAGTAAATTGTGAATTTCCAGCAAATATTGAGGAAAATTTAAAAGCTAAAGGGAAAATATCCGTATATTTTGTTTGAAAATGACTGTTATGTTAGGGGTTAAGGAGTTTTTTGTGAGAAATACAAAAAGAAAATGAAAAATAAAAATAAACGAAAAGGCACCAGCGCTGGGAGATGCGTCGATTTACACGTAAAAAGGCTCGTCTTTTTTTTATCGCTTCTACATATAGTGAACTATGAAGGGTAGAAGGGTGATGGGCATGAAAAGGTGGAAACTCACGCTGCAGGTTGCTGCTACGTATGTAGGCACCGTTGTAGGAGCCGGTTTTGCAACAGGCAAGGAAATCGTTCAATTTTTTACACAGTACGGGGAACTTGGAATGGTTGGAATTTTGGTCAGCGGTTTGTTTTTTATTTGGCTAGGTTCGAAAATGATGCTGCTTTCACATGCAATTGGGGCTTCTTCTTATCAGCAGCTTAATACATATTTATTTGGTGATGTGCTTGGAAAAGTTGTAAACGGTGTAATGATTGTCATTTTATTTGGAGTAACCTCAGTCATGCTAGCGAGTACGGGGGCAATAGGAAAGGAACAGTTCGGGCTGTGGCCTCCTGTTGGGATGATTTTTACAATTGTTTTAACTTATATATTTATCGCAAGGGGAATTAACGGTATTTTAATGGTTAATTCTCTTGTTGTCCCGATGATGCTTTCATTTGCTTTTATCATTTTTGTGCCAAATATCAGCTATTTCTCACTGATTCAAACGAAGCCGGATTTAACGCTCGTCACACAGTGGAAGTGGGCGGTTAGTCCCTTTTTATACATTTCCCTAAATCTAGCTTTGGCTCAGGCCGTTTTGGTTCCATTAGGAAGTTCCGTGAAAGATAGGAGCGTGATTAAAAAAGGGGCCGTAATAGGAGGATGCGTACTTACGTTTATGCTTGTTTCTACTCATCTTGCCCTTTCCAATTTGCCTTATTCATTTCAACTTGATATTCCGATGAGTGCCGTTGTTAAAAATATCTCAGCGTGGGTGAATGTTTTATTTACGGTAGTTGTGTTAGGCGAGATTTTTACTACATTGATTGGAAATGTATTTGGAATCGCTAAGCAGCTTCAGTCCTTTCTTCCCTTGAATGATAAACAAGCTTTTGCGTTTATTATCTTGGCTTGCTTTATTATTGGACAATTCGGATATGCCCAGCTTCTTGGGCTTCTGTATCCAATATTTGGCTATATTGGACTAGCTTTTGTATGGATGCTATGTATTAAAAAAGAAAAAATAAGCTAAAAGCTGGATTTTAAAGAACAGATGTGAAAAAACGAAGTTAAATGATGTGACAAGTCGATTTTACTTTGCTATAATGTAAAACAAATAAGACTATAGCAGTCGAATATATTATCCTTCGGGGTCGGGTGTAAGTCCCAACCGGCGGTGATAAAGCGTATGCTTTTAAGCCCGTGACCCGTTTTCATACGATGTATGTTAGCGGTGGATCTAGTTAAAATCTAGAGCCGACAGTAAAAGTCTGGATGGGAGAAGGATCAGGAAGCACAGTTGTTTTTTTGTGTTGTATTAATAAGGGACAGGTTTGCCTTTTTTAAAGCTACCCTTGTTTTCATACACAAAACATAACTGTTTATTTCGTATACAATTAGCGGAATTTTGCATAGATAAAACTGATTCAGCTCAGCCGACCCCTTGGACATTTGTTCAAGGGGCTTTTTTATTTTCAGTGGTTGGGGGAAAGATAAATATGAAAAAAAAGCAGCTGCTATTTCAAAACGGCATAAGAAGTTGGAATAGCGCCAAAGCAGGTGAAGAAAATGTTCACAGGTATTATTGAAGAAATTGGGAAGATAAAACGTATTCAAAAGGCTACAGAAGCAATCGTTCTTACGATTGATGCGAAGACCGTGTTAGAAGATGTGAACTTAGGGGACAGTATTTCAGTTAACGGCGTTTGTTTAACCGTAACGGCTTACTCTGAAAATGAATTTACGGTCGACGTCATGCCGGAGACGATTAAAGCAAGTACCCTTCAGCTTCTAACCGTTGGATCACGTGTTAACTTAGAACGGGCGATGGCTGCAAATGGCCGGTTTGGGGGGCATTTCGTTAGCGGACACGTTGATGGAATTGGAACCATTGTAAGCAAAACACGTAAAGGAAATGCCTTTTATTACGAAATTCAAGTTGACCCTGAACTTCGTGAATTTATGATGTTAAAAGGATCTGTTTCTGTAGATGGAACAAGTCTTACTATTTTTGATGTCAGCAACCAATCATTTACTATTTCTCTTATTCCTCATACGGTGCTTCACACGGTAGTAGGAGACAAACAGCGAGGAGACAAGGTGAATATTGAATGCGATATGCTAGCTAAATATATGCATCAGATGATGACGAATAAGTCAACTCCCGGCGCCTCGAATCGTTCAGGTAATATGAAAGATTTATTGCAACAGCATGGTTTTACAAATTAACAGTGAGGTGAAAGAGATGTTTCATAAAGTAGAAGAAGCCATTGAAGAGTTAAAAAAGGGAAAAGTGGTTATTGTATGCGATGATGAAGATCGAGAAAACGAAGGAGATTTTATTGCATTAGCCGAAAAAACGACGCCTGAGGTTATTAACTTTATGGCTACTCATGGAAGAGGATTAATTTGTACACCTGTTAATGAAGAAATTGCGCATAAATTGAATCTTCACCCGATGGTAGCGAACAACACGGATGTACATGGAACAGCATTTACAGTAAGTATTGATCATATTTCAAGTACAACAGGTATCAGTGCATACGAACGCTCTGCTACCGTTATGGCTCTTGTAAATGAAGCAACGGTAGCAAGTGATTTTCAACGCCCAGGACATATTTTCCCATTGATTGCAAAAGACGGGGGCGTTCTGCAGCGTGCGGGTCATACAGAGGCTGCTGTTGATTTAGCAGTGTTAGCAGGAGGGAAACCTGCGGGTGTTATTTGTGAAATCATGAATGAAGATGGAACAATGGCACGCGTACCGGATTTAACAAAGATTGCAGAGCAATTTGATTTAAAAATGATCACAATAAAAGATTTGATTGCCTACCGCCGCAAACATGACCAGCTGATTAGCCGTGAAATAGAAGTGAGCTTACCTACGGCATTTGGTGATTTTAAGGCTGTAGGATATACAAATAAACTTGATAATAAAGAACATGTGGCTCTTATCAAAGGTGATATTGATCATAATAGCCCCGTTCTCGTTCGCGTTCACTCCGAGTGTTTGACTGGAGATGTGTTTGGCTCTGAGCGCTGTGACTGCGGTCCTCAGCTTCACGCGGCTCTTACGCAAATTGAAGAAGAAGGACGCGGCATTCTGCTGTATATGCGTCAAGAGGGCAGAGGCATTGGCTTGTTAAATAAGCTAAGAGCTTATAAGCTGCAGGAAGAAGGATACGATACCGTAGAAGCGAATGAAAAGCTCGGGTTTGCTGCGGATTTACGAGAGTATGGAATCGGTGCTCAAATCTTAAAAGACCTTGGAGTCAAACAAATGAAGCTTTTAACGAACAATCCTCGTAAAATTACTGGGCTAAAAGGCTACGATCTTGAAGTGGTAGAGCGAGTGCCTCTTCAAATGCCGGCAGTGGATGCCAATAAAAAATACTTAGATACAAAAGCTAAAAAACTAGGTCATTTATTACATTTATAAGTTTACACTTTTTTTCTTTATAACAAATGAAGCTAATTCATGAAAAGAAATGTAAATAACTATATATTACTACTAGCAGGAGGAACAAGAGATGAATCATTTATATGAAGGAAATTTAGTAGGCACAGGATTAAAAATCGGAATCGTGGTAGGGCGTTTTAATGAATTTATTACAGGCCGTTTACTTAGTGGAGCAGAAGATGCGCTCAAACGTCACGGTGTAGCTGATGAAGATGTAGACGTGGCTTGGGTGCCGGGCGCTTATGAAATTCCATTAATCGCTAAAAAATTAGCTGAATCTAAAAAATATGATGCGGTTATTACGCTAGGAACGGTTATTCGAGGAGCTACTCCACACTTCGATTTTGTATGTAATGAAGTGGCAAAAGGCGTTGCATCTCAAAGCTTACAAACAGGCGTGCCAATTATCTTTGGTGTATTAACAACTGAAACAATTGAGCAAGCAATTGAACGTGCAGGAACAAAAGCAGGAAATAAAGGATGGGAAGCTGCAGCATCAGCTATCGAAATGGCTAACCTTTCAAAAATGATTGAAGGATAATAGATACCATTCCATTTTTTGTGAGTTGAAGAGTTAAAAGAGGCTAAAACAAAAGTATGTTAGTTGGAAGATCCGAACGATGAATCGTTCGGATTTTTTCATTAGTAGGGTGAACGTAGGTTTCATGTATATAGTGGCTTCTAACTGTAGATTAAAGGGTAAGGCAAAGACTCCTGAGGGAAAAGCGGAAGAAGTGTGACCTCGCAGAAGCGTAAGCGACGAGGAGGCTCGGCGTCCGCCTGCGGAAAGCGAAGACTTGCGCAGAAATCAACTGCAGTGCAGCAAGCGATCCATACTATCTCATGTCTCCCGTTTGTTCGTCTTTAGATTGGATTGATGTAGTATGTCTCAATCTCTTTTGAATAGAAGTTAGCCATGTATAATTTGGCTAAAACGTCTTACTCTAAGTAATAATTAGGTCGTAAAAGGGAGACGTCTATGCCTCATTATACTGCTTTTTTTGCATTGATTATTATTAGCACAGCCGTTTTGCTTGCAGTATTCATACGTAAAAAGGATAAAAAGCTAGTCGTTTTGCTTTTTTTTATCATTGGAATGGCTTATGTACTAGAGTATGTTGTATTTGTGCTGTTTGAAAGTTACGAGTACGATCCTGATTTTATGACCAATGAATATTTTGATAATTTGTTTGGGTCCTTAACTTCTCAAACGTTTGCTTTTCCAATCATGGCTACGGTGGTAGCTGCTTATCAATTAAAATTTCGCTATATTTTAATCATTTCAGCTATGTTTATGGGGATTGAAGAATTATTTTTACACTGGGATATTTATACACATCACTGGTGGAAAACAATTTATACAGGCGTTTTAATGACCATCGGCTTTAGTATTTCAAAGATTTGGTATGTATGGCTAACAGAACGTTACATGACATTTGTGCATTACGCTACATTTTTTCTCGGAATGCTCGCCATTACTTCTACTATTATGTTTATGCTGTTAGCATATTTTCATAATAATTGGTTTTATACGGGATGGTTTGCATCGGCTACTCATGATTCCGTAAACGCAACAATGATTTATGTTTGTATAGTTACAATTCTCCTTGTTTGGAGTGTAGTCAACGAATTTTTTATTGGAGCTGGAATGATTATAGCAGGGCTGCGTATAGTAGATATTTTGCTGATTCACTATGGGGTTTTGCTGGTATCTATTACCACTTCACTTGTTTTTTTTACGCTTTTACAAGCGGGTATATTCATTCTGAGCGTTATGCTTCAACATTTTATTATGAAAAATTGTTATGGCACGAGTAAAAAAGACATTGCGTTTCCAGCGAAGAACTACTAAGATAATACGTAACTCAAATAGTTTAGTTCAATAATGTTTGAAACAAAGAAAAATGAATTGACGGTTATGCGTATTATTTGTAAGATAGGAAAGCAAATAATAGAAAGCCGAAACAGGGGAGTGAAGGATTCGTGAAAGAGTCCTTTTTTGTAGAAAAGGTACTTAATAATAACGTATTAATTGCTAAACACCTTACCTATGATGAAGTTGTGCTAATTGGGAAAGGAATAGGGTTCAATAAGAAAAAAGGCGATGAAATCGATGCAAAAGCCGTGGAGAAAATGTTTTTGTTAAAGAGTGAAGAAGAGCAAGAACAGTACAAGCAGCTTTTAGCTCAGGTGGATGAAGATGTAATTGAAATGATGAATGATATTGTAACGCACATTCAAAAACGCGTTAATATTCCTTTGAATGAGCATATACACATTTCATTGACGGATCATATTGCGTTTGCGATAAAACGTTTTCAGCAGGGAATGGGACTTAAAAATCCATTTTTACTTGAAACAAAAGCTTTATATCCAGAGGAATATACGATCGCATCTGAAGTAGTAGAAATTATTAGTCGCAAAATAGGCGTTCAGCTTCCGGTAGGAGAGATTGGATTTATTGCGCTTCATATCCATAGTGCGCTGACTGAAAAAAACCTGCTGGAAGTGAATCAAGACTCGCAGCTTATTCAAACAATTATTAATGTGATTGAAGAATCGCTTCATCTGCAGGTAGATAAAGAATCTGTGCACTATATGAGATTGATTCGTCATTTGCATTTTGCTATTGATCGAGTAAAAACAGGAGAAAAAATAGAAGAGCCAAAAAAAATCGCTTTGCTATTGAAAGAAGAATATCCCCTGTGTTACAATGTGTCTTGGAAAGTGATAAAAGTAATGCAGCAAGCGTTACATTTACCTGTGTATGAAGCAGAAGCAGTTTACTTAACGATGCATCTGCAGCGACTTATAACAAAAACGGATTTATAAAATCATTTCAATACGTGTTACTGATACGATCAGGCATGAGTGAGAAATGAAGCGATGTGTAATTGGATGAGTGTATCCATTTATCGTTTCTTTTTCCTCATGCCTTTTTTTGTTATAAGAAAGCGTAATCATTGAAAGCTTCGCCTCAGGACACCAGGAGATGTAATGAGTTTTCTAGTTAAAGAAAGCGTTTTATGAAAGCGCGTTAATGATTCACGTATCAAATAAATAGCTTGTTGCACACTAAATATATAAAAGGAGGTAAGCGCCGTGTTTAAAAAACTTTTTGGAGTATTACAAAAAGTCGGAAAAGCGCTTATGTTACCGGTTGCGATTTTACCGGCAGCAGGGATTTTACTTGGAGTAGGGACAGCGCTTCAAAACCCTACATTGTTGGATGCAGTACCGGCACTTGGTGCAGACTGGGTTCAATTGGTTTCAAATGTTTTGTCGCAAGCGGGTCAAATTGTATTTGACAACTTATCGCTATTGTTTGCCGTTGGTGTTGCCGTTGGTTTAGCCGGTGGTGACGGTGTAGCAGGTATTGCTGCAATCGTAGGCTACTTAATTATGAACAAAACGATGAGCACAATCTTAGTTGCTACAGGACAACTAGATCCTGACAAAATGGGTGCCAATCCAGCTTACACTAGCATCTTAGGAATTCCTACGTTAGCTACAGGTGTATTTGGGGGTATCATAGTAGGTATTTTAGCTTCATCCATGTATAATCGTTATTTCAATATTGAATTACCATCTTATTTAGGGTTCTTTGCAGGAAAACGATTTGTACCAATCATTACTGGGGTATTTTCAATTATTTTAGGTGTTATTATGATTTTCATTTGGCCGCCAATTCAAAGTGGATTAAATGCTTTCTCTACTAACATGATTGATGCAAACCCAACTTTATCAGCGTTTGTATTTGGATTGATTGAACGTTCATTAATTCCATTTGGACTTCATCACATCTTCTACTCTCCGTTCTGGTTTGAGTTTGGTGATTACGTTAATAAAGCAGGTCAGCATATTCACGGTGACCAAAAGATTTTCTTTGCTCAATTAGCAGATGGCGTGCCTTTAACAGCAGGAACATTCCAAGTTGGTAAATTCCCGTTCATGATGTTCGGATTGCCAGCAGCCGCTCTTGCGATTTATCATGAAGCTCGTCCTGAAAACAAAAAATAATGTGGCTGGTATCATGGGTTCAGCTGCTTTAACATCTTTCTTAACGGGTATTACAGAGCCGCTTGAGTTCTCATTCTTATTCGTAGCGCCAGTATTATTTGCAATTCACGCAGTATTTGCTGGTTTATCATTTATGGTTATGCAGTTATTACATGTTAAAATCGGTATGACATTCTCGGGTGGGGTTATCGATTACGTTCTATTTGGAGTTATGCAAAATCGTACAGCATGGTGGCTAGTTATTCCAGTAGGTTTAGTTCTAGCAGTTATCTACTACTTCGGTTTCCGCTTTGCAATCCGTAAATTTAACTTAAAAACACCGGGTCGTGAAGATAAAGAAGAAGGAGAAGAAGATGTAAAAGTAGAAGCAGCAGAGCTTCCGACAAATATTTTAGCTGCACTTGGCGGTAGAGAAAACATTACACATTTAGATGCTTGTATTACGCGTTTGCGTGTATCAGTAGATGATGTAGGTAACGTTGATAAAAACCGTTTGAAAAAACTTGGAGCAGCTGGTGTTCTTGAAGTTGGTAACAATATTCAAGCTATTTTCGGTCCAAAATCTGACACGTTAAAAGGTCAAATTCAAGACATTATGAATGGCAAAACACCGGTTGTCACAAAAGAAGAGACAAAAACAATTGAAAAACCTGTTGCAACATCTGAAGTAGGAAGCGATAATGGTAATGATATTGTTTCACCGATTGAGGGAGAATTGGTACCTTTATCGGAAGTACCAGATCAGGTATTTTCACAAAAATTAATGGGTGACGGTTTTGCAATTATTCCGAAAACAGGCACAGTAGTTGCACCAGTGGACGGAAAAATAGTAAACTTATTCCCGACGAAACATGCTTTAGGTATTGAATCAACGACTGGACGTGAAATTTTAATTCACGTTGGTATTGATACAGTTAATTTAAAAGGCGAAGGTTTTGAAGCTTTAGTTGCCCAAGGCGATGAAGTGAAAAAAGGACAGCCTCTATTGAAAATTGATTTAGACTTTGTAAAAGAAAATGCGCCATCGACGATTACGCCGATCATTTTCACGAATTTACAAGCTGATGAAAAAATTGATATCTTAAAGCAGGGCCAAGTTTCTCAACAAGAAGCAAATATTATTAACATTTCAAAGTAAAAAGGAGATTGATTTAACATGGCACAAAAAACATTTACAGTAACAGCAGACTCAGGAATTCACGCACGTCCAGCAACAACTTTAGTACAAGCAGCAAGCAAATTTGATTCTGATATCAACTTAGAATTCAACGGTAAAACTGTAAACTTAAAATCAATCATGGGCGTTATGTCTTTAGGTATTCAAAAAGGCGCTACAATCACTATCTCTGCAGAAGGTTCTGATGAAGCAGATGCACTTGCTGCTCTTGAAGATACAATGAGCAAAGAAGGATTAGGCGAATAATGACAAAGGAAATTCAAGGCATTGCCGCTTCTAGCGGCATTGCTATTGCTAAAGCATTTCGTCTAGAAAATCCAGAATTAACCGTTGAAAAAAAATCAGTAACCGAAGTTGAAGCAGAAGTAGCACGTCTAGAAGCTGCACTAGAAAAATCAAAATCAGAACTTGAAATTATTAGAGAGCACGCTCGTAAAGAACTTGGAGATGACAAAGCAGAAATCTTTGAAGCTCACTTATTAGTTCTAAGCGATCCTGAACTTATTAATCCAATTAAAGATAAAATTACAAATGAAAATGTAAACGCTGAACATGCACTTGATGAAGTAGCGGCAATGTTTATTAATATGTTTGAGTCAATGGACAATGAATATATGAAAGAACGTGCTGCTGATATCCGCGACGTAACAAAGCGTGTATTAGCTCATCTTTTAGGTGTAAACGTTTCAAATCCAAGCTTAATCTCAGAAGAAGTTGTCATTATCGCAGAAGATTTAACGCCGTCTGATACAGCACAGTTAAATCGTAAGTTCGTAAAAGGATTTACAACAGATATTGGCGGACGTACTTCTCACTCAGCAATTATGGCGCGTTCAATGGAGATCCCAGCTGTTGTAGGTACAAAAACAGTTATGGAAGATATTCAAAACGGCGTATTAGTAATTGTTGATGGTTTAGATGGCGAAGTTATCGTTGATCCAAGCGAAGAAACAGTAAAAGCTTACGAGAAAAAAGCCGCTGAGTATGCAGAACAAAAAGCTGAATGGGCTAAGCTTGTAAATGAAAAAACGGTTTCAGCTGATGATCATCACGTTGAACTTGCAGCTAACATTGGTACACCGGAAGATGTAAAAGGCGTATTAGAAAACGGCGGCGAAGGCGTTGGTCTTTATCGTACAGAATTCTTATATATGGGCCGCGAAGAGCTTCCGACGGAAGAAGAGCAGTTTACTTCTTATAAAACAGTTCTTGAACGTATGGAAGGCAAACCAGTGGTTGTTCGTACTCTTGACATTGGTGGAGATAAAGAGCTTCCTTATTTAAATCTACCAAAAGAAATGAACCCATTCTTAGGATTCCGTGCCATTCGCTTATGTCTAGAGATGCAAGACATGTTCCGTACACAGCTTCGTGCGCTTCTGCGTGCAAGCGTATACGGTAATCTGAAAATTATGTTTCCTATGATTGCTACTGTTGATGAGTTCCGTCAAGCAAAAGCTATTCTTTTAGAAGAAAAAGCAAAACTTCAACAAGAAGGCGTACAAGTTTCGGAAGACATCGAAGTAGGGATGATGGTAGAGATTCCTTCTTCAGCGGTAATCGCAGATTTATTTGCTAAAGAAGTAGATTTCTTCTCTATCGGAACAAACGATTTAATTCAATACACGCTTGCTGCTGACCGCATGAATGAGCGCGTGTCTTATTTATATCAACCGTATAACCCAGCGATTCTTCGCTTAGTGAATATGGTAATCAAAGCGGCTCACAAAGAAGGTAAGTGGGTAGGCATGTGCGGAGAGATGGCAGGAGATGAGATTGCAATTCCAATTCTTTTAGGCTTAGGCTTAGATGAATTCTCAATGAGTGCAACATCTATCCTGAAAGCTCGTTCTCAAATCCGTCAATTATCAAAAGCTGATATCGAACCTCATTTAGATACAATTCTATCAATGTCTTCTACAGAAGAAGTTATTGAGTTCGTAAAATCAACTTTTCATATTGGATAATAAAAAGGTGTGATCATATATGATCACACCTTTTTTTATCTTTTAAGCGAAAATAGTAGGCAGAAGCATATTTGCGAACAGCATTGTAAGAAGTGCTGCTACGATCATGCCAAGGCTAGAAAAAGTACCTTCAATTTTTCCAAATTCAAAAGCTCTTGCTGTACCTGTCCCATGAGAAGCTACTCCTAAAAGAAGACCTCTTGCTAAAGAAGAGTGCAGTGCGAGGAGCTTAATTAGTTTTGGCGCAACCATACATCCTACTACACCGGTTATAATCACAAACATGATGGTAATATTCGGATCGCCTCCTAGCGTCTGAGATACATTAACGGCAATAGGAATCGTAACCGATCTTGGGATCAAGCTATGAACCAGCGTTGATTGTAAATGAAACACTAATGCTAATAGCATGGAAGAAATCATGGCAGCAAACGTTCCAAGCCCTACGCTTAAGCTGATTTCAACACGATGTTTTTTGAGTAAATCAAAATATTTAAACATAGGAACAGCAAAAGCAACGGTTGCTGGTCCAAGCATAAAGCTAATCGCACTGGCACCTTGCTTATAATGATCATAAGAGCCATTCGTTACTAATAAGATGCCAATTAAAAGAATGGGGGCTAGTAAAATAGGGGAAACTAGCATAGACTTATATTTTTTATAGAGCACTTTTGTGCCGATATAAACGAGCAGTGTAAGCGGAAGAGCAATCCATGTGAGTAATGTCATTTTAGCGAACCTTCCTTTCTTCTTGAAATATGTTCTGCAATGATTCCTGTTATAGACATCACAATAATCGTACTGATTGTGATAATAATCACAATCTGGATTCCAAAATGCATCAATACATCTCCATAATTGATGAGTCCAACGACGGCTGGTATGAAAAATAATAATAGTTCTCCCACTAACAGTGTTCCACCTTGTTCAACCCAGCTTAATTTAATTACTTTAAAATACAGTAAGAAAAACAGTAAGAAAAATCCGATGATACTACCTGGCACTGGGAGGTCAAACCACTGTGAAATACTTTCTCCTATTAAAAACAGAGCCGTTAGTAATAAAATCTGTAAAATCACCATAATCAATTTCATGATTAGCCTCCTTTATTTATGTTTTTATTCATTCATTCCTAGTTTGTTGAGACAATAATGGAGTCGTCTATGCTGAAAAGACGACTCCATCATGGGAAAAGAGAAACTATTTGGATTTTGCAAATGGGGATACAACTTAAGTAAATGAATGCTACACACTTATCTTACAAAAAAACGACTATAATATGAAATATATAATAACTATGATAACTATTCTTTTTAGTTATAGTTGTAAGAAATCTCTTTACAAATGCGTTGGTAACCTTTTCAAAAAAGAGTTTGTGAAATATAAGGTCTAATTATTTAATAAAAGGCAATCAAAAAAAGAGATGGAGACATGCCTGCATTCATTCAATCTAAAGACGAACCGATTGGATAAATGATTTAGTGTGAATGACTTGTTACATTGCTACATATATGAAACCTACGTTCACCGCCATGAAAAAATCCGAATGAGTTTGATTCTCCATCAAACTCGTTCGGATTTTTAATAAAACTACTTTTGTCTCAGCTTTGTTAAACTGTACTTTTAATATAATCAATAAAAGCCTGTGTAGCATAAGAGATATAGCGATCTTTTTTAACGATTAAAGCAATTTCCCATGGAATAGCATTCTCGAGATTAATTACTTTCATATGCTCCAAATCAAGCTTTTCACATAATGAATAAGGGAAAAGAGCAATGCCGAGATTAGCAGCGACCAGCTCTCCAATGAAGTCCCACTGAGAGCTTTTAAAAGCAATATTAGGCGTAAATCCATTTTTTAAACATTCGTTATAGACCATTTCATGCATGGTGAAGTCTTCATGAAAGGAAATAAGCGTTTCGTCTTTTAACTCTTTTAATGAAATCGTAGAATGCTGAGCCAACGGATGAGATTTATGCACAACAAGCTGCAGCGTTTCTCGGGCTAAAGGAGTCGTAAAAAACATATTTTCATCAACTGGAAGTAAAACTACCCCCACATCCACTTCTCCTTGTTCCACAAATTTTTGCATTCGTTTAGCGCCATATTCCACTAATTGAATATCAATCTCAGGGTATTGCTCTCGAAATGCTTTAATAATAGTAGGAAAAAACAATGTACCAATAATAGGGGGAATGCCTATTTTGATGGTTCCTCTTTTTAAATGCATTAAATCATAGAGGGAATCCGATAAATCTCGGAGAGAAGATAAAATGCTTTCAGCTTGCTCGTACACAATCATTCCTGCATCGGTAAGCTGCACTTGTTTGCCAGCGCGATCAAACAAAGGTGTGCCGAGCTCTTCTTCTAATGATTTAACCATTTTACTGAGGGAAGGTTGAGAAATATGCAGCGCTTCAGAAGCTCTTGTGAAATTTTTATGTTTAGCCACTTCTGTTAAGTAATGCAAATGGCGAACATCCATTTTGTATACCTCCGTGTTCATACATGCTAATTAATAAGATACACACATTCTACCACATTCATAAACAGCTCTATACCTTTCTTTCATATCAACTGAAATGATCAGTAGAAGAGGTAGTGAATACGAAAGAAATTGCCAACAATATATATTTACACATTGTTTATTTTAGAAGTATAATATATAAATCAGTAGAACGGTTACATATCGATCACAGAATCAATCAATAAGGTGGTTAGAACGGTTGAGTAAAGCAGATGAAATAAGAGATATCGTTTATATTAATGGCCATGTAAATAAAAAATGCTTTATTACATATGGAATTGAATTTAAAGAGTTTTATCATTCCCTTCCTACGCCGCTTGCAAATATATTATTGTTAAAGCACGGTTTTGAAGACAGTGATTACCATTACCAAACCCATATGGACTACGTAGAAGAAGAACAAATTCATCTTTTAGCAGAGGATGATGTTTATAATTATGGCGATTTTTGTTGGATTGATTTTGAGGATATATCTTCGTTGGATTTGTTAGAACCTCAAGATATTGCAGCTCTGCTGTATTTAGGTCATTTAAAAAAACCGCTCAATTCGCCATTTAATAATAAACTGGGTAATCAATTTGTTTATTTAGCTCATGATGATGGATTTTATAACAAAATCTATTTTCGAGACGTGTATGATATGAAGCATATTTTAAGCCGAATCATTCCGTTAAAAATGTCAGAAATTAAGCAAAAAAGATTTGTATTTAGAAGGAAGAAGTTAGAATATCCGATTTTGCCGCTTGTTTTGGCCAATACTCTTCTTACTTTAACAAATGACGGTTTGTTTATTGATTTCGAACATATGGTGCAATCCCGTAAAGATATTAAAATTCCTTTGTATACAATCGGTGATTTTGACGATATGAATGAAATGTATAATGATCGGTTTGAGCACAAAGAGATGAGTAAATTGCAGGCGCATCTTGTTCTGACTCATAAAGAATTAGAGTGGAGCATTGAAGAAGTTCAATAATCTAAAAAGAGGCTGGGCTAAAATACTTTTGTCTCAGCCTCTTTTTGAATAGCCTTATAAAATGGATTTTTCCATTCCATTAGTACGGCGTAGTTGTGTGAATCTTCATCTTCAATATAATTTGCTGCAAGGCCAATAGGCGTTCTGCCACAGCGCATCAAAAAGGTCATAACGGGATCGTAGAGAGTTCCAGCTGATACAAGGTTCATGTATTCAACGGGCGTGTACAAGGAAGACACTGGTGCGTATCCAGGGATGCGGCACCCGCCGAGCAGCCTTTCTAACTTGTAATGAATCACAACTTCATATAAAGACTGCAAAAGCAGTTTCCCGAGCCCCATCGATCGATGCGAAGGAGTGACGCACACGTCTACTACATAAAGCGTATTACCAGAAGGGTCGTGCGTATGAATATATCCGCTTCCTGTTACTTCATCCCAGGTGTGAGCCGCATTTCCTTCCACTGAAACAATCGCGCTTGTGATAGATCCGCATATTGTCCCGTCTATCTCCACGCATAGCGCTCCATCCTGAAAAAGGGAAACATGGTTATTTAACTGATCTTTGCTCCATAATAATTCCGAAGGGAAAGGAGGGGGAAAACTTTCTTCTTGAATCCGAATCAACTCATCGAAGTCATTCGATGTATATGATCGTACCGTACATATTACAGGCTTATTTTGATGAAAGACAAAGCATTGCTTTTTATACACTGCTTTTTTGCCTCCTTTAAGAAATAATTTTCAGATAATTAAGTATACCATATGGAGAAAAGAAATTATTTCATATTTATTGAAGAATTTGACGAGAACGTGATAAAGTTAAAAAGATTCGAACTATTAGACGAGGTGAAAGAAATGGATGTTGAATTAAAAGGAAAAACAGCCCTTGTATTTGCAGCCAGCCAAGGGCTTGGCAAAGCGATTGCTGCCAGGCTCGCAGAAGAAGGCGCAAACGTTATGATTGCAAGTCGCTCAGAAGAGAAACTAGCCCAAGTAGCGGAAGAGATTTCATATCTTGGAAGCGGACAAGTGTTACATAAAACGGCAGATGTCACAAAAACTGAAGACATTCAAGATGTTATTCAATATACAGTAGATACGTTTGGAACTATTGATATTTTAATTAATAATACAGGAGGTCCTAAAGCTGGGAACTTCCTTTCGTTAACAGATGATGATTGGAAGCATGCATTTGAATTAAATCTCCTCAGCTATATTCGTATTATTCGTGAGGTAGTGCCCGTTATGAAAAAGAGCGGAGGGCGTATTGTCAATATTGCTTCTTCTTCCATTAAAGAGCCAATTGCTGGACTTATTCTGTCAAATACCTTCCGTACAGGAATCGTGGGACTTACCAAAACACTTGCTTCAGAACTAGCGGAAGACGGTATCTTAATTAACACGGTTGCACCAGGAAGAATTGCAACAGACCGAGTGAAAGAGCTAGATACCATTCGTGCTGAAAAATTGGGAGTAGACGTTTCAGAAATTGAAGAAGAGATGAGAAACCAAATTCCTCTTAAGCGCTACGGTCAGCCTGAAGAGTTTGCTAAAGCCGTTGCTTTCTTGGTCTCAGGAGCGAATTCATATATGACAGGCCAGTCATTTCTAATCGACGGAGGCATGGTAAAGTCCATTTAGTTACATAGAAAAACCCTGCAGCTGCAGGGTTTTTTGTTAAATCCAAGTTGTAACTTGGTCCAATGGTAAACGATCGCTAGCATGTGCTTCTTTAGCCGCTTTTCCAACTGAAATAAGCATAACCGGAATGTATCGATCCTCAATTTTAAATTCTTCTACAAATTTTTGAGCGTTAAATCCGCCCATTGAGCAAGTGTCTAATCCTTTTGCTTTTGCTGCAAGCATGAATGTCATAGATGCAAGTGAAGCATTCGTAAACGCTGCATCGCGGGCAAAAGCACCGTTTTTATAAGCGCCGTTAATTTGTCCCGACAAAATATTTTTTACGTCTTCTGTCATGTGACCTGCTTCAACTAGCGGATTGTACACGTCATCTACATTTTTATTGGCTTCTAAATCACCTAAGACAGCTACTACAGCGCCTGCTTCTGTAATTTGTTTTTGGTTGTAAGCAATTGGAAGTAGACGTTCTTTCGCATCTTGGTCTGTAATAACAACGAAATGCCAGTGCTGTAAGTTCCAAGCTGATGGTGACTTCACTGTTGCTTCTAAAAGTTCCGTTAATTCTTCTTTGCTTAATTTAGCTGAAGAGTCATATTCTCGAATCGATGTACGTTCATTTACCACATCAAAAAAATCTTTTGTCATAATAAAAACCTCCGTTAAAAGTATGTATTTCTTTAGTCAATCGATGCACATTTTATAATGATACACTATTGAAGTCAATTTATATGCTTTTAGTATACCCACTCTTATGTGCGGTCACTCGCCAAAGAAATGCATACACTTCTTACCATCGGTTTAACGTGATTGACGAGATGTAAGATAAGCTTCAATTCGATCACAGGCTTCACGCAGCGTGTTCATGGAATACGCATACGATAGGCGTACATATCCTTCACCATGGGAAGAAAAAGCGCTGCCGGGTACTAGTGCAACACCCGCTTCTTTGACTAGCTCCAGGGCAAAATCAAATGAATTACTGTGGAAGTTCTGAATAGAAGGGAAGATATAAAAAGCACCAGTCGGCTTTTCTACGTCAAATCCCATGTTTACTAGTCGGTCATAAACATAATTCAGTCTTTGTTCGTATTCTTTTTTCATATCTACCGCATCGTTTTTACCTGCTGTCAGTGCCTCGAGTGCAGCTGCTTGAGAGACAGAAGAAGCACAGCTCACGTTGTATTGATGAACTTTTAAAATATGTTTGGCTAAATAAGAAGGAGCAAATAAAAGGCCAATTCGCCAGCCAGTCATGGAATGAGACTTTGATACTCCATTAATAACAATTGTTTTCTCTCTCATAGATGAAATGGAGGCAATGGACTGGTGTTTTTTATCAAAAACGAGCTCGCTGTATATTTCATCAGATAGCACAAAAATATTTTTATCGCTTAAAAGAGCAGCAATTTCTTCTAATTCTTGCTGTGACAACGTCACGCCTGTAGGATTAGAGGGATAAGGTAAGATGACGCATCGTGTTTTTGATGTCAAATGCTGCTGGATTAAATCCGCTGTTAGTCGAAATCCTGTTTCGGTTGTATCAATATGTACAGGTTTAGCGCCGTTTAACCGGATAAGCGGTTCGTATCCTGGGTAAACAGGTCCAGGTAAAATAACTTCGGAATCTTCTTCTAAAATGGTGCGAAGAGCAATATCAATTGCTTGACTAGCTCCAATGGTTACAATAACTTCATCAGCTGGGTTATAGTGCAAGTCATATTTTTCTTTGACAAATTGAGCTGCTGCCTCGCGTAGTTCTATTGTTCCAGCATTGTGGGTATAAGAAGTTTGATTATCATCAATTGCAGATTTTGCCGCTTCTTTTACATGTTGTGGTGTTAAGAAGTCAGGTTGTCCAATTGTGAGAGATAAAACATCTTGATAGTGTGAGACCATATTATAAAATGTACGTATTCCTGATAATTCAATTTCTTTGACACGTTTATTGATTAAGTGCTCCATGGGTTCAAATCCTTCCGCGTATTTTCAACTCATTTTATCACAATGAAATTAGGTAAAAAACCACTATTTGCGCATTTTGCAAATAGTGGTTTTAAGTTAGGTGTTATATAGCTTATTAAAAGCAGTTGTTAGTTCATAAAATTGTTCTTCGTCTCTGTTATCTAACGCATCGTCGATAAGAGATTTCAAATGCTGTTTATTAAAGTTTGTACTCATAGTCGTCAAAATACGATTGGCTTCTTTCGCGTAATAGTGTTGGTAAGGTGTGTACTGAGATGAGTGAGGGTAGTGATTCATATTTTTTCGATAAGAACTCATAACATAAACCTCCTTTTTTAAAATAAAACGCAGCTTCTATTACTTGAAATGTACCCTTTCTATATAGTTGTTAACCCTGTTTTTAGCTGCGAATGTGCTAAGGTATGTGTTAGGAAATCAGAGGTTCCTTGCTTCACGTTCGATTCTAGATTCAAAGAAATAAGCGTATAAAAAGACCTGCATATATATGCAGGTCTTGTATATTAGTCAGTGTGTATTTGGCCTTCACGCCAATAAACGGGGGAAACGTAGCCAAAATCAACTTCATGATCGTCCAATGTTACAACGCAGTGATCAGAGCCTTCTTGTTCTTTAATATCTTGATATACAGCTTCTTCTACGTTTTCAATAATGGTCATTTCATTATCGTCATTAAAAAGAATGACGGAGCCTTTCATATTACGAACACCTTCTTTTAAGATTATTCATTCACTTTGTGTAGTATAAACCGTTTTGGCTGTAGAGTCCACAGCTATCTTCGATTTCTTGTTAAAAATTTGTGAACGGGCTTTTAGGAATGAATAAGAAAGCCTCTAAATAGAAGAGTAACCGACTTGTCTATTCTTTCTTGAAGAGCAATAGAGCCGGGTTGGTTGGTACACCAGTAGAGAAGTGTGCCAAAAAAATTAAGTATAGCAATAGAAGCCATTTCTTCGGCAGCGATATCGACTATAAGTTCACCTCGGTCTTGTCCTGTTTGAAAAACTTTTGTAAAATGAGCACGCATTTTTTCAATTTGAAGAATTTCAGATTGTTGAAAGGAACTGTTGGTGATAGCAATATGAAACCAAGAACGGATTAGGTGAGGGTTCGCTTCTTCGTTTGATTGTGCTAGTAATAAAAACAGTTGTTTAACAATGGCAGCAGTTGATTCTTCTGTTTGAAGGAGCTGTTCTAATTTATAGGAGATACGGTTTGTGAAATTAATTCCAAGGTAGTGAAGAACTTCTTCTTTTGCTTTGAAGTAATTAAAGAATGTTCCCTTTGCTACACCCGCTTCATGCGTAATTTGAGACACAGTCGTTTTTTGATATCCCTGCTGTTGGAATAAAGAAATAGCTGCTTTTTGTATGCGTTTTTTTGTTTCTTCTTTTTGTAATCCTCTGTTCATAAATTACACCTCGTTTGAATAGGAGTAGTCGCTTGACTCAAGTTCATTAGCTAGTATAGAGAAGTAAAGTAGAGCAATTAAAAAACTGAGCAGAGGATGAGACGAAAGGGATCGACGCTCATGTTTTTATATAGTATATAATATTCTGTTAATTCGTAAAACAATATTTTGTGTATATGTTTCAGGGAAAAAGATAACAAAATAAGAAAGTTTTTCTTTACGGATATAAGAGGCGGTCACTATAATAGGAAATATGGACTATTAGATAAGCAGGTGAGATGAGAGGGGCAAGTGATATGAATCAAGATAAAGGAATACTGTTAGAAAGTGGTACAAACGAACTGGAAATTGTCGAATTCGAGATAGGAAATGTTTTATTTGGCATCAATGTAGTAAAAGTTAGAGAGATTATTAATCCCGTATCTATTACACCTGTTCCAAATGCGCATTCTTACATAGAAGGTATTATAGAGCTAAGAGGGGAAGTTCTTCCTGTTGTTGAGATAGCCAAAGCGTTAAAAATGGAACCTTCAAATACGCCGGAAAAAGATAAGTTAATTGTTACAGAGTTCAATCGGCAAAAAATTGTCTTTCATACCCATGCAGTGACGCAAATTCACCGTATTTCTTGGAAAGAAATTGAGAAGCCTTCAGATTTGTATCAAGGTTTGGAAACGCAGATTACTGGAGTGGTAAAATTAAACGGACAAATGATTCTGCTTTTAGACTTTGAAAAGCTGATTTCTGACGTGAACCCTGATGCGGGTATTAATCAGTCGAAAATAAAAAAGCTAGGGGCCAGGGAACGCTCCAATAAAAAGATTGTCGTGGCTGAAGACTCGCCGCTGCTGCGCCGAATGATTGAAGATACTCTTGCACAAGCAGGTTATGAGAACACGGAATTTTTTGAGAACGGTGAGGAAGCATGGAACTATCTAAGCTCGGTGATCGATGAAGGAGTGGAAATCAGTGATCAAGTTCAGCTGCTTATTACAGATATAGAAATGCCGCAAATGGATGGACATCATTTAACTAAAAAAGTGAAAGAAAATCCTCAGCTTTCTATCCTTCCAGTCATTATTTTCTCTTCTCTTATCACGGAAGATTTACGTCACAAGGGAAAGATGGTAGGAGCAGAAGGACAAGTAAGTAAGCCGGAAATCGGAGAGCTTGTTGAGTTGATTGATCTCTATATTTTGTAGGATGACAAAATAGTGCCTGAAAGCAGATTGCTCCACTTCAGGCACTTTCTTTAAAAATAACTTTTACCCAGCGGTTTAAACACAGGTGCTTGCCGTTTTCTTGGAGTCGAAACAGGGCTTTTGGCCGGCTGTACGAGATGACCCGTATATTTAGATAATAAGCGCTTCGCATAAGATAATGACATAGTCGTTTTGGGATTTCGATACTGATGGTTTAAATGGCCGAGGTGTGATAACTCTTTGAAGTCTTCTTTCTTTGGAGGCATATGGAAAAAGTAGTCTCCAACTGATACAAGTACATCTGATTTTTGTTGACTTTTACCAGGGTTTGGCGAAAAGTGAAGTCCTTCTTTTTTTGCTTTTCCTTCTAAAATTAGTTGATCTAATGCAATTTTCTTTAACGTATATAACTGCTTAGGATCAGGAGCAGCTTTTGCGTGACGATTTACAGTGAAAATAGCTTGTGCAATCTCAGATACAGACGGGGTCAAAGAGCCTTGTCCATTTGCTTGAGACATACGTTCACTCCCTTTCTATCATATCAGCTGTTCAACCTATAAGGTGAAAGCTGATACGTTCATTATAGCGTGTCTTGTCCCATTTGAAAATAATTACACGAAGAAGTATTTTGGTAATTACTGAAATTTCTTATGTATAGGGTTTGTTTTGTTGCGCTTCCTTATACAAGTAAAGTGGAACAGCACGCCATACTTTCTCTTTTTTTAAAATGCTGCTCACACAGTTACACAATCATTAATTAGTAAATCCTGAACTATTGAGCCATTCGCCGAGAAGGTCGAATATAAACACCAGTACCATTTGGCACAATTTGAGCTAGCTCATTTACTTGGGCATTATACATGCGAATGCATCCTTTGGATACGGCTTTTCCAATAGAACTTGGATCATTTGTTCCGTGAATGCCATAGGACTTTTTAGACAAGCTTAGCCACATTGTACCAAAAGGCCCCCCGGGTTTTGGCTCCCGGTTAACGATAACAAAGTCTCCAGTAGGGGTTGCGCTCAGCATTTTTCCTGCTGCAATGGGATAGACTTTTTGTATGACATTATTTCTTCGTAATTCAAGCTGTTTTTCAGCAATAAACACGTGGATCGTGTAAGGAATGAGCTCTTTATCGGGAAGGTTTGGAATGATGATTACTTGCCCTGGCTTCAGCGTACGATGGCTTACAAAAGGGTTAGCCATCCACAGGTCTTCAACCGGAATCCGGTAGTCACCTGAAACACTTTGCCAGGTTTCACCCCGCTTTACTGTATATCTCATTAACTTCGCTCCTTTGATATATGACTATGTTATAACAGTATACGATTGAAAAAAGTAAAAGTGACTTTTGTGAGCATAAAGTTATTTTGAAAAAGGTGTTGAAATTACATTGACGTATAACCATGGACTGATTGATATAGGTTCAAATACGATACGCCTTGTTATTTATAAATACAACAAAGGCAGAGGGTTTAAGCAAATTGAAAACGTGAAAGTAGCTGCACGGCTTCGAAATTATTTAAGTAAAGAAGGAGTGTTAACGGCTAAAGGAATATATACCTTGCTTGATACGCTTAAAACGTTTGGAGTTATTACCAAGCATCATCAGCTGTCGCACGTTACCTGTGTGGCCACAGCTACCATCCGTCAAGCGACTAATGCAAAAGAAGTTCTAGCGGTTGTAAAAAAAGAAACGGGCTTTTCTATTCAACTATTGTCTGAATATGAAGAAGCGTATTACGGCTTTGTTGCAGTTATTCATTCCACTTCGATCGAAGAAGCCATTACAATTGACATTGGCGGGGGAAGTACGGAAGTTACGTATTTTCGCAATCGAGAGTTAGTGCAGTACCACAGCTTTCCATTCGGTACCTTATCTCTACGTCTGCAGTTCGTCAAAGGCAATATTCCCACTGCAGAAGAAAAAGTGAAAATCCGGGATTTTGTGCTCCGGCATTTCCATACCGTTCCGTGGCTTTTAAATCGCCATGTTCCGATTGTAGCAATGGGAGGAAGTGCAAGAAGTATGGTGCAACTGCATCAAGGTTGTATCCACTATCCTCTCGCGGGGCTGCATCAATATGAAATGAATTTAGCTGATATATTGCATGTGAAATCGGCTATAGGCTCATTGTCTTATCACAATCTTCAAAAGCTAGACCGCTTGTCAAAAGATCGTGCCGATACAATTTTGCCAGCGATTGAAGTATTTCAATCAGTATATGAAACCGTGAACGCGACTCGCTTCATCTTAAGCCGCAAAGGCTTGAGAGAAGGAGTGTTATTTAAAGAAGCATCTGATGCTAATATCCAGCCAATGTACCCCGATGTCATACAGCAAAGTTTTCAAGAAATAATGGAAGAGTTTGAAATAAGTAAAGAGTACGTCAAACAGCTTACGAGCACAGCTATTATGATATTTCAGCATCTTAGAGAGCAGGGGCCGGTTGATTTAAAAGAGGATGACTTAGCGCTTCTTATAAAAGCTGCGCAAGTGTATGATATAGGAGAGTATATTGATGCGGAATCAAGCAGCCAGCATACGTTTTACGTGCTTGCTAATCGTACAATAGATGGAATTTCACATAGAGAACGTTTAAAGCTGGCACTTGTTTCTTCATATAAAGGGAAGTTTTCTTTTAGGCAATATGTTGCTCCTTTTAAAAAGTGGTTAACAAAAGAAGAACAAAAAAAAGTCCAGCTGCTCGGTGCGGTTTTAAAAATAGCTGATGGCTTACATGCAACAAAGCGAAATGTTGTTCAACATATTGATATGAAAAGCGATGAAAACACAGTTACGATTAAACTATTATGTACAAAAGCCTTTCTTCCTGAACAATATCAGGCTGAAAAACAGAAAAAGCATCTAGAAAAAGTAGTCAAAAAAAATATTGTTCTTGAATTTACTAAGCTTTAGAATAACGCTGGATCGGTTAGAATATTCAGTATAGCTAACTAGATTAAATCCATTATCCTGGAAGGTGAGGCTAATGTTAGAAAGTAATCGGACTTATAAGCAAGCCATACAAGTGGCTGATTCAGCTTATTACAATAATCGTGAATTGAGCTGGCTGGCCTTTAACAAGCGGGTGCTGGAAGAAGCTGTAGATACGAAAAACCCTTTGCTTGAGCGATTTAAATTTCTAGGGATTTTCAGTTCGAACCTGGATGAGTTTTTTATGATTCGGGTAGCGGGGTTAAAAGATCAGGTGAAGGCTGGATTTACCAAACCCGAAAACAAAGCAGGCTTAACTCCTAAACAGCAGCTATTCTCTATCTCCAAACAAAACCACAATCTTGTCAAGCTGCAGTATGATACGTATATTCACACACTTCTTCCCGAATTACAGAAATACGGTGTGGAAATCATTACGATTGAACAGCTGGAGAAATCAAATCTAGATAAGCTTGAACAGTATTTTGATGAGCAAATCTTTCCCGTATTAACTCCTATGGCTATCGATACCTACCGGCCGTTTCCTATGTTGATGAATAAAAGCTTGAACTTAGCAGTCGTCCTTTCAGAACAGTTAAATGATGAGCAGCAAATTGCTGAGATAAAAGGAAGACTAGCTATTGTCCAAGTACCTTCGATGCTAACGCGCTATATTGAAATAGCTACGTCAGATTCTACCCGTCTATTTGTATTGCTAGAAGATGTGATTGCCTATTTTATTAAAAAATTGTTTAAGGGATACCGCGTTTCTTCTGTTTCTCAATTTCGAATTACCCGCAACGCAGATATGACTATTCACGAAGAAGACGCTCAAGATTTACTAAAAGAGATTGAAGAAGAGTTGCAGAAGCGAAAATGGGGAGCGGCTGTTCGTCTTGAGATTAAGCGTCCATATGATCTGGATGTACTAGCGTATGTAAAGTCAGTCCTTGAAATTGATGATGAAGATGTGTATGGGATCGAAGGACAGCTGGATTTAACCAGTTTATTTTCGTTTTATAGATTACTTAAATCTACGCATGAAGAGTTGGCTGAAAAAGCCTTTATTCCTAAGCTTACAACAGGGTTACATCCGGATCAAAATGTTTTCGACCAAGTGATTCAAAGAGACATTTTGCTTCATCATCCTTATGAATCGTTTAAGCCGGTCCTTGATTTTGTTAACTTTGCAGCAGACGATGAAAATGTGCTAGCTATTAAGCAGACGTTATACAGGGTAAGCGGAGATTCTCCTGTTATTAAAGCATTAAAACGAGCGGCTGCAAAAGGTAAACAAGTGACGGTACTAGTTGAACTAAAAGCCAGGTTTGATGAAGAGAATAATGTGCAATGGGCTAAAGAGCTAGAGCGGGCAGGATGCCACGTGATATATGGAATGACGCATTTAAAAACGCATGGTAAAATTACGCTCGTGGTGAGAAGAGAAGGAGAGCATATTAAGCGATTTGTTCATCTTGGTACTGGGAATTACAACGATGCGACGGCAAAGATCTATACGGATATAAGTCTTTTTACTGTCAACCGAAACATCGGGATAGATGCGGCCAATTTTTTTAATTACTTAAGTGGCTATACGCAAAAACCAGTATATCATCATTTATCCGTTGCACCATTTGATATAAGAAATGATTTTTTGCATCTCATTGATCAGGAAATCCATTATCATAAACGGTATGGCAATGGAAGAATCATTGGGAAAATGAACTCATTGACGGATAAAATTTTAATTATGAAGCTATATGAAGCTTCTATAGCTGGTGTGGCAATCGAACTCATTGTTAGAGGAGCGTGCTGCTTGCGCCCTCAAGTTCAAGGCGTTAGCGAGAATATAAGAGTAAGAAGCATTGTCGGACGATTTTTAGAACATAGCCGAATTTATTATTTTCATCATAATAAACAGGAAAGGTTTTTCTTTTCATCTGCAGATATGATGACAAGAAATATGGTGAAACGAGTAGAAATTTTATTTCCTATCTTGGATACACATTTGAAAAAAAAAGTGTGGAAATGGCTTGAAGTTATGCTTGCTGATAATGTAAAAGCACGAGAACAAGATCAAGAAGGAAATTATCATTACGTCATAAAAAAAGAACATGAGCTCTCTATTAATAGTCAAGAGATCTTTTGTCAATATGCTCTTTGCGACGAGCAAGAATAACATAAAAAAAGCCGAGTGCTCGGCTTTTTAGTCATGTTATTATCTAGGAATGGGACCAACAGGACCGTATCCAGGTCCGTAGTATGTGTTATAAACAGGAGCACCGCCTCCATAGCCGGCACCAGGGTAGCCTCCTCCAGGAAATCCACCGCCGTAAAACGGAACCGGATAAGGATAAGGATAAGGTGGTGGACAGCACCCAGGTCTGCCTCCAAAACCGCCAACAGCTAGTCCGCCAAGCAGCCCACCAGCTAAGCCAGCAACAAAGGGAAATCCAAAAAAGCGCTCGTCACCATTTGGAATATTACGATATCCTGTATAGGGATATTGATAGTACATAATTTAACCTCCTTGTCAGTTGTCTTTGTAGTGTATGGCTGAACGGAAGCTTTTGAGCCTGGTTTATTTCTTTAAGACTAGAATTAGGCGGTCATGATCAGCTAAAAAAAGACAAAAAAACATAAAAACGCCCTGTAAGGGCATTTTTATATTGATTGCAAGGTGAAAAGCGTAATTTCAGGCGTAGCTAAAAAACGAAAAGGAATGCGCGTGGTTCCTAAGCCTCTATTCACATAAAGCTTCATTTTAGAATCTCCAACTTCGTACATTCCTTCAGGGTAAACTGTCCCAAAGGGCGGTGTAATCAAAGGACCGTAAAAAGGAATTTGAATTTGGCCTCCGTGACTATGGCCGGAGAGCTGAAGATCCACTGGAAAAGGAGCTGCTTTGACAGCAACGTCAGGTTCATGAATCATAGCAATAGAAAAGATATCCGGCTGTAATTGACCTAGCGTTCCTTCATATTGTGGATTCCCCAGCATAATATCATCAAGTCCGCAAATATGAATGTAGCTTTTATCAGGCATGGACACCGTGTCAACTTCATTTACTAGAAGTCTAAATCCTGCGTTTTCAATGGCTTGTTTGTAGATATTTGTTCCATACCCTCCATGATCATGGTTTCCATATATTGCGTATTTTCCAAGAGGAGCCTGAAGCCTTTGTAAAATCGGGGGGATTCTTTCTGGATGCGGGTATTCATTAGGTACATCCATTAAATCTCCGGTAAATAATATAATATTAGGCTTCAAATTATTTATGGTTACCATAAGCTGTTCTAGTTGTAATAAATCATAAGAGAGTCCAAGGTGAATATCACTAAATTGTAAAATTTTTATTCCGTTAAAGCTTTTCGGAATGTTTTTAGAAGTAATTGTATGACGAACAATTTGCAGACGTCTAGGCTCAATATATTTGGCATATGTATACCCAAAAGACGTGGTGAGCAAAGACCCTAACGAAATGGACGCTAGTCCTTTCAAAAAAGATCGTCTTGTATACGTCTTTTTCATGCAAAATCAACCTATTCCTTATAGTTTTCAAGTTTTCATTATAGCATTGTTTTTTTTATCATCACAACGAGAAGTCTGCTTTTAAGTTAAATAGATAAAAGTTTCACTTTATTCAGAAAAAATAGTAAAATGAAAGTTGTAAAACACTTATATTTTGGGGAGGATGAGAAATTGAAGAACAAGGTCGTAATTGTTACTGGCGGTTCAAGTGGAATGGGAAAACATATGGCGAAGCGATTTGCAGAACAAGGTGCTCATGTGGTAATCACGGGCAGGTCAGCCGAGCGATTACAAGAAACAGAAAATGAAATTAAAACATTTGATGGACAGGTACTTTCATTGGTGATGGATGTACGCAATCCAGAAGATGTGGAACGAATGGTTCAAGAAACAGACAAGTCATTTGGACAAATTGATTTTTTAGTTAATAATGCTGCAGGCAATTTTATATGTGCAGCTGAAGACTTATCTATTAACGGATGGAACAGCGTAATTAATATCGTATTAAATGGTACATTTTACTGCAGTTCCGCAGTAGGGAAGTATTGGATCGATAAAGGTACAAAAGGAGCTATTACAAATATTGTGGCTACATATGCCTGGAATGCAGGAGCAGGTGTTATTCATTCAGCTTGTGCCAAGTCAGGAGTTTTAACCATGACGCGCACGCTCGCAGTAGAGTGGGGAAAGAAATATGGTATACGGGTGAATGCGATTGCGCCGGGGCCGATCGAGCGAACAGGAGGAGCAGATAAATTATTTGAATCAGAAAAAATGAAAGCGCGTACATTAAATTCTGTACCATTAGGACGCCTTGGAACTCCTGAGGAAATAGCAGGATTAGCTAGTTTCTTATTCTCCGATGAAGCGTCTTATATCAATGGGGAATGCATCACGATGGACGGGGGACAGTGGCTAAATCAGCATCCTTTTTAAGTTTGGATACGCACTAAAAAGTACAAAGCAAACGGAGAAGGGCTAGCAAAATTATGCTATTCGTATTATACTAACGTAAAGTGAACAAGGAGAGGGGAGAGTTGAGTGGACCCGTTAGATGTATTAACAAACATAGAGAAAACTCTTCCGTATTATCAAGCAATTTTTAGTGCAGATGGACATAGAGTAATTGGCTATGAAGTGTTGGCGAGGTTTCAAAATGAAGGGGAAATTGAAAGTCTCGGCCCATTCTTTCATGATGATGCGATTCCGGATGAATATCGCATAGAAGTTGATTATGCTGTTTTAACACAAGCGCTCGAGCATATGTTGACCCAGGAAGAACAATTTTTAATTTTTATTAATCAAAACCCTAATTTATTAATGAACGATCATGGAGAATCCTTGCTAGAATTATTGAAACTTTTCGAAAATAAAGGATTGTCGCTTGATCGAATTGTTCTTGAAATTACAGAACACAATTTTAGTGGAGATTTGGAATCACTTCAACACTTACTAAAGTATTATCAAACATATGGTATTAAGATTGCAATTGATAATATAGGAAAAGAAAGTAGTAATCTAGACAGGATTGGGTTGCTTTCACCAGATATCTTAAAAGTAGATTTACATATTCTAAGACAAACAGACATGGCGCAGTCGTATCAAGACGTATTGTATTCTTTATCTCTGTTAGCAAGGAAAATGGGTGCTACGCTTCTATACGAAGATATAGAAGCCTCCTATCAGCTGCAATATGCATGGAGAAACGGAGGCAGGTATTTTCAAGGTTATTATTTACATAAGCCGGCTGCTGAACTTGTCGATCCGAACATCTTAAAGGATAAACTAAAGGAACGTTTTGAAATGTATATCGCTCACGAAAAGAAAAAGCTGCTTGCTGTTTACCAGCTGACAGAACGCTTTCAAGATAAAATGCAGCAGGTAATGACAAAGTGCAGAAAGCTAGAAACGTATGACGATATGCTGCCTGTTATTGCAGAAGAACTATCCAACGTGTGTTTTCGCCTTTACATCTGCGATGAAAATGGATTTCAAAAGTCTTCTAACTATGTAAAGAAAAACGAGGATTGGATTCTTGAGCCTGAATATGTAAAGAAAAATTGGAGCTGGCGCCCGTATTTTCTTGAGAATATTATTCGAATGAGCTATGAAAAAAAAGGCATATTATCAGATTTGTATAATGATATTGAAACAGGCGAGAATATCCGAACTTTTTCGTATCCAATTGATAATATGCACTATGTATTCCTTGATATTTCATATTCTTTTTTATACGAAAGAGACGTTTTATAGAGAATGAATAAGTGGAAGTTAAACCGGCAGCTAGCAAAAGTGGTTGCCGGTTTTTTATGTTTTTTAGAGGAGAACGACAGTCGGCTATAGAGATATGCATAGGCAGGGGAATTTTCGGAATTCTAATAAAAAAGAAGCTAAGGAGCTGATTTAATTTGAAGAAAATATGCTTATTTGTCTTTTTGCTGATTGTCTTGTACTCCGGAAAATCTGTTCATGCAGAAGTATCAGGAGAGATTAGGCATGAAATCTTTATAAATTTGCAGGACGCTTATCAGGCTCAGCTAAGAGCTGCGTCTGCCCATACTAATCAAGATGCTGCTCGTGAGCTGAAATTGTTTTTAGATGATGAGTATGCATCTGTATTTTTTAATGAGGCTCTCTTGCAAAAAGCTCAAGGGTATGTCGGAGAGGGACCTGAATATTTAACACACTATATCCCTTTCTTTTCTTTCGATGAACAGACCAAGGTAGCTCTTCATTCCGACCAAAACAAAGCTTATGTCTATCAATTTTTTCCGGCTGTGCATAATGAACGGGTAAAATACCAAGATCATTATGAAATGATCACTTTAGTAAAAAAACAGGGGAAATGGAAAGTGCAAAAGCTTATATATAGTAAGTAACACTCAAAATAGCTGAGGAAAGCTTATTTTGAGTGTTACTGTTACCCGATGTTAAGAAGCTTCTCAAGCGCTTGAAGGTCAAATCCTCTGATAATTTCCTGGTCAACACGAATGGTCGGAGTGGAATAAGACTCTAACTCAGTAGTCATTCGTTTTCGAGCAGAAGCATCTTTAGATACGTCAAATTCTTTATAGGAAACGTGATGATGCTGTAAAAACTGTTTAACAATTTCGCAAGGTGGGCAAGCTGGTTGTGTGTACAACTCTATAGATCTCAATGAAAGCACCTCCCTATATCAAAATGAATGATGTTAAAGTAGAATAAAGTTTTGTATGATACATAGTATATCGCTATGTTATTATAATAAAAAACGACATATATCGCTATAATAAGGCATTTTCTTATGAAAAATCACGTAAAGTACTTGTGTTTTTTTAGTATGTGGCATATAGTGAAATGGTGTCTTTTAAGTATTAGTTTAGATAAAGGATTTATTTGAATTGATATTGTAGAAAAGTCGAATGCGTAATGATGTAATAGGTGAAAGGAGAGATTATATGTCACAATTACAAGGTATTTTAACTCGTCTTGTGAATCTCCGTGAACAAGCAAGTGGAAGTGAAGCGCCACAACGCTTCTTCGAAGTAGAGGGAAAAAGAATTTGCAGCGTGAAATATCATGCAAAAACTGAAACATACGAACTTGAAGTATATCAAGATGGTGAAAAGCCAGCCGTTTATCAATTTGATAACGTTGATATGATTGCAATTGAAATTTTTGAACTTATTCATTAAGGGATAAAGCAAAACGAATGCCGCAAAGGATTTTATACTTTGCGGTATTTTTTTGTTACTGCCTATGGAGTTTTTGCGGTGGCTTCTGCCCTATTTTCCCGAGAAATATCGACAAAGTGATAGCAGATTTTCTGATAAATGGAAGGAACGGGTCGAATGCTGTAAAAAAACCAAAATAAAAAATTCAGATAATTATGAACTTTCGTTGACACTTGTTTTAAAAAAATCTAGACTTAACATATAAGGGAGAACATCGGGTGTGTCTGCTTCTATTCCCTCTTAAAGGTTCGCATTTACGTAAGCAAGCTATTTTCATTTTGTAGCTTGTTCTTTTTCTCTTTACACACGTGGAAGTTATGAGAAATGGAAGGAGAATGTATAAATGATTGATATTGATCACAACCAGTTAAATCAAATTGAACTTCGAGATTTGCTTGTCACTTCTGATAAAGTTGCTCATGTTCAAGTGGGAAATAATTTAGAACATGCTTTGCTTGTGTTAACAAAGACTGGCTATACGTCCATTCCCGTATTAAATCCAAGGTTTCAGCTGCAGGGGTTCGTGAGCATGACGCTTATTTTAGATTCGATTTTAGGATTAAAGCGCATTGAATTTGAACGATTAGAAACCATGAAAGTAGAAGAAGTTATGAATCAAAATGTTCCTCGTGTCTCCATGAAAAAATCTGTATTAAAAGTCATAAATGCCATGATTAACCATCCTTTTTTGTGCGTAGAGAATGAAGATGGTATTTTTGAAGGGATTTTAACACGAAGAAATTTGTTAAAGTCATTAAGAAGGCAGTCCATCATTCTCCCGAAGGAGTCATTTCAATAATTTTTTTAGGAAATCGTGTTTCAGCCTATCTTTCTCCGTTTTTTTCTTATATGATAAAGGTAAAATGAAAGTAAAAAGAGGCTTGAAAGGAATAACTGAATGCAATTAATAGAATGTCGAATGCTCGTTGTATTAGCTCAAGAATTAAATATGAGAAAAGCTGCAGAGAGATTATTTGTATCGCAACCAGCTTTATCACAGAGGCTGCAAACCATTGAAAAAGCATGGGATACACAAATCTTCATTCGTTCGCAAAAAGGACTGTCATTAACGCCTGCTGGAGAAAAGATTGTTCAATTTGCAAAAGAAGTGGTAGAAAAAGAAGATCGGGTTCGCGAGGACTTGCATCATTTAGATAATGAAGTATATGGTACACTCAAATTAGCGGTGGCGTCGATTATTGGACAGCACTGGCTGCCGGCGGTGTTAAAACGCTATATGGATCGTTACCCACATGCTAAAATCTCTCTTGTAACCGGTTGGAGCAGTGAAATGCTTCGCTACCTGTACGAAGATGAGGTACATATTGGAATCATACGCGGAAACCCGGATTGGAAAGGCGTCAAAGAACATTTGTTTACAGATCCTCTTTATCTAGTTGATTCAGAAATTGAAAGGGCAGCGGAAGTAGTAAATACTCATCGACCATTTATTCAATTTAAAAGTGACTCAACGTATTATCAAGAAATTTTAGAATGGTGGCATCGAGAGTTTCATACTACACCGAAACGTACGATTGTAGTGGATCAGATTGAGACGTGTAAGCAAATGGCTTTAAATGGTCTTGGCTTCGCTATTTTACCATCGATTGCTATTAAAGAAGCTGGAAGCCATATTCACCGGACGCCGCTTCTGAAAGCAAATGGAGAGCCAATTACCCGAGACACTTCTTTAGTTGGATATGAATCAGCTTTTAAACTGAAGCAAGTTCGAGCATTTGTTGATATTGTACGTGAATATGTAAGAGAAACGGTCTAAAGCGAGCCTACATGCTCGCTTTTTTTATTTGCAATCGTTATCTTTTTATTAAAACGATAATGATGCTTGTCATTGTGAAAGCATTTTGTTACATTAAATGAGACATTGCTTACTTAGGAGGAATACATAATGAAAATGATGGATGCTAATGAGATTATCTCATTTATTCAAAACAGCACAAAATCAACACCGGTAAAAGTTTACGTAAAAGGTGAAGTAGAAGGAATTGACTTTGGTTCATCTTCTAAAACATTCGTAACGGGCAACACAGGTGTAGTGTTCGGTGAATGGAAAGAAATTAAAGCTGCTATTGAAGCAAACGAAGGAAAAATTGAAGACTACGTAATTGAAAACGATCGCCGCAACTCTGCGATTCCTTTATTAGATATGAAAGGAATTAAAGCTCGCATTGAGCCAGGCGCTATTATTCGTGATCAAGTTGAAATCGGCGACAACGCTGTTATTATGATGGGTGCATCTATTAACATCGGTTCTGTAATCGGTGAAGGAACAATGATCGACATGAACGTAGTACTTGGTGGTCGTGCAACAGTAGGTAAAAACTGTCATATCGGCGCAGGTTCTGTATTAGCTGGTGTTATTGAGCCACCTTCTGCAAAACCAGTTGTAGTAGAAGATGACGTAGTAATCGGTGCTAATGCTGTTGTTCTTGAAGGTGTAACAGTAGGTAAAGGTGCCGTAGTTGCTGCAGGTGCAATCGTGGTAGAAGATGTAGCTCCTTACACAGTAGTAGCAGGTACGCCGGCTCGCGTTATTAAAGAAATTGACGAAAAAACAAAGTCTAAAACAGAAATCAAGCAAGAATTGCGTCAATTAAACGAAGAATAAGAAAAACGATCAGTTTGCGCTTTTTCTTTGCTGAATTAGTCGGTTTTAGCGATTGGGATACTGAATCCTTAAACGTATCATATGGACAAGTTGGAAGCGTGGGCAACCACGCTTTCTTCTTTATTTCGTGAGGAGGACATACACATGGCTGAAAATGAATTTGTGAAAATAAGAAGAGAGCTACATAAAATTCCTGAATTAGGGTTTCAAGAGGTGAAAACACAGCGTTTTTTGCTTGATTATATTAACACTCTTCCGCAAGAACGCTTAGAAGTAAAGACGTGGAAAACAGGACTCTTTGTTAAAGTACATGGTACAAACCCAACTAAAACAATAGGCTACCGAGCAGATATTGACGGTCTTCCTATCACGGAAGAAACGAATTATTCTTTTCAATCACAGCATGAAGGACTAATGCATGCCTGCGGACATGATATGCATATGGCCATCGGGCTAGGCGTACTGACTTACTTTGCTCAGCATGAAATCAAAGATAATGTACTGTTCATCTTTCAACCTGCAGAAGAAGGTCCAGGAGGAGCACAGCCAATGCTCCAAAGCGATATCATGAAAGAATGGCTTCCAGATTTCATCTTCGCCCTTCACGTAGCGCCTGAATATCCGGTTGGGTCGATTGCACTGAAGGAAGGGTTACTATTTGCTAACACGTCTGAGCTATTTATTGATTTAAAAGGAAAAGGCGGGCATGCTGCTTATCCACATACAACAAATGATATGGTAGTTGCTGCTTGTCAGCTCGTTTCACAGCTTCAAACTATTGTTGCTCGCAACGTTGATCCGCTAGACAGCGCTGTAATTACAGTAGGAAAAATTCAAGGCGGGACGGTTCAAAATATTATTGCGGAGCGAGCTCGCATAGAAGGAACCATTCGCACGCTATCTCCTGAATCAATGATGCGTGTTAAAGAACGAATTGAAGCGATTGTTAAAGGAGTAGAAGTAGGGTATCAGTGTGAAACAGCCATTGATTATGGTTGTATGTATCATCAAGTATATAATCACCATGAAGTCACGCGAGAGTTTATGGAGTTTGCCAAAGCGCAAACGGACGTGGATGTTATTGAGTGCAAAGAAGCAATGACAGGAGAAGATTTTGGCTATATGCTAAAAGATATTCCTGGATTTATGTTTTGGCTTGGCGTTCAGTCTGAATATGGGCTTCATCATGCAAAGCTGCAGCCTCATGAAGGCGCAATAGATACTGCGATTTCTCTTATTACAAAATATTTTGAACATAAAGGCAATCAATAAATCGTATAATCATTTTTCCTTATGGCTAAATTAATACCATGAGGAGGTGGGCAACGATGGCACGAATTGGTGTAGAATACGGTTTAACAGATGTACAGGCTGCACTTCAGCAGCTCGGACATGAAGTGGTACAATTACGCAACGAAAGTGATGCACAAGGGTGCGATTGCTGTGTTGTAACAGGACAGGATTCAAACGTAATGGGGATTTCTGATGCAGTAACGCAAGGCTCAGTTATTACAGCTAGCGGATTAACGGCAGAAGAAATTTGTCAGCAAGTAGGCAACAAGGTACAAGGATAAAAGAAAGCCGAAGGAACAAATCCTTCGGCTATTTTTTATGCATGCTGAGGCTGCTTGGCATCTTCAGGCTGCTTTTTATCAATATTTACTTGATGAGGGAACGGAATATCAATACCGTTTGCGTCAAATGCTTCTTTAAACTCTTTGCGAAGCTGACGTTCAACCCCCCACTGCTCACCGTTTTTAGCTTTGCCAACTACACGAAGCACAACGTCCGACGCGCCTAGACCTTGAACTCCTATCACGCTTGGTCCTTCTACAATGTTTTCATTTGTTGCAGCAACGCGCTCGCATACTTTTTCTAGTACGGAAATTGCTTTGTCAATATCATCATCATACGAAATGCCAATATCAATCAACGCGCGCATATTGCCTCGGGAATGATTGCTTAAGCTTGTAATTTCACGGTTAGGCACATAGTGTAAAGTTCCATCAAACCCGCGAATTTGAGTAGTACGAAGACCTACTGATTCGACAATTCCTGAAAAACTTCCGGTTGTTACATAGTCGTCAACATCAAGCTGTTTTTCAAGAAGTAAAAAGAAACCTGTTACAACGTCGCTAACCAGTCCTTGAGCACCGAACCCGATTGCTAGACCCACAACTCCGGCACCAGCTAATAAAGCTGTCGCATGAATATTTACCGCTTCAAGCAGCATGACGACAAAAATAAAAATAAGTACATATGAAAACACATTAACGGTTAAACTTTTGAGTGTGAGCATACGTCCACGCGTAGCGTTTTCGCGCTCACTCATTCTTTCAAAGGAACGTTCAATAACTTTTTTACCAATTGCTCGTACAAGTAAAAATACAATGGTAATGGCAACTAGTTTTAACACAATAACTCCAGTATTGGTAAGAAGCTGTTCCCAGTTGATGTCTTGCATCTTAAACATTCGTTGTTCATCCTTCCTATGTTCTGTTTCAATATTACTAAGTGGGAATTTATTCTGTGGAAAAGATTTTGTAAGAGTATGAGCACATTTGTTTATTCCCGATATTAGACATGCTAAACTGAGAAGGTAAATAAATGCAACCCTTTTATAGCATTTTTTTGCTAAAGTCAGGGTTTAATTTGCCCTCAAGGCGGGCATAACAACTATGTTACCATTATAAGGTGTTGTTTAAATTCATTCTTAATTAATATTGACTAAAAAAACAATATCCATTATAATGAAAACCGTTATAACAGTACATAAGTGAGAATGTTTTATACATTTTCTCATTTAATAATTATTTGGAGGGATCATGTATGCCAGAACGTATGGTAGGTAAACAAGCTCCACGCTTTGAAATGGAAGCTGTATTATCAAACAAAGAATTCGGTAAAGTTAGCTTAGAAGAAAATATTAAAAATGACAAATGGACAGTATTATTCTTCTATCCAATGGACTTTACATTTGTATGTCCAACAGAAATCACTGCACTTTCTGACCGTTATGATGAGTTTGAAGATCTTGACGCAGAAGTAATCGGTGTTTCTACAGACACAATCCATACACACTTAGCTTGGATCAACACTGATCGTAAAGATAATGGTTTAGGTGATCTTAAATATCCATTAGCAGCTGATACAAATCACGTTGTTTCTCGTGAGTACGGCGTTTTAATTGAAGAAGAAGGTGTAGCACTTCGCGGTTTATTCATCATCAGCCCAGAAGGCGAATTACAATATTCAGTTGTAAACCACAACAATATTGGCCGTGACGTTGATGAAACTTTACGTGTTCTTCAAGCGTTACAAACTGGCGGACTTTGCCCAGCTAACTGGAAACCAGGTCAAGCTACTTTAAACGCGTAAGCACAACGTTTAAAAGGTCTAACGTCCACGTTAGGCCTTTTTTTCATCGGATAATAAAGAACATTTAGTTAATAATAGTGAAAATAAGGGAGGCTTTTATTCATGAAATTACGTCAGCCAATGCCTGAGTTAACGGGCGCTACAGAATGGTTAAACGGAGAGGTTACAAAAGAGCAGCTAATTGGCGAAAAGCCAACGCTTATTCATTTTTGGTCAGTAAGCTGTCATTTATGTAAAGAAGCAATGCCTCAAGTAAATGAATTTCGCGACCAATACAAAGATCAATTAAACGTAGTAGCCGTTCATATGCCGCGCTCTGAAGATGATTTAGACTTAACAAAAATTAAAGAAGTAGCAGCAGAACATGATATTACGCAGCCAATTTTTGTAGACAGTGAACATAAATTAACGGATGCATTTGAAAATCAATATGTACCTGCATATTATGTATTTGACAAAACAGGTCAGCTACGCCACTTCCAAGCTGGCGGAAGCGGTATGAAAATGCTTGAAAAGCGCGTGAATCGTGTATTAGGCGAGAACGAATAAATACAGGCAGTTGTAACAGGTAAAAAGCATTCGATGCTTAGTAGAACTTGCATCGAATGTTTTTCTTTTTTTGTGTGTAGGAAGTAACTGATAAAGGAAATATAAAAATGTGGATTTTTTCTTGTGAGTTTACACCATACTAACACTAACAACATGATACGAAACTTACTATTGGAGGTAATTTACATATGAAATTAGGTATGATTGGCTTAGGAAAAATGGGAGCAAACTTAGTATTGAATTTACTAGATCATAACCATTCTGTGGTAGCATTCGATGTGAACAACGAAGCAGTACAGAAAGTATCAGAAAAGGGAGCAGAAGGAGCTTCTTCGATTCAAGAATTAGTGAGCAAATTAGAAAAACCACGCATTGCTTGGGTAATGGTTCCGGCTGGGGAGCTCACGGAAAAAGTAATTTCTGAGCTTCAAGAACTACTTGAAGAAGGAGATATGATTATTGAAGGCGGTAATTCTAAGTATAAAGATTCTGTACGACGTGCTGCAGCTTCTGCTGAAAAAGGAATTCACTACTTTGATGTTGGAACAAGCGGCGGAATGGAAGGTGCCCGAAACGGCGCTTGTATGATGATTGGGGGAGATAAAGATGCATTTGCTACAATCGAACCTATTTTCCGCGACATCAACGTAGAAAACGGCTATCTCTATTCCGGTGCAGCAGGAAGCGGTCACTTCTTGAAAATGGTTCATAACGGAATTGAGTACGGCATGATGCAAGCAATTGCTGAAGGCTTTGATGTGCTAGAGAAAAGTGAATTTGACTATGACTACGAAGCTGTAGCCCGCGTATGGAATAACGGATCTGTTATTCGCTCATGGTTAATCGAATTAATGGAACGTGCATTTTCAAAAGATGCAAAACTTGAGGGGATTCGAGGAGTAATGAACTCTTCTGGAGAAGGAAAGTGGACGGTTGAATCCGCTCTAGATTTACAAGTGCCAACGCCAGTTATTGCTCTATCCTTAATGATGCGCTATCGCTCACTTGAAGATGATACGTTTACAGGTAAAGTAGTAGCCGCTCTTCGCAATGAGTTCGGTGGACATGCAGTAGAAAAACAATAAAAAAAGAGGCTTGGACAAAAGTATTTTAGTCCAAGTGAAAAACGAACCACTAATCAACATATTTGATTGGTGGTTCGTTTTTTTGTTATGGTGAATAGGTTTCGTCTATTTAGATCTTTCTAGAAGTTGATGGGAGGGCAAGACGAAGACTCCTGCGGGAAAAGCGGAACAGATGAGACCCCGCAGGAGCGCAAGCGACGAGGAGGCTCAGCGCCCGCCCGCGGAAAGCGAAGTCTTGCACGGAAATCAACTGAGGTATCACAAGCAGTTCAACTAATGTATTCCATTTGTTCTTCTTTAGGTTGGATTCATTTAGCTATATTCCAATTTCTTTTTTATGACTATTTACCTTTTTTTGATAAAATATCTAAAAATTATGGTAATTTATTTCGGGAACCGATATATTTAAATATGTGTGGCACATTTTAGCTAAAGGAAAGGACGGGGTATATGGGAACGTTTAAAAAACTAAAAGATTTTTATTTGCCGTACCGAATGTACTTTTTTTATTCTGCTATTTGTTTGTTATTTGTAACCTCCATCACTGTGATTTACCCTATTGTGTTGCAATATACGATAGATCATATCGTGTTGGGAAAACAATATCAGCTAGTCGATAATGTAGCATTTATTTTTATTGGACTGATGATTGTCAAAGGAATCTTTACATATATTCAGCAATATTACAGCGACTTATTTGGAATTAAGTCCGTGTATACTCTTCGCAATAAACTTTACCGCAAACTTCAGTATTTACCGTTTTCTTACTATGACAATGCTAAAACAGGGGACTTGATGTCCAGGTTGACAGCTGATGTAGAAGGATTTCGTTTTTTTCTATCTTTTGGCTTCTCAGAATTAATTCGCTTCGTTATTTTACTTACTGCCAGCTTTTCCGTTATGTTCTATTACTCTATTTCACTCACTCTGGTCACAATCTGCCTGCTGCCTTTTTTGGGGGTAGCTGTTTATCGTTTTGATAAACGCGTTCATCCAGCGTTTCGCTTAATTCGCCAATCGTTTGGGGAACTTAATACAAATGTTCAAGAAAATATAAGCGGCATACAGACGGTCAAATCATTATCAAGAGAAAAATTTCAAACCTCTAAATTTAACGATTCCAACGGAGTTTATAAAAATCGAAACATTGAAACAGCGAATGTGTGGGCAACATATTTTCCCTTAATGGAGTTTATAGGAAATTTATCTATTGTTGGTCTCCTTGCGTACGGAGGAGCGCTTGTTATGAACGGAAGCGTACGTCCTGGAGAGCTTGTTGCTTTCTTTAGCTTAACCTCTTATTTGATGTGGCCTATTATGAATCTAGGGTTTGTTATCAATATGTTTTCACAGTCTAAAGCTTCAGGTGAAAGGCTGCTAGAAATTTTAGAAGAAGAAGAAAAAGTCCATGAGCATGCGGGAAGCTTCTCTATTAATGGAACGGTCGAGTTTCAGCATGTTAGCTTATCCTATCCAAACGAGGATAAAAAATCGCTTGAGAACATATCGTTTTCTGCTTCTAAAGGAAAAGTCGTAGGTTTAATCGGAGCAACTGGAGCCGGCAAAACAAGCTTAACACAGCTGCTAACGAGGTTTTACGAACCGACTTCAGGACAGATCTTAGTTAACCATCGTCCGATTAAAGAGTATCCGCTCTCTGTTCTTCGGAAAGAAATTGGCTTTGTACTTCAAGAAACGTTTTTGTTCTCAAGCAGCATAGGAACCAACATCTCCTATGGTGTGCCGGGTATTTCTAGAGAAGACATTATTGATGCTGCAAAACGAGCGCAGGCGCATGATTTTATTATGGAGCTTCCAGATGGATATGACACGATGCTAGGAGAGAGAGGACTAGGGTTATCAGGCGGGCAAAAGCAGCGTATTGCGATTGCACGAGCGCTTATCTTAAATCCTAGTATTCTAGTATTAGATGATGCCACCAGTGCCGTTGATATGAAAACAGAAAGAGAAATTCAATTGGCTTTAAAAGAAGTGATGAAAAATCGTACGACGTTTATTATCGCACACCGCCTTTCTTCTTTGCGACATGCCGATGAAATCTTGGTCTTACATGAAGGTCACATAAAAGAGAGAGGAAGCCATGAAACGCTCATTCAAAAGCAAGGGATTTATAAAAACATTTACGAGATTCAATATGAAAGCAGTACGTCGGTGATGAACGTATAACAAGGGAGGAATAGAATGGAAGTCGAAAAAAATAAAGTTGTGCGAGAGCGCTTTTATTATCAAACAGATCAAATCATTGATAAGATGTTTAACTGGAAGCAAATGGCCCGCTTGTTTCGTTATCTTCATCCATATCGAAAAAACTTGCTTCCTTTCTCGTTTCTTATGGTCATTATCACGACGGTCATTAGACTCGCTATTCCTATTTTGATAGGTGTATATACACTTGATCATGCTGTAAAAGACAAGAATAGCACGCTGCTCATGCAGTTAGTTTTCATAATCTTTAGCTTGTATATTCTATCTTATATTGCGAACGTCTTTCGAATTAAATGGATGAACCAACTCGGGCAACACGTTATATATGATTTAAGGAAACATTTATTTACCCATGTTCAAGGGCTGTCGCACCGGTTTTTTGATACGCGTTCAGGAGGCTCTATTCTTGTAAGGATTATGAATGATATTAACTCTCTTCAAGATTTATTTACCAACGGGGTAGTTAATCTGTTTATGGACCTCTTATTGTTAGTTGGGATTGTAGTTATATTATTTTCTCTCAGTCCTACTTTGACATGTGCTGTTTTAGTCATTTTACCGATTATGTTCTTGATTTCCACAAAGCTGAGAAGAAGAATTCGCCGGTCATGGCAAGTTGTTCGTATGAAGCAGTCAGTATTAAATTCACATTTAAATGAGAGTATTCAAGGCATTCGCGTCACTCAATCATTTGCTCAAGAACAAGAAAATATGCTGTTTTTTGATCGCATAAACAGTGAAAATTACGAGAGCTGGAGGCAAGCTACTCGAAAAAATGCCATGTTTCGACCGTTTGTAGAACTCACAAATGCTGTCGGAACGGCTATTTTAATTTGGTTCGGTGCCGTACTTATTCAAGATGAACGGCTAACAATTGGTATTTTTGTATCATTTGCTTTTTATCTTGGGATGTTTTGGGAACCGATTTCCCGTTTAGGGCAAGTGTACAATCAATTATTAATGGGAATGGCTTCATCCGAGCGTATTTTTGAATTTCTAGATGAAAAACCTCTCGTCGCAGATTTGGAAACCGCTACGTCTTTAGAGGATATGAAGGGGAAAGTTGAGTTCAAGCACGTCTCATTTTCTTATGATGGGAAGCGGAAAGCTCTAAACAACGTATCAATTGAAATAAAAGAAGGACAGACGGTTGCTTTAGTGGGGCATACTGGATCTGGAAAAACGTCCATTGCTAATTTAATCACGCGTTTTTATGATGTGAACGAAGGGCAAATCTTAATTGATAATATGCCTATTCAAGATATTACGTTAGCGAGTTTACGAGCGCAAATTAGTATTGTGCTGCAAGAAACCTTTATTTTTTCAGGAACCATTACGGAGAATATTCGGTTTGGAAAACCGGATGCTACCGATGAGGAAGTGATTAAGGCTGCAGAAGCGGTAGGGGCTGCAGATTTTATAAAGCGTCTGAAAAAAGGCTATGATACGGAAGTAGAAGAGCGGGGAAACGTCTTATCGGTGGGAGAGCGTCAATTGATCTCATTTGCTCGAACGCTGTTAGCTGATCCTCGTATTATCATTTTAGATGAAGCGACAGCAAGCATCGATACAGAAACAGAAGTAAAGATTCAACAAGCGCTTAAAACGCTGTTAAAAAACAGAACGGCCATCATGATTGCTCATCGGCTATCTACTATACGAGAAGCAGATAACATCATTGTATTAGATCACGGAAGCATTATTGAAACAGGGAATCACGGGGAACTTATGCAGCAAAAAGGCGTATATTATTACCTTGTTCAAACCCATGCTACAGCTTAAAAAACAGAGGGAGCTGATCCTTCTGTTTTTCTATGAGAAATAGTAAAGACATATAAGCGTTGTTAACGGGAAAATGAGGTTGATACAAAAGAATTGTGGTAAAATAACGGTAGTTCAGATTTTTTCCTGTACATAATGGAGGAATTCAAATGAAAAAAGAATTTGCAGTCATCGGATTAGGTAGATTTGGTGGAAGTATTTGTAAAACATTAAGCGATCAAGGAATGGAAGTTCTGGCGATTGATATTGATGAAGAAAAGGTAAATGAGTATGCTAACGTTGCTTCCCACGCAGTAGTAGGCGATTCAATGGATGAAGGGGTTTTAAAAAGTTTAGGAATTCGTAATTTTGATCATGTTATCGTAGCTATTGGTGACAATATTCAGGCGAGTATTTTGACGACCCTTATACTAAAAGAGCTGGGCGTTGAAAAAATAACGGTAAAAGCGCAAAATGATTATCATGCCAAAGTATTATCAAAAATTGGCGCCAATTTTATCGTGCATCCCGAACGAGATATGGGAAGAAGAATTGCCAATAACATGATTTCAAACAGCGTGCTGGATTATTTAGAGCTATCTGAAGAACACAGCATTGTCGAATTAGTAGCGAGCAAAAGAATGGCTGGCAATACGCTGATTGAGTTAGACATTCGTGCGAAATATGGCATTAACATTGTAGCCATTAAGCGTGATCGAGACATCATTGTTTCTCCTCAGGCATCCGAAACGATTCAAGAAGGGGACGTGTTGATTGTTATTGGAGCAGACGCAGATATCAACCGCTTCGAAAATAAATTTGCCAGTGCCTAATAAAAAAAGAGCGGATGCAATTGCATCCGCTCTTTTTCTTTTATTAAACCTCCATAATGATTGGTAAAATCATTGGACGGCGCTTTGTTTTTTCATAAAGGAATGGAGCCAATGTGTCTGTGATTTCATTTTTAATCTCAGACCATTGTGACGTACGACGTTCCATTACTTTGTTCAAGTGTTTTGTAATAAGGGACTGTGCATCATTAATTAAGTCGCCAGATTCGCGCATATAAACAAAACCACGAGAGATAATGTCTGGACCAGCAGCGATCTTGAAGTCTTTCATATTGATGCTTACAACCACAATCACAAGGCCTTCTTCAGATAAAATGCGGCGGTCACGAAGTACGATATTTCCAATGTCACCAATTCCGCTTCCGTCAATATATACAGAGCCTGAAGGGATTTTGCCGGCTACTGAAGCTTCGCTGTCGCTTAAAGCTAGCACTTCTCCATTATCCATAATGAAGCAGTTTTCTTCAGGAACTCCACAGTCTGTTGCAAGTTTGATGTGCATTTTCTGCATGCGATACTCACCGTGAATTGGCATAAAATATTTTGGTTTCATCAAACGAAGCATTAATTTTTGCTCTTCTTGTCCACCGTGTCCAGAAGTGTGGATATCGTTTAGAGCACCGTGAATAACCTCTGCTCCTGCACGGAATAGCATATCAATTGTTTTGCTAACACTTACTGTATTTCCCGGAATAGGTGAAGATGAGAATACAACCGTATCTCCAGGGATAATTTGAATTTGGCGGTGAGTACCGTTTGCAATTCTAGATAGCGCTGCCATCGGTTCACCTTGGCTGCCTGTACATAAAATAGTCACGCGGTTAGCTGGAATTCGGTTAATTTGAGAAGGCTCAATGAACGTATCTTTTGGACATGAAATATATCCAAGCTGTTGGCCAATCTCAATAGCTGCTTCCATACTGCGTCCGAATACAGCAACTTTACGATTATGCAATACGGCTGCTTCTACTACTTGCTGTAAGCGGTGAATATTTGAAGCAAACGTTGCAAAAATAATACGGCCGTCTACTTTACGGAAAATGTCATGAATGCTGTCACCTACGCGGCGCTCAGACATCGTAAAGTTAGGAATTTCACTGTTTGTACTGTCTGAAAGCAAGCATAGAACGCCTTCTTTACCGATTTCAGCCATTTTTGTTAAGTTAGCCGGTTCGCCCACTGGTGTAAAATCAAACTTGAAATCTCCTGTATGTACGATTTGTCCGTTTGGTGTTTTTACCACAATTCCGTAAGAATCAGGAATACTGTGAGTTGTGCGGAAGAACGTCACCGATGTTTTACGGAATTTAATTACGTCATCTTCAGTAATTTCATGAAGCTGAGCTGTACGAAGCAATCCATGCTCGTCTAATTTGTTGCGAAGAAGCCCAAGGGCTAATTTCCCTGCATAAATAGGAATGTTTAATTCTCTTAATAAGTAAGGAATTCCGCCGATGTGATCTTCATGACCATGTGTAACGAAAAGGCCACGGATTTTATCTGCATTTTTTACCAAATAACTGTAGTCAGGAATAACGTAGTCAATTCCTAAAAGCTCATCTTCAGGGAATTTAATTCCTGCATCAATAAGAATAATTTCATCTTGAAACTGTACGGCATACGTATTTTTACCGATTTCGCCTAGTCCACCCAGGGCGAAAACTGCCGTTTGATTATTTTTTACAAATTTCATTTTCATCATATCTCCAATACTTTAAAATCTTCATGCTGTTGTTCATATTCTAGATAGTCTCCAGTCACTGCTTGAACAAACTCAATATTAATTGAACGCGCTTTTAACTTTTTACGAACGTCACGCTCAGAATCTGCGTTCACATACACTGTTTTTGTATTTTCACGTACAGCTACTTCACTCATTTTTTCTTGAAAATAAACTTTAAAAATCATAACAAAAATCTCTCCTTAATTCCGAAATTCAAATAACTTATTTTATTATATTATAAAATGTGTATGTATTTCATGTATTTTCTAAAGAAACTTGCTTTCACTACATTTTAGTCATCTAAATATAACAAGTCAATTAATTATAGAATAATATTAATAGGAAACGGATACAAGACTATATTTTCCGTGCGTATAAAAAATAAGGGCTATTCCATTGTACGATGCAGACACACACTCTGCAAATTTTACAACAGAAAGCCCTAAAAAAATCGATTATGCCATCGTTTTTTTACGCAATAATTCATTCCAGCGTTTTAGCAGCCTTTTTCGAAAATCTTTTAACATGATTTTTCAGCTCCTTTGTTTTTTTGCGATACCTGCCTGTCTCTCTCTGTACTCTTATTATATGATGAAAAGGAAGAGGTTTCTCGTGGTTAAATATGGAAAAATTGTAAGTGGGACCGTCCATTTATAGAGAAACCAGCGCTTGTTTGATATAATTGGAAAGGCTTAACAAAGAGATAAAAAATTATAAAAAATAAGGTGATAAACGTGGAACGAAAGATTATTTTTTTTGATATTGATGGAACGTTATTGGATCATGATAAAAAACTGCCTGCTTCTACAAAAAAAGCTGTCCAGCTGTTAAAAGAGCAGGGGCATGAAGTGGCAATTGCAACTGGAAGGGCTCCTTTTATGTTTAAAGATCTGCGTGAAGAGTTGGATATTCAAACATATATTAGCTTTAATGGTCAGTACATTGTCTTAAATGGAGAAGTTCTTTACAAAAACCCGTTAAATAAAGAAGAGCTTCAAGGTTTAACAGCTTTTGCTGTTGAGCATGATCACCCTGTCGTATACATGGATCATGAAGATATGAAATCAAACATTGAATTTCATGACTATATCGAATCCAGCATCAGCACGCTGAAAATTGGATTTACCCACCCTCACCACGATCCTGCTTATTTCAAAGGGCGTGAAATTTATCAATCCCTCTTATTCTGTACAGCGGGAGAAGAAGCTCCTTATGAAGAAAATTTTAAGAAATTTGACTTTATTCGCTGGCATGAATTTTCAACTGATGTTCTGCCAAAAGGTGGATCAAAAGCGCGAGGAATTGAGACCATGATTGAAAAGCTTGGCTTTGACAGAAAAGATGTATATGCATTCGGAGACGGCTTGAACGATATCGAAATGCTTGAATTTGTCGGAAATGGCGTAGCGATGGGAAATGCGGAAGAAGTCGTGAAAGAAGTGGCTAATCTTGTTACAAAAGATGTAGCAGAAGATGGTATTCTCCACGGATTAGAGCTAGTAGGATTATTAAAATAAGAAAAAACGCGAGCTCTAGCTCGCGTTTTTTAGCGTTCATATGGAAAAGCATTCTCAGGTTCTTGAAATGGATTTTCTTTATTAATGTAATCATAAAACATAATTCCGTCTAAATGATCAATTTCGTGCTGAAATACGACAGCAGGAAGGCCTTTTAAACGAATTTTTACTTCTTCGCCTTCAAGTGTTGTGCCTTTTACTGTGATGCGTGCATATCGAGGAACAAATCCTGGGATATCTTGATCGACAGACAAGCAGCCTTCACCGCCTGTAAGATATGTCTTTTCAACTGAGTGGCTAATGATCTTAGGGTTAAATAATGCATAGCTGTATAGCTTGCCTTTTTCATCCGTAACGTGTACCCCAATCATTCGTTTTGATACATTAACTTGAGGAGCGGCAAGCCCGATACCAGATCGCAGTCCATATTTAGCAGCAATTTCAGGATCTTGACTGTTTTTTACATATTCTAATAAGCTATGTAAAATCTTTTTGTCTTCTTCAGAAGCAGGTAACGGTACTTCTTTTGCTACTTCTCGCAGCGTTGGGTGTCCGTCTTGAATAATATCGTTCATTGTAATCAACTTTCACATCTCCCTAGGCTATTTTATAGGTATAAAGTGTACCAAATCCGTATAAAAAAGTCATTACCTCGACCTTGACCACATAAATGTTTCTACTAATTATATGTATCAAACATATGGAAAAACATGCATAAGAAAAAATAAAAGCGACCGTTAGCCGCTTTTATTGTATAATTACCAGCCGCCACAGCTGCAGCCGATAATAACTAATAAAATGAACAGTACAATTAATAACACAAAACCTTTATTAGAACCGCCGCAGCCATATCCACCATAACCCAACATAATATAACCTCCCGTAGTTATCAATCCCAAGGTAAAAAGTAATAAGCTCCCTTTTTTTCACGATTGGGTTAGTATAATATATTAAAAGGTGGAAAAAGGGTGTAGATAAATTGCTAATTCCCTACAAAAATTGTATAATGACCCATGAATAAGGGAGGATTTACCAGATATGAAATGCGTCGGAAGATATATAATTATCGGCATTGCGGCTATGTCACTAGCGGGCTGTGCAGAAGGCTCATCGCCTGAACTTGAGGTATATAATGGATTAGAAAAAGTGGTAGCACAAGAAAAGCAATTTGCCGATCAGCAAAAACCGTTAGCTGATTTAGAACAGCAAGAAAATGCGGTATACGACCAAATTATTGAGCTAGGAATTAAAGATAAAAAGAAAATAAAAAATAAAGCACAAAAAGCGCAGCAGTTATTAGATGAGCGTGAAAGTAAATTACAAAAAGAAGAAAAAAGCATCAGCGCTTCGCAAAAACAATTTGAAGCGACAGAGCCAAAGATCCAAAAACTAGAGGACGGCAAAGCCAAAGAAGAGGCGCTTGAACTATCTTCGTTAATGAAGAAGCGTTATAAGGCCTACCAGTCCTTACACGATGCCTATCTTCATTCCATTGAATTAGATCGTCAGCTATATACGCTCTTTGAAAAAGACAATGTGAAATTAGAGAATCTTGAAACGCAAATCGCTTCGATCAATACTACTTATAAAGAAGTTGAAAAGAAAAAAGAAACGTTTAACACATTAACAACTGACTATAATAAAGCCAAAGAGGATTTTTATAACAAAACAAAGTTAAAGGTGAAAAATAGCGACGATAAATAAGAAGGCCTGTGAAGTTTACAGGTCTTTTTTTTTGGCTGAAAAGGAAGGTTTTCTGAAATAAAGAAAGAGTTTCGACATGATTCAAGTAAAAATTACAAAAGGATATTGTTTTAAAAAATCGTTTATTTGTGGCAAGATAGGAGATGTGCAGACGTAAAAAAAGAGAAGGTTATTATAAAACATATAATACAGTTTGTGTCTGTGTAATAGTACAGCATGTCTTTTTTATGTGTTTTATTTCACAAACTAAAAAAGCGTAATTTCTTGATGTAAATGCATTGACGAACTGTTTTAGTGTATTGTAAACTAGGTAGCGTAGTAAGTGTTGTATTAATCATTTTTGCAAAATAATTAATACAGTTTAACGAAACGCTCGTTTCGCTTAAACTTTCCTTTTACGTAAATGTTTGCACAGAATTCGCTGGGGAATACATAGAAATGTTAAGGATTAGCGAGTTCAAAAAGCTACTCGACAAAATATGACTTTTACTTGTCCATTTGGGACATTCTAAAAGCGTGTATGTTTGTTTGATTAGTAAAATGAATTTATACGGCTTAAATGAAAGGAAGAGGTGACTTAGATGGCTGCTAAAACTAAAAAGGCTATTATTGATGTATCAAAGCAACTTGATAAAATCGCTGAGCAGTACCAAACGTTCCAAATTCTTAATGAAGAGGGCGAAGTAGTAAATAAATCAGCGTTGCCAGATTTATCTGACGAAAAATTAAAAGAGTTAATGACTCGCATGGTATACACTCGTATTCTTGATCAACGTTCAATTTCATTGAACCGTCAAGGTCGTTTAGGTTTCTATGCACCAACTGCTGGGCAAGAAGCTTCTCAAATCGCTTCTCATTTCGCATTAGAAAAAGAAGACTTCATTTTACCTGGGTACCGTGATGTGCCTCAGTTAATTTGGCATGGTCTTCCATTATATCAAGCGTTCTTATTCTCTCGTGGTCATTTCCACGGTAACCAAGCGCCAGAAGGTGTAGATGTACTTTCTCCACAAATCATCATCGGTGCACAAATCGTGCAAACTGCTGGTGTGGCACTAGGTCTTAAAAAGCGCGGTAAAAAAGCAGTAGCGATCACTTATACAGGTGACGGCGGAGCTTCACAAGGTGACTTCTACGAAGGTATGAACTTCGCAGGTGCATTCAAAGCTCCAGCAATCTTTGTTGTACAAAACAACCGCTTTGCAATTTCAACACCAGTTGAAAAGCAATCTGCAGCACGTACAATCGCTCAAAAAGCAGCGGCTGTTGGTATCCCAGGCGTTCAAGTAGACGGTATGGATGCACTAGCAGTATACGTTGCAGTAAGCGAAGCTCGTGAGCGTGCAGTAAACGGTGAAGGTCCAACTTTAATTGAAACATTAACTTACCGTTATGGTCCACATACAATGGCTGGTGACGATCCAACTCGTTATCGTACAGCTGAGCTTGACACTGAGTGGGAAAAGAAAGATCCACTTGTTCGCTTCCGTAAATTCTTAGAAGCTAAAGGCATCTGGAATGAAGAAGAAGAAAACAAAGTAATCGAGCAAGCTAAAGAAGATATCAAACAAGCTATTAAGAAGGCTGACGATTATCCAAAACAAAAAGTTACAGATCTAATGGAAATCATGTACGAAACTATGCCTTCAAACTTACAAGAGCAATATGAAATCTACAAAGAGAAGGAGTCGAAGTAAGCCATGGCGCAAATGACAATGATTCAAGCGATTACTGATGCGTTACGCACAGAAATGAAAAACGACGAAAACGTATTAGTTTTTGGTGAAGACGTTGGCGTAAACGGTGGAGTATTCCGTGCGACTGAAGGTCTTCAACAAGAATTCGGCGAAGATCGCGTATTCGATACGCCATTAGCTGAATCTGGTATCGGTGGTCTTGCTGTGGGTCTATCGACTCAAGGTTTCCGTCCGGTTCCTGAAATTCAATTCTTTGGTTTCGTATACGAAGTACTTGATTCTGTATCAGGTCAAGCTGCACGTATGCGCTACCGTTCTGGCGGTCGCTGGAATGCACCAATCACATTCCGTTCACCATTTGGTGGAGGCGTTCATACACCAGAACTTCACGCTGATAGCTTAGAAGGTATCGTAGCATCTCAACCTGGTCTAAAAGTTGTAATTCCTTCAACTCCATACGATGCAAAAGGTCTTTTAATTTCATCAATCCGTGATAACGATCCGGTTGTATACTTAGAGCACATGAAGCTTTACCGTTCATTCCGTCAAGAAGTACCTGAAGAATCATACACTATTGACTTAGGTACAGCTGATGTGAAACGTGAAGGTACAGACGTAACGCTTATCGCTTACGGTGCAATGGTACACTCATCATTAAAAGCAGCTGAAGAACTAGAAAAAGAAGGTATCTCTGCTGAAGTAGTAGACTTACGTACAGTTCAACCTTTAGATATCGATACAATTCTTGCATCAGTTGAAAAAACTGGTCGCGTAGTAGTAGTTCAAGAAGCTCAAAAACAAGCTGGTATTGCAGCTAACGTTGTAGCTGAAATTAACGATCGTGCAATCTTAAGCTTAGAAGCACCAGTATTACGTGTAACAGCACCGGATACTGTGTTCCCATTCTCTCAAGCTGAGGGCGTATGGTTACCAGACCACAAAGATATCGTTGAAACAGCTAAGAAAGTACTTGAATTTTAATTAGCATTTTACTGTGACAGAAATCAGCTTTGTGCTGATTTCTGTCTTAGATAAAATAAACACTAACAAATTGAACGCAACTAACTAGGAGGGTGAAGACACGTGGCATTTGAATTTAAACTGCCGGATATCGGTGAAGGTATCCACGAAGGTGAAATTGTAAAATGGTTCGTAAAAGCTGGAGATGAAATTGATGAGGATGATGTACTAGCAGAAGTACAAAATGACAAAGCTGTTGTTGAAATCCCATCTCCTGTAAAAGGTAAAGTATTAGAAGTAAAAGTTGACGAAGGTACAGTAGCTACTGTAGGACAAGTTATCGTTACTTTTGATGCTCCTGGATACGAAGACTTAAAATTCAAAGGTGACGATCATGATGATGCACCAGCAGAAGAAGCTAAAGAAGAAGCTTCAACTGAAGAAGTGACTGAAGAAGCAACAGCTCCTGCAGCACAAGCTGATGTTGATCCTAACCGTAAAGTAATTGCTATGCCTTCAGTGCGCAAATATGCTCGTGAAAAAGGTATAGACATTAAAGCTGTTCCTGGTTCAGGTAAAAACGGACGTATTGTTAAAGATGACATCGATAGCTTCTTATCTGGTGGCTCTACAGCTACAGCAACTGCTGAAGCTCCAGCTAAAGAGGAAACTGCTTCAGCTGAACCAAAAGCAGCAGCAGCACAAGCTATTCCTGAAGGCGATCTACCAGAAACTCGCGAGAAAATGAGCGGTATCCGTCGTGCAATCGCAAAAGCTATGGTTAACTCTAAACACACTGCTCCACACGTAACATTAATGGATGAAATCGATGTAACAGCTCTTGTTGCTCATCGTAAAAAATTCAAAACAGTTGCAGCAGATCAAGGTATTAAATTAACATTCTTACCTTACGTGGTAAAAGCGTTAACTTCAGCACTTAAGAAGTTCCCAGCTCTTAACACTTCAATCGATGATTCTACAGATGAAGTAATTCAAAAACATTACTACAACATCGGTATCGCTGCTGACACTGAAAAAGGTCTTTTAGTACCAGTTGTGAAAAATGCTGATCGTAAATCTGTATTCGAAATTTCTGATCAAATTAACGACCTTGCTGGAAAAGCACGTGATGGTAAATTAGCTCCTGCTGAAATGAAAGGCGCTTCTTGTACAATCACAAATATTGGTTCTGCTGGTGGACAATGGTTTACTCCAGTTATCAACCACCCGGAAGTTGCAATTCTAGGTATCGGACGTATCGCTGAAAAACCAGTTGTACGCGACGGTGAAATTGTAATTGCTCCAGTATTAGCATTATCACTAAGCTTTGACCACCGTATTATCGATGGCGCAACAGCTCAAAACGCTCTTAACCAAATCAAGCGTTTATTAAATGATCCAGAATTATTATTAATGGAGGCGTAATAAATGGTAGTAGGAGATTTCCCAATCGAAACTGATACTCTTGTCATTGGTGCTGGCCCTGGTGGCTACGTTGCAGCAATTCGTGCAGCTCAATTAGGTCAAAAAGTTACAATTGTAGAAAAAGGTAATCTTGGGGGCGTATGCTTAAACGTTGGTTGTATTCCTTCAAAAGCATTAATCGCTGCAGGTCACCGTTTTGAACATGCTAAACATTCTGAAGACATGGGGATTATCGCTGAGAACGTAACAGTTGATTTCTCTAAAGTTCAAGAATTCAAAAACGGCGTTGTAAACAAACTTACTGGCGGTGTTGAAGGCCTTCTTAAAGGTAACAAAGTTGACATCGTAAAAGGTGAAGCTTACTTCGTTGACAGCGAAACTGTACGTGTAATGGATGAAAATTCAGCACAAACGTACAAATTCAAAAATGCAATCCTTGCAACTGGTTCTCGTCCAATCGAGATCCCTGGATTCAAATTCTCTGAGCGCGTAATCAACTCTACAGGTGCATTAGCACTTAAAGAAGTTCCTAAAAAATTAGTTGTAATCGGCGGAGGTTACATCGGTACTGAGCTTGGTACTGCTTTTGCTAACTTCGGTACAGAAGTTACATTTGTAGAAGCTGCTGATGAAATTTTAGCTGGTTTTGAAAAACAAATGAGTTCACTTGTTAAACGTAACCTTAAGAAAAAAGGAAACGTTGAAATCTATACAAAAGCAATGGCTAAAGGTGTTGAAGAAACTGCTGACGGCGTACAAGTTACGTTTGAAGTAGGCGGAGAGTCAAAAGTAATCGATGCTGACTACGTATTAGTTACTGTAGGTCGTCGTCCTAACACTGATGAGCTTGGTCTTGAGCAAGTTGGCGTTAAAATGACTGACCGTGGTCTTATCGAAATCGATAACCAAACTCGTACATCTGTAAGCAACATCTTTGCAATTGGTGATATCGTAACTGGACCACCACTTGCACACAAAGCTTCTTACGAAGGTAAAATCGCAGCTGAAGTAATCGCTGGCGAACCTGCTGAAATTGACTACTTAGGAATTCCAGCAGTTGTATTCTCTGAGCCTGAGCTTGCATCTGTAGGTTATACTGAAGCACAAGCGAAAGAAGAAGGATTAGCTGTTAAAGCTTCTAAATTCCCATTTGCTGCTAACGGACGTGCGCTTGCACTTAACGCTGCAGAAGGCTTCTTGAAGCTTATCACTCGTAAAGAAGACGGAGTAGTTGTTGGTGCTCAAATCGCTGGACCTAGCGCATCTGACATGATCGCTGAGCTTGGTCTTGCTATCGAAGCTGGCGTAACAGCTGAAGATATCGCATTAACAATTCACGCTCACCCAACATTAGGTGAAATCACAATGGAAGCTGCTGAAGTAGCTATTGGAAGCCCAATTCACATTGTAAAATAATGTTTTTAAAAAGCTGATGCGTATGCATCAGCTTTTTTTTTGAAGAAAACGGTTTTCATCAAGTATCAGATGCTTGTCAGACAGTTTTTATTGCTGATGAGTATCTCCTTTAGAAGAAACGTGTAAAAAGCGCTGAGGCAGTCTTAAATGAGCTCTAGATGCATACATATGAAGTGGGACGTGCTTTCCTTATAGGTAGATAAAAAATTGCTTCTTTGGATAACGAATGAAAAGGCGGCGAAGGAGCTATGAAGACATATTTCGTTTGGAGCTTACACATTGTTATTTGGATGGGTTATTCACTGGTTGAATTGCTATCAAAACGTGATCAATTGACATCTAAAATTATTTTGTTTTTAGTATTTGCTTATTTAGCTTACGGCATAGCAGAAATGAACATCAAATCTAAAAGACTGGCGCTTATGATGACGGGTACAACTTCAGCTGTCTGCTTGACGTGTTATCAACTAATTTTATTTTGCACGGCGTAAGATTGTA
>NZ_JYOO01000014.1 GCF_000956595.1 Priestia aryabhattai B8W22 | reverse complement strand
AGCAGTCTTTTTTTGTTTATTTATTTAGCTTTTTAACTAATTCATCACCCATTAACTCAGAAGAAAAAGGATCTCGGCTTGTGACAATTTGATCATTGGCCCAAACGGCATATGCTTTTTTATCCATCTCAGGGATGTAGTTAGCCACTTCACGAAGTTCTTGTTCTAAACTGTATGGTAAAAAGGGAAGTACTTCTTCCGGTTCAATTTCATCAGGATAACCGGTTACGTCCAGTCCTTTAATTAACAGCTCATCATCGGATCCTTTCAAGAAAGCAAAAACAGAAGGTCCGTGACACTCAGCTGCTAAAATACCTCCGTTGTCGTATACTTTGTTCATAAGTGCATGCAAGTCCACATTTTTTGCTAAGTCAAACATAGCGCCGTGGCCGCCTACTACTAAGATAACGTCATAGTTCTCAGCATCTACTTCTTCAAGTTTCATTGTCTGATCCGCTCTTCCTGATTCATATAATTTCTTATACGTTCCGTCTGGATCAAAGTCTTCTGAAATACTTCGAACGTCTACTTCCGGCTTACCTCCAAAAGGTGAGGCTAAATCAACGGTGTGCCCTGCGTCCTCAAGCTTTTGCAGCGGAGCAAATAATTCTTCTGCCCACCAACCTGTGTGATAATCTTTCTCTTCGTATCCGCTTGATAATACAGCTAACACTCTTGCCATGTTTATACCTCCTAAATGATGTAAAACGTATAGTGATACATATCATGTATTCATTGTGAACTGTACCCTATATAAAAAACTTTAAACAATGGCAAGTTATGAAAAGGTAGCATGAATCATAAACAAAACCAAAAAAGAGATAGCAAATTTAAGATGCCACTTTTTATCTGTACGCTTATAGCGCTTCACACCCATCACAAGTAAACAAACTAGAACAGCCATTGTAATAATTCCTGAAAAGTACGTAAAATTTGCTTGAAATCCTTTTATTAAAGCCATATAACCATGTAAAATAATCAAGGCCGTTGATATAAGAGCAATGGGAACGTGCCACTGACGAACGTACTTGGCTAAAAATTGGATAAGCGGTTTTAACTCGAAATTTCCTTTTTTTATGTGCGATAACGGTTTCCATTTTAATAATAAAAAAACAGGATAAATGGCTAAAGCTGCAAAGAAACCAATTCGTGCAATTGAACCAAGCTCTTTAAAATTCCCTTCATATATTTTAGAATCGAGTGGAAGGGAATGTTTATAAATAGGGATATAAATAAGCCCTGCTACAACTAGCAAAAAAGAGATAGTAAAGATAAAGATCACTTTTTTACGCTCACTTTTATTTTTGATTAATGTCTGTAGCCATGATTTTTTAGCTGGAGATTTAGCTGAATTCATTTTCTTCCTCCTTGGAAAAAACTAGTTAGTGTCAGTATGAACTTTTTTTCTTAAAAAATCTTTAAAAATTCTTCTTTTTTAAAAAAATTCATTTTTTTCTTTGCAATACGCGTTATAGTTAAACAAAGGGTTTAAAAAGGAGATGAATGCATGAAAAAAAGAATAAGTATATTTATCATCAGTCTTTGTTTACTTTTAACGGCCTGTGGTCAGGAACCTGCTCAAAGCACAAACGCTGAGCAGCCAAAACCGTTGGACGTAAATCTTCAAGGCCCAGAGGCGTTACAGAAAAATGAAAGCGGTATCTACAAAGCCGAAATTACATATGGAGACGAAAAAGTAAAAAATGATGATGTTGAAATGATTGAATTTGAAATAAAGAAAAAAGATGGTGAAGGGAAAGGGAAAGGGAAGATGTTAAAGCCTAAACAAATAGGAGAAGGTGTATATGAAATACAAACATCTTTCTCTGAGCCTGGCACATATACCGTGCAATCACATGTTTCTGCAAAAGGGACGCATAACATGCCTCTTATAACCGTTACGGTTAAATAAAAGAAGTCAAGGATTCTAACTCCTTGGCTTCTTTTCGTTTAGTATGTCCATTAAATTCCCATTCTACAAGGGGAAAAGGTTCTTTGGAATAGGATGATTTTTTCTATCATCAATTAAAGTAATGCACTGAGCCAGCTGTTCAATCCCTCGTTTGATCGTATTCTTATTTACTTGTGAGATGCTTAACCGGATAAGAGTGTCTCGTTTGTATTCTGGTAAAAAAAATCTAGAAGCATCATCAACATATATGTGCTGCTCGTTTAGCATGTGAACGATCTGTTTTGCTGTCACATGCTCAGGCAAACTAATGGATAAATAGAATCCTGAAGTTGGTTTAGAAAAATGTGTATGAGCGGGCAGCAGTGAATCACATGCTTCTACAAGAGTTTGCATTTTGGTATGGTATACCTCTTTTATCTTTTTAAGATGACTAGTAAACATGCCGCTTTTTAAATAAATTTCAAGAGCACCTTGGGAAAGCGCTGAACTATTAAAATCTGAACTGAATTTATATCGTAAAAAGTTGCTATTCATTAACGAAGGAAGCACGACAGCAGCAATGCGTAAACCAGGAAGAAAGATTTTCGAAAAGCTTTTAATGTAAATGACTCGTCCAGAAGGATTAAAAGAAAATAAAGGATCTGATTTTGCATCGGGATCAAGGTCACCCAAAAAGTCATCCTCGACTATGTATACATCGTATTTTTCAGCCAGCTCCACGATTTTTTTCTTCTCAAAATTTGTATAACAATGCCCAAGAGGATTGTGGAATCTCGGAATAATATAGAAAAATTTTATGTCATTATTTCGAAAAATGTACTCCAAACGATCAAGATCAATGCCTTCCATCGATAGCTCGATCCCAAAAGTAGTAGCTTGGTGCAGGGTAAGAGACTCGATAAAACCGAAATAAGTGGGCTGTTCAATCAGGATATTATTTTTTCCATTTGGAAATGGCATAGAAACTAATAAGTGAAGGGCTTGCTGAGACCCGGATACAACAACTAACCTTTCAGCTTGAGTGAACACCTGTAGATTCTGCAAGTGTTTCACTAACTGTACCCGTAATGAGTAAGAGCCTTGTTGATCAGAGTATGTAAAAAGCTCTTCTTTGTAGTGTTCAATCGCTTGGTTTATACAATGCTGAAATTCAAGATAAGGCATAACGTTTTTATCTGGACCAGCAGACAAGAAATCAATCACTTCATTTTCATTCGTCCTATGTTGAAATTCTGCCACAACGTAGTAGCCGCTTTTAGGAACAGAATAAATTAAATGCTCTTTTTCTAATTCGCTGTACGCTTTAATAACGGTATTCTTGCTGCACGAAAAATGTTGGGAGAGTCGGCGAACAGAAGGGAGTTTACCACCTGCAATAAGCAATCCATTTGCTAGGCCAAGCTTAATTTCTTCCATAATTTTCATATATTTCAAACTCATAGGTCCTACTCCTTTAATTTGTACCCGTACAGTTAGGTAAAAGAATGATTTATTTTAGCAGTTGTCCTGCGCTATCCTTTTAATTATATCAGAACTTTTTTTAGAAAAATGGTACAGTTCTGAAAAATAAAAAGACAGGGGTAGGGTAAGATGCAAAAAGAAACGAGAGAGAAAATGGGCTTATTGTTAGGGGTAGTAGGCGTTATCTGTTTTAGCTTAACCCTTCCTTCTACAAGCATTGCAGTCGAGTATTTCGGAACGACAGTCGCTGGTTTAGGAAGAACAGCTGTAGCTGCTATTTTAGTAGCTGTGATATTGATTGTACGAAAAGAAAAATTTCCATCTCGTCGCCAATTTAAAAGTCTGCTGATCGTTGCTTTAGGCGCAGTTTTAGGGTTTCCTCTGCTCACTTCCTCGGCAATGAAATCATTGCCTGTTTCTCACGGAGCGGTTGAACTTGCTCTTTTACCATTAGCCACAGCCGGTTTTGCGATGTTTAGAGGGGGTGAACGTCCTTCTTTCAAATTCTGGATGTCAAGCATGATTGGTTCTGCAGCTGTTATCGTGTATGCTCTTCATCTCGGGTTTGGTCAACTGCAGTTTGCTGATGCAGCTCTACTAGCAGCGGTGCTGATACTTGGACTAAGCTACGCAGAAGGAGGGGTGTTAGCAAGAGAATTAGGAAGCTGGCAAGTAATTGCTTGGGCCATTATCATCGGTGCGCCATTTTTTGTGATTCCAGTGGGAGTAAGCATTACAGCTGAAATGCTTCATGCGCCTTTACAAGCGTGGGTTAGTTTGATTTATCTCTCAGTCGTTAGTCAATTTTTAGCATACGTTGCTTGGTACAGCGGGATGGCTATGGGGGGAATAGCCAGAGTTAGCCAGGTTCAATATTTGCAGCCATTTTTAATGATTTTGTTTGCAGCTCTGTTTCTAGGCGAATCAATTACACTTTTTACTCTTGCGATAGCACTAATTGTTGTCTTTTCGGTTGTACTAGGCAAAAACGCCTCGGTATCAAAAAAAGAAGTGCATACACAGGAAATGATGAATAAAGATGCTTAACTAATATGAATTTGTTACATTAAAGCAACATGCTCTATTCCTGTTAGCAATCAGCAGGCTCATTGGGTCACCTGTTTTCTCTATGTAAGTTTTGAGAGCCAAAATATAAGAAACGAATGAATTTCCTATGTGAAAAAGGTATATAACGGTTTTTTTTCACATAGGTTGAACATTATACAAGAACTTGTACACCGAAAAATACAATTAGACAAATAATTCGTATTGGGCTTGTCATATACATAGAGAGAAGAGGTAGTGATGAAAAAGGACGGGAAATAGAGGAGATAACGAGATGAACACTTTTTTGAAAGGAACGTTTATTTTAGCAGGTGCTGCCTTTGCGGGAGAGTTAATTGAATTTCTTGTAAATATGGTACTTGCTAGAGAATTAGGAAGGGAAGGCATGGGCATGTACATGACTGTTCTTCCTATCATTTTTCTTATTGCCACCGTAGCTAACTTAGAACTGCCTATTTCTATTTCTAAATTTCTTGCTGAACATCATCGCAAAGAACATCAGCATATGATGAAGCATGCCACCATTTTTGCTACTGCTGTGAGTTTGGGCATCTTTTTTATTACACTGGCCGTATTAGCAGCCTTTCCATTTTTTAGTCACTATCATCCTTACTTAAAATGGGTTGTACTATGTTTCATTCCGGTTGTTTCATTTTCAGCGGTGCTTCGTGGATATTTTACGGGTAAAAATAATATGACGACTATCGCTGTGTCTAATTTTATCCGCAAAGCCTTTCAGTTGACTATTTTATTTGTTGTTTTTCAAATGTTTGCTTTCACAGATGTTAAAATGTCACTGTTTATTGCGATTTGTACGCTAATTGGGACCGAAGCTGTTATTTTGCTTTATTTTTTTATCACGTATGTCACTCAGCTAAGTGTTTTATCAAGAGGGCACAGACCTTTGCTTTCTCCAAGTGAGATTCGGAAAAAGCTGCTAGGCGTCTCACTTCCGACCACGGGACTGCGTTTATTTAATGCGGTATGTAATGCTATTCAGCCGTTTTTAATCAAACACGCGCTCGTTTTATCTGGAATGACTTTAACCGGGGCAACGCAGCATTTTGGTATGCTAACAGGGGTAGCGATGTCGATCGGCTTTTTTCCGGCTTTCTTTGCTCATTCTCTTTTAGTAGCACTTATACCCGCTGTATCTGAAGCTCATGCGAAAAATCAGGAAGAACAGCTTCAAAGACTTTTGACTCAAAGCATGCAAATGACGTTTTTATATGGAATTCCGTCTATAGTGGCGATGTATTTCTTTGCTGAGCCGCTTACCAACTTGTTTTTTCATTCTACCGAAGCCGTTTACTATTTAAAAGCTTTATGGCCGTATTTTCTTTTCCACTTCTTTGCGGTTCCGCTTCAAGCTTATTTAATTGGCCTTGGCTATGTGAAAGATGCTTTTTATCATACGATATGGTCGCATATTGTGTCTTTTTCCCTGATGTTTTTCTTGGGATCACAAACCAATATTGGCATGCAGGGAATTATAATCGGGATGAACTGTGGGGTGGTTGTCTTAACGGTTCTGCATTATGTAACGATTTGCAAAGTTATTAACGTTTCCTTTTTTTCACTTAAGCATAAAACGCATCTATCTTAAAAAAACCTCCAACAGTGAAGTTGGAGGTTTTTTGGTTACCAGTTATTCATAATTGAGCTAAACAGTGTAGCAGGGTCTTGTCCGCCGCCGCCTGATAAGTATTTCGTTGTTTGCGTAGAATTAGCATTATCAAAGCCAGCGTGGATAGAGACGACCGCATCATCGGTATACCCGACAAACCAAGCATCTTTGACATCGTTGGTTGTACCGGTTTTGCCTGCAGCATCTCGTGAAGAACGAGCGTTAACACCTGTTCCATAGCTTTTTTCAATGACATCTTGCAGCATGGATGTCATTGTATCCGCATTGTCTTCACTCATTACTCGCTCTGTCTGAATGTCCGGCTTTTTCACTTCCCCATCGCGCATCTCGAGTTTTCGAATTGCGTACGGCTTAGTCATGACGCCTTTGTTAGCAAAAGTTGTATATCCTTGTGCTAACTGAAGGGGAGAGAACGTTGTTGTCGTTCCTCCAAGAGCAAGCCCTAATTTGGACTTATCATCATCTTCAAGAGGAAGTCCAGCTTTTTCCATGAATTTTGCGCTTGTATCAATACCAATTTGTTTTAAAAGCCAAACAGCTGGAACGTTAAGTGAACGAGTGAGTGCTTCACGCATTGTCACATGCTTTTGATATTCACCTTCTGCGTTTTTAGGGCTGTATCCACCGCCAAAGTCTTGTCGTTCATCACTCAAGAGTGAAGTTGGTGTATAATCTCCCGTTTCTAAGGCTGGACCATATACGGCTAAAGGCTTAATAGCTGAACCAAGCTGATAGCCGCTCGTAGCACGGTTTAAGCCGTTTCGCTCATAGCTGCGTCCTCCATACATTGCTGAAATCCCACCTGTTTTAGGGTTGACAGCTGAAATCCCAACCTCTACTTTGCTGTTGATGCCGTCATCTCGGAACGTATGATTTGCTACAGAGTTATTAATCGATTCCTGTAAATTAGGGTCTAAATCTGTATAGATGGCATAACCACCCTTATAAAGGTCATCAGCAGATACGCCATATTGTTGAGCAGCTTCTTTAATTACATAATCAATAAATGCTTGATTTGAGTTCGGTTTTTTAACCGGAATACTAGGCTCGACTACACGTTCATTTAACGCTTGCTGATACTGAGTATCGCTAATAACGTTTTGGTCATGCATCAGTTTTAATACAACGTTTCGTCGGGCTGTCGCTTTTTCTGTACTATTGCTTGGTGAATACGTACTCGGCGCTTTTGGCAGTCCTGCTAAAAGCGCAGCTTCGCCTACGGTTAAATCTGATACAGGCTTATTAAAATAAAGATGAGAAGCTGCACCAATACCATATACACCGCTTCCGAAATAAATTTGATTTAAATATAATTCCAAAATTTGATCTTTTGTAAATTGTCTTTCTAAGCCTAGCGATAGAAACATTTCATCTACTTTACGTTTAATGGTCTTATCACTAGATAAGTAAAGATTTCTTGCTAACTGCTGCGTAATGGTACTTGCGCCTTCAGCTTTACTCATTGTCACAATGTTCGTAAAAAGGGCGCGGCCAATACCTTGTAAATCAATCCCAAAATGCTTGTAAAAGCGACGGTCTTCCGTTGCAACAAACGCCATTTTTACATAATCGGGAATTTCATCGCTCGAAACATTTTGACGGGGAACGGTTTTATACAATTCGTCAATCTTACGGTCATTTTTGTCATAGACTACCGTACTTTGAACCGACTGCAGTTTCGAGTAAGATAAATCAGCCGTCTGCTGAAATTGCTTTAATACATAGGTAACTCCTAGCATTACAATTAAAACAACGACTAAAAAGGCTAAAATAAATTTCCTCATGTTGGTTCACTCCACTAAGTAATAATTCCATGTTCACACATAGCTACATTTTTCGTCTTTACAAGGTCGTTATGTAAAGAATACTGAAGTTTGTTGGCCCATTCAATCTTTTAACAGAGAGATGGATGATAAAGTATCAACGTTCATAAGCTGACGCGCTAAGTTTTATAAAGGCTATTATTCAAGTGCAGGTAAGTTTTTAGGGTATAAGATGATTGACATAAATAGCTCTTTACGCAGTTATTTTTTGCTTACTCGCAGATGCTTCGTTTTTTATTAAACTGAAACGAAGTGAAATACAATCATCTGAACTTAGTTTACCCATAAATTTGTGTTTGTCAAATAAAGTCGTATAAAGCACTATTCAGGGCTTTGTTCCCTTTTATGAAAAAACAAACTGGTATTTTACGTTCTGTTTCCCATAGAAAAAAGTTGTTATAACACGTATACGCAATACGATTTAGTGCGCTCGGGTATAAATGCTGATATCTGTTGAAAGTAACGAAATAAAGCAAAAATTAACTAATTTATCAGACTAGGGCACTTTTTATACGAAGGAGGACGGGTGAGTTTTGATCATTATCCACCTTTTGACGGGAGCACTTAGCTAAAAGTGGAATATTTCTTTCCCCGTTCTAAGTCAAACGAATTAAATCCCTAGCTGCATTTGAGCAAGGGCTATATGAAGTTATTCAGTATTATGTGATACTACCAGCAAAACATACAGGTATTTCTTTGATAGTGGTTCCTTTACAAATGCTTCGAAAGTTCTTATAATAAAATTATCTTTAATTCGAGATATTCAAAAGGAGTGGATATACGTGAAACATATTTTTAAAAAAGGGACGGACGAGACGAAACCGACTTTATTGCTGTTGCATGGTACAGGAGGTACAGAACAAGATCTGCTTCCTATTGCAGATATGATTGATTCCTCGTGCTCCGTATTATCTGTAAGAGGAAACGTACTAGAAAACGGAATGCCCCGTTTCTTTAGACGTTTACAAGAAGGAATATTTGATATAGAAGATTTAATTGAACGTACAAAAGAACTTCATCAATTTTTAGATGAAACGGCTGAAACGTATTCATTTGACCGAAGCAATATCGTAGCTGTAGGCTACTCAAATGGCGCCAATATTGCAGGAAGTTTGTTGTTTCATTACGAGAATTCTTTAAAAGGGGCGGCTCTTCTTCATCCGATGGTTCCAAGAAGAGGAATTGAAGTGCCTAAGACCGACGCCTCTGTCTTTATAGGCGCAGGTACAAACGACCCTATTTGCCCAGCATCAGAAACGGAAGAACTTTCTGTGCTTTTAGAAAAAGCCGGAGCAGACGTACAGGTGCATTGGGAATCATTTGGACATCAGTTAACACGAACAGAAATTGAAGCAGCTGAAAAATGGTATCGGTCAAAATTTTAATTTAGAAACTTCCCGCACTCGTGCGGGAAGTTTTTTATTTTTAAAAAATAATGACAGTTATCATACAAAAGATAGATGTAAATGGTAAAAAGTACTTTTTTTACTGAATGAAGGGAAATTTTATGATATCATTTTATTTCCGGTATATCCTTGCAGAACCGCTATTTTTAGGTAAAGCATCAAATTATTTTAAAATTCCTGGCTTCTATCACAAAAAAATGAAACCAAAGTCTGAGTAAACCGTTATAATAAATGCAGGATTTAAATTCAAAAGGATGGTTAAAAGCATATGACTCGTTTTTTTATTGTTTTACTTTTCGTTCTAATGGTTATATGTGTATATACCATTATTTCGCAAACCCTTTACCGTCGCTATCATTCATCAGTCATAATAAAAGGGGCAAAAAAGCATAAAATAGCTATAACATTTGACGATGGGCCTCATCCTGTTTATACGCCAAAAATTTTGGACTTGTTCAAACTGCATGAAATGAAAGCTACTTTTTTTATTGTGGGAGAACTAGGGGAAAAGCACCCGTCTATTTTAAACAGGATGATCAACGAAGGACATGAAGTAGCTATACATCATCATCGTCATGTGAGTGCATGGACCCAAACACCGTGGCAATTAAAAAGACAAATTCATCAATGTGCACAGGTTATAGAGAAAGTAACAAATCAAAAGCCGCTTTTTTACCGTCCGCCGTGGGGACATTTAAATATGAGCAGTTTATTAATGGCCAAGCCGTATCATCTCGTGATCTGGACAGGAATCTTTCAGGATTGGACACTAAAAACAACGAAAACGGCATTAGTTCAAAAACTAATGCGTAAAGTAGAGGATGGAGCCATTTTTGTTTTACACGATAACGGAGATACCCCGGGAGCAGATGAAAAAGCACCTGAAATGACGATTGCGGCGTTAGAAGAATTTTTACCTTACTTAAAACAGCAAGGGTATGAAAGTATAACCATGCAGCAATTGATGAATCAATCGTAAATAGAGGAGCGAGCAGTGGACTTAACAATTATTTCTCAGTATATACATTCCTATGGTTATATTGTTATTTTACTTGTACTTTTTTGTGGGATTGTTGGAATTCCAGCGCCTGAAGAATCATTTTTAATATTATTAGGCATGTTTATTGCCAAACATCAGCTGAACTTATACGAATCATCTCTTTTTGCTTTTTTAGGGGTTATAACTGGAATGCTTACTGCTTACGGGCTAGGAAGGTATGCGGGAACCCCATTTTTTGATAAGTACGGAAAATACGTAGGGTTAACCAAAGAGAAAATTGAAGCGGCAAGCGGCAGCTACCATAAATATGGGATATGGACCATTTTATTTGGTTTATATATTCCAGGCTTGCGTCAAATTAGCCCATATATGGCGGGAATAAGCCGCTATCCGTTTTTGCTTTATTTACTGTTATCGGTGGTAGGCAGTCTAGTATGGGTCCTTTCTTTTCTCATTCTAGGTTACTATGTAGGAGACCGGATTCATATTTCGTATATTATCATGGGCGCTGTAGCTTTTTTTGTCATTTATTTACTTATAAAAAGAAAAAGAAACCGAAAACGTGTTGAGAGGAGGGATGGTCAATGAGGAAGGTTTTATTCTTGCCGCTTTTTCAAATGCCATCTGGTCATCACCAAGTAGCAGACGCCGTTATGGATGCCGTCATGGAACGTTTTTCGCACGTTATTTGTCAAAAAATTGATTGTTTAAGCTACTGGAGCAAACCGCTTGAACAAATGATTTCATCGATATACATGAAATGGATTTCTGTTTTTCCAAAGCAGTTTGAAAAATTTTATTACGGTCATGTATACAAAAAAAACGACCATACGATGGATGATTTTGTCGTGAAAAAGTGGCCGATTATCGAATATCATATGAAGAAATTAATTGATGCAGAGCAGCCGGACGTCATTGTTTGCACACACAGCTTTCCTTCCTGTGTATTAAGCGGCTTAAAAGAAAAAGGAATCATTGATCTTCCTATTATAAATGTATACACCGATTTCTTAGTAAGCGACGTATGGGGTAAAAATGGAATCGAGCTTCACTGCGTCCCTGATCAGGATACGAAAGCATTTCTACAAAACGTTCACGGTGTAAAAGAGTCTTCTATTTATGTAACGGGCATTCCCGTTCATAAAGCGTTTTTAAAAAGACGGATTGACCATCTCATGCCACAGAAGCATATCCTGATTGCCGGAGGAAATTCCGGCCTTGGGAATGTACGCAAAATGCTTCAGCAGCTGCCGCAAAACTGTACGTATATGTATTATGTGCTGTGTGGAAAAAACAAAAAGTTGTATCAAGAACTAGTGAAACTAAACCACCCGAAAGTTAAAGCTGTTCCGTATGTAAAATCAAGAGAGAAAATGAATGATCTATATGAGGGAGCAGATGCCATTGTCACAAAAGCAGGGGGCGTGACAATTAGCGAAGCCCTTCATAAGAGACTACCCATTTTTATTCATTCATCTCTTCCTGGCCAAGAGCAAATTAACATTGAATATTTAAAAGAAAAAGAGCTGCTGATACCGCTTAATGATGGTGAAGCCTTTGAACAGCAGCTTAAAAACATTTTAGAAAATGATGTAAAGCGAAATCGTTTGATAAAACGAATGGACGAATATGTAGACAGCTTAGAAGTAAAAGTAGACCGCGTGCTTGCAGATCATTTTAAGCTGTATCGATATGAGACAAGTCAAAATCAATTTTAAGCAGAACATTGGTTATTTCTTTTTACATTCGATAAACTAACTGTAGAGATAACATCTGTAGAAGGTTAAATGAAGTAAAAGGAGATTATAATATGAACTCAGTTATTGAAACGATTTTAAATCATCGTTCTATTCGCAAATATGAAGACAAACCATTGTCGGAAGAGCAAATTCAAACGATTGTAGAAAGTGCACAGGCAGCTTCCACATCAAGCTATATTCAAGCGTACTCCATTATTGGAGTAAAAGATAAAGAAACGAAGCAAAAGCTTGCTCAATTAGCAGGAAATCAGCCTTATGTAGAAACAAATGGACACTTCTTTGTATTTTGCGCTGACTTTCATCGCCATGATGTCATTGCGGAAATGGAGAAAAAAGATTTATCGACGGCGCTCGAAAGCACAGAGCAATTTATGGTAGCTATTATTGACGTTGCCCTTGCTGCGCAAAATGCAACGCTTGCCGCTGAATCAATGGGACTTGGAGCTTGCTACATCGGCGGTTTGCGTAATGAATTAGAAGAAGTAAGCAAATTGTTAAAACTGCCTCATCATGTAATCCCGTTATTTGGTCTAACCGTTGGACATCCAGCGGGTATTACGGATAAAAAGCCGCGCTTACCATTCAAACATGTGTATCATGAAGAAACATATGAGCCGAACGATGAGCAGACGAAACAAGAATTAACGACGTATAACGAAGAAATTTCTGCTTACTACAACGAACGAACAAATGGCAAACGCCAAGACACATGGACTGGTCAAATGGCTGACATGCTTTCAAATCCTAAACGTATGTATATGAAAGAGTTTGTAGAAAAGCAAGGATTTAATAAGAAATAAAAAAGGAATAAAAACACTTGCCCATGTGGTGAGTGTTTTTTTGTTATGGAAAAGCTTAATTCACCCGTTAAATAGTCAATAAAAAAAGATGAGAACAGCCAGCAATGATAAAAAAATTGGGCTATTTTAGGAAAAGGAACAATAAAAAGCAGTAAAAAGTAGAAACGTTTCATCATATACCCAAATTATCAGAAATATTACGATTAAACGTTCTGTTTTGTTAAGTTTTGTAATAAAAGTAGCATGGCTCTGTAACGGCTGTGAAATGTGAGGATGATATCATTCAATCATTGAGTAAATAAGGAGGTATTCGTAATGAAAAAATTTATATTTACTCTAGGAACAACAGCAATCCTTTCAGCGGGATTTGTAGGTGCAGCTTCTGCTTCTACAAGCGGAACGTACCACGTAGAAAAAGGTGATACGTTATGGAAAGTCGCTCAAAAGCACAGCGTGAGCGTAGACGAGCTAAAAGATGCAAATAACTTAACATCTAATATTATTTATCCAAATCAAGAATTAAACGTAGCTACTATAAAAGAAATGACACACAAAGTTCAGCAAGGAAACACATTATGGTCCATCAGTCAGCAATATGGCGTGACGGTAGATCAAATTAAAGAATGGAACGGACTGACGTCAGATTTAATTTATCCTGGCGAACAATTAAAAATTCAGTCTCCAAACGGGCAAGCTCAGCAATCGAGCCCTTCAGTAGCTCAGGCTGCGCCAGAAGCTCAGCAAGCTCAAGCGCCGGCTGAACAAACTCAAACAGAGCAGCAGCAAGCTCAAGCTGAACAAGCTCAAACAGAGCAGCAGCAAGCTCAAGCTGAACAGGCTCAAAAAGAGCAGCAGCAAGCTCAAGCTGAACAGGCTCAAAAAGAGCAGCAGCAAGCTCAAGCTGAACAAGCTCAAAAAGAGCAGCAGCAAGCTCAAGCTGAACAGGCTCAAAAAGAGCAGCAGCAAGCTCAGGCTGAACAGGCTCAAAAAGAGCAGCAGCAAGCTCAAGCTGAACAAGCTCAAAAACAACAACAACCTGCTGAATCGTCACAACAAGCCAGCGGCAAGTCAATGACAGTTGAAGCGACTGCCTATACGGCTAATTGTGCTGGATGTAGCGGTACAACTGCTACAGGAGTGGATTTAAAAGCAAATCCAAATCAAAAAGTAATCGCTGTTGACCCTAGCGTTATTCCATTAGGTTCGAAAGTTTATGTAGAAGGCTATGGTGAAGCTGTAGCTGCCGATACGGGTGGAGCAATTAAAGGTAATCGAATTGATGTATTCGTTCCTTCTGAAGGTGATGCTCAACAGTTCGGAAGAAAATCTGTTAAAATCACGGTTATGAACTAAGAAGTTTTTTATAAAATTGCTAGTTTAGTATAGAAATACATAGCTAGTAAAGCAAAAGAGGTGCCTTATGGCACCTCTTTTTACTTTATAATACGCTTTGCTCCCGCATAGCTGTTTTTCCAGTACGCTGTTGAAAGTGATTGCGTTTTAACGCCTTTGCTGCTGACATAAATGAATTCTTGTTTATCTAGGTAAATTCCTACAACTGAAACGGATTTGCCGTTTTTAAAGAAAACTAAATCTCCAGCCTGCAGGCTGTTTTGCTTTACGTCCGTGCCGCTTTTATACTGATCTGCTACTGTACGAGGGATAGAAATATTTGAACCCGCGTTTTTATATACATACTGTGTGTACCCTGATACATCAAAACCTTTTGGTGTCGTGCCTCCATATTTATATGGCTTTCCAATCAGTGTTTTGGCATACGATACAATTTGCTGCTGTTTTGCACTAACAGAAGTTTGAGGCGCTGGAGAAGGAGACGGTGCGCTTGCACTTTTCACTTTCAGCACTTGTCCGATTTTTAGCGCATCTGTTTTTAAATTGTTTAATTTTTTTAATTCAGCTACCGTCATGCCGTACTTTTTAGCGACTGCTGTCAGCGTGTCTCCTTTTTTCACCGTGTAGGTGCCATTGCTATCAGCCGGTGTAGATGGAGCTGTTGGTGAAGGTTGAATATCTTCATCAAGCAAATAACTCATATTTGCGTTAAACGCTACTTTTCGCTTTGTTTTATAGCTCTTCGCTTTTTGCTGAAATTGCGTATTGTATGCGTTGATTTCTTTTTCAAAATTTGCAGAGATCTTATTAAATTCCGCGTCACTTACATCTCCATACGCATAGTCTTCAAGATCCACAATGTAATTGTAAAGAGCAATTAAGCTGTCATATAAATACCCTTGAAGCTGATCAGCTTCTGAATTAAGGTGATTCATCGCGTAATTTTTATCAGTCTTTGTTAGAAACTGGTCAATTTGATCCGCAAGCTGATCATATGCCGCTAACGCTTTTTCGTCATCTTTTATTCCTTCAATTTCTTTTAGCTTTTTTTCCACTGTTTTATAAAATGGTGCGTAATAATCTGCTAGCGAATTAACGTCTTTTTGATAAATGCTGACAGAAGAAGCAGCATAAGCAGAGTGACTAAAAACAGGCGTTGTCACTGATGCTCCTACTAAAACCGATGCTGCTATAAATGGTACAAGTAGCTTCTCTTTTTTCATTTGTAAAGTCCCCCAAATATCCAAATAATAGTATAGCAGATAGATTATACTATATTAGGTTATAAAAGAACTAGTACTTTTCCTTTAATTTCATATTTTTTAGCAGTTTGCGTACCTGATAGAAGATAATCTAAGGAACAAAGAAAATATGTGATACAATGTACAAATATTCAGTTAAAAAGGAAGTGTACGATATGCAGCAATTTATCAAAGAAATAGCGCGGGGAAAAAGAGGATCAACTGACTTAACGTATGAACAAGCAAAAGAAGCGGCTCGCTTAATTGCTTCTGGGCAAGCTACGGATGCTCAGATCGCTGCTTTTTTTATCGCCGAACGCATTAAAACTGAAAATGCAGATGAACTGTTAGGGTTCGTTCATGCTTTTCGTGAAAAAACAAAAGAAATACCGCTGTCTCAGCCGTTAAAAGATAAATCAATTGATTTTGCAAGTCCCTATGCAGGGAGAAATTCATTTTTTGCGACCATTCCTGTATCGATTTTATTAGCGGAAAGAGGTGTGCCTGCTTTTTTACACTGTACAGAAGCTCTTCCTCCAAAGTTTGGAACAACGATTGAAGACGTACTTCATTCGTTACAGATTCCTCAAGCTCAAACGATTGAAAACATCGGTCATGTGTTTGAAACGTTAAAAATTGGTTTTGTCAATGCCGAAACAATCTCTTATCCTCTTAGTCGCATCAAACAAATTCGTCATGAAATTGGTGTCAGGACGCTAATTAATACGGTTGAAAAATTATTAAATTTATCGAATGCTTCTTCTTTAATGATGGGTGCTTTTCATCGCACGGCCATTAACAAAATTGTGCCCATTTTTGCTTCGCTTCCTTTCAAACACGTATACGTGGTGCAAGGGATAGAAGGATCTGAAGATGTACCTGTACATAGAAGCAGCTTTGTTTTTACTATCTCAGAAGGAGAGATGGAGTCGTTTATTGTCAATCCAAAAGAGTACGGACTGTTCGTGGAAGAAGAGCATTTTGAAAAGAAGATAAGTGTTGAAAAACAAGCGGAATATGTAACGCGCATTCTAGAAGGTGAAGCTTCTTCCGAACTGACTTACGTCTATAATCAAGTAGTGCTAAATGCCGGCTTGCGCTATTATCTATTTGGCTATGAAGGATCTATTGAAAAAGGAATAGACTATGCAAAACATCAGCTAGCTGAAGGTCTAGGATGGAAACACCTGCAGAAATGGAAAAAACAAGAGATTTGAGAAGTATAAAAGATGAGCAAAAAAGCTCATCTTTTTTTATCGGAAGAGATAAATTCTTTGTATTTTATCAGAAAATTTATTATAATTAGTTATATTTATGTTAGAAAATATAACATTTGATGTGAACTAGAAAATAGATTAGGAGAAAGGAAGCTTCCATTGAAACTTACGCCGCGAGAACAAGAAAAATTAATGATTGTCGTAGCTGCCGACTTGGCAAGACGCCGTCAAACAAGAGGATTAAAGCTTAATTATCCTGAAGCAGTAGCTATTATTACATATGAAATTATGGAAGGAGCCCGTGATGGCAAGACGGTAGCACAGCTAATGCGAGAAGGCACCAAGATTTTAAAACGAGAAGATGTAATGGAAGGTGTTCCGGAAATGATTCATGATATTCAAGTGGAAGCGACCTTTCCAGACGGAACCAAGCTCGTCACTGTTCATGATCCAATTCGTTAAGAGGAGGGAAAGATATGATTCCAGGGGAATACGTCTTAAAAAAAGAACCGATCACATGTAATAACAGAAAAAAATCGATTAGCGTGACTGTAATCAATAGAGGAGACCGCCCTGTTCAAGTAGGGTCCCACTTTCATTTTTTTGAAGTGAATGCGGCACTCGAATTCCCCCGCGAAGCTGCGCTTGGCTATCATTTAAATATTCCGGCTGGTACAGCCGTTCGCTTCGAGCCGGGTGATGCAAAAGAAGTAGAGCTGGTTGCTTTCTCCGGAACAAAAGAAATTTATGGCCTGAACAATAAAACAAACAAATCGCTTTCTGATAGAAAGGAAGATGTATAAGATGAGTTTTCAAATGTCGCGACGTCAGTATGCAGATATGTTTGGACCAACGGTTGGAGATGCTGTTCGTTTAGCAGACACAGAGCTATTTATTGAAATTGAAAAAGATTTCACAACCTACGGAGATGAAGTAAAGTTTGGCGGAGGAAAAGTGATTCGTGACGGAATGGGACAGCATCCTCTTGCAACGCGAAGTGAAGCAGCGGACTTAGTGTTGACAAATGCTATTATCGTTGATTATAGAGGCATATATAAAGCAGATATTGGAATAAAAGATGGACTCATTCAAACTATTGGAAAAGCGGGTAATCCCCTGTTGATGGATGAAGTAGACATCGTCATTGGTGCGAGTACGGAAGTAATTGCAGCTGAAGGGAAAATTGTAACCGCCGGCGGTATTGATGCGCATATTCATTTCATTTGTCCGCAGCAAATTGAAACCGCTCTTGCCTCTGGCGTGACCACAATGATCGGAGGAGGAACCGGACCCGCTACAGGAACAAAAGCTACTACTTGTACACCCGGGGCGTGGCATATTGAACGAATGCTTGAAGCTGCCGAAGCATTTCCAATGAATATTGGCTTTTTAGGAAAAGGAAATGCAAGTGCCAAAGAGCCTTTAATCGAACAAATTGAAGCAGGAGCGATTGGACTAAAGCTTCATGAAGACTGGGGAACCACGGCATCTGCCATCGACACAAGCCTGCAGGTAGCAGATGAGTACGATGTTCAAATTGCGATTCACACAGATACTTTAAATGAAGGCGGTTTTGTTGAAGATACGATTGCAGCAATTGGTGATCGCGTCATTCATACCTATCATACTGAAGGGGCTGGAGGCGGACATGCACCTGATATTATGGAAATGGCAAGCTTTCCAAACGTACTTCCATCATCAACTAATCCAACAAGACCCTATACGGTCAACACGCTTGAAGAACATTTAGATATGCTCATGGTCTGTCATCATCTTGATCCCGCTGTACCAGAAGACATCGCTTTTGCTGATTCCCGTATTCGCAAAGAAACGATTGCAGCTGAAGATATTTTACATGATTTAGGGGTATTCAGTATGATTTCTTCAGATTCTCAAGCAATGGGACGTGTAGGAGAAGTGATTACACGAACGTGGCAAACAGCTGATAAGATGAAAAAGCAGCGAGGAAAACTTGATGGTGACAGCGAAGTAGGCGATAACGCACGTGTCAAACGCTATGTAGCTAAATATACGATTAATCCAGCTATCGCTCATGGAATTTCCGAATACGTAGGATCGGTAGAAACAGGGAAAATAGCTGACTTAGTCCTATGGGAGCCAGCGTTTTTTGGAATAAAGCCTGACTTGATTGTAAAAGGTGGTTTAATTGCTCACAGCTTAATGGGAGACCCTAACGCTTCAATTCCAACCCCGCAGCCGGTTTTATACCGTCCGATGTTTGCTTCTTATGGAAAAGCAAGAGCTAAAACTTCTTTTACGTTTGTGTCAAAAGCAGCGTACGAGAACAAAGTGGGCGAGAAACTTGGGTTACAAAAGCTGCTTAAACCGGTTAAAAATATTCGTCAATTAAAAAAAACAGATATGAAGTTAAATGGGGAAATGCCTAAAATTGAAGTTGATCCCCAAACGTACGAAGTAAAAGTAGATGGACAAATGATTACATGTGAAGCAGCAGAAGTTGTGCCTATGGCGCAGCGATACTTTTTATTTTGAGGTGAAAAAAATGGTAATCGAAAAAATTATCGGAAATATAGCAACATTAGAAAAACGGGCTCCGCATATAGAAAAGGTATATATCGAAAGTGACCGCTTAGTAAAACGCGTTCAGCGCGTTGTAACAGATCACGGTAAGGAACTAGGAATTCGCCTGAAAGAAAATCGCGAGCTCACTGATGGCGACGTGCTGTTTATGGATGAAAGCAATATGATTGTTGTTCAGGTGGTAGCAGACGATATTTTAACCATTCAGCCGATTGATATTCAGCAAATGGGAGAAATTGCTCATCAGCTTGGCAACCGACATTTGCCAGCACAGTTTGAAGGTGGAGACATGCTCGTACAGTACGATTATTTAGTCGAAGAATTGCTTCAGCAACTCGATATTCCCTATAAGCGCGAAAAAAGAAAAGTAAAACAAGCTTTTAAGCATATCGGACATAGTCATGACTAATTCATTGCTTTCGCTGATTCAGCTATGTGATTCAAATTTCCCATCGGGTGCATTTTCGCATTCGTTTGGTTTTGAAACGTATATTCAGCGAAATCAAATTTACAACACAGAGACCTTTCAAGAAGCGCTTCGTACATACCTTGATGTTCAGCTGACGTATACGGACGGCTTAGCATGCAGGCTGGCTTATGAGTATGCTGCTCATGACCAGTTTAACGAAATTATGAGAATTGATCATGAACTATACGCTCTTGCTTTGTCAAAAGAAACAAGAGAAGGGACAAGACGGGTGGGCCAGCGCATGTTAAAGCTTTGCTTAGAGTTATTTCAAGGCTCTTATTTAGAAAAATATATGAGTGAAGTAAAAGCAAAGAAGGCGTACGGACATCCTGCTGTTGTATTTGCATTAGCCAGCCTGCAGTTAAACATTACGAAAGAAGAAGCAATTTTAAGTCACTTATACGCTAGCATCTCTTCTTTAATTCAGAATGCAGTCCGCGGCATACCAATCGGCCAAACGGATGGGCAAAAAACGCTCGTTCTTTTTCAGCCGCTGCTGCAGCACGCGCTTCAGCATATTTTGCAAGCAGATCAAGAGGAATTTGGTGCCGTGACACCGGGGTTAGAAATTGCTCAAATGCAGCATGAACAATTGCATGTCCGATTGTTCATGTCATAAAAAAGGGGGGAAGGCCTTCTAACGATGAAGGCGTAAAAAATGAATGCAATTAAAATTGGAATTGGTGGACCTGTTGGTGCAGGGAAAACAATGTTAGTAGAACGATTAACGCGTGCACTAGAAGGACAGCTCAGTATGGCAGTCGTTACAAACGATATTTATACAAAAGAAGATGCACAGTTTCTAGTAAAAAACAGTATTTTACCGGAAAATCGTATCGTAGGAGTAGAAACAGGAGGATGTCCTCATACGGCTATTCGAGAAGATGCGTCTATGAACTTTGCTGCGATCGATGAGTTAGTGGAACGTCACCCCGATGTTGAACTTATTTTTGTAGAAAGCGGAGGAGATAATTTAGCCGCAACGTTTAGCCCAGAGCTCGTTGATTTTTCGATTTATATCATTGACGTAGCACAAGGGGAAAAAATCCCGCGTAAAGGCGGTCAAGGAATGATTAAATCTGATTTATTCATTATCAACAAAACAGATTTAGCCCCGTATGTAGGAGCCAGTTTAGAAGTAATGAAAAAAGATACAATTCAAGCGAGAGGGCACAAGCCTTTTGTTTTCACCAATTTAAAAGAAGATAAAGGGCTCGACCAAGTGATAGAATGGATTAAAAAAGAGGCCTTTTTAATCGGCCTTGAATCATGAGCTACACGGGTTATTTAGAGCTTCGAGCAGAAAGAAACAGTAAGCGAACCGTTATTAAAGATACGTACCATTACGGTGCTTTCAAAGTTGCCAGACCTATTTACATGACTCCTGAATCACCTTTTGTTTATATGCTTCACGTAGGCGGAGGATACGTGAGCGGAGACAAATATAAAACGATGATAACGGTAGAGAAAAATGCTCAGCTGACGGCTACTACTCAATCTGCGACAAAGGTGTACAAAACACCGAACGAAGCTGTTTTACAAGAAACTTATATAACCCTTGAAGAACAATCCATCATGGAATATATACCAGACCCGCTTATTTTGTATGAAAATGCTGCATTTGTCCAAGAAATAACGGTTCATATGGCAGAAAACGCTGCTTTATTTATGTGCGACAGCATCACCCCGGGGTGGTCGCCGGATGGGCAGCTGTTTCAATATACCTCTATGCGTTCCAAGCTTAAACTGTATGTAAACAAGCAGCTGAAGGTATACGATCACTTATACTTGAATCCAGAAAACCATTTGCGCGGCATGATGAAAATGGAAGGGTATACTCATTTTGGATCGATTATCATTGTTCATCCAAACGCCGACGACGCATTTATAGCGAAAGTACATCAGCTGTGCGAAGAGGCAGTCTGTAAAGCAGGAGCTTCCGCACTTCCGATTTCCGGATGTGCTATTCGAATACTAGCTGCTAGTACACAAAAAGTTGAAGAGATAATCGCCAAAGTATACGGGTTGTTCCGGCAGGAGTTATTAAAAGCTGAAGTATCACTTTTGCGTAAGTATTAAAGTGCCTGTACAAAAGTATAGTAGTTGAAGAAAAATCCGAACGAGCTGGACTCTTGATAGAGAATCAAATTCGTTCGGATTTTTTTATTAGTAGGGTGAACGTAGGTTTCCTGTATGTAGTTCCTTCTAGCCGTTGATTAGAGGACAAAGCGGCGTTTTGCACAGAAATCAACAGCTGTGGAACAAGCAGTCCAGATCATTTATCCTACTTATTCGTCTTTAGATTGAATTGTTTTCATTATGTTTCATTCTCTGTTAAAACCACAGACTAAATAATCCGTCGCTTACACCTAAATTATACATATAATAAAGGCCAAATATAATGCTGACAGCGCCTGTTACCTGCATTAAGCAGCGATTTAACGTCACTTGCTTTTTAGTTGTAACGAATGGAATCCCAATAACCGTTGTAAATAACAGCATGCCAAGACAAGTGCCGATTCCAAAAATGATAATATATAGAGCACCTTGCCATACGTGAGTAACGGTGCTCATCGTTACTACAACCATCGCTGCGCTTCCGGCCAGTCCATGAACAAAGCCAATGCCTAATGACTTTAAGTAAGACGTTTTTTCGTGATGCGTATGCACTTGTTTTTTGTAAGACAGAAACGATGTAAAACCGAGGTAAACGAGCATAATGCCCACTAAAAATTCAAGCGACATGCTCATGCGTTCAGAAATACTGCTTTTTAACACTATTAAAATCATGCCAAAAATAAACAGCGTAAGCGTATGACCAATCCCCCAGTATACTCCTGCAAGCGAAGAGCGCCACAGCTTTTTACTTTTTGAAGCAATGGTTGATACAGCGATAATATGATCTGGTTCTAGAGCATGCTTGATTCCTAAAAAAAACCCTAGTATTAAAATTGAAAAAAAACTTGTTTCCATGTCAGCTTTCTCATCCTTTCGTACGTATAAAACTAGTATATCGCACGCTTTTGTTTTAATAAACAGAAAATTCTAAACAAAGATATCTGATCGAATAGCTAAACCATTTATCAATTTACAATAAGTTACAAATATTAAAGAAGATGTAGTATAAAAATTTTACATTTACAAAAACTATAAGTAAATTATTGTGAGGTTGATAACTATGGACAAAATTTCTACTGATATCATGCTGTGGAGTTCTTTTATAAGTCAAAATGTTAGGATAGAACGTGACTAGACTAGAAGCTCTTTTATGGAGCATTGCGTTGCCGGGCTTTGGACAATTACTAAACAAAAAACATATAAAAGGAATTTTGTTTATTGTACTTGAATTTCTCATTAATATGGGCGCAAATTTTAATGAAGGCATTCGCTTAAGCTTTTTAGGGGAAACAAGACAATCCCTAGAGGTAATGAACATGCAGTGGTTAATGTTTTATCCATGTTTATATTTTTTTGCAATTTGGGATGCTGTTAAAGAAGCAGAAAATGGCGCATCGAGATTTACATTTATTCCTTTTGTCTCCTGTGCTTATTTTGTTACAGTAGGCATTATGTATTCCTCAGTGACAACCATCAACGGTGTTTTTATAGGCCCAATTTGGCTCCCTATGCTGTCTGTTGTACCGGGACTGGTTATTGGACTCATTGCCAAAAAGCTATTAGAAGTGTATATACATAAGAAAAAATAAACGTCATTTCAATCTATTCATCCGTAGATTTTAATGGACGTTTATTTTATTTTTGTTTATAAATAAGTAATAAAGTCTCTTATTTAGGGAACGTACTAACAGTGGCTATTTTTACATAATCTTAAGAGAGTACGTTTTACTCGTAGAAAAGAGCACATTGAAAATGGAGAGAATGTGTACAAGCTTATATAATAGCAACTTAATAAAAAGAAGTTGGAGAGAAGGTGAATCGATGATTACAAATGGTATTTATCGTTTTTTTCTTGTTTGGTACGTATGCGGAGTCGTTTTGCTTTCCTTTGATTTGCTGCCTTCATGGTTAGAATGGGCAAATGCTGTTTTTTTACACTTGAGCAGTCTTCTTGCTCTTATTTATCTAGCTAAGGCCTATGGAGTAAAGCGGGCACTGGTCGTTGCGGTATTTGTGACAGGCGCATCTATTTATGTCGAAAGTCTAGGTGTTAAATATGGATTTTTATTTGGATCCTACGATTATGAAAAAGATTTTGGCGCCAAAATCTTGGGCGTTCCTCTGACCATTGGATCGGCTTGGTTTATGGTCGTAATCACAAGCAGAATATTAGCTCTCGGAATTATGAAGCGTATGGAGCTGCCGTTTATTGTCCATGGAATTGCCTATGCGGTCATTAGTTCGCTATTTGCTGTTATTATGGATTTGGCTATTGATCCCGTTGCCTATGTTGTTAAGCAATATTGGGTGTGGGAAGGGGACAGCTTTTATTATAATATTCCTTTATCCAATTTCTCCGGCTGGTTTTTACTGTCTTTCTTCATTCAGCTGGTCGTATATTTCTTTTTAGCTAAGGTTCCTAAAGAAGAAGAGCCGGTATGGGAAAGAAGAATGGTGTTTTTGTATAGTGCAGTCGTCATGATGTTTGTAATTGTAGCGTTAGTAAATGGCCTGTGGCTTGTGGTATGGCTGACGATGCTTCCTTTTCTTATTCTTTATATTGTGTATAAAAAGGAGACTCGCTTATGATTTATCCGAAGAAAAACTCAATATTTGAGCGCTTTTTTCAACTGTTTGTCACATATCAGCTCAAAAAACAGTTTTATCGTATTCATTTACATATAGAAGAGCTCCCAAAAGATAAAAAAATGTTATTAATTGCTAATCATTCCAGCTGGTGGGACGGTTTAGTGACATTTTATTTAAATAACGCGGTATTAAAAACAGATCTATACGCTATGATGTCTGAACAAGGAATGAAGGATTTTTCTTTTTTTCAACGAATCGGGGCTTTTTCAGTAAATGCAGCGTCTCCGAAGCATATAGTGGAATCGTTAAGGTTTGCCAGCAAGCTGTTAGAAGAGAAAAAAACAGTGCTTATTTTTCCTCAAGGTAAAGAAGAGCATCTTGAGAAAAGGCCGTTAGCTTTTTCTGAAGGGCCTGCTTTTCTTCTAAAAAAGCAACCCGACGTTGAAGTTATTCCCATTACATATTATTATACGTTTTGCCATGATCAGCGACCGGAGCTTTTTATCTGGGTAGGGCAAGCTGTTTTTTACGACTCAGCCAATGTAAGAGAAGATATAACCAAAACGCTAGCCGGTACAGTCACTGCTCAGCTCGACCATCAAAAACAAAAAATCATTCAAAAAAACGACGAGGAATTTACGACTTTATTAAAAGGCCGAAAGACGCTTAGCGAGTGGTTAACGTGGTGGAAAGCGAAGGTGAAAGAATGATTTACTATATGCTTTTATTTATTTTTATGCTGCTTCTAACCATTGTAAATATTCAAGCAATGCCTAAATTAAAAAGATACGAGCCGGATTCTAAAACCCCTCAGCCTCTCATTTCTATTTTGATTCCAATGCGAAACGAAGAACGAAATGTAAAGCGAATCATTTCTTCTATTAAAGGATTAACGTATAGCAATCTAGAATGTGTCATACTAGACGATCAGTCCACAGATGAAACACGAACAGAGCTGTTGAAAGAAATTCACGGCGATCCGAGGTTTACCATCATAGAAGGAAAAGCGCTGAGAGAGGGTTGGGTCGGAAAAGTTCATGCCTGTCACCAGCTGTCGCAAGCTGCAAATGGAGACTATTTATTATTTGTAGATGCCGATGTACAGCTCAAAGAACGCACGCTAGAACATACTTTAGCCACAGCACAAGCGACAAAAGCCGCTCTTTTAACAGGTTTCCCACGTTTTCCCGTAAAAACGTGGTTAGAAGCATTGGTTGTTCCTCTGCAGCATGTTGTTGTTTTTAGTTATTTACCGGTTGTCGTAGCGAACCGTAACAAGATGAGCAAAGCTTCAGCAGCTCACGGTGCTTTTATGTTTATAAAAAAAGAAGCTTATGAGATCGCAGGAGGACATGAAGCTGTTAAATCTTCACTAGTAGAAGATGTGCATCTAGCCCAGCTTTTTAAGCAAAAGAAACAGCGCGTTATTTTGGCCAATATTACGTCTCACGTTAGCTGTCATATGTATGAAACAACTGAAGAAGTATGGAATGGGTTTGCTAAAAATATCTTTGTGGGTCTAGGCCGATCCGCTAAAGCAGTTTGGGTACTGAGCATTTTTTTTACCTGTTACTATGTGCTGCCGCTTCCTTTTTTTATAGCCGGAATATTCACAGGCAACATGCTTTGGATTCTTCCTTTTTGCATTATGCTTTTTCAGCGGTTTTTAATTGACCGGTCAGCTCAGCAAAAAGGGCTTTTGTTTCTTACTATGCCGGCGTCGGCAATTGTGCTGATGCTGCTGATGAACCATTCTATGAAGCGTGAACGAAAAAAGCAGGGATATGAATGGAAAGGAAGGCATTATCAATGAAAAAAGTACTAATTGTCGGGGCAGGATTAGGCGGATTAGCTGCAGGAGTTCTTCTTCAAACAAAAGGGTTCGATGTCACAATCGTGGAAAAAAACGAGCACGTAGGAGGAAAAATGATGCCTGTGCAGCTAGGAGAATATTCTTTTGATTTCGGGCCTAATACCATTACAATGCCAGAAGTTTTTCAGTGGTTATTTGAGCAAGCGGGCGAACGTGCAGAAGACTATATGCCTCTTGTCAAACTAACGCATCATACAAATAATTTTTTTACCGATGGCTCACAATTTTCCATGTCTATCGATGAACGAAAAATGATTCAGCAGCTTGAACGTCTCGATCCCTTTGCTGCGGAGCAATACCCGGCCTATTTAAAAGAAGTAAAAAGAATATACGACATTGCAAAAAGTCAATTTTTCTACCGGACATTTTCATCGTGGAAAGATTACACAAACCCTTCTCTATTAAAAGCATTGCTGCAAGTAAGGCCGTTTGAAACAGTAGATACGTTTCATCAGCGTTTTTTTCGAAACGAAAACATTCGAAATGCATTTAATCGATATGCAACCTATATCGGATCTTCACCTTATACATCGCCCGCTACGTTTTCACTGATTGGACACTTAGAAATGAATGATGGGGTGTACTATGTAAAAGGAGGAAATACTAGAATTGCAAAAGGGCTGGGGCATGTGTTCCAAAAAGCCGGAGGAAAGCTGTATACAAACTGCAGCGTTACTGAAATAGTAGTAAAAAATAAGCGAGCTGTCGGAGTGGAAGTAAATGGAGAAGAAAAGATAGACGCGGATATCGTTATTGTAAACGGAGACTTGCTAAAAGCCTATCCGGCACTCGTAAAAGAGCAGGATAGACCTCATTTTAAAAACAAAAAAGCAGCTGAATTTGAGCCTTCCATATCAGCCTATGTAATTATGGCAGCAGTTAAGAAGCGCTTTTCTCAGCTGATTCATCATCAAGTGTACTTTTCTCAGAATTACAAGCAGGAATTCTATGAGCTATTTCAGCAAAAAACGCTTCCAACTGACCCTACAATTTACGTTTGTAATTCTTCATATACCGATAACAAGGTAGCTCCGGGTGACAATTTATTTATTTTAGTAAATGCCCCTGCTGTAAAAGAAGAGAATCAAGAAGAAATGAAAGCTTACAGAGAAGTTGTCTATCGCAAGCTTTCTCAGTTTGGTTTAGATATTGAGCCCTCGCTTGTACATGAACGAATTGTTACTCCATATCAAATTGAACAAACGTTTGGGGCATTTAAAGGCGCTTTGTATGGAGTAAGTTCAAACCGGAAAATGGATAGTTTTCTTCGCCCAAGCAACGTCTCAAAAGATGTTAAAAACTTATATTTTGTAGGAGGAACGACTCATCCAGGCGGAGGGTCTCCTATGGTCACAATTAGCGGCATCAATGTAGCTACGCTTATTTCCTCTTCCTAATTGATAAATCAGGATTGTCAAAAAGTTTAGTTTTTTGGTACTATAAGAAAGGACAGAGGCTGTTAACCACCTGTTCTTGCGGATGGAAAAACATGTTACATAACGAAGTTGAAAAGGTGATTACATAACTATATGATTGTATTTACGTGTCTTATTATTATCATAAGCATTATTCGTCCGTACTTGGAGAGCGTGACTGTTAAGCGAATTGCTTCAGAAGGCAAAAAAATTCGCTACTACAAAGAACAGTTCTTTTTTTATGTGCTAATTTTACTATTTTATATTGCGGTGATGGTATACCATGCGGTTCCAGTTTCTATGTTAGGGTTGCAGGGAGTATATCTAGATACGATTCACCGGACGGCTCCGTATCCAGCGTGGATTGAATATTTGCTGCTTTTAATCTTTGCAGGCTTTATTATTCTTTCCATTATGCTTCAATGGATGAAAGATCATGGAGAAACGGTTTTTGTGGAACAGGAGATGCCCACGTCAATTGAGGCAACCGTTCCTAAAACAGAAAGAGAGCAAAAGTGGTGGCTTGCATACAGCGGTATTTCCAGCTTCGTAGAAAGCACCGTCTATTTTCCTAGCTTTTATTTATATAGTCACTATGTATTAGCCATTCAAAATACATGGGTGTTGGCTATTTTAATTGGTATTGGTTATTTCCTATCACAGCTAGCTTTTCAGCGTGACCGTTTGAGTGTCCAGACGCTGTTAGTTGGTATCGGGCTAGGCGCTTTATTTATCATGACAAAGTCAGTTGTAATCATGGTCTTGTACTATGGTTTTAGTTTCTTAATCTATGATATTTATCAACAAGATCGCAATTTAGTAAAAAGCACAGAGGATCATTAAGAAACAACACGGCATAACGCTGTGTTGTTTCTTTTTTTTATAATTTATAAAAAAAACTTGAAAAGCGCTTTCAATAGTTTTATAATTTAGATAAATCGATTTACTAAACCGGTTTAGTAAGTGGTTAGCTAGTATAATAAGAAAGGTAGGTCGATTTATGAATCATATCATTATTCCTTTAAATGCATTTGAAACGACAAGCTCTCAGCACACCATGATTGGGAGAATATATGAACAGCAAGTACATGGAGTGGAAATTCGAAGAGAGTTAATGAAAAAAGTAGATCAAGAGATTGAGCTTATTGCCGAAGAATTAAAAAGATATCCGCTTTTTACAGTATATTCGGCTCCAATCGAACTGTGGAAAGAAAAGGGAGAGTTAAACAAACAAGAATTAAAATCTATTCTTGAAGAAGCCGTATCACTTGGCGCTCAGTGGGTAAAAGTTTCTCTTGGTTTTTATCAGCCACAATCACCTATAGGAGAATTGCAGGAGCTATTGCAGGCATTTCCAGCTTTACATCTATTTGTGGAAAACGATCAAACTAGTTATGGAGGCAACATAGCATCTCTGCACGCATTTTTTGATAACGCTTACGAAATTCCTGTTTCCATGACGTTTGATATTGGTAACTGGCTTTATGTACAGGAACGACCTGAGGAAGCAATCAAAAAGCTAAGGTCATTTGTAGGCTATATTCATATTAAACACGTAATAAAAAATAGCGGAAAGCTAGTAACAACCTCTATATCAAACGGTTCAAATGAAATGTGGAAAGATATTTTGAAAGGGTTTTCTCATTCGATTTTTAAAGCTTTAGAGTTTCCAATCGATGAACCGGAACAAATCCCCCGCTTCATTTCATTGGTGCAAGCAGCAGAACAGGAGGAAGTGCAATGAATTCATTAGACGTTATTACCTTCGGAGAAGCAATGGCGATGTTCATGGCAGAACAACCAGGACCGCTGTATGAGATTAAGCATTATACAAAAGAGCTAGCCGGAGCAGAAACAAATGTAGCAATTGGTCTCGCTCGTCTCGGTCTGCGCGCAGGGTGGGTGAGCAAAGTCGGCAACGATCCTTTCGGTACGTTTATTATGAAACGGCTACAAGAGGAGTCGGTCAACACCGATTGTGTACTAGTAGATAGCGAATATTCAACAGGCTTTCAAATTAAATCAAAAGTGGAAGTGGGAGATCCGGAAGTTTGTTACTTCCGAAAAAATTCAGCAGCCAGTCACTTGCACCCAAGCGATTTTAATCGAAACTATTTTTTATCGGCAAAACATATGCATATGACAGGAATACCGCTTGCTGTGTCAGCAAGCATGCGTGAATTTTCTCTACACGCGCTTACCTCGATGAAAGCAGCTGGCAGAACGGTTTCCTTTGACCCGAACCTGCGACCGACTCTTTGGACATCGAAGGAAGAAATGATTTTTACAATCAACGAAGCTGCTAAACAAGCAAACTACGTTCTGCCAGGCATTGAAGAAGGGAAAATTTTAACCGGATACAAAAATCCAGAAGATATCGCTTCTTACTATTTAGATGCAGGCGTAGAGCTTGTCGTTATTAAACTAGGTGAACAAGGAGCCTTCTTTAAGACAGCAAGAGAGCAAGGAATGGTTGAAGGAATAAAAGTGAATCAAATAGTGGATACAGTCGGTGCAGGAGACGGCTTTGCAGTAGGGCTGTTAAGCGGACTTCTTCAAAATGATTCTCTTACTCAATCTGTCATGAGAGCAAATGCTATTGGATCATTAGCTGTACAAAGCCCTGGAGATAATGACGGATATCCAACTGAACAGCAGTTGCAAAAATATATGGAATCCCAAAAACAAGGAGTGAAGTGATAATGAAACAGCAGCTAGCAAAAAAAAGATGGCTTCGGTTAATTCCTATCGTATTTATTACGTATAGCCTTGCATATTTAGACCGTGCAAACTATGGGTTTGGAGCAGCGGCAGGGCTGGCAGAAGATCTTCATATTACGCCAGGTATTTCGTCTTTATTAGGATCGCTCTTTTTCTTAGGTTATTTCTTTTTCCAAATTCCAGGCGCTCACTATGCTGAAAATAAAAGTGCCAAAAAGCTGATTTTTTGGTCTCTGATTTTATGGGGAGCACTCGCTACAGCTACGGGTATGGTAAGCCACGTCGGGTTTTTGTTTGTTATTCGATTTGCTTTAGGGGTAGTTGAAAGTGCCGTTATGCCTGCTATGCTAGTGTTTTTAAGCCACTGGTTTACAAAAGCAGAACGTTCTAGAGCCAACACGTTTTTAATTTTAGGAAACCCGGCAACCGTTCTTTGGATGTCGATTGTTTCTGGATATTTGCTAGAATCGTTTGGCTGGAGATGGATGTTTATTTTAGAAGGTTTTCCAGCTGTTATTTGGGCGTTTTTATGGTGGAAACTGGTAAACGACGAACCAAAAGACGCAGGCTGGCTGTCGAAAAAAGAAAAAGCAGATTTACACGATGCGCTGCAAAAAGAACAAGAAGGAATCAAACCTGTTAAAGGCTATAAAGAAGCTTTCAAAAATCGCACCGTTATTTTATTGAGCATTCAATATGCTTTATGGAGTATTGGCGTCTACGGATTTGTTATGTGGCTGCCGTCTATTATTAAAGCAGCGCCTAACATGAGTATAGTAAAGACCGGCTGGTTAGCATCCGTTCCTTACGTATTAGCAGTCGTACTAATGTTAACGGTTTCATATTTATCAGATAAGTTTTTAAAACGAAGCGTGTTTGTATGGCCGTTCTTATTAGTAGGAGCGCTTGCTTTTTACGGATCTTATTTAGTTGGCACAAGCAACTTCTGGCTTTCTTTTACCTTACTTGTTATCGCCGGGGGAACGATGTATGCTCCGTACGGACCGTTCTTTGCGATTATTCCTGAAATTTTACCGCGTAATGTTGCTGGAGGAGCGATGGCTTTAATCAATAGCATGGGCGCACTTGGTTCATTTGCCGGTTCTTATATTGTAGGATTTTTAAATGGATCAACAGGAGGATTTGGCGCTTCATATATCTTTATGGCTGGATCATTATTCCTTGCGGCAGTTTTAACCATTGTCGCAACGAAAAAGCCAAGAGAAGTTCAAAGTGTAAAGCCAGTTGAAACAACGGCTTAATGTAACGATAGAAAAGGAGAATTAAGATGCATATTGAGAAAATTACAAGTAGCGGTATTGTAGCGGTCATTCGAGGAGCAAGCGCTGAGCGAATTATTCCGCTTGCCTACGCGTTAAAAGAAGGCGGAGTAACAAACCTAGAAATCACAATGGAAAACCCTGCTGCTGTAGAGGTTATTAAAGAATTGAAAAATGAATTTGCCGACTCGATGTTTATTGGAGCAGGAACTGTTCTAGACGAAGAAACAGCGCGAATTGCCATTATGGCAGGAGCATCATTTATTTTTTCTCCTACGGTGAACGAGCGAACAATTAAAACGGCTAAAAGATACGGAGTCATTAGCGTTCCGGGTGCTTTTACACCTACTGAAATACTAACAGCGTATGAATGCGGCGCGGATATAATTAAAGTCTTCCCGGCAAGCGTGGTAGGTCCCGCTTATTTTAAAAATATAGCAGGACCGCTTCCTCACATTCCATTAATGCCAACGGGCGGCGTTACGGCTGAAAATGCGGGCGCTTATATTAAAGCTGGAGCAGCTGCTATTGGGGCAGGAAGCACATTAGTGGATGGAAAGCAGCTTCCAACTCCTGAATACTTACTTCAAGTAACAAGGGAAGCGAAACGTTTTACTCATGAAATTCAAGAAGCTAGGCTTGCGTACGCTTAATAAATAAAGCCTTCTGCTATCAAGAAGGCTTTTCCTTTTTCGTTTTTTTCGTTTACACTAGGAGTAGCATAATTTTAGGGATTGAATGAAAAGGACGGATTATGATGCAAAAAGTTACTATGCTTGATGTCGCAAAAGCAGCAAATGTCTCCAAAAGCACCGTATCACAATACATTAACAAGCGGTATGAATATATGGGCGAAGAAACACGAAAGAAAATTAAAGAAGCGATTGATACACTGGGCTATCAGCCCAACTATCTAGCACGGAGCTTAAAACAAAAGCGAACGTCGATGATCGGGATTATTGTCGCAAATATTATGCACAGATTTTCTACTGAAGTCATTCGTGCCATTGAAGACTATTGCCATTCGCAAGATATACATGCCATCATTTGCAACGCAGATGATGACCCTGATAAAGAAAAGAAATATATTAATATGTTAAAAGCAAAGCAAGTAGATGGCCTTATTTTATTTCCAACGGGTGCCAATACTTCTCTTTATGAGCAGATGATCAAAGAAGAATATCCGGTTGTTATTATGGATCGTAAAATTCATGATGTAAAAGGAAAAATTCCATCCGTAGTGGCGAACAACCAAGAAGCCACAAAACAGGCTATTTTGCATCTGCTCGAGCTTGGACACAAGCATATAGCGATTATTACAGAACCATTAACTATTACACCCCGGATTGAACGTGTAGAAGGGTACAAAGAAGCGTTAACATCAGCCAATATGCCTGTAAATGAATTCATGATTATTAACTGCAAAAAAGCGGACATGCAAAAAGCGCTGGAGAAGCTATTTGCAGCCGATAATCCGCCGACAGCGCTGCTGGCTGGAAACGATTTAGTGTTCATTGAAGTGCAGAAATTTATTAAACAACACGGATTTAATATCCCAAATGATTTATCTTTAATTGTTTATGATAATATTCCTTACGCAGATGTAGCAACGCCTGCCGTTACCACGATTTCGCAGCCTGCTTTTGACATGGGAACAAAAGCAGCAGATTTACTTATTAAACAAATTTTGAAAGAAAAGATAGCTTATGAAGAGTACCAGTATGAGTGTGAATTAATTATTCGAGAAACAACTTTGTCGCATTAAGCTAGAAAGAGCGCCTATGGCGCGCTCTTTTTAGCTCATCAAAATATTAGTTTTTTTTGCGCTGTTACTAAACCGGTTTAGTAGAAAGTGAGGAGAAGAAATATGAAGATACAATTAGCATTAGATCGCGTCACAATTGAAGAAGCTATTATACTTGCCAAGCTGACAGAACCCTATGTTGATTGGATTGAAGTAGGTACATCTCTTATAAAAGAGTATGGAATTGAAAGCATTTATAAAATCAAACAGGCATTTCCGCACAAGATGATTGTAGCAGATATCAAAACGATTGATAACGCAGAGTATGAGTTTACCATGTGCTATCAAGCAGGAGCAGATATAGCAACAGTAATGGGCGTATCACCTTTACCCACGATAGAGACGTGTGCAAATGTAAGCGAAAAATGGAATAAAAAAATGATGATTGATTTATTAAACACGTCAAGCAGCTCGCAAAAGCAAGTAAGTATTTATAGAAACGCTATTTTCTGCCATCATATCAGCAAAGATGAGCAAGAAAAAGAAGGAAAATCGCTGAGTCAAATAAATTTGCGGCAGTATTTTCATTCAGATGCGCAAATAGCAGTAGCAGGAGGAATTAATCCAGCCTCAGCAGCGTCATTACTTCAAATGAAGGCGGACGTTGCGATTATTGGATCAGCGATTACAAAAAGTGCAGATGTGGCAAAGGCATCTGCTGAATTTCAAGACTTATTTATGAGCAGGGGGAACGTATAATGACAAAAACACAAACGATTTTACATGAAATTACGACCGTAATGAATCACATAAAAGAGCCGCAAATAGAAGAAGTAGCGTTTTCACTTTACCAAGCGAAACGAATTTTTGTTATAGGCGAAGGTCGCTCTGGGTTAATGGGCAAATCATTTGCGATGAGACTGATGCATTTAGGTGCGACAGTATACGTTGTAGGAGAGACCATTACTCCTTCGATTGCAGCGGGTGACGTATTGGTGGCTGTATCTGGTTCAGGAAAAACACAGCAAGTGGTGAGCGTAGCTAAAAAAGCCAAAGAAGTAGGATGTTCAGTTATCGGCATTTCAGCTAGTACAGAATCACCATTAACTGCTCATACTGATGAGCTGCTGCACATTCCCGCTGCAACCAAATACCGAAGCGAAAATGAAGCAGCTTCTATTCAGCCGCTTGGTTCATTGTTTGATCAATGTGCTCACGTTGTGTTTGATACAATTTGCTTGGAATACGGGAATTTGAATCACACGGATCATGAACAGGCGTTTAAGCAGCACAGCAATTTAGAGTAAGTTAAGTGGAAAGAGGCTAGAACAAAAGTAGGTTATTTAAAAGAAAATCCGAACGATGAATCGAGATTCTTGATAAAGAATCACATTCGTTCGGATTTTTTCATTGGTATTGGTGAGCGTAGGTTTCATGTGTGTAGTTGCTTCTAGCTGTTGATTGAATCGATGTAGTTATGTCCCACTCTCTTTTGATACAGGTAAGTCTAAGTCTGAACGTTGACTTCACTTCAAAGTAAATAACAGCATTTTTATGCTGAAATTGCTATAATATACAAGCCGGTACATATACTAAGGCGACTGAAAATAAAGGAGTTTTGATTAATGACAAAAATAAAATTAATTTCACATAACGATTTAGACGGGGTAAGTCCAGCACTATTAGGGCGGTTAGCGTTTGGCGACGACAACTTTGATTACAGCACGGTAAGTATTGGCCGCATCAATGACACAGTGACGCATTTTATTGAAGAAGAAAACGATGGAGACACAGCTTTATACATAACAGATATTAGCGTAAATGAGGAAGTAGCTGAAAAATTAAATGAACTGGTAAAAAAAGGCCAGCAAATCACTCTTATTGACCATCATATCTCTGCTCTTCCACTAGCTGAGAAATACGATTGGGTTCATGTTATTGCAGAAGACGAAAACGGTAAAAAGACGGCAGCTACATCTCTTTTCTACGACTACTTAGTGCGCAACAACATGCTCCAAAAAACGGCGTTGCTTGATGAGTACGTAGAACTTGTGCGCTTATTTGATACGTGGGACTGGTTCCATGAAAATAACTTGAAAGCAAAGCGCCTTAATCACCTATATTATCTAATCCCGCATGAAGAATTTAAAGAAACCATTCTAGAAACGCTTCGTGAATCGTACCATACTGAAAATCAAGAATTTACGTTTACGGACAAACACGAAATTTTACTAGAAGCAGAAGAAAAAAAGATTGAAAAATACATTTATGATAAACAAAAACAAATCATAAAAGAAAGGGTTGAAATTGATAACACAGCGTACAACGCAGGGATTGTATTCGCAGATACATATCAGTCTGAGCTAGGAAATGCACTGTGTCTAGAAAACGAAGATATCCACTTTTCTGTTATGGTGGACATGGGACGCCAAAAGCTTGGGTTCCGTGCAGTAAAAGACGAAATCAACTTAGCAGAAATTGTTGGGCACCTTGGAGGAGGAGGTCACCCAAAAGCTTCTGGATGCAAGTTAACGGCTGAAACGTTTGCTCTTTTCGTCACGGATCACTTGTTTAAAGACGAAGAAAAAAGTGAATAAAGCGTATAAGGAGGAGATGATATGTCGTTTAAAGATTTAGTTGTTGTTGTTACCGGAGCTGCGAATGGAATAGGAAAAGATGTATCCCGCGCATACGCGAAACAAGGAGCAAAAGTGGTATTGGCAGATGTGGACGAAATCGAAGGCGAGCGTCATGCAGAGGCTCTTCAAAGACAAGGCGGAGAAGCCATTTTTGTAAAAACAGACGTCCGAAAAGAAAGCGACATTTTACATCTCGTTGAAAAAACGGTCAGTACGTACGGAACGATACATATTTTAATTAATAATGCAGGCGTTTCCCGCTGGAAATCACCGTATGATCTAACCATTGATGAATGGGATGACATTATCAATACGAACCTGCGCAGCGTGTTTCTATGTTCTCGCGAAGCAGCTAAGGTGATGAGAAAAAACGAAAGCGGAGGCTCCATTGTAAACTTAGCTTCTACGAGAGCTACAATGTCTGAACCTCACACCGAAGCCTATGCGGCTACAAAAGGCGGCATCGTTGCTTTAACTCATGCACTTGCCATTTCGCTTGGTGATGACAACATCACGGTAAATGCTATTTCTCCAGGATGGATTGAGACATCTGACTACGATGGCCTTCGTGAAATCGATCATACGCAGCATCCTTCTAATCGAGTTGGAACGCCGGCGGATATCTCAAGAGCGTGTATGTACTTAACAAACGCTGAAAATGATTTTGTGACAGGAGCTAACCTCGTAGTAGACGGGGGAATGACGCGAAAGATGATTTATGAACATTAAGTATCTATAAAAAAGGCTGAGATAAAAATATTTTAGACGAAGTGAAAAAATGAACCCTTGATCAAAATTTTTGATTAGCGGTTCGTTTTTTTATTACAGTGAACGTAGGTTTCACCTGTTTCGTTCCTTCTAGCAGTTGATTGAAGGGCACGACGAAGACTCCTGCGGAAAAAGCGGAACAGATGAGACCCCACAGGAACGCAAGTGACGAGGAGGCTCAGCGGCCGCCCGCGGAAAGCGAAGCCGTGCACGGAAATCAACTGCGGTATCAAAAGCGGTTCAGCTCATATATCCCATTTGTTCATTTTAGATTGGATTCATTTCGTTATGTCTCAACCTCTTTTGATGATCAACAAAAAAATAATAATTTTTCTGTTGACAGATAATAATAATCATTGTAAAGTAAGTTACATAAAGTAATTAAATTTCAATTAATATTTTTTTAGTTTAATATCTCGAATTAAAGATATAAGAATTCATTATATCTTGTTTATCTCCTTTTATCAGAGGGAAGGGTATAAACATGCAATTTAAGCTTAAAAAACAAACAATTAGGAGTGTGGAAAATGGGTTTTTTAGATAAATTATTTGATAAATCAAGTGATCAACAACAGGTTGGAAAAGATTTTTATGAAGCAATTAAAAACCGACGTTCTATTTATGCAATCGATAAAAATGTAAAAGTATCAGAAGAAAAGATTGAAGAAGTTATTAACTTTGCGGTGAAACATACCCCTTCATCATTTAATTCTCAAAGCGCACGCGTAGTTGTTTTGTTTGGCGAACAGCATGATAAAGTATGGGATATTACGAGAGAAACGCTTCGTAAAATTGTCCCAGCTGAAAATTTTGCAGATACGGATCAAAAAATGAACTTATTCGGAAACGGCTATGGAACAGTTCTTTTCTTTGAAGATCAAGAAGTAATTGAAGGGTTGCAAAAGCAGTTCGCATCTTACAGCGAAAATTTCCCCGTTTGGTCTAACCAATCATCAGGTATGCTGCAGCATGTGATTTGGACAGCGCTTGAGCTCGAAGGCTTAGGAGCAACATTACAACATTACAATCCATTGATTGATGATGAAGTAAAAGCAGCTTGGCATATTCCAAGCTCATGGAAATTAATTGCCCAAATGCCATTTGGTAATCCCGTGGCACCTGCGGGTGAAAAAGAATTTCAACCGCTAAGTGAACGTGTAAAAGTATTTAAATAAGCAAAAAAAGAGTTATGGACAAAATTATTTTAGCTGAAGCAAAATCCGAACGATGAATCGTTCGGATTTTTTTATTGGTATGGCAAGCGTAGGGGTTGCGTATGTAGCCGCTTCTAGCGGTCGATTTCGTTATGTCCCAGACTTTTTTTTTTACAATAAATAGTTTGAATATTCTTTTATGTTTAACCTAAGAAAAATGCGGTTAAATAAGGGAAGTAGTCCTCAAATCTTCTGTGGAATTTATGCGTTATACATAAACAATTCAATGATGTTTTGTAAAAAAATAAAGTTTTTAACTTGGTTTTTCAAAGAATATTTGTTAACATATCCACTTGTGAGGTCTTAGTAAGAGGAGGATGATGTAAAGAATCCCATATCGGACGCAAGGGCGTAGATGTGTGGAGTGGAAATTTTAAAGGAGGATATTATGTCTGATCAAGGAAATCAAGGAAAGTTTAAAAAATCAATATCGTTACTTGACCTAACGTTAATTGGGATGGGGGCTATTTTTGGTTCCGCCTGGTTATTTGCGGTTAGTAACGTAGCGTCAAAGGCTGGTCCAGCCGGAAGTTTTTCGTGGCTGATTGGCGGAGTCATTATTTTACTTATCGGTTTAGTGTATGCTGAACTTGGAGCGGCGCTGCCGCGTACCGGTGGAATTATCCGTTATCCGGTTTACTCACACGGTCATTTAGTGGGTTACTTAATTTCATTCATTACCATTATTGCTTACACTAGTTTGATTGCCATCGAGGTAACGGCTGTACGTCAGTATGTTGCTTTTTGGCTTCCTGGTCTAACTAAACATGGTTCTGAATCGCCTACTACAGTCGGCTGGTTATTTCAGTTCGCGTTATTAACGCTATTTTTTATCATTAACTACGTAAGTGTAAAAGCATTTGCTAAGTCAAATGTCATTATATCTGTGTTCAAATATGCGGTTCCTCTTACAATTATCGTCGTGTTAGCTTATCACTTTAAATCAGCTAACTTTACAACTGGCGATTTTACTCCGTTTGGTTTTAATGGTATTCAAGCAGCCATTTCAACAGGTGGCGTTATGTTTGCTTACCTAGGACTTCACCCTATTGTTTCTGTAGCCAGTGAAGTTAAAAACCCGCAGCGTAATATTCCAATCGCGCTTATTATCTGTATTGTACTTTCAGCGATTATTTACACAGCACTGCAAGTATTGTTCATTGGTAACATCCCGGCTGATATGCTATCAGGAGGATGGGGAACAATTCAAGAGCAATTCTCTTTACCATTTAAAGATATTGCACTTATTTTAGGCCTTGGCTGGTTAGTAACGCTTGTTATTTTTGATGCTATTTTATCACCAGGCGGTAACGGGAACATCTTCATGAATACAACTTCTCGTTTAGTTTATGCTTGGTCTCGTAATGGAACGCTATTTAAACGTTTCTCAAAAGTAGATAAGAAAACAGGAATTCCACGTGCGTCACTATGGCTATCATTTGGAATGTCCGTATTCTGGACACTGCCATTTCCTTCTTGGGAAGCGCTAGTAAACGTATGTTCAGTGGCACTTATTCTGTCTTATGCGATTGCGCCAATTTCAGCTGCTGCATTCAGAGTAAATGCAAAAGACCTTAAAAAGCCTTTTAAATTAAAAGGTATGAGCGTTATTGCTCCTGTTTCATTTATCTTCTGTTCATACATCGTATATTGGTCAGGATGGACGACCATTTCTTGGCTTTTAGGATCACAGCTTCTAATGGTTGTTATCTACGTAGCATTTAAGAAATACGTACCAACTGACGTTGTAAAATTTGCACAGCAGCTTAAATCTGCTTGGTGGCTAGTTGCTTATTATATTATTATGCTTGTTATCTCTTACCTAGGTTCATTTGGTGGAGGACAAGGTGTGCTAAGCAACCCGCTTGACTTAATTTTAATTGCTCTTGTTTCACTCGGTATTTTCTACTGGGCGAAATACACAGGTTTACCAAAAGCAGTTATCGATACAGATGATTAATAAAAAAACACGGCATGAATTCATGCCGTGTTTTTCGTTTGTATAGGGGGTGTACTCTATTTACTTATCAAACAGCCACGTTTTTAATATAGCAGCATACTCACGAAAGTAGGCTTGAAGTTTAATTGAATTTGGTGTCTTTGCACCTAAAGGATAAACGTCAAAACCTTGACGTTTAGCAATAATAGAGGCGCGAAATAAATGAAAATCACTGCTAACAAGGACGACTTTTTTGTGTTGAATATCAACTTTCTTTTTAGTAAAAGTGAAATTCTCAAAAGTAGAAGTTGACTGATCCTCTTTTATAATACGATTCTTTTTAATTCCTTCTTTTCGTAGAAAACGATAGGCTGCTTCTGCTTCAGAAATTTCTTCATCGGATCCTTTTCCACCCGTTACGATAACTTTTGTTTGTTTATGAGTCTTTAAATAAGATAAAGCCGTTTTTGCTCGTTCTTTTAAACTAGGAGACATTTGATCTCCGTCTACTTTCGAACCTAAAATGAGCACATAATCTGCTTTTTGCGGAACAGGCTGATGAGCGGTTTGATACATACAAAAAGACATGATTACAGCATAAAGAACAAGCAAACTAATAAAGATATAAATGATTTTTTTCTTCAACTACGAGCACCTTCCTAGCTATTTCATAAGATGTTTGGAAAATAATTGTTATTATAGCATACGAGATCCAAATAAGTATAAACACAGTGATATATAATAATAGAAGAAAATCGTTATTGTGAATGGTTATAAAATTCGTTACAATAAAGAATAAATGATTTTAAAAGTGCCTCTAAGGAGGATAATAGGGAAATCGGTGTAAATCCGGTGCAGCCCCCGCTACTGTAAATGTGGATGAACCTGCAAAGACCCACTAGTCAAACTAGGAAGGATGCAGAAGTAAAATGAAGCATAAGCCAGGAGACCTGCTTTTAAAAACCCCTTATTTTTCGGTGGGAGAAATAAGTCAAGACAATGTGTTAATGAGCGCATGACCAAACCTTGACTTTTACAGTTAAGGTTTTTTTATGTGATAGGGAGTGGAAAAAGTGAAAAAAGGAAAACCTCTTATGATTCAAGGAACGCACTCAGACGCTGGAAAAAGTATGATTGCTACAGCGTTTTGCCGTATTTTTAAAGAAGACGGCTATCAAACTGCACCGTTTAAATCGCAAAATATGGCGCTTAATTCATACATTACAATGGATGGAAAAGAAATTGGCAGAGCGCAAGGAATTCAAGCAGAGGCGGCCGGAGTAGAAGCAACAACCAATATGAACCCTATTTTAATTAAACCAACTCGTGATCATGAATCTCAAATTGTCGTTCATGGAAAGCCGCTTCGTAATATGTTTGCTTTTCAGTATCGGCAAGAATTTTTTAATGAAGGTTTGAACGTGATCACGGAAGCTTATAAAGAGCTTGCCAATCATTATGATCGAATTGTGATTGAAGGCGCTGGAAGTCCTGCTGAAGTGAATTTGAACGATCGGGAACTGGTAAATATGCGCGTAGCAAAGATAGCCCAAGCCCCTGTTGTGTTAGTAGGAGACATTGATAAAGGAGGGGTCTTTGCGAGTCTAGTGGGTACTCTTCAATTGCTTCCAGATGAACATAAGCCTAGAGTGATTGGGGTGTTAATCAATAAATTCCGAGGAGACTTAGAGCTTTTAAAACCGGGGTTGAAGTGGTTTGAAGAATACACGGGAGTTCCGGTACTAGGAGTGATTCCTTATATGCACGACGTGGAAATTGACGCTGAAGATTCGCTATCACTCAGAAATTACTCAACGCTTGTGAACCCGTTAAAAGAAATCGATATTGCGGTTATCTCGTATCCTCGCATCTCAAATTTTACAGACATCGATCCTTTAAGCTTAGAAGAAGACTGTCACGTGAGGCTTGTAACCAAGCCGTCACAATTAGGTACGCCTGATTTAATTGTTTTACCAGGAAGCAAAAATACGATTGAAGATGCGCAGTTTTTACAAGAAAGCGGCCTGGCTCTAGCCATTAATCAAGTCTTGAATACAACGAACGTTCACGTCATTGGCATCTGCGGAGGATATCAAATGCTAGGGGAGACAATTACAGACCCTGATGCAGTAGAATCTCGGATTGAATCCATTAAAGGGCTGGGCTTGCTTCCAGTGGAAACCGTTATGACAACCAGCAAAAAAACAGAAAGAGTTTCTGGATATGTTCAGCTAGAAAGTGAAAGAGTTTCGATTGAAGGCTATGAAATTCATATGGGAAAGACGGTTTCTAAGAGCACCACGGAAGCTTTTGCAGTGGTAGAGCATGAAAAAGAAGGAACGGTTAAAGACAACGTTATTGGCACGTATGTTCATGATGTGTTTCATAACGATGCTTTGCGCAGAGCTTTACTTAATCAAATTCGTAAACATAAAAAATTGTCGCCTATTACGGATACATTCAACAGCCGCCTGCAAAAAGAGGAGTCTTTTTCAAAAGCAGCAGCATATGTGAGAGAAGCTGTAGATATGGAAAAGCTGTATCATTTAATAGACAGCTATAAAAGTCCTGAGCAAGCACAAAAAGTATAGCTTGTAGAGGCTTTCGCTTGTTTTTTTACCGAGAACTTTAGTACGCTATTCTACGTTGCCTAGTTCAACAGTCTAGCACTCGTAACAAATAAAAGATGATTGTTTCCAATACTATGTAGGGTGGAAACATGGTTTATGCACAGGAAAATGAATGGTTAATGTAATGTAAAAAAACATCACGCCTCGTTTCCTAGAGGAGCTGAAAGTATTGATTTTTAAACGTATTTTTTTAAACAAAGCATCTATTTTATACATAGTCAGTTTATTTATTGTATGTACTTCGGTGATTATGGGCGTATTTATTGGTACAGTTTCGTTAACCGTAGGAGATACAATCAAAATTATTATTGGCCACCTTACCGGACTATCCTTATATCACGGTCCGGAAAACATGGATTTAATCATTTGGCAAATTCGTTTTCCAAGAGTACTGGTGGCATTTTTAGTAGGAGCTTCGCTTTCAATAGCTGGGGCTGCCTTTCAAGGGCTATTAAGAAACTCTCTTGCCGATCCTTACACGATCGGAGTTTCCTCAGGTGCAACCCTTGGCTCTGTCATGGCAATTTATTTTCATTGGAGTATTTTTGGTTTGTCTATCTTCACGCTGCCTGTAGTTGGCATCGTATCTGGTTTTATTACTCTTCTTTTAGTTTTTGGTATTACGAAACTCGCAAGCGGCAATTTGGCCAATGAAACCATCATCTTAGCGGGGATTATTTTATCATCCTTTATGAGCGCGCTCATTTCATTAGTTATAGCTCTTTCTCCTGAAGAAGATGTAAGGCAGGTTTTATATTGGCTAATGGGAAGTGTATCAATGAGAGGATGGTCTCATATTCAAATTTTAGGCCCGTTCTTTTTAGTCGGTACGATTATGCTGCTGTTACATGTCAAAGAGCTGAACGGCTTAGCATTTGGCGATCAATCCGCTCAGTTTATGGGAATAGACGTAAAGAAGAAAAAAAGAATGGTTTTAATAGGTGCATCCGTATTAACAGGGGCTGCGGTATCAGTATCTGGGGCAATTGGATTTGTTGGCTTAGTTATTCCACACGTAGTACGTCTCGTAGCAGGAGCTAATCATAAGCATGTACTGCCGCTTTCTATTTTAATCGGAGGAAGTTATTTGGTTTTAGCCGATTTATTGGCACGAACGATATTAGAACCTCGCGAACTGCCGATTGGAGTCGTAACCGCCTTAATTGGTTCGCCGATTTTTACCCTGCTCCTTGTAAAAGAACGTATGCGGAAAAGAGGAATATCATGATTGAACTATATAATGTGACGGGAGGATACGATAAACAGCAGCCGACCGTTCGCGACATCACGTTCACCGTAGACAAAGGTTCTTTTGTCGCTTTACTAGGACCAAATGGAAGCGGGAAAACAACGCTTATTCGCTTAATTATGAATGTATTAACCATTCAATCAGGAGAAGTGAAGGTAGAAGGAAAGTCAGTGAAGGCTTATTCACCAAAACAACTGGCGCAAAAAGTTGCAGTCATGACGCAAGAAAATCAAATTGGGCTAGAATTTACGGTTCAAGAAATTGTTTCACTTGGACGTTACCCTTATCAGGCAAAAGGATTGTTTAGCACTGTATCAGCACAGGATGAAGAAGTGGTGGAAAGCGTGATGAAATTAACAAATGTTTGGCACTATAGAAATCATACTTTTCAATCACTAAGCGGTGGAGAAAAACAGCGGGTTTTACTGGCTAAAGCACTAGCGCAAGAACCTGACTACTTACTTCTTGATGAACCAACTAATCACTTAGATGTAAAACATACAATGGAACTGCTTCAGCTGTTAAAAACGTTACAGCAGGAAATGAGCTTAACGGTCCTGGCCATTTTGCATGATCTCAACATCGCCTCGCTGTTTGCAGATAATGCCGTGTTACTGAAAGATGGAAGAGTAGAAGAAACGGGGATGGATGCCATTTTTCAGGATGCAGCTACGTTAAAAAGAGTATATGGCGTTGATTTGCATGTATTTCACCATCCCGCTGTGAACAAGCGACAAATTGCTTTTGTGCCGCCGTATCAATATCCAGAGACGGAATTCCATGAGTTGTATCAGTTACAAAAGGAACCGGGCAACCTATGTTTATCCTTTGTTCGTCCTTTGAGAACTCTTTCACTGGGTTCAAATGAAACAGGCCTACACTGGTGTCAAGAAATTGTTCAACAGCAAAGCAGTGCTAACGCGGCGTGGAAATCTGCGTCTTTATCCAGTCATGAAGTTCGCTTAAAAGACGATAAAGGTTACTCGTGGCTGGCTGTGCTGACACATGGACAAAAAGAAAATGAAGTAAATATTGTTCTATTAACAAATGCGCCGCTTTCGGACGCGAACTTACTTCATGCTGCGATGAAGGTAATTGAATACCGGGCTTTCTTAGGAAAAACAGGACGTATTGCTGTAGCATCATCTCATCATAAAGAAGAAAATCAAGAAGAAGTTTCAGAGTTCTTAATGGAACGCCTACAGAAAGAATTACAACTATTTATGGAAACAAAAATGACCGACAATTGCTTTAAATAAGCAGTAGCGGTCATTTTTTATTCTTCGGAGTGATCATCAGACTTTTCTGTTTCACCTCCTGAACTCATCGTTGTCTCAGTTGTATGTTCATCAATCTTTTTTTCTTTCAGCTTAACAGAAAACAAGTCTTTGACTTCTTCATCTACTTGATCAGAGTCAGCGCTGTAAGTGGTGCCGATGTTTAAGTGGCCGGTCAGATCTTTAATGCCTAGCTGGCCGAAATTATTACTAAGATCAATTTTGTCTAACAGTACTTTTTCGACCATGATTTTTTCAACAACAATGGACTGCTTTGGCTGAGTTACTCCATCAATCTTTTTGTCAAGAGTTTTCACCATCTCATATAAGGCTGTATTGGACGATTCTTCCTTTAACGCAGAGAGCTGATTTTGAATAGCTTCGAAATTAGGAGCTGACTGCATAGCCGAGAGCAAATGAGCTGTTTGCTCGTGCAGTTGAGACAGTGATTGAATAAGGTGAGCTGATTCATGTAATTGCTGATGAAGCTCTTCTATTTTAGGGATGGCGTCGGTTAAACGCGTCACTTGATCAATAATTCCCTGCAGGTTCAGCGCTGAATCTGACGAAAGAGCAGGTTTTGTGACTTCAGCTTCAGCAGAGGTCTTAGGCTCCGTTTGGCTAGGCAACTTCTTTGGCTGCTGAGAAGGGTTCTTTGGATTAGACTGTTTTTTAGTTTTCATCTTTTTGGGTAATTCTTTCCGCTTTTGATTAGAACTTTGGTCTATGGGACTTACTTTTTTTTGGTTGGAAGGGAAGACGGATTTATTTTGCGGACTGTTTCAATTTTAGGCGATTGTTTAAACCACTTAGAAAACATGAAATTCCCTGCCTTTCATGCTACATATAGTTCTGCACAATGAATTACAAATCAAATTTCACATGCAAAAGACCATCTTTAAATGATGCGTGACACGGCGCTTCCTCAACAGCAGGTGGAAGGATAATTGATCGTTGAAACGTTCCTTCACGTCTTTCTTTGTGAAGAACATTTGCATCCTTCATCGTTAAAAGAGATGAACCGGATATGTGTAAAGTATTTTCGTGCATGGTCAATTCGACATCTGTTCGTTTAGCACCGGGTATTTCAATCACAACTAACAGTTGATTTGCCCATTCGTATACATCAATTAAAGGATAATCTCGATACTCATTTACAATTTGAGGAGAGGCATCTGCTTCCGTATCATTCTTTTCTTCAGGATCATCATCAAAAATCTTTTCCCAAAATTTTGTATGGTTTTCTTCTTGTAACGTTTCTGCCCACTTTTTAAACTTTCCATGATTCATATTTGTCACCTTCTTAAAAAAAATAAAACAAGGCCTTTTACCGCTTTCTATTTTATATGTATGCATGAAAACAGAAAAAAACGTCCACTTTAATCTAAATCGTGGACGTCTATTTGAGACATAGGAATATTAACATGCTTAGGCATCCGGATTTCCAACACCCCGGAACGATATACGGCGCGTGTACCTTTTTTGCGAACCGAACAAGGAAGCTGAATTTCTTCTTTGAAGGATTCTTCCCCATCTATTCCTTCAATCGTGCACACGTATGGAGTATGATAGACTTTAATGCTTGATACAATATCGCGGTTAGGGATTTTCAACTGAACAATACATTCGTCTAATGTATTGATGACGTTTGAATCAAATCTTCTTAGCTGTTGTCCATGACCTTCATTTCCCACATCCTGCTGTTCTTTCATCATGTCTTGGGCTTGCTTAAAGAATTCATTTCCTTGCATAAAATCCGGAAAAGAATGGGACATCGTAGAAGAAATCATTTGCTGAATATATTTATTCATGTCTTTAGATGCCATTCCTTTTGGAATATTTTCCATCATTCCTTTAAAAGGAGACTTTCCAAATGGAAACATATTTACACACCTCCTTGTAATGTGACAAGTAAAATGACAAAATTGTTAAAGCTAAATTTGATTTCCAATTGGAGCTGAAGGGTTTGCAATTTGATCTTGATCACTTACATCAGGATCTAACACGCCCGTATTCATTTGAGAGCAAGTAGGAGAGAAGTTACCTAAAGAAAAATTTGCGCCGTTAAACTTTGAGTTCGCCGTGTGACTGTTTTGAATGGTGGAACCAAAATCAATATTTGCGTTTTGCGTGACACCATTCGTTACGATATTAAAAACGTTAATTTGAAGAGGCATAAAGAGACTCCTTACTGTTTTTATTCATTCCGCTCTAACTATCGCTTTAAGAGAGAATGTATTCACCGTTCGTCGTCATGCTGTTGACAAGCATTGCCCTATATCACTGCTGATAACCATTGACATGATCAACGTTCGCAATATCTGTTTGGTCATTTGTATCAGGATCGATATAAATGTTTCGCATTTTCGAGGAAGCAGGTGAGACATCGCCATAAGAAGAGTTCGTACCAGTGGATTTCGAATGAGCCGTGTGACTGTTATGGAGTGCTTCGCCAATGTTGACAGAACCGTTGCTTGAGATACTGTTGATCTTTAAATTATAAATATTAATAACACTTGGCATACGCTCTCACCCTTTTCTATGGTTGATTAATGTATCCTATGATGATAAGTGCCTAAACGTTCACAATTCCTCATAACTAAAATCGCCTTTTCCGATTGAAGGAAAAAGCGATTGAGAGAGGATTACTTAATGATATGATGGGCTTATGAAATAGGTGCAATACGACAATTCTTTTTTTCTAAAATGTAAGAGATGCTTTGTTGGACAGTGGAAAACGTCCGCCAATTAAACTGAGAGTCTACAAGCGACAGAGCCATTTTTGAAGACAGACCAACAATAAGGCAAGTGGTACCAATCAACCGCAAGGCATCATGAAGAGTATTAATATAATAACCGTGTTCTTCATCTAACGAATGAAGGGAAGACAAATCAATAAGCAAATAGCGCGCCTGTTCTTTTACAACTGCCTCTAACACCGTTTCAGTCAGCTTCTTTCCACGTTCTATATTCATCTTACCGGTAATCGGCACAGCTAAAACCTCGTCCCATATCTTTAATAAAGGGGTAGATAAGTCCTCAATTAACCGTTCTTTTTCAAGCTCTGCTTCTGCTTGATCAGTAAAGTCTAATAACATAAGCAAGTAGCCATAACGCTCACCGTCTTTTGTATCAATGGGGTGAATCACGGCTTCCGCTACGTATTGAGTTCCAATCGTTATACGCGTTCGGTAAGTGGTATGAAGAGAGGTGAGTAATTTTTTTGCTTCTTCAGAATTGGAATGAAAGAAATCCATATGCTTTCCAATTAACTCCTCAACATGATATAAATGGTAGATTGGGAGTACTGCTTGGAGTGTTTCAATTGCTCTTGCATTCATCCACTGCACACGATGGTCTTTATCCGCAATGATCATGGTTTCTTGAATATTTTCTAAAATCAAATGTCCATTAAGCTTTTGTGGAAGTCGTCCAATTCCATTCATTGTCCATCTCTCCTTATGCGTGTATTAAGTTTATGTACATCTATTTTATATTTTACAGTGAAAAGAATGAAAAGGGCTATAAGAAATTTATTAACGTGTACAGAAATCATGGTAAGTTAAAAACGTAGGAGTAAGCACTTGCTTCAATCAAAAAACTCCCCTGTGTAAAAGGGGAGTTCACTTTATTCATATGATTTGATAAAATCAACGTTATATTTTTCAACGCTTGATAAGTAGGAGTCTCTAAATGATGAATCAGGCGTATACCACGACTTTCCATAAAAATAGGCTTGAAGATCTTTCGATTTAAATACATACCCATGCCGCGCATAGATTTCATTCCGAGCTAGCCTTAGTTCCCCCGAGCTCAAGCTGCTAATATCACCATAACTTAATTTGTAAGAATCCGAACCAGGAAGAATAAAAGAACTTGAGGTAGCATAAGAGCGCGGGCCAGGCACGATCACTTCCCGTTCTTTTATGACGGTTTTTTCTTTTTCAGCAGGCGGTGTTTGTATATTCAACGTAATGCTTTCTTCACTTTGAATAGTGTAGGGACTGCTTTTGAACGTGGTGCCGTCTTTTTGCACTTCTGCATGAACAGTGACGCTTCCATCCGTAGCAACAGGACCAATTTGTGATGAGCTATTCACCTGCAGTCCCGTGCTTTTTCCGTTTATAAATAAAATAGCGTCATCTCTATTCGATGAGATTGTAACGTAAGCGCCTTTAAATACAAGAGATATATTTTCTTCTTTTTGCCGATGAAAATTTACAGTAGTTTGATCTGTAAGTTTTCCATAAGAGCTTTCATAAAAAGCAGTAAGCGAATAATTTCCAATCATGAAAGGACCTATTTTTTGCGTTTGATTTTTGGATATCGATTGTTTTGTGTCGTTAACTGTAATCGTTGCATCTTCTGGCGTAGTGAGGGAGATGTAATAAGGTGAAGGAACGACCGCATACTGTTTTTTGAAGAATAATGAATGTTTCTGTTCTTTTATTGTAAAATAGATACTCGTTTTATTTTTTAAGTCATTTTCAACGTCTCGTAAAATAGAACCATCGGAAGTTGCATCCAACAGTGCTTGAATAGATGTGTCACTGATAACTATATTAGACTGTGAAGAGTCTAATAACTCTCTTAACACAGCTGTATCTTTCGATTCTAATGCCTCAACAAAGCGGTCAGCCGTTTTTTCTTCTGAGCTAGCGAACAGATTATACCATACAAAAGTTAAAATGAGTATAAGCACAATACCCCCGCCAATATACCAGCCCTTTTTATGCTTAGCTGCAGCCGGCGACACCGTGAAAGAAAAGCCGCAGTTATTGCAAAATGATTGGTCTTTGCTTGCACTGGCCCCGCATTTTGGACATTGATTCATTCACACCATCCCTTTCTTTTTATTCCATTAAATGTATGGAACGCATAGGTAAAAAAGACCATTAAATTGGAAAAATAGTAAATCGAACGAGAAAGATAAACACACCAAACATGCACAGTAAGAGTGAGATGTGCTATGATAAAAACTATATATTAATCCGATAGGGACACTCTGTCATATAAAAAGGAGATGAAGCAAATGAGTGTTTCATTTGTAAATAAAAACCAAAAGGATACGTATGAAAAACTGCTGCCTCTAGTCGAAAAATTTAAGAAACGAGCTTTTAAAATAGATGAAGAAGGTACGTTTCCGTTTGAAAATATTCAAGAGTTACAAGAAGCGGGCTACACACGTCTTTCTCTCGAAAGCAAATATGGCGGAGATGAATTACGCCTTTATGATTTTTTATTATTTCAAGAATTAATTGCTCAAGGAGACGCTTCTACGGCTCTTAGTATTGGATGGCATATGGGAATTACAATGGATTTACGTGAAAAACAGCCTTGGAATCAGCAAATGCTCGATTTTATTTTTAAAGAAATAGAAAAAGGTGCACTTATTAACACCGCTGCTACTGAACCGAAGACAGGAAGTCCTACTCGAGGAGGAAAACCTGAAACGACAGCCGTAAAAACAAAAAAAGGCTGGCAAATCAATGGTCGAAAAACATTTACTACAATGTCTCCAGTCTTAAATTACTTTTTGGTAAAAGCCAGCATCGAAGGAGAAGAAGAGATCGGCTTATTTTTAATTCCTCGTGAAACAAGCGGACTTTCAATAGAAGAAACATGGGATATGATTGCAATGCGCGGGACAGGAAGTCACGACCTTGTGCTAGAAAATGTCTATATTGAACACGATTTTCTTGTTGAACGCCTAGGTGGCTTTAAAAAGAATGAGCCAAGCGGCTGGCTGCTTCATATACCAGCTTGCTACATGGGTACAGCCATCGCAGCAAGAGATTATGCTGTTGCATTTGCTAAAGAATATTCTCCTAATAGTATTGAAGGAACGATTAGCGAATTGCCAAATGTGCAGCGTTTAGTCGGAGAGATGGAACTTGAACTTATGCAGGCGCGTCACTTTATGTACAGCGTGGCAAGCAAATGGGATGAGACCAACGACCGAGCAGCATTAGCGGGAGAGCTAGCAGCTGTCAAACACGTGGTGACTAATAGTGCTTGTACTGTCGTTGACAAAGCAATGCGCATAGTCGGGGCACGAAGCTTACAGCGCAGAAATCCCCTACAGAGGTATTATAGAGATGTGCGTGCCGGCCTTCATAACCCTCCAATGGATGATATGACGATTATTAACTTAGCGAAGCAGGCCTTTACTAGATAAAAGCGCTTCATACGTCTTAATAACATGTTAAATGATGAAAAACTGCTGATTATAGGCTATTCTATAATCAGCAGTTTTTTCGTTGCAAGAGGAGGAATTGAAGATGAAGTCTGTAAGAGAAATTCAGCTGACACCCTATAATATCGCGTGGGAAAAGGAATTTACAAAAGAAGCTTCCACCTTAACAACTATAATGCCAGCTCAAGTTTTAAAGATTCATCATATCGGAAGCACTGCTGTTCCCGGTTTAAGTGCAAAACCGATTATTGATTTACTTATTGAAGTGAAAGATATAAAAAAAGTAGATACATATAATCAGAAGATGGAACAGCTTGGTTACGAAGCGAAAGGTGAAAACGGCATAAAAGGAAGACGATACTTCCAAAAAGGCGGAAATGAAAGAACGCATCATGTTCATATGTATGAAAAAGGCCACCCAGAAATTAATCGGCATATATGGTTTCGAGATTATCTGCGTACTCACCCTGATGCAGCAAAAGAATACGAAACGTTGAAAATAGAACTAGCGCATCGCTATCGCTTTGAACCAGAAAAATATGTGGAAAATAAAACGAATTTTATTCATAAAATAGATGGGCTAGCTTTAAAATGAAAAAAGGGAAACAGCAATAAGAATAGGAAAGATGATCTTAGATAAAAAGGAGGAACGAGCTTGACTCCAGTTCTAAATCGACAGACAAATACAGGAAAAAAGAAAAAAACAATATGGATCAGCCTGATATCCTTTGCTATTCTTTGTTTGGTACTTTGTACGGCAATTTCTCTTTATGTAGGCATAAGCCTGACAAAATTAGATAAAAATCCTGCTGTGAAAAATCCTGGTGATTACGGCATGCACTATAGCAATCAAGTGTTTTTAAGCAAAGACGGAATAACCCATTTAAAAGGATGGATGATTGAACCAAAAGAACAGCCAAAAGCGACCATTATTATGTCACATGGATACGGAAATAACCGTGAAGCACAAGGAGCTGGCTTTCTGCCGCTGAGTAAAGAATTTGTAAAAGCGGGATATCGAGTAGTCATGTTTGACTTTAGAGATTCAGGAGACTCAGAAGGAAATCAAACGACGATTGGTGTAAAAGAACAGCTCGATTTATTAGGCGTTATTCAGAAAATGAAAGAAACAACAAAAGAGCCAATTGTGCTCTACGGCATTTCAATGGGAGCAGCCACTTCTTTATTAGCGGCTTCTCAAGATAAAGACGTAAAAGCAGTGGTAGCTGATAGTCCTTTTAGTGATTTAACCTCTTATTTAAAAGAAAATCTATCTGTATGGTCTCATTTACCAAACTTTCCGTTTACACCGCTAACCATTGCTATTCTTCCTGTTATTGCAGATGCAAATCCTGCTGAAGCTAGTCCTATTAAAGCAGTCGAGCATATTTACCCTCGACCCATTTTATTTATACACAGCACAGGAGATACAAAAATTCCTTACACTGAAAGCGAAAAAATGGCTAAAACACACCCGGATGCTTTTCACTTCTGGAAAACTAAGAAAGCAGAACACGTTCAAAATTATCACGTATACAAAAAAGAATATGTAAAGCGCGTATTATCTTTTATTGAGCAATCGCTGTAAAAAAAAGAGGCTGGGACAAAAATAGTTTAGACGAAATGTAAAACGAACCATTGATCAAAACTTTTGATTAGTGGTTCGTTTTTTTGTTAGGACAAACGTAGATTTCATGTGTGTAAATCTTTCTAGCAGTTGATTAGAGGGCAAGACGAAGACTCCTGCGGGAAAAGCGGAACAGGTGAGACCCCGCAGAAAGCGAAGCCTTGCACGGAAATCAACTGCGGTGTCTCAAGCAGTTCAGCTCATATATCCCATTTGTTCATCTTTAGATGGGATTCATTTCGTTATGTCTCAACCTCTTTTAGCCGTTGATTTTACCTTGTTCTATAAGCTCAGCATATAAATTGCGAAGAATGTAGGTTTTATAACTTTCTAGCTTTCTTCCATCAATTTTAGAGATATTGACCGCTTTTAACTGCTGAATAAACCAGCCCTTTGAATAGATATGAGCCACTGTTAATCACTCCTTCAAAAAGATCCACTCTAAATAATTAACTATATTCATAAAAGGAACTAAAAAGAAGTGAACGAAGCAAATGAATTGACGTTCATTTTTTACAGCGTTATACTGCTCTACAGCTACTTATAAAGGAGGAAATGAACAATGAGTGAACAATATATAAACGTAAACGGCGTTAATTTGCACTACATAAGCAAGGGACAAGGAGAGCTTATGCTATTTCTTCATGGGTTTCCTGACTTTTCGCATATTTGGCGACACCAGATAGATGAATTTTCTAATGATTTTCACACAGTTGCTTTGGATTTAAGAGGATATAACTTATCTGAAAAGCCAAGCGGACTAGAATCATACGAGATTGATGTATTAGTAGAAGATATTCGCCAAGGGATTGAAAGCCTAGGATATAGCTCCTGCACGCTAGTTGTACACGACTGGGGAGCAGGAATCGGATGGACATTCGCTTATCGCTATCCTGAATATGTACAAAAATTAATTGCTTTTAACGGTCCGCACCCTTATACCTTTATGCGTGAGCTTCGAACAAATAAAAATCAGCAAAAAGCAAGTGAGTATATGAAATGGTTTCAAAAACAAGAAGCACAGGACTATATGGAACGAGACAACTTCTCAGGTTTGCGTAAGCTTGTGATCGACCCAGGTGTAAAAAAAGGATACCTAACAGCTAATGATGTTCAAGCATACATGAACTCTTGGGAAAATGGCTCTGTGCTGTCAATGCTAAGTTATTACCGCAATTTAAAGATTTTCACGAAAGAAGACCTTCAAAGAAAATCTTTGTTTCCGTTAGAAGAAGAAGTGTTAAACATCCCAGTACAAATTATTTGGGGAAATCAAGATCCTACTTTTATGCCTGAAAACTTAGATGGTATTGAAGAATATGTGCCAAACATATCTGTTCACCGATTAGCTGAAGCATCTCATGCCCCTCAGCATGAAAAGCCTCAAGAAGTAAACGACGTGATGTGGAATTTTTTAAATAAGTAAAAAGAAAAAGAAAGGTTTCCTCTAGAAACCTTTCTTTTTCTTTTGAATTTAAAATAATTTTGTAAAAAGTGATCCAACAGAATAAGGTGATCGTTAGGTAAGTAGAAAAGGAAGTACTTCTTGAAAAAAGGCGGTTAAAAACTTTTTTAAAAAGTGATCTAGCTGAACAAAACGTTCGTTAGATAAGTAGAAAGGGAAGGAATTCTTCACGAAAATGACATTAAAAATTTTTTCAAAAAGAGTGATCCAACGTCACTCAGCAATCGTTTAGTAGATAGAAAGAGAGTACTTCCTAAAAAGGATCATTAAATGTGAGGGAACATGAAGGTTTAATGTATATAATATTCAAAATGTTCAATCTATTTTGTGATTTAAGATGTAGTAAGAATGAAAAAAGTGGCGTACATCAACTAAAAATGAGGAGAGTGGAAAATGATGAAATTAAGTAAAAAATTATTAATCCCTGTACTAGGAGCTTCACTATTGATGCCGACTATTGCAAATGCAGAGGAAGCGAAACCAACGGCAGTAACAAAAGCTTCAGATCTACGAGCGAACTTAGACTACTTATTATCTGAACACTTTACGCTTGCAGTTGCCGCTATGACAACAGCCTATGACGGTTCTAAAGATGCTGACGCTGCGTTTAAAGCATTGGACCAAAATGCCGTTGACATGGAGCCTGCTATTGCGTCTGTCTATGGTGATAAAGGAGCAGCTGAATTTGAACGAATTTTTAGAGAACATAATAATTATACAGATGATTTTGTAAAAGCAACAAAAGAAAATGACAAAGAAGCTATGGCTGAAGTAGATAAAGAAGTAAATCAATTCGTGAATGAATTTGCTAAGTTTCTAAGCACTGCTACAGAAGGCAAACTACCTGAAGATGCAGCAAAAGAAGCGCTTCGCGTACATGAAGACCAAGTAAAAGAAACATTTGAAGATTATGTAGCAGGTGACTATGAAGCGGCCGCTAAAACATACCGTGAAGGATATCAGCAAATGTTTGCCATTAGTAAAGCGTTATCAAATGCAATCGTAACGCAAATGCCCGATAAATTCGACAATACCAAAGTAGATACACCAGCAGCAGATTTACGTTCTTCATTAAACAGCTTAGCAGCAGAACATTTTGCTTTAGCAACAATGGGAATGGAAAAAGGGTTTAACGGTTCAAAAGATTACGACTATGTTAGCTGGTTAGAAAATGCTAACACAGCAGATTTTAAAGCTGCAATAGGTTCAGTATATGGCGATGAAGGAGCTGCACAATTCGAAAAAATTTGGCAAGGAGATCACATCAATGCCCAAGCTGAATTAGTAAGTGCACAAGTAAAAGGCGATGAAGCAGGAGAAAAAGCTGCAAAAGACAAGCTCCATAAATTCGCGCAAGAATTTGGTACATTCTTAGGAACAGCAACAGATGGAAACCTTCCAACTGCAGACGCACAGGCAGCTATAAAAGCACATGAAGATACGGTTATTAAAACATTTGAGCAATATGCATCCGGTGACTACGCTGGAAGTTATGATACGTACCGTGAAGGGTATAAATTAATGTTTGGTGTCGGCCAAGCTTTAGGTGAAGCGATTGTAAAACAAAACCCCGATAAGTTTGCTGAAACAGCTATGCCAACAGATATGCCGAAAACAGGTATGGGCGGGGCATCTGAATCAACGATGAACCCACTAACAGTGATCTATATTGCACTAGGTTCGTTAGCTGTATTAACAGCTGGAGTTATTTTACGCAAGAAACCAGTAAGCGAATAATATTTTTTCTCCTTTTCCTTATGAATTACAAGTCAAGAGTCCTAAAAAAAGAAGAGAGGTTGTTCTCTCTTCTTTTTTATAAACAGCTGTGAAATGAGGTGACGATGTGAAAAAAGCGATTGTTCTCGCCTACTGTATATTAAGTTTAGTCCTGCTTGTTAGCGGCGGACTATATTTTAAAGAACAAATGGTAGAAGCAAAAGAAATGAAGCAACAGGATGCAGCTAAGCAAAAAGAAAAAGAAGCACAATCAAAGGATCTAAAAAGCCGCGTAACGCTTGAAGAAGAATTTGCTGTATTAAAAAAGCATAAAACAGAAGCCAAACAGTTGAATAAAGAATTCAAAGGAATTATTCCTGCAAAAGTTTCTATTCCAGCTATTCATGTAGAGGCTTCAATTGAACAAGTAGGGTTATTAGACAGCGGTGAAATGGCAGCGCCATCTACAGAAAATGGAGTTGCCTGGTTTGAACCAGGAGCTAAGCCTGGCGTAAAAGGAAATGCTGTATTAGCAGGACACGTAGACAGTAAAACCGGTCCTGCCGTCTTTTACAATCTAAAAAATTTAAAAACAGACGATGAAATTACCGTAAGAGATGCACAGGGGACCACGCTTACTTTTGTTGTTAAACGTACAAAAAGCTATCCGCGAGATAAAGCACCTTTAAACGAAATTTTTGGGTACAGCAACAAACGTAATTTAAATCTAATTACGTGTACAGGCACGTTTGACCGTGCAGAAGGAACCCATCAAGAGAGGTTAGTTGTCTATACAGAACTAAAAGCTGACCAAGCAAAAGAATTGGAACGTGAAGCAACTGCACCAAAACCTCCTACCCATGTAAAGATGAGCGGTAATTTGCTTACGTGGTACGCGGTACGAGAAGGCAATATTATCGGTTACCGAATTTATAAAAAGAACCCAGGCGGAACATTTGCCCATATTGGCAGCGTTTCGGAATTTGAGCGAAAAAGCTTTGCCGACTCCGACGCATCTCAGTCTCGTTATTATGTAACAGCTGTTAATGAGTCGGGAAAAGAGTCTGCTCCATCTAGTATAGCAAAATAACAAAAAGCTCTCTTTAAACGGAGAGCTTTTTGTTATTTTTTGATTGTCGATTAAAAAGATATCTTCTGGCTTTCTATTTATCTAAATGCTATTAGTTTTAATAGATAAATAAAAATTCCTTAAAAATAATACTTGAATAATATAAATATTCAGATTATTATGTACTAATAGTCTTTTTGGAAATTAAAAGAAAAAAAACCAAAAAGAAGCTAAAAGAAAAAGGAGAGAAAGCATGACACAACCTAATTTGCAAACAGAGCAAAAATCACATCCAACAACCTTTCTAGATAAACTATTAGGAAGAGTAGAAGCATTCGGAAACAAACTACCTGATCCCTTTATTTTGTTTGTATGCTTAGCGTTTATTATCGTAGTAGCATCCGTTGCTATTAATAGTATGGGAGTAACGGTGGTCCATCCCGGTACTAATAAGACTCTTCCAATTAAAAGTTTGTTGTCGCATGAAGGCATTCAGTATATCTTAACATCGATGCTGACCAATTTCACTGAATTTAAGCCCCTAGGACTTGTACTTGCTATGATGCTTGGAGTCGGACTTGCAGAAAAAGTAGGTCTACTTGAAGTAGCCATAAAGAAAACGATTTTAAACGCTCCAAAAGCTCTTATTACATACGCCATCATTTTTACAGGAATTATGGCCAACTTAGCGGCAGATGCTGCTTTTGTCATCGTGCCTCCGCTTGCCGCAATGATATTTTATACAGTAGGAAGGCACCCGCTTGCTGGATTAGCAGCAGGATTTGCTGGGGTGGGATCAGGCTTTACAGCGAATCTTATTATATCTGGAACCGATGGATTGTTATCAGGCATTTCTACTGAAGCTGCTAAAACAATTGACCCAAGCGCTGCTGTCAGTCCTGCAGCGAACTGGTACTTCATGGCGGCTTCTGTATTTGTTTTGACCATTATAGGAGCGATCGTCACCGAAAAGATTGTAGAACCTAGGCTGGGCAATTATAAAGGAAAAAAACGCAATGATTTTGGTGAAATTAGTGAGGCGGAAGCAAAAGGGTTAAAAAACAGTATCGTTGCTACATGTATTTATGTCGCTGTACTAGCTGTTTTCTTATTTTGGCCCAACTCTCCTCTACGAAATGAAGACGGTGGAATTGTTCCATCTCCTTTTTTAGATGGTATCATTCCGATCACGCTGCTGTTTTTTGTGGTAGTTGGCTCTGTTTACGGAATAACAGTAGGGAAAATCAAAAGCTCTAGAGATGTACCTGCTTATATGACTGAGTCGATGAAAGATATGGCTAGCTATATTGTCCTTATTTTTGCAGCTGCTCAATTTATCGCTTACTTTAATTGGACTAATATTGGAACGTGGATTGCAGTAGAAGGAGCGGATGCATTAAAAGCACTAAATCTAACTGGACTTCCAGTTGTGGTTGGTTTTGTATTTTTAACTGTTGTTCTAAGCCTTCTTATTTTCAGCGGCTCTGCTCAATGGGCACTAGAAGCACCTATTTTTATTCCATTGTTCATGCTGTTAGGGTACAACCCTGGATTTATTCAAGCAGCTTACCGAATAGCAGATTCGTCTACCAATGTAATCACTCCTTTAAATCCATACATGATTGTCATTTTAGCCTTTATGAAAGAATACGAGCCAAAAGCAGGGCTTGGAACCATCATTTCACTTATGCTTCCTTATACTTTAGCCTTCCTAGGAATTTGGATTATAATGTTGATTGTTTTTGCTGTATTCGGTATTCCTCTAGGACCAGGTGTATATATGTATTTGTAAAGAAAAATCCTCTTCTACTCCAAGAAGAGGATTTTTTATGTTAGAAATTCTAACACTTATAAATGATATTTTAGCTTATGTGTACATAGGAGAATAAATAACAAAAAGAAAAGAGGATAAAAACAAAAATTTTCTGAATAAATTTGCAAAAAGTAGTTGCTAAATACATATAAATCAAATATGATAGTAAACATAACAAAAGATGTTATATAATCTAACATTAAATTTAGGGGTTATTTATTCGTACTTAAGGGGGAAATCATCATGCAAATGGGCGATTCAGTATTTATGTTTTTTTCAGCATTATTGGTTTGGATTATGACACCAGCTATTTCATTGTTTTACGGAGGCATGGTTCGAAGTAAAAACATGTTAAGTACCGCGATGTATAGCGTAGGTTCCTTAGCTGTTATATCCGTTCTTTGGATAATAGCAGGCTATTCGTTAGCATTTTCGACCGGTGGCAATGCTTTTATTGGAAACTTGGACTGGGTGGGATTAAAAGGAGTTGGGTTCACTCCAAACGGGGACTACAGCGCAACGATCCCGCATAACATGTTTATGATGTTTCAGCTGACATTTGCTGTGTTAACAGTAGCTATTATCTCTGGTGCTTTTGCAGAGCGCATGAAGTTTTCAGCATTTATCTTATTTGCTATCCTATGGTCATTATTTGTATATGCACCCGTTGCACACTGGGTTTGGGGAGTTGGCGGATGGCTTCGTGAACTAGGAGCTATTGACTTTGCTGGCGGAAACGTCGTTCACATTTCATCAGGTGTAGCAGGATTAATTCTAGCTCTTGTTGTTGGAAAACGAAAAAATGCCGATGCTGCAGCACCTCACAATTTACCGCTAACTCTTTTAGGAGGAATGCTAATTTGGTTCGGGTGGTTTGGATTTAACGTTGGAAGTTCCTTAACTATTAACAGCGTTGCAATGACGGCTTTCATTAACACGAATACAGCGGCAGCAACAGGAATTATCGGCTGGCTTGTAGTAGAGTGGATTATTAATAAAAAGCCTACGCTGCTTGGAGCCGTTTCGGGAGCGATTGCTGGACTTGTAGCTATTACACCAGCTTGTGGATTCGTTACACCGTTTGCTTCTATTGTAATTGGTTTTATCGGCGGAGCAGTTTGTTTCTGGGGTATCTTCTCACTTAAAAAGAAAATCGGTTACGACGATGCGTTAGATGCATTTGGTCTCCACGGTATTGGGGGAACATGGGGAGGTATTGCAACAGGTTTATTTGCCACAACTTCTGTAAATGACGCCGGTGCGAATGGTTTATTCTACGGAGATCCAAGTCTACTATGGAAACAGCTGGTGGCTATCGTAGCAACGTATCTATTTGTGGGCATCGCTACCTTCATTATTGTTAAAGTGGTTGGATTAATCGTATCTCTGCGTGCGACACAAGAAGAAGAAACGCTTGGGCTTGATATTACGCTGCATGGCGAAAGAGCGTATCACGAATCGAATATGTAAAAGGGGTGGGCACAGTGAGTGATGTTTTAACAAAAATTGAAATTATTACACGCCCTTCAAAGTTTGAAGAGCTTAAGCAAGAACTAGCGAAAATTGGCGTCAGCGGTATTACGGTTACGGATGCATTAGGATGCGGATTGCAAAAAGGTATTACGGAACTTTACAGAGGCGTCAAAAAACAAGATAATATGCATGCCCGAATTAAAGTAGAAATTGTTGTATGCGAAGTTCCCGTATCCGACGTTGTTGATAAAGCAAGAAAAGTACTAAATACAGGCCAGCCTGGGGATGGGAAAATATTTATCTATGAATTAAAAAATGCGATTAAGATCCGAACAGGGGAAGAGGGATCACAGGCATTACGAAACAATAGTTAAACTCGGGGAGAAGCGAAAAACAAAGGGTCATAAAAAGGTGCATAATATGCACCTTTTTTAGGTTGAATAGTTACAAAGCATGTTTCCTTATGGTGACATGCTTTTTGGTTATATATACAGCCAAAGAGTATATTGTAGAAAATAACTATATTTTTATTTTTTCAGCTTCTCTTTGTATATGAGATTGAATCTATTATGAAAAATTGTGAGAAAAAAGGTGTACATAAACAGTAAGCTTTTTCATCGTTTCCAGAAATAACATTTTTCACAAAGATATTCGAGATTATTATGGAATTAAATAAAAGAAGCTTATTTAGCTTAAAAAAACAAACCGCATTGCGTTTTAACGCTGCGGTTTATTTTTGTTCACAACGGATGATTTGGATAAAGCAGGTAAGCATTGCTATTATCTGGTTTAGTTTCTTAATTAAGTAGGGAACGTTTAAAATAAGATTATTGAATAAGTGAGTAATTAGATAACCTCCTAGATGAAAGGGATGCTTCAATTTAAAGCTTTTTCATAAAAAACAAAAAAAGTTGAAACTTTTTTCATCAAAAAACGTTTATAAAGTAATAGAAAAAAATGGGTACGGTTATTTACACTCAAAAAGGAAGTGAGAGCGTGGCGACGCTGAAAACTAATTATTTGACTGACTTATGCTTAATCTATAGAGAAAGTCAATTTTATGTAATGCAAATACCTAGTTTCTACAAAAAAATGGCTAGCAAATACTTTCAGTTTCAGCCCCAAGAAAAAATAATTGCGTATTTACACAGCTCTTTTATAGCAGGCCTAGATAAAAGGGGAATTTGCTTTACAAATAAGGGGATTTACTGGAAAAGCAGAGGGATGAAAAAAGGACAAATGTTATGGGAAGAGTTTGCTAACATTCAATCCATTACCATTCGAAAAGAAGAAATGATCTGTTTTAATGACGTGGAGAAATTTCAAGTCAATCAAAACGATTACTCAGCTAGAAAGCTAGTATCTCTATTAAAAAAAATCAAGAAATTTATTCGCATTCATTCTCATGAATATATGTGTCAAGACTATATATATCCGTGTGTATCCTCAAAAGAATTAACTTCTATTTGTTCATCTTTTCAAATTCATCAAACACCTGACCCAAAAGATGTGTTGTCGGTAGAAGGACAACTATGTGAAGAAGTTGAAAAAGAGATGCGAAACAGGCTCTATTTACCTGCAAAAGAAAAAATTGTAGCTCATTTAAATACATATCCTCTTCAAAAAACCGAAGGGATTACCGTTTGTTCTAAAGGAATTTATTTCTCAAAATCTTTTAAAACAGTTTACTATCCTTGGCACTTATTTCGCCACGTGAGTATTTCGGTGGAAACTGAGGAATTAAAAATTGCTAAAAAACATTCGTTATCTCTCAACTCAGCTGCCGTATCAAGCGGGGAAGTAATGCTGTTTCTCAAACAAATTAAACAGCATGTGCAGGCGTTGCATGAAAAAGAAGTCGATATTAAACAAGATAATAAGTTTGCATGGAAAATGTTAATTTAAAAAACAGGTTACGCATAATCTGTTTTTTGTTTTATAGTTCTTTAGAATCATTTATTTGGAATATTGAAAGACATCATACAAGTAAACAAGACTAGAATATTGGAAGTTAAGAAATTTTTTCCATGACTATAAGGTTAATTTTACCAAAATATCTTTTCTGTTTGGATAATTATGCTAAAATAGAGCTCGAGTTTATTTTAAGGAGCTGACAACAAGATGGAACGTAATTATTCAATTGATTTTATTAAGTTTTTTGCTACAGTGTTTGTGGTTTGTATTCATGTTAATCCATCACATGACGATTTCTTTTTAGGGAACCAGGAAAATGTGCTAGATGTCATTGTTGACACATTTGCACGATTCGCGGTTCCTTTTTTCTTTATTGTATCAGGGTATTTGTTTATGAATAAAATTCAAAAACATCCAAAGCCTTCTGCATACTTAAAAAAATACACGTGGAATATTTCAAAGCTTTATGCATGTTGGTTCCTCTTTTATTTATTGTTTGGTGTAGTTCTGCGCTTATTTCAGAACCACGGAACGTTAGCAGAGCGCAAAGATGCAGTAGCTGATTATTTAACATCATCCATCACATTCAAAGATATCTTTTATTATGGAAGTGACACAAGCGGATTTCAGCTTTGGTACTTGATTGCATTAATTTGGGCTGTTGTCATCGTTTTCTTATTTCAACGATGGAAAAAGATCGGCTTATTAATGCTTATCAGCACCGTGTTATATGTAACTGGGTTATTTGGACAGTCTTATTCTTTATTTTTCCCACTTTCTTTTCAAACGAGAGATGCCTTGTTCTTTGGTTTATTCTATACAGTATTAGGAGCTATGTTTGCCCTTTATGGTAAGCAAATTCTGTCAGTATTAAACGCAAGGCCAATGATTTATTTAGCCAGCTTTTTTGTGTTTTCAGCGTTAGAGATCGTCGAGCGCTACTGGTTGGTCAATATCCAGCACAGCAAGCCCGGAGACTATTTTATTTCTACGATCTTTTTATCAGCATCATTGTTTTTATTCGTATTAAGCAGTCCAAGTCTTGGCAAAAACTCGTTTTTCTCAAAGGTTGGGAAAAATTCAGTTGGCATTTATGTAGTGCATATATGTATATTAAATGAGACCTATCGATTGCTTCGTTCCATAGATTCTTCTTTCTTTACAAATAGTATCGTCGCATATGTACTTATCGTCCCAGCAGTTTTTTGGTGCTCGTACTATTTATATAGAGGAATTCAATGGACGAAGGGAAAATTACATGCAAAGCCGCACAAACATTCGTTTACAAAGCTACAGCATAAATAAGAAAAGCACCGGAGCAAGGGACTGACCCCAAAGCTTCCGGTGTTTTTTTGATAAAAAATGAGTCATTTAAAACCTAATTGGCTTGAGCTTCGTCTAATGTATTGAAAAAGAGCTGGCTAACTCGCCAGCTCTTTTATGATGCAATAGCATACAAAAGCTGCTTTTGCATTTTAGGAGATAAAGGAATATTTTGATACAATTCGTAAATATGATGTTCGTTCCGGTGATAACAAATCCAATCCTTGTATGTTCCTTTTAAGAAGATGCGAAAAAACACGATTCGCTTATTCGTGCCGCCTGTTTTTAATTCAATTTTCAAATCATCTGTTTCTAATGTATACTGTACTGTAGAAGAGGAGAGAGCAAGTTTAGTTGTTTTTTTACTTGTTTTAATGAATTCGGCAAGTTCAATGATCTTCATTTTTTTACCTCACTCTATTGTAAATTAGGGGTATCTTATACGTATGATGTGTACAAAGAAAATAGAATCGTTTTTTTATAGTTTAGAAGAATGATCTTCCGCCCCTTCGTTAAGGGATTTGCATAAAAGGTTGACGTTTTCTTTGAATACAAATAAAATGCATATTAAGAAGTATTTCCCTCATTGTAACTACAGAAAAAGAAGAATTAAGGGGGCTCAATATGTTGACTGACTTAGTCGTAAGTCAAAAAGTAGTCAAGGTAAATGAATTCACTGTTGTAGGAGTGCCTATTCGAACAGATGAACCTGTGGAAGAAACGGGCACAGGTCTTATTCCTGAGCACTGGCAGACTTTTTATAAACAACAGTTAGCTAATAAAATCGCCAATAAAGTAAATGGTAATACATTTGCTCTTTATACAGAATTTGAATATAATCAAAAAATGGATTTTACATTTGCTCTCGGCTACGAAGTTTTACCCGGCGGCGAACTGAAAGAGGATATGAGAGAGTTCATCATCCCAGAAGGTGAATACATGGTGTTTACAACAGCTGTTGGGCCAGCTAGACAGGTAGTCGTAGAGGCTTGGGCTTATATTCGCGAATGGGCTAAAAAAAATCATCGTGCCTATAAAATAGATTTTGAATTATATGATGAACGCTGTATTGATCCTGAGTACAGTCAAGTTGATATTTATGTTTCGATTTAATAGCTAGTTTTGCTAAGTAGTTAAGATGCAGATAAGCGTTTTTTTGCTGCGTTCTTACTTTTGACGATAGGAATACAAAAGGGGTTTAGCGAGAGTGATCAGCAACGATTTATTACAAGCTTTAAAAGACGGATATAAACAGAGAATTAAATGGGTACTTATAAGTCAAATGGCACTGTTCATCACCGTAGCAGTCATACTTGTATCAAATTTTGTCACTAAATTTTCGTTTAACCAATTGAGCTTTATTTTTGTTTTGGTTAGTATAAGTTCGCTGTTATCAGGGATAGAGCACGCATTGTTAAAACGTGAGAAGTGGCAGTGGATTTTTGATTTTATTTTAGCTGCTTTTTTTATTGGTTTATCTATCTTTTTACACCGTTAAAGCGCCTGGTTCAGCGCTTTTTTATTTTGAGCACCTCAGCACACAATTTTAAGACCTTTCTAGTATAAACAAAACAAAAATAGGTATTTATGACGAAAACAGTCAGAAAATTTAGTAAAAAAGTCTTGTATCTTGTCTTTATTTCGATTATGATAGGTTTACACCCTTCGTATTCACTTCTTTTGATGTCAGTACCTCTATTTTTACACTACAGAAAAGAGGTGAAGCCATTTCTTCAGTTTTCCTGCTAGCCTGCATACTAACCCTTTTAGCTATTTTATTTAGTAGCAACTACCCTCAAAATTAAAGGAGAGATCCGCGCTTATGTCAAAAGCTCCTGTAAAAAACGATATTGAACTTCAACTATCTGAAACGCACTTTTTTCAACTGCTGGATTTAATTTATTTAGGTAACTGGATGGTCACAGCATGTTCTGGAGTGGAAGATGAGCATGCACAAGAATACACGAATGTAGAAAAACAACTGTTTTCACACGCAGAGCCGTTTGTGGAAAAGGGACCTTTTCAAACGCTAAACAGTGAGGTTATGTTCACAGAAGAACATGAAGATTCTCTTCAGGATATTATTGGAGAATACGATAACGAAGTATTTTGGGAAGCGCTAGCCTATCGTATGGCTAAACGAGATGTGATAGAGCAAATAGGCCCCATTAAAGAAATAAAAAATGAAGTTTTTATGCAAATTTTCCATCGAGAAATGGATTATATACGAGAGTTTGAGAAAAATGGAATTAAACGAATAACCATACCGCCTTTGCAGTAAAGGAGACAAATCGGCTTTCAAACTTGAAGGCCGATTTGCTGTTAAACTGAAGCTTTCCTGTTCCGTCTGAGTGGTGGGAAGGATCGGTACGTAAAGCTTCGCCATAACCATTCACACGGACCGTAGTAGAAATAATAAAGCCACCACTTATTGAAAAAAAGCTGGAGTGTATAGATGACGAGACATATAATCGTACTTTCCGTTAAGGTAAGACTTCCGTATAAACCAAATACTCGAACGATACACAGGCAAATTAAAGTTTGGCTAAGGTAAGTTGTTAATGCCATTGTTCCACTATACTTAAAAAGACCCAGCATTGAAGCGTAAGGAGAAAATTGCAGGAATAACAGTAAGGTGGTAAGATAAAAAAAACATAGAAAAATGCCGCTTAAGCTTGTAAAAAGGTGAATGGCCGCCTGCTGGTAGAGTTCGTATCTTAAAATCTCTATTTTTAGCATGGCCAGAATAATAGTTAAAGTGAAACCTGCTGCGCCTGTTATTAACTGAATTTTCTTAAAAAAAGAACGGTTTTGTTCGATATTATGTACTAATCCTTTTTTAGCAGTATATAAGCCAAATAACAACATAGAAAATACGGGAAAGATAGAAAACGGTAGATTTAATAGCATAGGCACCACTTCAACATTCAAACGATAAAACAGCCAAGATAAATAGTCTGCTTGCCTGTAGGTGGATAAATATTGGGTTAAGACATGTTCATGTAAAGCTTTATACTCCCACTGTGCCTCCTGCAAGGCGTGTGCTGGAATAAAAAACTGCATACAAGCCAAAAGATAAAAAAAGCATAGCAAGCCTATTGCCCACAGCAAAATCGTCTTAGCTTTTCGATTGTAAAAAAAGAATAATAAAAAACCGCCAATAGCATACACATGCAAAATGTCTCCATACCAGAAAAAGACAAGATGAAAAAAACCGATTAATAGCAAAGCAGCCATTCTTCTTGACCATAAAGCAGCGGCAAAGTACTGCTTTTCTTCAGCTCTATGCAAAAAAATGCCGCATCCAAGTCCAAACAAAAAAGAAAAAATGGTAAAAAACTTCCCTTGGACAAACAGCTGCAAGAATAAATCAATATAAGCATCTATTCCTTCATACTTATAAGAAACATTGTACAGCTGAAAAATAAATATCGGAGAAGTAAAAGCCGGTATATTCACTAAAAAAATGCCCAGCAAAGCAATGCCCCGAATAATATCAAGAACAACAAGACGTTCGTTAAGGGGAAGTGGAGAAGGATTCATCGCTGTCGCTCCTTTTAGTTAGATATGTACATCTTAACACGGCAGTGGCGAAAAAATAGGTGGGAGTACAAAAAAATAAGCGGAAAGATTCATAGCTTTATGGATGAAAAAGTTGGATAATAATGGTATGGTCACCCATATCAAATATGAAAGGTGGAGAAAAAGATGAAAACAGCACTTGTGTTAGGTGGAACTCGTTTTTTCGGAAAAAATTTAGTTCAGACATTGCTTTCTAAAGGAGTACAGGTTACGTTAGCAACGCGAGGTAAAACACCGGATGATTTCGGCAATCGAGTTGAGCGAATTTTTCTTGATCGTGTAGAAAAAGATTCTGTAATCGAAACAACAAGAGGAAGAAAATGGGATGTTATCTTCGATCAAATATGCTATTCTTCACACGGCGCAGCTGTTGCTGTTGAAGCTTTTCGTCATAGTACGAGTCACTATGTACTTACCTCGACTCTTTCAGTATACGGTTCTTTAGAAAAAACGTGTTATGAAGAAGATTTTGATCCATACAAGTATCCTATTTCATATACACGCCGTGAAAATATTTCCTATCAAGAAGGAAAACGCCAAGCCGAGGCCGTATTCTTTCAAAAAGCACCGTTTTCGGTAACAGCTGTCCGTTTTCCAATTGTTATGGGAAAAGATGATTATACGGACCGCTTGCGTTTTCACATAGAAAAAATTATGCATGGAGAAGAAATTGGTGTACCGGCTATTGAAGCAGAAATGAACTTCATTTCACAGGAAGAAGCAGGTGAATTTTTAGTTTGGTGTGCAGAACAGAAGCTAAAAGGGCCGATTAACGCTTGTTCAAATGGTACCATTTCACTCAAAAATTTATTTTCATATATTGAACAAGCAGCGGATAAAACAGCAAGAACAACCTCTCGTTTAACGGATGAAAATAGTTCTCCGTACGGAGTAGATCATTCTTGGACGATGAGCAATGAAAAAGCTAGCTTTTGGGGATATTCATTTACGAACCTGCAGGACTGGCTGCCTTCATTAATCAAAACTGTTGTTGAAAGTGAAAAGAAAGTACCTTTAAGTTAGAGAACAACAAAGACTGCACGTTTAGCAGTCTTTTTGCTGTTACAAGCAGAACATTTTTATTTTATGGGCAAAAAAGGTACGCTAAGTATACATCATTATATAGAAGAAAGAAGGATACACTATGGCAAAACATCACTTTCATTTGCAAGCAAATTGGCCAGGAGGCCGAAATGAAGTGGGAACAATTGAAGCAGGGCAATTAAAAACAAACATTTCTATTCCACCAGAAATGGACGGGCCAGGAGCCGGGACAAATCCAGATGAAATGCTGCTAGGAGCAGCAGCCACCTGCTACATTATCACGCTTGCAGCGATGCTAGAAAGAAGTGGAATCCATCAGGAGGCTTTAACAATGGAATCGAAAGCTATCGTGGACGTAACGAATGGTGTGTTTACGTACGAAAAAATCATTCATAAACCTCACGTGATCGTCACACCTGAATTTGCGGCCCAAGAAGAGAAAATCAATCGACTTATAAAAAAAGCAGAAACGTCCTGTATGATTTCAAGAGCCATTCAAGGAAATGTAGAGATCGAATTAGAACCTCAGCTCACAGTAAAAGCGTAATGGATCCATTACGCTTTTGTTATGTTTATTTCTAAAAAATAGCACATTTAAGATTGTAAAATACTCAAATTTGAATATAATAATTTAAGTAGCTATCATTTCTGTTCATCAAAAAGATGACGCGAAAGGAGGAACTGAAATGGTTTCATCAGAAAAACATATTCGTTTTATCGTAGCAGGATTGCTGCTCGGTATTTTTATGTCAGCCATGGATAATACCATCGTAGCGACGGCTATGGGGAAAATCATTTCTGATCTAGGCGGATTAGATAAGTTTGTTTGGGTTACGTCCGCTTATATGGTTGCCGTGATGGCAGGTATGCCGATATTTGGTAAACTATCTGATATGTACGGCCGTAAACGGTTTTTTATTTTTGGATTGACGGTATTTTTACTTGGATCTGCATTGTGTGGTCTAGCACAAAGCATCGTGCAGCTAAGTATTTACCGGGCGATTCAAGGAATTGGAGGAGGAGCGCTTCTTCCGATTGCTTTTACTATTGTATTTGATATTTTCCCTCCCGAAAAGCGCGGGAAAATGACGGGATTATTAGGTGCCGTTTTTGGCTCAGCAAGCGTATTTGGTCCACTTCTCGGTGCTTACATTACGGAATACATCAGCTGGCACTGGGTGTTTTATGTGAACGTCCCAATCGGACTTTTATCGTTATTTTTTATTGTGCGCTTTTATAAAGAGTCAACAAGTCATAAAAAGCAAAAAATTGACTGGACTGGTGCAGCCACTCTTGTCATTTCAGTAGTCAGTTTAATGTTTGCTCTTGAACTTGGAGGAAAAGAGTACGAATGGTCTTCTCCGCAAATTTTATCTCTTTTTGTTATCTTTGCAGTGGCACTGTCATTTTTCTTTTTTGTAGAAAAACGCGCGCAAGAGCCGATTATTTCGTTTTGGATGTTCAAACGCCGGTTATTTGCAACATCTCAAATTCTCGCTTTCTTATACGGAGCAACGTTTATTATTTTAACAGTATTTATTCCTATTTTCGTTCAAGCTGTCTACGGAGGTTCTGCTGCAAATGCGGGTTTAATTTTAACTCCGATGATGTTAGGCTCGGTAGCAGGAAGTGCTATCGGCGGGATTTTCCTTACAAAAACGAGCTTCCGAAACCTAATGATTATGTCCGTTTTTTCATTTGCAGTAGGAATGTTCTTGTTAGGAACAATGGAACCTGATACACCTCGTTGGATGCTCACGGTATTTATGATTTTGACTGGATTTGGCGTAGGATTTAGCTTTTCTCTTTTACCAACTTCGTCAACGCATAAGCTGGATCCACAGTTTAGAGGTTCTGCCAACTCAACGAACTCATTTGCGCGTTCTTTAGGAATGACGCTGGGAGTTACGATTTTTGGAACGATTCAAAGCAATACATTTACAAATGAGATGCAGCGCAATTTTCAAGGTATGGGAAATGGATCACAAGGAGCATTTTCTCAAATAGGAGATCCGAGTGCAGTTTTTCAATCAAGTGCCCGAAACAGCATTCCGCCTCAAATATTGGATAAGATTGTTGATGCTATGTCTACATCGATCACGTATGCATTTATGCTTGCTCTTATTCCAATTGCAGTAGCTATCATTACTGTCTTTTTAATGGGAAATGAACGAGTGGAAGTTCCCCCTAAAAAGCGGGTAGAAGCTAAGGAACCTGCAGCTCAAAAATAGAAAAAGCACGAAGATGTTCGTGCTTTTTTCACTAAATAAGATGCATGTCAAGAGGTGAAAGGTGTTATGAGTGTTAAATTAGTCATATTGGGTTTATTAATGGAAGGAAATAAGCACCCTTATGAAATTCAGCAAACCATTAATGAAAGACAAATGAAGCACTATATTAAACTTGCAAGCGGCTCTTTATATTATGCCTTTGATACGCTTGAAAAAGATCAGTTGGTGAAAGTAGTCGATGTGATTCGAGAGACGAACAGACCTGAAAAGACCGTTTATTCTATTACGGATGCAGGAAAAGAAGAATTCGAGCGTCTTTATTTTGAACAGCTATTAAAAAAAGAGCATATGCATAGACCTGTTTATGCTGCTCTTTCATTTACTTCTTACGTCGATCAAGAAAAAGTGGCTTCTGCTTTAGAAAAAAAGATTGAGGAAACGGCAGCTTATTTAGAAAAAATGCAAAATTTGTACCAAGTTAAAAAGGTGGATCATTCCATTGCAAATCTGTCGATCATTATGCGCACGATTATGCATTTGAAAGTAGAACTAACTTGGTTCACTCATTTACTCGAAGCGGCGAAAAGCAACAAGCTTACAGAAGTAGATGATGGTTATTTTGAAGACGTTGAAAAAATCGTAGATGAGTTTTAAAAAAGAAGCAAAACGCTGCTTCTTTTTTTTAATAGTCACAAAATATATTTCAAGCAATTTAATTTTGCCAAAAGCTAGGTCAATAACAATTAATTAACACCTGATTCGACCTTTAATCAGCTTTGCTTATAAAACGCTTTCAAAAAGTAGTAAGACTATTAAAAAAGTAAAAAAAATTAAAGAAATATAGCGATTTCATTTTGATTGACGAGTAAAAGAGTGGTAAAATATAAGCAGATATCAGATACACACGCAGTGAGATTTATCACTCGTTGTAAAGATGTCAGACGATAAGGTAATCGACATTCAAAATGGAAAGATTGTTGAGTACGACAATTATTATAACTCGTTGGGGGTTTTATCATGGGTAACGAAACGTCGAATAGAGGGGAGCCTTGGCAAGGATTTTTGGGTCCGAACTATGGCTATGTATTAGAACAGTATGAGTTATATGAAGAGCAGTCAGATCTAGTAGATCCAGAGTTAAAAGAATTATTTGATTATTGGGGTGCTCCTCCATTAAACGAAAGTGAGCAGGTTCAGCAAGCTGAATACGCACAGGCTGCACCTTCAGCTAACACATCTAAAATTGCATCGGCTATTAAGCTAGCGGAAAATATCCGTGCTTATGGTCATCTATACGCGTCAATTAAGCCTCTTGAAAGCGAGAAGAAAGATCCTGTCTTGCTTCACTTGGAAGATTACAATTTAACGCAAGAAGATTTGAAATCAATTCCGGTTGATATTTTATGTACGAACGCGCCATCACACGTCAAAAATGGTTTAGACGCAATTAACTATTTAACAGATGTCTACACAAAAACCATTGCGTTTGAATTCCATCACGTACATAACATGGAAGAGAATAAGTGGCTGACTGATATGGTCGAGTCAGGTGCTATTTTCCAACCTCTTTCAAATGAGAAAAGAACTTCTGTATTAAAGCGTTTAACAGAAGTAGAAGGCTTTGAACAATTTTTACACCGTACATTTGTCGGACAAAAACGCTTTTCTATTGAAGGCGTAGATATGTTAATTCCACTCGTAGATGAACTGATTGCCCGCTCAGTGGAAACAAGCCCAAAAACGGTTAATATCGGTATGGCTCACCGTGGACGCTTAAATGTATTGGCACACGTATTAGGGAAGCCGTATGAAATGATTTTTGCAGAATTCCAGCATGCACCTAACAAAGAATTAGTTCCTTCAGAAGGTTCAATCGGTATCAACTACGGTTGGACGGGAGACGTAAAATATCACCTGGGTGCCGACAAACAAATTAAAGCAGAGAACACAGTTCGAGCTCGTTTGACATTAGCTAGTAACCCTAGTCACTTGGAGTTTGTTAATCCGGTTGTGGAAGGGTTTACAAGAGCGGCTCAAGATGAGCGTGATGTGAATGGATACCCAAAACAAGATGTAAAAAAATCGTTCGCGATTTTAATTCACGGAGATGCTGCGTTCCCTGGTGAAGGTATTGTCCAAGAAACGCTGAACTTAAATCAATTGACTGGTTATCAAACAGGTGGAACAATCCACATCATTGCTAACAACATGATTGGATTTACAACAGAAAGCGTCGATTCTCGTTCAACGAAATATGCAAGTGACTTAGCAAAAGGGTTTGAAATTCCAATTGTTCACGTAAACGCGGATGATCCGGAAGCCTGTTTAGCTGCTGCTTATTTTGCTTATGAGTATCGCAGACGTTTTAACAAAGATTTCTTGATTGATTTAATTGGATACCGTCGATTTGGCCACAATGAAATGGATGAACCGTCTGTAACACAGCCGAAGATGTATGAAATTGTGACAAAACGTCCAACCGTTCGTGCTATGTATGCAAAGCAGCTCGAAGAACAAAACGTGATTCAAAGCGGTCAAGCAGATCAAATTAATGAAGAGTTACAAGCGAAGTTAAAAGCAGCTTATGAGAAAGTACCGCCAAAAGCTGAAAAGCAACATAGAATTATGGAAATGCCACAAGCAGTCTTCAAAGGAATTTCAGATATTGATACATCTGTTACAAAAGAAGAGCTGTTTGAAGTGAATCAAGAGCTAGTAAAATACCCTGAAGGATTTAACGTATTCCCAAAACTTGATCGCATCTTATCTAAACGTGCCAAAGCGTTTGAAGAGAATGAAAGTGTAGATTGGTCATTGGGTGAGGCATTTGCATTTGCTACGATTTTAAGAGACGGCACGCCAATTCGTATTACAGGCCAAGATTCTGAACGTGGTACGTTTGCACATAGACATCTTGTTCTTCATGATCATAAGACAGGGGATGTTTACTCACCACTACACGCAATGAAGAACGTAAGCGCTTCCTTTGATATTCGTAACAGTCCATTATCTGAAGGTTCAGTGCTTGGATTTGAATACGGCTATAATGTATTTGCTCCTGAAACGCTTGTTCTTTGGGAAGCACAGTTTGGTGATTTTGCCAATGCAGGTCAAGTTATTATTGACCAGTTTATTGCAGCAGGCCGTGCTAAGTGGGGACAAAAATCTGGAATGGTCTTATTGCTTCCACACGGCCATGAAGGTCAAGGACCAGAACACTCAAGCGCTCGTCTAGAACGTTATTTACAGCTAGCTGGAGAAAACAACTGGACAATCGCAAACGTAACAAGCGCTGCACAATATTTCCACTTACTTCGACGACAAGCTGCCATTTTACAGCGTGAAGAAGTAAGACCGCTAGTAGTTATGACGCCAAAAAGTTTGCTTCGTAATGCTTTTAGTGTGTCAAACCTTGAAGAGTTTACAAAAGGCTCTTTCCGCTTAGTAGTGGAACAGCCTGGATTAGGCAAAAAAGAAGATGCAGTTGAACGAATCGTTCTGTGCAGCGGAAAAATCAGCAGTGAATTAACGGAACGCTTAAACAAAGCTGAAGATGATAAAGATTGGCTACACGTCCTTCGTCTAGAACAAATTTATCCGTTCCCAAGACGCGTAATTGCTGAAATCTTTGCTCGCTATAAAAATTTAAAAGAGATTGTCTGGTTACAAGAAGAGCCGGAAAACATGGGCGCATGGAACTATGTAGAAGATCGACTGCGTGAAGTAGCACCAGAAGGAGCTACTGTTGACTACATCGGCCGTACAAGACGCTCAAGTCCAGCTGAGGGAGATCCAACAGTTCACAGACAAGAACAAGAACGTATTTTACAAGATGCATTAACTAAAAATGAAATTGCTAACGACGTTGTTACAAGATAAGGAAGGGGAATGAACCATGGGAGAGATTAAAGTACCGGAATTAGCAGAATCAATTTCTGAAGGAACAGTTGCACAGTGGCTAAAACAAGTAGGAGATTTCGTTGAAAAAGGCGATTATATCGTTGAACTTGAAACAGATAAAGTTAACGTTGAAATTACAGCTGAAGACTCTGGTGTGCTAACGGAACTTCTTGCTGGCGAAGGCGACACAGTGCAAGTTGGTGAAACAATTGCACGTCTTGAAGCGAAAGAAGGAGCTTCAGCACCAGCAGCACCAAAAGCTGAAGAAAAACCAGCAGAGGAAGCACCAAAACAAGAAGCTGCTCCAGCTCAGCAAAAAACAGTTGAAGAAGTAGCGCCAGCAGCTGAAGCGCCTCAACAAGGAAATCAAAAACAATGGCTGATTGCTTCTCCTGCAGCTCGCAAAGCAGCAAGAGAACGCGGAATCAAGCTAGATCAAGTACCAACTACTGATCCTCTTGGCCGTGTACGTAAACATGATATTGATTCGTATGCAGATCAAAAATCAAATGAGCAAAAACAGCAGGCACAAGCAAGTAAGCCAGCTAACCCGGTATCTCCGTCTCCAGCGGCAAGTGAAAATAGCGACAAACCTGTTGAACGCGAACGTATGTCACGTCGACGTCAAACAATTGCCAAACGTCTTGTTGAAGTTCAGCAAACAGCGGCTATGTTGACAACGTTTAACGAAGTAGACATGACGGCTGTTATGGCTCTTCGCAAAAGACGCAAAGACAAATTCTTTGAACAGCACGACGTAAGACTTGGCTTTATGTCATTCTTCACAAAAGCAGTAGTAGCAGCACTTAAAAAATACCCGTTATTAAATGCTGAAATTCAAGGCAACGAGTTATTAATTAAAAAATTCTACGATATTGGTATTGCTGTGTCAGCTCCAGACGGTCTTGTTGTTCCAGTTGTACGGGATGCTGACCGTAAAACATTCGCTGGTATCGAAGGATCTATCGTTGATTTAGCGAAAAAAGCGCGCGACAACAAATTAGCATTAAAAGATTTACAAGGTGGAACGTTCACAATTACAAACGGCGGCGTATTCGGTTCATTAATGTCTACACCAATTTTAAACGGGCCTCAAGTTGGTATTTTGGGAATGCACAAAGTTCAGCTTCGTCCGGTAGCAATTGATGAAGAGCGTATCGAAAATCGTCCGATGATGTACATTGCACTTTCTTACGATCACCGTATCGTTGATGGCAAAGAAGCTGTAAGCTTCCTCGCTACTGTTAAAGAACTATTAGAAGATCCAGAATCTTTATTACTAGAAGGTTAATAAAAAGAACCTGCTATTCTCTCGGAGAATAGCAGGTTCTTTTATGTTCGCTTAATGCCTGCGACATAAGCAGGACCCAAAAAAGTCATGCTAGCGAGTGTCAGAGCCATTTCTCGCGGTGACTGCTTCATATCTTGTTCTAGCCAGTGCTGAATGACTCCAAGATGCGCTGACGTTATATAAGACATTAAATGTTCAAGTGGAACAAGCGGAGGCATTTTATTATCAATGAGCTTTAATTTTTCCAGCATATTGGTTTTCATGACCTCTTTAATTTTAAGATGAAATCCAGGATTTCCTTTTGGACCAAGCATAACCTGCATAAAACGCGCATTCTCTTGGATATATTCAAAAAGTGCAATAATAAACGGTAAAGGCTGTTCTTTCAAATTAGCAGATACAATCTCATTTGGATTTGCTTTTTTGATAAATTCTTTTATCTCTTGAATGACTTCATTTTCGCTTTTTTCAAGCAAATCGTATTTGTCTTGGTAGTGTAAATAAAAGGTTCCACGATTAATATCCGCTTTTTTTGTTAGATCTCTGACTGTTACGCCTTCAAACCCTTTCTCTTCCATCAATTCTGTCAAAGCATCTCGGATAAATTTCTTCGTTCGAATAATTCTACGATCTGTTTTTGAATTCCCCACAGTTTTTAAACACCTACTTTTTTCTTTAATAATGAACAGTTATGTGTTTTGTGTTAAGTAAGCGACATTCCCACGATTATTGCATATTGAGAATGCAGGTAAATTTATTATAATTTACATAGTGATCACTAATCAACAGCATGTACATTATCTTTTCGTTAACGTGTATATCCTTAAAACAAAAAGGAGAGATCTATATGAAATTAGGGAATCAAAAGCTTATATATTTTTCACCAATTATAGTAGTAGCTGTTATTTTTATCTTTATTCTAACCTTAATTCCTTCGGCAAGCTCAGCACCTAAGAATTTGCCAATCGCATTCGTAAACGCCGACGAAGGAATGACAGTTCCAGCAAAGGGTAATGTAAATATAGGGAATCAAATAAAACAAAATATGAAGGATTCAAGCACTGAACAGTCTTCGGTTAAATGGATTTTTGTATCAACTACTAAAGAAGTTGAAAAAGGGTTAAATAATCAACAATACTACGGTGCGCTTATCATTCCAAAAGATTTCACCAAAAAGCAGGCGACTCTTCAGACGGCTCAGCCTGATGCACCTGCTATTAAATTGTTAGTGAATCAAGGAAAGAATACAGCCGCTTCAACAATCGCCAGTCAGGTGTTAAACGGAGCCGTTGATAAGATGAATGAAAATATGCGCTTGCAGCTAGTGAAAAGGTTTGAACAAAACGGAACGAAACTAAGTGCAAACCAAGCATTAGCACTCGCTGCACCGATTCAAAAGACAGTGATAAATGTAAATGAAACAGGACCTCATAGTGTTAACGGAAACGCCCCAGTGTCATTATTTCAGCCGTTGTGGATGGCAAGCATAGCAGGGGCAGCAGTTGTATTTCTCGCTATTCAAAAAATCACGTTTTCTTCTCGTAAAGAGAAACTCGGTAACCAAGCAGCATTAGTATTCATTGGAGCTGTACTTGCTTTAGCGGCAGGTTTTGGGCTAGCGTGGCTGGCTGAGATGGTTGGAATTGCTGTTCCTTCATTTTTAGATACCGCATTATTTTTAACTATTGCTTACTTCAGTTTTTTCACTTTGATATCAGCCGTACTTTCATGGCTAGGACTAAAGGGACTTCCGATTTTCGTTATTATTCTATTTTTTGGCGCACCTTTGCTTTCAATGGCTCCAGAAATTATGCCTGATTTTTATCGAGAGTGGATTTATCCATGGCTGCCAATGAGATTTATGGTAGATGGCGTAAGAGAACTATTTTTCTTTGGAGAACATCTGACATGGAATCCTTCTGTATCTGCTCTAGCTCTTATCTCTTTAACAAGTTTGTGTGCTCTGTTTGCTTCTGCTTTACCCGCATCTTCTGTGAAAAAAGAGAAGTCTCGCTCTATATAAAAGATACTGTAACTGAATGAAAAGGAGAGATAATGATGAATCCACAAATTCTAATCGTTGGTGCCGGCCCTACTGGCCTCGTTATGGCCTACAATTTAGCCAGACATAACATTCCTTTTCGAATTATTGATAAAAGCGACGGACCGGGGCAAGCCTCCCGGGCAATGGCTATTTTACCGCGAACACTTGAATTTTATCAGCAGTTCGGTTTTGCAGATGAAGTCATAGACAGCGGGATTAAGATGGAAGATGTATACGTCCGAGTGAAGAATAAAATAAAAGCAAAAGTTCATCTAGGATCTTTAGGAGAAGGATTAAGTCCTTTTCCTTTTGTTCTTACATTTCCACAGGACGACCACGAGCGGTTTCTGCTTGAAAAATTAAAAAATTTTGGGATCGAAGTAGAATGGAAGACGGAGTTACTATCTCTAGCTGAACACGGAGAAGGGGTAAAAACTTTATTAAAAGCCCAGCAAGAGGAAACCGCTTATTTTAAGTATATTTGTGGATGTGACGGAGCACACAGTACCGTTCGCAAGCAAATGAAGATAGAGTTTAAAGGAGAAAAATATAAACAGCATTTTTATGTGATGGATGTTCACGGCTCTGGTGAAGTGATGAAGGATCAAAAAATCAGTATTTCCTTTAGCAATGAAGAATTTTTGATTTGTATGCCTGTTAGAAGTAAAGGAACGTATCGAATGATCGGCATTATTCCTTCAGCTTTTAGAGATCAAAACGATGTAAAAGCTGAAAACATTCAGGCTTTTATTCAACGAATATTTGGTGTTCAGATTGAGGGTATAAATTGGTTCTCGACATATCATATCCATCATAGAGTAGCAAGTCGTTTCCGACAGGGACGCATTTTTCTAAGTGGAGATGCAGCCCATATTCATAGTCCTGCAGGCGGACAAGGAATGAACACAGGAATTGGAGATGCAATCAACCTTTCATGGAAATTAGCAGCTGTCCTTCAACACAAAGCGGCACTTTCCATATTAGATACATACGAAGAAGAAAGGCTGCCTTTTGCAGAGCTGCTTGTAAATACAACTGATCGCGCTTTTAAGCGAATGGTGGCACGAGATAAAACGAGTCAATTTTTTAGGAAGCATATCTTTCCGCCTGTACTATCCTTTTTATTTCGTTTCCCTTACCCCCGTCACAAAGCATTTACGATTTTATCTCAAATCCGCATTAAGTATCGAAATAGTGACCTAAGCAGCGGGCAAGGGACAAATGTGCAAAGTGGTGATCGATTACCCTATGTAGAAGGGAATTTTGAATCTTTACAGTCTTTAAACTGGCAAATACATGTCTATGGAACAGCAGCAGAGAAGTTAAAAAAAAGCATGCAAGAAAAAGACTTCTCCTTGCACGAGTTTTCTTGGAACCCTTACTTGAAGAAAGCAGGACTTCAAAAAGATGCTCTGTACGTTATTAGACCTGACGGATACATTGGTTTTATTAGCAGCGAGCAGCGTATAGATCTGCTTCATCAATATTTGCATACGCATAAAATCCTTCCTTTTACAAATGAATATTAAATCTAAAAAAAACGCCATCTTATGTGGTGTTTTTATTTTTGTTTACAATTTCGAAACAACTTGGAGATGTTTTTGGGAAAGCTGTTTGATAAGATAGACGAATAGAAATATCAAATGAAAGTACGTGATACATTGAATAAAAGGATTTTAGTAGTTGATGATGAAAAAAGTATTGCTACAGCGGTATCTTATGCTTTCAAGCGCGAAGGATACAGTGTAGACACCGCGTCCGACGGTGAAGAAGCGCTTGAAAAAGTAAAAAGCTTTCGACCTGACGTAATGATATTAGATGTGATGATGCCGAAATTAACCGGATATGAAGTATGCCGAAAACTCGAGAATCGAAGAGGAATGGGAATTATTTTGTTAACGGTTAAAAATGATATCGTCGATAAAGTTCTAGGCTTAGAGTTAGGCGCAGACGATTACATGACCAAGCCGTTTGATGTAAGAGAGCTTGTAGCTAGAGCTAAAGCACTTGTTCGGCGAATGGAAAAGAATGAAGCGCCTGAGGCTGCTGGAGAAATCACGGTAGGAAAAGTGAAGGTAAACTTAATTCAGCGCACGTTACACGTTGCCGATGATTTAGTCAAGCTTACACCAAAGGAATTTGATCTTATTGCTTTATTACTTGCCAACTTAGAAAGAGTGTACACGAGAGAAGATTTATTAGATCTTGTCTGGGGAATGGATTATGCAGGCGGTACACGTACGGTAGACATTCACATGCAGCGCCTTCGAAAAAAAGTAGGAGATGCAGAACCTTATTTGCTACAAACGGTATATGGCGTTGGATATAAAGCGACTGCAGGGATCAATGAATGAAAATTAGCCTGAAAGCTAAGATGGGATTTGTTCTTGCTTTTTTAATTATTTTAACAGTAACGGTCCTGAGCGTACTTGTGTTAAAAGGAATTGAAACAAATCAGCGCGATCAGCTAGAAAGTGAACTTATTCAAAAAAGCAAAGCAGCCGAACAAACAATTCGTCAAAGTTATTTAACGGGTGACCCCTCTTTGAACATAAATTCTTTTCTTCAGCAAAAAGGACAGCGCCTTGCATCTTCTATTGCATCACAAAGCGGAATGCAAACAGTTCTATATAATCAAAAAGGACAGGAAGCCGGAAGTTCTATTCCCATCGGCCAAAAATCTGTAGATGTCTCCGATACGCTTAGCTATGCGTTGGAAGGAAAAATAGCCTATCAAAACTCAGGTTCTTCTCTTATTTACTTTGCACCTGTATCAATCGACCATCAATTGATTGGAGCCGTTCGTTTTGACCATTCATTAAAAAATAATCAGCAGTTTATAGCTGACATTAGACACCTATTTCGTGCTTGGGGAACGATTGCAGCAGCATCAGCCTTTTTGATTGGCTATGCTTATTTTTACCGTATTGCTTCGCTTATTGCTAGCCTTCAAAAAACTTCACAGCAGATTCGAAAAGGCCGTTATTTAACCGATCTGCCGTTCACACGAGGCGATGAACTCGGGGAGCTCAGTCAAGGCTTGTTTTTTATGAGTACGTCGATTGAAAAAAATATCGATCAAATGAAGGAAGAAAAAAGAAAGCTTGAACTCGCTATTTCAAAGCTGCAGTCTCTTGAACAGCAGCAAAAGCAGTTTATCGGAAACATCAGCCACGAATTTAAAACGCCTTTAACATCAATCAAAGCCTATGTTGACTTACTTGATATGTATCGAGATGATCCTCAGCTTATGGAAGACGGCGTGCAAAATATTCGTAAAGAAACGGATCGTCTTCATGAAATGGTAGATAAAATCTTAAAACTCTCAGCACTTGAGAAATATGATTTTGAGCAGCGACCGGAGTCAGTTAAATTGAAGGGACTTCTCGAAGACATATGCGACCGCATGAAAGGGAAAGCGGCTAAATTTGATTTAATCCTTCATACAAATATAAACGAATCGGTTGTTTGGGCGGATCGCGAAAGCTTAATACACATTTTTATCAATTTAATCGATAATGCTATTAAATATAATGAACCAGGCGGAAAAGTGGAAGTAACGTCTTACACTTTAGAGAATTCTATCATTGTGGATGTAGCTAACACTGGAATAGGAATTCCACCTGAAGCGGAAGAGAAATTATTTCAACCATTTTTCACCGTAAATAAAGATCGGTCGCGTTTATCCGGAGGTACAGGCCTTGGCTTAGCATTAGCCAAAGATTTAACTGAAAAACAAAAAGGCGTTATCAAGCTGCATCATTCTGACCCTACATGGACGATTTTCAAAGTGTCGTTTCCTTTGAAAACAGAGAAATGAGTTAGCTAAAAGGAGTGAACCGTTATTGAAACGGTATAGATTAATGATATGTATAGCAAGCACTTTTCTTATTTTAACATCATGCGGACAAAAAGAAAGCCATAGAGAAACCGTTGAAAAACCCGACAAGAAAATTACTGTATTGGACCAAGTAGATAAAGATAGAAAAATAGAAGTGAAAGATGTTCAGGATATTAACGGAGTAAGGGCGTTTCAATTTTTAAATGAAAACACAATGATTGTTAGTAAAGAAAATAAACAATTTCGTTCACACGATTTCGGTCCCAAAGAGGTATATGCACAGAATCTAGCTACTTATAATCTAAAAAACAAGTCTACTTTTCTGTTGCATCCAAGCAATGAAATCCAACATGCGGCGAAGCTTTCTCCGAATGGTGATTATCTTTTTTATAAAGTAGCAAAAGGCGAAGATACATTTGGTTATATAATGAACCTTCAAACAAAAAAAACGGTTAAAATAAAGAATGTTCTTCTCTATCCATCAAGCGGAGAGTGGCTTAATAATTCAGAAGTAATGTTTATTACAATGGAAGGAAAGCTTTCTAAAGCAAATGTAAAAGGAGAAGCAGAACCTCTGTTGCACAGAGACGATCGAATCTTAGATGCGGTTAAAGGAATAGGTGGCATTTATTATATTGGCGTAAACAACCAGCTTTTTTTTCTTCATAACGAACAGACGGCCCTTGAAAAAATCCGAGATAATGTGATTTCTATTATCCCGTCTCCAAATGGAAAACAATTAGCGCTCGTTCAGCAAAAAGATGCCCAAACGAGAACGCTGTCTATCACAGATTTAAAAGGATCAGAAGCCTTTCAGCTTGCTCTGTCCACTCAAATTTTTGGCGTAAGCTGGTCTCCCGACGGTTCGAAATTAGCCTATAACTTTATTTCTGAAAAAGAGGGAGATAAAGGGATATTCATAGCAGATGGATTAACAGGAGATGTTACACACTTAAACGTAAATTTAGACTATGCCGCTGATCAGCTTGCCTGGAGTCAATCAGGAAATAAACTAGTTGCATCCAGCTTTACGCAAAATCAAGTTCATACATATATTATCTTTTTGAAATAGACTGCTTAGGCAGTCTTTTTTTACGTATACTAAACTTCTTTAAGAGTGTTTACAAGTTTGAAACAACTGAATAAAAGACAGAAACATTTATATTTTATCCTTTCTTTATAGGCTTTCGTAGCCCATCAAAAGCCGTTTGAAAGGAGTAAGACATCATGAAATACTTTTTATTTATTTGTTCTTTAGCTTTTACGCTGATGATAGCAGGGTGCGGAACAAGCAATTCTTCATCAAAGCCTGCCAGAGAATTCACAAAAAATGGACAGGCTCAAAAACTAGAAAGCTCATCAGCTTCTCCATCTTTAACGAAACCTAATGTAGACGAAACAGTGGTAATAGCCAATCCAGAATCGGTTACGGCTTTAGTTAATAAAAAGCATCAGCTTCCTGAATCTTATCAGCCTTCCGATTTAGTCTATGCCGACGTTCCGTTTATCTTCAACGAAAAAATAGAAAAACGAATGCTTAGAAAGCCTGCGGCACAAGCGCTTGAAGAACTTTTCCGAGATGCTGAAAAAGAGGGAATCAGCTTACTTGGTGTATCCGGTTATCGATCTCACGAGCGTCAAAAAGAGCTTTTTGCATTTTACGCAAAGCGAGACGGAGAAGAACAAGCACGCACCTATAGCGCCTATCCTGGAACAAGTGAACACGAAACGGGACTAGCAATCGATGTCACGGGAGGAAGTGGAATGTGTGCTGCCGCAGACTGCTTCGCTAATACATCAGAGGCTCATTGGCTTTCAAAAAATGCCTATCAATACGGATTCATTATTCGATACCCTGAAGGTGAAGAGCAGGTTACCGGCTATAAATACGAACCATGGCACCTTAGATATGTAGGGAAAAAAGCAGCCGCATCCATTTTTAATCAATATGCAACGTTAGAAACCTATGCAAATAAGAAAAAAGCTTAATCAAAAGTTCTATAACTGGAGAACGAAGGAAAGAAAAATGAAAAGTTAGGTTTATCACTCTCATATATGATACAAACTGATACTATAACATGCTTGCTATAGAGGAAGGGTATCGATGTATAAAGATATTGCGATTGAACTGATATGTGGATTTTTAGCGCTATTTATTATGCTGAAGCTTTTAGGTAAGACGCAGTTTGCTCAAATCACTCCGTTTGACTTTATTACAACGCTTGTCCTGGGAAATATTGTGGGGGATGCAGCTCTTGAAAAAGGAGTAGAATTAACTGAAATTCTTTATAGCGTTTTGATTTGGGGGCTTCTGATTTACGCAGTGACAAAGCTATCTCAAACCTTTACAGGATTTAGGGGAGTTCTTGAAGGCAAGCCTTCAATGATTATTTATAAAGGGAAAATCCTTTATAAAGAGCTTAAGAAAAACAACTTGGATTTGAATCAGCTTCAGCATCTAATGAGACAGCAAGGGTATTTTTCACTGTATGAAGCAGAATACGTCATTTTAGAAACGAATGGAGAGGTGAGCGTCGCTCCTAAACATGAATTCGGTCCTCCGACGAAAAATGATTTAAACATCCCGTATTCTCAAACTAATTTACCTATTGCTTTAATCATGGATGGAAAAGTAGTGTCTGGTAATTTGAAAGAAGCAAACGTAGATGAAAAGTGGTTAAAAAAACAGCTGGCAATCAAGAAAATAAAGGAATACAGCGAAGTTTTTTATGCTGAATGGCAGCAAGAGCGAGGACTAGAAATAACAAAATTCTAAAAACCCTTTCCTTTTAAGGAAAGGGTTTTTAGCTTTCTTTTAATAGCTTAGCAAAATCTTCAATCGTTGTAGAATACGTGACGTACAGACGGGGAATAAGATAGTTTTCATTTTTTTGTCCACTTTCAGTAAAAAATTTTGGAATCGTTGAAAGACCAAACGTATAATTCTTTTTTGTTTCTTCTACTACGCGGCTATTGACCTTTCCATAAGGGTAAGCAAGAGCAATAACGGGCTGGCTCGTAATGGCTTCAATTTTTCGTTTTGAATCAGCTAGCTCATAGGATAAATTTTTTGTCTTAGTTAAATCCGGATGAGTAGCGGTATGAGACTGAATAGAAAAAAATCCTGAATCAACAAGTTTTTTTAAATCCGCTGGCGACAAGCGGTTGGGGCGGCCAATAAAATCTGAAATCACAAAAAGTGTAGCCGCTGGATGAAACTGAGGGCTGGCTGCTCTTTGAAAAATAGGCAAGATAGTAAGATTATTTTTGTATCCATCGTCAAATGTAATAAATATAGGCTTTTTTACACGCTTCAGCTCCTGCCAATTTTCAAATGTGAGCGGCGTATATCCTTGCTTTTTAAGATAAAGAAGCTGTTTCTCAAAATTTTCAGGCGTCACATACAGTTCTTTTTCCCCGTGGCCTGTGTAGGAATCAATAGAGTGGTAAATCAGTATAGGTACTTTCACTTGGCTAAAAACGGGGGAAGGGAAAATAACAGTTAGCAATAAGATAACAAAAACCGAAATTTTTCTCATAACAATCCTTTCTAACGCGCAATGATGACGAGACTATCTTAGTATGTCAAAAGAAAAGGAATGTATAAGCCAAGCTTTCTTTTTTACAAGTATAAGCCTTCTTTTTTAAATATTTTATGCAGAACCAAGTGCTCAGCAGAGTTCACAACCGCAAACTGTTTTTTAGAAAGAGAATGAGTAGAAAAATGCATTAACTTAGTAAAGTCTGATGGCAGCGTAGGAGATAAAACATCAGTAGAGAGTATAGGTGCAGACAAAGGTTTTTTCGAGCCGATGTGAAAACCCCAATCTCCAAAAGAAGGAATAATAGTGTGGTAACTCAACGTATAAAGCTGCGAGGCTTTCATCGTCTCATTGATGCTCCAGAAAACGATAGGTGTGTCTCTAGGAGAATTTGACTGACATACGACCAAGCCTCTGCGCGATAGTGAACGTTGGAGAAGTGTATAAAATTCTTTTGTATAAAGTGCACTTATTTTTTTGTTAGTAGGATCAGGAAAGTCAATAATGATGATATCATAACACGCTGAATTCAAAGAGAGGTAGTCAACAGCATCTTGAATATGAACGGTAACACGAGAATCTTCAAATGAGCGTTGATTTAATTTCTTTAATTCTTCAACATTCATCGCAGCATTTACCACGTCAGCATCTATTTCCACAAGGTCTATTTCTTTCACTTCCTTATATTTAAGGACTTCTCGTAAAGCTAAACCATCTCCACCGCCTAGAATAAGAATGCGGCGAGGACTTAAGGAAGCGGCAAAGATAGGGTGTACAAGAGCTTCATGATACGCATGTTCATCTAATGAACTAAATTGCAGCTGTTCATCCAAATACATTCGAATATCAGATGCTTTAATCAGCTGAATATCTTGAATACTGTTTTTCTGATGAAACAAAATGTCATGCTGACCTGATAAGATCTGCTGTAGACTAACGTGATCTGAGTCATCTCCCCGATTGAAAAGACGAGTGCTTTCAGCATGCTGACGATTTTTTTGTGGAGTTTCGGCGTGTTGAATTCCGCGAGAAATCGAATACACAACAGCTTTTTTTGAAGCTAATTGTTTAAGCAGCGCATAACCAATTTCAATTATTTCTTTGTCTCCGCACGTATAAAAGTCTAATGAAGCGTAGTTTTCCTCCGGCCAAGTATGAATAGACAAGTGAGAGGTAGCTAATACGAGAATGCCTGTAATGCCTTGAGGCGTAAACTGGTGAAAATAACAGTGCAAAACTTCCATTTCTGCATCTAGTGCAGCTTCAATAAGAATTTGACTTAAAAGTGAGGGGTCATTTAATATCACTTCATCGCATTCGAACGCATCCATTAGCAAGTGTTCTCCTTTAATATCCACTACTTCAGCCTCCTTTCTGAGCATTATTTTCACTATCTTATGAAATTTTTTAGAAAAAGGAAACGCAAGTACGTTAGTTTATAAATATTTTCGGGAAATAACTAGGTATCTTCCTATAGAAAAGAAACTGGGAAAAACATATTTTCGTTGAAAGGAGATCCGAACAATCAATCGAGATTCTTAATGGGGGATTCAACTCGTTCGGATTTTTTCATTGTGATGGTGAACGTAGATTTACCGTATGTAATAGCTGTTAATTGGAGAGCAGGGCGAAGACTCCTGCGGGAAAAGCGGAACAGGTGAGACCCCTCAGGAGCGTAAGCAACGAGGATGCTCACCGGCCGCCCGCGGAAAGCGAATTCTTGCACGCAAATCAACAGCGGTATCTCAAGCGATTCATGCTATCTCATTTATCTTTAAGTGGGATTGATTTCGTTACTCAATCTTTCTACTCTTTATCAGCATTAAACCAGCCTTTTCGCTTGAACCATAAAATTAAACCAAGCGTTATCAGCCCCATGAAGCCAAGCACAAAGAAATAGCCATAGTGCCACTTTAGCTCAGGCATGTTTTCAAAATTCATTCCGTATACGCCAACGATAAAGGTAAGGGGAATAAAGATAGATGAAATAACGGTCAGCGTCATCATAATTGAATTCATCCGGTTTGAATTAAGAGAAAGATAATTATCGCGCATATCAGACGTCATTTCCCGATTTGATTCAATCATATCGGCTAATTTTAATAAGTGGTCATAGACATCTTTAAAATACCTTTTTTGTTCTGGATGAACATCTAGGCGTTCAGAATTTATAACGCGGTACAATAAATCGCGCATAGGCAAAATGGTTCTTCTGATTTTCAGTAAATCACTTCGAAGTTTGAATACATCTTCCATTAAAACAGAGATGGATTTTTTTGCATCTATGTTTTCTATATCATTCAGCTCATCTTCAATTTGATATACAGTGGGAAAATATTCATCTACCACTTTATCCATCACAGAATACGCAAGATAGCTTATCCCTTTTTCATGAATCGAAGGTGTATGAAGCAGCTTCTCCCATACTTTATCAATTGCAGCTGACGGGTGAAAATGAAAAGTAACTATATAATTATCGCCGATAAAAAGGTCAACTTCTTCAGCTTCTAACGTTTGACGATTTAATGAATGCAGGACAAAAAAACTGTATCCTTCATAATAATCGAGTTTTGGACGCTGCAGAAAATGAAAGCAATCTTCAATCGCTAACGGATGAAAGTGAAAGGAAGATTGAAGCAGCAGCGCTTCTTCTTCAGAAGGGCAGTTAAAGTCAATCCAATAGTACTGAATAGAGGGATCGTGAATCTGATCTAATTGTATATGTTTCACAAGTTTATCATCGTTCATAAGAGCTAACGTTCGTATCATTTGAAAACTCCTTTATGTTTTTATAGCTATTTTCAATGTAGCATAAAATCATAAACTACACCGTATTTTAAAAAAGAATTTTCTTTCTTGTCTTTTTATAAAACTAGTAAGGGTGAAAAAGTTGAATTATAATGATAGTAATAGCTCGTATGGAAAGGGGAATCGTTTTGAATAAAAATGAAGCACTTCGAACGTTTTTTTTAAAACATGCAGATCAACTGACGGAAGAATGGTATGAAAGCATTGAAGACAATGACCCAGAATCGGTTTATGCATCTACTCATCCGGAAGTCATTTCAGTATTAAAAGATCAAAATAATGAATTTCATTTATACATAGCCGATGTATTTATAAAAAGTGAAAAAGAATTTTTTGATTCATTTGAAACGTGGATTTTAAAGATTGCCGAAGACGGAGAGCATGTAAGAACACCTATACATTATATTATTCGCGAATTTTTCCGAGTTAGAAAACAGTATTTAACGTATTTAAATCAATTTGTAGAAGATTGCGAGCAAGATATTACGCAAGGCGAACTAGACGAATGGAACGAATTGATTGTACGCGTGTTTGATATCACCGTTTATAAATTTGTAGAAGAGCACCATCAGCATTCAAAGCGGTTGCTTGAGGCGCACAAAGAGCTGATTAATGAGCTGAGCTCGCCAGTTATTCCATTGAGCGATCATATTGCGATCCTTCCGCTTGTTGGGGATATCGACACAGCAAGAGCGCGCCGAATTTTAGAAAATACGTTAACTCGCTGCGCTGAACAGCAAGTGAATCACCTTTATATTGATATTTCAGGAGTAGTTATTGTTGATACGATGGTTGCTCATCAGATTTTCCAGCTGATTGATGCATTAAAATTAATAGGCGTAGAATCAACTATCTCTGGAGTACGCCCTGAAATCGCCATTACCGCTTCTCATTTAGGTTTATCGTTTGAAAATATATCAACAAAATCAACCCTTGCTAATGCGATGGCTTCACGTATGAGGAAATAAAGCAAACAAGAATTACTTTTAATTCTTGTTTTTTTATCTAAATTCATACTTGACATATAGGTTAAAGAGGTATTATGATTTTACTAATTTAATAAATAAAAAGAGTAGTATTACATACGCTAATATAAAAATGCAACTCTGTAATTAGCGAACAAGAATTGAACAAATAATATGAGAACGCTTTATATAGAATACGAGAATATTTAGGAGGAAATAGAAATGAACATCTTATGGTTTTTCCCTACAGCAGGCGACGGACATTATCTAGGCACAACCGAGGGAAGCAGAACAAGCGATATTCACTACTTAAAGCAAATCGCACATGGACTGGATTATCTAGGATATGACGGCGCTTTGCTTCCTACTGGTTCAAATTGTGAAGATTCATGGGTGATTGCATCGGCACTTGCTTCCGTTACGAATCGACTGAAGTTTTTAATTGCACTTCGCCCGGGTGTAATGTCTCCCACACTTTCAGCACGGATGGCTTCGACATTCGATCAGATGTCAAACGGCCGACTCATGTTAAATATTGTGACGGGAGGAGATCCGGTTGAGCAAGCGGCGTACGGTAACTATTTAACCCACGATAAACGCTACGAGTTAACAGATGAATTTTTAACGATTTGGCGAGATGTAATGGAAGGAAAAAAAGTGGACTATAAAGGAGAGCATCTTGATGTAACAGGCGCGTACATTCCATCGCCTACGGTCCAAAAACCATATCCTCCGCTGTACTTTGGCGGGTCTTCGCCAGCAGGAAAAGAAGTAGGCGCAAAGCATGCAGATGTATATTTGTTATGGGGAGAGCCTCCTGCAGTGATCAAGACGAAAATTGATGAGATGAAAGAAAAAGCTGCAAACGAAGGTCGGGACATTCGCTTTGGTATTCGCCTGCACGTTATTGTAAGAGAATCAGAAGACGAGGCGTGGGAATCTGCAGATAAATTAATTAAACATGTTAATGATGATACGATCAAAGCGTTTCAAGATAAGTTTGCGTCATTTGACTCCACTGCCCAAAAAACACAGTCAAGTTTGCACAGCGGTACAAAAGATCGAGGCGCACTAGAGATTGCTCCGAATCTATGGGCTGGAATTGGTTTAGCACGAGAAGGAGCTGGAACCGCTCTTGTTGGAAGTCCTGAAATTGTAGCGGATCGGTTAAAAGAGTACAAAGAGCTAGGAATTGATACGTTTATTTTATCAGGCTATCCGCATCTAGAAGAAGCATATACGTTTGCTGAGCTAGTATTTCCACATATTCAAAAAGAACGAAGCAAGAGATAATTCTTGCTTCGTTCTTTTTGAGTCGTAAAAAAATAAATAACCCAGTTGACTTATAGGAATTATAGGTGTATTATAAAGATAGTTCATTTAGTCAGAAAATTTTTGATAAAGGGTGAAGAAAATGGAACGTTATGACGTAATTCAAGGCGCAGAATCTTTTTATTATAAAGGCAACGACATTGGTATACTTGTTTCTCATGGATTTATGGGGACTCCTCAAAGTATGGAATATATCGGAAAAGAATTAGCTGAAAAAGGTTTTACTGTGTACGGTTTGCGACTAACGGGACATGGTACTCACTACTATGATATTGAACAAACAACGTATCAGGAATGGAAGCAAGACTTTTTAAATGGGTATCAGCGTTTGAAGCAAGAATGCCGTCATGTATTTATCTTAGGTCAGTCCATGGGAGGCACTCTTACCTTTCATACAGCGAGTCAAGGATTAGATCTTGACGGAGTTATTGCAATCAATCCGGCTATGACGTCCATTCCTTCAATGGAGCCTTATCGCTCTCGTCATACGCCTCGTTATTTAAAAGAAGATCATCCCGATATTAAAGATCCAAACGTACATGAAATTACGTACGACAAAGTACCAGTGCGCTCTATGCGTGAGCTGCTTTCTTTAATGGATGAAACAAAAGAACGCTTATCTTATGTAACGTGCCCGGCTTTAGTACTAACATCAACCGTGGATAACGTAGTACCGCCTGAGAATTCAGCTTATATCTTAAACCATATTCAATCAGCAGAAAAAAGACAGCACATGCTTCGAAACTCTTACCATGTTGCGTCGATGGATTTTGATAAAGATATGATTGTTGCACAAACGGCACAGTTTGTACAAGCAACAGTTGCCAAAAAAAAAGTGCATGAGCGAATTTTTTAATTTTTAAATTCGCTCCGTTTCTTTTTTACTTCAAGTAAGATAAAATGAATCTTGAATGAAAACAAAGGAGTGTACATACATGATTCATTTAGAATGGAACGATCGTCCAACGATTAAACAAGTAAAATGCATACATACAGATGCAAAAAAATTCGTGGTTGAAAATGTTTTAACAGCAGGAAAAACATATGATGTAAAAAACGAAACAGAAGAATTTTATTTTGTTGTTGATAACACTGGCCAAGTCGGCGGCTTTTATAAAGAATACTTTGAAGGCTAAACAAAAAATCATCGTCTCGGCGATGATTTTTTTATTGTAGTAATTAACTGAAGCTTTTCTTCATGAAAACGAATGAACATACTTTTAAAGAGAAATTCCATATATCCAATCATTTCGAAAAAAAGCTTTATGACAAAAATAGGATGTAAGACCTAAATTCTCCCGTTTCTTGTTCTGTTTAAAAGGGTAACTGACTATAAATACCCATGACAACAATTATTTTACAATGTAAAATGAAAGCGACGCTTAACAGAAAAAGGAAAAGGGGAGGTCATACGATGAAAAAGCGTAATACAGCAGCTTTTACATTTTTAGCATGGACAGCTTTTATTACAGCACTATTAGCTATGTTTATAGGAATTTATACCTTAGATGCATCACTACCGGTAAAAGGTTATTATGCTGTTGGAACATTATACTTAACGATGTCCGCTTTTGTGCTTCAAAAAACCATTCGTGATAACGAAGAAGATACGGCGCACGAACGCAAATACGACAAAGCAGAAGAAGAATTGTAGAGCTGAAAGGCTATATTATAAGGTTTTACTTTATTTTACTGTAAAAATAAACCTTTTTATTCTTCACTGATAAAAACATGACATAAAATTAATGATAGAAACAAGACAGCTTTCCGTATTAGTGGGGAGGCTGTCTTTTTTTGTCTGCAAATAAACGTAAATTAAGAAGAACAGGAACAAGAACTAGTTCAAACCAATTAACGATAGATGAAGGCTTAAAAATTGTCACTCAAGTCAAAACGTTAGAAGGTTTATCGGAAGGAACTATTCAGCTATATAGGATTGTGTTTAATGATTTAAAAGTCTTCTTTGGAAATGATAAATTGCTAAACGAAATTGACTTAAACGATGCTAGAAGCTTTTTTAGTTGGCAACTACATGAAAAAGTTCTACATGATAACAGTAACATTCGACAAATAAAAAATCAGGGTGTACAAGCTAGTAGCGCCAATACATACCTAATCAAATTACGGGCTGCCTTCAATTTACTGCTCAAAGAGGGGTTTTTAGAAACTAATGTCTTCGTAGAAATTAAGAATATTAAATTTCAGAAGAAAAAAATTAAGACATTATCGATTGAGGAAATTAAAAGGATACTAAATGCCTTTGACCAAACTTACTACAGTCAGTATCGATCATATGTACTTTTGTACACATTGTTTGATTCTATGGGGCGCATACAAGAAGTTTTACATCTTACGGAAAGCGACATTGATTTCGAGAGACGTGCTATTACATTTCAAAAAACTAAAAATAAGTGTTTTAGGATAGTACCTATTAGCAAGAAAACTTGTCAAATGTTACAGACTCTAATTATGGAAAATAAAGAGGCATTTGATACTGATCTTGTGTTTGTTACTAATCATGGGAAGCTACTTAAACCAGATACATTTCGTACGCATGTAAACAGAATTTTAAAAGAAAAAGGGATACATATTGATTTTCATCCACATTTATTAAGACACTCAGCATCCCAAATGTTTTTAGAGCAGTCAGGTAATATTAAAGTGCTTCAAGTCTTACTTGGGCATTCCGACTTATCAATTACATCACGAGTGTATGCTCATGTACTGGATAGTACTTTGATTGAACAACATAATCAGTATGCTCCTATAAAAAGATTGGAAGAACAGAAAGAGAAGGTTGTTAAACGTAAACAGAAGTAATAAAAAAGAGAGCAGCTGCTTCAACAGCCACTCTCCCATGCGCATAGTCAAATATACACAGACTCTACTACATTCAGTGTAAAATATCCGCTTGAAAAAATCAATAATTTTAAGCTTATTTGATTATGCCTCCTAATATACCACACGGGGGTATTTGTAATGAAATCGGGTAGCATCGAGCAATTTGTACACTTATCGAAATTTAACAATGTAAAGGAATTCAATAATCATATTGAACAATGGATGGTTGACTGTAAAAATTATTTCACAAAAAGTGAGTTGATTGGTTTGAAACGTCTTATTAGATATTCATGTAAATATGCTGGTATCTCAAATGCTAAAATTCAAACGTTAGTATCAGCTACACATAACGACGAAATTGGGATTTCTCGTTCAACTTTTGAGCGTATGCTACGTAAAGCAAAACAGCTTGGCATTCTCACTGTTCATAATACATTCTGTGGATCAAATCAACGTCATAATGTTTATGTATTCAACCATTATCAATCAACTAAACAAGTTGAATCTGAAGCTCCTACAAATGAAGTACCAGAGACGATTGACGTACTAAATCAAGAAACTAACAAAGTTAAAACTAACAATATATTAATAGATACGTATAAAGACAATGTAATTCCAAATGTCCCGATTGAATTTCAGGAGCTAGTAACGTGCTATTTTCATAATCCTAAGCAGGTTCTTGAATTATGGAAATGTGTTAGATGTTCAACAGAGCAGTACAACGAGTTTACTGAACAATACGTAGATTACGATCCAAATGTAAATAAGGCTGAATTAGCTATCAGTTCATTTAAGCAAATGATCGTTAATATTAAATTAGGATATAAGATTAAAAAGTCGATATTCAGTTATTTTTATGGGATTATTCAGCATAAACTTGATAATCAATTTAAGGATTGGAAATTGAATCCCTATGAGAAGAATTAATAATAATTAAATTGAAAAAATTACTAAAAATACAGTAAAATTTAAATACATTAGATAATTCAAACTTAAGGAGAAGCTTATGAGTACAAACTTTAGTGAGTTTAAATTAAAAGTGGACTGGAAGCCAACTCGATTTAGAGGACATAGTGTAAAGCGAAACATATCTCAATACTTATGGAACAAAAAGATTAGAAAGCAAACTCTGGCAGAGAGGGAACATAAGTGTAGAATATGCGGATATGAACCAGATGAAGCAAATTTAAGGCATTTAGAGATGCATGAAATTGAACATTACGATGAAAATAATTTAATTTGTACACTTGAGGGTATAGATTTGATTTGCAAAAGATGCCATGCCTTTCACCATTTAGGTTTTACGTTTAGTAGGACTACAAAGGAACAGTTTAATGAGCTAATTCAGCATTTTACCAAAGTGAATACTTGTACCGAAGAAGATTTTAGAAATCATTTTAAAGCTGTTAGAGATAAAAAGTTTCAAGGCATTCCCAGTTTAGCTGAAATGAAGAAGATAAGAGAAGACACAAGAGTAGTTAGATACAGGGTAACTGGAGACATCCCTTATAAAGATGAGGTTATATCACAGTTAAAGAAAAAGGATTTATATATATAAGTTTTATAAATAAATTGTTAGAGGTGAGGGTGACATGTTTGGCTTTCTAAAACGTAAAAAACAAGAGGAAGATTCTAATCAAGTAAAAGAAGTTGTAACAAAAGATAAACAATTAGTTGAAACTCAGCAGAAAGTATCAGCTACAATTGTGGAAGAACTGGTACAGGATAGTCAAAATTTAGATACAGATCAAGTAGTTATTCATGATTCTAAAAAAGAAGATGAAGCTGTAAAAAGATATACGTTCTCAGTCAAGGGAACTTTTGTAAAAGAAAGGCAAAAAGAAATCGTTAAACTAGTAAAAGAGTTGAAAAAGGCTGAATATTTTTATGAAGCTTATGATGGATTAAAGCCAAAGGAAATCAAAGAGGATTATTTTGAAGAACCTATCTATGAATATGGAGGATGTTCTTTACCTAAAGCAATGATAGAAGAGGAGAATAATAACCTTTATGATGAGTATGCAATAAAAGTTTTTATTAGTAATTTAAATGGGGATTTCATCCACATCGGTTACGTGCCAAAGGAACTATGTGAGGAAATTAGAGAAATGAAAGGACAATACGATCATTATGTAGCTGCATCTCTAGAAGGTGGTAAATACAAGATGGCAACTTACGATGAATATGGAGAAGAAAAAGTAAAAGTATTCAATGATAAAGAATATGGTATTGAGCTATGCGTAAGCTTTTGGGAAGAGCTACCTCAAATACTCAAGAATAAGTAAAAAAAGACTATAGATAAGGATAACTGTTCAAAATCTATTACACGGTAATCAAAAAATCATAGCTTATTAAAATAACACAACTAAACTCTAAGGTATAATTCCTAAAATTAGAAAAAAAGGGAAAGTGTAAAATTTCTATAGGTTTATCTCGAACAAGATAAAAAGTTGAATAAACTACTAAAAGTTTTAGAAGACTTTTAAGATCGTGATAATATCGCTATTGATAGCAATCAGGGTGATAAAAGCATACGTTGAAAGGTTTGATTTAAGTGAGCAAAGATATCGATTTGCAAATAGCTAAAAAAATAATGAAATGGAGAAATTTATCATCAGAAAGATTGGAAAGCTTCAATCCATCTATGAATAGAGAAGATGCTAACACTGTTTTGGGAAAAATTGATTCATGGATGATTGTTAAAGCAGGGGAAGGTTATGCTATGAGAATAGTAGATTTTCATAAGGGAAAGTATATTGAAGATCAATTTATAATTTGTGATACTTATGAAATGGCAGTCTGTATAGGGATACTTGAAGTTGCAGATAAGTATCCACATCTACTTAAAAAAAGGCTTATATAAACTAAAATTTATTCACAGTAGTATTTCGAAACTAATAGTAGAGACTAACTTAATTGTTGTTAGTCTTTTATATTTATTTAAGTCTTTCATGAAAAAAATGGATGTGTTAAAATAACACCAATAGACATATTAACACCATTTGTTATAACAACACACAATATAAGAGGAGAGTGTTTTTAAATGAGTGTAAATCGTACAGAGACACAACGATTCAATATGTATTTAAGTCAGCAATTAGTCGATGGTCTTGATAAATTAGGTGAGCAAATTAATGTGTCGAACAATGCCTTAATCAATGTAGCCATTAGTGATTACTTACTACAGAGAGAAGTTATTGAAAACCTAAGTGAAGAAAATGTTAAGCAACATAAAATCTTAAAAGAAACAGATTATTGTCAATTAGTTGAGCAAGGAAGGTTAGAAAAAGAAGATCATGTGAGTACCGTTGAACGTATCTTTGTTAAGGAAAAAGGAGAATATGAAATTAGGTTTGCTTATTATAAACCAAATAAGAAGAATAACGAACGTTTAGTATTGCGCCCTTTGGATTTGAACGAACATGATCTATATAAAGTGTTGATGGACGCTATTGACAAAGATGTATTTACTGATAATTTCCTAAATAAGTTAAAGACATATATTGAAGTAAGTCAGAAGAATAAGGCATTGAAATAATGTAAACATTTTGGTTGCTAAAAGAAATAACTACTCTTTTATTAGAGTAGTTATTTTTTTATTTCTAGTTATCAATCTTAAATACACGATTGAAAAAGATACTAAAAGTGCAGTAAAATTGTAATGGATGGAAATAAAGGGAGAGAAGTGAAGAAATGATAGCAGTTATTGGTTTACTTTCAGTTTTTATCTTTATAGTTTTTTTAATCTGGGGATTAATACAATTGGCAAGGAAAAAGAAAAGTAAGAAATATTTCCTTATTTCACTGGTAAGTTTTATTTTATTTGCAATTCTAGCAATAGTGGATGGCAGCGATGAAGAAGTACCGCAGGTAGCTAAAGAAGAAACTAAAGTTGAAAAGAAAGCAGCTCCAGCAACAAGTGCGAAAGTCGAAGAACCGACATTCCCATTTGAAGAAGCGGCAGGAATTGTTTATAAAATGGTTGATGTGAAAGAACCTGAAGACGGAATTAACAAATCTAAATTTATCAAAGATAATGTAATGAAAGGTTACCTTGTTACTAAGATGAAAAAGCATGTTTACATGTTTGCTGATGCGGATAAATCTGGTGAGTGGGTTCAAGTAACTTATGATGATACTGACAATGTAGTTAAGAAAGTGGAAATGACTCCTGACCTAGAGAAGAAAGTAGTTGCTAATGTAAACAAAGAAAAAGACACTGAGACGGCTAAAAAGCAAGAGGAACAAAAACAAGCTGAAGAACAGAAGAAACAGGAAGAAGCTAAGAAATTAGAAGAGCAAAAAGCTAAAGAGGAAGCTCAGGCTAAAGCAGCAGAAGAGAAACGTAAACAGGAAGAAGCAGCTCGTATTGCTGAAGAAAAACGTATAGCGGAACAAAAACAAAAGGAACAAGAAGCGTTACAAGCAAAACAACAGGCTGAAGCAGAACAAGCTAAGAGAGAAGCTGAAGAAAAAGCTCAAGCAGAAGCTCAGGCTCAGCAACAGCAACAAACTCAAACAGCTACATTTGCAAACTGTACAGAAGTTAGAGCAGCAGGAAGAGCGCCAATTAGACAAGGTGAGCCTGGGTTTCAAGCGAAGTTTGATCGAGACGGTGACGGAATCGGTTGTGATCAGTAATAGGGCATTAGCGTTAGCATAGAAGGCACTAACTTTTAACTAAAAGCACTTTTCTTCTTAGGAGAGTGCTTTTTATAATCCACTGAAAAAGAAAAACTAACGAATTAATTTAACAACTAAAAAGGGTTGATGATTGTAAATTTGGCCTCATTTACGGGAATTTGATAAGGACGCCTTTTAATACAATAATATTTCCTTCTAAAGTCTTGTAATAAAGAGAACAGTCATTAATATGAATACTTATTCTGCTTAGAAAGAAGGCTGAGAGAGGGGGGATATTTTCAACATTTTAACCTATGATTGTGAGGAAATGGGGAGGTAGTACCCTCATTCACACCGAACCCTCTAAAAAAACTCCGATACGATAAAGGTTATTAAATTAATTGAGAGTATATTTTTTTGATTTATATCTTTATTTAGAAGAAGAGAAACAGTGAGATGCTTTTTTGATTAAACTTATATCTAAAAGAGAAAATCTACAATTTCAAGCCAACGTAGCATTACACTAGTAAAAACCTTCTAAAAAGATAAATGAAGATGATTTCTATTTCTAAGGAGTTTATTTTATTATAAATAACTTACCTGTCAAAGAAAATAACGTATAGTTTTTAAATGAAATTAATCAAAATTATGATTTTTATTATGTAAAACTTCTGATATACGTCTTATCCCCCTATAAATCTTTCAATACTTTTGCTTGAAGAATATGCCAATTTGAACCAAAAAAAAACGAGTTTTTCCCGTAATTACTTACTTTTTTAAGAGAAGGTTGTCAATACTTTTGTTTAAAAAGACAGAAAATTAAAATAAAATAGAATATACTTCAGATCTTTTTACATAATAAGCATTAGGTTAAGAACAAAAATGTAGTAGAAGATATTCTTTAAATTTATCTTATGGTAAGAAGCATTGTGTTCATTAACTTAAAATTTGAACAAAGAAAGGGATATGCAACTATGGAAAATAATTATGTAAACAGAACAATCTATTTAAACAAAGATCTTGATGATTCTCTATGCGAAATCTCAGATAAGAAATTTGGAGGCGATATTGACTTTTTTATTACTAATGCGATTTCAAATTATGTTAAAGACTTTGGTATAAAAAATGAGGAACAGTCAATAACAATCTCAAAGTCAAAATACAGTGATTTATTACAAAAAGAAGAGTATTTAGAAAAGATTGAGAAGATTTGTGGTGGAAAGATCGAAAGTAGAGAGGAGAACTCAATAACGATAAAAATTGATGCTTTAAAAGAATTGCTTAGATATTTGCTCAAAGATGAAAAAATAAAGGAAAAATATACAATTAATTTGGAAAACTAAAAAAGAGGAAACAATTATGCTCAAGTAGTTTAGCTTTATGAACAGAAACTAACTAAAAGGCAACATTATTAGCTGTAATATATTTATATATTAATATTATAAGTGATTATGTTGCCTTATAAAGTACTATTTATAATGAAAGGGATTTAAAGTGAAAATAATTATGAAAAAAAAAGAAGCCGTGCAGTTGTTCGGATCAGAGAATTGTAAAGCTCATTTTGCACGATATGGAAAATTTAAAAACAAGAGCATTGAAGATGCGCTCATTACAACTCTTAAACAACATTATCGAACGGTTAATATAATTAAACAGGGTAGGTCATTTGTATATGAATTAGATTCTAAAAGAAAAGTCATTGCAGAACGACCAGACAAAAGGAGTAGTAATGGTGCTTGGAGTATTCCATATACACGAAATATGGATATGATGGTTGTAGCATCCCTAGATCAAGGCATCGAAACTGAAAACGCACAAACACTTAGTAGGTGGGCAGTTCAGTTTGGCTTAATTACAGGTGAAATGTATGGATTATTAAAATCTCAATACGATAAAGGCTTAAGAGAATTTTATATTAAAAAGCTACAAAGTGCTTCAATTATTAGTTTTGGTGAAGAAAGAATTCTAGATGATTTTACTGGTCTAACTAAAGAAATTAATGGTCAGTTAGCTGGGGCACTGGAGAGGATGAAGAAAACAAGAATTATAGAAATTGACTTAGTATACAAAGGGCATATTAAGGAGACGGATAAAACAGTTAATCTCTATGAAGACACAATCCAACAAATTCTAATTCTTAAAAGAAGACTAATGGAGGAATATCAAGTTAACAGTTTTTTTCTTCTAAATTATTGTAACGCAAAAAAGGTTAAAGATTACAATAAGAAATGGAAAACTGAACTTGAGAAGATAACTGATCACAGGGGTGAAAAGTTAGGGCTGGACTACTTCTATAAAACCTTTTTAATTACAATGAATCCAGATAAGAAAACAACTATTGACTATCTGGAAAAATACAATAAAAAGGTAATAAGGGAATTTAATCAGGATCAAGAGTTGTTTTTAGTTAAGAATGAAAACACTTTCCATAAGCTGCGTCATAACTATGTTATAGAAAAAGCTAAAAGGAAACAGCAAAGATTCTTAAGTGAAAATATCCTTACATTGGATGAGGAAATGGAAATGTTTTATAATGCTGAAGAATTATCCAGAGAAAGGTTTAAATTTGATAAACAATATTATGCTTTATACTTTGATAAAAATTATGTTAAACGAATCAAAAAATTACAAGAATATTATGCCAATAAACCTTAATAGAAGAAAATCTAATAAATATTTGAGTTGAGACGAATATGCATAGGGAAGTAAATATTGAAAGCTTACGTCAAGTTTTTGTTGTCCTTATGAATGACCAACCTGTGGAATACTACTTTGATTATCAAAATGGGGCAACATTGGGAAGGTTCATGGATGAAGGCTGGGGGCATTTCTATCAGCCACATCTAAGAAGGTGGGAATTTATTAATATGAAACACATAGTAAAGGTATATTATGGGAAATGAAAATGATCATGTAGAATATATCGATTGGAGAGGATTTCATTGGGAAAGCAAATGGTATTTGGGTTTATTAATATTGAAAATAAAAAAATTGTTGAATTAACACCTTTTAATAAAGAGCTAGAAGATATGCTAATGGAATTAATAGAATTTTATGGTGAGGATTTTGAGGGAGATTTTAGAGAAGTAAATGAACTAGATATGATTATCTTACTAATTATGGATAAACACAAAAAAATGAAGAATCAGCAGTTTTTAGATTCGATAATATCTGGTTTAGAGGGAGATTGTTAAAAATATAAAAAAATTCTTAATATTATTTGCCATAGGGTTACTTAGATTTTTTAGCAAGATTGAGTAAATCTTATAAATAACAAGCTAAATACAATATAGATATTTAATTATGCAGGCATACTGTCAAAATAGTAATTAAGCAAGAGTAGCAGACCATAGGCTACTCTTTTTTGCACTAGCTCTTTTTAGGAGAAGACTAGTTGCAGTAATAATAGTTCTAGATATTTATGGATAGAAATTTTATCTTCGGTATAACTAATTTATAAGAAATCACTAGGATACGTATTCTTATTAATGAATTCTGTTCTTAATTAGTAATGATTAACTTTAGATTCATTTCTTTTATGTATTTTATCTCAAATATAAACTGTGTAAAAGTTTTTAATTTTTTTGTATTTAATTATAAGCATAGGTCAAATGACAAATTTGTAGAGGCGTTAAAAGAGGTAAAAAGGCTAGAATATTTATATTGTAAATGGTATTCTTTTGTTTGAAGTTTCTAAAAGCTCATTTCTGAAGTTGCTTACAAAAACGAAGGAAGGAATGCGTTGGACGAAAAATGTGAGGGTTAAAAAGTATAGATAGTAAGTGGATAAATATTTAAAAATATAAATTCTACAGACGATGTTAAAGATTAACAATGTATAAAAGAGGCGAGTATACCATATATACTGACCCAATAATTCTAATTGTAAGGAACTATATATTGAAACCAATGGATATGCGTAAAAAGCATTGTCTGAGATTACATATTTGAAATGAGTATAATTATTTAGTTGGAGGATTAAGAATGAACTTAGTAGGAAGGATAGAGAAATTTAAAAAGAATAAAGGAGTGGTGCTTTTTGTATCTTTAGCAACAGCTATTGCTTTAATCAGCGGATTATTATCAAGTGGAAAAGAAATAAAGAATTTTTTGCTAGATACTTTTTTGAGGGAGACAGTGTTGTATGAAAAAATTGATAAATTAAATACTGGGGTGCAAATTTCTTATTTTAATAAATTACTTGATAAACCAGTAATAATTCGACCTTGGGGAGGAACACTTTTTCCTAAATACAAAGAGTACATATATGTGAACGATGACTTTTTTGTTAAATCAATAACAGACGAATCAAATACGGTACTGTATTATGGTGTTACTACAAGAAAACAAGGGTTTAACCCTAAGTTACCGTACGTCTTTGGGGAGGATCTAAAACTAGGTAAAACCCAAATAGGAGAGATTAAAGCTACTCCAGAAAACTTTGTAATAGATGCTTCTTCTAAATTTGAATACTACCACGAAAGTTATTATTTTGGAAATCCTGGTAAGTATAGAAGTTATTTAATTGGTGGCTATTCACCTTCTGATTACTCTGTTGATTTCAACGAAAATAAATATAGTATATTTCATATAATGTTGGAAACAAATGAAAAAATAAAAAATAAAGAAATACAAGTTATGAGAAAAACTTTAGTCCCAAATACATATGGAGTTATTTCTGAAAGTGCTACTTCAGAATTTACAGATAACATAATGCAAGCAGAGGAAATCAGTATTGATTTCTGGGACTCTGTAAAATTTTTCAATTAATTATCTGTTTATACTTTTATACGACATGACCAAATTGTACTTTTTGATTTCTTAGATGAAATCAGAGAATAGGATAGTCCTATTTTTAAATTAATTCAAATAGTTGGGTATAAAGAAAACTATTCAGTCCAAGGCTTCACGGTTCTTGATGAAGATAAGAGTAATGCCATATTAAGCTACTTTGATCTTGAAAGTGAAATTGAAATTGCTATTTAACCCGTTAGTGAGGTTGAATACAAGGAGATTATTAAAAATTTTGATTTAGAAGAATTAGATATTGTAAGAAAAACTAAGAGTAGAGCTGAACAGGTTTTTTTTAAGAAAAGCGCTCTTTGGAAACAAACCAATTGGTAAATGTGGAATTTGTGATAAGGAATATCCTATTTCATTTTGGTTGCTACTCATATTAAGAAAAGATCGTTCTGTTCATATGAAGAGAAACTGAATTATAAAAATATTGTGATGACTACTTACAAATTTAGGTGCGATGATTTATTTGAGAAAGGCTACATAGCTGTTATTAATGAGGTAATTACGATTAATGAAAAAATAACTACTGATCCTTTAAAAAATTATCTCGAGAGTATTTGAGGTATTTATTGTAAAAAATATGAATTATTATACAATTGATTATTTTGAATAGCATTTTCGCCATCATTCTGTATCAAAGGTTAAATAGCAACTAATACCTCGTTTAATTTAGTATTTACCAATCATGCTTAAATTCTAATGTTAACAATATCAGAGTAGAGATATACAATATTCTTAAAGTAAACTATGAACACCTTCTGTTCATAATTTTATGAATGAGTTTAGTGCAAAAAGAAGGGACTCCACTATAAAGTGTAGTCCCTTCTTTTTATGAATTTTCTAATATTAATTATGCCAACGGTCATAAATTTCTATAATGTTAGGATATGGAGATCCAGTATTAAATTTATTTGTAAAATGCTTGTTTTTCACTATCACATAGATAGCAGATTTATAATCCCTACTATATTCTTCTTCAGGTATAAGTCCATTTATAATAGATGCACATAGGCGATCCATAGAATTCAGATAATTTTCTATAGCTAAATTTAATGTTAGTTTAGCTTTATCAAGATCTGCTTGATTACCAGCAGCTGTTAGTTCATCAACCTTTGTTATCGCTTCAGACATTCTAATGTGATTTTCGGTAATTCTTTCCTCTAAAGTTAATACTGTATTTAATGTTGAAATCTTATTAGCTTTTAATGCCGCTTCCACGGATGCATTAGCAGCATTAACAGACTTATTAGCAGCATTAACAGACTCATTCATCTTTTTCAGTTGTATATAATAAACAACTGCTGCCACAATCGCTGCCATTACGCCAATAGATGATATAATTAAGCTGAACAATTCATATGTTTTCATTATTTTATCTCTCCTATGCAATTAATTTTATAAGTGTAAAATGCTTTGTAGACATAGTATTATTATAGTGATGTGTAAAGGACTGTGCTTATCTTCATTCCTCTGAAGGGTCAATGGTATTATGTAATTTTTTTTCTGCTTCTTTAATTTTTTCGAGAGCAGTAGATATGGCTTCAGAAATCTCCTCATTACTATAAGCCATTAGCGGAAGTTGTTTTATTATGAATTGCCCATAAACCGTTCGCCAAAAAGCAATTTTATTTTCTTTACTAAGATAACTTTCGTGTAAAAGATTTGATACAAAACTTATAATATTGTTAATAGCTTTTAAATCTTGTTTAGCGTTTAGTAATTGATCTACTAGATTAGTAATAATTGTTTTAAAAGGTAATGAATCATTTGCACTATCAGTTAGAAATACTGAAGTATTGTAAAGTTTCAAAGCATTATCATTAAAACTATATTTAATTTTAAGAAGGTCAATGTTATTTAAGATTTTAGTAATGTTATCAATACTCTCGTATTCTTTAACCATATTATTAATAGTATTTTTGGCAACATTACCAAATCCTTGAGGAATAAAATTGGGACTATACATAAAAAATTCATTAAATTGCTCACGAGTTATGTGTATAGGTGTTAAATCTTTAATAAAAAATAAGTATTCCCAAGTTTTTCCGTCTGAATCAGTTCCCCAAATATCTTTGGAAATAGTTGGATTTTTTTCTTTTGCAACGATTGTTGCGTAGTATTTAAAAATACCACGTGAATATATTAAAACTTTGTCCCCTTTTTTTATTCTATTCCAGCGTCCAATATTACCTTTTCCAGACTTTACCCCCCACATGTGGGTTGTATTCTCACAGCCGTTTGAATTTAGGTCTTTAATTGTAGAGGGCTGAAGTTGATCCATATACCGACTAACATCAACCTTATGTACTATAGTTTTATTATAGTGATCTAATGCTTCCTTACTACTAGCAGTAAAATAATATAACATATAAATATCACCAATCCTAGTTCTTTATACCTTCTTGGAAATTATAGCATGTTTTATGAGTATATATATACAATTTGAGATAGATTTCCATTAAAATAATAATTGTATAATTGATCATGTAAATCGACGGATGGATCGTGCGAAAGGTTGTTATAAAATAATTAAAATAATTTGGATGATGATTTTATATCAATATTTTGCAACTCCAGCTTCGGGCTTATGGATCATATTTTTATTGATCTTTCAAATTATTCCCGCTCTTCATTTTCTTCTTGGTATATTTTAAATTATTGATATTTCATATGCATGTATCAAGGATAAAGGGTGATTATTAATGAAATATGGTTATGCTTATATGTCCAGTGTTAGGTGAAAGTGACTTAGGGATTGATATAAAAGAGATTGTACTTAGAAAAGAATAAAATAAATTATCCTGTAGAAAAAGCCTATGAGGTAAAGACGCAATATAAGGATTTATAGGAGTGAAACTTGATGAGTAGAGTAATCCTTCAACCGACAGGAAACAAAGATGCCAGAAAAAATTATGTAGAAACAATCGCTAACCCTATCGAGATATCAAGAATAAAGCCTTTCGTAACAAGTGATGAATTTAACTATTTACATAAATTATACCCTAACGGATTTGTAACAATCTGGGGAGTTACTGCTGGAAAAAGTAATGTAAATATGAAAAAATGGAATAAAATACAAGCAGCTGATTTGGCTTTCTTTTCAGCTAATAAAACATTGTACTCGTATGGTTTTATAACATTTAAATTACATAATGAGCAATTAGCTCAAAACCTTTGGGGAAACAATTCCGAAGGACAAACATGGGAATATATCTATTTTTTAGACGAAGTTAGAGAACATGATATTCCTATTTCTAAATTAATTGAAATAGTTGGGTATAAAGAGAATTATTTAGTCCAAGGCTTTACAATTCTTGATGAAGATAAGAGTAATGCCTTGGTGAGCTACTTTGAGTTAGAAAGTGAAACAATAAATCAACATATAAGTGAAAATGATTACAAGAAGATTATTGAAAGTTTAGAATTATCATCATTAGATATTGAAGGAAAGACTAAGAGTAGAGCTGAGCAAAGTTTCTTAAGAAAATCACTCTTTGGAAATAAGAAAATTGCTAAATGTGGTATATGTGGAAAGGACTATCCAATTTCATTTTTAGTTGCAGCACATATTAAAAAAAGATCTCTTTGTTCGAAAGAAGAAAAGCTTGATGTTAGGAATATTGTTATGCCTATGTGTAAGTTTGGATGTGATGATTTATTTGAAAAAGGATATATCATTATAACTAATGGAATAGTGACAGTAAATGATAAAACAACCACTGAATCTTTAAGGTTATATCTAAAGGCGATTGAAGGGTTAAACTGTAAGTATTGGAATAGTGATACTGAAATATACTTTGAATGGCATGTTAATCACCATTCATTATCAAATGTAAGGTAGAATTTAATGTTAGGAAATTTAGAAAAAAGAGGGGATTGGGACACCATGACGGGTGTCTTTTTTATACAAAAGCGGAAGTGTGTTAAGAATAAGAATTCTCACGATTTTAACTTCTTTGACTTTCCATGAGTATTCCTATTTGATGTATAGTTCTATTCGTAATAATTCAGAGGTATTTTATTTTTAAGAAGAGGGTTGAATATAACAATTAAAAAGATTCATATTCAGATTAATAATTTTTAGACTTTCTTCAAAATAAAAGAAATGGATTTAGAATTATGAGGTAATAAGGAATGATTTATTGGTGATTTTCTGTGGAGGTGAAGACAAGGATGAAGAGAGAAAAGTTTTAGTAAGAGGAATAAAGGGCGTTTTAAAAGATGGACGTGAAAAAGCAATAACTATTACAAAAGAAAGAAAAGAAGTTATTATTGAGTCCGTTCCAGCATATATTTGCGCCCACTCTGGTTTAACAGAAGGCGCTATCACCTATATGTAGTAATTCGATATATCCTAAGTTCTTCTGCCAGAATTTTATTTAATAGTGCAAATGAAACATTATGTAAAAGATTTAAAAGGCAAGGGGCAGAGACAGTCTAGTACAATAGTGGATCTAGTTTATAGAGAAACTAGATCCATTATTGTAGCTTTTACTAATGAATTTCCCCAGATACTTAAATTATAAAATATGAAAGAAAAATAATAATTCTCTAAGTAACAAGCTAAGTGGAGGGGTATATCCATATGGACGAATTAATAAAAAACATAGTTTATTCTTCTATTATAAACTTATTTAAAAATCAACCAGATATTTTTGAAAATACAGATCAGACAAACTTTACTGAATGGAATCTCAGCTATCATTTGTCTAATGAAATTGCAAAGTATATTTTCTGGCTAAATGTTGATTTAGATGTCACAAAACGTAATTATCAAAATAGAAGACCAGATATTATTTTTCACAAGAGAAATACAAATGCACTGAATTTTTTAGTAGTAGAATTGAAGAAATCAAAAAATGATAATGCGAGCGATATAAACAAGATAATTGAGGATTGGATGAGGAAGCCATTAAATTATAGATATGGAGTATATATTAATATATGGGGGAAAGGTAAATATCGAGCAGTTGTTTTGAAAGGTGTACAGAGATATGAAGTAACCGAATCCTGTAATTATGTTAAGATGCCGAAAATAAACAATCATTTATTAATGCAATATCAAAAACTTACTAATGACATAAGTAGCAAAAAGAACAGTGAGAACACTTTAAACGAAATTATTAATTTAATTGATAACATTGTACTTAGAACTTACGAATCTAATTTAAGTATCTAAAGAAACGTCCTTTAGAATAAAACTAAAAACTAAACTGTATTGATGAAGAAACTTCGATTATTTCTATTATCATTTTCTATATTAAAACTATATTTTAATGTCATTCAAATATATTAGAAATGGGTAGAGTTTATTGTCATTAGATAGTACTTAGAGGGTTAATAAAATCTTGATTTTATTAAGAATGACGACCTCGCTTCCTCACCTGTAACTATGATTCTATCAAGAAGGTAAGTCGCAATCGTAAAATAACCTTCTTGTATTCATGTTAAATGTTTTAATAATAAGCAGCAACGCTTTATCTTGTCGTGCTAGCTAGTAGGTCAGTAATACAACAAATTATTAACAGTAACTGTAATGAGTGAATTTAAATATAAAATTTATTATTCTATGTGAAAATTCCTCCTGACACCCTAATGAAAAGGTAGTATACTATGTTCTGTACGAAAAGGAATTTGGGTGGAGGATAAAAGGTGAATAAGATAAAAATAGAAATTACAATTATAGGAGAATACTCTACATTTGATGATTTAGTCAGCGAGGCAGAGAAGCTACCTAAAACAAGCAGGGAACATTACAGAAAAATACTTAGTTTGCTTAAGAAAGAAGCAAAAGATGAGAAGTTTTATTTCCTTTCTACAGGAGCATTTAAAGGCACAACCTTCGGATACCTATTCTTTACAGATACAAAGGTTATCTTAATTGAAGTGAAGCCACCATTTGGTAAGTTAAAAATTCATGTATATGAGTACAAGAACTACGAAGAAGTGGACTACGACATGACCAAAGCTCTTGGCATCACTAACAATATGATTTATCTTAACAAATCAGGATTATTTGGGAGCAAAAAGGATAGAGTTACACATATCTCTTCACCTAACTTTGTGGAGATATATGAATTTGTGAAAATGCACGTTAAGTAATATTGTTTAACAAAGACAGTTATGCCCTAATGACGAGGGTTTTCCTTATTTAGATTCAGTACAATGGGCGTTATAATGAAACAGGTCACAAAAGTTAAAGCTTGAGGAGTATTTACTTCCTCAAGCTTTTCTCTAATTTCAGAGAACTTATATTTATTAGGCTTGAATGTAACTAGGTAGAACAACTTAATAGTATCGTCTTGTTGAATCTTGTTGGTTTTAAGTTTGAATTTCCCGCCACATAATGAACATTTAAAAGTAATATAACCCCCTATATTGCTTTGGTTAGAAACGATAAAGTGCTTTCTTACTCTCAGACCCTTTTTTACATTTTATTTAATTAAATAAATAGATTTAAGCATCTTTGTGTAGTGAATTCTAATTCTCCAGCCTTTACTAATAGCATATTAACGTTAGTAAATACATTTTATTTCATTTGATTACACCCTATTGATACATTATTGAGTTATTGATACACTTGAGTTAATAGCATCTCATATACATGTATCAAAAATAAGGGGTGATTAGTGATGAAATATGGTTATGCTCGAGTATCTAGTGTAGGTCAAAATTTAACTGCACAAATTAGACAATTAGAAGAAATAGGATGCGATTTAGTTTTTAAAGAAAAAGTATCTGGAAGGAAGAAAGAGGACAGAGAGCAATTTAATATTCTTCTTGGAAAGGTACAAAAAGGTGATACCATCGTGGTTACAAAGTTAGACAGATTTGCCAGAAGTACAAAAGACGCTTTAAGTACAATTGAGTACTTAAATAACAAGGGTGTTTCTCTTGTTGTTTTGAATATGGGTGGGGATAAGGTTGATACAGCAACAGCTATTGGCAAGTTGATGATCACTGTCCTATCTGGTATTGCAGAGTTTGAAGCGGACATGATTAAGGAAAGACAATTAGAAGGTATTGAAGAAGCCAAAAAAAGAGGTGTATATAAAGGTAGACCTGCGAAGTATACAGAGAAACATAGAGGGTTGCAACATGCAATTGAGTTATTTCATAACAGGGACACTAATAAGTTGACTGTTAAAGAAATTGAGGAAATAACCAAGATAAGTAGGGCTACTCTATACAGGGCAGTTAAGAAATAGGCAAATTGTATTGAGTAATTACGCTTCTTTGCAAAAGGATAAATACGGAAAATTTAATAGGATTAGATTGTAAAAAACACAAAATTAAAAGAAGAGTGGTAAATAAATTTACTGTTCTTTTTTGTACTTTCTAATTTCCATAGTTAATATGATATTTTTTCCTAGTTCATTATTGGAATATGTTTTTTCTAAAGAGTGTGTTGATAAAATGTACAAAATTAAAAGACTATCATCCATATAAGACTAGGCAAATATATCTGTAATTTCGTTTTTTTAATTAATCAATATATTGAGCAGAGAAATCACCACAATTAATATATGTTATCTGCAAAATATACACTCTAAAGATAAAACAATATAATTGAGTCATATGACTGGATTCAAATAACTTTGAATAATGAGAAAGAGTAAAATAAAATATAGTGCGAATGAATTAAATCGATACAATAGAGCATAGGAGAGAAATTAATGAATACTTGGATATTTCAAGGGAATCCGACACGATTTAACGTAGATGGATACATATTAGAAAATAAAACGATATGGTGGTCAATTAGGCAAGATCATCTAGCTGAACATATTCAATTAGGTGATGAGGTATTTATTTGGCGATCAGATGGGGATAACAAAGGAAGTGGTGGGATTATATCAAGAACAGAAGTTATCACATTGCCACAAGACTATACAAATGATAACGAATCCGCAGCCTACTGGTATGAAGATGTTAGTGATAAATCATATTTAGCAATTAAACTTAGAGTACTAGAAGTTGATGTAGAAGTGGGAATAAATCGAATTGAGTTAACTGAACATCCTAAGTTAAAAGATTTAATGATACTCCGTTTAAGACAAAATACTAATTACCTTGTTGATGAAAAACATAAGACTTGTTTAAAGCATCTATGGTATAGCAGATATGCTGGTAATGCTGAAGACATAACTACAAGATTTTCGCTTAATGAAAATGATTATGTCTTACCATCTTTAGATTCTAATGGTCGGGTTAGAGAATATAACTTTTATTCAGATGAACTTAAAGGACAAGTTATATATGAACACTTAATCAATAACAAAACACATCGTTGGATGGATATTAATGTACTTGGACGTGAGGGAAATACTAATGGTCGAGATTCAGCAAACATCCTTTATTACTTGGGTCTAAGAGCGGCTTATAGAGGTATTTTTGCAGGAAAGACGTTAGATTTAGTGATAGAGATACTTAAGCGTAAAGGGGAAGAGTATGCAGACATTGTACGTTTATTAAAAGTGCAAGCAAAATCAATTCACTTGTACAAGAGTGTGAGATCTGACATTGAGGCTCAAGAGTTAGAAGAAGGGAATGGTATTGAAGGAAGAGAGAAATCGTATCACGTAAATAAATATGAACGTGATCCTAAAAATAGAAAAAAGGCAATTGATATACATGGATTGAATTGTTACGTTTGTGGATTCAATTTTGAGGAAGTATATGGAGAACGTGGAAGAGACTTTATAGAAATTCATCATATTAAACCATTGAGTTCACTTAAAGAAGCGGTTGCAATTAATCCAAAAACAGATTTAGTTCCCTTATGTGCAAACTGTCATCGAATGATACATAGAAGAAAAAATGAAGTATTGACTGTTGAACAACTTAAAGTCCTAACAAAAAAGCTTTATACTGAGCTGCGTTGAAAATAAGATTAATTAATCTATAAAGGGCATCTTTTATTAGAGTAATGATAAACTTTGTCGGATGGCCACTGAGAGCGTTCGGCAGCGTTTTATAAATTATGTGTAAGCTTGATAAACAATCCATCGGTTTGCCCAAGCTTGTTTTAAACAGAAGCTACTGTCTCAAGTTTTTATCGTGATACAATTACTTTAAAAAATTAATACAAAGGAGAGTAAACATGCCTACCTATAACAAATTAGTAAGAGATAATATTTTAGAAATCATCAAAGCTGAGGGTTTAAACTACAACGCAAAAATACTCACATCTGATGAGCTACTAGTAGAAGTAAAAGCAAAAATGATTGAGGAAGCAAATGAGTTTATGGAAGCTGTTGAAAAAAAGGAAGCTGTTGAGGAACTTGCAGATATTTTAGAGTTAATTCATGCTTCATTGGGAGCTTATGGGGTTGCTTTTGAAGAACTCGAAGCGATTCGCAAGGAGAAAAAAGAAAAGAGAGGTGGTTTTGATAAAGCCATTTACCTTATTGAGGTAGAAGACTAATAATTACTAAGGGGTAATATTATGAATAAGTTTCTTGAGAATGACCAATCATTAGAATCTAAATTTCGATCGGTTTACTTGTTTGGAAAAAATGTAGCCACATATAAGTTTGCTTTTGCAAAGACATTACTAGAATTAGGAAAAAGTGATAAGAGTTTTTTAAGCCTCGAGGAGTTGTCACCAATATTTGCTAAGTATATGTTAGAGCATATAGGAAATGGTAAAAGGCAAATTACTAGTGCATCATCTAAGTTTATCAATGCATTGGAATTGTACAATGAACGGAAAATTGAGTGGGAACAGTTGTTACAAGTTACTGAAAAAGTAGGCTTCAATAATGTAATAGATGCTTTTCATAACATTCCTAACGGGGAACTTAATACATTGTTCTATGAAAAGTCTGTTCAGGGGAAAACGTTAGGTATCACATTAACTGATAGTATCTATATCTTGAATAAAAGTGAACAACGGGTGAATTTATTTAACGAGATCGAAGGTAGATGGAACTTAGTAGAAAGTGCTTGGACGGAAAGAAACCCAAAGTTAGAAGTTAGATTTGACGAGGAGTTTGAGCAGTTCTTCTTTTTGAAGTCTATTACACCAGAGAGATATTTACATTCTCATGAACGTGTAAATTTAACTTCTGTAAGAAAGCCATTGAATGGGTATCAAAAAGGAAAATGTTTTTATTGTTATAAAAGTATTTCTATTGAGAGTAGTCAATCAAATACCTGCGATGTAGATCATTTTATACCGCTTTCTGTGCAATATTTGTCAACGGGGGATATGGATTTAAATGGTGTATGGAATCTTGTATTAACTTGTCAAGAATGTAATAGGGGAGAATACAATGGTAAATTTGCTAGAGTACCGCATAAATCTTTATTAGAGAGATTATACAAAAGAAATGAATATCTAATTGAAAGTAATCATCCTCTTAAAGAAACAATCATTATGAAAACAGGAAAGAATAGTAAATTAAGAGCGGGATTTTTAAATGCAACTTTTAATTATGCTTCTTCTATTAAAGGTTCTGGATGGATGCCTGAACAATATTACGATACTGGATTTTAGGATGGGTGGATATATTAGTTTATAATTATTATAAATGTAAATAATCTAAACCTCTAATAATTGAGTGGAAAGTCTGCTATTTATAAAATGATAAATGAGATAGTTTTTCCAACCTTAATTACGCCTTCTTCTTAGAAAATTAATTATTTGTTGAAAAATAATATTAGCGGAGTATTTGTGAGATTTGTAGGACTAGTACATAGTAAACGTAAATAGAAGTCAGGAATTTCTCCGCCAATCAATAATTTAATAAAATATTGATTTTATTACCTACTAAATTTAAAAGATAACTAAGTAATAAGTATATGTTTTTAGTTAAATTTTAAAGCATTTTTGTAACAAATATGGCAATACAGCCTTATTTAATTCAAATATTTATTGCTTTAAGAAAGCTTTGAATGATATATTTATTAGGAATATATTACTAATTTTCAGATAGGGTGAATTAATCAATTTTTACTATATGAAAAATTGAAATATATTTTAAATGTTGGAAGTAGAAAACTGGATCTTTCCAGTTATACTGCGGTTTAATTTTAATAGAAATATATTATGGAGGGGTTTTATGTCAAAAGTTTTATTACTGGAAGCGATTCTTGACGATTTTGCAGATCAGTTAGATATGACTAACAGCAGTGAAAGGGATAGTGTATTTGAGCTATTTGTTGCTGAGCAAATACTTAAGGATAAAGACCTAGATAGCGAAGAATTGGAGAACGGTATAATTAGTGGTGGTTTTGATAATGGTATTGACGGCATGTATATTTTTGCTAATGACGAGCTAATACAATCAATTGATCAAGTCTCAGATTTTAAGAAAATAAAGACCATAGAAGTTCATTTTCATCAATATAAAAATAATGAAAGAATTAGTGAAGATGTAGTACATAAATTTAATACTACAACTTCCAGTATCTTAAATCTTAGTCAAGAACTAAGTCCAACTAGTTGGAATAGTGATTTGATCGAACAAGTTGAATTATTAAGAATATTAACTATAGGTAGTGCAGCTGTGCATCCAGAATACAAATTTATTTTTAGACATATTTCTAAAGGTAATAGAGATAATATATACAATGAAGAAAGACCCAATAACTCCTACCTTGATAAAGTAACAACGTTAAAAAATACAGTAGAACAGTCTGATTATAGTAACGTATTGTTCGACTTCGACTATATAGGCGTTAATGAATTAATTAGCCTAAATAGAAGCGAGAAGCAGTTTTCTATAGCTTTAAAGCTAAATGAAAATCCAATTGCATTAGATTTTAGTGACGATGGAAAACGAGGATATATAGCTTCAGTAAATATTAAAGACTACTTTAAATTTATCACTGAGGGATCTGGGGAATTAAGAAAGTATTTATTTGATTCCAATATTAGAGATTATCAAAACAACACCGAGGTAAATACTCAAATATCAGATACAATCAAGAAGGACAAGGATTTAGACTTTTGGTGGTTAAATAATGGAGTAACAATTATCGCAGATAAAGGCTCTTTAACAGGTAAAACTCTACATCTAGATAATGTTCAAATTGTAAACGGTTTACAAACTTCTCACTCAATTTATCATTCGTTTAAAAAAGAAGTCGAAGAGGAGAATAGATCTTTACTTTTAAAAATTATTATTACTGATGATAAGGTAACAGCTGATAAAATTATTAAATCGACAAACTCTCAGAATAAAGTGCCTACTTCTTTATTAAGAGCCACAGATCAGATTCAAAGAGATATAGAAGAGTATTTTTTAACAAGAGATTATTTTTATGATAGAAGGAAAAATTATTATAAAAACTTAAAAAAACCAACAAAGAAAATTATTTCAATTAATTTTCTAGCTCAGTGTCTTACTAGTTTACTTATAGCAGAGAAGAATCCTTCAAAAGCTCGTTCTAATCCAACTGTACTAACTAAAAAAGATGAAGATTATGCCAAACTTTTCCCAGCACACAGACATTTAGATACATATTTACATTCTATATTAGCTGTTAAGAAAGTAGAGAGCCACTTGAAACAATTGTTAAATGGCGACCAATTAGCTGAACAAATTAGGAAGTATTTCTTGTTTCACGTGTCGAGGGTTAGTATGAGTGTGTTACTTCAACAGCCAAACTATGGCGAAGAACAATTTAGAAATATAAATTTAGATTTAGTCAACGAGGAGCTTGTTGCTAAAAGCGTGGAGTGGCTAAAGGTTATAATTAGTGACTATTTAGAAGAGACTGATTACAATGACGTAGTTAATATTTCTAAACAGACAGAATTCAGTCAATATATTACACTTAAACTCAAGGAGCTTATAGCTCAGGAAAGGCAAGCAACTGTATAAATATTCTTATAGATTTATTCCAAAAGGTCTAATCATTTTGATTGGACCTTTTTTATTTGATGTTAGGACCATTTTCTCTTTAATCCTCAACATAATCTTTTATGTATCATATGGTTTATAAAGTTTCACCAAAGATGAATAATTTCCAAAAAAGATTAATTGTACTTGAATAAAAGAAAGTTATATTCGTTTGTTTCATTTAACTACAGCTATCGACAGCTATTGGAAGCTTAAAGAGTATATCAGTAATGTCGGCGAGGTAGATACATTAAATAGCATGAGATCGTTTGAAGATGCCATCAAATTAGTTTAATAACGACAATTTTTGAATTTCATGGGATAATTGGATTATTCCATGAAAAGGTGATGATGTGAATGATAGTTTCTTCTGCCGTTAGTGTTCAAAAACTCAATGAAAATAAAGAGTGGACAGAGTTGTTTCCTGTTCCGTATACAAGAAAGGATCTTTGTCCATTTATTATTTTAAATTCTGAAGAAGCAGGTATATTAAGACCTTTGGAAGGTCAGACAATTAGACTTCAGCAACTAGAAATAAATGAAGCTGAAAATCCTGTAGCATATCATTGTTGGGAAATTAGGAAATGGACAGTGTCAGATACTGATTTCATAATTGCATCACCACCAGAGAGACACGTTAAGTATTACACAATAGAAATTAAAGATGAAATTGAGACACCTTGATGGGTGTCTTTTTTAATTTATGTAGAAGGTGAAAAAATGTTCAAAATCCCATAGTATTAAGTGCTTTCGGCACTCCCCTAGCGTTCTTATTTGGCGCATACACTCCTCTAATGGCAGTATTATTCGTTATGGTCTGTCTAGATATATTTACAGGCTTTGCTAAAGCTATATACTTTCAAAAATTGAAAAGCCGTACTATGAGCCATGGAATGATACGTAAGGCATGCTTGGCTATTGTCGTAATCTTATGTCATATGATTGATTTAGCTTTATTTAACGATATTCCAGTAGCTAAAACTGGCTGTATCCTGTTTTATATTGGAGTGGAAGGATTATCGATCCTTGAGAATCTGGGCGAGATGAAAGTTCCATTGCCAAAATTCATTCATGAAAATCTAGAAGTCCTTAAGCAAAAAGGTGAACATACAGATTCTTAAAATATAAACTCATCCTCTCCTTAATTGGAGAGGAACTTTTTGCTTATACAAGAAAAAAGAGACGCTTGTGTAAGCATCTCTTAGTCTGATACAATTTAATAGGTCATAACATTAATTTAGTTTCAACAACTTGTAAAGATGCCGTCATTACTTCATCAAACCTTGTCCGAGGAATGAAGTTCTGGCGGTATTTTTACGTGTGACCATCTTTTCCCTGTATTAATATCTGTTATTGTTGCCCTAGACACTCCATACATTTCTGCAATCTGCTTATGAAGATAATTGCCTTCTTGCAGTAATATTTTTATCTCGATAACTTTCTTTTCATTCAGCTTAGTTGATATACTTCTGTGTTCAATAACCCTAAGCTCTGGTGGCACTTCTACATGCGACCATCTTACACCACGTTTAATTTGTGATATGCTTGACTCGGTCACTCCAAACATGTCTCCAATTTCTTGGTGGCTATAGATTCCAAGCTTAAGCATTCTCTTTATCTCAATAACCTTTTCTTCATTAAGCTTAAGTGGCGTACCCTTCTTACCAGTTGAGCGAAGTCTTTGCATTGTCTCTGGATCTAATTCATTTTTTAGATACTCTGTTACAGTACCTCTATGTAGTCCTAACATTTCAGCTATCTCTTTGTTTAAGTGTCCTTGATATTTAAGCTCAAATACTTTTTTAATTAGCTCTTGCTTTTTTTGATTATGGGCAGAAGAAGTGATTCTATTATAAGTGGTTTTGCTTATTCCAAACATCTTTATTATCTCTGCTTTTTGAGTTCCCTTCATAAACTCTTCTCTAACAAGATCATGGAGATTTAATCGTTCTGCTTCTTTCTTTTCCAACTCCTTTTTTAATACATTCGAAACTATCTTTGAGTCACACTGAAGCATTTTGGCTATGTTAATTACTCTATGTCCTTTTTCCCATAGTTCAAAAATTTTCTTCTCCCTTTTTTCACGCTCCATATCACGCTTACTCATTAGCTCGTCATTTAACTCTGGAAGCACCCATTCCCAATTGGTACACCTTGCAATCTTATTTATTGTTGTGATATCAACCTTGAATATTGTAACTAATTCCTGTGGAACTATGTTTAGTATTAGAGCCATTTTAATCTCTCTCACATCATTAATTGTTAATTTATCACTTGATCCTCTATTTACTAGTCTCATAAATTCAACCATCTCTGGTGACTGCTTCCTTCCAAACATTGGATTACCTGCACCTGTGATTGCCTCTATTCTTTCTTTAGAATATGTTTTCCCTGCATTTCCACCACTCTCTAGATTAAATCCCTTATCTCTAGCCATTGAACCAAATTCTTTGATCCAATATACCTCTCTATCGTTCAGATCGCATTGCAGACACTCTTCAATAAGTTCAAATTCAACGTTTTCTATCCCATATTTATTAACATGGTTCTGAAGATATTTATTTTCATGCTTGTTCTGTCTTAGCAATCTTTTATGCGTTCTCAATCTACCCTTAACATCGTTGCTTTGACCAACATAAACTCTTCCTGTAATTTTACATCTAATTTCATAAATTCCTATTATTATCATTTCTCTTGCTCTCCTCTTGATAAAATGTTGATTTCATTAAGTATTATATATCATAATTTCCTCATCTTAACTGGAAGAGGTTTTTTGATGAAACTTTTTGACTATGAAAAGTAATAAAGTTACATTTAGTGTTTCTTTTATAGTATATTAGATTTTAAAAAGGGGTTTTATGGTTGAGAAAGAAAATATTATACATATTCCCAATGGTTATGATCAGTAGTAGTTTACTAATTTCATGTAGCAATAGCACTGGTACTGAGCAAGTTGGCTCTACGAAAGAAGAACAAAAAGATAAAGTAATTTCACTACAAAAAGAAATTAATCAAGCTCAAAAATATATAAGCAATAAAGAATATTTTAAAGTTGAAGGTCTTAAAAGTCAGATATACGAAAAAGATGAAAAGATAGATTCTAAGGATGAACGGAAATTTGAAGAACTATATAGTATATCGAAGTTGTTGTCAGAAGATGAGATCTTCTCCAAAACATCTAACCTATCTAATCTTCCTACCGATTACGATGGAGAATTTTCGAAAGAAGTGAAGGAAAGTAGAGAACAACTGAACCAATCACTAATTAAGGATATTCAAAATAAAGACTTTGTAACAAATGATTATAATTATACAAAAGAATATCAACCTGAATATTACTTATCTTTATATGTGAGTGCGATGAGTAATTTTGAAGATGAAGATTACAAACATGCTTACAATAACATTGAAAAAATCCCAAATAATTATAATGGGCAATTTGCAGAAGAAATTAGTTTAGCAAGAAAGAAACTAAAAGATCGATATGAAATTGATAAAGAAGAAACAGAAAAGAGTAACGAAATACTGGCAGACGCTCAAAAACAATATAATCTTCAACATACAAAACCTCAAATAGGTATGACTCAAGAAGAGGTTATTAATAAAACTGGATGGGGTAAGCCTGACGATATTAACCGTACAACAACAAAATACGGCGTAGAAGAACAATGGATTTATAACATCTACGGTTATGTTTACTTTGAAGATGGGAAGGTTACTGCAATTCAAGAATGAAAGATATTGTTATAAAGTAACAATTATAGAACGTTAAAATTCCATTAGTACTTTAAATAGAAGGTGGAGGGACATAAATGGAAAGAGATATGGACTTAATTAGAGAAATTCTAATCTATGTAAAAGATGAAGCTGATGATCTACATGCATTTACAATTGAAGTGGACGGGTATGAGCAAAATTTAATTGAATATAACACTAGGTTACTGGGAAAAGAAGGTTATCTAGAAGGACGCTTTAATGGTGACAGATGTACAGTCCATGCTCTAACTTGGAAAGGTCATGACTTCTTGGACAATGCAATGAATAATAACGTTTGGAATAAAACTAAGCAGATTGTTAAGGAAAAAGGTGGATCAGTTTCATTTGCAATTTTAACGGATTTAGTTAAACAAGTGGCTTTAAGTCATTTTAATATTAAATAGCTTTTCAATAAGGGGAGAATCTGTGAAAAAGCTGTTAGTTGGTAGCGCTTTGTTGTCTTTCATTTTAACTATGTCAGCAATCAGATAGAAGAGTATCGTAAACCTAAAAGTCAGAATCAATAAGACATCTTTAATAGGTGTCTTATTTGTTTATTTAATTAATTTGTCGAACGTTTTTCTTCATAATTCTATTGATAAAAAGACTACATAAATGATAAGATTAGCTTAAATTAAATACGGAAAGTTGTTGTATCAATATTTGTCAGTGTTCATATTTGTCTGCTTTTGTGCTTCAAAAAACCATTCGTGATAACGAAGAAGATACGGCGCACGAACGCAAATACGACAAAGCAGAAGAAGAATTGTAGAGCTAAAAAAAGCATTTTTCTAGCTCTTTGAAAAACATCCCCATTTTTGGGAGATGTTTTTTTATATAAAAAAACAGGGAACTTGTCACTCCGTGTCGTATTAATAAAGAAGGAGGCGATTGAATTGACACAACTAATGATTAATAACGTAAATTTTCACGTTGATATGTTTGAAGAAAAAATGATTACTGATGCGAATACAGGTGAAGAGTTGAAAAGGCTAAACTTTTCTTTTTCGGTTGTAGGCAAAGCAGCTTATGATAAATATGATGCATTTTTTGAGGATCCGTATTTTGAAGTAACAAATATGGAGACAAAAGAAACGCTAACACTAAAAAACATTTCGCATAGCACATTTTATCAGTCACCTGAAATTACTGATCATACAAATATTGTTTTCAGGGTGAAGTTGCAGCAAGAACCTGTTAAAACAAAAGAACAAGCGAAAAATGAACAGCCAACAGAGAGCACGGTAAACGAAATGCTTTTATCTAGAATAAAATTTAAGGCTCTTGTCGAATTACTTGAAGAAAAAGGACTCCTCATGGAGAATGAATTGTATACAAAAATTGAAGAAGTAGCAGAACGAGATTTTGATATTCTGCGAGATGAATTAAGTCATTCTAAAAAAGAGGTAAAAGCGTAAAAATACCCCATTCTGCAGGGGGATTTTTTATTTATATCCATTAATTTATAACCCTTTTGATAAATCATTCATATATTACATCACGATGAAAATAAAAAGGGTGAGGATAATGCCGATTGTTATTAATCATGTAGTGATTCCAAACGTTACAGGAGGAGTCGTTACGTTTGGCGATACGTACTATGTTTCTCCGAAAAGTAACAGTAAAACTGCACAAGGTTCAGGGTCTTCAAATACAGGAATTTGTGTAAATACAAATTCGGGACTTTCTAATACAAATACGCTCGATCCGGATGGTTCTGATCAAAACGGCTTCGGAAACGGATAAGGAGAGAGACGTTTTACTCTTCTTTCTACACGCCTTTTCAGTATTCGTTTTATCCGTATTTTATGCCTTCGTTTGCACGTCCAATTGGATTTGTCGTTTCACCTGATGGAGCGATAGACAACTGGTGGGGCAAAAAACCATCTTGGTGGGGGAAAATCACGCCTTCAGCCGGCGTTTTCCCTCCCATTACCCAGTATTATACGGGCAGTTTAGTTCCTTATAGCTTAAGGAGCTATTATTAATATAAAAAAGAAGTTCAGATTAAGCTACCTTGTTGGCGTCTATTTCCTGAAAATAGGCGTTTTTTTCCGTTTTACTTGATTCAAAGTTATTTTTGCTGAATAATAAGGAAAAGAGAAATTTTAGAAGTAAGCTGTAAGTAAGGAGATGTTCTATCATGACAGATAAATGGAGAGTTCATAAAATAAAAAGTGATTGTGAACCTTGGCTGTTTTTAGAAGGCTGGGAAAAAGATATTATTGAAACCATTGAATTTGAAAAAAAAGAAGAAGCGCTTCGCTACTACGCGATGATGATTTATGAATTTCATCAAAAATACGCAAGCGTGCGAAGTGATGAACTAGCGCTCTTTAGCTTTTGGAACGAAGGCGAAAAGGAATTTTGCGAGGCCTGTGATGATGATCTTCAAATCTTCCACGGTGTTTTATTTGCTAAAAACGATGAAGTCTATTCATTAGAAGAAGATGAAGAAGGATTAAAAATGCTTCGTACTAAATAAAAACGTCCTGCGGGGCGTTTTTTTATGTATAAAAAGACTTCTTCGTTGAAGTCTTTTCTAAGGGATTAATTTGCAAATCCACGCAATATAAAGAGCAGCAGGTACTAAAAGAATCTGGGCACATACTGTCCCACACAAACGAGAGATGACTAGTGTGCCCACCATTTTGTTCATAGATTGCTTAGTAGATTCACCTTTCATTACCTTTTCAGTTAAAATGGCTACTTGCGGATCTACAAACACAGCAAGGGTAATCATGGCTAGTCCGTTAATAAGACCAGAAGACATCAGAATTGATTTAGAAAGAGTAGGCTCAAGCGTAGAAGCATAAAGTGTGGAAAGAACACCTACTGTATAAATGGTCGTAGCTATTAAATTCAAAAGAAGCAACCGCTTGGGCACTCCACCTATTCGCAGCTGAGACAGCATGATCCACCTCGGGCGCTTCACGTGTTTTTTTGCTTTCTCCAGCGTATGTATGGAAGTAATATTTTTCATCATTTGAGGTACAGACCCCGCTACTTCTAAGTGTGAAATCATTCGGGAGAAAATCGATACAAAGCTAGGAAGTAAAAGAGCACCTACAATTGTCCCAATGGAAGCTGCGAGCAAGATGGTTTGAAGCTGATGAAGTAGAACGGGCAAATCTTCTTTAGACTTGACCGCATCTCCTAATTTCCCGGTCAGCGGAGCTTGCACCATATTAGCTGTTCTTGACAAAATGACAATAATATTAAAAAGAGATAAAGCCACGACTAGTTTTCCAGTTTTCAAGCCCGCAAGTCTCACAGAGTAGGCTAGTGTTTCAATCATATGAATAATTCCTACAAACACACAAATAATAAGTAATTTTTCCATCATAATAAGCAAGTTCCTTTCTTTGATACACACGATTCCTTATTATGTATAAATTTGATTCATTTGTAAATAAAAAGCCGACTTGCTACCAAAAATAGCAAAGCGGTCTTTTTATTATCGATGCTGGTTAATATCACGCAGTATATCTTTGCTAGCCTGATAATCTTTTTCTCGTCTTTTTCCACCTGTAGACGTTTGTCTAGTTTACGGCTATATTCAGCATACCCCACGCCGTGAGAAAGCTGCATGGCCTTTTCCATTTCTGACGTGTACGTTAGGTGAAGTGCGATAATGAATCAATCCTTTCAGCATTTTTCACTTGTGGCACATGTATTGCTGCTCAAGTGTTTGGATGTTTATGATTCTTGAAGTCTTTCTAGAAATCGTTTTCCCTGTAGCTCTGGATCTAAACATCAAATGATTAAAATTTCATAACATTCCAGTTAAAAGCCTTTTTTTCTTGCGTAGTATCCCATATAATAGCAGGAACAACGTTTTTAAAGGAGTTATATATGAACAATACAAAACGAGTATGGTTTGATTTACTTTTTTATATCGCTATTCCTTACCTAATATGGAACCAAGGAAAAGACATTATTGGTGATTACTATGCCATTTTGCTTTCAACAGCACCAGCGTTTGTGTATACCATTTATACATTTATTAAAGATCGCCAGTTTAACGTAACAGGATTGTTTATTGTCATTACACTGCTGGCACGTACAATTATTGATTTAATCTCAGGGAACGCAGCAACGATGTTAAACAATCAAGTATACTTTATGATTGGACTGGCTGTAGTTGTCCTTTTTACCATTGTGGTAAAAAAGCCAATTGGTTTGTACTTTTTTGTAGATACGGCTTACTTAATGGGCTATAAGCGGGAAGATTCTTTAAAGCTCTTCCACCAGCCTGGTCTATTCAAAATGATGAACTGGCTTACGGTACTGTTCGCAGGTCGCTATGTATTTTTAGCGATTGTAAAATACGTATTGATTCAAAAGTACGGAGTAGAAGGGTATGGAAACATGATTGTATTCCGTCAGGCTGTTACGTGGGCATTCTCCATTTTAATTGCTGTCTACACGTATTTTATTTATAAAAAAATTCAAGATAAAACAGGGATTGATAATCCAATGAATCCAAATGTAAATGAATAGAAAAAGAAGCGTGCGTTTAGCTAACGTACGCTTTTCTGTTACAAAACAGTGAAAAGTGCTCAAAATACTAACATCTTATTTGAATTTAATAGTAAAATAACTCTATTAAGAAAAGGATGAAAGTAGGCCAAGAAATGAAACTATTATTAACATGTCAAAAGCAACCTTACCGAATTTTAGAAATGATTATGGTATTTTTCACCTTAATTTTTGTCTTACTGTCGTTTTCCGATTACCGTCAGCTTTTTTTTCTTGTGTTTACACTTGGAATTGTATTTGCTATTCGAGCGTTTGAAATGCAAGAAGGAGAGAAAAAGACTCAAGGTAACATCTGGCTGCTTATTGGTGTCATGATGATTTTGCTAGATATTGTTTTATTTGTTGTTTACGCGATTAACCGGCCTTAAACAAATTAAAAAATGTATAATATAAGAAATATCACCAAAAAGCTTTTTAAACTAAATACTGAATTACGATAGGAATGAGATCTAGTGAATGAATCTTTCAAAGCTTTAGCAGATCCAACACGAAGGAAAATTCTAGAACTTCTAAAGGAAAGTAATTTAACAGCCGGTGAAGTTTCCGATCATTTCAATATGACTAAACCTAGTATATCTAATCATTTGAAAATACTTAAGCAGGGTGAGTTGATTCAAGGCAAAAAACAGGGACAATTTATTATATATTCTTTAAATAATAATACATTTCAAAACTTAATTTCTTGGTTTACTACCTTCGAAAGGGGAGAAAAATAAATAACATCTTTATGTGCTAAGTTCAATTGTTTTCTTTAGAATTAGTATAAAAATTTTTGTTTTCTTAGTTTAGTATAAGATGCGTCGATAACACCTGTGCTAAATTAAAAGAAAAGTAGCTACAATTACTCTTGTACAGATGGATTTAAAAGAACACTCCATTAACCTCTACTATATTTCAACGAATCCAACCAAAAATACAAAGTCAGCCAGATATATTATTTAAAGTCTTAATACTTCAGATTCTACACCGTTTTATACCCTATGCCATCGTTTAGAGAATTGACAATAGAAATATTGTTGATAAGAAACACTGGCTTGTTGTAATGAGAATTTAATTGTGTATTGACTAACAGGGTAAAATAGCGCAAAAAAAGAAAAGACAAACTCCACCTATTGGTGAAGCTTGTCAAAAGTATAGTTCAGTTCAGTTTTCATTATAATTAGTGATTAAGTAGGATGCGTAAGCTTTGTACTATTCAGGCCAGACTAGAATCAAAGAATGATCTTAAAAGAGGCAGGATTTCTGATATCTTATTTTTAGGATGAAATATTATTTTATTTATGTTTCCGGAATAATGGTAACTCCAATTGTTCTTATTGGAGCACCTTTTTGAGTATTCTGGTTCGTTGTTTTATAATACTTTAGCATAAGATCATTTAATTCTTTTTGAAAACTACTGAAGCTTTCATCATCAAGTTTTAATTCTAACAGTGAAAAAGTTGAACCATCTTCTGAGCAACCTCGTTCTGCCAACTTATTAAGATAGTTTTGGTATTGAGTCACCAGGGATAATTGATAATAAGAATAATAGTTTAACTTCTCCTCATTAGAGGTTTTTTTCCATTCATCACCATTAAGTCTTGCCTCCTCTTCATTTAGGACGTAGTATTTTTCGGATACTGACCTTACTTTTTTTTCTTTTACAATGCGAATAACTCCTGCATCTAATAAAACTTGTATATGTCTATATAATGTTGCTTGAGGTACATCTTTAATAATTTTCAACATTTCAAGTGGTGTTAATCCATTTTCTCTATTTCTCATTAAGGCTTGGGAAATCTTGATTCT